>JBFWUK010000004.1:211143-252068 GCA_050247355.1 Vicinamibacterales bacterium | reverse complement strand
TGTCGACGCTGCTGGGCGTGTTCGCGCTGATCGCGCTGGTGCTTGCCGGGGTCGGCGTCTACGGTGTGATGGCGTATGCGGTCTCGCAGCGCACGCAGGAGATTGGCGTGCGCATGGCGCTGGGCGCCAGCAGTGCCGCGGTGTTCCGCATGATGATTAGCGACGCGCTGCGGCTGGTCGCCGTCGGCATTCTCACCGGCGTCGTCGCGGCCGCCTGGCTGTCGCGCTTTCTCACCACGCTGCTGTTCCAGACGGGCAGGCTCGATGTGCTGACGTTTGTCGCCACGGCGCTGGTCCTGGGCACGGTCGCCGTGTTCGCAGCCTACGTCCCGGCTCGCCGGGGCATGAAGATTGTGCCGGTGGAGGCGTTGCGGAGCGAATGAGAGACGCGCGTGCGGAGATCCCTCGGCCGGCTGGGCCAGGCCTTCCTAGGGCCTCGTCGCCCGTCTCGCCGCGCTCAGGCGCTGGCGATCGGCGGCCTTGTCCATCCAGATGTCCCACGTGACATCGCCGGCGACCTCATCGTCCAGCGCCTGGCCGTTCTGCTTCAGCAGCAGCTTGATCTGCCCATGGTGATAGCCCTCGTGCCAGATGAAGTGCTGCAGCATCAGGATCGGGTGGTCGTAGTGGCGATCCATCGCGCGTCCCGAGGCGAGGCGGCTGCGAACCGCTTCGCGGACGGCAGCGCAGCTCTCGTTGAGCTTCTGCACCAGCCGGTCGCGGTCGCGCTCGACCGCCCATTCGCCCTTTGGCTCAACCGGCACAATGTCCGGCGCGTCCTCGAAGACGAAGACGAGCCGGCAATAGTGCATGTGGGTAAAGAGCTCGCCGAGCGTATGGCTGGTCGCGGTGCCGCGGAGGTCCATCAACTCTGCGGGGATCAACCGCAGCAGGTTGATCAGGATGGTGTTGTTGCGATCCCAGGAATCAAGGATCGCGTCCAGCAGCTCATTGCGCGTCACGGACATCGCGGCAATATTATCGCAAGCGCGATGGGTGAGCGGTGCCGCTCGGCAGGTTGCTGTACGGGATCTCGCGTATCTCGAGCGGCATCCGGCAGGCGGTGACGGTCTTGCGGCCCCACGCCAGCGCCTCGTCCATGTCGGCGGCCTCGATGATCGTGAACCCCCCGACGTGTTCCTTGGCCTCCGCGAATGGGCCGTCGGTGATGAGCACCTCGCCATTCGGCTGCGGCCGCAACGACTTCGCCTCGCGGGGGGCGCTCAAGCCCGCAGCGACGATCCGGGCGCCGGCGGCGACCAATTCGTCGTTGAGCGCGTTGATCGCGTGAACCGTCGCCTCGTCCTGCTTGGACGGGTCGAAGTTGTCGGGCAGGTGACCCGAAAGCAAGTAGTGTGGCATTCCTTCTCCTTGTACCGCCGGGCGGCCGTTCTGGCCGCCTTCATAGTGTCGACGAACGGCGCGGCCCGATTTCTACACGGCCGGCGAGATTTGTTTGAGCCTGCCCGCCAGCAGGTCCTGCTCGCGGGCGTTGCCGGTCAGGGCCAGGGCGCGCCGAAGCTCGTCTTGCGCTTCGGCGTGCCGCCCCAGCTTGACGAGCAGGTCGGCGCGAACGCTCGGCAGCAGGTGGTAGTTGGCCAGCGCGGGCTCGGCGGCGAGCGCGTCGAGCGCGCGGAGCCCGGCCGCTGGTCCGTGGGCCATGCCGACGGCCACCGCGCGGTTCAGGCCCACGATTGGCGAGGGGGTAATCTGAAGCAGGACGTCGTACAGGCGCACGATCCCCGCCCAGTCGGTATCGGCGGCAGTGTGGGCCCGGGCATGACACGCGACGATCGCCGCCTGCAAGGCGTAGCTGCATGAATCGCCACCGAGCTGCCGCGCCCGCTCGAGAGCGGCCAGGCCTCGCTGGATCTGCGCCTGATCCCACAACGAACGGTTCTGCTCTGGCAGCAGCACCGCTTCGCCGGATGGCCCGCGACGGGCGGCGTTGCGTGATGCCTGCAGCTCCATCAACGCCAGCAGGGCATGCACCTCGGATTGCCCGGACAGTAGCTGCGCCAGCATGCGTCCCAGGCGCAGCGCGTCCTCGCAGAGCGTGGCCCGCATCCACTCGCCGCCCGCCGTGGCGGTGTATCCCTCGTTGAAGATCAGGTAAACCACCGCCAGTACGGATTCGAGCCGCTGTTGCAGCTCGTCGCCACGTGGCGTCTCGAAGGGAACCTGTGCCTCGGATAGCGCCTTCTTGGCTCGGAAAATGCGCTGGCCAAGCGTCTTCTCCGTCACCAGGAACGATCGCGCGATCTCGGCCGTGGTGAGGCCGCAGGCCACACGCAGCGTCAGTGCCACGCGCCCCTCCACCGGCAGCACCGGGTGACAGGCGGTGAAGATCAGGCGCAGCACGTCGTCATCGATGACCTGGTCCAGTGCCTCGTCCATGGCTTGCCCGAGCCGCTGCTGTTGGAATGCCAACGCTCGCGCCAGCTCGCCATGGGTTGACTCCAGCATCGGCCGGCGCCGCAGTGCGTCGATGGCGCGCCGCTTCGCGGCTGTCATCAGCCACGCGGCAGGTTTGTCAGGGATGCCCTCGTCTGGCCAGCGTTCGAGCGCGGCTACCAGCGCATCCTGAGCCAATTCCTCGGCAATGCCGATGTCACGGGTCACGCGGGCAATGCCGGCGATCAGCCGGGTGGACTCGATTCTCCACACCGCCTCGATTGCGGCGTGAGTGTCGCCGGCGCCCGAATGGCGCCGCTCTCCAGCCACTCCTACTTCGCCCGCTTGTGCGCTTCGGTAATCGTCCACACGTGCACGTCGTAGGGCAGGCCGTACTCGTCGGGCACTGTCACGCTCTGGTCTGGCGGCCAGTCGTCGCCCATCAGGAACCGGTGCGAGACGACGCGCGCGCCGACCGGCAACTGCTTCCAGAGATACGGGCGGATCAGCATGTTGAAGTGATCGCCCATATACAGCAGCACCACCGTCATCTGGCCAAGGTCGGGCTGCTCGAGCGCATCGCCAAGACGGATGTCGATCTTGTCGCTGAGGCCGCCGGCCCTGACGTTGGCGCGCGACTCTTCCACGCGAACGGGGTCCAGATCGATGCCGACCCCGCGCCGGGCGCCGGCCTTGACGGCGGCAATGGTGATGCGCGCATCGCCGACCCCGGGCTCATATGTCACGTCGCTGGGGGTGATGCCGGCCAGCCTGACCATTTCCGCCACCACGAAATCCGGCGTCGGCACGTAGATCACCGATACGCGATCGGCGGGATCGTCCACCGTGAGATCGATGTTGAGGCGATCGCCGGCGCGGACGGTCACGGTCTTGGTGCGCGTCATCTTGGTGTAGGTATTCGGCTCCCACTTCGCCACCAGCCGGTATTGATACGTGCGGCCGGTGACCAGCGGCGGCGTCTGCATGGTCCTGGTGGCGCCAGTGCCTGCGACCGGCGTGCCGTTGAACTCGAGCAGGGCGTCGTGGGTGGGTGGCGTGACCGTCAGCACCGCGGTGGCGGTGGCAGCAGTCGCCGCCGGCGCCTGGGTGGCGATGGTCGAGGGCGAGGCAACAAGAAGGAACAGGACGAGCGGGACCGTCATCAAGGCGTCAGTCTCCCGCCGGAATGTTAGCGCAGTCAGGTTCGGGCCGCATGCAGGCCGCGCTGTTTGGCACTCCAGGTCCACAGTTCGCGGGCCGACAGCACCGCGGCGAAGAGGGCGGTGGCGCCAAGCGCGACGAGTGTCCAGCTCCAGAAGAAGATTCCCGCCGAGCCGGCAATCCGGCCGCCCGCAATCCCGGCGCCTTGCATGTGGACGATCGGCATCAGGCAGCCGAACAGCGAACCGATGAACATCAGGACCAGCCCGGCTCGCCGGCCGGCCAGCATCAGCGGGCCGCACAGCCAAACCACGAGGATGACCTGGGCCGCGATGGTGCCGAACTTCCCGGGTTCGATGCCGCGGGCAATGTCGTCGGCAAAGTGGAACGACGTCAGCAGGATCGACAGCAGGGTCATGACGACCAGTGTGATGTTGGGCTTCACTTGATGTCCTCCACGCCGGACGGCCCCGCCGGCTTCGGCTCGAACCCCAGCAGGTCGCCCGGCTGGCACGACAGGACCGCGCAGATCGCCTCGAGTGTCGAGAAGCGGATCGCGCGGGCCTTGCCGGTCTTGAGGATCGAGAGGTTGGCCAGCGTGAGGTCCACTCGCTCCGCCAGTTCGGTGAGCGTCATCCGCCGATCGTGGAGGAGCTCGTCGAGCTTGACGACAATCGCCATCTCAGACGGTCCCTTCAAGGTCGTCACGCATGCGCGTGCCCTCGGCAAAGACACGCGCCAGCAGGAAGGTGAGGAGCACGGCGAGCCAGCCGTTGATCGAGAAGCCGGCATCGATATCGACGGGCCGTCCGGCTACCGAAACGGTCCTGGCAATCGAGCCGATGATGATGCTGACCACTTGCAGCGCGAGCAAGGCCCAGGCGATCACCCGCAGGCGATCGGCGTTGGCGGCGACAAAGGGATCGCCCTGGCGCACGGTCTCGACCATGGCCAGCAGTCGCTTGAGCACGGCGTAATTCACCGGCACGATCGCGACGCCGAGCATGGCGATGGCGCGGAGGGCCATGACCAGCCGGTCAGCTTCCGGCGAGGGTGACAGCTCGAACGCGCTCATGATCCACTGCCGGTTCGGCATGCCCACGAGCAGGACAAGTATGGCGGCGGCCATCAGCCAGTTCAGGACGATGACAATCCTCAGGGCGAGATGGGCAATTGGTAAGGCGGTCGACGGCGGCGTCGTTCTGGGCATCAATTCACCTACCGATAATCAATATCAGCATTATTGATTAGCGGCAAGTAATTTATTGAGAAACAGTAAATTGGATATTAGAGACGGCAGGAGATCCCCGCGCGCCAGGCGAACTTCGGCGATCACGTCTCGTCCACTTAAACGCCAGTCAGCATCGCCGCCTCGCAATACCGGCCGATGGCGTAGACTACCGGCGCCGGGCCGTCACGGCCGACGGGCATTGGAGGACTGATGCGGATCGCACTCGCTCGCACCCTGGCATTCGGCGTTGTGGCCCTGGCCGGCGTCCCGCTCGCCGTCCACGCGCAGGCGGCCGTCGCCGTCGCCGGTCAACCCGCCACCCCAGCCGCCAGCATCGTCGTCGAGAACCCGACTTACATCACGATTCCGCTGGAGATTGCGGTCGAGCGGCCGGCCGCCGAGGTGTGGAAGCGCATTGGCAAGTACTGCGACATCGCCGAGTGGCTGCAGATTGCCGCCGGCTGCAAGATGCTGTCAGGAGTCGAAGGGGAAGTCGGCTCGGTGCGATCGATCGCCAACGAAGTGCTGGTCGGCAAGACCGAGCTCTCGTACACCTATACCCAAACGGTGCGGGCCGGCCGGCCCTACAACCTGTATCACGGCACCCTCGAGGCCAGGCCGGTCACCGACAAGACCTCGAAGATCGTCTACACGCTGATGTACGACAACTCGATGCTGCCGAACGACGCGGCGCGCGAGAAGGACAAGGCGTCGCGCACGGCCACGTTCCAGCGCGCCCTGGCGAACATGAAGACCCTCGCCGAAGGCGGCAAGCTGGCGCCGCGCTGACCCCGCCCTATCGCGCGTTGGCGACGGCCACGACCAGCCGCGCGAGCGCGTCGAGGTCCCGCAGGTCCAGCACCTCGCCCGGCGAGTGGCTGTAGCGGCCAGGCCACGACAGGCCCTGGTTCGGCGCGCCCCAATAGGTGAAGCTCGAGCCGTCGGTGCCGCCCTGCGTCAGGCCGATCTGCAGCGGGATCTTCGCGCCGGCGGCGGCGCCGACGACGCGCACCCGTTCCGCTTCTGGAGAGACACTGGAATTCTCGATGGCGCGCAGCACCGGCCCCTGGCCGAGCGGCGTGTAGGCGAAATGCGGCGACTCGAGCGGCGTGTCGGACGACACGAACGTGTCGAGTGAGTAGATCCGCGACGTCCTCTTGCCGAAGCGGCGCGCCATGGCATTCGCGCCGCGCAGGCCGCCTTCCTCGTGCACCGACCACGCGAAGATCACCTTGCCCGGCAGCCGATCGGGATCGATGCGGTTGACGGCGCGGACCAGCGCCGACGTTCCGGCGCGGTCGTCCAGCGAGCGCGCGACGTACCTCGTGCGGCCCAATCGCAGCCCTTCCTTGTAGTTCGTGACCTGCATGCCTACCTTCACGCCACGCGCCGCCAGGCCGGCGGCGTCGAGCCCGAACCACGCCTGCAACGCGCCCGGGTCCTTCCGGTCGGCGGTCGAGCGGATTCGAAACACCCCTCGCAGGGCGGCCGGAGCCGTGGCGTTGAGCGACTGCGCTTTCCATTGCGGATCGGTGTTGTTGCCCTGGCCGGTTGTCGTGCTTGGGGCGCCGGGCGGATCGAAATGAACCATCGCGGTCTGGCCCTCCCAGGCCGAGGCGACCACGCCGCCCTGGGCCGTGAGCGCGGCGGTCCCGTCCGGGGCGATCGAGGCGATCACGTGGCCGACCTCGTCAAGGTGGGCCATGAACACGGTCGCCGGCCCTTCGGGCCCGGCCTCCACCGTGATGTCGCCGATGTCATCCACAACGGCTCGCTCGCGTGCCCAGGCGGGCAGAGCTTCCAGCACGGCGCGGCGCACCGACCACTCGTGTCCTGACACGCCGTAGCGGTCGACGAGTCCGGTGAGGGCGGTGGCGGTCTCGCCAAAGGATGCATCGGCGTGGCCGGTCAGCAGCGGCGCCTGCGCCGGCGCCGCGACCCACGTGTGCGCGGCCGGCATCGACACGCCCGCGGCCCTGGCGGCGGCATCGAGCAGCCATCGCGCCTCGGTCTCGCGCATCACTTCCATGTGCGAGCCCGCTTGCTGCACCGCCGGCGCCAGCCAGCGGACCGCCTTCACGCCGGCTGCCTGCAGCACGCCGCCGAAGTTGCTGAGCGATTCCGATGCGCGCTCGCTGTCGGCACGCGCGTCTTCGCCCGGCGCCAGGATCGTCACCCGGTCAATGCCGTCGGCCCGCGCCACGAGCGACGACAGTCCCACCCAGCCGGTGGTTTCCTGCGCGCTCAGCACAAAGGTGATGCGCCCGGGCGCCGCGGCCGTACGCGCGGCCGCCGCCAGCGTCGCCACCGCCGCGCAGCCCACGCGGCGGCCGGCATCGGGGCCGGCCACGCCGCCCGGCATGGGCCAGGGCGGCAGGTGCCGTCCCACCGGATCCAGCAAGGCGATGCTGAGCCGGCCGACGTCGGCCTTCGACTCCGCACCCACGTCGAGCCACAGATCGTCGGCGGTGACGACCGCAGTGTCGCCACGGTGCTGCTGCGCGAAGTGTCCATTGGATCGGCCGACGACACCGGCCACAGGACCGGCGGCGGTCAGTACGCGTACTTGCTGCGCTTCGAACTGCTGATCCCACAGCGGATGCCTCGAGCCACGGCCAATGCGATGCAACCGCAGGTAGCCATCGTCGCGAATCTGCGTCACCGCGTAGCCCGGGCGATCGAGCGCGCAGGCCACGACATGGTGCGGCGAGCCCTGGCCGACGGTGGTGACGACGTTGCCCCATTGGTCGGCGGTCCAACCGCCGAGCGCCCTGGCAAGGGCCGGGGACGTGCGCGATTCATAACCGGTCGCGGCATCCAGGGCCACCCACGAGGCCAGCGCGTCAAGATGCTGCCCGCCGGGCTGTGCGGCGACAACCGGCGCCCTGGTGGCGGCGAGAACAGCGAGCAGGGGAAGGGTGGCGAGGGTGGAAAGGATGTGAAAGTGGCGGCTCATGCGTCGACATGGTACCCGCGATCGCCATCCGGACGGCCGCTGATGTGCCACGAAACGGGCATCCGGGTTCTGCTTTGGGAAGCGCAACTGCTCGGTAGCCGTCTCTGCCGCTCGAGCCTGCCTCTTCCACTGGCATCGAACATGCACTGACCGGCCACAGGAGAGCGACATGAACCTGATAGTCCTGCTGATTATTCTGTTGCTGCTGTTCGGCGGCGGCGGCTTCTACGTTGGTGGTCCCGCGGTCGGCGGCAGCCTTGGCGCCATCATCCTGGTCATCCTGATCGTGATGCTGGTGTCGGGCAAGAGGCTATAGCGCAGACGGCTCGCTTGCGCTTCCTGATCAATTCCGGCGGTTAAGAGCGCACCACTGGCCGCACGACGATGGCGGCCAGTGCGTGCAGGCGGCGGGCCGGATCGAGTTGCGCGCCGAGACGGCGCACCATGCCGCGCCACTCATCGTGGTCGGCGTGCTTCGCCATGACCGGCCGCGCCTGGATGGGCCGCCGGCCGATGGCTTCGGCCCAATCCAGGCGGCCGTTGCCCGCTGAATCGATGGCGACGATCTCGAAGGCGGGGCCATCTTTGTAAATCGCGACCAGCCCCTCACCGGCCTCGTTGCCGATGTTCATTTCGAACCGCACCGCACGGCCTATCGGGCTCTCTTCGTAGTGCGCGAAGATGCCTTCCACCAGCGGGTGACCCGACGCGAAGAAGTCGATGCCTTCGTTCTCCACGGCCTCTTCGCGATCGAAGGTGCCAACGTAGCCTGATCCACCCGGCACGCCGGGCAGGCCATCGACCAGCGCGCCGCTGCCAATCTCGATCGAGAACACGCGATGCCCCTTCGGGTGCGCGATGGTGAACCCGAGGCCGATCGACGCCGTGACCACGACCTCCTGGTTGAGCTCGTCGAGCTCCTTCGGAATGCGCGCCAGGATCGCCGGCCCCATTTCCGCGCGATACGGATGCCGGTGCAACTGCTGATAGGCGGCCTCGCGGATGCGCGTGCGGGCCGTGCGCGCTTCGGCGACCAGCGCATGGAAGCGCTCGTCGGTCAACGTAGCTGCCGGATCGAGCGCGATCTCCTCCAGCGCCCCCTCGACGTGGGCGAGTTGCGCTTCGAGTCCGGCCAGCGGCTCGCGGAACACGCCCAGCTCTTCGAACAGCCGTACCGCGTCGCGGCCAACTCCGGCCGGCGGACGGAAGTAAACGACCTCCACCGGAATGCGACGGCCAATGCGATCGAGGCGGCCTATACGCTGTTCCACCACCGATGGCTTCCACGGCAGGTCGAACAGCACCAGCCGGCGGCAGAACTCGAAGTTGCGGCCTTCGCCACCGCACTCGGTGGAGACCAGCAGGCTTGGGCCATCGATCTCGCGGAAGCGCGCCACCTCGGTGTCGCGCCGCGCCGACGACAGCTCTTCGTGAAACATGCCGGTGGCCAATTGCGCGCGCTGGCTGAGAGCGGCGCGGACCATCTCCAGGGTCTCGCGATGCGCCACGAACACGAGCGTCTTCTCTTTCGCCGCCCGCCAGATCGGTGCCTGCGCCGCCAGCCATTCGATGCGCGCATCCGCGGAGTCCAGGGGGTGGACCTGTGCCCGCAGCGGATCGTCGGGGCCGAGCACCGCGCCAAGCGCCGCACCAGAGGCCAGCGCCCGGCGAACCCGGTCCACCTTGTCGCGCGCGGCCACGGCATTGGCGGCAGGCGCCTGCCGGACGGCCGTTTCGACCGCGCCACGCAGCTTCGCGCTCTTGGGGTTCAGAAGATCAATCGGGATGCCGACACGCGGCGGCAGTCCGCCGATGTCGGCGCGCCGGGTCGAGCTGGTGCAGTCGGGTAGCGGCGTGCCCGACGCCAGGCGCGCTTCGAAGTTGGTGTCTTCGGGAAAATCCTGCGGGCGCAGCAACTGCAGCAGCCGGAAGAACCCGTGCGCATCGTCCTCGAGCGGCGTGGCGCTCAGCAACAGCACGTGGCGGCCCAGGGCGGCAATGGGGGCGACCGCGCGCCAGGCCGGCTCGCCCGGGTGGCCAGGCGGCCGCCGCAGCCGCTGCGCCTCGTCCACGACCAGCAGATCGATTCCGGCCTTGACGGCCTGGTCAGTGAGGTGGGGCCGCGCCACCAGCATCTCGAGCGAGATGACGGTGCGACGATGCAGCTCGAAGGGGTTGAAGTCGTCACCGAAGTCCTTGGTGACGTCGCCGAGGCGTTCCGAGTCGAGCAGGGTGAAGACCTGGTGGTACTTGCGCCACAGCTCACCCAGCCACTGCACGGTCAGCGTCTCGGGGGCCACCACCATGCAGCGTCTGACCTTGCCGGTGTGGACCAGCCGGTTGAGGATCAGCGAGGCCTCGATCGTCTTGCCCAGGCCCACTTCATCGGCGAGCAGCCACCTGACCGGATCGGTGGCGCTGGCCCGTTCGGCGACATGCAACTGGTGGGGATAGAGACGGACGCGGCCGCCGAGAAACGACCCCAGGCCATCGGCCTCGCGAATGGCCAGCAGGTGCAGGATGTTCATCCGCGTCACGAAGTCATCAACATCGTCGAGGTCGCCAAGGACCAGGCGTTCGAGCAGCGCACCCTCGAGCTCGAGCGGCCACAGCGCGTGCGGCGGCTCCGTCCGGCCGTTGACCAACCGCAATCGTCCATCGGGCAGCAGGGCGGCGATGGTCGTCTCTTCGTGCGTCGCGGTGATCCGCACCGGGCGGCCCGGACTCAAGTCGATTGGGACCAGCGCGTCAGTACTGGCGGCCAGCCGCAGCGTGGTGCCCGACCGCGGGAACTCCACGACGATGGCCCGGCCGTCGATGGCGGTGATCCTGCCAATCCCAAGCTCGGGGTTGAAGCGGTGGGTAAGATGGGCGCCGACCGCCCAGGGAGTGCGTGAAGGATGTGCAGCCAGACCTACGACGTTACCTCATTCTCGAGTGCTCGCGTGCTTAGGTGCTCACGTGCTCAGGTGCTTAAGTGCCGAGGACTGTTAGGATAATTGCATCGTGGATGATCGGATCGATCAGCTCTACCAGTTGCCGCTCGACCAGTTCACTACCGCTCGCAACGCGTTGGCCAGGGAGGCGGGGCCGCGCGCGGCCGAGATCAAGGGACTCGAGAAGCCGAACGCGGCGGCGTGGGCCGTGAATCAACTGTATTGGCGCGAGCGGCCGATTTACGACGAGCTGATTGAAGCCTCGCAGCAGCTGCGCACCGCCTATCGCGAGCAGTTGGCGGGGAAGTCGCCCGACGTGCGTGGCGCCGAAGCCAGCCACAAGGCAATGGTGAAACGCGCCACCCAGACCGCGCGTTCGATCGTCGAGAGCGACGGCAGCAAGGCCTCGGACGCGGTCATGGATGCCGTGCGCGAAACGCTCGACATCCTGCCCAGCGCCGATCCGCCGGGCCGGCTGACCAGGCCCCTCAAGCGCACCGGCTTCGAGGCGCTCGAAGGGTTCACCATCGCCGCCAAGCCACGGCCGGCGCCGACCAGGCTCGAGCCGAAGGCCGGACCGCCGAAGCCCAAGCCGACCGAAACCGAGAAGCGCGCCACCGAAGCGGCGCAGCGCGAGCGCGAGATGACGCGCGAGCGGCTGCGGTTTGCCGAGGCGGCCGAACGCGAAGCCGAGGCCGCCCTCGACCGCGCCCGGCGCGCCGTGGAGCGGGCCGAGCGCACGCGTGAGCGCATCGAGCGCGAACTGGCCGAGGCGGCGGCGGTCGAGAAGGGCCTGCTGAAAGAGCAGGCCGCGGCGCAGGCGGCGCACGACAAAGCCGCCGCCGAACGCGAGCGGCTGGCCAAGAAGCTCTCCTAACTCGGCTTCTTCTCGGCGATCGCCTGCTTGATCAACGCCACCGTGCGGTTGGCGCGGGCGTCGACAATGGCGCGGGCCCACTCGCGGGACCGGTTCAAGTTCGAAATATCAACGCCGTTGATGGTGGCCTTGCCGGCCTTTACGCGCGCTTCCCACCGCACCGAGTTCGGGTCGGCAAGCATCATGTTCAACGTGATCCCCGGGCTGTCGTGCAGCCCATCGTCGGGCATGCCGTCCTTGGTGACACCGAGTTGGCGCAGCACGTTTGGCGTGCCCGGAGGCGCGGTGTAGTAACCGGGGATGGTGGCGACGAAGGCGCTGCCGGCAAACTGCGCCGTCAGCTTGTCGGCCACGGCCTTCTGACCGCCCTGGTTGCCGCCGCTGTCGCCGATCATGATGATGTTCTTGAAGCCGTGCATCTTGAGGCTGTGCGCGATGTCGGTCAGCAGCGCTTCGAAGGTCTCCTGGCGCAGGCTGATGGTGCCGGGACTGCGCATGTGACCGCTGGGCGGATCGATGCGGCCCTCGGGGACGAACTCGACGATCGGCGCGCACAGCGCGTTGCCGAGTTTCCGCGCAATGGCTTCGCAGTTGGTCTTCAGCACGTAGTTGTGCTTGCCGGTGACCAGCCACGGGCCGTTGGGCTCCATGCCGCCGGTGGCGATGATGGCGGTGGTGTTGCCGGCCTTCAGCGCATCGCGAACGTCCATCCACGTCATCTCTTCGATCCACACCGTGTTCGGCGCGGGCAGCGGATTCGGCGCGTCGGCACAGTTGTAGGGGTTGTCGCGGCAATCGCCGCCGCCCATGGAGCGTGGATCGGGCTCGCGCCGCGGCGCCTGCGCCGAGATCAGGGCCGAGAGAAAGGCGAGTGAGGCCAGGGCCGTGAGGACGGTCTTGAACATGGCGGCAGTATACCGCCGACCCGGCCGTGCCCGGGCAGCTGAACCTCAAGCGGTGGCGGCCCGCATCGAATAAGCGTGCGACCGCCGAGCTCCATTCCGCGGCGGACTCACTACACTCGGCATGGGGGATGCCATGTGGGTCGGGATCGGAATGGTTGGTGGCCTGGTGCTGGTGGCGGTCTCGCTGCTGAGCCTCGCGAGACGCCGCCAGAAACCGCGTGACATCGATGTCGGCGCGGTCAGCGAGGCGTGGCTGGCGGAGCACCGCGGCAAGACGTCGGATACTTGAGGGTGCTCAAGTGCTCAAGTGCTCAAGTGCTGAGGTGCTCTGGTGCTCTGGTGCTCTGGTGCCGGGCTACCTGCGAACGCCTGAATACTCGAGCATCTGCTGCGTCAGGTCCATCGGATAGGAGATGGCGACGTCGGTGATCTGGCCGTCCGTGATCACCGGTGTCAGCTTCGGCATGACGAAGCCCGAGTAGGAGGGCAGGTTCAACTGGTCGACGCGGGCCACCACCTGGTCGCGCAGCTTCGGGTCGAAGTGCACGCCGTAAGTGGCAAACAGCTTCTTCGCCGCGGCGTAGTCGCCTTCGGACTTGATCCGCTGCACCTCGGCCAGCAGCGTGCCGACGCCGTCGCGGAACGCCGTCGCATCCACCATCACCAGATAGGTCTTGCCGTCGCGCGTGCGCTCTTCAATGGCCTTGGTGTTGGCCATCAGCCAGCGAACAATCATCTGGCGGTTGCGCATGTGGTCTTCTTCGATCTGGGTTCCCTCGCGCATGCGGCGGAGCTGGACCAGCGCGTTGCGGGTGTACGACTCGTACTCGGCGCGGACCATGCCGTCGTGGTCCGCCGCCGGGATGACGCCCAGCTCCACCAGCTTGGGGTCGGCAATGAAATAGAGCCCGACCAGGTCGGCGCGGCCCTCCTCGAGGGCGGAGAACTCCTCCTTGATCAACGCCTGCGGGTTGCCCTTGCCGGGCGCCTGTTGCCCCGAGGCGTGGCCGATCACTTCGTGCATGTCGGTGGTCAGGCTGCCGGCTTCTTCGGCGTACTTCGCCGCCCGCTCGGCCTCGGCCGCGTCCCACGTGAACTCGCTGCGCATGTTGCCGGGCGTCGAACGGGCATAGGCGTCGGTCACGTTCGACAGCGCCACCGACTTGCTGCCGAACTTCTCGCGAATCGCCTGGTCATTGGGCAGGTTGATGCCGACCGGCGTCACCGGACCCGAGTCGCCGGTCTCGATTACCACGTCGATGGCGTTGGCGACAATGCCCTGCACGCTGGCCTTGCGGTACTTCGCGTCCCACGGCATGCGGTCTTCGAACCACTGCGCGTTCGCCGCCAGGGTCTTGATGCGTTCGGTCTTCTCCTGGTTGACGTAGAAGACCAGGCCTTCCCACGAACCCTTGACGCCGCGGGGATCCAGGTAGACCTCGATGAAGCCGTTGATGGTGTCGACGGTCGAGTCCTTGTCCTGCACCCAGGCAATATCGTAGGCCACGCGGTCTTTCACCTCGCCGCTGCGATAGAAGGCGACCAGGGCATCGAGCGCCTTCGCCATGGGCGGTTCGGCGAATGGCTTCGCGGCCTCCAGGTGCTTCACGATCTCGCTGATGTACTTCCCGTAGCGGCCGTCGATCCGGTAGACCTCTTCGACCAGCGCGCCGTTCTGCTTGACCAGCCGCGAGTTCAGGCCGTACTTCTCGTCGAAGCCCTTGAGATCGGCCATCGTCACACCGGCGTACAGGTTGTTGGCGCTGGCCTGCAGGATGTCGCGGCCGGCGCCGGGGGTCTTGTTCGTGACGATCGGATCGACCGCGGGGTCGAAGAACATCGGCTGCAGGCGGGCGACCGCGGCGGCATCGGCGCCGGCGGCGCGCGCCGCGGCGGCGAATGCCTCGGGCGTGCACTTCAGCACGAACTTGCGGGCGGTCAGGTTGTTGTAGGGGCCGTTGTTGAGCCAGAACAACTTCGTGTAGCGCTGCACTTCGGCGAGCGTGGCGCCGTCGACGCCCGCCGGATTGGCGACAATGCGCTCGAGAATGCCCCGCATTTCGAGCGCGTCCTTGTGTTTCTGATCGATGAAGATGTCGCGGCCGGCGAGGGCGGCCTGGTAGAGGTGCCAGATCAGCGTCTTCTGCTTGAGCGGCAGCGCCGGGAAGCCGTCCGCATACAGCTGCACGACGGACGCGTCGTCCACCCGCTCGAGCAAGTATTTTCGGTCCGCCGGCACAGCCGTAGCGGCCGGGGCCGCCGACGGCTCAGCTACCGGGGCCGGGCTGGAACAGGCCGGGAGGGTGATCAGCGCGACCAGGACGAGGGTGCGTGGCAGGCTCATGACGGTAGGGTAGCGCACCTATGCCGCGGGTCGCTAGGAGCCATGAGAACCGGGTATAGTGTTCATTCGGCACCGCCTTCGCAAAGGCTTTGGCGGCCAGGCACCGGTCACCGATCCTTCGGTGTCGAGCACAACCAAGATTTCAGTGAGAGGACACACCATGCGTCTCGTTTACGGTTTCGCGCTTGCAGTTGCACTGTGTACCCCGTCGGTCATTCGCGCCCAGGCCCCCGCGGCCCAGCCCGATGGCGCGGTGGCGGTGAAGGACGGCGGCATTTTCGCCAAGGGCTGGATGGGTAAGATCGACGCCCAGGAAGAGAAGGCCGGCCAGGTGCTGAACAACGCGCGGCTCGCCGAGAAGAACGGCGTGCTCGAAGTGCGCACCGGTCCCGCCACCACCTATTGGAACCCCGCCAACATGGCCACCGGGAACTACACGGTGAAGGCGACCTTCACCGAGTCGAACTACATGGGCTTGAACGACCACCCGCACCCGTACGGCATTGTCATCGGCGGCAACGCCATGGGCACCGCCGACCAGAGCTTCATCTACTGCTCGGCGTACGGCAGCGGCACCTTCATCGTCCGCGGCATGGGGCCGGCCCCGTTCGCGGTCAGCTCGCGCAAGCCCGAGCCGAACGCCGCCATCAACAAGGCGGCCGGCAAGGGATCGTCGGTCAAGCAGGATATCGCCATGACCGTGACCGCCGACAAGATCGAGTGCTCGGTCAACGGCACCGTGGTCGGCAGCTACCCCAAGGCCGACGTGGTCACCGCAGGCAAGCTGAAGTCGACGGATGGCGTCTACGGCATCCGCTTCGCGCATAACACCGAGGCCACCGTTACCGGCCTCACGATGGTGAAGCACTAGGACAGGTCGGGCTGGTGGGGCGGGGTGGGGCTGGTCGGCTCAGTCCCAACGTTCCTACCAGCCCCAACCTTCCTACCAGCCCTACTTCCGCATCTTCGAAACATCCGGCACGTCCTCACCCAACGCCGTCGCCAGATCGATCTGGTGTTCCTGTTCCTGCCGCAGGATTTCGCGGATCTCTTCCGCCATCGCGTATTCGCCGAGCGCCTCGCACTGCTGCACCCGTTCGCGGTAGGCGCGCACGGTCTGGTTCTCGTTGTCGAGATCCGCACGAAGCATCTTCTCGGGATCCTCGGTCAGCTTCACCGGCAGCGCGGTGGCGTTGGGCATCGCCCCGAGGTAGTCGATCTGCTTGGCGATGGTGATGGCGTGGGCGAGTTCTTCCGAGGCGTGGAGCTCGAGTTCTTGGGCAATGGCCATGTACTTCGCGCCCTTGAGAGCCTGGGAATAAACCACGTAGGCCAGAATGGCCTGGTATTCGCGGGACAGGTCTTCCTGCAGACCCTTGATCAGTGATTCGCGGGAAACCGACGAGCTGCCATCGTTCTTCGCCATTGTGCCTCCAGGTGGGCAGGGGACGACCGATTGTGGGCGGAGCGCTCCACACTCGGCCGTCCCCGGCCGGTTACCGGAGGTCAGAGCAAGGGCCGTGCCTCATCCACGCACGTACTTGTTGAAGTGCGCGATGGTCCGCTCCCAGGCGAGCTTGGCCGCCGTCGCGTCGTAGCGCGGCGTGGTGTCGTTGTTGAACCCGTGCTGCGTGCCGGCGTAGATGTAGCCTTCGTAGCGCACGTTGTTGGCCTTGAGCGCCGCTTCCCACGCCGGCCAGCCGGCGTTGATGCGCTGGTCGGTGCCGGCGTAGTGAATCAACATCGCCGCCTTGATCTTGGCCGTGTCTTCCGCGGTCGGCTGCCCGCCGTAAAACGGCACGCCGGCCGCCAGGTCGGCGCCCAGCCGGTGGGCGAGCATGCCGACCACGCCGCCGCCGTAGCAGAAGCCCACCGCGCCGATCTTGCCGGTGGCATCGGGCCTGGTGCGCACGTAGTTGGCGCAGGCAATGAAGTCTTCGCGCACCTTCGGCTGATCCAGCTTCGGGAACAACTCGCGGGCCTTCTCTTCGTCGCCCGGGTAGCCGCCGAGCGGCGTCAGCGCGTCGGGCGCAATCGCCATGAAGTTGTCGAGCGCCAGGCGCCGCGCGATGTCTTCGATGTGCGGGTTGAGGCCACGGTTCTCGTGAACCACGACAATGGCGGGCAGCTTGCCGGTGGCATTGGCAGGCCGGCAGACATACGCCTTGATCTTGCCGTTGCCGTTGGGCGAGGCAACCTCGACGTACTCCGTCTTCAGGCGCTTGTCGTCCTTGGGCACCTGCTGCGCCTCGGCGAACCTGGGGCTGAGGGCGTCGAGCAGCATGCCGGCCGTCACGCCGCCGACGGCAAACTTGGCCGCGCGATCGAGAAAGCCGCGGCGATCGATGGCGCCGTGCACGTACTGGTCGAAGATGAGGAGCAGTTCCTGGTCGAAATCGTTCGCCGTCTTGCGTTCCATTGAATCCTCCGGAAGGCCCACCTTGGCCGTGGCTACGGTGGACAGGGAAGCCTGCACAAATCGACACATGACGTAACCTTGAGCCAGCCCAGCCGGTCAAAGCCCTTACATGCGCCTCCAAGCCATTACGCTGTTCACCGCCCTGTTGTTAACCGCCGCCGCCGCCGAAGCCGGCCCGGTCAACGTCACGGTAACCCTCGTGGCCGTGGACACCGTCGGCGGCCGGCAGATTTCCGCTTCGTCCAAGCTGGCCGTCAGCTGGACGGCGTCCAACGGCGATCCCACGCATCACTTCGAGGTGATTGCCCGCGAGACGGTGCAGGGCACCGAGGTGCGGGCCACGGCGCCGGCCTCGGCAACCAGCCTGACGATAACCGGACTGAAGGCGGCCACGACTTATGCGGTGACGGTGGCGGCGTGTCCCAACGACGCCTGCTCGCCGGCGTCGGCCTCGGCCAGCGTGAGCGGCGAGACCGACACCGAGTACTGGCAGCTGCAGGGTTCCGGCAACACAGTCGATCGGCTGACGACGATCGTCAGCGACGGCAATGCGCGCCTCAGTGCCACACGCTTCGGACCCGATGCCGGCGCCATGGCGAACCGGGTGCAGCTCTACTACGGTCCCATGCGGACGGCCGGGTCGCGGCAGGCCCAGCTATCAGCGGCCGTCGCATCAGGCGCCGCCGACGCCGCCAACGCCGGCTCGTTCCTGTCGTTCACCAGCCGCGCCGGCAGCAGCGGCCTGATCGCGCCGGCGACGTCGACGGCGCTGATTGCGGGGATGGCCACCGGGCAGGGCGTGCCGGTGACGCGCGAACGGGGCGGCTTCGTCCGCCTGTTCTTCGAGGCGGAGGGCGCCGATGGCCGCACCCGCGCCATGTGGATCGACAGCAAGGACGGCTACTACGGCCTGGACTTCAACGCCGGCCCGGCCGGCACGTGCAGCACCGACGCCGATTACTCGGCGGGCGGCGGGTGCGAGCCGACCGTGGCGATTGCCGTCGACGGCGATGCCGGCGGCAACAGCCGCATCAACCACTCGCGCCAGTTCAAGGTGGCCTGGCCGACGCTTGACTCGCCGCACTGGGACATGGCGGTGGGCTCGTTCATGGTGTTCACGTCGGACCGGGTGACCGGATGCTCGGACTATCAACAGAACCACGGCTACGCGGTGTGGGACGGCACGAGGTGGGTGGTGCAGTACCGTGACAACGGCTGCCCGAAGCTGTTCACGAGCGCGCAGGCAGCGTTTCCGTTCCACAGCGGCGGCGTGCGCTACCGCCTGTACTACGGCGACCCGTCGATTTCAGAGGGCCGGGCCACCACCGGGAACCTGCCGTTTCTGGGGCCGAAGAAACTGATCTACGCCGATGGCGCCGTTTCGGGCGCCGCCGGCGTGGTTGATTTCGAGGATTGGGAAGCGCAGGCCAGCGCGCGCGACGTGGTGTTCCTGTGGCCCAACGGCGACCAGATGGACGCGCGCGCCGAAGGCTACATCGACGACTACCACTTCCTGACGCCGACCGGCGATCCCAACCTGCAGGTGATGTACATCACGATCACCGACGGCGCCATCGCGCCGATTGCCGTTGCGGCGGTGCTGCTGAACCCGTAAGGTCCGCCTAAAGGCGGACACCACATCTAGCAATGCGGCGTCCGGCTCTAGCCGGACCAGTCCATACTCAGCGATGTGGCGTCCGGCCTTAGCCGGACCAGTCCATATTCAGCGATGTGGCGTCCGGCTTTAGCCGGACCAGTCCATATTCAGCAATGTGGCGTCCGGCTTTAGCCGGACCAGTCCATATTCAGCGATGTGGCGTCCGGCTTTAGCCGGACCAGTCCATAATCAGCGATGTGGCGTCCGGCTTTATCCGGACCAGTCCATCTACTTCGGTTGCGGCACGATGCGCAGGTACGGCCTGGGCGCCTTCCACCCCTGCGGGTAGGTCTTCTTCGCCTCTTCGTCGGTCACCGATCCCAGGATGATCACATCGTCGCCATCCTTCCAGTTCACGGGCGTCGCCACCTTGTGCTTCGCGCTGAGCTGCATGGAGTCGATCACGCGCAGCACCTCGTCGAAGTTGCGGCCGGTGCTCATGGGGTACGAGATCACGAGCTTGACCTTCTTGTCGGGGCCAATCACGTAGACGTTGCGGACGGTGGCGTTGTCGGCGGCGGTGCGGCCTTCGCAGGTGTCGCCGGCGCCGGCCGGCAGCATGCCGTACAGCTTGGCCACCTTCAGATCGGTATCGCCAATCATCGGGTAGTTGGGCGCGGTGCCCTGGGTTTCGGCGATGTCTTGCGCCCAGCCGGCGTGCCGGTCGACCGGATCGATGCTGAGGCCGATGATCTTGACGTCGCGGCGGTCGAACTCCGGCTTGATGCGCGCCATGTAGCCCAGCTCGGTCGTGCACACCGGCGTGAAGTCTTTCGGGTGCGAGAAGATCACGCCCCAGGAATTGCCGAGCCACTCGTGAAAGCGGATCGGACCTTCGGTGGTTTGCGCTTCGAAGTCGGGGGCGTCAGCGCCAATCGGCAGCGGTCCGGTGCTCATGTCGAAACATCTCCTGAAAAGAGAAAGGGCCTGAAGGCTACGATGCCCCCAGGCCCCGAAGGTTACCCCAATGGCCCGCCGCGCCGAAGCGCGGGCGAACGCCGGTTAGAGGCCGCCGCCGGGCGGCCGTGGCACGGCCGTGCGCCCGCCTGAACTGCCGCTCGACCCGCTCGAGCCCGACGAGCCGCTCGACGAGCCGCCGGAATAGCCCTGTGACGACACGCCGCTGCTGCCGCCGGAGTTGGCACCCGACCAGCCGGCGCTCGAGCCGTTGCCGCCGTCGCGGCTTCCGGTGCGAACCTGTCCCGGCTCGCTTTCGCGCGGACGGACTTGCGTATAACCGCGGCCGTTGACCACCCGGCCTTCGACCTGCGGCCCGGGCGTGCCGCCGACCGGACCCTGGTCGACGATCACCCAGCCGCCGGGGTAGTAACCGCCGTAGCCGTAGTTGTAGCCGTAGGGATAGAAGCTGCCGTAGTACTGCGGGCCGCCGCAGTTCGAGTAGTAGTAGCTGCGATAGCCGAACGCGCTGCCGTAACAATCGGCATACATGCTGCCCGCGAAGGGACCCATGAAGGGATCGTAGTAACCACCGCCCATCGAGATGCCGACCGGCGCCGACGATCCGTAGCTGCCGCGGCGCTCGACGACGAAGCGTTCGGGGAAGGCCAGGCCGATCATCAGGTCGATCACCGGCTCGGCGACGCCGGCATCGGCCAGCGCGACGAGCGACCTCTTGTTCAGATCGAATCGGCCCTTGGCCTCAGCCACCGCGGCCTGCACGGCTTCGGCCGGGGTCTTGCCGCTGGCCTCGATCACGTCCTCCACGTTCCACTGCAGCTCGCTCGCCGTGGCGCGAGCCGCGCCGGGGGCCGGCTGCGTTGCGCGGGAGCCATCCGCCAGCGTTTGGTCGGCCGCGCGGCGATAGCGCTGCACGCGCACGACCTTGCCCGGGCCGCCCTCGACCAGTTGCACGTTGGTCCACGACGGACCGCTGCCCAGGAAGGCAATGCTCGACACCTTGCGCGCGGGTTCGGTGCCGCAGGTCACGTCGGTCTGGCGGAACAGCCGCTGGCCATCGCGCGACCACTCGGCCCGCTCGGTGCCCTTGCACTCCTGGTCGGTGATGGGCCGGGTCACGCCGTCGGCCCTGAGGATTTCGGCGCCGCCGGCGACCTTGCCGACCACGGTCTGCAGGCGCACACCCGGGCTGTCGGGTGTGATGCACAGACGCGCGCCGGTGCCGGCCAAGTCGTCTTCGAGGCGCCAGCAGCCGAGCCAGTTGGCAAAGCGCGCATCGACTTGCGCCGTCGCCGGCGCGGTGGGCGCCGGAGCGGGTTGCTGCGCGGAGGCCGCGCCGGCCGCCAGTGAGAACGCAAGAAGTAATGTCGTTTTCATGGTAGTCATCCCGTGCGAAGTCTGAGTTGTCCGCGTCATCTGCGGTTTAGAAGTGGTTCGCGTCATGGCGGCCTAGAACATGAGGTGGAAACCGGCGCCAAACCGGAATCCCCCGAGGTCCATCGGTTCGAAGTCAATGAAGTCGGCGTCGAGCGTGGCCTTGGCCCACACGTAGCGGCCTTCGAGCGACATGAACATGCGCTTGTAGACCTGGATGTCGGTGCCGCCAAACACCATGGCCGTCGGCGCCCAGCCATGCGAGCGAAACCGATCGGTGAACACGCGGTTGTCGCTGAAGTCGACGAAGTCGCCGTTCTGCGTGAAGTCGTAGTTGGTGAAGCCGCCGCCGCCGCCCACGTACGGCACGATGGTTGACGGGATCCAGGCAAAGCGACTGATCGACCGCCCGCGCGGCAGCACCGCGAACTTGATGGCGCCAAACACGTTCGACTGGCGCAGCGACGTCTCCTGCTGGATCGGCAGGTTCTGGTTGTCGACGAAGTCGCGGTACTCGGACGATGTGGACGACTTGGCGACGTCGAATCCGGTTACCACGTCCACCCGCGGGCTGATACTGAAGGCCAGCTCGGCGCCAAAGCCCGGCGCGTTGAACGAGGATTTTTCGAGCGTCAGTTGATCGGTGACGAAGTCGTAGATGTCGGACCCGGCGCTGGCAAACACCCATTCGCCGCGAACGCCCAGGCTGGCCCGCGGACGGCCGAGCATGAAGTCGGGATTGGACGGTGCCTGGAAACCGCCGGATGACTGGGGGGTGGAGTTCTGCGCCGCTGACGGGGCTGGCAGCCCCACGAGACAAAGAGCGGCACCCGCACTCACCACTAGACCGCGCAAACGCTGGCCGTTGTGAGCCATAACTGCTACCTCGGGAAGCCGGCGCCTGCTGGCGAAGGGCCTGCTCTGCGCCAAGAGTAACAGAAATTCGGGCCGGCAGTACCTCGTCCGTCTTACCGGTTGAGGTTCGCCCGGTTCCTGCGACAATGGCTTCAGCCGGACCCCATGAGCGACCAGTCGCCCGCCGATCGACGTATCCACCGGCTGAGTCGCGTTTACGCTGCCGCGAGCCGCATCAATTCGCTGATCGTCCGAAGCCAGGACGTCCAGACGTTGTTCACCGAGGCCTGCCGGGTGGCCGTCGTCGAGGGCGGCCTGCGCATGGCGTGGGTCGGCCGGGTCGGCGATGACGGCCAGGCATTGCGGCCCGTCGCGCAGTACGGCGATGACCTGGGCTACCTGGACTCGATCCGGGTGTCGGTAATCGATGAACCCGCCGGCCGGGGGCCGTCAGGCGTGGCGTTTCGAACCGGCGCCGCGGCGCTGTGCAACGACACGCTGTCAGATCCGTCTTATGCGCTGTGGCGCGACCACGCCATCGCGCGAGGCTACCGGTCGTCGGCCGCCTTCCCGCTCAGCCTCGATGCCCGGCCGGTGGGCGTGCTGGCCATCTATTGTGATTCGCCGGGGTTCTTCGATGACGAAGAGGTGCGGCTGTTTCAATCGCTGGCCGACAACCTGTCGTTCGCCCTCGAGGCCCAGCAGCGGGAAGCGCGGCGCGCGCAGGTCGAGACCGACCTGCGCGAGAGCGAGCTGAGGCTGCGCGGCCTGGCGCGGCAACTGGAGCAGGAACGGGCCCGCCTGGCGGCGGCGCAGGAGGTGGCCAAGGTCGGCAGTTGGGAGACCGACCTGACGCACGGGACCGTGAGCTGGTCGCAGGAGACCTACCGCATCTTCGAGATCGACGCCGATCGATTCGGCGGCAGCCACGAGTCGTTCCTGGCATACGTCCATCCCGCCGACCGTCAGAGAGTCAACGACGCGTTCATGCAGTCGTTCGAGGCATCGGGACCGAGCACGGTCGAGCACCGAATCGCGGTGCCCGGTGACCGGGTCAAGTTCGTTGAAGAACGCTGGCAGGTTTACCGGGATGCAGCCGGCAAGCCGCTTCGCGCGCTCGGCACCTGCCAGGATGTGACCGCGCGGCGCCAGCTCGAGGAAGCGCAGTTCAATTCGCGCCAGACGTTGCTGGCGGTGCTCGATTCCATTCCGCAGCGCGTGTTCTGGAAGGACCGCGACCTGATCTATCAGGGCTGCAATCGCCCGTTCGCGGCCGACATGGGGTTTGCGTCGCCGGCCCAGGTCGTCGGCAAGAGCGACTTCGATGCCAGTTGGAAAGCGTCCGCCGACTCGTACCGGGCCATCGATCGCCGGGTGATCGAATCCGGCGAACCCCAGTTGAGCTTCGAGGAGCAGCTGGTGCGGCCCGACGGCGAGCAGCGCTGGCTGCGCACCAACAAGGTGGCCCTGCGCAACCGCGAGGGTGAGGTGACCGGCGTGCTCGGCACCTATGAAGACATCACCGAGGCCAGGCGGCTGCAGCAACAGTTCCTGCGCGCCCAGCGGCTGGAGAGCATCGGCACCCTGGCCGGCGGCATCGCGCACGATCTCAACAACGCGCTGTCGCCGATCCTGCTGGCCGTGGCCTTGCTCAAGGAGGATGAGACCAACCCCAAGCAGATGGACCTGCTGACCACCATCGAGTCCGGCGCGGCGCGCGGCGCCGACATGGTGCGGCAGGTGCTGTCGTTCGCGAGGGGCGTGGAGAGCCAGCAGTCGCCCATCGACGTGGCGCCGATTGTCCGCGCCGTGGAGAAGATTGCCAACGAAACGTTCATGAAGACCATCCAGGTGCGGACCCACATCCCGCGCGGCGAATGGGTGGTGTCGGGCGACCCGACCCAGCTTCACCAGGTGCTGATGAACCTGTGCGTCAACGCGCGAGACGCGATGCCCGGCGGCGGCGTGCTGACCTTATCGGTGGCGCATCTCGATGTTGACGAGCAGCTCGCGGCGCTGCCCGGCGCCTCGCCTGGCCGGCACGTCGTGCTGGCGATTGCTGACACCGGGATGGGCATTGCGCCTGAGGTCGCCGATAAGATCTTCGACCCGTTCTTCACCACCAAGGAAGTCGGCAAGGGGACGGGCCTCGGCCTGTCGACGTCGCAGGCCATCGTCAAGGCGCACGGCGGGTTCATTCGCGTCCACAGCGAATTGGGGAAGGGGACCACGTTCGAGATTTGCCTGCCCGCGTGGCGGGGGCAAGCGGGCGATCTTGCCGTCGACCGCAGCGCGTTGCCGCGCGGCCACGGCGAGCGGGTGCTGGTGATTGACGACGAGGCCTCGGTCAGAATGGTCACGCGCCTGACGCTGGAGAAGTTCGGCTACGTGGTGCTGGAAGCCGCGGACGGCGCCGAGGGCGTCAGCGTCTACGCGCAACGGCGCGACGCCATTGCCGCGGTGATCGTGGACATGATGATGCCGGTCATGAACGGACCGGCCACCATCGAGGCGCTGCTGAAGTTGGATCCCAGGGTGCGGATCATCGCCACCAGCGGCGTCAGCCAGGGCCGCGCCCCGCTGGGCGCGGCCGGTGGTGAGGTGCAGGCGTTCCTGGCCAAGCCGTACAGCCCCGAGGCGCTGCTGCGCGCGGTGGCGGCGCTGGTGGGCGGCCCCGCTACTACTTGAGTGTGAAAGTCAGTTGCAGCATCACCCTGACCGGCACCGGCTTGCCATCCTTGCTCCCAGGCTTGAAGATCCACTGCCTGGCGGCCTTGATCGCCTCCTGATCCAGTCCGTAATCCTGGTCCAGCGACTGCTCCACGATGATGTCGCCGACTCTGCCGTCGGCCAACACCACGATGCCTAACATCACCGACCCCTGAATCTTCTGGTTCATCGCCTCGCGGGTGTAGCTTGGCTTCACCTCATGCACGACCACCGGCAGTGTCACGCCCGGACCGGGTTTGTGGACCTGCTGCGACTGAGCTTCGGTCGAGAGCATCGGAAAGGACGAGGCGGCGGAAACAGTGGCGACGGCAACGATGGCGGCCGAAAGAGCAAGGAGCGAGGCGGCACGGTTGCGGGACATGGAAACCTCCTGGGCGATAAGCGAGATGCGCTGGCTGAGATGGCGCCGGCCGATCAGCGCGGTGGCGCCAACCAGGTGCGGTTGCGGGGCCGAGAAGGCGAGCAGGGCCTCGGCGTAAGCGCGCCGGTCGCGCGTGTGGAGAATGGTCTCTTCATCAACCAGCGTCTCGCGCGCCAGGCAGGCGCGCGAGGCCAGCAGGCGGGCGCCGGGATGGAACCACAACACGGCGCACCAGGCTTCCTCGAGCACCGTGGCCAGCCAGTCGCGCCGGCGCACATGCATCAGCTCGTGGCAAAGCACCGCCTTCTGCACCGCAGGCGGCTGGTGCAGGATGCCGCGCGGCAGCAGCACGACAGCGCGCCACCAGCCCACGGTGGCGGGCCCTTCGACTTCGTCCGACAGCATGACGGCCGCCGTCGTCTGCAGCCCGCCGGCCAGGTCGAGCGAGACACCATCCAGTGAGGGAGCCGGCACCGCGCGCCGCCTGATCGATCGCAGGCGCCACAGGCCCATACCGAGCCACACAAGGCGCCCCGCAACGCCTGCAAGCAGGACGCCGCCGATCAGCGTGGCCGGGTCGAAACGGGACGATGCCGCGGCACCCGTGCCGGCAGCGGTCGAGATGAACGTCAGGGACGAGCCGATCGTCGCGCCGGGATCGCCGGTCCGCGGCTGCAGCAGTGGCAGCGCGAGGGCCACGGCCATCACGACCTGCCAGAAGCGCACCGCGACGCGCGGCGCGTTGAGGCGGAACAGGGACGCCACGGCTGCGGCCGTGACGACGAGCGCGGCAAGCTGCGCGCTGTAGGCCGCGAGATTCCAGAGCCAGATCGTCATTCCCCCTCCTTGTCGAGCAGCTTCTGCAACTCCTTGCGCTCCGCGGCCGTGAGTCCCTTCTCCTTGAGGAGGTGGACCAGCAGCGGGCGCGCCGAGCCGTCGAAGACGCGGTCCACGAACTCGCGGACCATCGATCCGACGACGGTCTTCTGCGGACGGACGGGAGTGTAGGTCTGCGCCCGTTCACCCGGCTCCTTCTTGAGGTGCCCCTTCGCCTCGAGGATGTTCATCATGGTCTGCACCGAGGTGTAGGCAATGGTGCGGCGGGTCTTGAGGTCTTCGTAGACATCGCGCACGGTGGCCTGGCCGGTACGCCAGATGACCTTCATGATTTCGAGTTCCTGGCCGGTGAGGGTTTCAGACTTGGGGCGCATACTAAAGAATTAGTATGAATTGATTAGTGTGTCAAGGGTCTTGAGGTCTTGGGGGTTTGAGGTCTTGGGGGCTTGGGGCGCAGGCGTGGCAATTTGTGCTGCTTCTCTTCGCTTGAACGATTGCTGATTCTGCGATCCGGTGCCATCTCTTGCGGTGCGATGGCACGAATCGGGCCGCGCTTGGGTCGATCTCGAATGGTATGTGAAATGCAGCAAGCAAGGCATGAGCAGAGACCATAGAAGGCTCGACGCGTTTGCCTTGGCCGATCAGTTGGCTATCAACGTGTACGCTGCGACGAGCGGGTTTCCCGACTCCGAGCGTTATGGCTTGCAAAGCCAGCTTCGCCGGGCGGCGGTTTCGGTGCCGACCAACATTGTTGAGGGCTGCGCCCGAGAGTCCGAGCCAGACCTGCTCCGATTTCTTGATATCGCCCTCGGCTCCAGCCGCGAGGTCGTCTACCTTGCGGGATTGGCCAAGCGACTCGGCTTCATGAACGAAAGTGCGTGGCGTCCTGTCGATTCATTCGGCGGGCGGTGCGCAGCGGCACTGACGGCCTTGAAGAAATCCATCCGCGCGACCTGATGCCCCAAGACCCCAAGACCTCAAGACCTCAAGACCTCAAGACCTCAAGACCCCAAGCCCTCAAGACCTCAAGACCCTAAAGTGCCAACCGGCTGCGGGCGGCCATCGTCTAGGAATACAGTTGCCTATGCGTCGAATCGCTTTCGCTCTTGTCGCCATGTTCGTGGTTGCCGCCGCCGTTCAGCCGGGGACACTGGCATCGCAGCCGCCCGCGATTTTCCGGTTTACCGCCGACGGGTTCTGGTTGAACCTGCATCACTTTCTCTACGTGCTCGGCCGCGCCGAGGCGCAGATGCCCGATCGCCGGCGTCGCGCCGTGGCCGGGGCGCCTGCGGATCAGGCCGCCGGCCTGGCGGCACTGACCGGCGCCGAGCAGCAAGCCTGGTCCGAGGCCGTGACCGCATATGCCGCGGGCCCGAGCCGCAAGGATCTCGTATTCGATCGCGACATGGTGGCCACGACCACGGCGCTTCAGGGCGCAGGCGCGCGGACGTCACTGGCGGCGGTCACGGTCGATCCCACGATTGCCGCGATGCTCGAACGGGCCGCGCCGATCTATCGCGCCATGTGGTGGCCGGCGCACCTGAAGGCGAACACCGAACAAGTGGCGGCCCTGCAGGCCCTTGTCGATCGTGACGGCGCCGCGATTCTCAAATACATCACGCGCGCCTACCAGGAGCGGTGGCCGGCAGATGGCTATCCCGTCAACATCAGCGGCTTCACCAACTGGGCCGGAGCATATTCGACGGGCGATCGCCTGCTGGTGGTGTCGAGCCTCGACCCCGGGACCAAGGGCATGCAGGGCCTCGAGATCGTGTTCCACGAGGCCATGCACCAGTGGGATGAGGAGATCGACGGCCGCATGGCGACGCTGGCGGCGCAGCATGGCACGCCGAGAGTCCAGGACCTGCTCTCGCACGCCATGATCTTCTACACGGCGGGAGAGGCCGTGCGCAGCGTGTCGCCTGGGCACGTGCCGTACGCCGAGGCCAACGGACTGTGGCGGCAAAAGGGCCTGGGCAGCTACAAGGCCGCGCTCGACGCCGCGTGGAAGCCGTACCTGGACGGCAAGGGCACGCTGGATGAAGCGCTCATCGCGCTGTTGAAGGCGCAGCCGGCAGGCTGACTGCGATCGCGGCTCCCGCCACCAAGACTCCGGCCAGCGTCAGCAGGCCGCCCTCGAAACTGCCCGTCGCATCGCGCACCCAGCCGATCAGGAACGGTCCGGCGAAGCCGCCGATGTTGCCCACCGAATTCACGATCGCAATACCGCCCGCCGCCGCGGTGCCGCGCAGGAACGCGGTCGGCATGGTCCAGAACGGCCCCAGCGCGCCCCAGATGCCAAACGCCGCGATCGACAGCATGGCCAGCGAGGCGGCCGCCGTCTGCGGCGCCAGCACCGTGAGCACGAAGCCGGCGGCGCCGATCAGGCAGGGCACGGCCACGTGCCAGCGGCGCTCGACCTTGCGGTCAGAGCGCGCGCCGATCACGACCAGCCCGATGGTGGCGGCGACGTAGGGAATTGCCGTCAGCAGGATCACGCGGGCCGAACTCAGGCCGCCGGTCGCCTGCACGATCTGCGGCAGCCAGAAGCTCACGCCGTAGAAGGCAATCACGATGCAGAAGTAGAGGGCCGACAGCGCCCACAACCGGCCGCTCGAGACCGCGGCGCGCAGCGTCACGTGCGCCTCGGACGTCTGGTCGTGTTCCGTCGCCATTTCGCGCGTCAGCCAGTTCCGTTCATCCGCCGTCAGCCACATCGCGTCGCCGGGCTTCTCGGTCAGGCGCTTCAGGACCACCGGCGCCAGCAGCACCGCCGGCAAGCCCTCGATGATGAACAGCCACTGCCAGCCGTGCAGGCCGCCCATGCCGTGCATCTGCAGAATCGCGCTCGAGATTGGCGCGCCGATCACGCCGGCCATGGCCGTGGCGGTCATGAACAACGCGACCGCCCGGGCCCGCTCGCGGGCCGGGAACCAGTGCGTGAGGTAGAGAATCAACCCCGGAAAGAAGCCGGCTTCGGCCGCGCCGAGGACGAACCGCAGAACGTAGAACGACAGCGGCGTCTCGACGAAGACCATCGCCATCGACACCAGGCCCCAGGTGACCATGATCCGCGCGATCCACCGCCGCGCGCCGACCCGCGCCAGCACCAGGTTGCTCGGTACTTCGAGCAGGGTATAGCTGAGGAAGAAGATGCCCGATCCAAAGCCGTAGACGGCGGCGCTGAAGCCGAGGTCGCGGTTCATGTCGAGCGCGGCGTAGCCGACGTTGACCCGGTCGAGGTAGGCGATCACATACAGCAGAAAGAGGAAGGGGATGAGCCGCCAGCGGACTTTGGCGAGGGTCGTGGACTCGAGCTCGGACACGTGTCGCAGATTCTGCACCATTTTCCGGGTTTTGGCGCCAGACCCCGAATCCGGCGGAACCTGGCAGATTCCGCGACCGTAGACTCTCGTAGCCATGGACCGACTTCTGCAGGATCTCCGCTTTGCGGCACGAGTGCTCTGGAAGGACCGGAGCTTTGCGCTCACCACCGTCGCGACCCTGGCCCTGTGCCTGGCGGCCAACGTGGCGATTTTTGCCATTGTCGACGGCGTGCTGCTGAAGCCGCTGCCGTTCGACCAGCCCGATCGGCTGGTGCGCATTTTCAACAAGTACCCCGGCGCCGGCGTCGCCATTGCCGACAACGGCGTGCCCGACTACTTCGATCGGCTGCGCGATCTGTCGGCGGCCGAGGCGATCGCCATGTTTCGGCAGACGGGAGTCACCATCAGCGGCAGCGGGCTGGGCGAAGCCGAGCGCATCCAGGCCATGACCGTGACGCCGTCGTTCTTCCGCGTGCTCAAGGAATCGCCGATTCGCGGCCAGGCGTTCACTGACGCGCAAGGCGAGGTGGGGCAGGAGAAGGTCGTCATTCTCAGCTACGGACTGTGGCAGCGCCTGTTCGGCGGACGCGACGAGGCGATTGGACAGGACCTGCGGTTGGGCGGCGAGCCCCACCGCGTGGTCGGCGTCATGGCCCAGGGCTTCCGGTTCCTGGACCCCGACATCCAGCTGTTCCGGCCCGCCGCCTTCACGGCGCGGGAGAAGTCAGACGATGCCCGCCACAGCAACAGCTGGCAGCAGTTCGCTCGCCTGGCGCCCGGGGCCACCATTACCCAGGCGCAAAGCCAGATCGATGCGATCAACGCCGCTAACCTCGAGCGCTTCCCGGCCTTCCGCGAGGTCCTGATCAACGCCAGGTTCGGCACCGATGTCGTCGACTTCCAGGAAAACCTGATCGGCGAGACGCGATCGACGCTGGCCATGCTGTGGGGCGGCGCGATCTTCGTGTTGTTAATCGGCTGCGTCAACGTGGCCAACCTGGCGCTGGTGCGCGCGACGGCCCGCGTTCGCGAACTGGCGACCCGCCATGCCCTGGGTGCCAGCTTCTCGCGGCTCGCCCGCCAATCGCTGACCGAATCGGTGCTGCTCGCACTGGCCGGCGGCGCCGCGGGCCTGGGTCTCGGGTGGTGGGCGCTGCAGGCCGCGCCCTTCTTCGGCTTCGACCAGTTGCCGGCGGGTGCCGCGATTCACATCGACGGCCGCGTCGTGGCCTTCACCCTGCTGCTGGTCGCCGTCGTCGGCGTGGTGGTCGGCCTGATTCCGATTGTCGCCATGCGGCGCGCCAACATCGCGCAGGTGGTGCGCGAAGAAGGCCGCAGCGGAACGCAGGGGCGCGGGCCGCGGCTGCTGCGGCGGGTGCTCGTGACGAGCCAGGTGGCCTTTGCGCTGATGCTCCTGATTGGCGCCGGCGTGCTGCTGGCCAGCTTCGACCGGGTGCTGCGGATCGATCCGGGCTTCCGCGCCGAGCGGGTGCTCACCGGCACCATCAGCCTGCCCGCGGCGAGATACGACGGCGCCGACAGCCTGCGCGCGACCACGGAGCGGATTCTCGAACGCGTGCGCGCCATCCCGGGTGTCGAGTCGGCGGGGGCCACCACCTCCATCCCGTTCGGCGGTTCCTATAGTGACAGCGTGATCCTCGCCGAGGGCTACCAGATGCAGAAGGGCGAGTCGCTGATCTCGCCGAGCCAGGTGTCGGCGTCCGATGGCTACTTCGAAACCATGGGCGTCCGCCTGCTGGCCGGCCGCCTGTTCACGAGCGGCGACGCCGCGGAGCGGCCGCGGGTGATGGTGGTTGACGACACCCTGGCCAAACGGTTCTGGCCGAATGGCGATGCCGTCGGCAAGCGGATGTACTTTCCCGACAACATCGAAGACCTGATGGCGCGGCCCAGCGAAGACCAAATGATGACCATCGTCGGCGTGATCGCGCCGATGCGGATTCGCGGCCTGGTCGACTCGCCCGGTGTTCGCCGCACCGGCGCCTATTTCTTCCCGCTGCGCCAGAACCCGTCACGTTCGCTCGGGCTGGCCATTCGCACGACGCAGGAACCGCAGACGGTGATCAACGCGGTCCGCCGCGAGGTGGCGCAGATCGATGCCGAGTTGCCGTTCTACGGCGTCCGGACGATGGAGGAGCGGCTGTCGGGGTCGGTGCGCGATCGACGAACGCCGACGGTGCTGGCGACCGGCTTCGCGGTGGTCGCCTTGTTCCTTGCCGCCATCGGCATCTACGGCGTGCTGGCCTACCAGGTGTCGCAGCGGCGGCGCGAGATCGGGATTCGCATGGCGCTGGGCGCGGCCAACAGCAGCATTTTCACCCTGGTGCTGCGCGAGGGCGGGACGATCGTGGCATTCGGCGCGGCCTTCGGTATTGCCGGGGCCTACCTGATGCGGCAGACCATACAGGCGCAACTGTACGAGGTCGGCGCCATGGATGCGCGGATTGTCGCCGCGGTGGCCGCGGTGCTGGCCGGTGTCGCGCTCGTGGCCTGCCTGCTGCCCGCGCGGCGGGCCGCGAAGACCGATCCGATGATCGCATTGTCCGAATAGGCCACCGAGACTCCGAGACGCCGTCAAGACAGGCCACCGAGACCCGGAGACACGGAGGGCGACGGTTCGCTGGCGTCGCGAAGCGACGCGGGCCTGATGACGAAGGGCGACAAAATGAGTCCCCTGATCAATTGGTGGCGGACTCATTTTTCGCCCTTCGTCATCAGGCCGCGATCCGGCCTTTGGCCGGAGGCAGCGAACCGTTCGGTCTTCTCTGTGCTCTCTGTGTTCTCTGTGGCCCTTTTGAGTGCCGGACGCTGCAGCGAACGTAATCAATCGTCTCGCCGGCCGGATCGGCCGAACGACTAGGGATAGAATTTAAGGCTCAATGAGCCTGTCGGACACGTCTGCCCTGGTTAGCGCGCTTCAGAAAGAGCTTCGCCGAGTCATCGTCGGACAGGACGAGGTGATTGCCGAGATACTCATCGCGTTTCTCGCCGGCGGGCATTGCCTGTTGCGCGGGGTGCCCGGGCTGGCGAAGACGCTGCTGATCAAGACGCTCGCGCAAGCGGTGCATCTCAAGTTCAGCCGCATCCAGTTCACGCCCGACCTGATGCCGTCCGACATCATCGGCACCGAGGTCATCGAAGAGGACCGCGCCACCGGCGCGCGTAACATCCGCTTCATCCCGGGGCCGATCTTCGCGAACATCATCCTCGCCGACGAAATCAACCGCACCCCGCCCAAGACGCAGGCGGCGCTGCTCGAGGCGATGCAGGAGTACCAGGTCACGGTCGGCGGCGTGCGTCACGCGCTCGAGCGGCCGCTGTTCGTGCTGGCGACCCAGAATCCCATCGAGCAAGAGGGCACCTATCCCTTGCCCGAAGCGCAGCTCGACCGATTCATGCTGAACGTGGTGATCAACTACCCGAGCGCGGCCGACGAACGGCAGATCCTGGCGCAGACCACGACGGGCCACGAACCGTCGGCCGAGCCGGTGGCGACCGGTGAGCAGATCGAGCGGGCACGGCTGTTGGTGCGCGAGATCGTGGCCGCCGACAACGTGGTGGACTACGCGGCGCGCCTGGTGCGCGCCTCGCGGCCGACCGGCACCGAGGCCGACCGCGTGCCCGACTTCGTGAAGCAGTGGCTGCGATGGGGCGCCGGCCCGCGCGCCGGCCAGGCGTTGCTGCTGGCCGGCAAGGCCCGCGCGGTGCTGCACGGCCGCCCGGCGGTCTCGCTCGACGATATTCGCGCGGTGGCGCCGCCCGTGCTGCGGCACCGCCTGTTGGTGAACTTCCAGGCCGAGGCAGACGGCGTTGATGCCGAGATGGTGGTCACCCGCCTGGTCGAAACCGTTCCGTCCAACTAACACCCAAGCCCCTAAACCCCTAGGCCCCTAGGCCCCTAAGCCCCAAGCCCCAATGTCCCGTGCGCACGTCGTTACCTCGTCGGAACTGCAGTCGTTGCGCGACCTCGAACTGGTCACGCGCAGCACGGTCGAAGGGCTGCGGCAGGGGCTGCATCGCAGTCCGTTTCATGGCTACAGTGCGGAGTTCAGCCAGTACCGCCACTATCGCCCCGGCGACGACCTGAAGTACGTCGACTGGAAAGCGTTTGCGCGGACCGATCGCCTGTACACCAGGCAGTTCCGCGAAACCACCAACCTGTCGGCGCTGTTCGTCGTTGATGTCAGCCGGTCGATGCGCTTTGCCGGCAAGTTCGACCTGGCCCGCCAGGTCACGGCCATCCTGGGCACGCTGGTGCTCGACCAGGGCGATGCCGTCGGCCTGCTGGCGGTCGATGAGCGGGCGCGGCTGGTGCCGCCGCGCAGCGGACGGCATCACCTTCGCGTGTTCATGTCGCAACTCGCGCACCTGGCGCCCGAGGGCGGCACCGGGATTGGCGCCGCCGTGCGGCAGGCCGCCAGCGTGATGAAGCGGCGCGGGCTCGTGATCGTGGTCTCGGACTTCTACGAAGAGGACGAGGCGCTGCCGCAGGTCCGCCGCCTGGCGCGAATGGGTCACGACGTGGTGGTGATTCACACGCTGGCCCGCGAGGAACTGTCGCTTGACGTCGGCGGCGCCGCCGAGTTCGTGGATCTCGAGACCGGCCGCACACTGATGGTGCAGCCGTCGGCGGTTCGCGACGGCTACACCACCGCCGTGCAGCAGTGGCTCGCGAAGGTGCGCGATGCCGTGACCCGCGACGGCATGGAGTACCTGCGGCTCGTGACCGGGGAGCCGCTGGAGCCGGCGCTGCGGCGCTTCCTGATGCAGCGGCGGGGCGGCGGGTAGGACATGTCGGTGTTCTGGCTGGCTCCCGCGGCGTTGTTCGGGCTGGGATTGATGGCGCTGCCGGTCGCCATTCACCTGCTGGTGCGGCAACAGAGCCGTCGTGTCGAGTACCCGTCGCTGCGGTTCCTGCGCCAGTCGCAACTGGCGGCGTTTCGCCGCCGCCGCATCCAGGACGGCCTGTTGCTGGCGTGCCGCGCGGCGATTGTCGTCGCCGCGGTGACGGCGCTGGCGGGCCCGGTGTTCCAAACCGCGTCGCGGTCGGCCGGCTACGGCGCGCGGGTGGCCCGTGCGGTCATCCTGGAAGCCGGCACCCCAGAGTCGGTGGCCGCCAACGCCGCCGGTGAAGCGCTTGCGTCGCGGACTGTGACTCGCGAACGGCTGGCCGACGCCGTGGCCGAGGCCGTGCGCTGGCTGGATGCGCAACCCCCCGCGGCGCGCGAGATCTTGCTGGCCGGCGCGTTTCGGCGGGGCAGCGTGTCGCCGGCGCTGCTGGAGGCTGTTCCCCAAGCCATCGGCATCCGGTTCCTGACGGCGCCGGTGCCTCCGCCTGCCGTGGAGCGTGAGTGGCCGATTCTGCGCTTCGGGCCGGCCGGCCTGGTGATCGAGCGGCGGCAAGTGCAGGTCGGCGATGACGAGACGCGCGTGGCCGGCGGCGCAGTGACGCCCATGACCGGCGATGTCGTGCGCGTTCTCGCGGCGGCTGCCGATCAGCCGCTGGCCGATGCCGCCTTGCGCGCGGCCCTCGAGGCAGGCGTGCAGTGGTCCGGCGCGGTTGAACGCGTGGTGGTGGCCTGGGACGGCGCCGACGAGACGGCGGTGCAGCGGTTGGCGACCGGCGCCACCCTGGTGAGGATGGACCGGCCGTCGCCCGCCACAACCGCGGCGACGGCGGTCGCCGCTGCCATTGAAGGCGTCACGGCGCAGGTGGTGACGGCAATGGAACCGGTGTCCATCAGTCGCGAACAACTCCAGGCGTGGTCGCGGCCGCCCGGGCCGGTGCCGGAGGATGCCCGGCCGGCCGATGAAGGGGACCGGCGTTGGCTCTGGGCGCTGGCACTGGCGCTGATGGCACTGGAGTTCGGACTGCGTCGATCGCGCAACCAATCCGCCGGCGAACCGGCAGTGGAGGCCCGCGTTGCCTGACAGCCGGGTCATCGCGGTCGTCGAACGCGTGCGCGCCCGCATGCGCGTGCGCAATGTGCTGTGGAGTGTCACGGCGGGCGCGGCGACGGCCGGCGCCGTCGGCATGGTCGCGGCCATTGCCGGTCTGTCGGCGGCCCCGCGCTGGATCGTGGCGCTCGTCGCCGGCCGCGTCATGGCGTTCCTGCTGACCCGCGCCACGTGGGGGGCGACGTCGATGATGGCGGCCAGCCTGATCGAGCGCGCGGCGGCCCTCGACAACCTGATCGTCACGACGGCGGAACTGCACGCCCGGCCGCGGCCTGTGCGATCGGACATCCTCGACGAGATCGAGAGGCAGGCCGATGCGCGGCTGTCGCTCGTGGATGCGGTACGCGTGGTCCCGCTCCGCCAGCCGATTGCCGTCGCGGCGGCGGTCGTGGCCGGCGCGTTCGCGGTGCTGACCATTGGCCCGGATGCCGTTCCGCCCATGCCGGGCGTCCTCGGCAGCGCAGTGCAGGCGAGCACGCCGGTGATCGACACACTGACCGTGCACGTGACGCCGCCGGCCTACTCCGGCCGCCCGGCAGCATCCCTCACCGATCCAGTACAGGTCACCGTCGTCGCCGGCAGCCGCATCCGGCTGGTAGCGGCATCAGCCGCCGAGGGCGTGGTTGCCGAGATGGCCGGGCAGCCGGCATTGACGATGGCGGCGACGGCGGAGGGGTTCAGTGGCGAGTGGGTGGCCGATCGATCGACTGCTGTGGCCATACGCCCGGCGGCGGGCGATGGCCGCGATGCGAAGTTCCTGTCGGTGATCGTCGTGCCCGACGCGCCGCCCGAGGTGCGCGTGCTCGAGCCGGGTAAGGACCTGGCGATCACCGGCACCAAGGGGAGCATTCACATCGAGGTAGACGCGCAGGACGACCTCGGCCTGGCATCGCTGGTGGTCAGGTTCACCAAGGCGTCGGGTGGGGGTGAGGCGCTGACCTTCACCGAAGGCGAGGTGCCGCTGGCGGTCGACCGCGTCGACGGCCGGCACTGGCGCGGCCGCGCCGAGTGGGTGCTGGATGGCCTGGCGCTGGCCGACGGCGACGTGCTGGTGTATCGCGCCATGGCCCGCGATCGCAACCCGAACGGCAGCCCGGTGCAGTCCGATCAGTACCTCGTGGAAGTCGGCCGCCTGGCGGGCGCCGTCGGCTCGGGCTTTGCCTTGCCGGCGGAGGAGAAGAAGTACGCGATCAGCCAGCAGATGGTGATCTACAAGACCGAACAGTTGATCGCGTCGTTCAAGGCCAAGGACAAGGGGCAGGACTGGGTTGAGCAGAACCAGTTGCTGGCCATCGAGCAACGGATGGTCCGGGCCGAGGTCGTCTTCCTGGGCGGCGGCGAGGTGCAAGACGAGGTCGAAGAGGCCGCGCACTCTCACGAGCTGGCGGAAGGGCGGCTCGAGAACACCGGCCGGGCCGAAATGTTGCGCGCCATCAACCTGATGTCGCAAGCCGAGGCGCAGTTGAACGATGGCCGCGCGGTCGAGGCGCTGGCGCTGGAACGGCAGGCGCTGCATCACCTCGAGCTGGCATTCGATCGCCGCCGTTACTTCCTGCGCACGCTGCCCGATCGCTCGCGCATCGACCCGACGCGCCGGTTGACCGGCAACCTGAGCGACGCGCGGCCGTGGACCCGCGACCGGCGCGACGGCGACAGTGCCCCGGCGCTGGAACAGCAGCGCGCCGTGATGCGCGACCTGGCGGCCGCCGCGAGCACCGGCCTTGGCATCAACGCCGCGCTGGCCGCGCGCGTCGCCTCCCTCGACCCTGCAGAGCCTTCGCTTCAGCAAGCGGCCGTGACGCTGGTGACGGCGGCCGGCGATCAGCCGCGCCGCGACGCCGTGTGGGCGGCCATGCAGGCGGTGACCGCGCACGCGCTGAAGTCAATGGCAGCCACCGAGTCGCTGTCGATCGCCGGCGATCCCCTGGCCGGCCACCTCGCCGACGCCCTCGCGCGACCGGGAAAGGGCGGGCAGTAATGGCCGCCGCGATGGTTCGGCCCGCGCTGAGGACGACCGCCGTGCTGATTGCCGTGGCGGCCGTGATCGATCCGGTGATGACGACCAGCCGGCCGGCGGCGACTGAGGTGGTGCTGGCGGATCTCACGTCCGGAGGGTTCGCGCCTGTCGAATCCGCGGTACGGTCGGCGCTCTCGGATTCCCGCATCAGCGTGCGCCGCCCGGGCCACGGCCGCTTGCCGTGTGAACCGGGCGAAACGTGCGTCATGGTCGCCGACGGGTCGGTCGATGCCGGCATTCCTGAAGACCTGGACGCACGGGTGTCGCTGGTGCCGGTTGGCGCTCCCGCCGATCCCAACGTCGCCATTCAATCGGTGACCGCGTCATCCGCTCACCACGCCGCCGGTTCAGGCACGGTCCGCGTGGTGATGACCGGGGCGGGCATGGCCGGCCGGCGCACCGACGTGCGGGTCGCCGATGCCGGTGCGATCGTCGGGTCGGCGCAACATGCCTGGACCGCGGACGGCGCGGTCTCGCTCGACGTGCCCTGGTGGCCTGCCGCCGAAGGGGCGCGGTCGTTGCGCGTGACCGCCGAGCCGTTCGACGGCGAGACGTCGGCCATCGACAACGCCGTGACCGTTGGCGTCAATGTGGCGTCGCTGCGGGCGGCGGTGCTGGTGTTCGACGCGCGGCCGTCGTGGGCGAGCACGTTCGTTCGCCGCGCCCTCGAAGACGATGGCCGGTTCCTGGTGGGGCATCGGGTGGGCCTGGCGCCGTCGCTCGCGGCCGGCACGGCGGCGACGCGGATCGATGAGCGATCGCTCGATGCCGCCGCGGTGGTCATGGTCGGCAGTCCCGAGAGCGTTGCCGCCGGTGACGTCCCGCTGCTGGAACGGTACGTGCGACAGCGTGGCGGCACGCTCGTGTTGCTGCCGGATCGCGCGCCCGCCGGGCCGGCGGCGCGGCTGTTTCCCGGCCGTTGGACCGAGCATCTCGAGGCCACCGCGTCGCCGGTCGGTGCGTTGCGGGCGTCCGAGACGCTGCGCCTGACGGCGCCGTCGCCGCTCGACGTGGTCCTCGGGTCGGTGAAGGGGAGCGCCGCGATCGTGGTGTCGCCGGCGGGGCGCGGCCGCATTGTGGTGTCGGGCGCGCTTGATGCCTGGCGTTATCGCGATGCCGCCGGCGCGGCGTTCGATCGGTTCTGGCGATCGCTGGTTCTCGAGTCGGCGGCGCTGAGCGTGCCGCTGTCGATTGATTTCGCCCGCAGTGCCGCGCCGCCTGGCGGCGAGGTGCCGCTGGTCGTGCGTCATCGCCGCATGAACGACAGCGCCGCCGTTGAGATTGCGGCTACCGTGACCTGTGGCGACCGCGCGGCGCGCGTCCTTCGCCTCTGGCCGTCTGGACGCGAGGGCGAGTTCACCGGCACGGTCGCGATTGAAGGAGCGGGGCCGTGCGAGGTACGGGCGGCCATTGACGGCGGTCCGTCGGCGGTCGCCGGCATCGCCGTCTCTGCCGGCGCCACGGAGGGCGTCAGCGCGGTGCTGGCGAAGCTCGAGCGTGCAGCGCGGCGCACAGGCGGCACCGTGGTGAACGCGAGCGATGCCGACGCGGTGCGGGCGGCGCTGGCGACGCCCCAGGTCGAGAGGGCCGCGGCGATTCGTCCCATGCATTCGCCGTGGTGGATGTTTCCGTTTGTAACGTGTCTCGCCGCCGAGTGGTGGCTGCGACGCCGCGCCGGACTGAGGTAAAGTTGTCGGCATGTCGACAGGAAAGGTCCGGCTAAAGCCGGACGCCACATTCCCGGACACCACATCGCGGCGCGATTTTGCGAAGACCCTTGGCCTGGGCGCGATTGGTCTCAGCCTGGGGCCGTCCGTGTTTGCGCGGCAGTCGTCGACGCCGTTCCCCGTCATCAAGGACCCGAAGTATCGCAACTGGTCTGAAGACGCGCTGCGCGAAGCCAAGCGCCTCGGGTGCACCTACGCCGACATTCGCTTCACGTTGAACCGTTCGAACGGCGTCGCCGTGCGTAACGGCGAGATTCAGAGCGGCGGCAACGTCGGCTTTGGCAACTTTGGCGACGAGGACACCTACGGCTTTGGCGTCCGCGTGATTCACTCCGGCGTGTGGGGCTTCTCGAGCAGTCCCAACGTCACGCCAGAAGAGATCAAGCGGATTGTCGGCCTGGCGACCGAAGTGGCCAGGGCCAGCGCCACGGCGAAGAAGTTCGACGTCCGCCTGGCGCCGGTGAGGGCCTACGACACGTTCTGGCAGACGCCGATCAAGGTCGATCCGTGGAGCATCCCGCTGGAAGACAAGGTGGCGATGCTGGTGGACGTCACGACCACGATGCAGAAGAACCCGGACGTGATGTTCGGGAACGCCGCCGTCAACTTCAACTACGAGTGGAAGTTCCTGGCCACCTCCGAAGGCTCGTTCATCGAGCAGGTGTTCTACTACACCGCCGCGTCGATCAGCGCCACCGCCCGCAAGGACGGCGTGGTCAAGACCCGGACCTTCGACCCCGGCACCGAAACCCGTGGCTGGGAGTTCGTGACCGACAACGACCTGAAGGGCAATGCCGAGCGGGTGGCGGCCGAGGCCGTCGAGTTCGCCATGGCCAAGCCGGTTGGCAGCGGTCTCAAGGACCTGATCCTGATGCCGAACCACTCGGCGCTCACCATCCACGAGATCATCGCCCACCCCACCGAACTGGATCGCATTGTCGGCTACGAGGCCAACTACGCGGGCACCAGCTTCGTGAAGCTGTCGGATGTCGGCAAGCTCAACTTCGGGTCGAAGCACCTGAACGTCACCGCCGATCGCACGCATCCGGGCGGCGCCTCGACGGTCGGCTATGACGATGACGGCGTGGAAGCGCAGAAGTGGCCGATCATCCGCGACGGCATTCTGGTGGGGCTGCAGACCAACCGCGAGACCGCACACTACATGGGCGAGACCACCTCGCGCGGCTGCACCTTCGCGAACCACTGGCGGAACTACCCGTTCCTGCGCATGCCCAACATCCAGATGGAGCCCGGGCCGAAGGGCTCGCCGACCCTCGACCAGATGATCGCCAGCATCCAGGACGGTGTGCTGGTCGACGGCCAGGGCAGCTTCAGCATCGACCAGCAGCGCTACAACGGCCAGTTCGGCGGCAACTGCTTCTGGGAGATCAAGAACGGCAAGAAGACGCGGATGGTGACCGACTTCACCTACAACGCGATCACCACGGACTTCTGGGCCAACCTCGACGCGGTCGGTCCGCCCGAAGAGTGGCAGCACATCGGCATGGGCGGCGACGCGAAGGGGCAGCCGGTGCAGTCGAATCGCCCATCGCACGGCGCCTCGCCGTTGCTGCTGCGCAAGATCATGGTCGGCACGGCGTTCAAGTAGCGGCATGGTCCGGCTAAAGCCGGACGCCACATTCGGGTGGCACAGCGTTGCCAATGTAGCGTCCGGCTTTAGCCGGACCAGGGATCGACGGGTTACCAATGTAGCGTCCGGCTTTAGCCGGACCAGGGATCGACGGGTTACCAATGTAGCGTCCGGCTTTAGCCGGACCGAGGATCGACGGGTTACCAATGTAGCGTCCGGCTTTAGCCGGACCAGGGATCGACGGGTTACCAATGTAGCGTCCGGCTTTAGCCGGACCAGGGATCGACGGGTTACCAATGTAGCGTCCGGCTTTAGCCGGACCGAGGATCG
>JBFWUK010000004.1:149178-211043 GCA_050247355.1 Vicinamibacterales bacterium | reverse complement strand
CCAATGTAGCGTCCGGCTTTAGCCGGACCAGGGATCGACGGGTTACCAATGTAGCGTCCGGCTTTAGCCGGACCAGGGATCGACGGGTTACCAATGTAGCGTCCGGCTTTAGCCGGACCGAGGATCGAAATGGCGTATTCACGAGACGAGATCAAGCAGATCACCGACAAGGTGCTGAACATGTGCAAGGCCGACGCGGTGGAGATTCGCTTCTCCGGCGGCGAGCGGTCGGCGACGCGCTTTGCCAACTCCAGCATCACCGCCAACCTGATCGAGCACGATCAGGAAGTGCAGATCACGGTCCGCTACGGCCAGAAGTCGGCGAGCGCGACCACGCACCAGTTCGATGACGAGTCGCTCAAGCGCACCATCGACGGTGTGCAGAACCTGGCCCGCCGCAAGCCCGACAATCCGGAGCTGATGCCGCTGGTCAAGCCGCCCCAGAGCTACCTGGAGTTCGACGCGGCGCTGCCGTCGGCGGTCAACTTCGGACCGGCCGAACGGGCGAAGATGGTCAAGGCCAGCACCGACATCTGCGAGAAGAAGGGCGTGCTCGGCGCCGGCTACATCCCGAAGTTCGACTGGGTGGACGCCAGCGCCAACTCCGAAGGGCTGTTCACCTACTTCCACTATGCCGATGCCAGCTTCATCCTGACCTGCCGCACGCCCGACCAGACCGGGTCGGGCTGGGCCGGCACCACCGGCGTCAAGGACATCAAGAACATCGATGCCGAGATGCTGACCGACGTGGCCGCCGACAAGGCGCTGAAGTCGCGCAAGCCGCGCGCGATTGAGCCGGGCAACTACACCGTGATCCTGGAACCGCGGCCGGCGGCGCGCTACCTGTCGCTGATTCTGCAGTCGCTCAACGCGCGTAACGCCGAAGAGGGCCGCAGCTTCATGAGCGGCAAGCAGCGCGGCCAGACCCGGCTGGGCGAGAAGGTGTTCGGCGACAACTTCACGCTGCGCAGCGAGATCGGCAACCCGATCCTGCGGCAGAGCCCGATTGGCCAGGACGGCCTGGCCGCCAAGAGCGTCACCTGGATCGAGAAGGGCGTCGTCAAGAACCTGTTCTACGACCGCTACTGGGCCAGCCGCCAGAAGAAGGAACCGACCGCCACCACGCCCAACATGAGCCTGGTGATGGAGGGCGGTTCGACCAGCGTGGAAGAGATGATCAAATCGACCAAGCGCGGGTTGCTGGTGTCGTTCTTCTGGTACATCCGTGGCGTCGACAACATGACGCTGCTCAACACCGGCATGACCCGCGACGGCCTGTTCCTGATTGAGAACGGCGAGATCGTGGCGCCGGTGCAGAACTTCCGCTGGAACGAGTCGCCGGCGGTGAGCTTCAACAACATCTCGGCCCTCAGTCCGGCGATTCCCATGCACACCGGCGAGGCCTACGACAACCCGGGCACGGCCCTGGTGCCGGCGATGAAGCTCGAAGACTTCACCATGACCTCGATTTCCCCGGCGGTGTAGCAGCGCGGGCAACCCTGAAGGGTTGCCCCCACCGACGATTGTGGAGGCAACCCTTCAGGGTTGCCTGGAGACAGCAAATGAAGAGAAGAGAATTCGTCAAAACGCTCGGCGCCACCGGCGTCGCTCTCTACGCCAGCGACCTGGTCGGCGACCTGATCGCCCAGTCGCCGCGCGCCCGCGTCATGGAATCGCGCTTCAAGGGCTTGTCGGACATCGCTTTGGCCGAGGCCAGGCGTCTTGGCTGCAGCTATGCCGACATCCGCTTTACCCGCAACGTCAACGACAGCGTCGCCGTCCGCGACCGCATTGTCACCGACTCGTTCGGGTTCGGCGCCGGCGGCATGGAGACCAGCGCCGGCTTCGGCGTGCGCGTGATCCACAGCGGCGTGTGGGGCTTTGCCAGCAGCCCGTTCGTCACCGAAGGCGACATCAAGAAGATCACCGCCCAGGCCACCGAGGTGGCGAAGGCGAGTGCCATCAGCAAGCGCTTCGAGGTCAAGCTGGCGCCGGTCCCGGCCTACCAGGAGTATTGGGCGGCCAAGGTCGAGCAGAAGCCGGACGATGTGTCGCTCGACGACAAGATCGCGTTCCTGATGAAGATCAACGAGGCCGCCCTCAAGGTGCCGGGCGTAATCCGCGTGCAGTCGAACATGGCGTTCGACTACGAGTGGAAGTACCTGGCGACCTCGGAAGGCTCCTACATCGAGCAGGAGATCTATCGCACCTCGCCCGGCTTCACCGTCACGGCCCTCAAGAACGGCAAGGCCAAGTCGCGCACCTTCTCGGTGGCGCCGAAGTCGGCCGGCTACGAGGTGGTGCTGAACGCCAGGATGCTCGAAAACGTGGAGCGCATCGCCAACGAGGCCGTGGAGCACTGCACCGCGCCGCCCGCGGGCGTCGGCCTCAAGGACCTGATCATGACGCCGGCGCACGCCATGCTCACCATCCACGAGATCGTCGCCCATCCCACCGAACTGGATCGCGTCGTCGGCTACGAGGCCAACTACGCCGGCACCAGCTTCGTGAAGGCGTCGGACGTCGGCAAGCTGATGATGGGCTCGAAGCTGTTCAACGTCACCTGCGACCGCACGCTCGAGGGCGGCATGTGCACGGTGGGGTATGACGATGACGGCGTGAAGGCGCAGTCGTGGCCGCTGATCCGCGAGGGCAAGCTGGTGGACCTGCAGACCAACCGCGAGACCGCGCACTACATCGGCCAGAACGCGTCGAAGGGCTGCACCTTCGCGACGTCGTGGCGCAACTACCCGTTCCTGCGCATGCCCAACGTGCACGTCGATCCGGGGCCGCCGGGATCGCCGACGCCCGAGGAGATCATTGCCGACACCAAGGACGGCATCCTGATCGATGGCCGCGGCAGCTACTCGATCGACCAGCAGCGCTTCAACGGCCAGTTCGGCGGCGATGCGTTCTGGGAGGTCAAGAACGGCAAGAAGACGCGCATGCTGAGCGACGTCACCTACAACGCGATCACCACCGACTTCTGGCAGAACCTGGACGCCACGTCGGGCAAGGAATCGTGGGAGATGTTCGGCACGACCGGCGACGCCAAGGGCCAGCCGGTGCAGATCAACCACCCGTCGCACGGCTCGCCGTGGTGCCGCATCCGGCGGATCATGGTCGGCGCCGCGTTCAGTTGAGACAGGCAACCCTAAAGGGTTGCCTCCACCGAGTCATTGACAGGCAACCCTGAAGGGTTGCCTCCACCGGCGCAATGTAGCGTCCGGCTTTAGCCGGACCGGTGCCTGAAGGCGGGCGGTAGCCCGCCCATCGCGAAGTGGGCAGGAAAGGCGGGCGGTAGCCCGCCCATCTGCGTCATCTGCGTCATCTGTGTTGAAAAAAGAGCCGGCGGGGGAATGCGCGATGCATCCCCCGTCGGCTCTACCCCAGAACTGACATCCCTTCAGCCGGACGCTAACATCCGTAACGTGCGGCCGGGCGGGACTAGTACGTCGAAGGCGTGTTGTTGATCCAGTTGTCGACGTCGCGCTCGGCCTGGTCACGGGCGAGGCCGTAACGCTCCTGCACGCGGCCGACGAGCTGATCCTTCTTGCCGTCGAGCTGATCGATTTCGTCGTCGGTCAGCTTGCCCCACTGCTCCTTGACCTTGCCTTTGAGCTGGGTCCACTTGCCTTCGAGAATGTCCTCGTTCATGTCTGTCTCCTCAAGTCCGGCTGAAGCCGGACGCTACATCTCCGGCACCGGCCGGAGTTTCCCTGGTTAAGGATTCGGGACCACCGTCAGTTGGTTGTCGATGCGGTAGCCGGTGGCTTCGGCCGCGGCAATGCGGGCGGCCTCGTCGCGCTGGGTCGCGGTCTTCACCGACCCCTTGAGCACGACCGTCTTGGTTTCGTGGAACGTGTCGACGTTGATGTGGCTGGCGTCGACGGTGCGGTCGGCCATCAGCGCCGACTTCACGTCGATGGTTTCCACGGCGGCGCTGATGGCGCCACCGGTGGTGGCGGCCGCGTCCCGGGTGGCGGCGGAGGCGTCAGCAGCGGCATCCTTCGCGTCTTCGCGAGCGTCGGCCGTGGCCGCGCTGGCCTTGTCGGCGTTCTCTTCGGCGTCCTTCTCGACGCCGGCTGCCGTGTTGGAGCACGCCGCGAGGGAGAGGCCGCTCATGAGAGCGATTGCGAGATATCCGTTCTTGAAGCTCATCGGTCCTCCTACGGGCTTTCGTGCCCGACACCGGTTGACATATCAAGTTCAGTGCCAGCAATTTCTGGCGGTATTCGGGTCAAAACGGCCAACAGTGGGAACCGGCAGGGGCAACCCGGGTCAACGCCTTCCATTGGCCGTGGCCGGTCGCCGCACGACACAATTTGTGGCTGAGTTGGAAGTCCGATGCCCAAAGTGGGAAGCTCAGCACCCAAGAAACGGCGAAATCGCGGGCTTGGTCTTTGCATAAACGGCCGAGTTTCCACAAAGGACTAATTGCATGCACGTGGCTCGGAAGACTGCGGGAGGCAAGATGCGCGCATCGGCGGCCGGCACCGATACCCTGGACCAGAAGCGGCTGTTGAGCGTCTTGTCGAACTACGAGCGGGGCGACTTCGGGGTCCGGATGCCCGAGGACCGCACCGGCCTGGCGGGCAAGATCTGCGATGCGCTGAACGCCACGATCGAGCGCAACGAGCGCCTGGTCAAGGAACTGGAGCGCCTGAGCACGGTGGTCGGCAAGGCCGGCAACGTGAAGCAGCGCGCGCAGATGCCCTATGCCGAGGGCGGCTGGAGCACCGCCATCGAGTCGGTCAACGCGCTGGTCTCCGACCTCGTGCAGCCGACCACCGAGGTGGCGCGCGTGATCGGCGCCGTCGCCAAGGGCGACCTGACCCAGTCGATGTCGCTCGAGATCGACGATCGTCCGCTGACTGGCGAGTTCCTGCGCACCGCCAAGGTCGTCAACACCATGGTCGCCCAGCTCGGCACGTTCTCGTCCGAAGTCACGCGCGTGGCGCGCGAGGTCGGCTCCGAAGGCAAGCTCGGCGGCCAGGCCGTGGTCAAGGGCGTGGCCGGCACCTGGAAGGACCTCACCGACAACGTCAACCTGATGGCGGCCAACCTGACCAGCCAGGTGCGCAACATCGCCGAGGTGACCACCGCCGTCGCGAAGGGCGACCTGTCGAAGAAGGTCACCGTCGACGTGAAGGGCGAAATCCTGGAGCTGAAGAACACCGTCAACACGATGGTCGATCAGCTCAGCTCGTTCGCCTCGGAAGTGACCCGCGTGGCGAAGGAAGTCGGCACCGAAGGCCAGTTGGGCGGCCAGGCCGACGTGCGCGGCGTCGCCGGCACCTGGAAGGACCTGACCGACAACGTCAACGCCATGGCCGGCAATCTGACGGTGCAGCTGCGCGACATGTCGAAGGTGTCGAGCGCCATCGCCAGCGGCGACCTGTCGCGGAAGATCACGGTGGACGCCCGCGGCGAGATCCTGCAGATCAAGGACGTCATCAACACGATGGTCGACCAGCTCGGCTCGTTCGCCTCGGAAGTGACCCGCGTCGCGAAGGAAGTGGGCACCGAGGGCAAGCTGGGCGGCCAGGCCGAAGTGGGCGGCGTCGCCGGCACCTGGAAAGACCTCACCGACAACGTCAACGCCATGGCCAGCAACCTGACCAACCAGGTGCGCAACATCGCCGACGTGACCACCGCGGTGGCCCGCGGCGACCTGTCGAAGAAGATCACGGTCGACGCCCGCGGTGAGATTCTCGAGCTGAAGAGCACCGTCAACACCATGGTCGATCAACTCAGCTCGTTCGCCTCGGAAGTGACCCGCGTCGCGAAGGAAGTCGGCACCGAAGGCCAGTTGGGCGGCCAGGCCGATGTGCGCGGCGTCGCCGGCACCTGGAAGGACCTGACCGACAACGTCAACGAGCTGGCCGGCAACCTCACCGTGCAGTTGCGCGACGTCTCGAAGGTGGCGACCGCGATCGCGACCGGCGATCTGAACCAGAAGATCACGGTACAGGCGCAGGGCGAGATTCTGCAGATCAAGAACGTCATCAACACGATGGTCGACCAGCTCAGCTCGTTCGCCTCGGAAGTGACCCGCGTCGCGAAGGAAGTGGGCACCGAGGGCAAGCTGGGCGGCCAGGCCGAAGTGGGCGGCGTCGCCGGCACCTGGGAAGACCTGACCGACAACGTCAACGCGATGGCCAGCAACCTGACCAACCAGGTGCGCAACATCGCCGAGGTGACGACCGCAGTCGCCCGCGGCGACCTGTCGAAGAAGATCACGGTCGATGCCCGCGGCGAAATTCTCGAGCTGAAGAACACCGTCAACACGATGGTCGACCAGCTCAGTTCGTTCGCCTCGGAAGTGACCCGCGTCGCGAAGGAAGTCGGCACCGAAGGCAAGCTGGGCGGCCAGGCCGACGTGCGCGGCGTCGCCGGCACCTGGAAGGACCTGACCGACAACGTCAACGAGCTGGCCGGCAACCTCACCGTGCAGTTGCGCGACGTCTCGAAGGTGGCGACCGCGATCGCCACCGGCGACCTGAACCAGAAGATCACGGTCGATGCGCAAGGCGAGATTCTGCAGATCAAGAACGTCATCAACACGATGACCGACCAGCTGAACGCGTTTGCCTCGGAAGTGACCCGCGTCGCCCGCGAAGTCGGCACCGAGGGCAAGCTCGGCGGCCAGGCCGACGTGCGCGGCGTCGCCGGCACGTGGCGCGATCTCACCGACTCGGTCAACTCGATGGCCGGCAACCTGACCGGCCAGGTCCGCAACATCGCCGACGTGACCACCGCCGTGGCCAGGGGCGACCTGTCCAAGAAGATCACCGTCGCCGTGCGCGGCGAGATCCTCGAGCTGAAGAACACCATCAACACGATGGTCGACCAGCTCAGCTCGTTCGCGTCGGAAGTGACCCGCGTGGCCCGCGAGGTCGGCACCCAGGGCGAGCTCGGCGGCCAGGCCGACGTGCCTGGTGTCGGCGGCACCTGGAAGGACCTGACCGACTCGGTCAACTCGATGGCCGCCAACTTGACCAGCCAGGTGCGCAACATCGCCGAGGTGACCACCGCCGTGGCGCGCGGTGACCTGTCCAAGAAGATCACCGTCGACGTGCGCGGCGAGATTCTCGAGCTGAAAGACACCGTCAACACCATGGTCGACCAGCTCAGCTCGTTTGCCGCCGAGGTCACGCGCGTGGCGAAGGAAGTGGGTACCGAGGGCAAGCTGGGCGGCCAGGCCGGCGTGCCGGGCGTCGCCGGCACCTGGAAGGACCTGACCGACAACGTCAACCGCCTCGCCGCCAACCTGACCACCCAGGTGCGCGCCATCGCCGAAGTGGCGACCGCGGTCACCAAGGGCGACCTGTCGCAGTCGATCAACGTCGAGGCGGCCGGCGAAGTCGCGGCCCTCAAGGACAACATCAACGAGATGATCGTCAACCTGCGCGAGACGACGGAGAAGAACACCGCGCAGGACTGGCTGAAGACCAACCTGGCCAAGTTCACGCGCCTGCTGCAGGGCCAGCGCGACCTGGCCACCGTGTCGCGGACGATCCTGTCGGAACTGGCGCCGCTGGTGCCCATGCAGCACGGCGTCATCTACTTCAACGAGTCGACGACCGACGAACCCGACCTGCGGCTGCTGGCCAGCTATGCCTACACCGAGGGCGAGAACCTGCGCACGCGGTTCCGCGCCGGCGAGGGCCTGGTCGGGCAGGCGGCGGTCGAGCGCCAACCCATCCTGCTGACCGACGTGCCCGGCAACTACGTGCAGATCAGCTCCGGCCTCGGCGCCGCGGCGCCGTCGAACATCTTCGTCGTGCCGGTGTTGTTCGAAGGGCAGGTCAAGGCGGTCATCGAACTGGCCTCGTTCTACCGCTTCAACGACACCCACCTCAACTTCCTCGGCCAGCTCACCGAATCGATCGGCATCGTGCTCAACACCATTACCGCGACCATGCGTACCGAAGAGCTGCTCAAGCAGTCGCAGTCGCTGGCCACCGAGCTGCAGAAGACCAACGAGGAACTGGAAGAGAAGGCGGAACTGCTCGCCACCCAGAACGCCGAGGTCGAGCAGAAGAACCGCGAGATCGACCAGGCCCGCCTGTCGCTCGAGGACAAGGCGGCGCAGCTGGCGCTGACCTCGCGCTACAAGTCCGAGTTCCTGGCCAACATGTCGCACGAGCTGCGGACGCCGCTCAACAGCCTGCTGATCCTGTCGCGGCTGCTGGCGCAGAACTCCGAGCAGACGCTGACCGACAAGCAGGTCGAGTTCGCCAAGACCATCCACGCCTCGGGCTCCGACCTGCTCGAGCTGATCAACGAGATCCTCGACCTGTCGAAGATCGAGTCGGGCATGATGGACGTCGACGCGGTGCCGGTGTCGCTGGCCCAGGTCCAGTCGTACGTCGAGCGGACGTTCCGCGAGGTCGCCGGCAGCAAGGGGCTGCACTTCGCCGTCGATCTCGATTCGCGGGCGCTGCAGTCGATCATCACCGACCAGAAGCGCGTGCAGCAGGTGCTCAAGAACCTGCTGTCGAACGCCATCAAGTTCACCGAGCAGGGCTCGGTCACGCTCACCATCGAGCCGGCCACGTCGGGGTGGACGCCCGGCCACGCCTCGCTCGACCGCGCCACCGCGGTGATTGCCTTCCGCGTTGACGACACCGGCATCGGCATCGCCTCGGACAAGCACCAGGTCATCTTCGAGGCCTTCCAGCAGGCCGACGGCACCACCAGCCGCAAGTACGGCGGCACCGGACTGGGCCTGTCGATCAGCCGCGAGATTGCCAAGCTGCTGGGCGGCGAGATTCGGCTGAGCAGCAGCGTCGGCAAGGGCAGCAGCTTCACCCTCTACCTGCCGTCGGTCTACGTCTCGGCGCTGACCTCGTCCGACCGCGCCGAGGTGCCGGTCGAGACGCGGCTGGCCGTCGATCGCGCCCTGGCCGCCGACGAGATGCCGGTCGACGACAACCCCCTGAACGACGACCGCTCGCTGATTGAACCGGGCGACCGGGTGCTCCTGATCATCGAGAACGACATGGCGTTTGCGCGCATCCTCATGGATCTCGGCCGCGAGCGCCGGTTCCGGTGCCTGGCCTCGGTGCGCGGCGACGTCGGCCTGCAGATGGCCCGCCAGCATCGCCCCGACGCCATCACCCTGGACCTCGACCTGCCCGGCCTGGACGGCTGGAACGTGCTCGACCGCCTGAAGCACGACCCCAGCACCCGCCACATCCCGGTCCACGTCATCTCGGTCACCGACGATCCGCACCGCGGCATGCGCCTCGGCGCCAAGACCTTCGTGGCCAAGCCGTCGGACCCGGCGTCGCTCGGCGAAGCGTTCGAGGTGATTCGCGACTTCAGCGACCGCAAGCTGCGCACGTTGTTGATCGTCGAAGACGACGCGGTGCAGCGCAATACGCTGGTCGAGCTGATCGGCGACGGCGACGTCGAGATCACCGCCGTCGGCAGCGGCCAGGAGGCGGTCGATCAGCTTCGCGACAAGCTGTTCGACTGCATCGTCCTCGACCTGGGCCTGAGCGACATGAGCGGCCTCGAGCTGCTCGAGCGGATGCGGGCGGACCGGGCGCTGTCGCAGGTGCCGGTGATCATCTACACCGGCAAGGAGCTGAGCCGCAGCGAAGAGGCGGAACTGCGGCGCCTGGCGCAGACCATCATCATCAAGGACGTCAAGTCGCCGGAGCGGCTGCTCGACGAGACCACGCTGTTCCTGCACCGGGTGGAAAGCGCGCTGCCGCCCGACAAGCAGCGGCTGCTCGACCAACTGCACCGCAGCGACCCGACGCTGACCGGCAAGAAGGCGCTGGTGGTGGACGATGACATCCGCAACATCTTCGCGCTGACCAGCATCCTCGAGCGCTACGAGATGGAGGTGCAGTACGCCGAGAACGGCCACGACGCGCTCAAGATGCTCGGCGAGAACCCCGACATCGACGTCGTCCTGATGGACGTGATGATGCCGGAAATGGACGGCTACGAGGCGACGCGGCGGATTCGCGGCAATACCCATTTCGAAGACCTGCCGATCATCGCCATCACCGCCAAGGCGATGAAGGGCGACCGCGAGAAGTGCATCAGCGCCGGCGCGTCCGATTACGTGACCAAGCCGGTCGATTCCGATCAGCTGATTTCGCTGCTGCGGGTCTGGCTGTCGAAGTGAGGAAGCCCGTCAACCTCCTCGTCGTCGACGACCGCGACGAGAACCTGCTGGCGCTCGAAGCGGTCCTGAGCGACCCGGCCTACCGCATTGTCCGGGCGCGGTCGGGCCGCGAGGCGTTGAAGGAGGTGCTCGACCAGGACTTCGCGCTGATCCTGCTCGACGTGCAGATGCCGGGGGTGGACGGTTACGAGACCGCGGTGCTGATACGGGAGCGGCCGCGCTCGCGCCAGACGCCGATCATCTTCCTGACCGCCAACGACTGGGGATCGCAGCACGTCTTTCGCGGCTACACCGTGGGCGCGGTGGACTACCTGGTCAAGCCGGTGGCGCCCGACGTGCTGCGGTCAAAGGTGGCGGTGTTCGTCGAGCTGTTCAACAAGCAGGAGGCGCTGCGCCACGCACAGGAGGAACTCGAGTCGCGGATCGCCGAACGGACCCGCGAGCTGGCATCGGCCAACGTCGCCCTGTCGGCGGAGATCGAAGAGCGGGTCCGCATCGAGCAGGAGCGCGTCAGCCTGCTGAAGCGCGAACAGGCGGCGCGGCTGGAAGCCGAGGCCGCCAACCGGTTGAAGGACGAGTTCCTGGCCACGCTGTCGCATGAACTGCGCACGCCGCTGAACGCCATCATGGGCTGGGCCCACGTGCTGGGGCAGAGCAGCGGCGACCGGCCGACGGTGCAGCGGGCCGCCGACGTCATTCGCCAGAATGCCGCCGCGCAGGCGCAGTTGATCGAGGACATCCTGGACGTGTCGCGCATTGTCGGCGGCCGGCTGGTGCTCGACACCAGCCCGGTCGCCATGCGCTCGGTGATCGAAGACGCGATTGAATCGCTCACGCCGGCCTCGTCCGCGAAGGGCATCCAGATCGTTCGCCTGCTGGCCGAGGGGCTGCAGGTGCACGGCGACCGCGACCGGCTGCAGCAGGTCGTCTGGAACCTGGTGGCGAACGCCTTGAAGTTCACGCCGAAGGGCGGACGGGTGGAGGTGGAGCTGCTGGACGAGGGCGGTGATGTCACGGTGCGGGTCACCGACTCCGGCATTGGCATTTCCGCCGACTTCCTGCCGTTTGTGTTCGACCGCTTTCGCCAGGCCGACAGTTCGATGAGCCGCCGCCACAGCGGCCTCGGCCTGGGCATGGCCATCGTCCGCCACCTGGTGGAGTTGCATGGCGGCACGGTCAGCGTCGAGAGCGACGGCGAGGGGAAGGGCGCCACTTTCCGGCTGCGTCTGCCGAAGCGTCCCGACGCGCCGGCGATGGCCGAGGCCGTCGAACCGCGGGCCGAGAGGCCCGACGACCAGGCCGCCGACCTCGAGCAACTGCACGGCGTGCGCGTGCTGATCGTTGAAGACGACGCCGACTCCCGCAATGTGCTCGAACTGCTCCTGCAGAAACTCGGCGCGCACGTCGAAGCGGTGCCGTCGGCGCGCGAAGCGGTGGACCGCGTCGCCCGCCGGCGTCCCGATGTGCTGGTCAGCGACATCGGCATGCCTGAAGAAGACGGCTACTCGCTGATCAGGCGGGTGCGGCAACTGCCGGGCGATGCCGCCAACAAGCTGCCGGCGATCGCGCTGACCGCCTACGCCCGCCGGCAGGACGCCGATGCCGCGCTCGGCGCCGGTTTCGACTGCCACCTGGCCAAGCCGGTCGCGCCGGCCGAGCTGATCAAGGCTATCAAGGGCTGTGTGGGAAAGGTCGAAAGTGAAAGCAGCTAGTGAAGGGTGACCAGTGCGTGACCGGCGCGCGGCTCTACGCGCCCATCGCGTAGACGACGATGTTCACCCCGAAGCGGGTGTTGTCGTCGCGCTGGAAGCGCTTGTTGCGCCAGTCGTAGTCCCACTCGCAGCCGTAATCCTTGTTCGAGTAGAGCACCCCGAGCCGTCCGTTCGCCGACACCCCGCGCAAGTAGTCGTGTACCAGGTCGTCGCCCCAGCCGTTCAGTTCGTGCGCGGTCTGGGGCGGGCCGTCGGGGAACTGGAAGAACGCGCGGTACAGGGGGTGGTTCCGCGGCAGCTTGTCCAGCGTGCCAGGCTCCGGGAAGGCCCGCCGCATTTCCTGCTCGAACGAGGTGGCGTACAACCCGGCGACGTCATGGTTGCAGTCATCCGAAAACAGCAGGCCGCCGCGCTCGATGAAGCGCCGCAGGCGGTCGCGCTCGCTGGTCGAGAAGCGCACCAGCTTGTGGCCGGTCATGAACAGGAACGGAAACGACAGCAACTCGTCCGAATCGGCCGTGATCACCACTTCCTCGGGGTAGACCGGGATGTTCGTGTACTCGACGACCGAGTTGAGGATGTTGGCGGCGACCTTCGGGTTGTAGTCCCAGTCTCCTGAATCGTAGCGAAGGCGGGCGAACACGAACTCGTGCGCCCGCGGCTTGCCCCGCACCGGGCGGGGCACCTGGTCCAACGTCATCGGTGATCCCACGATAACCCGAACTGGCACGAATCGTGTTTATGGATGAGCATGGCCGACGACCTGGAACCCGAGATCAAGCCGCACGCATCGCTGCCCGAAGTGCCGACCCGGATCACGGCACTGCAGGTGATCGCCGGGCTGTTGCTGCTGTTCGCCATCGGCTACGGCAGAGGGGTGCTCGCCCCGCTGATGCTGGCCCTGCTCGGCAGCCTGGCCCTGGCGCCGCCGGTACGGGTGCTATCGCGGATGCTGCCGCGCTGGCTCGCGTCGGCGATCGTGGTCATCGGTATCACGTCAGCCTTCGGCGTCACCGCCTACCTGCTGTCGGACGAGGTGGCCGCGTTCAGCCGCCGGCTGCCGACCATCGTGCGCGACGTCCGCGCCGCGGTGCAGTCGGCCTCGCCGCGGCAGGGCCTGCTGCGCCAGTTGCAGCAGGCCGTGACCGAGCTCGAGCGAACGGCGGATTCGGCGGCGGGGTCGCCGGCGACGCCGGTGAAGATCGTCGAGCCGGTCGACATCCAGCGCGGCATGGTCGTCGGCGCCAGACGCTTGAGCGGCTACCTGGGGCAGGGCATCATGATGATCTTCCTGGTCTACTTCCTGCTGGCCTCCGGCGAGATGTTCAAGCAGAAACTGGTCAAGATCAGCAGCCGGCGGCTCTCGCAGCGGAAGATCACGCTGCAGATGATCGAGGAGATCAACCTCAAGATCGGCCGCTTCGTCTTCTATCAGGCATGGAGCGGGCTCCTGGTAGGGATTGCGACGTGGCTGGTCTTCTCCTGGCTTGGCGTGCGCTACGCCGGGTTGTGGGGCGTCGCCGCCGGCGTGCTCAACACCGTGCCGTACGCCGGGCCCACGTTCATCCTGGTCGCCTCGGCGCTGGCCGCGCTCGTCCAGTTCAAGTCGCCGGGCATGGTGGCGCTGGTGGCGGGCAGTTCGGTGGTGATCACCGCGCTCGAAGGCTTTCTGCTGGCGCCGACCATGCTGGGGCAGGCGGCGCGCGTGAACTCGGTCTCGGTGTTCATCTGCATCATGTTCTGGGGCTGGCTGTGGGGCGGCATCGGGCTCATCGTTGCGGTGCCGGTGCTGATGATCGTGAAAACGATTGCCGATCACGTGGAGTCGCTGTCGGGCCTGCGCGAGTTGCTGTCGGATTGAACCGGCGCCCGGTACATCGCTTGCACCTGTGACGTCACGACACCACGCCTGCCGTCGCGGTTGACGGCAGCGAGTGTTGACAGCAGTTTTACAGGAGAGTGACATGGCAGGAAACACGCTGAGAGATGCATTGGTGGATGAGGTTCGGGATCTGTACAACGCTGAAAAACAGCTGGTCAAGGCACTGCCGAAGATCGCCAGGGCGGCTGCGAGCGACGATCTGCGTAGCGCGATCGAGAGCCACCTGGAGGAGACCAACGAGCAGGTGTCGCGGCTGGAACGCGTGTTCGAACTGCTCGACGAGAAGCCCCGGGGCAAGCACTGCGCCGGCATGGCCGGCATCATCGAAGAGGGGAGCGAGACGCTGCAGGAGGACATGGAGGACGCCGTCATGGACGCCTGCATCATCGCCGCCGCGCAGCGTGCCGAGCACTACGAGATTGCCGCCTACGGCACCGCCGTGGCGTGGGCCGAGGCGCTCGGGCTGACCGACGTCGCCGCGGTTCTCGGTGAAACCCTCGAAGAAGAGAAGGCCGCGGACGAGAAGCTGTCGGCCCTCGCCGAGGCCGGCATCAACGACGCCGCCACCGCCGGCGAATCCGAGGAGATGGAAGAGGAAGACGAGGCCGACGAGCAGAGGACGTCGCGCAGCAGTGAGCCGGCTCGCGTCGGCGCGCTGGCCCGGTCGGCGACCAAGCGCCGCGCCAAGAACTGAGGTCTGGGTGGGCGAGTGCGGGGCACCGGCCTCGCACTCGCCGGTGCTGGCTGGTCTATAGCGACGAAGGCAGGCGATAGCGCTGGCCGTCGCGCCTGACCAGGAATCCGGCCTGCACCAGTTCGTGCAGGAGTGCCTGCGCCTGGTCGGGGCTGAGCTGCCAGAGGCGGGCGGCCTGGGCCGTGGTCAGGCACATCCCCGGCATTTCGCGGAACTCCGCGCGGGCGCGGGTCGCGAGGTCGGCGAGGTCGCTCGGCGGTGTGTGGACTTGCGTGTGTGGTTGGTGGGATGGGCTGTGCGGGGTCGTCTGCATCCAGTGTTCTCCGGCCTCACAGGAATGCATTTAAAGTGCCACGGCACCGCTGACAAAAGGCGCCGGATATCGGCGTTTTGATCTTCTATCGCCAGACACGGCGAGAACCGCGATTCACATTCGCTGCATCGGGATTCCGATCCTGTCCACCGGCGTGCGTATTCGCCCAGCACAAGTGTGGCCGGGCAATTGCTATGGCCATGGGTGGAGCCAATATGTATCTCAGACTGATGACGACCGTTCTCGCGACAGCGATCCTCACCGCCGGCCTCGCCGCGCAGGAACAGGATCGCGCCACTGTTCAAATGCGCGACGGCACCAAGGTCGAAGGGCGCATCGAGGCCCTGGGCCAGGGCACGCTGTTCCTGCGCGTGTCGCTCGCCGATCAACGTCGCATTCCGATCGGCAGCATTGCGCTGATCGACCGCAAGGGCGCTGCGTCGGGCCTGCCCGACACCGAGATCCGCGAAGCCCGGAACAGCGAGCACCTCCTGCTGCTGACTGGCGGCTCGAGCGTCAAGGGCCAGCTCGTCCAGATCCGCGGCGGCGAAGGCTCGGGAGACGAGGGGCCCCGCACTTACATCTTCCGCACCTCGGCGGGGGAGCAGCGCACCTACCCGCCTGAACAGGTGGCGCGCATCTACCTGGGCTCTTATCCGTTCGACGCGACAGCCGGCACGGGAATGACGCCTGCGGATGTGCCGGCCGGCGGTGTGCGCGTGCCCGCCACGGCAGCGTGGGTCTCGACCGGCATCACCGTGCGCCAGGGTGACGTGGTGTCGTTCGATGCTACTGGTGAAGTGCAGCTCTCCGACAACGCCGCCGACCGGGCGCGCGTCGCGGGAACGACCCGGAGCGCGCCGCTGGCGCCGCTCCCGGGAGCCAACGCCGGTGCCTTGATCGGACGAATCGGCAGCAATGGCCGCCCGTTCGGCATTGGCGACCAGACGACGCTGACGATGCCCGAAACCGGCGTGCTCTACCTGGCGGTGAATGACGATGAGCGCCGCGACAACGCCGGCGAGTTCATCGTGGTTGCCACGCGCCGCTGACGTGAGACTTCTGCCAAAGGCAACCCTAAAGGGTTGCCTCCACCTGTCTAGTCGAGGCGACCCTAAGGGTTGCCTCCACCTGACTACTTGCCACTGACTACTTGCCGCGCAGCGTCTTGCCCAGCTCGAGCGCGACCTTGGGGTGGTCCTGCGTGCCTTCCACGCGGATCACCAGGCGCGTGCCCGCGCCCTTCTTCCTGAACAGTGCGTCGAACGGCTTGACGAGCCAGCGCTTGAGGCCGGTGAGGGTGTTGGACGCTGATGCAGTCAGCAGCACCTCCCCGCCTAGTGAGAGGGCCTTCGATTCGAGCCGGTGGGTGCCGTCGAGCTTGATGGCCGCCCCTCTCACCGTGAAGGCCAGGCCGCGGTAGGCCAGCACGCCCTTGGCCAGCTTGAACCGGCTCGAGACCCCAGAGGCCATGTTCTCGATCGACTCGTCCCTGGGACGGCCCTGGCCGCGCCGGCTGAGTTCATCGATCTTGTCCTGAACCCCACCGTCCGCGAATCTCATCCGGTCTGCGCGAAACGAGCCCTCGAGCTCCAGCCGATCCAGCACGTCGGCGTCGCCCTGGGGAAGGTCGAACGCGGCGTCGAGGCTGACGGTCCCTCGCGCCATGGGTGGCTGGGCTTTGCTTGTCAGGGCCAGCAGCTCGGCGAGGTTGGCCGCCTTGCTGCTGATGTTCACGATCACGCGCTTACCCTTGACGCCGCTGGTACCCTCGACCAGCCCGGTGGCGTGCAGGGGCGAGCGGCCTAGCATGATGTCGACACGCTGCAGTTCGACATCGCCCTTGGTGCCGTCAACCAGTGCGTCGTACGTGGTGGTCAGCGGCATGCTCGAGCCGTCGAGAGCCGTCAACTTGAAATCGGGCGTGCGCGTTTCGCCCCGCGTCGCAATCTGCTCCAGCACGCCGCTCATGGTGCCAATGGCGCTCAACTGGCCCTGCAGTCCCTTGATGGTGCCGAGGTCGGCGGCAAAGGTGTACTCGCCCTCGAGCCCGCTGCGGCCAGGCTCGGCAGAATCCCAGGGCCCGAATCGGCCGGCCGACTCGATCTTGCCGTAGGGGATCGGGTTGGTGAGGGCGGCGCGGAACCGGGCCGGGCCGCCGGCCCCGAGATCCTCCATTTCCAGTTCGAAGATGTCCCACACCTTCGGGTTCTTGCCCTTGGTCCTGGGAATGACCGCCAGCCGCGTGTTGGTCGCGGTCAGTCGGCGAACGACAATGCCGCTGCCGTCATCTGAATCCTCTCTTGAATCCTCGCCACCGCTGCCACCAGGGCGGGGGATGGGCCGCTTGCCGGTCTCGGCGTCCTTCGGCGGAATGTGCACCTCCATGCCGTCCACCTGCACGTGATCGATCGTGGAGTTCCAGACGTTCCTCGGGTTGAGATCGACGGTGAAGGTCGAGACGACAATGAGCGGCGGAATGTCGGTGCGGCCGCGATGGCGAACGGTCAGGTCGCGCGCCGTCAGCCGGAACGGGAACCAGGCCAGGTGAACTTCGCCGAGGGCTACCTCACTTTGCAGGGTCTTGCCCAACGATTCGGTGACCCACGCGTGAAGACGGGGCTCGAGTTGCCGTATGGCCACCATCACGCCCAGGCCGGCCACGGCCGTGATCGCCACCACCGCGGCCAGCACGATCCTGAGGCGCCGGCTCATGGCCTGATCCCGCGGGCGGGTATCACCGAGATCTTGCCGTCCTTCTCGAGCACAGCCTCGCGAATATGGGCGAGGTCGGTCAGTCCGTGATTCTCGCGCGCGGCGGCAATCACGTCATCGACGTCCAGGACGTTGGCGGCCATTGCGGCCTCTCGGGGCTGGCCGTTGGCGACAATCATGACTGGAGCGCCTTCAATGAGCCGGTCCAGTACCGGGAACAGGCGCTTGAGGTAGGCCAGCGACACATCCAGCGCGACCAGGGTCAGGACCGCGAGGGCACCGCCCGCCAGCGTGTTGTCCTCGCCAAGCAAGGCCTGTTGCGTCGCGTCGCCGATGATCAGGATCAAGACGAGATCGAAGCTGGTAGTTTGCGCCAGGGTGCGGCGGCCGGCAATGCGAAAGACGATGAGCAGGAAGAGATAGATAGCCGTTGCCCGAATCACCACCGCGCCGCGTTCGCCGAAGGCGCCGGCGCCGGCGGCGGCAGCGACGGCCACAAACGTCGCACAACCCAGCCGATGCAGCCAGGCTTCCTTCCGAATGTCCCGATCGGATGCGAAGGCCATGGGCATACCAGCGGGGTAGACGGCTAGTGTCCGTGTTTCGCCGGCGTGTCGTGGGGTGACAACATTCAAACCTCCTGACACGACTCCGGGTGTGGCTCCACAAGGATGAGTAATAAGGGGAGCCACACCCGGCGGCGGTTATGAATCTTCGGGGCCGGCCCCCTGGGGCGCGGGCGGGGGCTGTCCGCGACGGGCGACGCGGGCGGCCTTGCTTTCGGCCGCCCGTCCGCCGCGCCGGCGCTTGTGTTTCGGCAGTGGCATCGTCTCCGATGCCGCTGCCTTGTCGGCCTCAGCCTTGGCTGTTGCAGCCTCGGCGTCGGCCCCCGCCTGGTTGGCGAGCATCGCCAGGTCTTCCACCACGATGACCTCCAGTCCGGCGGGTTCCGTTACTTCTGTGTCGCGTCGAGGCGAACGACCAGGGCGGCGCGGCGGTTCAGCCGGCGCGTCTCCTCGCGCGAGTTGTCATGTTTCGGACGTTCCTCGCCGAAGCTCACCGACGTGACCCGGTCGGCGGCAACGCCGTTCTGCAGGAGGTACTCGCGGACGGCGTTGGAGCGGCGTTCACCGAGTGCCATGTTGTATTCCGCGGTGCCGATGCTGCAGGTGTGACCCTCGAGGGTCAGCCGCAGGCTCGGGTTTTCCTTCATGGCCGACAGCGCCTGCTCGAGCACCCGCTGGGCTTCGGCGCGCAGCGTGTAGCGGTCGAAGTCGAAGTGCACGTCTTCGAAGGTGTAGGTCTTCGGTTCCGGACGAATCACCTGGATGGTGACGGTGTCCGAGGCCGTGCCGCCCTTGCCGTCGTTGACGGTGACGGTGACTGCCACGGGGCCGACGACCATTGGCGCCAGCCACATCGGCTTGACGATGCTGGGCTGCTCAACGGTGCCGGCCGGCGCCGTCCACGCGTAGGTGAGCGGGTCGCCATCGGGGTCGTTGGCATCGGCTGACAGCTGCGAACGGGTGCCGACCAGGACCGTGCACGGGTCGCAGTTGGCCTTGACCGTGGGCGGACGATTCGCGGGCGGCGCCACCGGCGGCGGCGGAGTCACCACGGGCGGTGCCGGCCGGCGCTTCATGGGGCTCCAGCCAATGCGGACGTGGTAGTCGAGGTAGTCGGAGCGCGAGTCCTCGGAGGCAGCAATGCGGTCCGGCATCGGGGTGTCGGCCCGGACTTCCGCGCCGATGAAGAAGCCGTTATTGGCGAACCAGGTCACGCCGGTCGTGAACGAGGTCTGCCGATCCACGAAGCTGAGGTCCGTGCTGACGCTGCCGTCTTCGCCCACCAGCCGGGTTTCGAGGGCGGCATTGTCCCGAACCGGGTGGTCACCAAGAATCTCGCCGTGGATGAGCCACGAGGAGTTCGGGGTGATGCCGATGCCCGCGCCCCAGTGGAAGTTGTTTGGGACATGAATGACGACCGGGTCCGTGGGGTTCTTGCGGAGGTAGTAGCCAGCCGTGCCGGACAACACCACCTTGTTGGAAATCCAACGGCTGAGGACGCCCGAGAAATCGCCGGCCACCGAACCCTGGCCGGTGCCGTTGTCCGAATCGCCCGTCGGTACGTTCACCGTGACGCGGGCCGCCAGGCTGAACGGGTCGCCTGCACCTTCGCTCAGGAACGCGAACTTGCCGCCGACGCGCAGGTCGCCAAGCTTGTTGCCGGTCCAGCGCTCGCGGGCGTAGGGCCGCATCGTGTCGATACCGCCCTGGTCATCGTCCGCCGGCACAAACAGCGTGGCAATGTCGCGATCGACCCGTTCGATCACGTCCAATGCTGCGTAAACGTCAAAACGCTCGCCGAAGCCGTAGGAGACATTGGCCGTGAAGTCGGCAATGTTCATCAGGCCTTGCGGAGTGTTGCGAGAGTTGCGCTGCGCGGAACCCCGCCACATTGCTTTGCCGTTAGTGTCGGCTACCGGTACCCACCAGAGACCGGCGTCTCCGTCGGGCGTGACCGCGACGCGGCCGCGTTCATCATCGATTTGGGTGCTGGCAGGCTGCTGGCTGGCTGGGTCGGCCGGCTGTTGCGCCGCCGCGGGCATTGCGATTGCGAGTAGTCCTGCGATCAACCAGGGTGTGGCACTCATCGGTTCTCCGTTCCTTCTGCGCGCCCAATCGGCGCATCAGCCAGAACTACTACAAACCGCGTGCCACCGTTGGGGTGGGCAATTACTAGCTAATCGGCTGCCCCTTGCCTGAAATGGGCGTTGGCGTGCTCATCTGCAGCACATCTTCGAGCACGTCCAGCTCGACGGGCTTGACGAGGTGATCGTCGAAACCGACCTCGAGCGAGCGGCGGCGATGCTCGGCCTGGCCCCAGCCGGTCAGCGCGACCAGGCGCATGTTGCGGCCCCATGCCTCGCGGCGGATGGCGCGGGCGACGTCGTAGCCCGACACTTCGGGCATGCCGATGTCGAGCAGCACGACATCGGGCCGCAGTTCCTCGGCCAGGCGGATGGCGGTGCGCCCTTCGTAGGCGACGTGTACTTCGTGGCCGCCGGCGCGCAGCAGGAAGGCCAGGCTGTCGGCGCCGTCCTGGCTGTCGTCGGCGACCAGGATCTTGAACGAGGGCCGTTGCGCTGGTGCCGCAGACTGGTCCGGCACGCTCTGGGCCGCCACCCGCGACAACGGCAGGGTTACCGTGAACTCGCTGCCGTGCCCGATACCCTCGCTCCACACCGAGACGCTGCCGCCGTGCAGCTCCGCCATTTGCTTGACCAGGGTCAGGCCAATGCCCAGTCCGGTCTGCGAGCGGCGCAGGTCGCGATTGAGCTGAACGAACATGCCGAACACGCGTTCCTGGTCTTCGGCCGCAATGCCGACGCCGCTGTCGCGCACGACGATGTTCACGCGTTCCTGGTGGGGCGTGACCGTCAGCCAGATGCGGCCGCCGGCCGGCGTGAACTTGGCGGCGTTGGTGAGCAGGTTGAGAAAAATCTGGGCAATGCGCGTGGCGTCGACGTCGAGCAGGCACGGCTGCGGCGGGATCTCGGTGGTCAGGCTGACCCCGGCGGCGGCCAGTTGCGGCTGGGCGGTCTCGATGGCGCTTTCGATGATGGTTCGCAGATCGATTGTCTGCCGCTGCAGGGTGAGGTGGCCGCGGGTGATGCGGCTCACATCCATCAGGTCGTCGATTAGCCGCACCAGTTGGGTGATCTGCCGATCCATGACCCCGGTGGCCTGCCGCGCCGTGTCGGACAGCGTCTCGAGACGCAGGATCTCGGCGACGTTGCGCAGCGGCGCCAGCGGGTTGCGCAGTTCATGGGCGAGGGTGGCGAGGAACTCGTCCTTCAGTTGCGCTTCGTACTGCAGCCGGCGCTCGCGATCCTTCAGCGCGGCGCGGGCCTCCTCGGCTTCGTTGGCGCGCCGCTCGGCCTCGTCCTTGGCCTGGCGCAACTGGCCCTCGACCTCCTGCCGCTTCCGGATGTCCACCAGCAGGCGCTGGCGTTCCTCGGCCAGGGCCACCTGCTGCTGGCGCTGCACTGTGACATCGCGAAACGCGCCGAGCACGCCGGTGAGCGTGCCGTCATCGCGACGCTCGGGGTGCGCGCTGTACTCGACGTGAACCAGGTGCCCGTCCTTGGCGATGACCCGGCACTCGCCGTGCACGTCCTCGCCGGCACCCGCACGGGCCAGCGCGTTCTGCAACTGGGGCCGGTCGTCGGGATGAATCAGGGCCAGTCCCGGGCGGCTCTGCAGCTCTTCGAGTGTGTAGCCCAGCAGCACGTTGAGTCCGCTGGTGGCCGAATCGATGACGATGTGGCCGCCGGGATCGATACGGGCGTGAAAGGCGAAGTCGGAGGCGAGCTCGCCAATCAGGCGGTGGAAGCCTTCACTTTCACGGAGACGCATCTGCTCCACGAGCAGGCGTTCGCGCGCGCGGTAGAGGTTGCCGCACAGCCACGCGACCACCACCGAGACCACCAGGACGGTGACAACCCTGACCGGCACGTTGATGGCGTCGGCCCGCGCATCGAGAGCGGAGATCAGGGGACCGGTGACGGCGGTGCCCAGGAGGGCGGTGACAATGGCCGGGCCAAAGCCGTTGTGCCAGGCCAGAATCGCCACGCCCAGGATGAAGATCGAGGCCGATACGTAGTTGGCCCACAGCCCGACACCGACGACCAGTGCCAGGCACAATGCGAAGACGGCGACGCCAATGCCGAAGTCTTCCCAGAGGGTCGAGCGGCGCGCGATCGCTTCAGCCTGGTGGCGCATGGTCGTCTGGTCCATTGGGGCAGACCGCTACCCACAATAGGTAGCCGGTTCCCCTCAATAACCTGTTCCGCGTAGACAAAGCAAATGCGGTGCCGATTAAGGCAGCGCTTGCAGGTACCGCGAGGGCAGCCGATGGTCCAGGCGTGACTCGATGAAGCGCGATGCGGCCGCAACCCCGGCCAGGTCGACGCCAGTCTCCACCCCGAGGCCGTTGAGCATGTACAGCAAGTCTTCGGTGGCGAGATTGCCCGCCGCGCCCGGCGCGAAGGGACAGCCGCCAAGCCCCCCGGCGGAACTGTCGAACGTGGTCACCCCGTAGTCGAGGCCGGTTAGCACGTTGGCGAGCGCGGTGCCGCGCGTGTCGTGGAAATGCAGGGCGACTTGCGCCAACGGCACCAGGGCCGTCACCGCCTCGAGGACCCGCGGCACCTGGCCGGGATGAGCCACGCCAATGGTGTCGCTGATGGCGACCTCGAACACCCCAAGGTCCAGGATGCGTCGCGCGATCGCCGCGACCTGCGACGGCGCAACGTCACCTTCGTAGGGACAGCCAAAGCAGGTGGACAGGTAGCCGCGCACCTTGAGGCCCGCCGCCAGTGCCTCGGCGCAGACCTCGCCGTAGGCCTGCAGCGAGGCGTCAATCGACTGGTTGATGTTTCGCTGGCTGAACGTCTCGGAGGCGGCGGCGAAAATGGCAACTTCCGTCACACCCGCGGCCATGGCGCGGGCCAGTCCGGCCCGATTGGGCACCAGCGCGGTGTAGCGAACGCCCGGGCGCCGCGCAATGCCGGCAAACACCTCGCCGGCATCGGCCATCTGCGGCACCCACTTGGGCGAGACAAAGGCCGAGACCTCAATCACGCTGTGGCCGGCAGCCGACAGGCGATCGACGAACGCCACCTTGTCGGCGGCGGTGATTAGCGACCGCTCGTTCTGCAGCCCGTCACGCGGCCCGACTTCGACGATCGACACCCGCGGCGGTGTGCGCACCTACTCGAACTCCAGCAGGTTCACGCCCGGCTGCACCAGCTCGCCGGCCCGGCAGGCCACCGTCTTGACCACGCCGTCGCGCGGCGCGCGAATGGGCAGTTCCATCTTCATGGCCTCGAGCACGATCAGCGTCTCGCCCTCGGTTACCGCCTGACCTGGTGCCACGTGAACCGCCACCACGGTCGCCGGCATGGGCGACATGATGCCGGTCTCGCGGCTGCGGCTGCGGCGTCGTCCCGTCTTGGCGGCCTCGACCGTCGCCACCTGGCCGTTCACGAACACCCACTGGGTGTCGCCGCTGCCCGCGACCGCCACTCGCCAGCGCCGCTCGCCATCGTCCACGATGTACCAGCCCCCGCCGAGCGAGGTGACGACGGGGTCAGACACGCCAGTTCCTCAAGGTATCGAAAGGGTCGCTTGTGGTGGTCATGGGACTGCTTGCGCCGGCGGTTCCGCCGGAAGCGGTACGCCGGTACTCTGCGACGGCCGCCAACGCCGCGGCGGGTAGCTCCGACACCGACGACGCGGCGATGGCCGCGCCTTCGCGATCGAGGAAGCCGGTGTCGATGGTGGCCTCGATGAACTGTTCGTGCTCGAGCAGCTTGATCAGGAACGGGATGTTGGTGCGGATGCCGAGGATGGCGAAGTCGCGCAGCGCGGTGAGCGCCCTGACGCGGGCGGCCTCGCGTGACTCGCCCCACACGATTAACTTGGCGAGCATGGGATCGTAGTGGACCGAGACCGCGGAACCCGTGGTCACGCCGCTGTCGACCCGGATGCCCGGGCCCTGCGGTTCGCGGTAGAGCAGCAGTTCGCCCGCCTGGGGAATGAAGCCTTGTGCCGGATCCTCGGCGTAGACGCGGCACTCGATGGCGTGGCCGCGCTGCGACAGCTGGTCCTGCGTGAACGGCAGCGGCGCGCCGCCGGCTACCGCGAGCTGCGCGTGCACGAGGTCCACGCCCACGACACATTCCGTTACCGGGTGCTCGACTTGCAGGCGCGTGTTCATCTCGAGGAAGTAGAAACGGGCCGTGTCGCCCTCGCCCTCGAGCAGGAACTCGCACGTCCCGGCGTTGCGATAGCCCACCGCCGTGGCCGCGGCGACCGCCGCCTGGCCCATGGCCTGCCGGACCGTGTCGCTCAAGGCGGGACAGGGACTCTCCTCGACCATCTTCTGGTGCCGGCGCTGCGCCGAGCACTCGCGCTCGAAGATGTGCACGACCTGGCCGTGCGCGTCGGCGAACACCTGGATCTCCACGTGACGCGGCCGTTCGATCAACCGCTCGACGTACAGCGTGCCGTCGCCAAAGGCCGCCTTGGCCTCGCGCCGGGCGGCAGCCACGGCCGCCGAGCTTTCAGCCGCCGTCCGCACGATCTTCATGCCGATGCCGCCACCGCCGGCCGACGGCTTGATCAGGGCGGGGAAGCCAATCCGCGCGATCGCGGCCTCGACGGCGGCATCCGACTGGTCGGCGGGAGTTTCTCCCGGCACGACCGGCACCCCGGCCTCAATCATCAGGCGTCGCGCGCCGATCTTCGAACCCATGCGTTCGAGCGACGAGGCGGGTGGACCGACGAACACCAGGCCGGCCTGTTCGCACGCCTTCGCGAAGTGCGCGCGCTCCGAGAGAAAGCCGTAGCCGGGATGAATCGCGTCGGCGCCGGTGGCCTGCGCGGCGGCAATGACCTTGGCCGCGTCGAGGTAGCTGTCGCGGGCGGCGGCGCCGCCCAAGTGGTACGCGTGGTCGGCGGCGCGGACGTGCGGCGCCGCGGCGTCAGCATCGGAGTAAACGGCAACCGTCTCGATGCCCAGCTCGCGGCATGCGCGAATGATGCGGACGGCAATCTCGCCGCGATTGGCGATTAACAGGCGGCGGATTCCCGAACCGCCGGCGCGGGGAGCGGTGGTCATTCCGGCTCCGCGATCCAGCCCGGCTTGCCCTTGTTCAGGAACGCCTGCAGGCCGTCTTGCCCCTCGGGCGACACACGTTGCGCGGCAATGGCCTCGGCGGTGATGGCCATCACGTCGGCCGGCGCGCGGCCCGCCACCCGCGGAATCAGCGCCTTGGCTCGCGCCACGGCGGTGGGCGAGGCGGTCAACGCTTCGGCCACGTACTGCCGGACCGTGTCGTCGAGTTTGTCGGCCGCGACGACGGCGTGAACCAGGCCAATCTCCATGGCGCGCGCGGCGCCGAAGCGGGCGCCGGTGAGGAACAGCTCGCGTGCCGCCGAGACGCCGATCTTCTGGATCACGTAGGGCGAGATCATGGCCGGCAGAATGCCCAGCTTGGTTTCGGTGAAGCCGAACACCGCCGCCGACTCGGAGACGACGATGTCGCACACGGCGGCCAGTCCCGAGCCGCCGCCGAGGGCGGCGCCGTGAATGCGGCCGATGACAATGGCCGGCACCGTGTTGATGGCCAGGAACATTTCAGCGCCCGCGGTGGCATCGCGCACGTTGTCTTCGTGACTGTAGCCGGCCATTTTCGCCATCCAGGCCGCGTCGGCGCCCGCGCTGAACACCTTGCCCGCACCCGCGAACACCACCACTCGCAGCGACGGGTCGTCATGCGCGCCGCGAGCCCACGCGGTGAGCTCGGCAATGACGTGCTCGTTGAACGCGTTGCGAACATCGGGACGGTTGAGCGTGACGTACTCGACGGCGCCACGCCGCTCAATGGACAGGAATTGGAAGCTCATGAATGAAGGGTTCCATTATATCGGCTGCGTGCCGGCCGATTGGCGTGGTTCCTGCAATTGCCTCGCTCGAGGTTGAACCCATGATGCGTACCCTGTCGGCCACCGCGGTGGCTATCTCGCTCAGTCTGACCACGGCCGCGGCCCAGGCGCCGCAGACGACAAAGCCCCAAACCGAGTCGGCCACGGCGCAGGCCCAGGCCAGGAACCTGATGCAGGACGTCACCAAGGTTGGTTGTCTGAAGGCCTGGCAGCCGGCGCCGACCGATGCCGCCCGGGCGGCGGAACCGGCCAAGATGGGCACCTACGTGCTGACGCCACTGAGCGTCGATCCCGTAAAGGCGACGGTGGACCTGCCGACCTATGTCCTGGTGGGCGGCGCCACGGTGAACTTCGCGGCGCACCAGAATCACAAGGTGGAAATCTCAGGCGTCGAGCAGACGGCCCAGATGCCGCCGACGCCGCAGGAAACCGTGAACGCGCCGAACATGAAGGCCGAGAACAAGCCCGACCTCAAGACCCTGCCGTCGCTGACGGTGCGCAGCTTGAAGATGCTGTCGACGTCGTGCAGTTAGTGGTTGGTCCGCCTGAAGGCGGACGCCACATCGGCATGGTCCGCCTAAAGGCGGACGCCACATCGGCACGGTCCGCCTGAAGGTGGACGCCACATCGGCATGGTCCGCCTAAAGGCGGACGCCACATCGGCATGGTCCGCCTAAAGGCGGACGCCACATCGACACGGTCCGCCTGAAGGCGGACGCCACATTGACACGGTCCGCCTGAAGGCGGACGCTACATCGGCATGCCACATCGGCACGGTCCGCCTAAAGGCGGACGCCACATCGACATGCCACATCGGCATGGTCCGGCTGAAGGCGGACGCCACATCGGCATGCCACATCGGCACGGACCAACACGCTACATTCGGAAGATGCCGAACTTCGGCGGCGGGATCGGGGCGTTGAAGGCAGCCGACAGGCCCAGGGCGAGCGCCGATCGGGTCTCGGCCGGATCCAGTATCCCGTCGTCCCACAGACGCGCGGTGGAGTAGTAGGGCGACCCTTCGCTGTCGTACTTCTGCAGAATGGGTTCGCGAATCGCGGCTTCCGCGTCGGCGGTGAAGTCGCCACCCTCGCGCGCAATCTGGTCTCGCTTCACGGTGGTCAGCACCCCGGCCGCCTGCTCCCCGCCCATGACCGAGATGCGCGCGTTCGGCCACATCCACAGCAACCGGGGCTCGTAGGCCCGCCCGCACATGCCGTAGTTGCCGGCGCCGAACGAACCGCCGACGATCACCGTGAACTTGGGCACCACCGAATTGGCCACGGCGTGCACCATCTTGGCGCCGTCCTTGGCAATGCCGCCGCGCTCGTACTGCTTGCCGACCATGAACCCGGTGATGTTCTGGAGGAACACCAGTGGAATGCCGCGCAGGTTGCACAGCTCGATGAAGTGCGTCGCCTTCAGCGCCGACTCGGAGAACAGCACGCCGTTGTTGGCGATGATGCCGACCAGGAAGCCGTGCAGGCGGGCGAAGCCGCACACCAGCGTCGTGGCGTAGCGCTCCTTGAACTCGTCGAAGCGCGAACCATCCACGACCCGGGCAATCACCTCGCGAACGTCGTAGGTCTTGCGCAGGTCGAGATTGACAATGCCGTACAGCTCGGCCGGGTCGTACGCCGGATCCTCGGGCCGCGCCATGTCGGCCGGCAGCGTCTTGCGGGTGTTCAGGGTCGAGATGACAATGCGCGCCTGGTGCAGGGCGTGGGCATCATCATCCGCCAGGTAGTCGGCGACCCCCGACAGCCGGGTGTGCACGTCGGCGCCCCCGAGGTCTTCGGCCGTCACTTCTTCGCCGGTCGCGGCCTTCACCAGCGGCGGCCCCCCCAGGAAGATGGTGCCGGTGTTCTTGACGATGATGGTCTCGTCCGACATGGCCGGCACGTAGGCGCCGCCCGCGGTACACGAGCCCATGACCACTGCGACCTGCGGAATGCGCTCGGCCGACATGCGCGCCTGGTTGTAGAAGATGCGCCCGAAGTGTTCGCGGTCGGGGAAGACCTCGGCCTGCAGCGGCAGGAAGGCGCCGCCCGAATCAACCAGGTAGACGCACGGCAACTGGTTCTGCAGCGCCACTTCCTGGGCGCGCAGGTGCTTCTTCACGGTCAGCGGATAGTAAGTGCCGCCTTTGACGGTGGCGTCGTTGGCCACGATCATCACATCGCGGCCGGCGACGCGGCCAATGCCGGTGACCACGCCGGCGGCCGGCGCGTCGTTGTCGTACATGCCCCAGGCCGCCAGCGGCGACAACTCCAGGAACGGTGAACCAGGATCGACCAGCGCGTCGATGCGCTCGCGCACCGGCATCTTGCCCTGCTCGCGGTGACGGGCGAGGTACTTCGGCCCGCCGCCCAACTTGATCTGGGCGAGGCGATCGCGATGTTCCTGGACGAGTGCCAGCATCCGCTCCCGGTTGGCGCGGAAGTCGGCCGACGAAGTATCGATATGAGAGGTGAGGGGATCCATCAGGTCCGGGGGGTTACCATCCGCAGCAGTCGGTCTTGAAGCGGCACGCCGGGCAGCGCCAGACCGCGTGCATGCGGTACATCTCGGCCCCGCAGCGCTCGCATTTGGTCGCGTCCTCGGCCGGCGCCGCCGGCGACGAGTGAAGCGCGGACACGACGGGTTTCACAACCAGCGTCGGCTTGATCGGCGGTTTGTCCACCCCGGCATTATACCGGCCCACGCGTGCCGGAGGGCAACGCGAGGGCCAGTCGTTCGACTGCGAACTGCTACTTCTTCATGACCAGCACCACGCCCGCGACCAGCATGAGCCCGCCGACGATGGGCGGCAGCGGCAACGACTCCTTCTGGTCCGCGGTGATCTCGATAGGGCCGGCATCGACAATGGTCTCGCGGCTGGTCCACGACAAGCCGCCGTAGGCCAGGCCGGCCACGCCGAGCACGATCAGAATGACGCCGATCACTTTGACCATGCGTTACAGCCCGCACCCGACCTGGTTCGCGATGAACCACAACCCGATGATCGAGACCGGCACGCCGAGCAACCAGGCAACTCCGTATTTCATGATCTCCACCTCCAGTAACGAATCCGTGATCCACCCGTGCAACACCCGTTCCACGAAAAGCGGAACCATCCTTGCTATAGCCACGGTGGAGGTTCGTGATGAGAGGTTTTGATCACCACATCGGCTCGCCGTCGATGGCGCTGGTTACCGAAAGTGTGGATGTTGTCACCACGTTCAAGCAGGTGATGAACCGGCTGAGGCAGAAATGCCGTCACAGCCTGTGCACCGTCCTGCATGGCGGCCACGAGCTCTACCGTGCGCGCACCGATACCAAGCTCTACCAGCAGTGCCTGCTGTGCGGCTACGAGACGCCCGGCTGGACCATCGATCGGCGCGATCGACGGCTGCATCTCGTCAACACGCAGCCGTCGTCGTCCGTCGCCCGGCGGCGCTGACGCTAGACCAATCCCTTGGGCGGGTCGCCGTGCTCCCCCGGTTGATCGCTCCAGGGATTGGCGGGACGCACGTCGGAAGGAATCGGCCGCTTCCAGTGGCCGACGCCGACGCCCATGAAGACGACGCCTGCCGCCAGGCAGAGGCCGGACAGCGTCGCCAGCAGCATGTTCGGGCCGGCGTCGTCCGGGCCCTGCGTCAACTGCGTGTCGGTCTGGCCGGTCGGGCCCCCTTGGGCTTGCGTCCCTCCGAACGCTTCGTTCTGGAAGCAGGCGGTCGCGGACCCCGCCAATCCAAGCACCATCAACAACACCCCCAACGGCATTAACAATCCCATCAATCGCCCCCAGTGAATGCCGCCCGGTCGAGGGCGACTGACCCGTTTAACAGCAAGCCGTGTTCCAGCCGGTGAGTGGGCGGCCGGTCGTCAATAGGCAGCCCGATGCTCAGGTTCGGCACGCCGCGCGCCAGTTGAGGTGTCCAGCGGCAGGCGGACGCGGAACAAGGTATGCAGGTCGATTCAATGGACAAATCCATTGAGACTCCCGCAGCGGCGCGTGGCTTACTGGCTGGTTCTCGCGGCCACGCTGCTACTAATCATCGGCATCATCACCTTTCAGCGGATCGGTGTCGGCACTGGCGCCACCGTTGGCGATCGCGGCCTCTCGCAGGCCATGGTTGTCGCGACCAGCGTGCTGGCCATGCTGTCGGTGTTGATCGCGGGCCTGCAGATGCGGGCCGAGTCGCGCCATCGCCAGCAGGTCGAGCTGGAGTTGCAGGACGCCCTGGCCTCGGTCGAGCGGCAGGTGAGCGAGCGCACGCTCGCGCTGTCGCGGGCCATGGCCGAGCTCAAGGTCAGCGAGCAGCAGTTCCGGCTGATCACCGACCTCAGTCCGGTTCACCTGTTCAGGGCGGGCCCCGACGGCGAAGCCAAGTACTTGAGCCCCGGCTTCATGAACATGACCGGCATGACCGCCCGCGACGCGCTGGGCTACGGATGGATCCAGGCGGTGCATCCCGAGGACCGCGAGCGACTGATGGCCAACTGGCAGGAAGCGCTCCGGTCGCAGACCATCTTCCAGGCGGAGTTCCGCTTTCGCACCGCCACCGGTGACATGCGCTGGTACCGCGCGCGGGTCGTTCCCGACCGCGACGACAGCGGCGGGATCGTCGGCTGGGTCGGTGCGTCGGTGGACCTGCACGAACTGCACCTGGCTCTTGACGAGAAGGCCGCCGCGCTCGCCAAGGCGGAAGAGGCGCGCCGCAGCGCCGAGGAAGCCAGTCACCTGAAGGACGAGTTCCTGGCGACGGCGTCGCACGAGTTGCGGACGCCGCTCAACGCCATTGTCGGCTGGGTCCACGTGCTGCAGTCCGGTGGCGTCCTCGATGACCAGCAGCGGCAGCATGCGGTCGGCGCCATCGATCGCAACGCCAAGGTCCAGACGCGCCTGATCGAGGACCTGCTCGACGTCTCGCGCATGATCCAGGGCCGTGTCAGCCTGACGGTGGCACCGATCGATGCCCGCGGAGTCGTGGACGCGGCCATCGAGACCCTGCGGCCGGCCGCTGCCGCCAAGGAGGTCGCCGTGCACGTCGCCAGCCCGATTGAGCCGGTACCCGTGATCGGCGATGCGCAGCGGTTGCAGCAGGTGGTCTGGAACCTGCTGGCCAATGCGATCAAGTACACGCCGAGGGGCGGGACGATTTCAGTCACGGTCCAGGCCACTGGCGACCGGGTCGGGATTACCGTCGCCGACACCGGCGAAGGCATCGACCCCGCCTTCCTGCCGCACATCTTCGAGCCGTTTCGGCAGGGGACCTCGGCGAGCATGCGAACGGGCATGGGGTTGGGCCTGGCGATCGTCCAGCGCCTGGTCGATCTGCATGGCGGCCGGATCACGGCGGCAAGCGGCGGCGTGGGCCAGGGCAGCCAGTTCCACGTGTCGCTGCCGATGGCGCCCGCCGCGACGCTGGCCGCGGTGACCGCGGGCCCGCGCGAGCCGATGTTTCAGCGCCTGCACGTCCTGGTGGCGGAAGACGACGCCGATTCGGCCGCGGCGGTCACCGCCATCCTGCGGCTGCACGGGTGCGAGACGCAGACGGCCGGCACCGCGTCTGAATGCCTCCGCATCACGGGGGAGTGGCCCACCGACGTGCTGGTGTGCGACATCGGCCTGCCCGACGACGACGGCTACGGCCTGCTACGGCGCTTGCGCAACCTGCCGGAAGGCGAACGCATACCGGCGATCGCGCTCACCGCCTACGCGCGGCCCGAAGACCGCGCCCGCGCGCTGGCCGCGGGCTTCTGCGCGCATCTGGCCAAGCCGCTCGATCCGGCCAGCCTGCTGCGTGAGATATCATCAGCAGTCAAAGCCTTATCGTCCAGCTCGACCCCATGAATCCCGCTCCCTTCGCCGAATCCACCGGCGCCTCGATCGCGGCCCGCCTTCACGCCTCGCAACGCGAATTGGCATCGCGCTGGCTCGAGGAGCTGACCCAGATTCTGCCGGTCGAGAAGCGCGAGGTCTTTCCCACCGCGCAGTTGCTGGATCACATTCCCGAGTTGATCGCCGAGATTGCGCACTTCCTGCGCGCGCCCCGCGACGAAGCCATTGCCGCCAATACCGCCGTGATGACCAAGGCGGCGGAACTCGGCGCGCTGCGTTACGAGCAGCGCTCCTCAGTGCACCAGTTGCTGCGCGAGTACCACATGCTCGGGACGATTCTCGAGAAGTTCATCACCAGCGAGGTCGGCAGCATGGGCGCCGCGGCCAACGCGGTGGAGGCGCTCGAGGCACTCAGTTGCGTGTCGCAGGCGGTGCGGGTGCTGCAGCAGCAGACCGTCGATACGTTTGTCGGCAAGTACTCGGAGACGATCGAACGGCAGACGAGCCAGCTGCGCGGCTTTACCCGCCTGGTCAGCCACGAGATCCGGCAGCCGCTGGGCGTGCTGCAGGTGTTGTCGCGCATGATCCCGGCTGCGGACGCGAACGGACAGCAGCTGGTCTCGACCCTGGAACGCAACGTCGTCAGGCTGGGCGAGGTGGCCGGCAAGCTCGAGCGCCTGGCGCGCCTGACGCGTGCCACCGATGGCGATTTGCCCAGCGAACAGGAAGTGGACCTGTCGTCGCTGGCCGCCGACGTCGCTAGTCAGTTGGAAGACATGGCGACCACGCGCAACGTCTCGGTCGAGATTGCCGACGACCTGCCGCGCCTGGTCGTCGACTCGGGCCGCGCCGAATTGGCGCTGATTAATCTCATCGCCAACGCCATCAAGTACAGCGATCCGGCCAAGCCGGCACGGTACGTCCGCGTGCGCCGCGCGCCCGGCCCCGGCCAGTCAATCGTGATTGAAGACAACGGCATCGGCATTCCCGAACCGAAGGTGTTCGCGATCTTCGATCAGTTCGTGCGGGCGCACTCGGATCGCGACGAGGAACTCGGCGCGCAGGGCCTCGGTCTCGGCCTGGCCATCGTCCGCGAATGCATGGAGGCCATGCAGGGCACCGTGACCGTGACCGCCGAGGAAGGCGTCGGCGCCGCCTTCACGCTGACGTGGCCCGCGCCGGGAACGCCGTAGCGCTACGCGACCGGCGACTCGCTGATTCCGCACTCCTTCATCTTGTTCAACAACGTCTTGTAGCTCACCTGCAGGTACTCGGCGGTCTTGCGCCGGTTCCAGCGGAAGCGCTCGAGCGCGGCCTGAATGGCTTCTTTCTCGGCGCCCATCGCGGCATGGCGCGCGAGTTCCTGGAGGTTGACGCCGTCGCCGCTTGGGACAAAGGCGGCGTGGCCATCACCGGCGGGCGGCGGGGGAGCGGCGGCAACCGGCGCGGGCGGCGGCGGCGCCACCGGGCGTGGTGCGGGCGGCGCCGGTGCGTATGCCGCGGCGGCCTGGTGGTCGTGCTCAGCCGCGGCGCGGGCGTGCCGCAGGCGGCCCAGCTCGGCCAGGATCAACGCTTCGTCCTGCAACACCACCAGCCGCTTCATCATGTTCTCGAGTTCGCGGATGTTGCCCGGCCAGTCGTAGGCCAGCAGCGTGTCCTGCAGCACGATCGACGGCCGCACCGCCGGCCGGCGGTAGACCGCGGCAAACTTCAGCAGGAAGAACTCGATCAGCTGCGAAATCTCCTCGCGCCGCTCGCGCAGCGGCGGCACGTGGACTTCGATGACCTGCAGCCGGTAGTAGAGGTCTTCGCGGAACGTGCCGGCGCGCATCATGGCCTCGAGGTCGCGGTTGGTGGCGGCAATGACCCGCACGTCGACTTCGATGGTGCGGTTGCTGCCCAGCTTGGTGAACTCGCGGTCCTGCAGCACGTGCAGGATCTTGGCCTGCAGCGCCTGCGGCATCTCGCCGATCTCGTCGAGCATGATGGTGCCATGCTGGGCGAACTCGAACTTGCCGACCCGCGTCGAGGCGGCGCCGGTGAAGGCGCCGCGTTCGTGGCCGAACAACTCGCTTTCGAGCAGCTCCGCCGGCAGGGCGGCGCAGTTGACCTTGACGAACGGCGCGCTGCGGCGCGGCGAGCGGCGGTGGATCTCGCGCGCGATCACTTCCTTGCCGACGCCGCTTTCGCCGCGCAGCAGCACGCTGACGTCGTTGTCGGCCACCCGATCGACCATCGTCATCACCGGCTGCATGGCCTTGCCCGAACTCCAGCAGGGCTGCGCGCCGTCCGGGTCCTGGCCGACCTGCGAGCGCAGCCGCTGCACTTCGCTGGTCAGCGACAGCCGCTCGAGCGCGTTGCGAATGGCGGCTTCGAGCGCCACCTCGCCGACGCCGTCGGGATCGCCGGGCTTGACCACGTAGTCGATGGCGCCCAGCCGCACCGCTTCGACAATGGTGGCCGGGGTCTGGCCGCCCGAGAGCATCACGACTTGCGCCGCCGGGTGGGCGAGCCGAATCGCCCGCAGCGTCTCGAGGCCGTCGAGGCCCGGCATCAGCACGTCGAGCAGGATGACGTCGGGCAGCGCGCCTTCGCGCAGGGCCGCCAGCAGCGCATCGCCGCTGTCGTAGGCCGCCGTGTTGTAGCCGCGTGACCGCAGAAGGGTCTGCAGGTACTCGGCAAACGGCTTGTCGTCGTCAACGATTGCGAGGGTGGCGCTACTCATACAGTTACCAATGAAATACGGAAAGCCACGGACGCCTTGTAGTCCTGGTGGTTCCAGACCTGAATGCCATGCCGGTCGAGCACGAACGCGGCCCAGATCAGCGTCAGGCCCTTGCCGCCGCGTTCCACGTTGACGGCGGCGGCGCCCGCGGCGTCGGGGGCCGGCGGCAACGCCCGCACGGCGTCGGCGGTGCCGGCGCGCACGACCAGCGCGCCGTGGTCGTTGATCCACTCGACCACCGGCGCCCCTGCTTTGTCTTCATCGAGCGCGCTGCGGATCATCACCACCATCGCCCGCACCAGGTCTTTTGGCGCGTTGGTGGCGATGCGCGCCGGCGATGGCGGCTCACCGAGCCACTCCGTACCGGCCAATTCCGGGGCGGCCGACAGCTGCTGCGCCAGGGCCGCGGTGTCGAGCTGCTCGGCCAGCGCCGGCGACGCCGCTTCGGCCAGCGCGCTGACCTTGCTGATGTCGGCGCAGAGCACCGCGATCACGCCCAGCGCCTCGCGCGTTTGTTTGAGCGCGCGTTGCTGATCGTCAGGCGTGGGGAGGCGGCCATCGACATAAAGCTTCAAATATCCCTGTGACACCGCGAGCGGCGTACGAATCTCATGGGCCAGAGTATTCAAGACTTGCGCCATGTTTGGCTGCATGCCGTCAATCTAGCACGCGGCGAGGGTTGCGCGGGTCTGGCACGGCGCTTGTAGAGGAAGGCGGCAGGTAGAACCTGTTGCAATGACTGACCGCCCGGCCACCAAGCACATCCTGATTGTCGACGACTACGCCGATGCCCTCGACATCTGGGCGATTTACCTGCGCTCCATGGGGTATCGCGTCTCGACGGCGGCCGACGGACTGAGCGCCGTCACGAAGGCGGAAGAACTGCTGCCCGACCTGATCGTGCTGGACCTGGAACTGCCGGGCCTGACCGGGTTCGAAGCCGCCAAGCGGCTGCGGGCGCGGCCCGAGACCGCCGCCATTCCGTTGATCGCCGCGACCGGCTATTCGCACGCGCGCCAGCTGGACATGGCGCGCCAGGTCGGCTTCGACGCCGTGGTGGTGAAGCCGTGCGACCCGGATCTGCTGGTTCAGGAGATCGAGCGGCTGCTGTCAATCGAGGCGGATGACAGCCAGCTCGGCCAGACGGGTGTGGAGCGGACTCATAACAATGGGTAGTTCGCTACCTAGTGGTGGAGCAAATGACTACAGACACAGTTGTGATGGAGCGCGCGTTGGTGGTGATGGCCATCGCCATGAGCCTGCAGGCGTTGCTGTTCGTAGCGGCGGCGATCGGGATGTTCATCGCGTTTCGCAAGGCCAGCCGGGCGTTTGAAGAGACCCGCGCCACCATGGACGCGCAGATCGCGCACCTGCGCGCGCACGTGGACCGCATCAGCGGCACCGTGGAAGAGGTGGCCGGTTCGGTCCGCCGCGGCACCGACGCCGTGGGCGATGTCGTCGCCGACGTTCGCGACGCCATGGGAACGGTCGGCCACGGCCTGCAGTCGGTGGCCTCGGTGGTGACGGCGCCGCGCGCCGCGGTGGTGTTGGGGGTGTGGCGCGGGCTGGCGAAGTGGCGGAAGCGCCGCGCCTCGCACCGCGCCGAGGCGGCACTCGCCTCGCAGATTTAATCGACAAGCAAATCGTAAAAGGAGATCAGCAATGAGAATGATGAACGAGAACGACGGGTCGGGTAGCGGCATGTTTCTGTTGGGCGCCGTGACCGGCGCGCTGGTGGGTGCGGGCGTCGCGCTGCTGATGGCGCCGAAGGCCGGCAGCGAGATGCGGCACGACCTGAACGCGGGCCTGGGCTCGCTGCGCGATGCCGCCGCCCGCCGCTACCGCGAGATGGCCGATCGGGCCGGCGTGCAGCTCGAGAACATCGAAGAGAAGGCCGGCCAGTTGGCCGACCAGTTCGAGACCACGGCCCGCGAAGCCGTAGACGCGGCGTCGAGCCGCCTCAACACCGCCGCCTCGCGCGCGGCCTCAACCGTTCGCGAAGCCGGCCCTGATGGGCGCGCGACCCGTCATTCGTAAACCGGAGACCAGCCCATGTTGACCACGATCCTCGTCCTGCTCGTAATCCTCTGGCTGCTCGGCATGGTGAGCTCCTACACGTTGGGAGGCTTCATCCACATCCTGCTGGTGGTCGCGATCGCCCTGATGCTGATCCGTGTGATCCAGGGGCGGAACCCAATCTGAAAATGCGGATGTCGTGATCTGGTGGCTTTGTGATCTGGTGATTTGGCATCAAGGATTCAGGGATACGGCGTCAATCGCCAAATCCCGTTACAAATCACCAGATCACCAGAACACGAGATCACCAAATCATCGTCCGTTCGCTGTATTAATACGCTACATTTCTGTATAGCGACCCTCCACTATGCCCCCATCCAAGACGACCAATCGCCGTCGCGTGCTTGTCGTGGACGACGAGCCCATGGTGACGGAGTGGCTCAAGATGGTGGTGGAGCAGGCTGACCGGAGCCCGGGCTACGAGGTCCGCGTGGCGGCGGTCGGGTCGCGGGCGGTCGAGTTGTTCCGGTCGTGGCGGCCCGACGTGGTGCTGCTCGACATCGTGCTGCCCGACATCGACGGCATTGCCCTGCTGCGGGAGCTCAAGGCGATCGATCCCGGTCCGGAGATGATCGTGATCAGCGGCGTCGGCACCATTACCCGCGCGCTCGAAGCCGGCCAGGCCGGCGCCTTCTACTTCATCGAGAAATCGAACCTCGACCCCGCGGGGCTGCTGTCGATTCTCGACCGCGCCGCCAGCCTGCAGGTCGAACGCGCCCAGCACGAGCGCTTGAAGGAGCAGATGCGCGGGCAGTACGCCTTCTCGAACATCATCGGCAAGAGCAAGAACATGCGCGAGCTGTTCGAGCTGGTCGACGCGGTGGCCGAGAGCGACGCCAACATCCTGATCCACGGCGAGAACGGCGTCGGCAAGGAACTGATTGCCAATGCCATCCATGTGCGCAGCGGCCGTTCGAACGGGCCGTTCATCAAGATCAACTGCGCGGCGCTGCCGAAGGATCTGATCGAGTCGGAGCTGTTCGGCTACAAGAAGGGCGCCTTCACCGGCGCCACCACCGACAAGGTTGGCCTGCTCGAGCTGGCCGGCGGCGGCTCGCTGATGCTCGACGAGATCGGCGAGATGCCGATCCTGCTGCAGACCAAGCTGCTGCGGGTGCTGCAGGAGCGCGAGTACCGGCCGATTGGCACCGATCGCCTGGTCAAGGTGGACTTCCGGCTGATCTGCGCCACCAACATCGACCCCGAGGCGGCGCTCAAGGACGGCCGGTTGCGTGAGGATCTCTATTTCCGCATCAACACCGTGACCCTGCGCGTGCCGCCGCTGCGCGAGCGGACCGAAGACCTGCCGCTCCTGTGCGCGCACTTCCTCGACAAGTTCAACGGCCGCTACCAGAAGTCGGTGAAGAGCATTTCGGCGGCGGCGTATCACCTGCTGATCCGCTTTCGCTGGCCGGGCAACGTGCGCGAGCTGGAGAACGCCATCGAGCGCGCGGTGCTGGTGGCCAAGTCGGCCGACATCCAGCCGTCGGATCTGCCGGAGCCAATCCGCGGCGACTCGGTCGCCGAAGACGCCTTTACCGTGCCGCCGCACCACACGCTGGCCGAGATCGAGCGGATGGCGGTGCTGCAGACCCTGCAGCGCACCAACTGGAACAAACAGGAGGCGGCACAGATTCTCGGTTTGTACCGGCCGACGTTGTATAGCAAAATCAAGAAGCACGAAATCAAGGACCCGCGCGCCCAGGGGCGCGTCGTGGAGGAGACGGGATGAACAACGATCGGAACCTGATGATCCTGGGCGGCATGATCGGCGCCATCGTCGGCGTGGGCGTGGGCTTCGCGCTGTTCACCGAGCGCGGCCGCCGGCTGCGCGCGGAGCTGCAGCCCGAGATCGAGACGGTGATTCGCGAGGCCATGCGGCTGACGCAGGTGGTCGAGGACTTCAAGTCCGGCCGCGCCGTCGGGCCGGTCGAGGCGGCCGGAGGGGCCGCGGCCTGGCCACGGCGGACGTCGTAGCGTGAACCCCGGCCGCGAGCGGCCCGGCGGGCACTTGCGCCTGATCGGCCTCGCGACCTGGCGGGGCGTGGGCGAGCTCTACAACAGCGACGGGCTGACCCACGCCGCATCAGTGGCGTACTACGCGCTGATTTCGCTGTTTCCCTTCCTGTTGCTGTCGCTCGCCATTCTCGGCGAGGTCACCGCCGACGCCGCCGAGCGCGACGAGGTGGTGCGGTTCGTGTTTCGCTACTTTCCCCGCCAGTTCGACTTCATCACCGGCCAGCTCGACTCGTTCCAGACGTCGCCGGTCAGCTTTGGCGCCGGCGGCATCCTGATGCTGGTGTGGGCGTCAACCGGCGTGTTCAACGCGCTGACCTCGGCGGTCAACCACGCCTGGGGCGTCGAGAGGCGCCGCAGTTTCCTGAAGCACCGCCTGGTGTCGTTCCTGATGCTGGTGTCGGCCGGCGGCGTGCTGCTGCTCGGCCTCATCCTGGCCAGCGTGGTGCGGCTGGCCGAGACCAGCCGGTTCGCCACGGCCATTGCCGACTGGCCGTGGGTGGGCTGGGCCAGCGGCGTGACCGGCCACTATGCGGCGAGCCTGCTGCTGATCCTGTGCGTGGCGCTGGTCTTCTATTTCATCCCGAACACGAAGGTGCGCTTCCGCGACGTGTGGCCCGGCGCCATCGCCGTCGGCATCCTGTGGCGGCTGGCGTTCTCGCTGTTTGCCTGGTACGCCAGCGACCTGGCCACCTGGAACGTGATCCACGGCTCGATCGCGGCCGTGGTGGTCTTCCTCCTCTGGATCTACGTGAGCGTCGTCATTCTGCTCTACGGTGTGGAGGTGACGGCAACCTACGCACGCCTGCAGGACGCCGCGGACCGCCACCCGGCGATCACTCCGTTGGCACCTTAAGCACATCAGCACCTGAGCCCCCAAGCCCCCAAGCCCCTAAGCCCCTAAGCCCCTAAGCACCCAGGTTCTTCGGTATCATCGTCAGAATGCCTAACCGCCTGGCGGGCGAACAGAGCCCGTACCTTCTTCAACACGCCAACAATCCGGTTGACTGGTATCCGTGGGGCGACGAGGCGTTTGCCGCGGCACGTACCCAGGGCAAGCCCATCTTCCTGTCGATTGGCTACGCCACGTGCCACTGGTGTCACGTGATGGAGCGCGAGTCGTTCGAGAGCCAGGGCGTGGCGAAGGTCCTGAACGAACACTTCATTGCCATCAAGGTGGATCGCGAAGAGCGGCCGGATGTCGACCGCGTCTACATGACCTTCGTGCAGGCCACCACCGGCTCGGGCGGGTGGCCCATGAGCGTGTGGCTGACGCCCGAGCTGCAGCCGTTCTTCGGCGGCACCTACTATCCGCCGACATCGCAGTGGGGACGTCCCGGCTTCGTTGACGTGCTGACCGAGATCAACCGCGCCTGGCGCGACGATCGCCTGAACGTCGTCAAGTCGGCGAGCGAGATCGTGGTCCGGCTCGAGCAGTTGGCTCGTGGCCAGGACGATCGCCGCACGCCGGATGCCGCCGCGCTGGAGAAGACGTTCAAGCAGTTCGCGCAGACCTTTGATACCCGCCGCGGCGGGTTCGGCGACGCGCCGAAGTTTCCGCGGCCGAGCGAGCTGCTGTTCCTGCTGCGCGAGCACCAGCGCACCGGTGACACGGCGCCGCGCGAGATGGTGGTGCAGACGCTTCGCGCCATGGCGCTCGGCGGCATGCGCGACCACATAGGCGGCGGCTTCCATCGCTATTCGGTGGATGGCAACTGGCGGGTGCCGCACTTCGAGAAGATGCTCTACGACCAGGCCCAACTGGTGCTGGCCTATCTCGAGGCGGCTCAGGCGTCGGACGATCCGTTCTTCGCGCAGATTGCCGAAGACACCCTGCAGTATGTCGAGCGCGACATGACCGACGCGGCCGGCGGTTTCTATTCCGCCGAGGATGCCGACAGCATTCCTCCCGGTCAGGAGTCCGACCCGCACGTACACAAGATGGAGGGCGCCTTCTACATCTGGGGCCAGGACGAAATTCGCGCGGCGCTTGGCGAAGACAGCCTGGTGTTCGAGGGCCGCTACGGCGTGCTGCCCAACGGCAACGCGCCGTTCGACCCGCAGCAGGAGTTCGTCAACAAGAACCTGCTGCACACGGCGCAGTCGCTGGCAGACCTGGCCCGCGCCAGCGGCAAGACGCCGGTGGAGATTGCCGAGATCCTGCTGCGCGCCCGCAAGACCCTGTTCGCCCTTCGCAATCAGCGGCCGCGGCCGCAATTGGACGACAAGGTGCTGACCGCCTGGAACGGCCTGATGATTTCCGCCTTTGCCCGCGCCGCGCGGGTGTTGACCGGGCGGGTGATCGACGGCGACCCGTCGGCGCGTCACCTCGCCACCGCCGAGCGGGCAGCCACGTTTATCAAGCAGACGATGTGGAATGAGGCGGCGGGACGGCTGTTGCGGCGATACCGCGGCGGCGATGCAGCGATTGAGGCCTACGCCGAAGACTACGCGTATTTGATCTTCGGCGTGCTCGAGCTCTTTCAGGCCACCGGCCGCGCCGGGTGGCTGGCGTGGGCGCGCACCCTGCAGGCGCGGCAGGACGAGTTGTTCTGGGACGGCGACAGCGGCGGCTGGTTCAGCACCACCGGCGCCGACCCTTCGGTACTGCTGCGCATGAAAGAAGACTACGATGGCGCGGAGCCCTCGCCGACGTCGGTGTCGGCCATGAACCTCTGGACGCTGGCGCACCTGACCGGCGAGGCGGCGTATGGCACGCGGGCGGCCGAGGCCATCGCGTCGTTTGGCGGCCGGCTCGAGGACCAGGGGCGCGCGGTGCCGTTGATGGCGGCGGCGCTTTCGGCGTCGCTGGCCGGCGGCGAGCAGATTGTGATTGTCGGTCGGCGCGACGCGGCCGACACCCAGGCCCTGTGGCAGGCCGCGCACGCCCGGTACCGGCCGTTCACCGTCGTGGTGCTGGCCGATCCGGCGGAGCAGGCGGCATTGGCGGCCCACATGCCGTGGGTTGCGGAGATGACGATGATCGACAGCAAGGCGACCGCGTACGTGTGCCGCGGCTTCGCGTGCGAGGCGCCCGCCACCGACCCGAGCGTGTTCCAGTGAGCGGCCTGGTGCGAACGCAGTCGTCGCCCGACGGCGCGTGGCGGCGGCTGCAGTTGAACGCGCCGCCGGGCAACCTGCTGTCGCTGGACCTCGTGCGGGCGCTGGGCGCCGCCTTGCACGAACTGGAAGCCACGCCCGGCATCAAGTGGCTCACCATCGAGGGCGCCGGCAGCGAGTTCTCGTTTGGCGCGAAGATCCAGGAGCACGAACCCGGCCAGATGGCCACCGTGCTGCCCGAGACCCACCGCGTGATCAAGCAGGTGATGGCATTCCCGGCGCCGACCGCGGCGCTGGTCACCGGGCGCTGCCTCGGCGGCGGCTTCGAGCTGGCCATGGCGTGCGACGACATCCTGGCCACCGAGTCGGCGACCTTCGGGCTTCCCGAGATTCGGCTGGCGGCGTTTCCGCCGGTGGCGGCGGCCCTGCTGCCGTTGCGCGTTGGCGCCTCGCGCGCCACGCGCGCCATTGTCACCGGGCAGTTGCAGACGGCGGGCTACTGGCATGATGCCGGCCTGTTGTCGCTGGTCGCGCCGACCGCCAGCCTGGCCGAGGCCGCCGGCGCGTGGTTCGATGCGCACCTGGCGCCGCACTCGAGCGTCGCCCTGGCGCATGCGGTGGCGGCCGCGCGGTTGACGTTGCGGGCACAGGCCGAACCGGCCCTCGATCGCGCCGAGCGCGATTACCTGGGCGGATTGCTGAAAACAGAGGATGCGGCGGAGGGCGTGCAGGCGTGGATCGACAAGCGCGCGCCGAACTGGAAGAATTCGTGAAAAGGACCGTGCCGATGATGGACGTGGATGTGTGGGTGCGTGGCGCGTCGAGCGCCGTGACGCAGAAGATCAAGGGTGTGTCCACCGACGCCGATGCCTGGACCGTGGCCGACGTGAAGGTGCTGCTCGAGCAGATGCTGAAGGCGCTGGACCGCGCGCGCGATCCCAACGCCGATCCGCCGGCGGTGACCATGCGGGGGTTCAGTTGGATCGTCAGCCCGGGCGAGGGCGGCGTGCTGGTGCACCTGGAACTGCAGTTGGGCACGGCCAGCGCCGGCCCGTTCGCGATTGACGAAGCGCGCCTGAGCGACATGATCGCGCGCGTGATCGGCGGGCCCAGGGAATCCCGGCTGGTGCACTGATGACGACGACGGAGTTGTTGCTGGCGGCGGTTGACGAAGCCTACGACAAGCGGTCGTGGCACGGCACCAATTTGCGGGGCTCGCTGCGCGGCGTGACGGTGGACCAGGCGGCGTTCAGGGTCAAGCCCGGCAGCCACAACATCTGGGAACTGATGGTGCACGCCGCGTATTGGAAGTACGACATCCGTCGCCGGTTGACGGGGGAGAAGGCCCACTCATTCGCCATCGAGGGCAGCAACTTCTGGACGCGTCCGCTCGAGGGCACGCCGGGCGAGTGGCGCCGCGACCTGCGGCTGCTCGAAGACGAGCACGTCCGCCTGCGCGCCGCCGTGGCGGCGTTTCCCGCCGGCCGCTGGACGCGGAAGGCGCCCGGCAAGCCGTTCAACTTCGAAGGGCTGGTGAGAGGCGTCGCCGCGCACGACCTGTATCATGCGGGGCAGATTCAGTTGTTGAAGCGGCTGATTGAAAGTGAGAAGTGAGAAGAGAAAAGTGAAAAGGGAGAAGCACAGGGTGAGGCCTTCACACTTCTCACTTTTCACTTCTCTCTTTTCACTTCCACCTCGTGAGCCGGGGTGGCGAAAGTGGCAGACGCACAGGACTTAGAGTTCCCTACGCCCTTTCTTCAGTTTCTAAAAGACCCTGACGATCCGCATATTCATTGGGAAGGATGCTGATTGCGGTCGACGCCAATGGTGCAGAAAAAACAGAAAACGCAGCGCGGAAGGGACAAGAAAGGAACAGGGCAAGGGACAGAGAAGCAGGCGCTAGACGCCGCCCCGCTAGTTTCTTCAACCCCAGTCGAGTTCGATGTCGCGATCTCATTCGTCGACGACGACCTGCCCCACGCGCGCAAGATCGCCGACCTGTTGAAGGGCCGAACCGAGGTATTCGTCTACGCCAACCACCCGGAACGAACCGTCGGGGCCGACGGCGTTGAGGCCTTCGGCCACATCTATGGCCGCGACGCGAAGCTCGTAGTCGTCCTGTATCGCGCCACTTGGGGCCAGACTGGTTGGACCAGCATCGAGAAAACGGCGATCAACTCGCGTCGCGTGAACGAGAGGCGCGATGACTTCCTAATCGTCGTGATGATGGACAATGCCCAGCCACCGCCATGGTTGCCATCGGCGAGGATCTACGGGAAGTGGGACCCGCTCGGGCCCCAAGGAGTGGCGGGCGCCATCGTAACCAGGCTTTCGGATCTGGGGTCCGTAGTTCGCCCTGAGACGCCAGCTGATCTTGCGCGTCGCTTGGCCGAGGACGAGGATTGGGAGCGCAACAAGAAGGGCCAGATCCTCGGCGGGTCCTCCGCCAGCGAAGTTGCCCGTGTTCGCGCCGAACTGCGACGGAACGCTGAGGAAGCGGGATGCGAATACCTTTCCGACGACAGCTACGCGTACGTCAAGCGCGGTGGCTTCTTCGCCTGCGTCGCGACCACGGCCACCCCCGTTGGCCGAACTCAATTGGTTGTTACCTATTGGAACGGCGAACTCTGGTCGCTCACCAATCCAGTGGGCCACGTCCGCCGGAGGGAGAAGTATGTGATCGACGTCGAGAGACCCGACGTGGTCGGCTGGCGGAACTCACCGGGCTTCATGACTTCCTCGAAGCTGGCCGAGCACGTCGTGTTTTGGGTGCTCGGGCGGAGGTGAGCACCTGTCGTAACGTGCCGATATCCATGGCGCTTGCTCTTCCTCGCGACGTGAGCGGCAAGAGGCCGTACGGTGTCGCGCTCGGTAGATGGCATCCCTAGCTTGCACGGTCGAGATTCCGAGGGCGCGCGCGACCGCCTGAACGGGGCGGGCGCCAGCGGATGCGTAGACGCGCTTGACCTTCCGATAGAATGCGAGGCCCTTACCGGCAGGGCCACCTTTCCGGTTAGCGGTTTCTGGCATTGGTGCGGACTCTGAATGCACAGCAAGCCCGAGTAGGCGATTCCAGATCGCGGCTTGGATTGGCTTTGCCGACGATGCCCGCAAAGCACCGACAATCAATCGCCCGGCGCTGACGTCGCGGCCGGGCGCGATGGCATGGACGACCGTGGCTGTGAGCCCACCGGGCGGCGCCCAGGCACGGACTCCTTGAAGGTCGCGCTGAGTATCCTAAGGGGGAAGGGCACTATTCAGAATCTCGGATAGCGCGACCCGGGGAAGTACACAAGCGCGGCGGGGTCTGCTGGATTCGCCAGTAGGTACGACGATGCGCGCGACCTGTTTGTGGATGCGGGAAGGGCACATCTCGAAAGGTGTCCCCGTCACCGCGGCATCAACGAAGCCCACCTTCGACACGGCTCTGGCCGACGTCGTCACCGACTACACCGTGAACCAGAAGCGCTCGACGCAGGAAGTGGAGCGCCGGATCAGGCTCCACCTGGCGCCGTTCTTTAAAGGGCGGCGCCCTGGCGTCCAATACCAGCACAGACCTACGGAAGTTCACGGCCGTTGTGGTCACGTTCGCCTAGATCACCGGCTGGCGCATCCAGAGCGAGATCTTGCCGCTCGAATGGCGCCACGTCGACCGGCAGGCCGAGGAAGTGCGCCTGGAGCCGGCACGACGAGAACCAGGCCGGCTGGGTGTTCCCGTTGACCGACGCCCTGCGAACGCTGGTGGAGGCCCCCTGTCGGACGAGCACGATGCCCTGCGCAAGCAGGGGACCCTTTGCCGGTCGGTGTTCCACCGCAACGGCCGGCCGATCAAGGGCCTTGGGCGGCCTGGGCGAACGCTTGCACGGCGGCCGGGTTCCTTGGGCGCATCCCGCACGACCTCCGGCGATCGGCGGTGCGCAACATGGAACGCGCCGGCCTGTCGCGCAGCGTGGCCATGCAGCTGACCGGCCACAAGACCGAGGCGGTTTACCGGCGGTACGCGATAACTAGCGAAGCCGACCTGCGCGAGGGAGTGTATCGCTTGAACGGCCAAGGCGTAAACGCTTCGCGTGGCCGAGAGACGGCATGATGAATAGAATGCTGCGATGTCACCAGACGACGCGCTGAATCATCTCGTTTCGTTCCTGAAGTCTGGCATCTCGCTTCGGCGTCAGAACCATGATGACCATGACGTCTATTTGGAAGTGCTCTTGTGGGAGTACATGCGACGGCATGAGGGCTTTCAAGAGCGCAATCACGTCAGTGGCAGGGATGAGCAGCGGATGCGGCAAATCGCGGCGCCGTTTCTAACCGCGGCGTGGGAACTGTGCCGCCGAGGCATCCTGCGACCGGGCTACAACACGTTCCACATCTCGTTCAGCCATACTCAGCCCGAGAATGTTTATAGCCTGACGGAGTTCGGCAAAGGATGGTTGCAGCGGACCGAACTCGCCGACCTAGCAGCTATCGTACCGAAACGCTTCGTTGAATTGCTGAACGGGTTCGTCGAGAGGTTCGGCCCGGGCTATCGCTCGCGAGCCGAACAGGCCGTGATCGCGTACCACGCGCAGGCATACTTGGCGGCGTGCGCCATGTGTGGAGCTGCTAGCGAGTCGATCATGCTGGCCTTGGCGATTGAACGATTTGGCGAGGCGCGCGTTTTGCAAGACTATTCACGGGCCGGAGGCCGCGCGAAAGTGCGGAACATGTTGGTCGGCCAGATGTCTACCCCCGAGCAAGCCAAATTCGATGGGTTCATCGGCTCGATCGATTATTGGCGCGATGAGTCAGCCCACGGACGGGCGTCGACGATTGGTGAGACGGAGGCGTTTGTCTCGCTGCATTCGCTGCTTCGATTTGCTCGATACGCCTCTGATACCTTTGATCGGAGGCCGTAAGGGTGCGCGGGTTCGTCATGGGGACAGATCGCGGGGACAATTCGCCGAATGCAAAGCGCCATGCCAACGGCAAAACCGCGTAAGTCATTGATACGATAGGGCAGTCACTTTTTTGCCGGGGTGGTGAAACTGGCAGACACACAGGACTTAAAATCCTGAGACGGGCAACCGTCGTGCGGGTTCGATTCCCGCCCCCGGCACTTCACTCGCTCTCTTCGTTCGCTCGTTCATGCCGAGGGCGCTCATCCGGTTTGCGTCGCGGGCCGTCGGCCCGCGTCAGCGGCACCGATTCCGTCACGCTGGAATGAACAAGAGACGGTCGCGCCAAAGCGTCGCACGGTGACGCGATGGCGGACCGCCCCCCGGACTCCACGTGTATATTGCCTCGCTCGTCACTCCGAACCGTCGGCGCGTCCGATCTCGACGTAGACCTCGCCGTCCTCGCGGGTGACGCGCACGTTCCAGGGGTTGCAGCACACCTCGCAATCCTGGACGTAGCTGCCGCGCACGTCGAGCTCGACGTAGATCTCAATCTCCTCGCCGCAGTACGGGCAGGTCACCAGGTGGGTGTCGTCCGGTCGCATCCACTCACAGTAGCGCGTTTCACGCTCGAGACGATGGCGCTACCTGCCGGTAGTCATTGCGACTTAGAATCCTGAGTCACACAAAACGTCCTCCGGGTCAGCGCGCCCCGGCACCACCCGCGCGACCCGACCATCCACTTCGTACGTCAGCAGGAGAGATCAATGGCAAAGTTTCTGATTCATGGTTCGTACACCGCACAGGGCGCCAAGGGATTGATCAAGGAAGGCGGCTCGGGGCGCAAGGCGGCCATCGAGCAGGCCCTCAAGGATGTCGGTGGGAAGCTTGACGCCATCTACTGGGCCTTCGGCGCCGACGACCTCGTCATGATCTGCGACATCCCCGACACGGCCAGCGGCCTGGCGTTTGCCATGGCCGGCGGCGCCTCCGGTTCGCTGCGCCTCACGTCCACGCCGCTGCTGACGGTGGAAGACGTGGATGCGGCCAGCAAGAAGGCCGTCAGCTACCGGCCGGCCGGCGCCTAGCCAGCCGCCTCGACGTTGCGACGGGCATGGAGCAGGGCGGCCTGCTCCATGCCCGGCCGCAACTGGCCCGGTTCTCGCATAGGCTACGGCCATGAAGTGGCAAACCGGCCGGCGCAGTACCAACATTGAGGATCGGCGGGGACTGGGCGCCGGCACCATTGGCGGGGGAGGCATCGGCATGCTGCTGATCGTCCTGGCCGTGTCCTGCCTGACCGGCACCAACCCGTTGACGCTGCTGCAGGTCGTTGAAGAGGCCAACCCCGGCCAGACGCAGTCCGTGCCGACCGGCGCGCCCAGCGGCGACCCCGCCGCCGAACGGGTGGCCTTCGTGCTGGCCGACACCGAAGAGACCTGGGGCCGCGTCTTCCAGGCCACCGGACGAAGTTACGACGAGCCGGTGCTGGTGCTGTTCGAGGATTCAGTCCGCTCCGCCTGCGGCGCCGCCTCGTCCGCCAGCGGGCCGTTCTACTGTCCCGCCGACCAGAAGGTCTATCTCGACCTGACGTTCTTCCGCGAGCTGGACCAGCGCTTCGGCGCGCCCGGTGATTTTGCCGAAGCCTACGTCGTCGCCCACGAGGTCGGACACCACATCCAGAACCTGCTCGGCATCAACCGCAAGGTGGCGCAGGCGCAGCAGCAGGGCGGCCGCACCGAGGCCAACGCGCTCTCGGTGCAACTCGAACTCCAGGCCGACTGCCTTGCCGGCGTGTGGGGACACCACGCGCAGCGCAAGGAGCTGCTGGATCCCGGCGACATCGAGGAGGGCCTGGCGGCCGCCGCCGCGATTGGCGACGACCGGCTAACCGGCGGGCGCGTGTCGCCCGAAAGCTTCACGCACGGCACCTCGCAACAGCGCGCGCAGTGGCTGCGCCAGGGACTGTCGAGCGGCGACATCAACGCGTGCGATCCGTTCCGCGCCAACGGCACCTGACCCGCAGGAAGCGCAATTGCACGGTTCATCGCTCCGGCGCCACCGAAAACGCCCATCATTTGAGCCGTCTGCGAACAATGTCGGCGAAGTCTGGCGGCCGAGGTAGAATGCCGCTCGGCCCGGACAGGTGTGGACGGGCGGAGGGTACGAGTGCAAATCGAGTGGGCGATTGCGGCGGCGCTGATCGGCGCGCTCTCCACGTTCAGCGTCTGGGCTTACATCAGCCGGCGCCGGCTGGAGGTGCGGGCCGCGGAGCTCGATAGAACGCTCGAACTGCGTACCACCGAGCTGGAATCCGCCCGCCTGCAACTGCAGCGCCTGAGCACCGAAGACCCGCTGACGGCGGTGTCCAACCACGAGCAGTTCCTCGAGTTCCTCGAACGCGAATGGCGCCGCGCCCGCCGCGACGGCCTGCCCCTGTCGCTGATCTTCGTGGACATCGATCACTTCCGCGCCTACAACCGCCAGTTCGGCCGCAAGGCCGGCGACGAGGTGCTGAAGCAGGTCGGCCGCTGCCTGGCCACCGTGGTCGGCCGTCCGGGCGACCTGGTCGCCCGCTACCATCGCGACGAGTTCGCGCTGGTGCTGGCCTCGACCGATGGCCCGGGCTCGTTCAAGATCTCGGAGCAGGTGCGCGATGCCATTGCCGGACTGAAGCTGCCGGCCGCCAAGGATGGCCCCGAGCAATTCGTCACCGCCTCGGTCGCCACCTCCACCGCGGTGCCGCAGCGCGAGTCGGCCTGGGAAGAACTGGACCTGATCAAGGCCGCGCGGCACGCCTTGCGCGAAGCCCGCGCTTGCGGCGGCAACCGGGTGCTGCGGGCGAATCTGGGCCTGACCGGCCCGCCCGAACTCGTCGGCTCGCGCCGCTAGCCGCGTCTCTGCAGTCGCTCACTCCTATGAGAAAACCCGCTTTGGTCATGCTCGCTGCCGTGCTTGCGGTGGCGTCGGTCTCCACTGAACAACGACCCGCGACGGCCGTTTTTCCGCTGACGGTCGACAGCATCATGCGCGGACCCGAACTGGTCGGCAACCCGCCCAACAACCTGCGCTGGTCAGGCGACTCGCAGTCGCTCTACTTCGAGTGGCTGATGCCCAAGGAAGACGTGCCCGCGACCTGGGTCGTGGCGCGCACCGGCGGCGCCCCGCGCCGCCTGACCGACGACCAGCGCCGGCTGGCGCCGCTCGCCAACGGTCAGTGGGACGCGAAGCGCCGCCGCATTCTCGGCACCGACCGCGGCGACATCGTCGTGATCGACACCGTGGCCAACCGCCGCCTCGATGTCACGCGAACGACCGGCAACGAGTCGAACCCGCGCTGGGCGCGCGGCGAAACGCACGTCACCTTCGTCCGCGACAACAACCTGTTCATCGTGCCCGTGCAGGACGTCACCGCCGGCGCGCTGGTCCAGTTGACCGATGCCGCCGTCCGCCGCGCCGATCCCCGGCTGACCGATAGCCAGAAGTACCTGAAGGAAGAAGAGCAGAAGCTGCTGGATTGGGTCGAAGCGGAAACCGCGCGCCGCAAGCGCCGCGAGGCGCTGGACCGCGCCCGGGCGCTGCCGCGCTTCGACCTGACCGACCGCCAGACGATCGTGGACGCCGCCCTATCCGGTGACGGCAAGTTCGCATACCTGGTCGTGAACGATCGAGCGCAGCCCCGCGCGTCGCAGGTGCCGCGTTTCGTCAGCGCGTCGGCCTTCACCGAACAGATCAACGCCCGCACCAAGGTCGGCGATGCACAAGACAGCCGGCGGCTGGCCGTGCTGAACCTTGAAACCGGCGAGGGGGCATGGGCCGGGCTGGATGGCGTCAGCGACGCGGTGGTCATCCCGAAGCCGGTGGATGATGACGAGGCCAAGCCGGCGGCCAAGCCCGAGGCGGCAGCGAAGCCGGCGGCCGCGAAGCGCGACGTGCGATGGGGATCGCCCGTGCTGTCGCCCGACGGCGCTCGCGCGGTGGTTTCGGTGCGGTCCGCCGACAACACCGAGCGCTGGCTGGTGATGGTCGATTCGGCGACCGGCGCCACGAAGGTCCTGGACCATCTCAAAGACGAAGCGTGGATCCGCGACGGCGCACTGGGCTGGCTGCCCGACAGCCGTCGTGCCTGGTTCCTGGCCGAACACGACGGCTGGATGCACCTGTACACGGTGGACGCCACGGCCGCCGCGCCAACCAGGCGGCAATTGACGACGGGGCAGTTCGAGATCGACCGGGTGGAGCTGTCGCTTGACGGGACGACGTTCTACATTCAGTCCACCGAGCAGCACCCCGGGGAACGGCACCTCTACTCGCTGCCGGTTGACGGCGGCGCGCGAACGAAGCTCACCACCCAGACCGGCGGGCACCAGGGCGCGATCGCCCCCGACAACTCCATGTTCGGCCTGGTCTCGTCGTCTGCCAACCGTCCGCCCGAAGTGTTCCTGATGGCGAACACGGCCGGCGCCCCTGCCACCAGGGTGACGACCAGCCCGTCGGCGGAATGGCAGGCGCACAAGTGGGTCGAGCCGCAACTGGTGACCTACAAGTCGCGCGACGGCAAGGATGTGTATGCGCGGATGTACACGCCCGAAATGGTCGGCGCGAAGCGCGACCCCAAGGCGCCGGCGGTGGTCTTCGTGCACGGCGCCGGCTACCTGCAGAACGCGCATCGCTACTGGTCGAGCTACTACCGCGAGTACATGTTCCACCACCTGCTGGCGGCGCGTGGCTATGTGGTGCTCGATCCCGACTTCCGCGCCAGCGCCGGCTACGGCCGCGACTGGCGCACGGCGATCTATCGCTGGATGGGCGGCCACGACCTGAACGACGTGGTCGACGGCGCGGCCTTCCTGGTGAAAACGCAGAAGGTGAACGCGAAGAGGATTGGCGTGTACGGCGGCAGCTACGGCGGCTTCATCACCCTGATGGCCCTGTTCACGTCGCCCGACACGTTTGCCGCCGGCGCCGCGCTGAGGCCGGTCACCGACTGGGCGCACTACAACCATCCCTACACCGCCAACATCCTGAACGAACCGCAGACCGACGCCGAGGCCTATCGCAAGAGCTCGCCAATCTATTTTGCCGAGGGGCTGAAGTCGGCGCTGCTGATCGCGCACGGCATGGTTGACGTCAACGTGCACTACCAGGACTCGGTGCGGCTGGCCCAGCGATTGATCGAACTGCGCAAAGAGAACTGGGAGCTGGCGTCGTACCCGGTCGAGGACCACGGCTTCGTCGAAGCCGCCAGCTGGGCCGACGAGTACAAGCGCATCCTCAAGCTGTTTGAGGTCAACCTGAAGAAGTAGAATGGAAGGCGTGCCGACCGACTGTCCCGGACTTGCCGCCCTGGTCGCCCGCCTCGATCGATCGGTCGAGGCCGGCGACGCCGGCGCCATCACCGCGGCGGTGAAGGCCGATCTCGAGCAGGTGCTCGGTGCCGGGACACTGGCGCTGCCGGCGAAATTCACGCAGCCGCGGCCCGACGCCTATGCCCGCCGGCTGCTGCATCGCGATCCCGCCGGCCGTTACAGCGCCATCGTCATGACGTGGGGGCCGGGGCAGGGCACCGCGGTGCACGATCACGGCGGGCTGTGGTGCGTCGAGGGCGTGGTTGACGGCGAGATCGCGGTCACGCAGTATCGCGTCGAGCCCGACGCCGACGGCTTCTATCGCGTCACGCCGATCGGCGCGCTGCTCGCCGGCACCGGCTCGGCCGGCTGCCTGATTCCTCCGACCGACCACCACGTGCTCGCCAACGCGCGGCCGGCGGCCGCCTCGATTACGCTGCATGTCTACGGCGGCGACCTGGACGACTGCAAGGTGTTCGTGCCGGCCACGCCCGATGGCCGGTATGCCGAAACCATGAAGTCGCTGTCGTTTCACGAGTGACCGACTACATCGATCTCCAGTTCCGCGGCAGCGATCGGGTGATCGCCACCGCCGTTCTCACCGGGCCCGACGGCGTGACCCTGGTCGACCCCGGGCCATCCTCGTGCCTGCCGGCGCTCGAAGACGGGTTGCGGCAGCGCGGCCTGTCGCTGCGCGACGTCCGCACGCTGCTGCTCACGCACATCCATCTCGATCACGCCGGCGCCGCCGGCACCATCGTCGAGCGCGTGCCGGCCATTCAGGTTCACGTGCACGAGCGCGGCGCGCCGCACATGATCGATCCGGAACGGCTGCTGGCGAGCGCGACACGGTTGTACGGCGACCAGATGGACTCGTTGTGGGGCGCGTTCCTGCCGGTGCCGGCGGCCAACGTCCACGCGTTGACCGGCGGCGAGCGAATCGCCGCGGCGGGTACCAGCCTGCGCGTCGCCTATACGCCCGGACACGCGAAGCACCACGTCAGCTATCTCGACGAGACGACCGGTATGGCGTATGTGGGAGACACGGGTGGTATCCGCGTGAGCGGCGACTATCTGATTGCCCCGACGCCGCCTCCCGACATCGACCTCGCGGCGTGGCAGGGGAGCCTGGACCTGATCGCGGCCTGGCAGCCCGTCGCGCTATTCCTGACCCACTTCGGCGCGGTCACCGGCGCCCGCGCCCACTTGATGCGGTTTCGAGAAACGCTGATTCAGCAGGCCGAGGCCGTGCGCCAGTCGCTGACCGCCGGCGACACCGACGAGCAGCGCACGCAGGCGTTTGTGGAACAGATGCGACGCGACGTGAGGAAGGCCATGCCCGAGCACGAAGCCCGGGCCACCGAACTGGCCGCGCCCTTTGACCAATTGTGGCAGGGGCTGGCGCGCTACTGGAGCAAGCAGGCCTAGACGGCGATGGCCTCGACGAGGGGCGTCGCCGACTGCGACACCGGCACCGCCGGTTCGACCAGGAAGCGCAGGGCATAACCTGACGGCGTGCCGGTCGAGCGCCGGCACGGCGCGACGCGCCACACCGCCGACAACACCCGTCCTTCGCGCAGCCGCATGGGCAGCGACTCGACCATCCGGGTCGAGCGCTCCACCTGCAGGTGCACCAGCCGGTAGAGGGGAATGGCTGCGCCCGCCTCGCACTCCACGAACACGCCGGCGTCGCTGACGTCCCGGGTCGTGACCGATATGAAGCGGACGGCGCCCGAGGCGTCCTTCCAGGTCAGGCGCGCCGGCACCGCGACGGCTCGCCGTTCCGCCGACCGTTTGATCTCTCTTGGCGCCACAGTTCGTTGATAGGACACGGGAAGCTCCAGGGTCTGAGAACCAATTCAAGGTCTTGCAATGCCGGAAAACACTCCAAGATCCACGCCGATTCTGTGCAACGCGCTGTGAGCTGGCCTAAGTGGGGCAAATACACGACACCAGGGTATTCAAAGGGACCACATGGCTGGGGCTGGAAGCGGATGGGCTGGATAGTAGGTATCCAGCAACGGTTCTAACTGGCTACTTGGTATTCACTTCGGGAGCGCCTTCGATACCTAATCGTCGCAGCTTCAGGTAAAGGCCGCGGCGAGTCAGGCCGAGCGCTCGAGCGGTTTCCGAGATGTTGCCGCGATGGCGCGTCATCATCTCGCGGATCAGGTCGCGTTCAATTTCGTCGACAACCGAGGCCAGGGTCTGGCCGCCGCGCAGCGAGACGCGCGATCCGCCGGACGGTCCCGAGGCGGGGGCGGCCGCAGCCGCGGTCAGGTCGGCCGACAGGTGTTCGGGACCGATGGTGCCTCCGGGCGGCGCCATGGCCACGGCGCGTTGCACCTCGTTTCGCAACTGGCGCACATTGCCGGGCCACCAATACTGCGCGAACAGGTCCAGCACCTCGGCGCTCAGCCGCATGTCGGGTTTCCCCAGCCGGTCCGAGGCTTCGCGCAGGAAGAACGTGGTGAGGTGCGGGATCTCCTCGCGCCGCTGACGGAGGGGCGGCACGTGGATGCGAATCACGCTGAGACGGTAGTAGAGGTCTTCGCGGAACTTGCCTTCGGCGACGCGCTGTTCCAGGTCGGCGTTGGTGGCGGCCAGCACGCGCACGTCCACCGGCTGCGGCCGGTTTTCGCCGACCGGCATGATCTCGCCCTGTTCGAGAAACCGCAGCAGCTTCGGCTGCACATCGAGCGGCAGGTCGCCCACCTCGTCCAGGAACAAGGTGCCGCCGGTGGCGGTGCGAATGAGGCCGGGTTGATCCGACACCGCGCCGGTGAACGATCCGCGGCGGTGTCCGAACAACTGGCTGTCGGCCAGCTCGCGCGTCGTGGTCGTGCAGTTGTACGGCAGGAAGGTGGCGGCATTGCGCGACGAGCCAACGTGAATGGCGCGCGCCACCAGTTCCTTGCCGGTGCCGCTCTCGCCGGTGATCAGCACCGTCAGGTCGTTGCCCTGCAGGCGCTGGATCTGATCGACGACGCGGTGCATGGCGGCGCTGGCGCACAAGAAGCCAGGCAGCAACGGTTCGAGCGGACGCTCGGTGGTGGCATCGACGGCCGAGGTCGGCCGGTCGCGCACGCCGCACAGGTCGAAGCCCTGGCGCGCCACCGCCGCCATCATGCGCACGCGGCGCAGCAGCAGGTGTCCGAGGGTACGCGGCGCCGCCACCACGACGTGGCGCGGGCCATCGGGTTCGCGGCCGATCGCCTCGACAATCAGGCTGCCGCCGGCGTAGGCCGTGCCTTGCAGCGCCAGCCTGGCCACGGCCGCCGCCGCTCCGGCATCGGCGCCGGCAAAGGCAATCACGCGCACGTCGCCGCCGGGAAGTTCGGCAAACACCACCGCGATGTCGGCGGTGACGGCCTCGAGCAGCGTGGCCGCCAGCTCGCGCGCCAGCAGGTCGGGCAGCACCGCCGCATCCACCAGCCGCCGCACGAGCGCATCGTCCGCATCGGCCGGCGAGCCGACGTACTCGCCGGTGCCGGGCGGCTGGGCCGCCGCCATTTCGGAGCGCACCTGCTCGAGATCGCGGGTGGCGCCCAGCGCCTCGAACACCAGGGCGGAGTACTGGTAGTGGCGGTCGGCGGTGGAGCGGGCGCCGGCCTTCGCGGCCAGCCGGGCCAGCGCCATCTGGCTGACCGCGGCCTGGTAGCGTTCGCCGACCAGTTCGAACACGCTCGAGCTCTGGGCAATGTCGTGATACGCCTCGGTGGTGCGGGTCTGCCGGGCACGCAGGTCGCCGCGCAGGCGCAGGAACTCGCCCCACGCGCCGGGCGTGGTGCGCGGATCCAGGCGCGACTCGACCTGGGTCAGACGGCGTTCGGCCTCGTCTACGCGGGCGGCCGACAGCAGGGCTTCGGCGGCGATCAGTTCGGCCTCAATGGCCTCGGCCGGCGGGGCGTTCGTTGACTTGGCAATCTCGTCGGCGATCGCGAGCGCTTCGTCGGGCTGGCCGCGCCGCGTCGCCAGGCGCGCCGTGATGACGCGCAGCGACCATTCGTACCACCGGCTCGTGTTGCGGCCGTAGGCGCCGTAGGCTTCGGCGGCGCGGCGCAGGTACTCGGCGGCGTTTTCGTAGTCGCCGCGCATGAGCGACATCTGTGCCAGCGTGTCGTAGACGGCGCCGGTGGTCTCGTGGAACTGCATGGCGCTGCGCACGTCGAGCGCGCGGTGCAGCACGGTGTCGGCGCGGTCGAGGTTGCCGACCCGCACGCAGATCTGACCCAGCGTGGCCAGCGCCACCGACAACCCGGGCCCCTGGCCCAGGCCTTCGTGCAGGTTGACCGCCCGCTCGGCCAGCGCCAGCGCCTGTTCGTAGCGGTGACGAATCAGCGCGACGTTCGCCTGGTTGCCGTAAACGGTCGCCAGCACGTCGTCGGCCTGCAGCAGCGACGCCATGCGCTCGGCCTGCCGCAACGCGGCGTTGGCCTCGTCGTAGCGGCCGGTCTGGGCCAGCATGACGGCCGACAGCGAGTGCACCATCGCCAGGTGGCGACGGTCGCCGGCGGCGTGCAGCGCGGCCGCCGCTTCGGCGATGTGCTCGCGCACGATCGCCATGTCGCCGACCTGCCGGTAGCACTGGCCCAGGTAGAAATGCGCCAGCCCGATGGCGCGCGAATCGTGGGCAATCTCGGCCTGCTTCAGGGCGCGGTTGTGCAGCGCGATGGCGCGCGACTGCTCGCCGCGGGCGAACGCCACCCGCCCATGCAGGCGCCAGAGGTTGGAGTGGAGCACCTGGGGCAGGGCTTCGCGAATGGTGTCGGGGGAGCGGCCCAGTACCGTTCCGGCCTGTGCAAGATCGCCCTGCAAGAGGTACGATTCAGCCAGCATGACCCTGACGGCCAACTCGTCATCGCGCGTCAGCGCCGACGGCGTGCGCAGCAACGGCGCGAGCAGGTCGATGGTGGCGGCCGCCTGGCCCCGCTCGAGCGCCATGTTCGCGCGGGCAATGACCGGCTGCAGCGCTGCGTTAGCCACGGCGCCGAGTATACCAAGTATCCAATCGGCCTAGTCCCAGCACAGATTATGGAATTGACGGTAGGCAGCCGGACCGAGATCGGTCCGCGCAAGATGAATCAAGACCACCTCGGATGGTGGCCCGACTTGGGCCTGTTCATCGTGGCCGACGGCATGGGCGGGCACAATGGCGGCGAGGTGGCCTCGCAGCTGGCGGTCGAGGCCATTCACCAGTTCGTTGCCGACAGCGCGGCCGGCGCCGCCGACATCACCTGGCCATTCGGCCTGGAGGTGGCCAGGTCGATCGACTTCAACCGGTTGACCACGGCCGTGCGCCTGGCCAACCGCAAGGTCTACGCCGAAGGCTCGCGGCACGCCGAGCTGAGCGGTATGGGCACCACCGTCGTGGCGGCGCTGGTCACCGGCGACCAGCTGACCGTGGTCAGCGTCGGCGACAGCCGCGTCTACCGGCTGCGCAATGGAAACCTCGAGCAGTTGACGCGCGACGATACGTGGCTGGCCTCGATGTTCGGGGAGAAGGAAGCCGAGGACGCAGATCCCGCGCATCCGCTGCGCCACGTGCTGACCAGCGTGGTCGGCACCCGCGAGGACGTGAAGCCGGGCGCCCGAGAGGAACAGTTGGTGGCCGGCGACACGTTCGTCCTGTGCTCCGACGGCGTGCACGGCCGGCTCGACAGCGCGTCGATTGCCGAGTTACTGCGACAGGGAGCAACCGTGGCTGACCAGGCCACCCGGCTGGTAGACGAGGCGTTGACCCGCGGTGGCACCGACAACGCCACGGCGCTGGTCATCGCGGTGTCGTGATGGTGCGCAGCCTCCTGTTCATCACCGCCTGCCTGCTGGCGGCCGCCTGCGGCAATGACGCCCCGGCACCCGCTGCGGAATCGGCACCGCCGGCCGCGGCCCCGGCCGCGGCCGCGCCAGAGCGCGCCCGGCCCCGCATTGTCTTTTTGGGCGACAGCCTGACGGCGGGACTCGGGCTTGACCAGGCGCAGAGTTTTCCAGCGCTGATTGGCCGGCGCCTGGCCAGCGAGGGCTACGACTACGAGATCGTGAACGCGGGCGTGTCGGGCGATACTTCGGCCGGCGGGTTGCGGCGGCTCGAGTGGTCGCTCGACGGCGACGTGAAGGTGCTGGTGGTGGCGCTTGGCGCCAACGACGGGTTGCGCGGGCTGCCACCGGCCGAGCTGAAGAAGAACCTGGCCGCCGTGCTCGAGCAGGCCTCCGCGAAGGGGGTGACGACCGTGCTGGCCGGCATGGAGGCGCCGCCGAACTTCGGTGCCGACTACACGCGCCAGTTCCGCAACGTCTACACCGAGCTGGCGCAGCAATACGACGTCCGTTTCATCCCGTTCCTGCTGCAAGGCGTGGCGGGAGTGGCGTCGCTCAACCAGGGCGACGGCATTCACCCAAACGCCCGCGGCGCGCAAGTGGTGGCCGACCTGGTCTGGGCGGAACTACAGCCGGCGCTTGGGCGTCCAAGTGAAGTAGGCAAGCCCCAAGCCCCTAAGCCCCTAAGCCCCTCATGATTCAGCTTCGCGGCGTCAGCAAGACCGTTCAGAGCGGCGGCCAGCCCCTGACCATTCTTCATCCTCTCGACCTGGACGTGCCCGACGGACAGTGCCTGGCGATTGTCGGCCCCTCGGGCAGCGGCAAGTCGACGTTGCTCGGCCTGATCGCGGGTCTCGACTCCGCATCGACCGGCACCATTGCGATTGCCGGGACCGAGATCACCAGCCTGGACGAGGACGCGCTGGCGCGGCTGCGCGGCGAGAAGATCGGCTTCGTCTTCCAGTTCTTTCACCTGGTGCCGTCGCTGACGGCGATCGAGAACATCCAGGTGCCCATGGAGATTGCCGGCCGCCGCGACGCCGCCGCGCGGGCGCAGGCGCTGCTCGACGAAGTCGGCCTGCACGACCGCGGCCACCACTATCCATCGCAGTTGTCGGGGGGCGAGCAGCAGCGGATTGCCATCGCGCGCGCGCTCGCCAACGATCCGCCGCTGATTCTGGCCGACGAGCCGACCGGCAATCTCGACAGCTCGAACGGCCGCCACATTCTCGACCTGCTGCTGCAGGTGCGGCGATCGCGCAAGGTCACGCTGGTCATGGTGACGCACGACCAGTCGGTCGCCGCGGTGGCCGATGCCCGCCTGGTGCTGCGCGACGGCCGGCCGGTGGTGAGCGAGCCCGACCGCGGCGAATTGGCCGTGACGAGCCCGCTCGGGCCAGTCGAACCACCGGTCCTGAGCGAGCGAAAGCGAGTCGAAGGATGAGGTTCGTGCTGTTCATGGCGGCGCGTGAAATGCGGGCGTCGTGGCGGCGCCTGCTGTTCTTCTTCATCTGCATTGCCATCGGCGTCGGCGCCATCGTCGCGCTGCGCTCGGTGATCCAGAGCGTCCGCCTGACGTTTGCCGGCGAGGCGCGGACGCTGATCGCGGCCGACGCCATCATCACCAGCAACCAGCCGATCAAGCCGGAGCTGGCGGCCAGGATTGGCGAGCGGCTGGCGGCGGCCGGCGCCGAAAGCATCCGCTCGATCGAGCTGGCGACCATGACGCACCACGCCGACGAGGTGGATGGCCGCACCCGCATGGTTGAACTGCGCGCGGTCGAAGACGGGTTTCCGTACTACGGCGCGGTGCAGCTGGCCGACGGCATGACCTACGACCACGCGCTGCTGCGCGGGTTCGGCGCGCTGGTTCGCCCGGAACTGCTGGCGCAGCTGGGCGTGAACGTCGGCGACAGCCTCAGCATCGGGACGCAGCGCTACACCATTCGCGGCGTCATCGAGAGCGAGCCCGGCCGGCGACTGGGCGCCTTCAGCATGGGGCCGCGCGTGTTCGTCGACCTGGCCGACCTGGAGAAGTCGGGGCTGATGGGATTTGGCAGCCGCTCGAATCACCAGCGGCTGGTGCGGGTTGCCGACGCCAGGCTCGACGGCCTGGTCCGCGAGCTGCGCGCCGATTTTGCCAACGAGTTCGCGCGGGTGCGTACCTACCAGGCGACCGAAGACGACATTGGCGAAGACTTCGCGCGGGCCGAGAACTACCTGAGCCTGGTCGGCCTGGTGATCGTGATTCTCGGCGGCATTGGCGTGTCGAGCGTGACGCGCGTGTTCGTGCAGCAGAAGATGAAGAGCATCGCGGTGCTCAAGTGCGTGGGCGGCCGGTCGTCGCAACTGCTGGCCGTGTACGTGGCGCAGGTCGCCCTGCTCGGGCTGGCCGGCAGCGCGCTGGGCGTCGGCCTCGCCGCCCTGGCCATGCGCGGCATTCCCTCGCTGCTCGCCGGCGCCACCCCCGGCGTGGACATCACCTACGCGCTCACGCTGCCGGCCATCGCGCAGGGCCTGGGCATCGGCCTGCTGGTGTCGCTGCTGTTCTCGCTGGTGCCGCTGCTCGAGGTCCGTCACGTCAAGCCGTCGCTGCTGCTGCGCGACGAGCCGCGCAGCCGCCGTCCCGACCTGATCCAGATCCTGGTGTCGGTGTTCGTGGTGGCCGCGCTGGTGGCGCTCACCGTGTGGCAGGCCGGCAACTGGCGCGTCGGCCTGGTGGTGGCCGCCGGGTTCGCCGGCACCGCGCTGGTGCTGCACCTGGCCGGGATCCTGGTGATCCGGGCCATTGCGCCGCTGGCGCGATCGCGGTCGTTCGCCTTGCGCCATGCGGTGCTGCAATTGAGCCGGCCGGGCAGCCAGATGCGGATCGTGCTGCTGGCGGTGGGCCTGGGCAGCTTCTTCATCATCGGTGTCCGCTCGCTGCAGCAGAACCTGATCGACGAGTTCGCCGTGAACGTCTCGGCCGACGCGCCCGACATGTTCCTGCTCGACGTGCAGAGCGACCAGGTCGAACGGGTGACGCAGGCCATTGCCGCCAACCAGCCGCCGGGCGCGCCGCCCGCCCGGCTGCTGCCGGTGCTGCGGGCGCGCGTGGTCGGCGTGGAAGGCCGCGAGGTCAACCTCGAAAGCTACGAAGACGTGCGCGGGCTGGGCTCGCTCGGCCGCGAATACACCATCACCTATCGCTCGGCCCTCGAACCGAATGAGCACATTGTCGCCGGCCAGCTGTGGGACCCGTCCCCGTCGGCCACCGCCGAGGTCTCGATCGAGCAGTTCATCAACGAGCAGTTCAAGATCAACATCGGCGACACCATCCGCTTCGACGTGCTCGGCCGCATCATCGCCGCCCGCGTGACCAGCGTGCGCTTCGTCGAATGGGCCGACAGCCGCGCCGGCGGCTTCATGTTCGTGTTCCGACCGGGCGTGCTGGAGCAGGCGCCGCACAGCTTCGTCGGCTTCCTGCGCGGCCCCGAAGACGCCGCGGCGCGCGCCCGGCTGCAGGCGGCGCTGGTCGACGCGGCGCCGAACGTCTCGGTGATCGACGGCCGCGAGATTTTCGCCACCATCAAGTCGGTGGTCGATAACGTCACCCTGGCCGTGACCGTGGTCGGCACGCTCGTCGTGTTCAGCGGACTGTTGATCCTGATTGGCGCGGTGGCCATGACCAAGTTCCGGCGGGTCTACGAGGCAGCCATCTTCAAGACCCTGGGGGCCACCCGCCAGTTGATTGCCGCCGTCCTGGTGATTGAATACGGCCTGCTCGGCCTGCTGGCAGGCACCATCGGCGCCGGCGGCGCAGTCGCGTTGTCGTGGGCGATCAGCCGCTACGCCCTCGACATCCCGTTCCGTCCCTTGCTGGGAGTCAGCGCCGCCGGCGTCGCGATCACGGCCATCCTGGTCGCGGTGATTGGCGTTATCTCCAGTTGGGAAGTCCTGCAGCGCAAGCCGCTGGCGACGTTACGCGCCGAGTAGCCTTGCCGGGGGTGATGCCGCCCGCGGATGTGGCGTCCCCGGAATAGTCCGCCTGAAGGCGGACACCACATTCGATGGGCATGGTCCGTCGAAAGGCAAGGTCCACCTAAAGGTGGACACCACATTGGGATGGCACCGCCCGCCCAAGGCGGACGCCACATTCGA
>JBFWUK010000004.1:0-149078 GCA_050247355.1 Vicinamibacterales bacterium | reverse complement strand
CCACATTCGATGGGCATGGTCCGTCGAAAGGCAAGGTCCACCTAAAGGTGGACACCACATTGGGATGGCACCGCCCGCCCAAGGCGGACGCCACATTCGAAGGGCATGGTCCGTCGAAAGGCAAGGTCCACCTGAAGGCAAGGTCCACCTGAAGGTGGACGCCACATCGGGGCGGGGGGCGCCAAATGCGGGACGTCACAGCCCGCATGGTAATATCAGGGTTTAGCGCCACCCCGGACGGGCGCTCTGGGAGTACGAAGTCACATGAACGTCTCGCTCTACAAGGACGCCCTGCTCAAGAAGCGGGCAGAGCTCGTGGAAGGTGCCGGTCTCAATTCGCTCCAGAGCTCGATGGAGCACAATAACGGCCGGCAGGGTGACATGGCGGATCAGGCCTCGGGCAACAACGAAGTGCACATCCACTTGCGCCTCAAGCAGACCGATGCCAAGATCCTGCAGGCGATTGACGAAGCCCTGATGCGCATCGAAAAAGGCGCCTTCGGCCTGTGCCGCGACTGCGGCGAGCCGATCGCCGAGGCCCGGTTGAACGCGATTCCGTGGACGCGGGTGTGCATCACCTGCAAGGAAAAGCAAAAGGCGTGAGCACGACATCCCATCTCGCTGACCTGATTCGAGAGTTCCTGCTCGAGCGCACCAGCCTGCTGATGCGCCACGAAGACGTCGCCGCGCAGGTGCCGGATTACGACATCAACAACGCCTACCAGTACATCATCGCGCGCGAGCAGACGCACCTGTCGTGGCTGCAGCACGCGCTGCTCGACCTGGGCGCGCCGCTGCCCGCCGATCCGCCCCGGGCGGCCGTGGCCGCCGGCAAGGGCGACGCCTGGCTGTCGCTCGCCGGCGATGACGCGCGCGCCAACGCGCAGTTCGTCGAGAAATGGCGCGCCAGGGTCGAGGAGGTCTCGCACGCCCGCCATAAGGGCATGCTGAAGGTCGTGCTGGGCGAGATGCTCGAGCACAAGCGCCTGTTCGACCAGGCCGCCGCCGGTAACAAGGACCTGATCGGCAAGTCGCTCGCCATCAACGACCACTCCGGCGTGGTCATGGGCGCCCGCTGGACGGGGCAGTAGCGCCAACCCGTGTCGCGATCGCCCTGGGCAGCAACCTGGGGGATCGCGAAGCGCACCTGGCCTTCGCCGCCGGCCGCCTGGCTGCCAACCTTCTCAACTTCCGTCAATCCAGCTGGTTCGATACTGCGCCGGTCGGCGTCGGCGAACAGCCGCGCTACCTGAACGGCGTGGTCGTCGGCGACACCGCCTTGCCGGCGCGAGCGCTGCTGGATCTGTTGCTGGCCATTGAACGGGAAGACGGCCGGCAGCGCCCGGCCCCGGGGGTGGCCAGGACTCTCGACCTCGACTTGATTCTGTATGGAGATGAGCGGCTGGACGAGCCCGGGCTGACGGTGCCGCATCCGAGATTCCGCGAACGGCTCTTCGTGCTCGAGCCGCTCGCGGAGTTGGAACCGGGCTGGATCGATCCGGTCAGCGGTAACGCGGTTAGTGACCTGCTTCGGCGGGCGCGACCGCGCCCTTCCTGAAGATCCCGCTCCAGCCTTCTTCGAACAGCGTATACATCGCCGGCACGAACACCAGCGTGATGACGGTGGAGGTCAGCAGGCCGCCGACCACGACCCGCGCCAGCGGCGCCTGCAGCTCGGCGCCTTCGCCGAGGCCGAGGGCCATCGGCACCAGGCCGAGGGCGGTGCAGAGCGAGGTCATCAGGATCGGCCGCAGGCGGTGCCGGCCGGCCAGCTCGATGGCGGCGCGCAGCTCCATCTTGTCGCGGTGCCGCAGCGTGTTGGTGTAGTCGACCAGCAGGATGGCGTTGCTGACGACGATGCCGGCCAGCATGATGACGCCGATGTAGGCCTGCATGCTGAACGGGGTGCTGGTCGCCATCAGCATGCCGACCACGCCGATCGCCGCCAGCGGAATCGAGAAGATGATGATGAACGGGTCGCGCAGCGACTCGTACTGCGAGGCCATCACGGTGTAGACCAGCACGATGGCCAGGATCAGCACCAGCCGCAGCTCGTTGAACGACTTGGCCTGTTCCTCGACCTCGTTGCCGAAGCCGACAGCGAAGTCCTTGGGCACGGAAATCTCGCCCATGCGCGCCTGCACCGCCGCCACCGCCTCGCTGAGCGTGGTCTCGGTCTCGGCGTTCACGCGCTGCACGCGCTCCTGGTTCTTGCGCTCGATCGACACCGGGCCGGTCTCGCGGTCGATGATCATCACGTTCTTGGCCGGCACAATCTGGCCGGCCGGCGTGCTGAGCAGCACGTCGCCGACTTCCGACACCTCTTCGCGGTCTTCCTCGCGCAGGCGGACGATGATCGGGTACTCGTTGCCGGCATCGCGATACATCGCGGCCTGCGTGCCGGCGACGTTGGTGCGAATGGTGTTGGCGACGCCCGTCACGGTCAGGCCGAGCAGGGCCGCCTTGTCGCGGTCGACGCGCACCGCCAGTTCGGGACGGCCCTCCTCACGCTGCAAGCGCGAGTCGGCAATGCCGGGGGTGGTGTCGAGCATGGCCTTGAGGTCCTGGGCGATGTTCTTCGACGTCTCGAGGTCATGGCCGAGAATCTCGATCGACAGGCGGCTGTCCTGGCCGCCGCCGCCCATGCCGCGCATCTGCTGGCCGCCCGACGGGCGGGCGCGGACGACGACGCCGGGAATGCCCGACAGTTCGCGCCGCAACTGCATGGAGATTTCCTCGTTGCTGCGGGTGCGTTCATCGCGCGGCACCAGGCGGATGTCGAGGTTGCCGCGGTGGGTGGAGCTGTTGCCGAAACCGCCGCCGCCGGCCTGGGCGATGATCATCGTCGTTTCCGGCACCAGCGTGCGAATCCGCTCCTCGAGGCCGATCATCACGGCCTCGGTCAGCTCGATGCGCGAACCGACCGCCAGCTCGGTGTCGATGCGCACCTCGCCCTCGTCGGTCTGCGGCTGGAACTCGAAGCCGATCTGGGGCAGCAGCACGATGGCGACCGCGAACAGGCCAAAGCCAGTGGCGAATACCGTCGGGCGGTGCAGCAGCGCCTTGTGCAGCATGCGGGCGTAGAACTCGTCGAGCCGGTCGAGCGCGCCGTCGACGCTGCGGTTGATGCGCGCGCCGATGCCGGCGCCGGCATGCGCCTTGTGCGGCGCGTCGAGCAGCCGCGAGCACAGCACCGGCACGATGGTCACGGCGACCAGCAGCGACATGGCCAGCGAGAACGAGACCACCGCGGCCAGCTGGCCGAACATGATGCTCGAGACGCCGGTCAGGAACAGCATGGGCACGAACACCGCGATGTGGGTGAGGGTCGAGGCCAGGATGGCCGACCACACTTCCTCGCTGCCGTCGATGGCGGCGGTGACCCGGTCCTTGCCCATCTCCAGGTGGCGATAGGTGTTCTCGAGCACGACGATGGCGGCGTCGACGATCATGCCGATGCCCAGGGCCAGGCCGCCGAACGTGAGGGTGTTCAGGGTGTAGCCGCCGAAGTAGAGCAGGGCGAAGGTGCCGATCACCGAGACCGGGATCGAGGTGCAGATGATCAGCGTCGACTTGATGTCGCGGAGGAACAGGAAAATGATCAGGATGACCAGGATGCCGCCGATCATGGCGTGCTCCTGCACGTTGCCGATCGCCCGCTGGATGAAGCGGGACTGGTCGTCGAGCACCTGCAGCTTGATGCCGTCGACGTCGGCGTTGATCCGCTCGATCTCGCGCTTGACGCCCTCGGCGATCTGGATGGTGTTGGTGCCCGACTGCTTGGTCACCTGCATGCGGATGCCGGGCGTGCCGTTGATGCGCATGAACGAGCGGCGGTCTTCCGTGGTGTCGCGGACCTCGGCGATGTCGCGCAGGTAGACCGGCACGCCGTCGCGGGTCAGCACCACCAGGTTGCGGATTTCATCGATGTTGGTGAACTGCCCGGGGCTGCGCAGCAGCAGCGTGCGGTCGGCGTCGTTGACCTCGCCGAGCGGGATGTTCTGGTTCTCGGTGCGCAGGATCTGGACGACGCGATCGGGCGACAGGTTGAGCGCGGTGATCTTCTCGCGCGACAGGTCAACGCGAATCTGGCGCCGCAGCCCGCCGTTGATGGTCACCGCCGCGACACCGGCGACGCGCTCGAGACGGGGCGACAGGTCGTTCTGCGCCAGCTCGCGCAGCGTCACCGCGTCGAAGTCGCCCTCGACGCCGATGCCCATGATCGGCATGGCGGTCGAGTCGAACTTGAACACGGTCGGCGGGTCGGCGTCTTCCGGCAGCCGGCCGCGGACGCGGTCGAGGCGCGTGCGCACCTCGTCGGCCGCCTCGGCCAGGTCAGAGCCCCACGTGAAGTTGAGGCGGACCATGCTGCTGCCCTCGGACGAGGTCGAGTCGACCCGTTCGAGGCCAGCCACCGCGCTGACGGCCTGCTCGATCGGGCGCGTGACCAGCTCCTCCATCTCGAGCGGCCCGACGCCGGCGTAGTTGACGCGCACCGTGATGGTGGGCATCTGCGTGTCGGGCATCAGGTCGACCGGCAGCCGGGTGAGCGAGATGCTGCCCAGCAGGATGATCACCAGGCTGATCATGAACATCGTGACGGGACGTTCGATGGCTATGCGCGGAATACTCATAAGTGTGCTCGCCGTGCGATCAGGAACGCGTAACTGTTAACTGCCACTGAAACTGAAACCGCAAACTTTCAACTTTCAACTTTCAACTTTCAACTTTCAACTTACTAGGGCCGCTGCCCGCCCGGGGTCCCGGGAGCCGCCGGCGGCTGGCCGGCCATGCCCGACGGGCGCTGACCACCACCGCGGCCGCCGCGGCCGGGTGCGCCGCCAGGGCCGCCCGGTGCGGCCGCGCCGGCAATCATCAGCTGATCGTTGTTGCGAACGGCGCCGGCGCCGGTCGTGACGATGCGGTCGCCTTCCTTCAGGCCCGAGACAATCTCGATGCGGTTCGGGTCTTCGATGCCGAGCTTGACCGGGACGAACTTCGCGCGGTTGTCCTCGTTGGGCACCCAGACGCCGCGCTGGTTCTCGAAGTCGATCACCGCCGTCTTCGGCGCGACCAGCGTGCCCTTGCGCTCTTCCACGACCAGGCTGACCCGGGCATACATGCCGGGCTTGAGGCGCTGATCGCCGTTGGGAATCTCGATTTCCATGGTCGCGGTGCGGGTCGCCGGATCCAGCACCGGCGCGACGCGGGCAATGCGGCCGACGAACTTCTCGCCGGGGTAGGCGTCGACGTCAACCTGGCCGCTGTCGCCGACGGTGACCAGCCGGATGTCCTTCTCGACCACGTTCACCACCATCTTCAGCTTCGAGATGTCCACCACCGACGCGATCGGCGTGTTCTGCGACACCATGGCGCCCGGGTCGACGTTGCGCTTGCCGACGAAGCCGTCGACCGGCGAACTCACCGTGGTGTTCTGCAGGTTGATCTTCAGCTCCTGGAGGCGGGCTTCAGCCTGGGCCAACTGCGCCTTCGACAGGTCGATCTGCGCTTCGGCCGCCAGGTAGCGCGACTCGGCATCGTCGAGCGCCTGCTTGGCCAGCAACTGGCGGTCGAACAGGTTCTTGGAGCGGTCGAAGTTGACCTTGGCGACGTTGAGGTCGGCTTCACGCTGCCGGATGGTGGCCTTCGAGACCAGCAGGGAGGCTTCGGCCTGGCTGACCTGCTCGACGATTTCGCGGTCTTCGATCTTGCCGATCACCTGGCCGCGGCGAACCGGGTCGCCCATCTGCACCGACATGGTCAGCAGGCGGCCGTTGGTGCGCGGCGCCACGTCAACCGTCTGCAGGCCGATCAGGTTGCCGACGACGGTGAGGTGCTGGGCGAGGTCGCCCTTCTTGACCGTTCCGACTTCCACGGTCATGGGCATGCGCGGACCCCCGCCCCCCATGCCCGGGAAGCCGCCACCGCCGCCCTGCGGCCGCTGGCCGCCGGGCGCGCCGCCCGGACCGCCGGCCTGGGGGCCGCCGGCCGACGCGGCGTCGGAGCTCGAGAAGACGCCTGAGTACGCGGCCACACCCACCACCACGGCCACGACCACACCAATCAATACAAATTTACGCATAAGAATCCGTCTCTAACCTCGAACCACAATCGGTCGCGCGCTACTGTCCGCCGGTCGCCGCGTTCAAGCCGCCACCGCCACCACCGGCCGGTGATTGCTGCGCGCGCTCGAAATTCACCAGCGACTTGCGATAGTCGGCCAGTGCCCGCAATTCGGTGTTCTCGGCGTCGCGCAAATCGCGCTGCGCCTGGACCACGAAGAAGTTGGTGGTCATGCCGACTTCGAAACGGCTCTGTTCCGCTTCGAGCCGCTTCATGGCCAGCTCGCGCGCCGCGGTGGCGGCTTCGACGCGCTTCAGGTTGCTCTGCACGGTCAGCGCGGCGTTGGCGACCTCGGCCGCGATCTGCACTTCAAGCGCGCGCAGGCGAGTGAGCGACTGGGTCCGCTGCACGCGGGCGCGGGCGTGCTGGGCGTCGGCCTGGTTGCCGCCAATCGGGTAGGACATGGTGACGCTGACATTCCAGGTCGGGTAATCGCGCGCCTTGAGCACCGACAGCGCGTCGCCGTAACCGCCCGGAATGATCGCGGTGACGGTCTGGTTGCCGAGCGGGCCGGTGCGGACAATCTCGGTACCGCCGAGGCCCTGGGCGCCGTAGCTGGCGTTGAGGTCCACCGCCGGCATCGACTGGTTGCGGAAGAAGCGCAGGTTGATGTCGTTCGAATCCAGGTTCTTGCGGGCGGTCAGCACGTCGGTGCGTTCGGCCAGCGCCTTGCGGATGGCACCGTCGATGTCAGACGGCGCGGGACCAAGCGAGGGCAGATCGACCGGGCGGATGGTCTGGCGCCACAGCGGGTCGTCGGTGCCGCTGACCAGGTAGCGCTTGAGCGTCAGTTCCGCGGTCTGCGCCGTGGCTTCGGCCGCGGCCAGGTTCTGGCGGCGCGTGGCGGCTTCGGCCTGCGCCTGCACGATGTCGAGCGGCGCCAGCGTGCCGACCTCGACCCGGGCCTGGTTGTCGACCACCAGCTTGTCCGCCAGTTCGGTAGCGCGCTGCGCCACGTCGACCGCGCTCTGCGCGAAGACCAGGTCCCAATAGGCGTTGCGCACGTTGGCCAGGGTCTGGGTGATGGTGGCGCGCGCGCTTTCTTCCGAGATGTCGCGGTTGATCAGGTTGACCAGCAACTGCTGGCGGGTGTTGTCGATCTTGAAGCCGCGCAGCAGGGGCTGGGTATAGGCGGCGACCAGGTTGGTGGTGTAGCTGGGATTGCGGGTCGAGAAGGTATTGGACGTCTCGACGCGCGAGTTGGTCCAGTTCACCGTGTAGTTGCCGCCCCACTTGTTCACGTTCTGCGAGATGCCGAAGTTGTAGGTGCGGGTGCCGTTGTTGACCTTGGTGCCGCCGTTCAGGCTGCTGGTCGGCAACTGGTACTGGTCGCGCAGGCCAAAGGTCGAGGACGCCAGCGGGCGGTAGGTGTTGCGGAACCCGGCCACCAGGAAATCAACCGATTGCGGCTCGAGCCGGGCCACCTGGATGTCGAGGTTCTGCTCCAGTGCGATGGCGACGGCTTCTTCGAGCCGCAGCTCGCGCAACGCGCCTGACGGCGAGCCGGGCTGGCCGGCGACGGGGTTGAGGTCGGTGAGGCCCTGCTGGTAGGTGCGGACCGCCTGCTGCACCACCGCCTCCTGGCGGGCGGCATCAGACAGGCTCTGCGCCGGGGCGCCGTGGGGGACGACGGCGCACACGGCGGCCGCGATGAACGTACGCGTGAGGAAATTCATGGTCTTCTGTGGGTCCGGTAATTTCAGTTCAATGAAGTTCGACTAGTCGCAGCGGCCGTCGGACAGCTCGCCCTTGGGCTTGCGGTCGCGATCGCGCTGGCGCCGGTCGTGGTCGTGCATTGCTTTCAGCTTGGCGTTCTGTTCTTCCGTCAGGACGCGGCGCACGCGGAACAGTTGCAGGGTGCGGGTGCGGCTCAACTCGGCGCGGGCGGCTTCCACCCGTTCCGCGGCCTGCAGCACGGCCGCTTCGTCCGACGTCGAGTCGGTGATGACCTTCGACAGCTTGTGATCGAGCTTGTCGAGGGCAGCCTTCTGCGCCCGCAAGGACGGCTCGGCGGTCTGGAAGATCGCCTCGATGCGGTCAATCTGCTCCTGCGTGAGCGACAGACCTTTCTGGAAACGCTCCATCTGCCACCACTTGAAGCTTTGGGCAGCGGCTGGTTGGGCGCTGGCGACAACCAGAGACAAGCTCAAACAAATGAACAACTTACGTAGGATGGACATGGTTCAGTCTCGTTACGACCGGCGGGTGCCGGCCGTTTACGGAATAGCGGATGAGCTTAGCCCAACGCCTGGCGGAGGTAAACGGCTGAAACTGGCCGGAAACAGCCGTTATTGCGGCTCGTGGAACGGGGTCAGCTCGTCCAGGGCCTGCAGCTCGCTGGCGCTGCGCACCTGGACCGCGAAATCGACCTCGCCCAACAGGCCATCGTCCTGCGGAATGGTCATGCGCGCGGGCAGGTAGCCGGTGCCGTTGTTCGCGCTGGGCGTCATCGACGAGGCCATCGGCGCCAGCCGGCGCGTCGGGGTCGGCAGGAGGTTGACGACCTGCCCGCCGAGCAGGCCGATGATCAGGCCGGCGGCAGCCGCGACGCTGATCCAGCGACGGTTGACGTTCGGGGCCGGCGCGTCGACAGCGGTGGCGTGAGGGAAGGGGATGACCTTCGCGCTCTGTCCGAGGTGCGCGAGCCGGGCAAGAATCTTGTGCCGCTGCGCCTCGAGCGCTCGGTCATCGAATAGGGCATCGGCCTCGGCGTGCGCGGCTGCCCGATACGCCTCGAGGGCGGCGGTCTCGTCCGGCTCCGTGACATCCCGTCGATTCATGCTTGACCTCCCAACACTCCCCGTAGCTTGCGCAACGCCCGGAACAGGTGCACCCGAACCGTCGCCTGGCTCATGCCCGTGGCGGCGGCAATTTCGGCCGGCGTGCGTTCGTCCAGGTGGCACAGCGTGAACACCAGGCGCTGACGGTCGGGCAGGCCCGCGACCGCCTCGGTCACTTGCGCCCAGCGCTCCTTCGCCAGCAGCCGGCGTTCGTTCGACACCTCGTGCCCGGCCACCTGTTCGACCGGCCGGCCGTTGTCTTCGTCGGTCGAGTGGCTGATCCAGCGCTGCTGCCGGGCCCGCGACTTCAACCGGTCGAGCGCCGCGTTGACCAGGATGCGCGTGAACCAGACATCGAACGGCAGCTCGTTGCGGTACTGCTCGATGTGCTGGAACACCTTGATAAAGGCGTCCTGGACGGCTTCGTCCGCATCCGCCGCGTCGCGCAGGTACTGAAAGGCAATTCGCACCGCGCGGCGCTGGAGCAGCGCGACGAGCGCCCCAAACCGTTCCCGGGCCTCGTCTCGGTCGCCGCGCGCCACCAGCGCCTTGATCTCGGCCGCCACTACGGAAGCGGGCGAGGGGTGGGCGCCGTCACCGGGACGGGGCTGGGCGGCGAGGTCGACGTGAGGCTGTCCTGCCATCTGTTACGGGATCTGGGGCTGGCGCGTTTACCGTAGTTTAGCAGGACCGGGCCAAGTCCGCGTACGAGATTGACTTAGCGCCTTTTCAATCTGTACCATTCACCCTTTGAATGCGGCTGGGAGATACCGGCCGAGTTTTGGAGTCATATTTCATGAGTACTGCACAGGTGGGGCGGGGCTTGGAGGCGCACGGCGTTCAGAGTTCGAAGCCGGTCCACTTCAACTTGTCGGCGCCCGCGTTGTACGAACACGCTATTCGCCGCGGCGAGGGCACGCTTGCCGCGGAAGGTCCCCTGGTGTGCCGGACCGGCGCCCATACCGGCCGCTCGCCCAACGACAAGTTCGTCGTCAAGGAGCCGTCGAGCGAAGCCCAGGTCTGGTGGGGCAAGGTCAACCGGCCGATCGAGGCCGCGCACTTCGATGTCCTGCGCCGCGACATCGTCACGCACCTGAAGGGCCAGGAGCTCTTCGTGCAGGACCTGTACGCCGGCGCCGATTCTGAATACCGCCTGCCGGTGCGCTTCATCCAGGAGCACGCCTGGCACAGCCTGTTCGTGCGCAACCTGTTCATCGTGCCGCCCGCCGGCGACCTGCCCGGCTTCGAGCCCCAGTTCACCGTGCTGACCGCGCCGACGTTCAAGGCCGACCCGGCGCGTCACGGCACCCGCTCCGACGTGGCGATTGCCGTCAACTTCGCGTCGCGGGAAGTGCTGATTTGCGGCACCAGCTACGCCGGCGAGAACAAGAAGTCGATCTTCACCGTCCTGAACTACCTGCTGCCGCTGCGGCACGTGCTGGCCATGCACTGCTCGGCCAACATCGGCCCGGACGGCGATACCACGCTGTTCTTCGGCCTCTCGGGCACCGGCAAGACCACCCTGTCGAGCGACCCGGAACGCCAGTTGATTGGCGACGACGAGCATGGCTGGAGCGATCGCGGCGTCTTCAATTTCGAGGGCGGCTGCTATGCCAAGATGATTCGCCTGTCGGCCGAGGCCGAACCGCAGATCTTCCAGACCACCCGCCGCTTCGGAACCGTGCTCGAGAACGTCGTCATGGACCCGGCGACGCGCGCGCTCGACTTCGACGACGCGTCGCTGACCGAGAACACGCGGGGCGCCTACCCGATCGAGTTCATCGACAACCACGCGCCGTCGGGCAGCGGCGGCCATCCCAGGAACATCGTGATGCTGACGGCCGACGCCTACGGGGTGTTGCCGCCGATTGCGCGCCTGACTGCCGAAGGCGCGATGTATCACTACCTGTCGGGCTACACCGCGAAGGTGGCCGGCACCGAGAAGGGCGTCACCGAGCCCAGTGCGACGTTCAGCACCTGCTTCGGCGCGCCGTTCCTGCCGCTCAACCCGAACGTCTACGCCAAGCAACTGGGCGAGCGCATTGCCAAGTACCAGTCGCGGGTGTGGCTGGTCAACACCGGCTGGAGCGGCGGCCCGCACGGGGTCGGCAGCCGCATGAAGATTGCCTACACGCGGGCGATGATTCGCGCGGCGCTGTCGGGCGCGCTCGACAACGTCGCCTACACCCGTCACCCGGTGTTCAACATCGAGGTGCCGCAGTCGGTGCCCGACGTGCCGGCGGCGGTGCTCGATCCGCGCGGCACGTGGGCCGACAAGGCGGCCTACGATGCGCAGGCCACCAAGCTGGCCCGCATGTTCGTGGAGAACTTCAAGACCAACTTCGCCGATGCGGACCCCGCGGTGGCCGCCGCCGGCCCGATCGCCTAGACACTGGAAACGTGGGAAGTGAGAAGCAACACCTTCTCACTTTCCACTTTTCACATCTCACTTTCCCTTTAGAATCTAGTCATGTCGTACGAGGCCGTCATCGGGCTGGAGATCCACGCCCAACTGCAAACGGCCACCAAGATTTTCTGCGGGTGTTCCACGGCCTTCGGCGCGCCGCCCAATGCCCACTGCTGCCCGGTGTGCGCCGGGTTGCCGGGCGCGCTGCCGGTGCTCAATCGCCGGGCCGTGGACCTGGCGGTCACCGCCGCCCTCGCCCTTGGCTGCGAGGTGCAGGAGCGGTCGGTGTTCGCGCGCAAGAACTACTTCTATCCGGACCTGCCGAAGGGCTACCAGATTTCGCAGTACGAGCAGCCGCTGGCGCTTGGCGGCGGCCTGCAGATGCCGGCGTCGGTCGGCGGCCGCTTCGTGAAGCTGACGCGCATCCACATGGAAGAGGATGCCGGCAAGTCGCTGCACGAAGGCTTCGCCGATTCCGACCGCAAGACTTATCTCGACTTCAACCGCAGCGGCACGCCGCTGGTCGAGATCGTCAGCGAGCCCGACATGCGGTCGGCGGCGGAGGCGGCGTTGTTCTTCGAGACGCTGCGCCAGATCCTGGTGTGGCTCGGCGTCAACGACGGCAACATGGACGAAGGCAGCTTGCGCTGCGACGCCAACGTCTCGGTGCGCCGGCAGGGCGAGACGAAGCTGGGCACCAAGGCGGAAGTGAAGAACGTCAATTCGTTCCGCTATCTCGAGAAGGCCATCGAGTACGAGATTGGCCGGCAGATCGACGTGCTCGACCACGGCGGCCGCGTCGTGCAGGAAACCCGCCTGTTCGATGCCGCGCGCGGCACCACGCACTCGATGCGCAGCAAGGAAGAGGCCCACGACTACCGCTACTTTCCGGAGCCGGACCTGCCGCCGCTGGTGGTCGATCAGGAGCGCCGCGAGCGCATTGCCGCGCTGCTGCCTGAGCTCCCCGATGCCAGGCGCCGCCGGTTCATCGCCGACTACGCTCTTCCCGAGTACGACGCGGCGCTGCTGACGCAGACGCGCGGCGTCGCCGACTACTTCGAAGAGACGGCGCGCAGCTCGGGCAGCGCCAAGGCCGCGAGCAACTGGGTGATGGGCGAAGTGCTGCGCAACATGAAGGAACGCGCGATTGGCATCGAGGCGGTGCCCGTCACGCCGGCCGCGCTGGCCGGCCTGATTGCCATTGTCGAGAAGGGCACCATCAGTTCAACCGTCGCGAAAGACGTGTTCGCGAAGATGTACGACAGCGGCCGCGCCGCCGCCGACATTGTCGCCGCCGACGGCCTGGCGCAGATCTCCGACACTTCGAGCCTCGAGCCGATCGTGCAGCGGGTGCTCGCCGCCCATCCCGACGTCGTCGCCGAGATCAAGGCGGGCAAGGACCGCAAGTTCCAGTTCCTGGTCGGCCAGGTGATGAAAGAGACGAAGGGGAAGGGCGACCCCAAGCTGGTGACCGACCTGATGCGCGCCGCCATCGGGACCTAAGCCATGTGGATGCGAGCGGCGGGAGTGTATCTCGTCGCCGCGGTGGCGCTTACCTGGCCACTGGCGACACAGCTCACCGGCCGCCTGGGCGCGCTCGAAGGCGCCGGCGATCCCTATCTCAATCTCTGGATTCTCGGCACCGGCATGAAGGCGTGGCTCGCCGATCCCATGTCGGTGTGGTCGGGACGCGTCTTCGACGCCAACATCTTTCATCCCGCCGCCGGATCGCTCACCTTCTCGGATCACCTGCTGCTGCAGTCGCTGGTGATGGCGCCGCTCTACGCCGTGACGGGGAACCTGGCGCTGTGTTACAACGTGCTGCTCCTGGTGTCGATCGCTGCGAGCGGGCTCGCGATGCACGCGCTGGTGAAGGGCGTGACCGGGTCGGTGCCGGCGGCGTTCGTGGCCGGACTGGCGTGGGCGTGCTGGCCGTATCGCACCGCGCACTTGCTGCACCTGCAACTGCAGGCGCTGTACTTCCTGCCGCTCGCGCTGCTCCTGCTGTACCGTCTCGCCGCCGCGCGGCGCGCGGCCGGCGCGGCGTGGCTTGGACTGGTGGCCGCGCTGCAAGCGGTGTCGTCGGTCTACTACGGCGTGATGACGGCGGTGGTCCTGGCCACCGGTGCGGTGGTGGTCGCGTGGACCAGCGGGCAGTGGCGGGGCCGGCGGTTCTGGTCGCGCGTGTTCCTCGCCGCGGCGGCCGGCGCTGTAATCGTGGCGCCGGTGGCATGGCCGTACTGGCAATCGCAGCAACGCGAGGGCTTTGGCCGCAACCTGTTCGAAGCCGCCGCTCACGCGGCGTCGATCCAGAGCTACACGCAGGTGCCGCCCGACAACTTGATCTACGGCCGGACCGGCGTGCTGGCGCCGCGTGCGCCGGCGCCGGGTGAGCGCGATCGACGGCATGTCGAGCACCAGATGTTTCCGGGCCTGGTGATCCTGGGCCTGGCCGCGCTCGGCCTGTGGCGCGGGTGGAAGAGCGATGCCCGTCCGGTGGTCGTCTCGGCCGCCGCCCTGGCCGTACTGGGTTTCGTGCTGTCGCTCGGACCCGAAGGCGTGCGCTGGTTCTATGCCTGGATGGCGGAGTACGTCTTCGGGTTCCAGGCCATCCGCGCCTCGGCGCGCTTTTCGGTGATCCTGATGCTGGGCCTGTGTGTTCTCGCCGGGGTTGGCGTGGCGCAGGCCCGCTGGCGGCGCGGTGTGATCGCGGGCGTGATCGCGGTGATGTGCCTGGAGTACGCCAACGCGCCGCTGGCGTTCGTGGCGCCGCCGCCGGTATCGACCGCGTCCGGCCGTTGGCTGGCGGACGAAGGCGGCTCGGGGGCGGTGGTGTATCTGCCGTTGACGCTCGACCGCGAGAACTCGCCGTTCATGGTGCAGTCGCTCGAACATGGCCGGCCGATCGTGAATGGCTACAGCGGCCAGCGGCCGTCGTTTTATACCTCGCTGGTCGATGCGCTGGCCGACCCCGCGTCGGCCGATGCCCGCGCCACCCTCAAGGAACTGGACGTTCGCTTCGTCGTCAGTCCCGCGACGCTGGCCGGGGCGGGGGAGCCGGCCTCGCCGTTTGTCGAGCGGGTCCGCTTCGACGAGGCGGTGATCTACGAGCTGGTGTGGACGCCGGAGAGCGAAGCGGCCCTGGACGAGGTGGCCATGGCCGAGCCGCCGCCGCCCGGCAACCCGCCGTTCAGCGTGGGCGAGCGCGCCGCTTATGACGTGCAGTGGTTGAACGGGCCGCTGGACCTGACCGCCGGCCAGATCACCCTCAGCGTGGTGGCGCCCGAGGCGAAAGACCTCGGACCCGCCGGCGAGGTGCCGGCCTGGGTGTTCGACGTCGCCGTCGAGACCGCGCCGTGGGTGTCGCGCTTCTTCGAAGCCCGCGATCGCTTCCGGACGGCGGCCGATGCCGAGTTGAAGCCACTCTTGCATCAGCGTGAGCTTCGCGAGGGCCGCCGGTCCGTCGACCGCGCCTATGCCTACGACCATGCCGGCCGCAAGGTGGGATCAGGCGACAGTCCCGCCGCCGCCCGCGAGGTGTCGGCGTTGTCGCTGCCCTTGCCGCCGGGCGCTCGCGACGCGCTGAGCGCGTTGTGGTACATCCGCACCATGCCGCTGGCTCCCGGATATGCCCTGGCCATGCCGCTCAACGAGGCGGGCCGCAACCTGGCCTTGACCGTGACCGTGCCTGCGCGCGAGACCATCGAGATTGACGGCGCCCCGGTTGCGGCGCTTCGCGTGGAACCACGCTTCACCGCCCGCGTGCAGCGCCGGGAAGCCATCGAGTCGACGATCTGGTTGAGCGATGATGCCCGCCGGGTTCCGCTGCTGGTCGAAGTGGCGGCCGGATTCGGCCGCGTGCGGTTGAAGCTAGTAGACTACCGTCCGTGATCGAGACCAAGGGCCTCGGGAAGATTTACGGCCGTGGGCTGTATGCCCTGCGCAACCTGGACCTGACCATCGACAAGGGCGAGTTCGTCTTCCTGACCGGCCCGAGCGGCGCCGGCAAGAGCACCCTGTTGCGGCTGCTGCTCCTGCAGGAGCAGCCCACCGAAGGCGAGGTGATCGTCGGCGGCCGCAACCTCGCGCGCCTCACCCGCCACGAAGTGCAGGCCTACCGCCGCACGGTCGGCTTCGTGTTCCAGGATTTCAAGTTGATCACGGCCAAGACCGTGTTCGAGAACGTGTCGTTCGCGCTGCGCGTGCTCGGCATGCCGGTGGAGCAGCAGCGGCGGCGCACCTACCAGGTGCTGAAGTGGGTGGGCCTGCAGCATCGCCTGAATTCGCTGCCCGAGGAACTGTCGGGCGGCGAGCAGCAGCGCGTCGCCATCGCCCGCGCGCTCGTCAACGAGCCGCATCTCGTGCTGGCCGACGAGCCGACCGGGAATCTCGATCCCGATCTGTCGCTCGAGATCATGAACCTGTTCCGCGACATCAACGCCAGCGGCACCACGGTGATGGTGGCGACCCACGATCGCGAGCTGATCAAGTGGGTCGGGCGGCGCGTCGTGCAACTCGAGCACGGCCAGTTGGCGGGCCTCCCGGAGGCGCCGCGATGAGCGTGGTCGGCTACGCCTTCGAGGAAGCCTGGGCCAGCATCCGCAGGGCCGGCCGCTCGGCGGCGGTGTCGATCGGCACCATCGCCATTGCGTTCGTCACGCTCGGCGGGTTCCTGCTGGTCTCGGTCAACGTGCAGCGGGTGCTCGACCGCTGGCTCGAGTCCGCCGAGGTCTCGGTTTACCTGTACGACGACACGTCGGAGGAACTGCGCACGGCCCTCGAGTTGTACATCCGGCAGCAGGCCGAGGTCGCGGCCGTCGAGTTCGTGTCGAAGCAACGCGCGCTCGAACGGTTCCGCGCCGACTTCCCCGAGTTGCTCGACGTCACCGCGTCGCTGGCGCAGAACCCGTTTCCGGCCGCGTTCGAGATCCGGCTTCGCCCCGGCGCCGCGGGCACCGGCGCCGTGGACGATCTCGCCTCGGGACTGGCCGGGAAGGACGGGGTCGCCGACGTCCGCTACGATCGGCGGTGGCTCAGCCGCCTGATGACCATCGTGACGACGGCCCAGGTCGCGGCGGCGGTGATTGCGGGCGTGCTCGTGCTCGGCGCGGCGTTCACGGTGGCGGCGGTGGTTCGGCTCTCGCTGCATGCCCGCCGCGTTGAGCTCGACATCATGCAACTGGTGGGCGCACCCTTCAGCTACATTCGCGGCCCGTTCATCGTCGAGGGCCTGTTGCTGGGCGGCACCGGCGCGGCGCTGGCGCTGGCGAGCATTGGCCTGCTGTACGCGGCGGCGAGCCGCTGGCTGGGGCCCGACCTGGCGGGCGTGACCGGGGCAGGGGCCGTCCACTTCCTCGGGTTGCGCGAGGTGGCGTTGATGCTGCTCGGCGGCCTCGCGGTTGGGGCAGCGGCGGGCACGGTGGCGTCGCGGTCCGCGAAATGAACGACCGGTCAAATTGAAACGCGACGTCTTCGAATGTCGCCCCGTTGACACATGGCCTCGAACGCCCTACACTGAAATTCATCCAATATGTCGAGGGCGAGGAACCGAATCCCGCGCTTTCTGACGGATAGTGCCGCTCCACCCGGTGTATCGGCGCTTTCCGAGTTTTACCGCGAAGAGTTCCTGAAGCATCATCGATGCCTGCAGGAACAGCGCGAGTATTACAGCGCCCAGGCGATCAACAGCGCCGAGGCCGCCCTCCTCAAGATCATCGCCGAGGTCGATCGGCTCTCCGCCGAAGCGAATGCCGACCAGGTCGTAGCCCAGTTACTGCGTGAGTTCGATGTCGTGACCGGCCTTTCGGGATGGTCCGACCCCTGTAAGGTCCACTGACAGTTTCCCTCTCAACGCTCAAACAAGACCTGCACGCGATCATCCGCGCCGGTGTCGACGCGGTTGGCGCTGCGCGTGTGATCGAGCGCGCCCTCGCCGATGCGGCGCTGGCGGAGGTGCTGACCTCGCGGCCCTTGCACGTGGTCGCCGTCGGCAAGGCCGCCGCGCCCATGGCGGCGGCGTTCGCCGCGGTGCCGGCACTTGCGCTGCGGCAGGCGGTCGCCGTCGGGACGCACGCGGATGTGGCGCTGCCCGATCGCGTGGAGTGGATCGAGTCGAGCCACCCGTTTCCAGACGAGCGGAGCGATGCGGCCGGACGACGGGCTCTGGCCGTGGCGCAGGGCGTCCACTCGGGCGAGGCGCTGGTGATCCTGCTGTCGGGCGGCGCCTCGGCGCTGATGGCGGCGCCGGTCGAGGGCATCAGCCTGGCCGACAAGATCAGCACGACGCGAACGATGATGAATGCCGGCGCCGACATTCATGCCTTGAATACCGTGCGGCGGCACTTGTCGAACGTGAAGGGCGGCCGGCTGGCCGCCGCCTGTGTCGGCACCACCATCACGCTCGCGCTCTCTGACGTCGTCGGCGACGACCTGAACGCGATCGGTTCAGGACCCGGCGTGGCGGATCACACCACGTGGAGCGACGCCGCCGCGGCGCTGGATCGATTCGGCGGGCGCGAGCACCTCGAGGCGGTTCGCGCGGTGGTTCGGCGCGGCCTGTCGGGAGAGGTGCCAGACACCCCCAAGGCCGGACACCCCGCGCTTGCTCGTGCCACGGCGCGGGTCATTGGCGGGCGGCTCGACGCCATGGCCGGCGCGAAAGCGGCGGCTGAAGCGCGCGGCTATCGGGTCATGCTGATCGATGAGCCCGTGGTCGGAGAGGCCAGAGTCGCCGGCCCGGCCTGGCTCGAGCGGGCGCGCCAGATGTCGCGCGACGCCCGTGGTCCGGTGTGCGTCATTTCCGGTGGAGAGACCACCGTGCGGGTGACCGGCAACGGACTGGGCGGCCGCAACCTTGAGTTCGTGTTGTCGATTACAGAGGCGCTGGCAGGTGGAGGCAAGCCTTTCTTGTCCGCCGAAGCGCCTGGCGCGAAGGCGGAAGGGTTGCCTGTCGCCGCCGCCAGCATTGGCACCGATGGCATCGACGGCTCGTCCGGCGTCGCCGGCGCCATCGCCGACTCGACCACGCTGGCGCGGGCCGCCGCGGCCGGGCTGGGCGCCCCTGGTCAGTACCTTGCAACCAACAACTCGCTGGCGTACTTCGCGCCGCTGGACGATGTGGTCCGGCTGGGGCGCACGCATACCAATGTCGGTGATCTACAAGTGATCGTGATCCATGAACCGTGAAGACCTTCTTCGCCAGATGCGGGCCAAGGTGCCCCATCCGGCGACCGCGCGCGAACTGCTGAGCGTGCTGCGCATTTCCCGCGACGACCGCGTCGCGTTCAAGCGCCTGCTGCGCCACCTCGTCGATGACGGCGACCTCGTCCTGATCAAGGGCAAGATGTACGGCCTGCCCGATCGCATGGACCTGGTCGTCGGCAAGCTCGACGGCCATGCCTCGGGCATTGGCTTCGTGACGCCCGAGCGGCCCATCGAGGGCCTGAGCCGCGACATCTTTGTCGCCGCGCACAACCTGCAGGAAGCGCTTCACGGCGACCGCGTGGTGGTGCGGATTGAACGCTATCGCGAGGACGGCCGGGCCGAGGGCAAGATCGTCCAGGTGCTCGAGCGCGCTTCGAGCAGCATTGTCGGCCGCTTCGACATCGATTCCACCGGCCTGGCGTTCGTGGTGCCGTTCGACAAGCGGCTGACCGCGGAAGTCCAGATCCCCAGGAACGAGACCATGAACGCCGAGGCGGGGCAGATGGTGACCGTCACCGTGACCCGCTGGCCGACGCCCACACGCGGTCCGGCCGGCCGCATCATCGAGATCCTGGGCGACATCAACGATCCTGGGGTCGATACCGAGATCATCCTGCGCAAGCACGGCATTCCCAAGGAGCACAGCCCCGAGGCGGTGGCCGAGGCCACCCGGATTGGCGGCAAGGTTCGCGAGAGCGACATGGCCGGCCGCACCGACTTCCGCGACCGCACCGTCGTGACCATCGACGGCGAGACGGCGCGCGACTTCGACGATGCCATCTCGATCGAGCGGCTGCCGAACGGGCACTACTGGCTGGGGGTGCACATCGCCGACGTCTCCCACTACGTGCGCGACGGCTCGGCCCTCGACGCCGACGCCTACGACCGCAGCACCTCGGTGTACTTCCCCGAACGGGCCATTCACATGTTCCCCTCGGAACTGTCGACCGGCCTGTGCAGCCTGAACCCGCATGTCGACCGCCTGGTGCAGTCGTGCCTGATGGAGGTGACCGCCAAGGGCGACGTCATCCGCCACGAAATGCACGACGGCATCATTCGCAGCGACGCGCGGATGACCTACACCGCGGTCAACGCCATCCTCACCGACGGCGATCCCGACACGGTGACGAAGTACAAGCCGCTGGTCCCGATGTTCGAGCTGATGCGGGATCTGTTCGCCATCCTCAACGGCCGCCGCCGGCGCCGCGGGTCGGTGGATTTCGACCTGCCGGAAGCGCAGGTCGTGCTGGACGAAGACGGCTTCATCGAGAACATCATCGCGTCCGAGCGCAACGTCGCGCATCGCATCATCGAGGAGTTCATGCTGCTGGCCAACGAGACGGTGGCCGGACACCTCGAATCGCACCACATGCCGGCGCTCTACCGCATCCACGAGAAGCCCGACCCGCTGAAGGTGATGCAGTTCGAAGAGTTCGTCAGCGCCTTCGGCTTCAGCCTGGGCTCGACCGACGGCAACGTCAACCCGATGCACTTCCAGAAGCTGGTCGACAAGATCCGCGGCAACCCGGCCGAGCGGCCGATCGCCTTCCTGATGCTGCGGACGATGCAGAAGGCGCGCTACGACCCGGCGAATGTCGGCCACTTCGGCCTGGCCGCCGACACCTACACGCATTTCACGTCGCCGATCCGGCGCTATCCCGACCTGGTGGTGCATCGCGTGCTGCGCGAATTGCGGCGCGGCCGGATCAGCGAGGAACGCCGTGCCGAGCTCGAGGAGGATCTACCGGAAGTCGGCCGCCACACCTCGGAGATGGAACGGCGCGCCTCCGACGCGGAGCGCGAGATCCTGCAGTGGAAGAAGGTGCGGTTCATGGCCGACAAGGTCGGCGATGCCTTCGACGGCTACATCACCGGCGTCGCCCCGTTCGGCATGTTCGTCGAGCTGATCGAGCACTACGTCGAAGGCCTGGTCCACGTCACGACCATGGCCGACGACTACTATCGCTACCGCGAGACGCAGCACGCGCTGTTCGGCGAGAACAGCAAGAAGCTGTACCGGCTCGGCGATCGCGTCCGCGTCCAGATCATCAAGGTCGACATGGAGCGGCGGCAGATCGATCTCGGGCTGGAGGACGTGCTCGAGCAGGTGCGGCAAGACCAGCGCGGCCGCGGACCGGCCCGCAGTTCGGCGCGGCCGAAGAAGGAGCAGCGCAAGGGCACGCCGGAAGAGCGGCGGCGGCGCAAGAAGCAACGGCCCGGCAAGGGCGAGCGCAAGGCGAAGAAGCGCCGATGACCAGCCTGGTCGTCGGTACTGCCGGGCACATCGACCACGGCAAGAGCACGCTGGTCCGGGCGCTGACCGGCATCGATCCCGATCGCCTGAAGGAAGAGAAGGCCCGCGGCATCACCATCGAGCTGGGCTTTGCGCACACCACCATCGGCGACACCCGGGTGGCGTTCGTCGATGTGCCGGGCCACGAGCGATTCGTGCGCACCATGCTGGCCGGGGTCGGCGGCATCGACTGCGTGTTGCTGATCGTGGCGGCCGACGAGTCGGTGATGCCGCAGACCCGCGAGCACTTCGACATCTGCCGGCTGCTGCGCATTCCGCGAGGGCTGGTGGTGCTGACCAAGGCCGACCTGGCCGACGCCGAGACCCGGGAGCTGGTGCGGGCCGACGTTGCCGAGCTGGTCGAGGGATCGTTTCTCGAGCGGGCGCCGGTGATCGAGGTGTCGGCCAGCTCCGGCGAAGGGCTCGATGCCCTGCGCGCCGCGATCGCGGCGCAGGCGGCGTCGGCGAGCGCGCGGCCGGTGGCGCACGCCGCGCGGCTGCCGATCGATCGCGCGTTCTCGATGAAAGGCTTCGGCACGGTGGTCACCGGGACGCTGGTGTCGGGACGCATCCGCACCGACGAGGAGATGGTGCTGCTGCCCGCCGCGCGCCGCGTGAAGGTGCGCGGCATCCAGGTGCACGGCGCGGCGGCGGCCGAGGCCGCGGCCGGCCAGCGGACGGCCATCAATCTCGGCGGCGTCGAGGTGGCGCAGGTCGATCGCGGCGCGACGCTGACGGTGCCTGGCGCGCTCAGCGTGACGCGGCGGGCCGACGCGGTGATTGAGCTGGTCGCCTCGGCGAAGGCCCTGAAGCACGGCGCGCGCGTGCGCCTGCACCATGGCACCGCTGAAGTGCTGGGCCGCGTGTCGATTGCCGGAGACGGCGCCGAGCTGCCAGCGGGCGGCCGCGCCTTCGTGCGCTTGCGGCTCGAGCGGCCGGCCGTGCTGACGCGGGGCGATCGTTTCATTCTTCGCGCTTACTCGCCGCCGGTGACCATTGGCGGCGGGGTAGTGCTCGACCCGGCGCCGGCCCGGCCCGGTGTGCGATCGGCCGATGGCCTGGCGGCCCTCGAGGCGATCGATCTGGATGCGAAGCGACCGGAGGCCGAGGCCGTCGCCGCGTTGGTGACTGCCGAGGGGCTGGCCGGCATCCCGCGCGAGGCCCTGGTGTCGCGCGCCGGCGCGGCGGCGGCGGAGGTGCCGGCCCTGCTCGCCGCCCTCGCCGCGCGCGGCGTCGTCACCGCCGGCGACCGCATCGTCGCAGCAGCGCACCTGGCGCGCGCCACCGCCGCGCTTGTCGCGCTGGTGACCGCCTTTCATCGCGCTCATCCGCTGAGTGACGGCCTGCCGCGCGAAGAGGCCCGCGAGAAGGTCGCCGCGTCGGCCGACCCCGCGGTGTTCGAGAAGATCGTCGCGGACCTGAAGCAGTCGAAGACCCTGGTTGGCACCGACCGCCTGGCGCTGGCCACGCACACGGTGGCGGCATCGGGCGAGGACGCGAGGCTTAAGGCGGCCATTGCCGCGGCGTATCAGTCGGCCGGGTTGAAGCCGCCGGACGCCGCGACGGTGCAGGCCGCCGCCGGCGCGCCGGCGGCCACGGTGGACAAGATGACCGCCGTACTAATTCGCGAGAAGGTGCTGGTCCGGCTGGATACGCTGACGTTCCACGCCGAGGCGCTGAACGCGCTCAAGGACGAGATTCGCGGGCTGAAGCTGGCCGCCGCTGGCGGCAAGGCCACCGTGGATGTGGCGGCCTTCAAGGACAAGTACGGTGTCTCGCGGAAGTTTGCGATTCCGCTGCTGGAGTACCTGGATCGGGAGCGCGTGACCAGGCGGACGGGTGACGTCCGCCTCGTCATCTAGCGCGGATTACTTCTCGTCAGTGCTCTCTTGCTTCATTCCGCTCTTGAAGTTCTTGATGCCCTGGCCAATGCCCTTGCCAAGCTCCGGCAGCCGATTGGCGCCAAAAATGAGGATCACGATAGCCAGGATGATGAGCATCTCCGGCAAGCCGAGAGGGCCGATAAGACCAAGCATGAAAGCTCCTTAGGGCCGCGTCAGACTGCGACCGCAATGGCGATTGTAGCACTCGGACGTAACTGTGGTGTCCGGCTTTGGCCGGATCGGCCCGGTCCGCCTGAAGGCGGACGCTCAAGTTGGTCTTGCGGCCGATTGTCTCCAATTGGCGTCAAATAGGTATGGCGCTGGCTTTGCACTTGTCAGCCCTGAACCCCTCGGTCAGAATGGCCGTGGGTTAACTTTGTAGCTCATGGCCGAGTCCACACCCGCGCGACCAGTTGCGATTCCCCGATCGGCCCCGTTGTACGTCACGGACCGGCCGGTCGAGTTGCGCTTTGCGATGGCCGAGCGCAAGTCGGGCATTGGCGTGGGGGCCTCCATGGCGGCGCATCTGGCCGCGGGCCTGGTGATTCTGCTGGCCATGCGCTTTGCGCCCCAGCCCAGCGCGGCCGAGTTCATCCCCGACGCGCCCATCAACGACATTGTCTGGCTGGCCACGCCCGGTCCCGGCGGCGGTGGCGGTGGTGGCGGCAACAAGGCACCTGAACCGCCGCGCAAGGCGGAGTTGCCGGGTAAGGACAAAATCACGGTCCCGGTCGAGAAGGCCCCGACCCCGAAACCAGAGCCGCCCAAGCCCGAACCGCCTCCGGCGGAGTTGCTGATTCCGGCCCAGACCATGGCCGCCGCAGAGGTGACGCTGCCCGGCGTCATTCAGCCAAGCGTTCCCGTCGTCTCCGAGTCGCAGGGCGCCGGCACGGGCGGTGGTGCCGGTACGGGCAGCGGGCAGGGCATTGGCTCGGGACAAGGCTCCGGCCTGGGCGCGGGCTTTGGTGGCGGCACCGGCGGCGGCGCCTATCGCCCGGGCGCCGGTATCACCCTGCCCTCGGTCATCAGCGAAGTGAAGCCGGCCTACACCGCCGACGCCATGCGCGCCAAGGTGCAGGGCTCGGTCTGGCTGGAATGCATCGTGATGCCCGATGGCACTGTTGGCGAGGTCAAGGTCACCCGTTCGCTCGACCCGATCTTCGGCCTCGATCAGGAGGCCATCAAGGCCGCCAAACGGTGGCGCTTTCGTCCCGGCATGCGCCAGGGCGAACCGGTCCCGGTCATCATCACGATTGAGCTGACCTTCACGCTGCGCTGAGCCGCGTGCCCGCGGCGGCAACCCTTCAGGGTTGCCTGGAAGTCAGGTACCATTAATCCGCTTGCTTACTGCTGCCTCGCCTAATCCCACGCTCGCCGCCGAAGTTGCTCGCCGCCGGACGTTTGCCATCATTTCCCACCCGGACGCCGGCAAGACGACCCTGACCGAGAAGCTGCTGCTCTATGCCGGGGCCATCGAACTGGCCGGGGCGGTGCGCGGCCGCAAGTCGGAACGCGCCGTGGTGTCGGACTGGATGGACATCGAGCGCGAGCGCGGCATCTCGGTCACGTCGGCGGCGGTGGAATTCGACATCGGCGAGCATCACCTCACGCTGCTCGACACGCCCGGCCACAAGGACTTCAGCGAAGACACCTACCGCACGCTGTTCGCGGTCGACGGCGTGGTCATGGTGATCGACGCCGCCAAGGGCATCGAGGCGCAGACGCGCAAGCTGTTCGAGGTCTGCAAACTGCGCCGCCTGCCGGTGCTGACCTTCATCAACAAGCTCGATCAGCCGTCGCGCGATCCGTTCGACCTGCTGGACGAGATCGAGCGCGTGCTCGGCATTCACGCCGTGCCCATGAACTGGCCGATTGGCAGCGGCGACCGCTTCCGCGGCGTGTTCGACCTCGAGAACGCGATCGTGCACTTCTACGAACGCAAGGGCCGCGCCCAGGAGGCCCCGGTTCAGGTGTCGTCCGCGCACGACCCGCGGCTCGCCGAGTTGCTGGGGCAGGAGCCATGGCAGCACCTGATTGACGAGACCTCGCTCGTCACCGGCGCCGGCACCTCGTTCGATCACCAGGCGTACCTCGACTTCAAGCACACGCCGGTGTTCTTCGGCAGCGCGCTGTCGAACTTCGGCCTCGAGCCGTTCCTGAAGGCGCTGACCGACCTGGCGCCGCCGCCGCGGCCGCGCATGAGCGACCAGGGGCTGATCGATCCGGTGTCGCCGCACTTCAGCGGCTTCGTCTTCAAGATCCAGGCGAACATGAACCGCCGCCATCGCGATCGGGTGGCGTTCCTGCGGGTCTGCTCGGGCGTGTTCGAGAAGGACATGGTCATCACCAACGCGCGGCAGGGCGCCGAGATCCGGGCGTCGCGCCCCTACCGCTTCTTCGGCGGCAACCGCGAGACTATCGAGAAGGCCTACCCCGGGGATGTGGTCGGCCTGGTGAATCCCGGCCAGTTCGGCATTGGCGACACGCTGTACCACGGCTTCGCCCTGAAGTACCCGGCCATCCCGCGTTTCCCGGCGGAGCACTTCGGCATCGCGCGTCTGCGCGACGTGCGCTTCAAGCAGTTCGACGATGGCATTCGGCAGCTGGAAGAGGAGGGCCTGATGCAGGTGCTCTATCCAACGGTGGGGCGGCGCGAGCCGATCCTGGGCACCGTCGGCCCGCTGCAACTGGAAGTGCTGAAGGCGCGGCTCGAGAACGAGTATAACGTCCAGTGCGACGTCGACTCGCTGCCCTACAAGGCAGCGCGGTGGGTGGTCGGCCCGGCCGACAAGATTGCCGCGATGTCGGCGTCAACCGCCGGCACCCGCAGCGCCAGCGATCGCGATGGCCGGCCGATGCTGCTGTTCGAATCGGAATGGGCGCTGGAGTACTGCGAGCGGAACAACCCGGACGTGAAGCTGCTCGCCGTGATGCCTTAGGCGAGCCTGACGGGAGGGCACTGCTTGTCGGGAAGGCACTCCTTGTTGGGAAGGCACTCCTTGTCGGGACCAAAAGAAAGGCCCGGTGGAGAAGTTCCACCGGGCCCATGAAATCACCAATTCACGAGATCGCGAGATCTCGAAATCAGCGTTAGTACATCCCGCCCATGCCGCCGCCGGGCATACCGCCGCCGCCCGGGGCTTCCTTCTTCTCTTCCGGAATGTCGCAAATCAGCGCTTCCGTGGTGAGGAGCAGTGAAGCAATGGACGAGGCGTTCTGCAGCGCGTTGCGGACGACCTTCGCGGGGTCGATGACGCCGGCCTTGACCAGGTCCTCGAACGTTTCGGTGGCGGCGTTGAAGCCTTCGTCGCCCTTGCCGTCCTTGACCTGGGCCACGATGATCGAGCCTTCGAGGCCGGCGTTGGTGGCGATCCAGCGGCACGGCTCTTCGATCGAGCGGCGGATGATCTGGACGCCGATCTTCTGGTCGCCCTCCACCTTCACGTTGTCGAGGGCCTTGCTGGCGCGAATCAGGGCCACGCCGCCACCGGGGACGATGCCCTCTTCGACAGCCGCCTTGGTCGCGTGCATCGCGTCTTCGACGCGGGCCTTCTTTTCCTTCATCTCGGTTTCGGTGGCCGCACCGACCTTGATGACGGCGACGCCGCCGACCAGCTTGGCCAGGCGTTCCTGGAGCTTCTCGCGGTCGTAGTCGGACGAGGTCTCTTCCACCTGGACGCGGATCTGCTTGACGCGGCCCTCGATGGCCTTGCTGTCGCCCGCGCCCTCGACGATGGTCGTGTTGTCCTTGTCGATGGTGATCTTCTTGGCCTTGCCGAGATCCTCGAGCTTGATGTTCTCGAGCTTCACGCCGAGGTCCTCGGTCAGCGCCTTGCCGCCGGTCAGGATGGCGATGTCTTCGAGCATCGCCTTGCGGCGATCACCGAAGCCCGGGGCCTTGACGGCCGCGGCCTGCAGCGTGCCGCGCAGCTTGTTGACGACCAGGGTCGCCAGCGCTTCGCCTTCGATGTCTTCGGCGATGATCAGCAGCGGGCGGCCGAGGCGGGCGACCTGCTCGAGGACGGGCAGCAGGTCCTTCATCGAGCTGATCTTCTTTTCGTGGATCAGGATGACCGGGTTCTCGAGCACCACTTCCATGCGCTCGGGGTCGGTCACGAAGTAGGGCGACAGGTAGCCGCGGTCGAACTGCATGCCTTCGACCACGTCCAGCGTCGTCTCGAGGGTCTTGGCCTCTTCAACGGTGATGACGCCGTCCTTGCCGACCTTCTCCATCGCCTCGGCGATGATCTTGCCGATGGTCTCGTCGGCGTTGGCCGAGATGGTGCCGACCTGGGCAATCATGTTGCCCTTCACCGGCTTGGCCATCTTCTTGATCTCGGCCGTCATGGCCTCGACCGCCTTCTCGATGCCGCGCTTCAGTTCCATCGGGTTGGCGCCGGCGACCACGTTACGGGCGCCCTCGCGGTAGATGGCCTGGGCGAGCACCGTCGCCGTGGTCGTGCCGTCGCCGGCCGTGTCCGAGGTCTTGCTCGCGACTTCGCGCACCATCTGGGCGCCCATGTTCTCGAGCGGGTCCTTCAGGTCAATTTCCTTGGCCACCGTCACGCCGTCCTTGGTGATGGTGGGGGAGCCGAACTTCTTGTCGAGCACCACGTTCCGGCCCTTGGGGCCGAGGGTGACCTTGACCGCGTCGGCCAGCTGGTTCACGCCGCGGAGGATCGCCTGGCGGGACTGTTCGCCGTAAATAATCTGCTTAGCCATGTGAATGAATCTCCGTCCTTACTTCTTTTTCCCGCCCTCGATCACCGCCAGGACTTCGTCCTCGCGCATGATGAGGTAATCCTCGCCGTCGACACGCACTTCCTGGCCTGAGTACTTGCCGAACAGGATGGTGTCGCCTTCCTTGACGTCGAGCGCAATGCGCTTGCCGTCCTTGTCGGCCTTACCAGCGCCGACGGCCGTCACCTTGCCCTGCTGCGGCTTTTCCTTGGCCGAGTCCGGGATGATGATGCCGCCAACCTTCTGTTCTTCTTCCTCAGTGCGCTGCACGAGGATGCGGTCGTGGAGCGGTCTTAAAGCCATAGGTGTTGCTCTCCGTCTGTTTGTTGTGGGCCGGCCGCCTGCGGCCGGCGCGGCACTTCCGTGCCGCATTGTTAGCTTGCTGTCTCGCAATTGGTTGGCAGTCGACCGCTCTGTTAGCTAGCAGTCAACGCGAACGACTGCTAATGATAGTGGAGGCCGGGACGGGCCGTCAACCCTGCCACGGCACGCGGTGTTTTCACGCGGGGGTAGGGTCTTCCGGGGATGTGCACGGCCGGGGCGCCGTGCTACGGTCGGGCTCGTTGCCCCCAGGCCTGACCAGCAGCTCAGTGGGGCGAGGCCGCTCCGCGGCCTCGTGGGGCCCTACGAGGCGCGCAGCGCCAAGCCCCACGACGAGCCCGGAGGGCTCGAGCCCTACGCGGACGAAGTCCGCGCCCTGACCCTGAGCTCTTTTACCTTACGCGTGAGCGTGTTCCGGTGAACGCCGAGCGCGTCGGCGGCCTTGCACAAGTTGCCGTGGTGCTTCTCGATCACGCAGGTGATGAAGCGCTTGTCGAACTCCCGCTGGGCGTCGGTGTAGTGGACGCCGCGCGTCACCATCTCCGTCACCAGCTGGTCCAGCAGCTTATTCACCCTGGCCCCCCGGAGCCGTGGCGGAGGGGGCGGTCACCAGTTCCTTCCCGGTCAGGCGGCGATAGGCGTCCAGGTACTTGTCTCGCGTGCCTGCTACGACGGTGTCCGGCAGCGACGGCACGGGCGGCTTCTTGTCCCACTTGATCGACTCGAGATAGTCGCGCACGTACTGCTTGTCGAAGCTCGGCTGGGGGCCGCCTGGCGCGTACTGATCGCGGGGCCAATACCTCGACGAATCGGGCGTCATCATCTCGTCGATCAGCAGCAGCTCGCCGCTGTCGGTGAGACCGAATTCGAACTTGGTGTCGGCCAGGATGATGCCCTTGGATTCGGCGTGCGCCACGCCGTGGGCGTATAGCTCGAGCGTCAGCGTCTTGAGGCGTGCCAGCAGTTCCGTGCCGACCACGTTGGCGGCGGCGGCTTCGCTGATGTTCTCGTCGTGGCCGGAGCCGGCCTTGGTGGCCGGCGTGAACAGCGGCTCCGGCAGGCGGTCCGACTCGCGCAGGCCGGCCGGCAGCCTGATGCCGCACACCTCGCCGGTTGCCTTGTAGTCTTTCCACCCCGAGCCCGAGAGGTAGCCGCGCGCCACGCACTCCACCGGCAACGGGGTGGTGCGGCGCGACAGCATCGAGCGGCCCTCGAGCTGGGCGCGGTAGGCCTGGGCCGCGGCCGGATAGGCCGCCACGTCGATCGACAACATGTGATTCGGCACGATGTGGCCGGTGCGCGCGAACCAGAAGGCCGACAGCTGGTTGAGGACGCGGCCCTTGTCGGGAATGCCCGACCCCAACACGTAGTCGAAGGCCGAGATGCGGTCGGTTGCCACGAGGATCAGCGCCTCGTCGATGGCGTAGACGTCGCGGACCTTGCCGCGTCGCACCAGGGGCAAGCCGTCAAGCTGGGTATCTAAGAGAGGTTGTGAAGGCACGGGCGCTCGTGTGAAAGGAAGCCAACATGGTAGCGGGGTGACGAGGCGGGCGCAAGACGCCAACTTGCTGGGGTGCCGCGGTGGGGCGATACCTCATGTAGTATGGACGGTGGTTTGCGCATCGTCCTTCGAACACTGGTAGTCCTCGGTCTGGCGGTCGGGCTGCTGTTCCTCTTCCTGCGCAACGCGGACCTGGACAAGGTGGTCATTTCCGTCAGGGCGGCGCGGGTCGACTACCTGCTGGCGTCGCTGCTGTTGACCTCTGTGACGTTCCTGATTCGCGCCGAGCGCTGGCAGTATTTTCTGGCGCCGCTTGGGCCGACGCGCTTCATGGTGGTGCTGCGCACGACCGTCATTGGCTTTGCGGCCTCGGCGGTGCTGCCGGCCCGGGCGGGCGAGGTGATTCGCCCCTACCTGCTGGCCCGGCGCGAAGGGCTGAGCGCCACCGCGACGTTTGCCACCATCATCGTCGAGCGCATTCTCGACCTGGTGGCGGTGCTGTTGTTGCTGGCGGCCTTCCTGATCTGGTTCGACCCCGGCGTCGAGGGACGCGACTCGGCGCTGTTCAGCGCCATCCGCTACGGCGGGCTGGTCATGACGCCGGTGGCCGTCGGCACGCTGCTGGTGATGTTTGCCATGGCCGGACATCCCGAGCGGCTGCACGCCTGGGTGCTGAAGGCCGAACGGGTGCTGCCGTCGCAACTGGCGATCATCGTCGCGCGCTTCGCGCGGACGTTCGCCGAGGGCTTTGCCGTCGTGCGCAGCCCCATGCGGGTGCTGGCCGCGCTGGCCTGGTCGCTGGTGCTGTGGCTCACGATTGGCGCCGGCCTGTGGGCGGTGGCGGTCGGTTTCGGCATCGACATGCCGTTCACGGGGGCGTGGCTGATGCTGGCGCCGCTGGTTGTGGGCGTCGCGGTGCCGACGCCCGGCGGCGTCGGCGGCTTCCACGAAGCGTTCCGGCTGGGCGCGACGTCGTTCTTCGCCGCCGACAACGACACCGCGGTGGGCGCGGCCATCGTGCTGCACGCCATTTCGGTCGTGCCGGTGGTGATCGTCGGACTCATCTTCATCATCCAGGATGGATTGAAGCTCGGCGGCCTGGCGAGAGGAGACCTCGGGTGAAATGTCCGTTCTGCGGTGAACTGGGCGACAAGGTGGTCGATTCGCGCGAGAGCCGCGAAGGCGACGTCATTCGGCGGCGGCGCCAGTGTCTCAACGACACCTGCCGCAAGCGCTTCACGAGCTACGAGCGAATCGACGAGATTCCCTACATGGTGGTGAAGAAAGACGGCACCCGCGAGCGCTTCGAGCGGCAGAAGCTGATCGGCGGCCTGCTCAAGGCGTGCGAAAAGCGGCCGGTGAAGGTGGCCGACATCGAGGAGATTGCCGACATGGCCGAGCAGCTCCTGATCGACAAGCCCGAACGTGAGATTGCCGGCAAGGACCTGGGAGCGTTGGTCATGCAGGAACTGAAACGGCTCGATCAGGTCGCCTACGTGCGCTTTGCCTCGGTCTATCGCGATTTCCGCGACGTCGACGACTTCGTCCAGGAAGCGCGCGCCTTACGAGGCAGCAAGGAATAGCCCGCGGTGGCGTCCGGCAAGCCCCAGAGCTCGGTGTCACGGCCGGCGGCCAAGGTGGTCCCGCCGGGGCGGGCGCGCCGCCCGTTCCGCGACAACCCGCCGCTGATTCTCGCCGGCATCGTGCTGCTGCTTGCCGCGCTCGGCGGCATTGTCTGGCTCGCCGATCGCACCTCGACGCTGTCGCCCGACTTCCTCACCGAGGTCGTCCTTTACGCCCTCTACGCCACCAACATCACCATGCTCGTCGCGCTCGGCTTCGTGCTGGCGCGCAACGTCATCAAGTCGGTGTTCGACGGCCGCAGCGGCCTGCCGCTCGGCCGCTTCCGCGCCAAGCTGGTGCTGGCCTTCCTGGGGCTCACCGTCATTCCCGCGGTGCTCGTCCTGATTGTCGGCAGCCGCGTCGTGCTGACCGCCGTCGATCGCTGGTTCAACACGCCAATGGAGGAGATCCTGGCCGGCGCCAACAGCATTGCCGCCGACTACTACCAGGAGCGCGAACGGCTGGTCACCGAGCAGGCGTCGCGGCTGGCCCGCGAGCTGGGACGCGTCGACCTGAGCACCGCCGACATGACCCGCGTGCAGAACATCGTGGTGCCCGAAGTGACGGGGCCCCGGGTCGCGGTCGTCCAGGTGTACCGCGCGGTGCGCCAGCCGGGTCAGCCGCTCGAGGTGGAATCGGTGGTCGACGTCGCGTCGCCGGCCATGCCGCAGGGCTGGGTACGCGGGTCGGCGGATCGGCTGGCCGGCCGCGCCGCGGCTGGCGGCGAAGCGGCACCGAGCGTGCTCGAGCAACTGGCCGGCGGCGGCGACCTGCTGCACGTCGGCGAACCGGTGCGCAACAGCGCCGGGCAGGTCACCGGCGCGGTGGTGGTGAGCGAGTTCCTGTCGGGCGAGCGCGCGGATCGATCGCGCCGCATCACCCAGGCGTACGAGGACTACACCCAGCTGCGGGTCCTGAAGCAGCCGCTTGCCGGCGTCTACGTCTCGTTCTTCGTCATGGTCACGCTGCTGATCCTGGTCGGGTCGACGTGGATGGGGTTGTACCTGGCCAAGCGAATCACCAGGCCGGTGCAGATGCTGTCGGACGCCGCCAGGGAAATTGGCGCCGGCCATTACGACCACCGGATCGAGCACGAAGGGTCGGATGAGTTCGGGTCGATGGTCGAGGCCTTCAACGCCATGGCCGCGGAAGTGGCGTCGAGCCGCCGGCGCCTGGAGCGGGCCGGCATCGACCTCGAGCGCAAGCACCAGGAAGGGGAGGGCCGCCGCCGCTATATCGAGGCCATCCTCGAGCGGATTGCCACCGGCGTGGTCTCGATTGACCGCTCCGGCCGCATCGGCACCATCAACCCGGCGGCCGAGCGCCTGCTCGAGGTCGACGCCACCGTCGTTGGCAGTCCGGCCGTCGACGTCTTCGCGCGGCCCGACCTGGCGGTGATCAACGACGTGCTCGATCAGGCGGCCCGCGCCCGCATGGACTCCTTCGCCCAGGAGGTGGCGCTGGTGCGCGACGGCCGCGAGCGGCACGTGGTGGCGGCGGCGACCCGCGTGCCCGGCACCGACGGCAGTTTCGACGGCACCGTGCTGGTGGTCGACGATGTGACGCCGCTGATTCGCGCCCAGAAGGTGGCGGCGTGGCGCGAAGTGGCGCGCCGGCTGGCGCACGAGATCAAGAACCCGCTGACGCCGATCCAGTTGTCGGCCGAACGCCTGCGCCGCAAGCTGGGCGACGTCGCGCCGCCGCTCCAGGACCTGGTGCAGGAATGCACCTCCACCATCATCGGCGAAGTGGAATCGCTGAAGGGGCTGGTCGACGAGTTCTCCCAGTTCGCGCGCATGCCGGCGCCCCGCGCCGTGCCCACCGAGCTGCACGACCTGCTGAACACCACGCTGGCGTTGTACGACGGCCTGTTCGCGTCGGTGACCATCGAGAAGCACTTCGATCCGGCGGTGGGGCAGGTGCGCGTCGACCCTGAGCAGATGAAGCGCGTGATCATCAACCTGGTCGACAACGCCATCGAGGCGATGGGCCGCAGCGGTGCGCTGGTGGTCGAAACCGCGCGCGACGTGCCGAACAGCCTGGTCCGGGTGGTGGTGGCCGATACCGGTCCCGGCATTCCCCCGGCCGAGCGCGACAAGCTGTTCCTGCCGTACTACTCGACCAAGGGGCGGGGCAGCGGCCTCGGCCTGGCCATCGTCCGCCGGATTGTCGCCGAGCACGGCGGCAGCATCGACGTGTTCGACAACCTGCCGACCGGCACCCGGTTTATCATCGAGTTACCAGCCTGATGCCGTCCATTCTTGTAGTCGACGACGAGCCCGGCGTCCGTTCGTCGGTCAGCGGGGTGCTCACTGACGAGGGCTTCTCGGTTGATGCCGTCGGCACGGGCGAAGAGTGCCTGGAGCGGGCCAACAGCGACGCCTACGACGTGATCGTGCTCGACATCTGGCTGCCCGGGCTGGATGGCCTGACCACGCTGCAGCGGCTGCGCGAGCGGCAGATCGACTCGCAGGTGGTGATCATCTCCGGCCACGGCAACATCGAGTCGGCGGTGCGGGCCATCAAGATGGGCGCGTTCGACTTCATCGAGAAACCGCTGTCGCTGGAGAAGACGGTGCTGGTCGTGCGCAACGCGCTGCGGCAGCGCGACCTCGAGGCCGAGAACCGCGTGCTGCGCGCCAAGGTCGATCGCCAGCAGCACAACACCATGGTCGGCGACAGCGCGCCGATGATGCGCCTGCGCGAGCAGGTGGCGCTGGCGGCGCCGACCAACGGCCGCGTGCTGATCCTCGGCGACAACGGCACCGGCAAGGAACTGGTGGCCCGCACCCTGCACCAGTCGAGCCGCCGCAAGAACGGCCCGTTCATCGAGGTCAACTGCGCCGCCATTCCCGAGGAGCTGATCGAGTCGGAGCTGTTCGGCCACGTGCGCGGCGCCTTCACCGGCGCGGTCGCCGACAAGCCCGGCCGCTTCGAACAGGCCAACACCGGCACCATCTTCCTCGACGAGATTGCCGACATGAGCCTGAAGACGCAGGCGAAGGTGCTGCGCGTCCTGCAGGAACAGGTGATGGAGCGGGTCGGCGGCACGCAGCGCATCAGGGTCGACGTGCGCGTGGTGGCCGCCACCAACAAGGACCTGGTCGAGGAGATTCGCGCCGGCCGGTTTCGCGAGGATCTCTACTTCCGCCTCAACGTGGTGCCGATCTTCGTGCCCTCGCTGCGCGAGCGGCAGGACGACATCCCGTCGCTCGCCGACCACTTCATGTCAATGCTCGCCACCGAGTACGGCCGCCGCCCGAAGCGCATGGCCCCCGAGGCCGCGGCGCGGCTGCGCCAATACGCGTGGCCCGGCAACGTGCGCGAACTGCGCAACGTGATCGAGCGCCTGATCATCATGGTGCAGGGCGACACCATCACCGCCCAGGACCTGGGATTCCTGGGCCGCGACGGCGCCGACGGCATGCCGGAACCGGCCCGGACGCCCGGGCCGCTGCGCCCGCTCTCGGAGGCGCGCGACGAGTTCGAGAAGGACTACATCCTGCAGACGCTGGCGGCGCAGCAGGGCAACATGTCACGGACGGCTGAAGTGCTCGGTGTCGAGCGGTCGAACCTCTACAAGAAGCTGCGCGCCTTCGGCGTCACCCCGCGAAGTGAGAAGTAGACGGGCAGCCTCCGGCTAAAGCCGGAGGCTACTCCGATAACCTCTTCTCGAGAATCTGATTCGCCGAGAACCCTTCCAGCCTCAGGAAATATTCGGCCGTCTGCGTCAACGCCGCTGACGGCACGAGCCCGACGATCTCGCTTTCCAGCACCTGCACGCCGTAGCGCTCGGCCTCGCGCTTCACCAGGTCGAACACGCGATACATCGGCGTCTTCTCGTAGTTGGTGAGGTTCATCGACACCTGGACGATGCCGCGGTCTTCGAGCGGGATGCCCATGGCCTTGACGAACCGCAGGCCGCCGCTGCTCATGCGGATGGCCGCCGCGATCTTCTTGGCGACGTCGAGACGGTCGGTGGCCAGGTTGATGTTGTAGGCAATCAGCGGCATGCGGGCGCCGATGACCGAGGCGCCGGCGCTGGCATGCGGCGCGGCCGGGCCGAAGTCGGGCGCCCAGGCCGGCTGTGCCATCTTCGCCGCCAGGCCCTCGAATTCACCGCGGCGGATGTCTTCCAGGTTCCTGCGCGCCGGGTTGGCCGAGGCATCTTCATAGAGATACACCGGCAGCGCGAACCGCTGGGCGACGTCGGCGGCGACCGCGCGCGCGAGAGCCACGCACTCGGCCATCGTCACGCCTTCGATGGGAATGAAGGGCACGACGTCGACCGCCCCCATGCGCGGATGCTCGCCCTTGTGCGCCCGCAGGTCGATGGCGGCGATTGCGCCTTCGAACAACCTGGGCACCCCGGCGGCCAGCGCCTCGGCGTTGCCGGCCAGCGTGAAGACCGAACGGTTGTGGGTGGCGTCGGACTGGACGTCGAGCACCCGTAGTCCGGGGACGGCCCGCAACGTGTCGGCCAGCGTCTCGATCACGCCGGTGCGGCGTCCTTCGCTGATGTTGGGAACGCATTCAATGGTCGGCATGGGTCATCCATTCTAGGGCAGTCGATTGAACCGGCGGTCCGATGCCCGGCCCGGGGCCCGCCGGACGCGCGGGTGAGTGACCGGCGCCGTGATGGTAAGTGCTATAATCACCAACACTTACCCATGGCCGACCCGCATACGTCAGGCCCGCGCCGGTCTGAGGCAATGCCCGCGGAAGACGACGGGCGTATCGAGCATCTGCTCGTCACGGGTCTCGATCACTATTTCGCGGGCGAGTTCGACGCCGCCATCAACCTGTGGACGCGCGTGCTGTTCCTCGACCGGACCCACGATCGCGCGCGTGCCTATATCGATCGCGCGCGCAGCGCGCAGGCCGAGCAGCAGCGGATTTCGGAGGCGCTGGTCCATCAGGGGCTGGAAGCATTCGATCGCGGCGAGGTCGTGCGCGCCCGCGCCCTGCTCAGCGACGCGCTCGACCAGGGGGCGTCGCACGATGTCGCGCTCGGCGTGCTCGGCCGTATCGATCGCCTCGACCTCGGCCAGCGCCCGGCGATGCCGGCACCGTCGGTCAGCCCGGCGCGCGTGCGGCTCAAGTCCGCCGTGCCCGAACCGCCGACGGCAGACCAGCGCCGCGGCAGCCAGGCCTTGTGGTGGGCGACGGCTGCGGGCGCGGTCATCGTCGGTGCGGTCGCCTTTGTGCTGGTGGCGCCGAACGGTGTCGCGGATTGGTTCCCGGTCCAGGCCACGGCCACCGCGCCGGTTGCCCCGACGGTCACGCCCGCTCCGCTGCCGGCGCCGGCGCCGGCCGAGAGCTACCTGGCCAGGGGCCGCGCCTTCTTTGCCGGCGGCAAGTTACGCGATGCGATTCGTGTGCTCGATCGGGTGCCGCTTGGTGACTCGCTGCGACCCGAAGCCGATCGGCTTCGCGGCGACATCCAACGTGAATTGCTGGCGGTGGCCAGCGCCGAAGCGTCGGCGTCGTCGGCTGCAGCCGCTGCCGCCTCGCCACCCCGCGAATGAAGTGTCCGAAGTGCGGCTACCTCGGTTTCGAGACCACCGACAGGTGCCGGAACTGCCAGTACGACTTCTCGCTGTCGCCGCTCAACTCTGATCCCGACCTGACGTTACGCCAGGAAGGCGCCGAGTCCAACGCGGACTTCGAGTTGCAGTCCATGAGCCGTCAGCCCGACAGCCTTGCCGGCGGCACGCTGGATCTGGATCGCATGTTTGGCGGTCCCGAGCCGGAGGAGCCCGAACCGGCCGGCCGGGCGATTCCTGCCGCCCCGCCGGTCGTGGATACGCGTCACACGGAGGAGGTCGAACCGGCGGACGAGGCCATGACCATGGCCGCTGAATCGGCGGCCGAGGCCGATACCTGGATGGCCCCTGGAGACGGCACGGCGGCACCCGACCCGGATGGGCTGCCGTTCGATGACGCACCGCTGCTGCCGCCGCGTCCCGCCAAGGCGCCGCTGGCCGTGCGGCGCGCGACCACGGAGATTCCGCGTAACCGGCCACGGACGACCCGGCCGGTGCGCATGGAAACGCCCCTGGCCTTCGACCCGGCCCCGGCCGCGTTCAAGGACGGTGAAGCCAGCGCGCTGGCCGGCGAGACCATGGCGTCGTTGATGCAGCCGCCGTCGCTGGGCGCCCGCCTCGCCGCCGGCATCATCGACGTGTTGCTGCTGGCCGGCATCGACGCCATCATCCTGTTCCTGACGCTGCGCATTGCCGGCTTGCAGAACACCATGGCGGATCTCCGCGTCATCCCGCCCGTGCCGTTTGCGGCGTTCCTTGCGCTCCTGGCTTTCGGCTACGTGGCGACGTTCACGGTGGCGGGTGGCCAGACGATTGGCAAGATGCTGTTCAACCTGCGGGTGATTGGTGACGATGGCCGGCCCATCGATGCCGCCGGCGGAGTGCTGCGGGCGGTGGGGTGCATGCTCGTGCCGGCGACGCTGGGCCTGTCGTACGTGCCGGCCTTGTTCAGCAGTGACCACCGCGCCGTGCACGATCGGCTGGCCGGCACGCGCGTGGTCGCCGAATGAACCAGGTCGCGCTTTTCGTTGCCTCGTTCGGCTACGTCGGGTTCTTTCCGGTCGCGCCCGGGACGGCCGGGTCGCTCGCGGCGCTGGCGTTGTTCGCGTTCGTGCGCTGGGTCGGCATGCCGGGCTTCGAGCTGGGCATGATCGCGGTGGTCCTGGTGGCCGGCATCTGGTCGGCCAGTGGCGCCGAGCGCGCGCTGGGCCGCAAGGATCCTGGTCCCGTCGTGATCGACGAAGTGCTGGGCATGCTGATCACGTTGGCGCTGCTGCCGGTCTCGCTTACCGGTGTCCTGGTCGGGTTTCTGCTGTTCCGCCTGTTCGATGTGGTGAAACCCTACCCGGCCGGCCGTCTCGAACACCTGCCGGGCGGCTACGGAATAATGCTGGACGACGCGATGGCCGGGGTTTATTCGTACCTCGTCCTGCGCGTCTGCATGTGGTGGATGCCGGCGTGGCTGACCGCGTAGACCCGCGCCCGTTCGACGCCGCCATCATTGCCGTCGGCAGCGAGTTGCTGACGCCCGGCAAGGTCGATACCAACTCCCTGTACATCACGCAGGTCCTGAACGATCTCGGCATCGCCGTGGCCGCCAAGACCATTGTCGGCGACAACCGCGCGGAGCTGACGGCACACATCGCCCACGCGTTGCGCGGGCATCGCGTCCTGATCCTGACCGGCGGGCTGGGCCCCACGGATGACGACCTGACGCGCGAGGTGGTGGCCGCGCACCTGGGCCTGCCGCTGCTCGAGGACCCGGCGATCGTCGACGCGCTCGAGCGCCGGTTCGCGTCGCGGGGCTGGCCCATGCCGGCGATCAACCGCCGCCAGGCGATGGTGCCGCGCGGCGCCGCGGTCCTGGACAATCCACACGGCACCGCGCCCGGCCTGTGGCTGGAGCACGACGCCGCGGTGATTGCGCTGCTGCCGGGTCCGCCGCGCGAGATGAAGCCGATGATGGACGGGGAGGTGCGCGCCCGCCTTGCTGCGATGGCCGGCGAGACGCGGCTGTTCCGCCGCCTGGTCCGGGTGGCAGGCAAGGGCGAGTCGGCGGTCGAGGAGATCGTCCAGCCGATCTACTCGCGCTGGCTCGCCGCTCATCCGCCAATCGAAACCACGATCCTGGCCGGCCTGGGGCAGGTGGAGTTGCACCTGCTGCTGCAGTCGGCCGACGCACCGTCAGCCGCCGCGTCGCTCGAACGGGCGGTGACTGAACTGACGCACGCGCTCGGCCGCGATCTCGTCAGCACCGACGGCGCGGTGCTGGAGGCCGTCGTCGGCGAGTTGTTGCGGGCCCGCGGCTGGAGAGTGGCGATGGCCGAGTCATGCACGGGCGGCCTGGCCACTTCGCGCCTGACCGACATTCCCGGCAGTTCCGCCTACGTCGATCGCGCGGTCGTGGCCTACAGCAATACCGCCAAGGTGGAGTTGCTGGGCGTGCCGGCATCGTTGATTGACGCGCACGGCGCGGTGAGTGAGCCGGTGGCCGCGGCAATGGCCGAGGGCATTCGCGACCGCGCCGGTGTGGATGTGGGCGTGGGCATTACCGGCATTGCCGGACCCGGCGGCGGCAGCGATGCCAAGCCGGTGGGCACGGTGTGCATTGCCGTGGCGGGCGCCGGCACCCGGGTGCGCACGTTCCGGTTCCCGGGTGGCCGCGAGATGGTGAAAGCGCTGTCGGCGAACTGGGCCATCGATCTTCTGCGGCGGTCGCTGTTGGAGGGCTGATGTCCGCCACCGCGGCCGACGGCAGCTTTGGCGACACGCCGCCGCAGCCCGGCGGGCCGGGTCACCGGCGCGCCGTCGCGAGGGTGTTCGTGGCCGTCGATGTCGGTGATGCCGTCCGTGCCGAGGCCGGCCGCGTCGTCCGGGTTCTGACCGGCAAGCTCGAGGCGGCGAAGGTGCCGCCGAGAATCACCTGGGTCTCACCGGCGTCATTGCATGTGACCGTTCGCTTCATCGGCGAGGTGGACGAGACTGCCGTGGCCGGGCTGTGCGACAAACTCGCGCCGCCCATTCCCATGCCGCCGTTCGAGGTCGAGTGGCGCGGGTTGGGCGTGTTCCCCTCGGCGAAGCACCCTCGGGCGCTGTGGCTCGGCGTCGTGAGCGGCGGGGCGGCACTCGGCGCCCTCGAGGCGGAGGTCTCGCGCCGCCTGGCCGGAACGATCGATCCCGAAGCGCGGCCGCTGCTTCCGCACCTGACGATCGGGCGTGTCAAGATGTCCGGGAGCGGCATCGACTGGCCGAAACTGCTGCAGGCCGTCGAGGTTCGTGGCGTCCGGTCGGTGGTGGACCGCGTCACCCTCTATCGCAGCGATCGGCTGCCGCCCTTTGGCAGGCCCAGGGCGGCCGCGGGCGGCGTCGAAGGGCAGCGGGGGCCGCACTATACTGGATTGGTCAGTGCCCCGCTGATTGCGGACACCGCCTAACGAGTTTCGACGAACCAGTGGACCTTCTTCCCGCCATCCTGATCGGCTACGCCATTGGCTCGCTGCCGATTGGTTACCTCATGGCCCACTCGGTCAGTGGTGTGGACCTGCGCCGCGTCGGCAGTGGCAACGTGGGCGCGGCCAACGTCTACCGGACCGGCGGCGTGCGTATGGGGATTGCGGTGATGCTCGCCGACATGGCCAAGGGCGCCGCGGCCGTGCTGGTCGTCGGCGGCGGCCCGGCGGCCGTCGCGTCGGGTGTGGCGGCGGTGGTCGGTCACATCTACCCCGTGTGGCTGCGCTTCAAGGGCGGCAAGGGGGTCGCCACCGCCAGTGGCGTGTTCAGCGTGCTGGCGCCGTGGCCGACGCTGATTGCCGCCGCCGCGTTCGCGTTGCTCGTCGCGCGCACGCGCTTTGTGTCGCTCGGGTCGATCGTCGCCACGGTGCTGCTGCCGATTGCCGAGTGGGCGCTGCCCGGGCAGCGTTCGGTGGAGATTGGCGCCACGCTGGTGGCGGTCCTCATCCTGTTCCGCCACCGCGGCAATGTCGCCCGCCTGTGGTCGCGAACGGAACGTGCATTGGGAACATGACACACACCATTGGGGTGTTGGGATCCGGCAGTTGGGGCACGGCGCTGGCCGTGCACCTGTCGCGCACCGGCCACGACGTGCGCCTGTGGGCGCGCGATCCGGCGCTGGCCGCACAGATGGCGGCGGCCCGCGCGAACGGCATCTACCTGCCCGGCATCGAATTGCCGCCGTCGTTGCAGCCGACCAGCGAGATCGCGGCGGCCGTCACCGGCGCCGAGTTCGTGGTCATGGCGGTGCCGTCGCACGGCATGCGCACGGTGATGCGCGCGGCCGGCCCGTACCTGGCCGCCGGCTGCACGCTGGTCAGTGCGACCAAGGGCCTGGAGGAAGGCTCGCTGCTGCGGATGTCGGAAGTGATGCGGGCCGAGGGACCGGCGCAGATCGAGATGGTCGTGCTCTCGGGACCGAGCTTCGCGATCGAACTGGCGCGCGAGCTGCCGACCGCGATGGTGGCGGCCGGCGAGTCGCCGGCGGCGGTCGAGATGATCCAGGCGCACTTCCGATCGCAGGCGCTGCGGCTCTACGGCAGCAGCGACGTGGCCGGCGTGGAAATCGGCGGCGCGCTCAAGAACATCATCGCCATCGCCGCCGGGGTCGTCGAAGGGCTCGGCCTTGGGCACAACGCGCTGGCGGCGTTGATCACGCGCGGGCTGGCGGAGCTGTCGCGGCTCGCCGTGGCGCTCGGCGCCCAGCGCGACACGCTCTCGGGACTGGCCGGCCTTGGCGACCTGGTCCTGACCTGCACCGGCAACCTCAGTCGCAACCGGCAGTTGGGCATGGCGCTGGCGCGCGGCGAGTCGCTGGCGCAGGTTCTGGCCCGCACCCGAATGGTAGCCGAGGGTGTGCGCACGACCGAGGCCGCCCTCGCCCTCGGCGCCCTGCACGGGATCGAACTGCCTATTGCCCAGGCCATGTCCGACGTCCTGGCCGGCCGCAGCGATCCGCAAGCCGCGATCCGCAACCTGATGGGGCGCAAGCAGAAGCTGGAACACGCGTAACGAAAGAGACTGCCGACACGATGGGTTTGTTTGACAAGCTGAAACAAGGGTTGCAGCGGACGACGCAGCAACTGGTCGACCGCTTCGATGACCTGGTGCGGAGCGCCGACGCGCCTGAAGCGCGGACGCGGGACGTCGATGCCGAAACGGCCGAGGCGCTCGAAGAGGTGCTGCTGATGGCCGACGTCGGCGTTGCCGCCACCAGCCAGATCGTCACCGCGGTGAGCCGGCGGCAGCGGCGCGGCGAGAGCTTGCGCGAGCTGGTGAAGCAGGAAATGCTGCGGGTGCTCGAAGCCACGACGCCCGCCGTCGCGCCGACGGCCACGCCGCACGTCATGCTGATTGTCGGCGTCAACGGCGTCGGCAAGACCACCACGATCGGCAAGCTGGCAAATCAGCTGAAGCGCGAGGGCCGCTCGCCGCTGATCTGCGCCGCCGACACCTTCCGCGCCGCGGCCGTCGACCAGCTCCAGATCTGGGCCGACCGCGCCGGCGTCGACATGGTGCGGGCACGCGAGGGTTCCGATCCGGCGGCCGTCGTCTTCGATGCGATCACCGCCGGCAAGGCACGCCAGCGCGACATCGTGCTCGTCGACACCGCCGGGCGTCTCCACACGCGCACCAACCTGATGAACGAGCTCGACAAGATCAAGCGGGTGGCCGGCCGCGAGGTGCCCGGAGCTCCGCACGAGGTCCTGCTGGTGCTCGACGCCACGGTCGGTCAGAACGGGTTGGCGCAGGCGCGCGAGTTCACCGCCGTGGCCGGCGTGACCGGCATCGTTCTCACCAAGCTGGATGGCACCGCGAAGGGCGGCATCGCCGTCGCCATTGCCCATGACCTGCAGCTGCCGATCCGCTACATCGGCGTCGGCGAGGGCGTGGACGACCTGCTGCCGTTCTCGCCGCGCGAGTACGTCGACGCGATCTTCCAGGAAAAATGGTGAGCGACGCCGACTACATGCGCCGCGCCCTGTTTCATGCGCGGCGGGCCGAGGGCGTGACGACGCCCAATCCGCTGGTGGGCGCGGTGATTGTCGCGGGCGGCGTGGTGGTGGGGCAGGCGCGGCACCCGCGAGCCGGCGACGCGCACGCCGAGGTGCTGGCACTCGAGGAAGCCGGCGACCGGGCCCGCGGCGCGACCATGTATGTCACGCTCGAACCGTGCTGCCATCAGGGCCGCACCGGCCCGTGTACCCGCCGCATCATCGACGCCGGCATTGCCCGCGTGGTCGCGGCGATGACCGATCCGAATCCGCTGGTCTGCGGCCGCGGCTTCGCCGAGTTGCGCGCGAGTGGCATCCAGGTGGAGGTCGGCCTGCTGGGCGAGGAGGCCGCGCGCCTGAACCGCGCCTTCACCCTGATCCAGACCGAGGGCCGGCCCATGGTGATTGTGAAGGCCGCCACCAGCCTCGATTCCATGATGGCGGCGGCGCCCGGCGTGCGAACGCCGTTGACCTCGGCCGAGGCCAATCGGCGAACGCAGCGGCTGCGCGGCGCGGTTGATGCCGTCGGCGTGGGTTCCGGTACCGTGCTGGCCGACGACCCGGTGCTGACGGCGCGGGATTGCCATCGCCTGCGCCCCCTGGCCAGGGTGGTATTCGATCGCCGCCTGCGGACGCCGCCCACGGCCCGCCTGTTCTCGACGCTCGACGCCGGCCCGGTCATAATATTCACCGCGGCCGGCACGGTGAGGGACCATCCCGCGCGCGCCGCCGTGTTGCGGGCCGCCGGCGCCAGCCTGGTGGAGGGCAGCGGCGACCTCCGCACCGACCTTCGCGCTCTGCTGGCATGGGACATCTCGACGCTGCTGCTCGAGGGCGGCGGCGCCATCCACGCTGCGGCCTGGCGGGCCGGTGTCGTGGATCGCGTAATCGTGATCGTGGCGCCCACCGTACTGGGTGAGCGGGGCGTCAGGTTCTTCGACGGAATGCCGGTGCCGCTGTCGCAACTGCTGCCAGTGCGTGTTGAGACCCTAGGGCCGGATGCTTGGATGGAAGCCGATGTTCACGGGAATCGTTGAGGCGGTCGGCACGCTGGCCGAGGTGAAGGGCACCGGCGGCGGCTACCGCGTGCGCATTCGCACCGAGCTGGCGCCGCAGCTGAAGCTGGGCGACAGCCTCGCCGTGAACGGCGTGTGCCTGACGGTGATCCTGGTCGATGGCGAGGACGTGATGGCCGACGTCGGGCCGGAAACGGCGCGGGTCACCACCTTTGGCGCCCTGCAGCGCGGCCAGGCCGTGAACCTCGAGCGGCCCATGCGCTTCGAGGGCCGGGTCGACGGGCACTTCGTGCTCGGCCACGTTGACGGCGTCGGCACCGTGGAAGACGTGCGCGCCGAGGCGGAGTCGCACTGGCTGACCGTCGTGTTTCCGACCACGCTGGCGGCCTACTTCATCCGCAAAGGTTCGGTGGCCGTCGACGGCATCAGCCTGACGGTGGCCGGACTGGGCGAGCGCCAGTTCGACGTCCAGGTGATTCCCTACACCTGGAATCACACCACGCTGAAGTCGCTGCGCGCCGGTGACAAGGTCAATCTCGAGTGCGACATGATCGGCAAATACGTGGTCCGCGCCATGGAGCTGCGGAAATCATGAGCAAGTCCCCCAAGCCAAAAGCCCCCAGTCCCAAGCCCCTGCGAATCGCCAAGGGCGCGCGTGGCAAGTCGCCGTTTGCCACCATCGAGGCCGCGGTCGCGGCCTATCGCCGCGGCGAGATGCTGATTGTCGTGGACGACGAGGATCGCGAGAACGAGGGCGATCTGACCATCGCCGCCGAGCACGTGACCCCGGCGGCCATCAACTTCATGATGACGCACGGGCGCGGGCTGATCTGCATGCCGATGACCGCCGCGCGGCTCGACGAGCTGAACATCCCGCTGCAGGTCCCGCAGCAGATGAACTCGACGCAGTTCGAGACCGCGTTCTGCGTCGGCATCGAGGCCAAGCGCGGCACCTCGACCGGCATTTCGGCGCACGATCGCGCGACCACGGTGCTGGCGGCCATCGACCCGAAGACCAGGGCCGCCGACCTGGCGCGGCCGGGCCACGTGTTTCCACTGCGCGCCCGCGACGGCGGCGTGCTGGTGCGCGCCGGCCAGACCGAGGCGGCCGTCGACCTGTCGCGCATGGCCGGCCTGATGCCGGCGGGCGTGATCTGCGAGATCGCCAAGAAGGACGGCACCATGGCGCGCGTGCCCGAACTGGTGACGTTCGCGCGCAAGCACAAGCTGCTGATGATCACGGTCGCGGACTTGATCAAGCACCGGATGCAGCACGAAGGCCTGGTCGAGAAGGCGGCGGAAGCCGATTTGCCCACCGAGCTCGGCCCCTTCCGGATCCATGCCTACACCAGCCTGCTCGACAGCATGACGCACGTCGCCCTGGTGGCCGGCAACATTGGTTCGGGGCTGGACGTGCTGGTGCGCGTGCACTCGAAGTGCCTGACCGGCGACGTCTTCCACTCGGCGCGCTGCGACTGCGGCGATCAGCTCGACGCGGCGATGCGGACCATCGCTGCCGAAGGCCGCGGCGTGTTGCTGTATCTCAACCAGGAGGGGCGCGGAATCGGCCTGGCCAACAAGATTCGCGCCTACGCGCTTCAGGACGAGGGCCTCGACACGGTCGAAGCCAACGAAAAGCTGGGGTTCAAGCCGGATCAGCGTGACTACGGCATCGGCGCCCAGATCCTGCGCGACCTGGGGGTCCGGACCATGCGCCTGCTGACCAACAATCCCCGTAAGTTCGTGGGCCTGCAGGGGTACGGGCTCGCCGTGTCGTCGACCCTGCCGCTCGAGATTGCCGCCTCCGACACCACCCGCAAGTACCTGAAGGTCAAGAAAGACAAGCTCGGGCACCGGCTCGAGTCCGTTTGACCAATTCCTTGAAGTTCATGTAGGATAAGGGTTTGCGCGGCGGAGGTAGGCCTTCGCCGTGGTGACCGCCGGCGGGTCGGAAGAGCCGCCGCTACTAAAATGTTCGACGCGTTAAGCAATCGCCTGCAGGACGTCTTCCAGTCAATCAAGGGAGAAACACGTCTCACAGAAGCGACGGTCGAAAACGTCCTCCGTGAAATCCGGATGGCGTTGCTCGAGGCCGACGTCAACTTCAAGGTCGTCAAGGCCTTCGTCGATCGCGTCCGCGATCGGGCGATGGACCAGGCGGTCCTCAAGAGCCTGACGCCGAGCCAGCAGGTCATCAAGATCGTCCGGGATGAACTGCTGGCGCTGTTTGGCGATGCCAAGGGCGGCCTGACGGAAAGCTCGGCGCGGCCGCGCGTGATTTTGATGCTCGGGCTCCAGGGCTCGGGCAAGACGACGACGACCGGCAAGCTGGCGAAGTGGCTGGCGAAGCAGGGCCGGCACCCGATTGTGGTGTCGACCGACGTGCGGCGCCCGGCGGCCATCCAGCAGCTGGCGATCGTCGCGCAACAGGCCGGCGTGCGGGTGCACGATCCGGTGGGCAACATGGACCCGGTGGCGCGCACGAAGAGCGCGCTCGCCGAGGCCAAGGCGGTCGGCAACGACGTCGTCATCGTCGACACGGCGGGCCGGCTGCACATCGACGACGAGCTCATGAAGGAGCTGGTCGCGATTCGGGAGATTGCCGGGCCGACCGACTTGCTCTACGTCGCGGATGCGATGACCGGGCAGGACGCCATCAAGAGCGCGGGTGAGTTCAACGCGCAGATGGGCGTGACCGGCGTCGTGCTGACGAAGATCGACGGCGATGCCCGCGGCGGCGCGGCGCTGTCGGTGGTGTCGGTGGTCGGCGTGCCGATTGCGTTTGTCGGCAGCGGCGAGAAGCTGGAAGACCTCGAGCCGTTTCACGCCGACCGGTTCGTGTCGCGCATGCTCGGCATGGGCGACGTGCTGTCGCTGATCGAGAAGGCCGAAGAGGTCATCGACCAGGGCGACGCCGAGAAGCTGGAAGCGAAGATCCGCAAGGGCGGGTTCACGCTGGAAGACTTCCGCGATCAGCTGCGCATGCTGAAGCGGATGGGCCCGCTCGAGAAGATCATGGGCATGCTGCCCGGCATGGGCGGCATGAAGGAACTGGCCGGCCAGAAGCCGGACGAGAAGCAGCTCTCGCGGATCGAAGCGATCATCAATTCGATGACGCCCGCGGAGCGGAAGCAGGCGGACATCCTGGATGGGAGCCGCCGCAAGCGCGTCGCGAAGGGCAGCGGCACCACGGTTGAGGACGTCAACCGCCTGTTGAAGCAGTTCGTCGAGATGCAACGGATGCTGAAGATGGTGGGCCAGATGACGGGCGAGCCCATTGCCGCGGCGCCGAAGAAGAAAAAGAAGAAGAGCCCGTTCAGTTTGATGCGTTAGTTGCGGCGCACGCGAGTGCGCCGGCGTAACCCGAAGCGCGGCCACGGTGTGCCGCAGGTAGAGAGTTCAAGATGTTGTCGATTCGCATGCGTCGTACCGGTTCGAAGAAGCGCCCGTTCTTCCGTATCGTGGTCTCCGAAGCCCGCTCCAAGAAGGAAGGTCAGTTCATCGACATCCTCGGCTTCTACAATCCCCGCACCAAGCCCGCCGTGTTCGAAATCGACAAGGACAAGGTCGCCCACTGGGTGAAGGTCGGCGCGCGGCCGTCCGACTCGGTGCGCACGCTGATGGCCAGGCACATGACCCGCGATCGCGGCGTGGTGGCCGAGCCGGTGGCCGCGGCGCCCGCGGCCCCGACCGCTTAAGGGACGGCTGTGGCGGATCTCAAGGGACTCGTCGAAGCTGTCGCGAAGGCCCTGGCCGACCAGCCGGAGGCGGTCAGCGTGCGTGAATCCGAGCGCCGCGGCGGCACCGTCTACGAACTGCAGGTCGCTTCGGGCGATCTCGGCCGCGTGATCGGCCGGCAGGGCCGGACGGCGGCCGCGTTGCGCACGCTGCTGTCGAGCGCCGCCGAGGAAGACGACAAGCGCGTCAGCCTCGACATTCGCGACCAGACCGGGCGCAGCTAGCAGATCCCGTGAACTGGGACGACGGGATCCTCGTGGGCGTGATTGCCCGGACGCACGGTAATCGCGGCGAGGTGATCGTCAACCCCGAAACCGACTTCCCGGAAGAGCGGTTTCGCAAGGGCGCCCGGTTGTGGACACGGCGGCGCGACGGCGCGCCGGCGACGCTGGAAGTGGTCTCGATGCGCATGCATCAGGGCCGGCCGGTGATCCTGTTCTCGGGCGTCGGCTCGATGAACGACGCGGAGTTGCTGGCGGGCCAGGAACTGCGCACCGACGAGGTCGACGCCGACCTGCTCGACGCCGGCGAGTTCTTCCATCGCGACCTGATTGGGTGCGAGGTGGTGACCGAGGCGGGCGAGTACGTCGGGCGGGTGACCGGCGTCCTCGACGACCCCGCGCAGGTGCGGTTGGTGGTGGCCGGGAAGCGCAGCGAGTTGCTGATTCCGCTGGTCGACGAGATTTGCACGGTGGCCGTCGGCGCGAAACGCATCACGGTGCGGCCGCCCGACGGGTTGCTGGAACTGAACGGGGAATGGCGTTAGCCCGCCGCAGCGGAGCCAGGCCGGGAGACAGACGGTGAAGGTCGACATCATCACGATCTTTCCGCGCATGGTCGAAGCCGGCCTTGCGGAAGGCGTGGTGGGGCGGGCCCGCACCAGTGGATTGATCGACATCGTCGTCCACAATCTCCGGGACTACACGACGGACAAGCATCACGTGGTCGATGATGTGCCGTTTGGCGGCGGACCGGGCATGGTGATGAAGCCCGAGCCGTTCTTTGCCGCGCTGGCCGCGATTCGCGAGCAGCGCGGGGCGCCCGACGCGGTGGTGTTGCTGACACCAGCGGGCGTGCCGTTCACGCAGGCGGGGGCGCGGCGGCTGGTGGGCCTCGGCCACATCGTGCTGCTGTGCGGACGCTACGAAGGCATCGACGAGCGCGTGCGCGAGTCGCTGGCGACCGAAGAACTGTCGATCGGCGACTACGTGCTGTCGGGCGGAGAGATTCCGGCGCTGGCGGTGGTCGACGCGGTGGCGCGGCTGGTGCCCGGCGTGGTCGGCGACGAGCAGTCGGTGGAAGGGGATTCGTTTACGCGCGGGTTGCTCGATTACCCGCACTACACGAGGCCCGCGGAGTTTGCAGGACAGGCGGTGCCCGGCGTGCTGTTGTCGGGGCATCACGGCGAAATTCGCCGGTGGCGGCGCCACGCGGCGCTGGAGCGGACGGCCGAACGGCGGCCCGACCTCCTGGCGAACGCGGCGCTCGACGCCGATGAACACGAGTGGTTGAGTAAAAGGAGCAAGTCATGACTGCGATGGAGATGGTTGAGAAGGCGCAATTGACCGAACGGCCGCGCATGAAGGCCGGCGATACGGTGCGCGTGCACGTGCGGGTCAAGGAAGGCGACAAGGAACGCATCCAGGTGTTCGAGGGTGTGGTGATCGGCCTGCGCCGCGGCGGCAACCGCGCCACCTTCACGGTGCGCAAGGTGTCGTTCAGCCAGGGCGTGGAGCGCATTTTCCCGCTGCACTCGCCGACCATCTCGAAGGTCGAAGTGCTGCGCTCCGCCAAGGTCCGCCGCGCGAAGCTGTACTTCCTGCGCGACCTCAAGGGCAAGGCGGCCCGCATGAAGGAAGTCAAGAAGACCTCCTAGCACGGCTCGTGCGCAAGGTCTCCGCACGCCGCACGATTGAGAACGCGCTCCGGCGATACGGCTTTGTCTGTGTCGCCGGAGTCGACGAAGTCGGGCGGGGCTGCCTGGCCGGCCCGGTGATGGCCGGCGCCGTGATCCTCGACCCCGATCGGCGCATCGACGGCCTGGCCGATTCGAAGGCGCTGACCGCCGCGCAGCGCGAGCGCCTGCACGACGAGATTATCGGCAAGGCCGTGGCCTGGACCGTGGTGGCGGTCACCCCCGGCGAGATCGACCTCATCAACATCCACCAGGCCACGCTGCAGGCCATGCGGCGCGCCGTCCTCGCCCTGGCCCCGCTGCCAGATGCAGTTTTGGTAGATGCCTTTCGAATTCCGTCGTTGCCGATGGCACAGCGCGGCGTGGTTGGCGGTGACCGCCGCTCGGCGGCGATCGCCGCCGCCTCGATTGTCGCCAAGGTGACCCGGGATCGAATGATGCAGGAGTTGCACACCGCTGATCCCCGGTACGGATTCGACCGCCACAAGGGCTACGCCACCGCCGACCATCTGGCGGCGGTTGCACGCTTTGGCTACTCGCCACAGCACCGGCGAACGTTTCGGCCGGCAACCCTGTTTGATACCATTGCCTGAGGGCTCGACATAGTGCCGCCGTTCGACCGTGACACCGCGCTCAAGAGCGCGGAAAAAGCGCTACGACAGGGACGCATCGATGCGGCCATCGCGGAGTACGTGAAGATCGTCGAGGCCCAGCCGCGCGACTGGAACAGCGCCAACGCCCTGGGCGACCTCTACGTCCGCGCCAACCAGCTGGACAAGGGCCTTCAGCAGTTCACCCGCATCGCCGATCACCTGTCGGCCGAGGGGTTCTATCCAAAGGCCGCCGCGGTCTTCAAGAAGATTCTCAAGCTCAAGCCCGACGACGAGTACGCGTTGGTGCAGTCGGGCGACCTCGCCGCCCGCCAGGGCACGCTGGCGGACGCCAAGCAGTTCTTCCAGACCGTTGCCGATCGCCGCAAGGCGCGCGGCGACAAGAAGGGCGCCGCCGAGATCGCCATTCGCCTCGGCACGTTGGATCCCGACGATCTCGAGGCCCGTGTGCGCGCCGCCCACCTCGCCGCCGAGACCGGCGACGTCGTCACCGCGCTGCGCGAGTTCCGCGACGTCGCCGCCCGCTACGAGAAGCAGGACCGCGGCGCCGACGCCCTGGTTGCGCTCCAGGCGGCGTTCGACCTCGACCAGGGCGACGAGGAAGTGCGCCTCCGCCTGTTTGGCGCCTACCTGGCCGGCAGCACGCCGGAGCTGGCGCGCAAGGTCGCGAGCGGTGCGACCGAGCTGAAGCAAGTCGCCGCCGGCCTGGAGCGGGCGGGGCAGGGCGACGCCGCGCTGGACGTGCTGGCCGAAGTGGCCGCCGCCGACCCGTCGGACCTGGAGGTTCGCGCCAGGCTGGCCATCGCTTATGTCGGCCGAGGCGATCTCGACAAGGCCAGGACCTACCTGTCGGCCGAGACGGCCGGGGCCGATCCCGCCCTGTGGATCACCCTCGGCGAGATGGAGCTGACGGCGGGCCGCACCGATGAGGGCCGGGCCGCCATCACGCAGGCGCTGACGCTCGACCGCAGCCAGGCCCAGGCGGCGGTCGTGGTCGGGTGCCGGCTGGCCGAGACCAATACCGAGGCGGGCTACCAGTGCATCGACACCGTGGCCGACGCCGCCGTCGGCGAAGGCGACTATGCCGCCGCGGCCGTGGCGCTGCACGAGTTCACGATTCGCGTGCCCACCCACCTGGTGGCGCTGATGCGGCTGGTGGAGATCTGCGTCGACGGCAGCCTCGAGGCGACGATGTACGAGGCCCAGGCGCAGTTGGCGGACGCCTACCTGAATGTCGGCCGCGGCCTCGAAGCCCGCATCATCAGCGAGGACCTGGTCGCCCGCGAGCCGTGGAACCGCGCCAACCTGGACCGCTTCCGCCGCGCCCTGGTGATGCTCGGCGAGGCCGATCCGGACGCCATCATCGCCGACCGCCTGAGCGGCGACAGCCCGTTCCTGGCCAGCGAGAAGATGGACCTGAACGAGGGCTTCTCGTTCGACGCGCCGCCGGCGCCGGCGGCCGCGCCGACCAAGCCGGTTAACGCACCGGCGCCGGCCACGCCGCCCGCCGATCCGTTCACCGATTCGGGGACGATCGAGATCGATCTCACCGCGGCGCTCGAGGAGCCGGCCGCGCCGCTGCCGCTGATCCCGCCGCCGCCGCGATCGCTCGACCAGGTGTTCCGCGGGCTGCGCGACGAGTCGAGCCGGCAGTCGGCCGAAGAAGCGGCGGCGGAACAATATCGTCTGGCCCTCACGTATCACGAGATGGGCATGACCGACGACGCCATCAAGGCGCTCGAGGGCGCGACGCTCTCGCCGCGGCAGCGTTTCGACGCGGCCTCGATGCTGGGCCGGCTGTATCTCGAACGCGAGGACCTGCCGCGCGCGATTGAATGGCTGGAACGCGCCGCCGAGGCGCCGTCGCCCAACGCCGACGCCGGCCGGTCGCTGCTGTACGACCTCGCCCGGACGCTCGAGACGGTGGGCGAGGGCTCGCGCGCCCTGGCCGTCTTCGTCGAGCTCGAATCCGAGTCCGGCGGCTACCGGGACGTGTCAGGACATATCGACCGGCTGTCCAAAGTCCAGGCCCGGGGCTGATTTCTGTTTAGACGCCTTCTCTTCGTGGCGCTCCTGCTCGAAACAGGACTCCTGCTGGTGCTGCTCCCGTGGTCGACCTTCTGGGAGCGAAACTACTTCGTGGAGTGGTCGCCGGCGATCGAAGCCGTGCTGACCAGCAACTACCTGCGTGGCGCCATCAGCGGTCTCGGACTGGTGAACCTCGGCGCCGCGCTCATTGAACTGGCCGACGTACTAGGCAACCGCTCCCCCGTCCCTTCGCCAGACGACCCCGAATGATTCTCTGCCTGGTCACCGACCGGCGGCGGCTGGGGACCTCGCTTGGCGTGGCCCCCGGCGACTGGCTCGATGCGCTCAGGGCCCAGGTCTCGGCTGCCGCAGCCGCGGGGGTGGATCTGGTGCAGGTGCGCGAACCTGACCTCGAGGCGGCGGCGTTGGCCCGCCTGGTCACGGCGATCGTGGCCGACACGCGCGAGACAAACGTCCAGGTATTGGTGAATGACCGACTCGATGTCGCACTGGCGGCCGGCGCCGCGGGCGTTCACCTTAGGGAACGGTCGTTCACCGTGGCCGACGCGCGACGGCTGGCGCCTCCCGGCTTCGTGATCGGGCGGTCGATCCATGGCGCCCTTCACCAGATTTCTGAGGGAATTGCCGACTACCTCATTGCCGGCACCGTCCTGGCAACACCGTCGAAGCCCGCCGCGACGTGCCTGGGGTGGCCTGGCCTGGCGGCCGTCGTGAAGTCGGCCGGCGACCGGCCGGTGCTAGCGATAGGCGGCGTCGACGTGTCATCGATTCCCTTCGTGGCGACCACCGGCGCAGCGGGCGCGGCGGCCATCGGGGCGTTCATTCCCGGAAAAAGACAATCGCTCGCCGAGTTTGTGCAGAAACGAGTCATTGATCTGCGTTTGGGGTTTGACTCGGCGCACCCGGTTTCCTAAGATGTCGCTCTGCCCGTTGAAAGATAGGCAGTTCTGGCAATCAACCAACGTTTGTCCACCGTGGCAGCAAGTATGCAAGGCCCGCTCGCGCCGGCCATGCGCCTTAAGCAGGCGCGTGAGGAAAGAGGTCTGTCGTGCCGCCAGTTAGCGGAGACGACCAAGCTGTCCGTGCGCACGATCGAGTGCCTCGAGAACGATTGTGTGTCGGCGCTGCCCGGCGGCATCTATCGCCGCGCCATCGTCCGCGCCGTCGCGAGTGAAGTCGGCCTCGATCCTGACCAGTTACTCCGCGAGTTCGCCGTCGCGCATCCAGACGACTTGCCGGCATCGGCGCCGGCCGCGGCGGTGGTGCCCACCGCAGAACCGTCGCACTCCTTCCAGCGGTTGATCGCGTTCGTAGGCACTGTGTTGCCGCTGCTTGCCGGCGTCGCCTACTTTGGCTGGCCGGTGGCGCCCGTCGCCGATCCCTCGGCCCTGATCCAGACCGTGCCGGCGCCGCCGCCTTTGCGGCCCGAGATCCTTCCGGCCGGTGGCTTCACCGAAACGTCGGCGCCGTTGCCGCGGCCGGTGGTCATCACCCTCACCCTGTCGTCGCGCTGCCAACTGCGCGTCGTCGCGGATGGCCGCGAGGTGTTGCGCCGGACGGTCGAGCAGGGCGAGACCTTGCCGTTCGAGCTGGGCGAAGAACTGTGGCTGCTGGGCGACAACGCCTCGGCGGTGCAGTTCAGCATCAATGGCCAGGCCGGCCGGTTGCTTGGCGAAGCCGGCGACACCTTGTGGGTCCGCATCGGCCGCGACGACTACGAAGACTTCCTGGTTCGTTATTGATGGATGCCGGCCTCCGCACCCCGCTGCTGGACTTCTTCCGGCGCGGCGAAGTGGCACGTGACGTGCGCTTGCTGGCGGCGCAGGGCGCCATCGCCCCGCGTCCGCTCGAGCAGCTCGGGATCCTGATGATCCTGACCGCCGACGCCGATTCGGAAATTCGCGAAACCGCCAACGCCACCCTGGCGCTGTTGCCGGACGACCTGCTGGCCAACTTCATCGCCCGCGCCGATGTGCCGACCGAACTGCGCGAGTTCTTCGTGGCCCGCGGCATTCATCCCTCCGACACGCCGGCGCCCGACTTCGAGGAGCCGCTGCTCGACGCCGATCAGTCGGGCGCGGCCTTCGCGCAGGAGGACGGCGAGTCGGCCCAGACCTTCACCCAGCGCCTGGCCAACATGACCGTGCCCGAAAAGGTCAAGTGCGCGATGAAGGGGACGCGGGAAATGCGGGCGGTGCTGATTCGCGACCCCAACCGCATGGTTGCCTCGGCGGTGCTCAGTTGTCCGAAGGTGAACGAGGCCGAAGTGGAGGCGTTCGCCAAGATGGGCAACGTCTCGGAAGACATCCTGCGCACCATCGCCAGCACGCGCGCCTGGACCAAGAACTACAGCGTGACGCTCAGCCTGGTGAAGAACTCGAAGACCCCGGTGGCGATGTCGATGACCCTGCTGCAGCGCCTTACCGAGAGCGACGTGAAGAAGATTTCGACGGACCGGAACGTGCCGGAGGCTTTGCGCCTCGCGGCGCGGAAGCGCCTGGTTTCGGGCCATAAGTAGGCGCGCCGCCGCGCTCGCGCCGTCGCTCGCCGGCCTGCGGACGAGCGGAGGCCGACCACTCCGACCGCATCTGCGACAAGCCGTCCATGTAAACCGCGACCTTCTCGCGCTGATCCTCATCGGGCAGCGCCTTCAGCAGATCGATGGCGCGCTCGACATCCCGCTGGATGGTGGCCTTCGTGGCGCCGTAGTACAGCTTCTTGATTTCCTCGGCCGGAGTCATGGGGGGATTATACGGGTAGCACGGTCCGGCTAAAGCCGGACCACATTGTCACCCCCGGTTCCGGCGCAGCGCCTTGCGGAACTGGGCAACCGGCAAGGTATTCACGACATCGTCCTTGCTCAACCAGGCGCGGCGCGCGGTCAGCACGCCCCAGCGGGTGTAGCCCAGTGCGTCGATCTCGTGGGCGTCGGAGTTGATGGCAATCCTGACGCCGCGGTCCCGGGCCAATCGGGCATGGCTGTCACAGAGGTCCAGCCGGTACGGCTGCGAGTTGATCTCGAGGGCCACGCCGTTGGCGGCCGCGGCATCAATGACCTTTTCGACGTTGACCCGCGACGGATCGCGGCGCAACAGCATGCGGCCGGTGAGATGGCCGATGATGTCGACCGAGGGATGTTCGATGGCCCGGATCACCCGCGCCGTCATCTCCGCTTCATCCTGCTGCATGGCCGAGTGCACCGAGGCGACGACCACGTCGAGCGAGGCCAGGCAGTCGTCGTCGAGGTCGAGCCGGCCGTCGGCGAGGATGTCGCACTCGATTCCCGCCAGCACCGTAAACTTCGCCAGGGTCGAGGAATACTTGCGAATGCGGTCGGCGAACGCGTAGGCGCGCGACTCGTCGAGGCCGTTGGTCATGGCCAGCGACTGGGTGTGGTCGGTGATGGCGATGTACTGCAGGCCGCGCGCCTGGGCGGCCGCCACCATCGTTTCGAGACTCTCGCGGCCGTCCGACTCGGTAGTGTGCATGTGCACGTCGCCGCGCAGGTCCGCCGCCGTGATCAGGGCGGGGAGCGAGGCCTTGACGGCGGCGTCGATCTCGCCCCGGTTCTCGCGCAGTTCCGGGGGAATCCAGGCCAGGCCGAGGGCCTCGTAGATCCCTTCCTCGGTGGCGCCGGCGATCGGCTGCTCCTGCTCGTCGAACAAGCCGTACTCGTTGAGCTTCCAGCCGCGCTCGAGGGCGCGGTCACGCAGCGCAATGTTGTGGGCCTTCGACCCGGTGAAGTACTGCATGGCCGCCCCGCGCTGCGCGGGCAGCACGATCCGCAGGTCGGCCTGGTAGCCGCCCCGCAGCAGCACGCTCGCCTTGGTCGGCCCGTGGCCGAGCACGCGCTCGACCGTCGGGTAGGCGACAAACGCGTCGGCCAGTGTCGCGTCGGCGCCGGTGGCCAGCAGGTCGAGGTCGCCGCTGGTTTCGGCGCCGCGGCGGACGCTGCCGACGGTGATGATGGTGGCGGCCGGCGCGTGCGCCGCCAGGTAGGCGATCAGCGCATCCGCGACGTCGCTGGCCCTGGCCAGCAGATGGCGCCCGGCATGGCGCTGCCGTTCGTCGAGCGCCTTGAGGATCAGCTCCTCCTTCTTGGCGCCCATGCCCTTGAGACCGCGAATCCGTCCCGCGCGGGCGGCCTGGCCCAGGTCGTCAAGGCTCTTGATGTGCAGCTCCTTGTAGAGCGTGGCCACGGTCTTCGGGCCGACGCCCTGCAGACGCAACACCTCCAGCAGCGTCTCGGGGAACTCCTTGAGCAGCTCGTTGCGGATTTCGCAGGTGCCGGTGGCAGCAATGTCGCGAATGCGGGTCGCCAGGTCTTTGCCGATGCCCGACCACGACCGCAAGCCCGCCTCGTCCAGCGCGGCGGCCGCCTCGGCCGCGTGCGCGACGACGTCGGCGCCGTTGCGGTAGGCCCGGATCTTGAACGGGTTCTCGCCCTTCAGCTCGAGCAGGTCGGCGATCTCCAGCAGTACTCGCGCGACCGCGCGGTTGTCCAGTGGCGCAGGCAGGGGCAAGCTCATTCTTCGACCACGCTCAGGCCGGTGGTCTCGATGTGGAAGTCGAGCACCCGCGCCTCACCGTCGGCCAGCGTCTCGCGCACGGCCGGCACGTGGTCGGGGGGAGCCAGGCAGACCAGGCAGCCGCCGCCGCCGGCTCCGCAGACCTTGGCGCCCTGCGCGCCTGCCGCCAGGGCCCGGGCAATCAACGCGTCGATGGCCGGGGTGGTGACCCCCGGCGCCAGGCGCTTGCGGTTCTCCCACTCGGTGGCGAGACAGCGGCCGGTGGCCTCCCAGTCGCCCTGGTTCAGGGCCGCGCGCATCGCCGCCGCGGTATCGCGAATGCGTTCGAAGCAGTCGAACACGTGGCGGTCGCCGTCGATGTGGCGCTTGGTGATGTCCCAATTGTTGGTGCCCGAATTGCGCGGTTCGCCGGTGTAGCACAGCACCAGGCGCTGTTGCAGCTCTGCCGCGTCGACGTCCAGGGGCACGCGGGTCGGCCGCCCGGCCGTCAGTTCCAGTGCGGCAATGCCGCCGTACATCGCCGGGCGGTAGTCCTGAAGGCCTGTCGGCACGCCAATCACTTGCGCCTCGACGTCCTTGGCGACCTCCATCAGCTCTTCGGGGTCCAGCTCCTCGCCCTTGAAGCGCGCCAGCGCGCCGCAAATGGCGATGTTCAGGGCCGACGAGCCGGCAATGCCGGCGCCGGCGGGGGACTCGCCGCGCGTGGTCAGGCGCAGGCCATGCCCGCCGAAGCGGTGCACCAGGCGCCCGAGCAGCGGCAGCGTCTCGTCGGTGCCGAGCTGATCGGCGGGCAGGTTCACCACGCGGTCGATGTCTTCGGAAATCAACTCGACGCGGTCGTCGGGCCGCGGTTCGATCCACGCGTGGGCGCGCAGGCTGATCGCGACGTGCAGGGTCTGGGCGCCGGGATGAAACAGATACAGCGGCCAGATGTCGATGGTGCCGCCTGCCAGATCAATTCGTGTCGGAGCCGACGCTGAGATACGCACGACGCAATTATAATTCTCAGGAGCCCGCCAACCATGCCCCTAGCCACGCGACGCGACATCGGCCAGTTCTTGATCGGCAGCATTCCCGGCCGCACGCTGCCGGTCGAGATGCGATCGCTGGCGCGGGAATTTGATCTGGGCGGCGTCATTCTGTTCAGTCGCAACATCGAGGCGCCGGAGCAGGTGGCCGAGCTGGCGGCCGAAGCCGAGAGCCTCGGCCGCACGTCGCCGGCCTGGGTGAGTGTGGACCAGGAGGGCGGCCGCGTCGCGCGGCTGACGGAACCGTTCACGAAGTGGCCGCCCATGGCCACCCTGGGCCGGGCCGGCAGCGAGGGCGAGGCCCTCGCTGCGCGTTTTGCCACGGCGCTGGCCGGCGAGTTGCGCGCCGTCGGCATCACGCTCGACTACGCGCCGGTGCTCGACATCCACACCAACCCGAAGAACCCGGTGATCGGCGACCGCGCCCTCGCCGAGAAGGCCGAGGACGTCGCCCGCCTGGGCCGCGTCATCATCACCGCCTTGCAGGAAGCGGGCGTGGCCGCCTGCGGCAAGCACTTCCCGGGGCATGGCGATACCAGCACCGACTCGCATGTCGAGCTGCCGCTGGTGGAGCACCCGCCCGACCGGCTGCGCGCGATCGAGTTCGAGCCGTTCCGCGCGGCGGTGGCGGCGCAGGTGGCGTTCATCATGACGGCCCATGTCCTGGTGCCCTCGCTTGACGACCAGCGCCCCGCCACGCTGTCGCCGCGAATCGTGCAGGCGCTTTTACGCGACGAACTGGGGTACGAAGGCGTCATCCTGAGCGACGACCTCGAGATGAAGGCGGTCAGCGCCCGCTACCCGGTACCGGAATCGGCGGTCGAGGCTATCCGCGCCGGCTGCGACGGCATCCTGATCTGCAGCGGCGACGTCGATCTGCAGGCGCGCACCCTCGAGGCCCTCGTCCGCGCCGTCGAGGCCGGCACCATCACCGCGGCGCGGAGCGATGATGCGTTCGCGAGGCTGCGGCGGGCGAAGGAGCGCTTCCTGATCGGCGAGCGGCCCGGCGCGTCGCGCCGGATTCGCGACCTTCGCCAGATTCTCGGGCGCGAGGAACACCAGCTGGTGGCCGCCGAAATGGCGGCCTATCTGTGATCGCCTTGCGCCGCCTCAACTCCGGCGACCGGGTGGCCCTGGTGGCGCCGGCGAGTTCGTTTCCAGCCGAGGAACTGGCGGCCGGCGCGGCCGAGCTCGCGCGGTTGGGGCTCGAGGCCGTCTACGACGAGTCGGTGTTTGCGAAAGACCGCTTCGTGGCCGGCGCCGCGGACGTTCGCGCCCGGGCGATTCAACAGGCGTGGGCCGACCCCTCGGTCGCCGCGCTGGTCGCGGTGCGGGGCGGCTACGGCAGCGCCCAGGTGCTGCCCCTGCTCGACCCGGCCGTGCTGCGCTCGTCCCGCAAGGCGCTGATCGGCTACAGCGACATCACCGCGATTCTCACGTTCTATCAACGGCATGGCCTGGCGGCCATCCACGGGCCGATGATCGATCGCCGGCTGGCCGGTGGACCGTCGGCCTACGACGAGTCGTCGTTTCGCCGCGTCGTGATGTCGGCCGAACCGGCGGGGGAGCTGCGCCCGGCGGCGCTCGCAGCGCTGCGCCCTGGGCGCGCCACGGGGATCCTGACCGGCGGCACCCTGACGCAGCTGGTGTCGTCGCTGGGCACGCCGTGGGCGTTCGACCCGCCCGGCGGCTGCATCCTCTTTCTCGAAGACATCGGCGAGCGGCCGTACCGCATTCATCGCATGCTGACGCAACTGCTGCAGGCAGGCATTCTCGGGCGCGCCAGCGCGATGGTCTTCGGGGAGTTTCCCGGATGCGACGAACCCGGCGGCGAGCCGGCGATTCGCGACGTGCTGCGCGATTTCACGGCCGCCTTTGGCGGTCCGGTCCTGTTCGGCTTCCCGTCCGGCCACACCGCTGGGCCGACGTGGACGTTGCCCTTCGGCGTGCGGGCCGAGGTCGTGGGCGACGGCTCACCGGCGGTGGTCATTTCCGAGGCGGCGGTGTCCTAGTGGCGCGCATCCACTTGATCGGCGTGTGCGGTACGGCCATGGCGACGCTGGCGGCACTGCTCAAGCATGCCGGCAACGACGTGAGCGGATCCGACGAGCATGTCTATCCGCCGATGAGCGACTTCCTGGCCGCCGAGGGCATCACGGTTCTCGAGGGGTACCGGCCCGAGAATGTCGCCGGCCTGCTCGATCTCGTCGTGGTCGGCAATGCCATTTCACGCGGCAATGCCGAACTGGAAGCGGTGCTCGACCGCAACCTGCGCTACACGTCTCTGCCCGAGGCGATCCGCGACCAGTGGCTCTGGGACGCGCAGTCGATCGTGATTGCCGGCACCCACGGCAAGACGACGACGACGTCGTTGACCGGGTGGCTGCTGACGGCGGCCGGCGCCGATCCCACCGTGCTCGTCGGCGGCATCGCGCGCAATTTCGGCAGCGGCGGCGCCAGCTACCGGATCGGCAAGGGCAAGGCCTTCGTCATCGAGGGCGACGAGTACGACAGCGCCTACTTCGACAAGACGGCGAAGTTCCTGAAGTACCTGCCCGACATCGCCGTCGTCAACAACATCGAGTTCGACCACGCCGACATCTACGCCGACCTGGACGAGGTGCGCCTGGCCTTCAGGCGGCTGGTCAACCTGGTGCCGCGCGGTGGCCTGACCTTGCTGGGGGCCGACAGCCCTGACGCGGCGGCGCTGGCACCGCTCGCGCGCAGCCGGGTGCAGACATTCGGTCTGGCCGCCGCCGCCGACTGGCGCGCCGTCGACATCGAGAGTGGCGCCGGCACGGGCTTCACCGTGGTGCATGGCGCACAGGACCACGGCCGCTTCCAGATGTCGATGTTGGGCGAGCACAACGTCAGGAATGCGCTGGCCGCGATTGCCGTCGGCGCCGAATTGGGACTGGACCTCGCCGCGTTGCGCAGCGGCCTGTCGAGTTTCGCCGGGGTGAAACGGCGGCTGGAAGTGGTGGGCGAGGTCCGCGGCATCACGGTCTATGACGATTTCGCGCACCATCCCACCGCGGTGGACGAAACCCTGAAGGCGCTGCGCCGGTCGGTGGGAACGCGCCGCATCTGGGCGATCTTCGAGCCGCGCTCGGCCTCGTCCTGCCGCCGTGTGTTCCAGGACGACTTCGCGCGCGCGTTTGCCGGCGCCAGTGAAGTCGTGCTGGCCTCGATCTTCCGATCGACGCTGCCGGTGGAGGAACGCCTGTCGGAGACCCGGCTGGTGACCGATTTGCGGGCCATGGGCGTGCCCGCCCGCCACCTGCCGAGCGTCGAGGCCATCGTCAGCGAGGTGTCGCAGGAAGCCCGTGACGGCGACGTGATTGTCGTGATGTCGAATGGCGGCTTTGGCGGCATTCACGGCAAGCTGCTGGACGCGCTCCGATGAGGATTCGCGAATGCGGCGACTCGATGCTGCTCGTCGAGTTCGAGCCGGTGATCGATCCGATCGTCAACGAGCGGGCCATTGCCCTGGCCGCGCGGTTGCGGGCGCGCGGCGCGCGCGGCATTCGCGACGTCGCGCCCGGCTATTGCACCGTCGGCGTGCACTTCGATCCCCTGCAAACCGACCTGGCTGCCTTGGAAGGCGCAATCGCCGGCGAGGCGGCGGCGGTCGCCGCCATTGGCGAGCTGCCCGCGAGACAGCCGATCGAGATTCCCGTCAGCTATGGCGGCGCCGACGGCCCGGACCTAGAGGCCGTGGCGTCGAGGGCCGGCTGTTCGCCCGCCGAAGTGATTGACCGTCACGCCGCCCGCACCTATCGCGTCTACATGCTCGGCTTCGTGCCGGGCTTTGCTTACATGGGCCGCGTCGACGCCACGATTGCGGCGCCGCGGCACCGCGTGCCGCGCGAGCGGGTGCCGGCCGGGTCGGTTGGCATTGCCGGCGAGCAGACCGGCGTGTACCCGGTGGCCAGTCCGGGCGGGTGGCAGTTGATTGGCCGGACCGCGACGGTGATGTTCGATCCATATCGCGCCGAACCCAGCCTGCTGGCGCCGGGCGACCTGGTCAGGTTCGTGCCGATGGCGGGCCGTTCGTCATGAGCCAGGGAACGCTCGAGATCGTGAAGCCGGGCCTGTTGACCTCGGTGCAGGACCTGGGACGGCACGGCCACCAGGACATCGGTGTGCCGGTTGCCGGTCCCATGGACGTGTTTTCGCACCGGCTCGCCAACCTTCTGGTCGGCAACGATGCGGACGCGGCGACCCTCGAGGTCACCTTGATCGGGCCGGAGATGGTGGTCGATGCCGACATCACCATGGCGATTTCGGGCGCGGTGTTCGAGGTGACGTGCGATGGGCGGCCGGTGCCCATGGACGCGACGTTCCAGGTGCGGCGTGGCCAGCGCCTCAGGTTCGGCCGGGTCGTGCAAGGTGCGCGCGCCTACATCGCGATCGCCGGCGGCGTGCTGACGGCTCCCGTGCTCGGCAGCCGGGCAACGCACCTCGTCAGCCGCATGGGCGGGCTCGATGGGCGAGCCTTGCAGGCCGGTGATCGCCTGCCGGTGATGCCCCTGACCCCGCCGGGCCCGGTGCGGAAGGCCGCCGGCCTGACGTTGCCGACCGGCGGCCGGACACGCCTGCGCGTCATGCCGGGGCCGCAAGACCACTGGTTCCGGGCCGATGCGCTGCGGACGGTGGCAGGGGTGAGCTTCTGCGTTTCGCCGCGATCGAATCGCATGGGCTACCGGCTGCAGGGACCGCCGCTGCCGCGCGCCAACGACGGCGAGTTGATTTCCGAGCCGGTCGGCATGGGCGCAATCCAGGTGCCGGCCGCCGGCGAGCCGATCCTGCTGATGGCCGATCGGCAGACGGCCGGAGGCTATCCGAAGATCGGCCACGTGATCTCGGCGGACCTGCCGCTGGCCGGCCAGTTGGCACCGGGGGACTTCATCGAGTTCATCCTGTGCACGCGCCAGGAGGCGCTGGCGGCGCTGATCGGCCGCGAGCGCCAGTTGTTGCGCCATGCCGGCACGAGGGACGCGTCGTGAGCGCGCTTGTCACCGCGCTCAGCGCGGCGTTTGGCGCCGAGCGCGTCAAGGTTGACGCTCCGCTCGCGCCGCTGACCACGTTCAAGGTCGGCGGCCCGGCCGATGTGCTGTTCGAGCCCGTCAACTCCGACGAGATGCTGCGCGCGCTGGCCATCGCCCGCGCGGCCGGCCAGCCCGTGACCATGCTCGGCGGCGGCTCGAACGTGCTGGTGTCCGATCGCGGGGTACGCGGCCTGGTGCTCCGGCCGCGGGGCGGGGCGGTCAACGCGGTGGGCGACCGCCTGGTCCGCGCCGATGCCGCCGTGACCATCAACGGCCTGGTGCGCTGGACCATCAACCGCGGCTATGCCGGCCTCGAGGCCTGGGCGGGCACGCCGGGCACGGTCGGCGGCGCCGTCTATGGCAACGCCCATTGGAAGAAGACCAACATCGGCGACCTGATCGACAGCGTCCGGCTGGTCAAGCCCGACGGCACACTGCTGCAGGCCCCGGCCGACCGCATGGAGTTCGACTACGACTACAGCCGCTTGAAGCGCACGGGCGAGATTGTGCTGTGGGTGGCGTTCCGCGTGACACCCGGGGGCGACCCTGCCGCGCTGCGCCTGGTGGCGCGCGAATCGCTGGCGTTTCGCAAGCAGACCCAGCCCCTCGAGTCGCCCAGTGCCGGCTGCATCTTCATGAACCCGGATCCCGCGCGCGACCGCCTTCCCGCCGGAATGCCGCCGTCGGCCGGCGCGCTGGTTGACCGCGCGGGACTCAAGGGCGCGGCAGTGGCCGGTGCCCGCGTCTCGCCGGCCCACGCCAACTTCGTGATCAACGACGGCACCGCGACCGCCGCCGACATCAAGCAGCTCATCGAGCAGTGCCGGTCGGCGGTAAAAGATAAGTTCAGCGTGACGCTGCGAGATGAGATCATCTGCATGGGCGACTTCTCTTAACCCTGATCCCCGATCCCCGATCCCAGATCCCTGACATGTCCACATTAGTCATTGAAGGCGGGCACCGCATCGAAGGCCGGATCGATGTCGAAGGCAACAAGAACGCGGCGCTGCCCCTGATGGCGGCGTGCCTGTTGACCGGCGAGTGGTGCACGCTGCGCAACATGCCCCGCATCGCGGACGTCGAGGTGATGGCCCGGCTGCTGCTCGACCTTGGCGCGGAGGTCGAGGGCATCGGCAGCACGACCCTGCGCATTCGCTGCACCGAGGTCACCAAGGACGAGCCCGACAGCGCGCTGGTGGGCCGGTTGCGTGGATCGGTGCTGCTGCTGGGGCCGCTACTGGCGCGCCGCGGCCGTGCGGTCGTGGCGCCGCCCGGAGGCGACTTCCCGGCGCGCCGCACCATCAAGACCCATCTCGAGGCCTTGAGCGCCATGGGCGCGCATGTCGTGCCGGGTTCGGGCCATCGGCTCGAGGCGCCTGAAGGCCTGCGGCCGGCCTCGATCTACCTGGACGAGGCATCGGTCACCGGCACCGAGACGGCGCTGCTGGCGGCGGCCGCCGCCCCCGGTGTGTCCGAGATTCGCCACGCGGCCTGCGAGCCGCATGTCGTTGAGCTGTGCGAGTTCCTGAGAGCCATGGGGGCGGCCATCACCGGCGAGGGCTCCCACACCATTCGTGTCGAAGGCGTGGCGAAGCGGGCCGGCGCCGAGAAGACGCTCTACGGCGACTACATCGAGGCCGGCAGCTGGGCGGTGACCGGCGCCATCACCGGCGGGCACATCGAGATAGGTGGCACCCGTCCGGTGGACATGGAAGTCGTGGCGTCGGTGCTGGCCAAGATGCGGGTGCAGTGCGTGCAGGACAACGACGTGTTTCGCGTCGAGGCTTCACGGTTGGTCGGGGCGGGCCGCATTACCACGGGACTGTGGCCGAGTTTTCCGAGCGACCTGGTCAGCCTGGTGACGGTGCTCGCCACGCAGGCCGAGGGGGCGACGCTGGTGCACGACTGGCTCTACGAGCTGCGGCTGTTCGCCCTCGAGCAGATGAGCGGCATGGGCGCCGATCTCTTCCTGTGCGACCCGCATCGCATTATCGTGACCGGGCCGCGCAAGCTGCGCGGCAAGAGCCTGGACAGCCGCGATATTCGTTCCGGGATGGCGCTGATTGCCGCCGCGCTGGCGGCCGACGGGCAGAGCCGGGTCGAGCCGTTGGAGACCGTGGAGCGAGGCTACAGCCGGCTGGTCGAGCGGTTGCTCCACCTGGGCGCCTCGGTTGCGCGCGTTTAGTCCTTTGGCGGCGGCTTGACCGGCGGTGGCGTTCTGACGGGAACCGCGGGGCCGGTGCTGGGCGGAAATGCCGGCGCGAGTCCCGGGGCGGGAGAGGCGCCGGATTCGTCGCCGCCCGGGGGCTTCTGCGGCAAGGGCAGCGGTATCGGCAGCGGAGCGATGTCGGTGACCGGCGCGCCGCCGTCACGCCCCATGCGGAAGGGCTGCAGGTCTTCGGCCGACAGATTGAGCACCCGCACGATGCGCGGGGTCAGCGTCAGGATGATGTCGGTTTCCTGCGTCTCTTTGCGGTTGTAGCCGAACAGCCGCCCAATCACCGGTATGTCGCCGAGGCCGGGAATGCTGGCGAGCGAGGTGCGTTCCTCGTCGCGGATCAAGCCGGCCAGCATGTTGGTCTCGCCGTCTTTCAGGCGGATCACAGTGTTGATCTGGCGGCTGCCGAAGGTGGGCAGGCCGCCGAAGCCCGATCCCGAGATGCTGCTCAGTTCCACCTTCAACGACAGCGTCACCGCATCGTCGTGATGCATGCGCGGCGTGATGTCGATGTTCACGCCAATCGGCTCGTAGTTGAACGACGTGATCGGCTGGGTCTGCACGCCGCCGGCCGCAATCGGGGAGAACGTGGTGACCGGCACCGGCACGCGCTCGCCGAAGCGGGCCTGGGCGGGAATGCCCTCGGACGTACGCAACTGCGGGTTGGCCAGGATGCGCGTGGCGCTGTCGTTCTTCAACAACCGGTAGTAGAGCGAGGGCAGGTTGGTCAGCAGCACGTCGGCCGACGTCAGGCTGGTCAGGGTGCGCAGTGACAACCCCTCCTTGTTGACGTCGATCTGGCCGTTGATGCCGGTCGGGCCAGACGCCGATGACGTCGGCGACGCCAGCTGCAGGCCGTACTCGTGCAGGTGCGTGCGGTTGACCTCGAGCAGTTCGACGTCGATGATCACCTCGGGCCGGGCCTTGTCGATGGCGGTGATGATCTTGCCGGCGGCGGTGATGCGCTCGGGCGTGTCCTTGATGGTGATGGCGTTGGTCGCCGTGATCGCCGACAGGCGGCGTGCGTCGACGACAATGCGCAGCATGTCGATGGTTTCCTTGAGATCGGCGTTGCTCAGGTAGAAAGTGCGGACGATCTCTTCCTCGTACTCGCGGCGCTTGGCGGCGGTGTCGGGCACCACCGTGATGGTGTTGGCCGAGGTCGCGCGCCAGAAATTCCGCGTCGCGGTGGAGAGGGCGGCGAGCGCTTCCTCGAGCGACAGGCCGCGCAGGTCGACCGAGACCGGCTGATCGCGGAAGGTCGGGTCGAACAACACGCTCAGGTTGGTGAACTTGCCGATCGCGGCATAGACATCGCGCGAGCCGGCGTCGCGGAAGGTGAGGGTGTCGGGCAGCGTGACACCAGTGGGCAGGGCGGCGCCGGGCAGCGGCGCGTCCAGGCTCTGCGCGATCAGCGACTCGAGGCGCGTCTTGCCCTCGTCGCGGAACGCGACCTTCGCCCGCAGCTGCGTGCGCGTGTCCTGCAGTTCGCGGTTGATGTCGGTGTTGCCGGGGTTGAGTTCCGAGGCGAGCTGGTACTCGACCAGCGCTTCTTCGAGGCTGCCGGTGGCGGCGAGGCGGCGGGCCTTGCTGAAATGGTCCTGCGAGGCCCGCAACTTGGCGCGTTCCAGGCCCTGCAGCGCCTCGCGGTTGCCGGGGTTGTCGCGGAGCAGCTTGGTGTACTCGGCGACGGCCACGTCGTAGTTCTGCGTGCCTTCGGCGCCGCGGGCGGCGCGCAGCGATCCGGTGCTGGCGCACGACGTCAGGGTCAGCGCCACAGCGAGCAGCAGCGCGGCACGGGCCGGGAGGGCGAGCGGGTTATTGGGAGCGTGCACCATTGGTCAAGACTTCCACGCCGGGGGGTATGCGAAACTCAAAATCCTTATCGGACAAACCCCGATTCTCCTTCAGGTTACTGAAAGAAAACGACGATCGGCCGCCTTGCTTGTCGAGTGCCGTTAAGTACTGAATCTGCAGGGTTTTGGGGTCAATGCCGATGCCGAGCGAATCGTATTCGGCGTGCGGCTTCCTGGGCACGAGCTGGAGCGTCACCAGCCCGGTTGCAGCGCCCGGCAATGGTGTGAAGGTCGCCACGTAGTCGCGCCCCAGGTCTGACTGCCCGGCCAGGAACAGGGCCGGAATGCTGCCGTCTGACGCGTCCGGGGCCGCGCTGACGATGACCTGCTTGTCCAGCACCAGGTGGGTGTAGAGGCGGGTCCCGTCCGACACGAATTCCTTGCGCTCGGGCTTGGTGTAGGTGAAGCGCATGCGGCCGGGCCGCTTGATCGCCACCGTGCCGCGCTCGGTGGTCTTCGTCCGCAGCACCCCGCCCTCGTAGGTCTGGACGAAGTCGCCGGAGAAGTCTTTGATGGCGTTGTAGCGCTGTTGCACCTTGGCGGCGAGGGCCGCTGGATCCTGCGGGACCTGGGCCACCAGCGCCGCCGGGCCCGTTACAAGGGCGAGAGATGCAAGAAGTAACCTCACAGTACCCATACTATTAGGACTTGGGTGGAGGCCGTTAAGTTGCTTTTGGGGGAGATTGCCCTTCGATTCGATACCGCTCGGCTGGCGCCAACCGGTATCTCACTCAGGACATTCGACGGCACCAGGGCTCGCCATGAGCGAACCGACGGTTCGCCGAAGGCGAGCGTCGGTGAGTCGAATGGTGGACGGCACGAGGATCGAACTCGTGACCTCAGCGTTGCGAACGCTGCGCTCTCCCAGCTGAGCTAGCCGCCCGTCAGGTCAATAACTGAACAATAATATCAAAGTTAGAAGGGAAAAGTGACAAGTTAGAAGAAATTCACCTTCTCACTTCATACTTCTGACGTCTCACTTTCAAGGGTTGCCAAGTGCCTCAGGTCAAGAAAATCGGCGTTCTCACCGGCGGCGGCGACGCCCCGGGCCTTAACGCCGTCATTCGCGCGGTCGTCAAGGCCGCGCACAACGGCGGCATCGAGGTGGTCGGGCTCGAAGACAGTTTCGACGGCCTGCTCGATCCGTCGCGGACCCGCGTGCTGACGCCGCGGGATGTCACCGGCATTCTCCGCCTGGGCGGCACCATTCTCGGCACCACCAATCACGGCAATCCGTTCGAGTACCCCGTCGACACCCCCGACGGCAAGGTCGACTACTCCGACAAGGTGGTCGAGACGTTCCACAAGATGGGGCTGCACGCGCTGGTGGTGATCGGCGGCGACGGGTCGCTGAGCATCGCGCACCAGTTCTACCTGAAGGGCATTCCGATCGTGGGTGTGCCGAAGACGATCGACAACGACATTGTCGGCACGACCAGTTGTTTCGGCTTCGACACCGCGGTTGATTTCGCGGCCCATGCGATCGACCGCCTGCACACGACCGCCGAGGCGCACAAGCGCATCATCGTGGTGGAGGTGATGGGGCGCTACGCCGGCTGGATCGCGCTGCACAGCGGTGTCGCCGGCGGCGCCGACGTGATCCTGATGCCCGAGATTCCGTTCGATCTCGAGAAGGTTGCGGCCAGCATTCGCAAGCGCGAGTCGTTCGGCGCCAAGTTCAGCATTGTCGTCGTGGCCGAGGGCGCCAAGCCGGTGGGCGGCAGCTTCACGGTCCGTGAAGCGGCGCGCGCGGGGTACGTGGAACGCCTGGGCGGCGTCGGCGTCACGGTCGCGGCGCAACTCGAAGAGATGACCGGCAAGGAATCGCGCTGCGTCGTGCTCGGCCACCTGCAGCGCGGCGGCGGCCCAACGGCGTTCGACCGCGTGCTGGCCACGCGCTTCGGCGGCGCGGCGGTCGCGCTGCTGCAGCGCGGCGTGTTCGGCAAGATGGTGGCCAACAACCCGCCCGACATCGTCCCGGTGCCGCTGGCCGACATCGTCGGCCGTACCAAGACGGTGCCGCTCGATTACGACCTGCTGAAGACGGCGCGGGCGATCGGCGTCTCGCTCGGTGATTGATTCCGAATGTTGCGTCCGCCTAAAGGCGGACACTACATTGCCGATGTGGCATCCGGCTTTCGCCGGACCGGTCCGCCTAAAGGCGGACACTACATTGCCGATGTAGCATCCGGCTTTCGCCGGACCGGTCCGCCTAAAGGCGGACACTACATTGCCGATGTAGCATCCGGCCTTAGCCGGACCGGTCCGCCTAAAGGCGGACACTACATTGCCGAGGTGGCATCCGGCTTTAGCCGGATCGGTCCGCCTAAAGGCGGACACTACATTGCCGATGTAGCATCCGGCTTTCGCCGGACCGGTCCGCCTGAAGGCGGACACTACATTGCCGATGTGGCATCCGGCTTTCGCCGGACCGGTCCGCCTAAAGGCGGACACTACATTGCCGATGTGGCATCCGGCTTTCGCCGGACCGGTCCGCCTAAAGGCGGACACTACATTGCCGATGTAGCATCCGGCTTTCGCCGGACCGGTCCGCCTAAAGGCGGACACTACATTGCCGATGTGGCATCCGGCTTTAGCCGGATAACTCAGCGGAGCACGTCGAGGTATTTCAGCGCGCCGCCGGTGTTGAACAGCACCACCGACTCGTGCGGCTTGATGCGGCCGCCGCTGACGAGCGTGCGAATGGCGCTGAGCGCGGCGCCACCCTCGGGCGCGGCCGACACGCCTTCGAGGCTGCCGAGCGCGATCATGTCCTTCACCAGCTGCTCGTCTGAAACCGCCACGGCGGTGCCGCCGCTTTCGCGAATGGTGCGCAGGATCAGGAAGTCGGCAATCGCGCGCGGCACGCGCAGGCCGTCGGCCACCGTGTGCGCGTTGTCCCAGGTGCCGGCGGTGTCGGCGCCGTTGTCGAAGGCGCGAATGATCGGCGCGCAGCCCTCGGTCTGGACCGACACCATCTTCGGGCGCTGGCCGGCGGCCAGCCAGCCGATGGCCTCCATCTCGGCGAACGCCTTCCACATGCCGACCAGGCCGGTGCCGCCGCCGGTGGGATAGATAATCCAGTCGGGCAGCGTCCAGTTGAGCTGCTCCGCCAGCTCGTAGCCCATCGTCTTCTTGCCTTCGGCCCGGCCGGCTTCGCGGAACGTCGAAACCTCGTACCAGCCCTTCGGCTTCGCGGTTTCCGTCGCCACTTTGCCGGCGTCGGTAATCAGGCCGTCGACCAGCGTCACGTTGGCGCCGTAGAGACGGCACTCGTCGATGAACGGCTGCTTGGCGTCCTTGGGGATGAAGACTTCGCACTTCATGCCGGCCGCGGCCGCGTACGCCGCGGCGGCGTTGCCGGCGTTGCCGGCGGTGGGCAGGTAGACGGTCTCGGCGCCCAGTGCCTTGGCGCGCGAAATCGCCGCCGAGAGGCCGCGCGCCTTGAACGAATTGGTCGGGTTGAGCGATTCGTCCTTGATCAGCAGGCGCTCGAGCCCGATCGTCGCGCCGAGCCGCTTTGCGTGCAGCAGGGGAGTGAACCCTTCGCCGAGGGTGACCGGGTCGTCGCCGGCCAGCAGCGGCATCAGCTCGCGGTACCGCCACATGTTCGGCGCGCGGCCGGCCAGCGACTCCCGCTTCCACGCGCGCGCCGCCTTCAGGTCGTAGCGGGCGAGCATCGGCAGCTTGCACGACGGGCACAGGAAATGGCTTTCGCGCGGGTCGAACGGCCCGGCGCCGCACCCGCTGCCGCACTCCAGGTGCGTGAAGAAGCTACTTGCCAAGAAGCTCCTGGTCTTTCTTGGCCTGCAGCTCGTCGATCGCCTTGACGTGGGTGTCGGTGAGCTTTTGCACTTCATCCAGCGCGCGCTTCTCGTCGTCTTCCGAGATCTCGTGCGCCTTCAGCATCTTCTTGAGCTTGTCATTGGCGTCGCGGCGGACGACGCGCACGTGGTTGCGGCCTTCTTCGGCCATCTTGTGCACGTGCCGCGACAGGTCCTTGCGGCGTTCCTCGGTCAGCGACGGAATCGGGATGCGCAGCACCTTGCCGTCCGACGCCGGGTTGAGGCCCAGGTCCGACAGCCGGATCGCCCGTTCCAGGGCCGCCATGATCGACGGGTCGAACGGCTGCGCGACGATCATGGCCGGCTCGGGGATCGAGAGCGTGGCGACCTGGTTGAGCGGCATCTTCGAGCCGTAGGCCTCGACCTGCACGCCTTCCAGCATGCCGGTGGAGGCGCGGCCGGTGCGCACGCCGGACAGCTCCTTGCGCGCGAACTCGACGTGCGCATCCATGCGCTTCTTCACTTCGGCGAACAGACCCTTGAGGTCGCTTACATCCATGATGTCGTCACCTTGTTGGTTAGGCCGTGACCAGCGTACCGACCGTTTCACCCATCACGACGCGGCGGATGTTGCCCGGCGTCTTGAGGTTGAACACGAGGATCGGCAACTTGTTGTCCATGCACAGGGAAATGGCGGTCGCATCCATCACCTGGAGGCGCTCCTGCAGCACCTGCAGATAGGAAATCGTATCGTAGCGCGTGGCCAGCGGGTCCTTCACCGGGTCGGCGGTGTAGATGCCGTCGACCTTGGTGCCCTTGAGGATGACCTCGGCCTTCATCTCCATGGCGCGCAGCGCGGCGGCCGTGTCGGTGGTGAAGTAGGGGTTGCCGGTGCCGGCCGCGAACACCACGACCCGCCCCTTCTCGAGGTGGCGCACCGCCCGGCGGCGTATGAAGGGCTCGGCCACCGCCCGCATCTCGATGGCCGTCAGCACGCGCGTCGCGACGCCGTTGTGCTCGAGCGCGTCCTGCAGGGCCAAGGCGTTGATCACGGTCGCCAGCATGCCCATGTAGTCGCCGGTCGATCGGTCCATGCCGCGGGCGCTGGCCGCCAGGCCGCGGAAGATGTTGCCGCCGCCAATGACCACCGCGGTCTGCACGCCCAGCGCCTGAATCTCAGCAATGTCCTGGGCAATACGCGTGGCGATCGCCGGGTCGATGCCGTAGTTCTGGTCGCCCATCAGGGCTTCGCCAGACAGCTTCAAGAGGATTCGTTTGTAGTGGGGAGGAGGAGAAGACGGGTCGGACACGAAAAGATTATACAAGGGGCCTAATGTGCCTAGGGTGCCTAATGTGCCCAGGGTGCGCGGATAGCACCCCAGGCAGCTTAGGCACGTCAGGCACCCTCAGGCACCTTATTCCTGCGCGAGTTCGCCCAGCTTGAAGCGGACGAAGCGCGTGATGGTCACGTTCTCGCCGGTCTTGGCGGTCGCCGCGGCGACCATCTGCTTGATGGTCACGTTGGGGTCGCGCACCGACGGCTGGTCCATCAGGCACACCTGCGAGTAGTAGCTGTCCAGCTTGCCCTCGACGATCTTGTCGATCACGTTGGCGGGCTTGCCCGAGCCGGCGAACTGGGCGCGGTAGATCTCGCGCTCCTTCTCGAGCACGTCGGCGCCGAGTTCTTCGCGGCGGACCACCAGCGGGCTGGCGGCGGCAATGTGCATGGCGATTTCCTTGGCCAGGGTCTGGAACTCGGGGGTGCGCGCGACGAAGTCCGTTTCGCAGTTCACCTCGACCAGCACTCCGACCTTGCCGCCCATGTGGATGTAGTGACCGATGACGCCGTCCTTGGCCAGCCGGCCGGCGCGCTTGGCGGCCTGCGCCAGGCCCTTCTTGCGCAGGACCTCGACCGCCTTGTCCACGTCGCCGCCCGCTTCCTCGAGCGCCGCCTTACAATCCATCATGCCTGCGCCGGTCTTGTCGCGCAGTTCCTTGACCTGTGCTGCTGTCGCTGCCATTTCTGTCTCCTGCTTCTTCGGTCTTGAGGTCTTGAGGTCTTGAGGTCTTGAGGTCTTGGGGCCTTGAGGTCTTGGGGTCTTGGGGATTCGCCTTGAGAGTCCTTCCAAGACCGCAGGACCTCAGGTCCTCAAGACCTGCCCTGTTCGTACGTAGTACGCGCCGGCCCGTGTTATCGCAGCCGGCGCGGAAAGGGAAGCCCGGGTGGCGGTTAAGCCGTGGGGGCGGGCGTCTCGGCGGGACGCTGCGGCTTGCGCAGGTCGGCCGGGCGAACCGTGCGGGCGGCTTCGTGCGCGGCAGCCGCTTCGGCTTCGCTGGCCACCTGTTCGGCCATCGCCGACTCGCGCTGGCCGCGGCCGTCGATCACGGCGTCGGCGACGCGCGACACGAACAGCTTGACCGAACGCAGGGCGTCGTCGTTGCCGGGGATCACGTAGTCGATCTGATCGGGGTCGCAGTTGGTGTCGACGATGCCGATCACCGGAATCTTCAGCTTGCGCGCCTCGTCGACGGCAATCTGTTCCTTGCGGGTGTCGACGACGAACAGCGCGTCGGGCAGGCGGCCCATGTGGCGAATGCCTTCGAGGTTCTTGAGCAGCTTGCGCTTCTCCTTCTCGGCCTTCGCAATTTCCTTCTTGGGCATCGTCTCGTAGCGGCCGTCGGTCGACATCGCCTCGAGGTCGCGCAGGCGGTTGAGGCTGCGCTGAATCGTGGTGAAGTTGGTCAGCAGGCCGCCGAGCCAGCGCTCGTTGACGTAGTACATGCCGCAGCGGGTGGCTTCCTCGGCGACCACGTCCTGCGCCTGGCGCTTGGTGCCCACGAAGAGGATCGACTTGCCTTCGGCCGCCAGTTGGCGCACAAAGTCCTCGGCCTCTCGGTAGTGCTTGACGGTCTTGCCGAGGTCGAGAATGTAGATGCCACTGCGTTCCCCGAAGATGAACGGCTTCATCTTGGGATTCCAACGCTTGGTCTGGTGTCCGAAGTGCACGCCTGCTTCGAGCAGGTCCTTCATCGCGAGCGGGGTCAAATTGCCTCCATCCATGAGAGCCATTAGCGCTTGCTGAACTGGAACCGCTTGCGGGCGCCAGCCATGCCGTACTTCTTGCGTTCCTTCGCGCGGGCATCGCGCGTCAGCAACCCGTCCTTCTTGAGCTTCGAGCGCAGTTCGAGGTTGAACTCGCACAGCGCGCGCGAGATGCCGAGGCGAATGGCGCCGGCCTGGCCGGTCATGCCGCCGCCCGACACGGTGGCCAGCACGTCGAACTGCTCGGCGGTTTCCGTGAGGATGAGCGGGGACTTGACCAGGATGCGCAGCGTCTCGCGCGGGAAGAACTCAGCGAACTCGCGCTTGTTGACCTTGATGGCGCCGGTGCCGGGACGAAGGAAGACGCGGGCGGTGGATTCCTTGCGCCGCCCGGTTGCGTAAAATTCGGTAGCTGCCAAGTTACTTGACCTCGAAAGCGGTGGGTTGCTGGGCGGCGTGCGGGTGTTTGTCACCGGCATACACATTCAACTTGCGATACATGGCGTCGCCGAGCTTCGACTTCGGCAACATGCCGCGCACGGCTTCTTCCACCATGCGGGCCGGGTTCTCCACGCGCACGACCTTGGCACGGTCGGTGCGCAGGCCGCCGGGGAAGCCGCTGTGGCGCTGGTAGACCTTCTGGTCCTCCTTGCGGCCGGTCAGCTTCACCTTGTCGACGTTGACGATCACGACGTGATCGCCGGTGTCGAGATACGGCGTGTAAATCGCCTTGTGCTTGCCCTGGAGCAGCTTGGCCGCGTCGGTGGCAATTCGGCCAAGGACCTTGCCGTTGGCATCAATCACATGCCACTTCACGGGCATGGTCTTCACTGCGGGTACGTAAGTCTGCATCGATCTTTTCCTGGTGCGGCTTGCTAGTCACGCATGCCCTCCAGCCCCAACGGGGAGGACGGCAAACCAAGATAATACAAGTATTTCGGCCCGAAGACAAGGCGGATGCACAGTCTCTCCGGGCAGCGCCAGGCTGGGCACTGTAGGCACCTCGGCCACGCTCCGATAATGGCGGGTGGCCGAGAAGGATCCGGCAACCGACGTCCGCCTACAAAAAGCGTCAGTCGCTTGCATTTATGTAAGTCTGCCCGGTCCCCTCGCGTTGCCCCGGATGGCCGTTTTCGGCGTTCTGGGGCCGATTTTGTTGGATCGCCAACGCTTGAGCCAGGTGGTATTCAGTTTGCCCGTCTGGCCGGTCTGGAGACAACGTAACGTGCTGTTCCGTCGACCAAAAAGCCTGGTAGGCCTCGACATCGGGTCGAGCTCCGTCAAGGCGATCGAACTCAAGCCGGCGGGCAAGGGCTACCGGGTCTCGGCCATCGGGGTCGAGTCGGTCCCGCCCGACAGTATTGTCGACGGCGCCATCATCGATGGCGGCGCGGTTGCCGATGCCATTCGCCGCCTGTTTGCCAACAAGCGGTTCAAGGCCAAGGACATCGTCGCGTCCCTGTCGGGCAATTCGGTGATCGTCAAGAAGATCACCCTGCCCGCCATGACCGAGTCGGAGTTGTCGGAGTCGATCTACTGGGAAGCCGAGCAGTACATCCCCTTTGACATCCAGGACGTCAACCTCGACTACGAGATCCTCGACCCGGGCACCGGCCAGGACAGCCACGGCAGCATGGAAGTGCTGCTGGTGGCGGCCAAGAAGGACAAGATCGCCGACTACACCAGCGTCATCACGCAGGCCGGCAAGACGCCGGTGGTGGTCGACGTCGACGTCTTCGCCCTGCAGAACGCCTACGAGGCGAACTACGGGTTCGAGCCGACGGCGGTGGTCGCCATCCTCAATGCCGGCGCCAGCGCCATCAACATCAACATTCTCACCGGCGCGCAATCGGTGTTCACCCGCGACGTCTCGATGGGCGGCAACGCCTTCACCGAGGCGGTGCAGAAGGAACTGAACCTGCCGTACGACGCCGCCGAGATGCTGAAGAAGGGGCAGGACGTCGATGGCGCCACCTTCGAGGATGCCCGCGCCGTGCTGCGGGCGATGACCGACAACGTGCTGCTCGAAGTCGAGAAGACGTTCGACTTCTTCAAGGCGACGGCCTCGAGTGACCGCATCGATCGCATCATGCTGTGCGGCGGCGCCTCGCAGGTCGACGGCTTCGCCGAATCGCTGCGCGAGCGCTTCGACACCGAGGTCGAGCGATTCGATCCGTTCCGCCAGGTGGCGTGCGACGCCAAGAAGCTGGGCATCGCCAGCGCCGACGAACTGGCGCCGGTGGCGGCGGTCGCCCTCGGTCTCGCGCTCCGGAAGGTGGGCGATCGATGATTCGGATCAACCTGATCTCGGAGCGCCGCAGCGTCAAGGCGGTCAGCAAGGGGTTCCAGGCCGGCCAGAAGATCACCGTGATCGGCAGCCTGCTGCTCGTGCTCACCCTGGTCGGCGTCGGCTGGCGTTACTGGGCGATCGGCCAGCAGGAAGCGCAGGTCGCGCGCGAGATCGCCGCGGCACAGCGCGAAGAGCTGCGGCTCGCCGAAATCCTCAAGCAGGTGACTGAGTTCGAAACCCGCAAGGCGCAACTCGAGCAGCGCGTGGCGCTGATCGACGAGCTGCGCAAGGGGCAGAACGCGCCCGTGCACATGATCGACCAGGTCAGCCGGGCCCTGCCCGACATGACCTGGCTCACCGGCATCAGGCAGGAGGGCTACGCGCTGACCATCCAGGGCCGCTGCCTGACCCTGACCTCGCTTTCGGACTTCGTCGGCAACCTCGAGGCGTCGCGCTACTTCGTGCGGCCGGTCGAGATCGTCGACAGCGTGGTCGTGAGCGGCAACGGCACGACGCCGGATTTGATCCAGTTCACCATTCGCGCCACCTTCCAGATGGCGGGCATCGACCCGCCGGCGCCGGTGACCACCAAGAAGCGGGGAGGCCAGCGTGGCTAGCTTCTCCCTCGGCAAGCTGCAGTGGCAGGCGCAACTCGGCGTGTTCGTGGCCCTGTCGCTGGTCGGTGCCGGCGCGTTCTACTACTTCTACGAGATGCCACGTCAGGCCGCCATGGAAACGCAGGCCCGCGAGCTGAGCAACATTCGCGGCCGCATCAGCAAGGGGCAGGCCACGGCCCGGCAGTTGCCAGAGTTCCGCGCCCAGGTCGCCGACCTCGAAGGCCGGCTCGACGCGCTCAAGCCGATCCTGCCCGACGAGCGCGACGCCGGCGACCTGCTGCGCCGCGTGCAGACGCTGGCCGTGCAGTCGAACCTGGTGATCCGCGGTTTCCGTCCGCAGCCGATCAGCGTGAGGGAACTGCACGCCGAGTGGCCAATCAGCCTGCAGCTCGAAGGCAATTACCACAACCTCGGCCTGTTCCTCGATCGGGTGAGCAAGTTCCCGCGCATCATCAACATCGGCGGGCTGACGCTGGCCCAGCGCGAATCGCCCTCCGCCGCCTCGACCATGACGATCACCTGCACGGCGACCACCTTCGTGCTGGTGGAGCAGGCGGCGGCGCCGGCCACCACCAAGAAGGGCAAGAAGGGCCCGGCGAAGAAGGCGCCGGCGAAGTCGTGATGCGCATGCCCGTCATCCTTATCGCTGCCGTCCTGGCCAGTGCCGTCGCCGCGGTCGCGCGCGCGCAGGCGCCGGCCGCGCCGGCCAAGACGCCAGCACCGGCCGCCACCGCCAAGCCGAGCCTGCCCTCGCCGCCGCCGAACTACCAGTACGACGCCGAGGGCCGGCGCGATCCCTTCCTCGACCTCGTCAACCGCGGGACGGATGCCCGCAGCGGCACCGCCGCCAGGCGCCCCGAGGGCATACCCGGCCTCGAGACCAACGGGTTGGTGGTGCGCGGCATCCTGCTGAGCCGGGGCACGTGGCTGGCGATGGTCTCGGGCCCCGACGGCAAGGTCTACACGGTTCGGGCCGGCGACAAGTTGTTCGACGGTGTCATTCGTACGATCACGGCGGAAGCGGTGGTGATTCTGCAGGAAGTTAACGATCCGCTGTCGCTCGAAAAACAGCGCGAAGTGCGCAAGTTTCTGCGCGGTGGAGAAGAGGTCAAGTGATGCACGGTCGCATTCCTCGACTGGTACTGGCTGCGCCATTGGCCGCAGCCCTGGCCGTCACGCTGACGGCCAGCGGACCGGTTTCGCGTAGCGGAACCGGTGCCGACACCCCAGCCCTACGGTCCATTTCGTCGCGTCTCGACGGCACGATCAGCACGGTGCTGATCGTGGCCAGCGAGCCGGTGGCGTACCTCACCAGCCAGCCCGATCCGCTGACGGTCCTCGTCGACTTGAGGAACGTCGATGCCGGCGCGCTGAATGGGACGCCGGTGGCGGGCATGCTCGCGCCGGTGGCCAACGTCGCCGTCGAAGGCGCCAGCGCCCCCGACGGTTCGCCGGTGGCGCGCGTGCGCGTAAGCCTGGCCCGCGCGGCGAAGCACCGCGTGCGGAGTTCGCGTAACACGATCCTCGTCGAGGTCGAGCGGACGGGTGGGACTGCTGAGCCTGCGGCATTGGTCCGGCTAAAGCCGGACGCCACATCGGCCCAACCGGCACTTCTGTCGAAGCCGGACGCCACATCGGCACAACCGGCACTTCTGTCGAAGCCGGACGCCACATCGGCACAACCGGCGCTTCTGTCGAAGCCCGGTGCCACGTTGGCGCCGAAGGCGCCGGCCCTGGCCAGGGTGAACGGGGGCAAGGCGGCGGACCGGTTGACCGCCGCGCCAGGCGCAGCGGCGACCCGCGCGCTGGCGACCGAACTTCGCTCGGTGAGTGCGGTGGAAACGGCGAACGGCTACGCAATCACGCTGTCAGGCAACGGGCCGTTGGTCGCTTCGGCCGTGGCGGAGGCCCGCGACCTGCCGGCGCGAGTGCTGCTGGATTTCGCCGGCGTCGCGCCCGGAAGCGCGGCGGCGGTGACCCGGGTCGGCGCCGCCGGCATCGAGCGGGTGCGGGTCGCCGCCAACAGCCGCACGCCGCTCGTCACCCGCGTGGTGATCGACCTGGTGCGCAAGCTCCCGTACACGATTGAAACCGTCGGCGAGGAAATCCGCGTGTTGTTCAATCGGGCCGTCGAGGCCTCGGCGGCGGCCCGCGACACGGTCGCCGACCTGGGACGCGACCTCGCCCCGGTTCCGGCCGCAGTCCCGGTGCCAGCCGCTGCCCCGGCGCCCGAGCAGCAGGTGATGACCCGCCAGGTGGCGGATGTCGTTCTGCCGGCCACGGCCCAGGGCCAACCCGCGCTTGCGTTGCTTGGCGCCGGACAGGCGGCCTCGGCCGCGCCGGTCACCGCCAACGCCCTGCAGCAGCCGGCGGCCAACGCGCAGGGCCAGCGCGTCTTCACGGGTGACCCGGTGACCTTCGACTTCCAGGGCGCCGATCTGCGCGCGGTGCTGCGCACCTTCGCCGACATCAGCGGCCTGAACATCGTCATCGACCCTACCATCCAGGGCACGGTGGACGTGTCGCTGCGCGATGTGCCGTGGGACCAGGCGCTCGACATCATCCTGCGGGCCAACAAGCTCGGCTACAGCGTCGACGGCAACATCGTGCGCATCGTGCCGTTGAACGTGCTGGCGCAGGAAAGCGAGGACCGCAAGAAGCTCGCCGACGCCAACGCGCTGGCGGGGGAGTTGCGCATCATCACCAGGCCGCTGAGTTATGCGAAGGCCGCCGACCTGGTGCCGATCATCACCCGCAGCACGCTGTCGGCCCGCGGTGACGTGCAGATCGACGTCCGCACCAACACGCTGATCATCCGCGACCTTGCCGATCGCCTGCAGGCGGCGACCGACCTGATCGTGGCGCTCGACCGGCCGCAACCGCAGGTCGAGATCGAGGCGCGCATCATCACGCTCAACCGCAATTTCGCCAAGGAGCTTGGCATTTCGTGGGGCTTCGGCGGCCGCATCGATCCGTCGGTCGGCACGAGCACCGGCCTGGCGTTCCCGAGCAGCGCCGTTCTCGACGGCGGCACCGGCGGCACCAACGCCGCGGCGCCTTCGGCCCTGAGCCTGGCGCTTGGTTCGATCAACGGCGCGCTCAACCTGGATGTGGCCCTGCGCGCGCTCGAAAGCTCGGGCAAGGTCCGCATTGTGTCGAGCCCGCGGGTGTCGACGCAGAACAACATCGAGGCCGAGATCACGCAGGGGTCGCAGATCCCGGTGCAGACCGTCTCGAACAACACCGTCACGGTGACGTTCATCCCGGCGGCGCTGGTGCTGCGGGTCACGCCGCAGATCACCGCCTCCAATACCGTCATCATGCGCATCGTCGTCGACAAGTCGGCGCCGAATTACTCGCAGACCTCGCCGCAGCAGCCGACGCCGTCGATCGACAAGCAGGCGGCGCAGACGACCGTGCTGGTGGCGGATGGCGACACGACGGTGATCGGCGGCATCTACAACAGCCAGGAGTCGATGACCCAGGACCGCACGCCGCTCCTGCACCGGATCCCGCTGCTCGGCTGGTTGTTCAGGAACGACACCAACCGCGAGAGCCAGGACGAGCTTCTCATCTTCATTACTCCCAAGATCCTGAAGTAGGGCATATGAGCACAGCAGAACTCATTCGTTCCATCAGAGGCGCGCTGGCCGTGACGGCCTGCGCCCTGGTCATGGCCTCCTGTGCCGACCTGGCGCGCACCGGAAGTGGGCCAGCCTACCTCATCATGGAAAGCGTCAGCGGGTCCAGGGGAGGCGGAAGCAGCAGCGTATTTACCTCCAACCTTCAGTCCGACGTGCAAACCATTGTCGACGTCACCGTTGGAGGCGTCACCGTTCCGACGGCCACGATATTCAACGACCTCGGTCGGGCAACCATTCGCGCGGAGATGAAGAACTCCATAAGTCTCACCACGCCCTCTGCGCTTAACTCGGTCACGTTAAATCGATATCGGGTTCGATTTCGGCGTACGGACGGCCGAAATACCGAAGGGGTCGATGTGCCGTACGGCTTCGATGGCGGCACGACGATGACGATTCCGATTGGATCGTCGGCTGAGGTGGGTTTCGACCTAGTGCGGCACCAGTCCAAGTCGGAGCCGCCACTGCGGAATCTCATCAATGGTGGCGGACTCCGGTTTATCACCGTGATCGCCGAGGTCACGTTCTACGGTGCCGATCAAGCTGGGAATGAAGTCGCGGTCAGTGGCACGATCGACATTCAGTTCGCAGATTTTGGTGACGAGTAGGAACGGGCAATCAATCATGAGATATATCAGTCTCTCCGTTAATGCCGCGATTGCCCTGACGCTTCTGGCCGGATGCACTGTCAAGGATGTCGAGCCGCCTGCCCTGGCCGGTCCCTCGACTCTTGCGACCGCCATCTATCTACAGGCGCAGCCAGACAGCATTCTCCAGGATAACTCGACCGCGACTATCACCGCGACTGCGATGGGACCTGACGGTCGTCCAGTGTCCGTTGACCTTCGTGGGCAGATCTTCGTGGACAACGTGGCAGTGGATTTCGGGACGTTGGCTCCAAAGTCCCTTAGGACCGGCAGCGACGGCGTGGCCAGGTTCATCTACACCGCTCCATCGCGCCCGGTGGAATCCGTCGGAACCGGTACGCGGGTCACCATCTCAATCACGCCGGTGGGTAGCGACTTTGGGAGCGAGCGTAGCCGGCAGGTTAGTATCAATGTGATTCCGCCCGGAGTGATCCTTCCTCCGAATGGCGCTCCGGTGGCCAGCTTCTCGGTATCTCCCAGTGGCCTAACTCGGGGGGTGACCGCAACCTTTGACGCCTCCGCCTCGACCGATGAGGGCGTTACCTGCGGGAGCGCATGTACTTATCAGTGGAACTTTGGCGATGGCTCGACAGGCTCGGGAATGGTGACCACTCATCAGTACCGAAGCAGTGGTTCCTTTTCCGCCATTCTCACCGTCACTGATCCCCGGGCGATGACGGGCTCCGCTACGCAGACGATTACGGTTGCCGCGGCGGCGCTCCCGACGGCCGCGTTCCTCTTCTCGCCCTCCAGCCCCGCGAAAGGGCAGACCATTTTTTTCAATGCCTCTACGTCGCGCCCGGCCACCAACCGCAGCATCGTCTCTTACGGTTGGGACTTCGGCGATGGCACCTCGGCATCCGGCGTTACCGCTACTAAGATCTATGAGAGCAACGGTGCCTATGTCGTCATTCTGAGCGTCACTGACGACGTGAACGAGGTAGGAACCGCCACGCAAACGGTCACCATCTCGAACACTACCGGAGCGCCGACGCCAGTGCTGGATGTCTCGCCGTCAACTGGTGCCACCACTGCGACCACGATCAACTTTGACGCCGCCAGGTCGACACCGGGCGCCTCCCCGATCGCGAAGTACGGCTTCAATTGGGGCGACGGAACCACGACCAATCTCCTGGCACCCGACAGCAGAACCTCACACCAATACTCGGCGCCCGGTACCTACACCGTGCGACTGACGGTTGAAGACACGCAAGGCCGAACGGCGAGCATTACCGTAACCGTAACCGTGTCGTAGGCTAGGAGCGTGGCGGCCGACAATCCACGAATCCTCGAGCTCCGGCGCCGGGTCCAGGCAGACCCGGCGTCGATTGCTTTCGCGCAGCTCGCCGAGGAGTGCCGCCGGGCCGGCAACGCCGATGAGGCGGTCAGCATTTGCCGCGCCGGTCTTGCGCACCACCCGGGCTACCTTTCCGCGCGGGTCACGCTGGGCCGCGCCCTGATCGAAGTAGGCGCGCTTGACGAGGCGGCCGCCGAACTCACCACAGTTATCCAGCGGGCGCCGTCCAACCTGGCGGCCATCCGCGCCCTGGCGGAGATCCACCAGCAGCGTGGTGACATGAGCCAGGCCCTGACGCACTACCAGCGGGCGCTGCAACTGGCCCAGTTCGATCCCGACCTCGAAGACTCGGTCGAACGGCTGACGCAAGCCGTCGCGCCGGCACCCGTCCAGCCGCCTGCGCCCGTCAAGGTCGAAGAGTTGTTCGACTTCGACACCTTGCTGAAGCAGTTGGGAGAAGCACCACCCGCCACCGTGGCCGAGGGCGCGGCCGGCGAGGGCGCGGCCAAACCCGCCAGCCCTCCGACGCTAGCGGGACCGAGCGCCCTCGACAGCGTTGACCTCGCCCAGTACCCCGACGATGGCTTCGCCGACGTCGAGCGTGAACTGAGAGAGCGGGCGGAACGGCGCGCGGCCGACGAGAAGGCGGCCCGCGTGCAACTGGTGGCGCGTCGCCGCGCGGCCATTGTCGCCGAGCTGGAAGACTGGCTGGCGGCCATCGTCCACGATCGCCGCACCCGGGACCACGCCTGATGCCGGTGGCTCCCGGCGAGTATCACCTGGCGCGCCACGCCAGGCTGCGCGACCATCTGCGGGCGGCGTCGCTCGACGCCCTGCTGGTGACATCACTCCCGAATATCGCCTATCTGACCGGGCTGTTCGCCTCGACCGCGGTGCTGATGGTAACCGGCGACGAGGTTCGTCTGTTCGTCGATGGCCGTTACCTGGAGCCGGCCAATGCCCGCCGGGCAGCGGTTCCGGGTATCGAGATAACGCTCGTGTCAGTGGCATCCACCTTCGAGGATTGCGCGGCCGACGCCATTCTTGCCTTGGGAGCCGGGCAGGTGGGGATCGAAGGCAGCCACCTCACCGTCAGGCAGCACGAGCACCTCCAGGCTCGCCTGAAAAAAGGGGAGTGGACCGGCACCCTACAGGCCACCGACGGAATGGTCGAAAACCTGCGGACGGTGAAGGACGGCTGGGAGACGGCCCGCCTCCGCGACGCCGGGGTGAGACTTTCGGATGCCGCTAAGTGTATAATCCCAAAAGCCTTAGCGGGAATGAGGGAGCGCGATGTGGCGGCTCTCATCGAGGCCGAACTCAGGCGGGTGGGGTTCGACAAGCCCGCCTTTGATACCATCGTCGCCTCCGGGCCGAACTCGGCCATTCCGCATTACCGGAGCGGAGACCGGCGGTTGGCAGCCGGGGACCTGGTGGTCCTGGATTTTGGCGGCATGCTGGACGGCTATGCGGTGGACCTGTCGCGGACCGTGGTGATGAGGCCGGCAGCGGACCGGCAGCGCGTGGTGCTCGGCAAGGTGGCAGAAGCGCAACAAGCCGCCTTTGAGGCGATACGGATTGGCCGCCCGGCCACGGAGGTGGACGGTGCAGCCCGGCAGGTGCTGGAGCAGGCAGGGTTCGGCGAGGCGTTCAACCATGGCACGGGCCATGGCCTTGGTCTCGAGGTTCACGAACGGCCGCGGGTGACCCGGCTTCGGCCGGGCCTGCCGGTGGAGCCGCTCGAAGCGGGCATGGTATTTACGCTGGAACCCGGCGCGTATTTTCCGGGCTGGGGCGGCGTGCGGATAGAAGATGACGTCGTGGTGACGATGGCCGGCCCCGAATGGCTGACCGACGTGCCGCGGCTGATGTGAGCGACCTTACATGACACTGGACGAGATCAAGCAGCTCATCGAATTCATCAAGTCGCATGAGCTGAGCGAGTTCGAGTTGGAACACGACGGCGTGAAGGTCCGCATCAAGAGCGGGTCGGCCCATCACGTCGTGACGCTGCCGCAGGCGGCGGCGCCGGTGCCCCTGGCGGCGCCGGTCGCGGCGCCACCGGCAGCAGCGCCGGCGGCCCCGGCGGCCGCGCCCGCCGCCGACGAAGGCGGGGAGCTGGCGATCGTCAAATCGCCCATCGTCGGCACGTTCTATCGCGCCGCCGAGCCCGGCGCCAAGGCCTTCGCGTCGGTCGGCGACGTGGTGCGCAAGGGCCAGGTGCTCTGCATCATCGAAGCCATGAAGCTGATGAACGAGATCGACTCCGAGTACGACGGCGAGATCACGAGCGTCTACGTCGAGAACGGCCAGGCCGTGCAGTACGGCGAGCGGCTGTTTGCGATTCGTCCTTCGTCCTGACACAGCATGTTCAAAAAAATCCTCGTCGCCAATCGTGGAGAAATCGCGCTGCGCGTGATTTTCGCGTGCCGCGAGCTGGGCATCAAGACCGTCGCCGTCTATTCCGAGGCTGACGAAAACTCGCTGCACGTGCGTTTTGCCGATGAAGACATCTGCATCGGCCCGGCGCGCAGCAGCGACAGCTACTTGAACGTGCCGGCCATCATCAGCGCCGCCGAGATCACGGGCGCCGATGCGCTGCATCCGGGCTACGGCTTCCTCTCAGAGAGCGCCTATCTGGCCGAAGTGTGCGAGGCCTGCCACATCCGCTTCATCGGCCCCGACCCCAGCGTCATTCGCCTGCTGGGCGACAAGTCGAAGGCCCGCCGCGCCATGAAGAAGGCGGGTGTGCCGATGCTGCCGGGCAGCGACGGCCCGGTGGAGAGCGAAGAGCGCGCCATCAAGACCGCGCAGCAGATCGGCTACCCGGTGATCATCAAGGCGGTGGCCGGCGGCGGCGGCCGCGGCATGCGCATCGTGAAGGATCCGTCGGAGCTGCCGCATGCCTTCAAGACGGCGCAGCGGGAAGCCGAGTCGGCCTTCGGCGTCGGCGATGTCTACATCGAGAAGTACCTCGAGGCCCCGCGCCACATCGAGTTCCAGATCCTCGGCGACCATCATGGCAATGTGGTGCATCTCGGCGAGCGCGAGTGCTCGATCCAGCGCCGCCACCAGAAGCTGCTCGAGGAGTCGCCGTCGATCGCGGTATCCGAGAAGGTGCGCCGCAAGATGGGCGCGGTGGTGGTCGACGCGGCGCGGGCGGTGCAATACACCAACGCCGGCACGTTCGAGTTCCTCATGGATGAGAAGGGCAACTTCTTCTTCATGGAGGTGAACACCCGCGTGCAGGTGGAACACCCGGTCACCGAAATGGTCACCGGCATCGACATCGTCAAGGAACAGATTCGCATTGCCGCCGGCGCCCGGCTCGGCTTCAAGCAGAGCGAAGTGACCTTTACCGGGCACGCCATGGAATGCCGCATCAACGCCGAGGACCCGGAGACCTTCGTGCCGTCGCCCGGCATGATTCACGCTTTCAGCGTGCCGGGCGGTCCCGGCGTGCGCGTCGATACCGCGGCGCATTCCGAGTGCCTGATCTCGCCGTACTACGATTCGATGGTGGCCAAGGTGATCGTCCACGGACGCGACCGGCAGGAAGCCATCGCGCGCATGAGGCGGACGCTCGAGATGTCGGTGGTCGAGGGCATCAAGACGACGATTCCCCTGCACCTGAAGATCCTGAGCGACCCCGACTTCATTGCCGGCCGGCTCAGCACCCACTTCATGGAGCGCTTTGCCGCCAAGCCCAAGGCCACCCGGCTCGCCGAGTCGGCTTAACCGCGGCCCGCGCGCGGCAGCCGCGCGTGGGTGGGTCATTCCGAAGCTCTACGCGATTGTCGACGTGGACGTCTGCGCCCGAGAGGCGCAGTCGCCCCTCGACGTGGTCCGCGCCTTCCTCACCGCCGGCGTCCGCCTGCTGCAGCTACGCGCGAAATCGTTGGACGGCGGGGCATTCCTTGACCTGGCCCGGGCGGCCGTGGCCGCCGCCGACGCCGCCGGCGCCCGCCTGGTGGTCAACGATCGCGCCGACATCGCGGCGCTGGCCGGCGCGCCGGGCCTGCACGTCGGCCAGGACGACCTCAGTCCAGCCGACGCCAGGAAGATCGTGGGTCCCGGGTCGTGGCTCGGCCTGTCCACTCATACCGAAGCGCAGTGGACCGCGGCTCTGGGTGAACCCATTTCGTACGTCGCGATTGGCCCGGTCTTCGGCACCGGGACGAAGGCGACGGGCTATGAAGCGGTCGGGTTGCAGACGGTCGGCCGGGTGGCGACCGCCGCTGCCGCCAGAGGAATGGCCACCGTCGCGATTGGCGGCATCACCCTGGCTCGCGCGCCTGCGGTCATCGCCGCCGGCGCCTCGTCTGTAGCGGTGATCAGCGACCTGCTGGCGGACCGGCCCGAGGCGCGTGCGCGCGAGTTCCTCCGGGCGCTGGCGTAAGGCAGGCAACGTAAGGCAGGCAACCCTGAAGGGCTGCCTCCACCGGATCGAAGGGCTCCACCCGGCTGTGGAGGCAACCCTTTAGGGTTGCCTGAGCGACAGGGCTCGGCGCCCGACCGACAATGCTCGGCCAAAGCTGAGCGATTCCCCATATAATCGCGTGTGTTTGCCAGCCACCCGATCCAGCAGGGCGGGACAGGCCACTTAGTTGGAGGCGGAATGGATTCGAATCTGTTCAAGACGAAGTCGATCGAACAGCTGGTCGGCGACGTTGAACATGGAGGCAAGGCGCTCAAGCGCAGCCTTTCGGCGTGGGATCTCACGCTTCTCGGCATTGGTGCCATCATCGGCACTGGCATTTTCGTGCTCACCGGTACGGCGGCCGCCAATCAGGCTGGGCCGGCCATCACCATGTCCTATCTCGCGGCCGGCCTGGCGTGCGCCTTTGCCGCGCTGTGCTACGCCGAATTCGCGTCGATGATCCCGATTGCCGGCAGCGCCTACACCTATGCCTATGCCACGCTGGGCGAGCTGGTGGCGTGGATGATTGGCTGGGACCTGATCCTCGAGTATGCGGTCGGGTCAATGACCGTGGCGATTGGCTGGAGCGGCTACATGCAGCGGCTGCTGGCTGGTTTCGGCGTCGAGTTGCCGATGTGGATGGCGGCGGCGCCGCCCGTTGGCATCATCAACCTGCCGGCCGTCATCATCGTGCTGTTCATCATGGTGCTGCTGGTGATTGGCATTCGCGAATCGGCCCGCTTCAACGCCGTGATGGTGGCCATCAAGCTCGCGGCGGTGCTGTTCTTCCTGGCCGCCGGCATCTCCTACGTCGAGCCGACCAACTGGCAGCCCTACGCGCCTTATGGCTGGCCCGGCATCATGGCGGCCGCCGCCGTGGTGTTCTTCGCCTACATCGGCTTCGACGCCGTGTCGACCACCGCCGAAGAGGCGAAGAACCCGACGCGCGACCTGCCGATCGGCATCATCGCCTCGCTGGTCGTCTGCACCTTGCTTTACCTCGCGGTCGGTGCCGTGCTGAGCGGCATTGTCCCGGTGGTGCAATACCGCGCCCTGGCCGAAGCGCTGCCCGGGGTACCGATGGTGGAGACGGCCGAGTCGGTGCGCTTCCTGAACGCCCCGGTGGCCTACGCCCTCAACGTGATCGGGCAGGACTGGGCCGCCGGCCTGGTGTCGGCCGGCGCCGTCGCCGGCATCACCTCGGTGATGCTGGTCATGCTGATGAGCCAGCCGCGCATCTTCTTCGCCATGAGCCGCGACCGCCTGCTGCCGCCGGGCGTCAGCAAGGTGCACCCGAAGTTCGGCACGCCCTACATCACCACGATCATCACCTGCGTCATCGTGGCGCTGGTCGCCGGCGTCACCCAGATCCAGGTGGTCGGCGAGATGACCAGCATCGGCACGCTGTTCGCCTTCGTCGTCGTCTGCGCCGCGGTGCTCGTGCTGCGCGTCAAACGGCCCGACGCCAAGCGGTCGTTCAAGGTGCCGTTCGGGCCGGTGTTCCCGGTGCTCGGCATCCTGTCGTGCTCCTACCTGATGCTGAGCCTGCCCATCCTGACCTGGGTGCGCTTCCTGGTGTGGCTCGATATCGGCATGGTGATCTACTGGTTCTACGGCCGCACCCACAGCCCACTGGTCAACGCCGCCGAGGCGTCGGCCCGCACGCCGATGCAGTCGCTCGGCAACTTCATCAACACGCTGGGCCTGCTGCTGATGTTCAACGCCGCCTGCATGGTGGTGCTCGGCTACATGACGGAGTTCGGCATCACCAACGAGACCACGGCGAAGTGGAGCGAGATCGGCGTCACCGCCGAAGAGGCCGACTTGTTCGGCCTGAAGTTCTTTGCCGTGTCGCTGGCGGTATGGGTGGTCGGCTTCGGCGTGACCAAGGCATCCGGAGAGAAAGGTTAGCCCCTGGCCGCACGACGCTTAGACGGCGCCGCGTGCGCCGAACGTATTCGGGAAGAGCTTGCGCCGCGTATTGCCGCGTTTGGCCAACGCCACGGCCGGTCGCCGGGACTGGCGGTGGTGCTGGCCGGCGCCAACCCTGCGTCAGAAGTCTACGTGCGCAACAAGCTCAAGACCGTGGCGGCGGCCGGCTGCCGGGCCGAGCTGTTTCGCCTCGACGCCGCGGCGGCTGTCGGTGATGCGTTGGCGCTGGTCCACCGCCTGAACCAGGACGACAGCATCGACGGCATCCTGGTGCAGTCGCCGCTGCCGGCCGGCATGGGCGCCGAGGCCGAGCAGCAGGTGTTCGACGCCGTCGACGCCCTCAAGGACGTCGACGGCTTCCACCCCATCAATGCCGGCCTGCTGATGCAGAAGCGCCACGGACTGGTGGCCTGCACGCCGCTCGGCTGCATCGAGTTGCTGGAGCGCGAGGGCATTGCCATCCGCGGCCGGCACGCCGTGGTGATTGGCCGCAGCGACATCGTCGGCAAGCCGATGGCGATGTTGCTGCTGCACCGCGATGCCACCGTCACCATCTGCCACTCCCGCACCGCCGACCTGCCGGCCGTGGCTCGCACCGCCGACATCCTGGTGGCGGCCATCGGCCGTCCGGGCTTCGTGACCCGCGACTACGTCAAGCCCGGCGCCACGGTGATCGACGTCGGCATCAACACGCTGACCGATCGCGCCGAGGTCGAGCGCCTGTTTGCCGAGGGCAGCCGAAAGCGCGCCCAGTTTGCCGAGAAGGGCAGCGTGCTGGCCGGCGACGTGCATCCCAACGTTGACGAGGTGGCAGGGGCGCTGACGCCCGTGCCGGGCGGCGTCGGACCGCTGACAATCGCAATGGTGCTACGCAACACGGTGACCGCAGCGGAGCTGCGCAAGGACAGGGGGCGGGCGGGTTAACCGCCACACGCGTATGGCAATCCGAAAGATCGCGCTCACGGGTGGCATTGCCACCGGCAAGACCTACGTCGCCGACCGCCTGCGCGCGGCCGGTGTGCCCATTGTCGATGCCGACGTCCTGGCCCGGGAGGTCGTCGCCCTCGGCACGCCGGCCCTGGCCGCGATCAGGCAGCGCTTTGGCCCCGATGTCATCCGCCGCGATGGCACCATGGATCGCATCCGGGTCGGCCAGATCATCTTCAAGGACAAGCGCGCCCGCCAGGATCTCGAAGCCATCATCCATCCCGCCGTCCAGAAGGCCGTCGACAAGTACTTCACGACGCTCCCGAAGAAGACCCCGTTCGCGGTCGCCGACATCCCGCTGCTGTTCGAGACCGGGCGTGAAGGCCAGTTCAACGACGTGATCGTGGTGGCCTGCCCGCGCGCCATGCAGCTCTCGCGCGTCATGGAACGCAACAAGCTGAGCAGGGAGGACGCCGAGCGGCGCCTCGCGGCGCAGTGGCCGATCGAGAAAAAGGTCGAGAAGGCCACGTTCGTGATCAAGACCGATGGCACCTTCGACGAGACCAACGCGCAGGTCGACAAGCTGATCGCGTTGTTCACTGAGGGGAAGGGCCGCTAGTCCCCGACGACTGATCCCCGATCCCTGACTACATCTCTACCGTCGCCTCCTGGGCAGGGGCGATGCGTTCCTCAACGAACGAGTTCCATTCGTGGCAGTGCGGGCATTGCCACAGCAGTTCCGTGCTGCGGTAGTGGCACTTCACGCAAACGTGCGGATCCAGGAAGAACACCGACGACCGCGCTGACTCGATGTAGCGTTGCACCAGGGCGCGGCCGAGGTCCAGCTTGAGCAACACGCCCCACACCGCCTGGTGCACCGTCAGCCCGTGCGGATTGTGCTCGAGCGCGGCCAGCAGGTACTCGAACGCCTCGGTATCGCGGCCGCGTTTGGCAAGGTGGCCGCCGAGGGCCAGCCGGGCCCGCCAGTCTTGCGGGTTGGCCGCCACCAGCCGCAGGCAGCGCTCTTCGAACTTCTGCGGCTGGCCGAGCTGTTCGTAGAGTTTCTCGAGCCGGCCGAACGCCAGGTATGCGCGTTCTGGTGAGCTGGTCATCAGCCGTTCCCAGGCCTGCTCGGCGCCGGCGACGTCGCCCTGCATCAAGCGCACATCGCCGAGACTGAGAAACGCCGGGACCGTGCCGGCATCGAGGTCGATCGCCTCTTCGAAGTGGCGCGCCGCCCGGCCGCGGTCGCCGACCGCGAGCGCCTCGCTGCCGAGCGCGTTCTCCAGGAAGCCGAGAATGGCCTGGTTGCGCGGCTGCGTATCGGGGCCGCTCAAGGCTACCAGCTGCTTGCGAATACGGAGGGCGTCCGCCCACTGGTGCTGTTCTTCGTGCAGCTTCTGCAGGTAGAGCAGGGCGTACTGGTTGTTCGGGTCCATCCGGACCACTTCGTTGAACGCCTCGAGGGCGCGGTCGACGAAGCCGCCGCGCTTGAAGTCGAGGCCGAGGCACAGCAGGATGTAGGCGTGCTCGACCCTGGTCAGCTTCGGGCGCTGCAGCAGGGCCTGGTGAATCTGGATCGCCCGCGCCACCTGCCCGCGTTCGCGGTGCACGTTGCCGAGGATCAGGTGAATCTCGAGCGCATCGCCGTCGACGCGGGTGGCCTGGCTCAGTTCCTCGATCGCCAAATCGATCTGGTTTGACACCAGGAAGTTCAACCCCAGCACGTAGTGGTGCGAATCGCGGGCGCGGCGGCGATCGATCCAGCGGCCGTCGCGCAGCTTGTAGCGTTCCCACGCCTTGCCGACGGCCAGGCCGACCAGCAGCGCGATCAGCGCCCCGAGAAAGGGGAGGGAATCGCCGAGGCCCACCGCTTACACCATCTCCGTGCGCCACAGGTCGTGCAGGTGCACCACCCCCTCGACCCGGCGGCCGGCGTCGACGACGACGATCGAGGTGATCTTGCGGGTCTCGAGCACGGCGAGCGCTTCGACGGCGAACGTGTCGTTGGGAATCGTCACCGGGTTCAGGGTCATCACGTCGCGCGCGGTCAGTTCCAGCACGTTGGACGACGACATCTTGCGCCGCAGGTCGCCGTCGGTGATGATGCCCGCCAGCGTGCCGTCCTTCTCGAGCACCGAGGTCATGCCCAGGCCCTTGCGGTTCATTTCGTAGATGACGTCGCGCATCGCGGTGTGCAGTTGCACCACCGGCAGCGCGTCGCCGCTGTGCATCAGCTGCGCCACCCGCATCAGCCGCTTGCCGAGCTTGCCGCCCGGGTGGAGGTTGGCGAAGTCCTCGGGCTTGAAGCCCTTCTCGACCAGCACCGCCATGGCCAGCGCGTCGCCCATGGCCAGGGCGGCCGTGGTGCTGGCGGTCGGCACCAGGTTCATCGGGCAGGCCTCTTCCGATACCCGGCAGTCGAGCGCCACGTCGGCGGCGCGCGCCAGCGTCGACTTGAGGTCGCCGGTCAGGGCCACCAGCGGCGCGCCGATCCGTTTCAGCGTTTCGAGCACCCGCGTCAACTCTTCCGTCTCGCCGCTGTACGACATCGCGATCACGACATCGTCGGCCTGGATGACGCCGAGGTCGCCGTGCACGGCTTCCGCCGGGTGCAGGAAGAAGGCCGGCGTGCCGGTGCTGGCCAGCGTCGCGGCGATCTTGCGGCAGATGATCCCCGACTTGCCCATGCCGGTGACGATGACGCGCCCCTTGCAGCCCGTCAAGAGCAGCACCGCATCGGCGAAGCGGTCGTCAAGCCGGTCGACGAGCGCCAGGATCGCGGCGGCTTCGGTCTGGAGGACCTTGCGCGCGAGTGACAGGTCAGGCATGCCGGACGATCTTATCAAGGGCGATGAGGCGGCGCATGAGCGGTTCGAGCAGGTCGAGCCTGAGCGCGTTGGCGGCGTCGCTCTTGGCCCGGCTTGGCTCCTCGTGCACTTCCATGAAGACGCCGTCAACCCCCGCGGCCACCCCGGCCTGCGACATCGGCTCGATGTACTGCGCCAGGCCGGCGGTGACGCCGTCGCCGGCGCCTGGCAGTTGCAGGCTGTGAGTGACGTCGAAGACGACCGGGTAACCCAGTTCGCGCAGCATGGGGAAGGCTCGCGGATCGACGACCAGGTTGTTGTAGCCGAACGACACGCCGCGTTCCGTGACCAGGATGTTGCGGTTGCCGGAATCGGTGAGCTTGGCGACGACGTGACGCATGTCGCGCGGCGCCAGGAACTGGCCTTTCTTGACGTTGACGACGCGGCCGGTTTGCGCGGCGGCGACCAGCAGATCGGTTTGCCGCGACAGGAAGGCCGGGATTTGCAGGACGTCGACCACCTCGGCGGCGGCGGCGACCTGGCTGACGTCGTGCACGTCGGTGAGCAGGGGCAGGCCGGTGCGCGCCTTGACCTTCGCCAGCACCTTCAGTCCGTCGCCCAGGCCGGGGCCGCGATAGGACGCGATCGACGTGCGGTTGGCCTTGTCGAACGACGCCTTGAACACGACCGGGGCGCCGACCCGCTTGCCGATCTCAAGTATGGCCATGGCCGTATCGATGGCGTGGCTCTCGCTTTCGATGACGCACGGTCCGAGAATGAAGGCCAGCGGATGGCCGGTACCGAAGGTCACCGCGCCGGCGCTGACCGGCGTCACGCTGAGCATGGTGTCCGCGTCATCCGCGTCATCTGCGTCATCTGTGTCATCTGCGTCAAGCCTCGCTCTTGCTGACGCGGACCGGCTCGCCGCCTTCGGCGGCTTTCTGCCGCTTGGCCGCGGCCACGAAGCTGGCAAACAGCGGGTGCGGCTTCAACGGGCGCGACTGGAATTCCGGGTGAAACTGCACGGCCAGGTACCACGGATGGCCGGTGAGTTCGGCGATCTCGACGAACTTGCCGTCAGGCGAGCGGCCCGAGATCTTCATCCCCTTTTCAGCGAGCGCCGGTTCGTACAGGCAGTTGAACTCGAACCGGTGACGGTGCCGCTCGTGGATCAGATCGGTGCCGTAGATCTTGCGGGCCAGCGAGCCGGGCGCCAGCTCGCAGGCGTAGCGGCCCAGGCGCATGGTGCCGCCCAGTTCGTCGACGCCGAGCAGGTCGCGAAGCTTGTAGATCACCTTGTGCGGCGCGGCTTCGTCGACTTCGGTCGAGTCGGCGCCGTCCAGCCCGCACACGTTACGCGCGTACTCCACGGTCGCCCACTGGAAGCCGTAGCAGATGCCGAAGAAGGGGATGTTGTGAGTGCGCGCGTACTCGGACGCCTTCATCATGCCGCGCGTGCCGCGCGAGCCGAAGCCGCCCGGCACCAGGATGGCGGTGGCGCCTTCGAGCAGCCGCGAGCCGCCCTCCTGCTCGAGTGCCTCCGATTCCACCCACTGGATGTTGATGCGGACGCGATTGGCGAAGCCGCCGTGGTACAGCGCCTCGTTCAGCGACTTGTATGAGTCTTCGTAGCCGGTGTACTTGCCGACCACGTGAATGGTCAGCTCGTCTTCCGGGTTCTTGATGCGATCGACCAGTTCCTCCCACGGCTGCATTCGCGATTCGCTGGGCGGCAGGTGCAGGTACTTCAGGACCACGCCGTCGAGACCCTCGTCGCGCAGCGACAGCGGCACTTCGTAGATGGTCGAGACGTCCTTCGCCGTGATCACCGCTTCTTCGTTGACGTCGCAGAACAGCGCGATCTTCTGCTTGATGTCGCGGGCCAGGATGCGGTCGGTGCGGCACAGCAGGATGTCGGGCTGGATGCCGATGGAGCGCAGGTCGCGTACGCTGTGCTGCGTCGGCTTGGTCTTGAGCTCGCCGGCGGCGCCGATGTAGGGCACCAGCGTCAGGTGCACGTAGATGGTGTTCTCGCGGCCGACGTCCTGGCGGAACTGGCGAATGGCCTCGAGGAACGGCAGGCTCTCGATGTCGCCGACCGTGCCGCCGATCTCGACCAGCACGACGTCGACGTCGCGCCCGGCCTGGCGGATGCAGTCCTTGATCTCGTTGGTGATGTGCGGAATCACCTGCACCGTGCGGCCGAGGTAGTCGCCGCGGCGTTCCTTCTGAATCACCGACATGTAGATCTTGCCGGTGGTCCAGTTGCTGTTGCGCGTCGCGGTCATGCTGGTGAAGCGCTCGTAGTGGCCCAGGTCGAGGTCGGTCTCGGCGCCGTCGTCGGTGACGTAGACCTCGCCGTGCTGGTACGGGCTCATCGTTCCCGGATCGACGTTGATGTAGGGGTCGAATTTCTGGAGGGTGACCTTGTAGCCGTGGCCCTCGAGCAGGGCGCCGATCGAGGCGGCGGCCAGGCCCTTGCCAAGCGACGACACGACGCCGCCGGTCACGAAGATGTATTTGGTTTGCCGTCCGGTATTTTCCATCGCGGGTCTCATGTCCTGGAGGACGCCAGGTTGGGCGCCCCGGGGTGGGGGGCGGTCATTGATTGTCGTACGCGTTCGAGGTCTTCAGGGGTATCCACGCCGGCCGCGGCATGGCGGGTCGGGACCACGCGAATGCCAATGCCGTGTGACAGCGCCCGTAACTGCTCGAGCGACTCGGCCGTCTCGAGCGGGGCAGCAGGCAGGGCGGCTAACTTCAGCAGCACGTCCCGCCGATAAACGTAAAGACCAACATGGGCCGCCGATGACACAGATGACGCCGATCGAAACGCCTCATCCGGGCCGAGTTGGTGCCCTGGAATCGGGGAGCGGGAGAAATACAACGCCCGGCCGCTCAGGTCGGTTACTACTTTCACGACGTGGGGACTGGTGAACTCGTGAAGGTCTTTGAGCGGGCGGCTCAACGTGCTCATTTCGAGCGCCGGATCGGCCAGCATGGGGGCGACCGCCGCGTCGATGGTCTCGGGGGCAATCAGCGGTTCGTCGCCCTGGACGTTGACGACCAGGCGGCACGGCAGCTGGCGAACCACCTCGGCAATGCGATCGGTGCCGCTGGCATGGTCGGGGCTCGTCATGATCGCGGCGCCGCCAAAGGCCGCCACAGCCTCGGCAATGCGCACGTCATCGGTCGCCACCACCGCCGCGTGAATCAGCGTGGCGGCGGAGGTGCGGCGAAACACATGCTCGATCATCGGATGACCGGCGATCTCGGCGAGAATTTTTCCGGGGAGACGGGTGGAGTGGAACCGCGCCGGGATAACGGCGAGGACCGACGATTCAGTCAGCGTATTTCGAAGACGCTCGACCGAATTGGGGTGCACGACGAATCATACCACAGCAGATTGTGTCCTCCGGTCGATGTGGAGTCCACCTTTAGGCGGATTGTTTGGTCTAATAGAGAAGCCGCCGGCGCGGCCGTATGAACCTCAAGACACTGACTCCCGGAACCGTGCTTCTGATTGGCGCCCTGAGCCTGTCGGCCGGCTGGCTGGCGGGCAAGTCCACCGCGACGCGGCAGGGGGGCGCCGACGCCGGCACCGCCCGCCAGCGTGCGGGCGCCCGTCCCTCGCCGTCGGCCGACAACGTGGCGCCGTTCACCGGAGAGTTGCGCAGGCGGCTCGAGACACAGCCAGCGCCCTCGCCATCGACCGGCCGCAATCCGTTTGCCTTCGGACCGCGCCGAGCGCCCGGCGCCGCCGCACGGGACCGCGACGAGATGGACGCGGCACCACCGGCCGCAGAACCCGCGCCGGTGCCGTTCACGCCTCCCGAGCCGATCTTGAAGTTGTCCGGAATCGCGTCGAGCCAGGTCGACGGCGTGGCCGTGCTCACGGCGATCATCAACGACAACGGCTCGCTTGCGTTCGCCAAGACCGGCGACCGCCTTCCGAGCGGCGCCACCGTCATCAAGGTGGAAGAGGGCAGCGTCGTCCTCATGGACGCCGCCGGCGTGACGCAAACCCTGCGCCTGCCCTGATATTTCGGTCCGCCTTCAGGCGGACCACTCCATGTCGATGTAGCGTCCGCCTTGCGGACCACTCCATGTCGATGTAGCGTCCGCCTTGCGGACCACTCCATGTCGATGTAGCGTCCGCCTTGCGGACCACTCCATGTCGATGTAGCGTCCGCCTTTAGGCGGACCGCTCCATGTCGATGTGGCGTCCGCCTTTAGGCGGACCACCACGATGATCGGGTCCATGTAGCATCCGGTCTTAGCCGGACCAAGCAGGCTGGCCCAATTCCTGCTCTATCCCCAGGATGTTTCCCAAACATCCACAACCGCTGGCCAACTTCAATTACCGCGGCGCCTATCGCTATTTCCTCACTTGGTGCTGTTTTGAGAGGCAGGCGTTGTTTGGCGATGCGCAGGTCGTTGCAGGCGCGACCACGCAGATCCTTCGAGCCCGGGAGCCGAGCGGTATAGAAGTAGTTGCGTACTGCTTCATGCCGGATCACGTTCACCTGCTGGTCGAGGGCGTCCGGCCGGACGCAGACGGGCGCCGATTCTTCAAGCTCGCCAGGCAATATGCCGGTTACGCTCACTCAAAGGCCCATAGTGCACGCCTATGGCAACGGTACGGATATGAACACGTCGTCCGGAGTGACCAGACCAGCCGCGCCGTGACGCGGTACATCCTGGAGAATCCGGTTCGCGCCGGATTGGTGAAGTCGGTTGACGAATGGCCGGGCAGTGGGGCGCCGGGAGCGAGCCTCGCTGCGTTGGTCGAATGGGCGTACGCCGCGGAGGAACGGTCCGGCTAAAGCCGGACGCCACATTGGGTGGTCTGGCTAAAGCCGGACGCCACCCTGGGTGGTCCGACTAAAGCCGGGCGTCACATCGGATGGTCTGGCCCAAACCGGACGCCACATTGGGTGGGCCGGCTAAAGCTGGACAGCCACATCGTCGATGTAGCGTCCGCCTTTAGGCGGACCATCCTGCGCCTGCCCTAGACGCGGACCAGCCAGGCGGCCTTGACGGGCTTGACGGCGCGAATTGCTTTCAGCACGTCCTCACCAATCTGATCACCCGGCTCGTCAACGTTGACGGCGCCGACCGCGCCGGTGCCATTGCGGCCCAGGGCGAAGTTGGCGATGTTGATGCCGTGCTTGCCAAGGATGGTGCCGACTTCACCGATCACGCCCGGCTGATCGCTGTTGGCCAGCAGCAGCAGCGTGCCGGTCAGCGGAGCCTCGATCGGCACGCCGTTCAGCAGCACGAGCCGCGCGCTGTTGCCGGCGACGGTGCCTTCGACCCATCGCTCGCCGTCGCTGGTCATCAGCTTCACCGACAGCAGGCTTCGGTACTCGCGGGATCGCGTGCTGGACGACTCGACAAGGTCAATGCCGCGAGCGGTCGCCACGGCGCGGGCGTTCACTTCGGTGACGGTGTCCGACAGGATCGCCTGGAACAGTCCGACGAGCACCGCGTTGGCTATCAAAGGATGCTGGCCCGACGCCAGGTCGCCGTAATAGCGGACGCCGAGGCTTTCAATGCGGGCTTCGCCCATTTGCCCGACCAGGCAGCCGAGCTGCTTGCCGAGCTTGATGAACGGCTGGAGGCGTTGAAATTCTTCCGGCGCCACCGACGGGAAGTTCACGGCGTTACGAATTACGCCGGTCTTGAGGAAGTCCCGCAAGGCCGAGGCGGTTTCAACACCGACCAGTTCCTGGCCTTCGCGGGTCGAGGCGGCAATGTGCGGGCTGGCGACGACCTGCGGCAGTTGCTGAAGCGTGTGGTCGGTGGTCGGTTCGGCCGTGAACACGTCCAGGGCCGCGCCGCCAATCTGGCCGCTGTTGATCGCCTCGACCAGGGCCGCTTCGTCAATCAGCTCGCCGCGGGCGGTGTTGATCAACTTCAGGCCCTTCTTGCAGGCGGCAAACCGCGCGGCGTTGAAGGTGTGGCGGGTCTGGGGCGTCGCCGGCATGTGGAGCGACAGGTAATCGGCGCGAGCGCACAGCTCGTCGAACGTCACCAACTCGACGCCCATGTCGGCGGCGATCTGGGCGGAAATGAACGGGTCGTGGGCGATCACCGTCATGTCGAACGCCTGGGCCCGCCGTCCGACTTCCTGGCCTATGCGGCCGAGACCGGCCAGTCCCAGCACCTTTCCGCGAACCTCTTCACCAAGGAACGACTTCTTGTCCCACTTGCCTTGCTTCATCGACGCGTCGGCGGCCGGCAGCTTGCGCGCCAGCGACAGCAGTTGCGCCATTGCCAGTTCAGCTACGCTGATGCTGTTGGCGCCGGGGGCGTTCATCACGACGATGCCCCGGCCGCTGGCGGCTTCGACGTTGACGTTGTCAACGCCGGTGCCCGCGCGCGCGATGGCCCGCAGTTTCGGGGCGGCGGCGATGATATCGGCGGTTACCTTGGTCGCGCTGCGCACGACGATGGCGTCGGCGTCAACCAGGTCGCCCTTGAGTTGTTCGGGGGTTCGACCTGAACGGGCATCGACCGTCCAGCCCTCGGCGCGGAGCAATTCAACTGCGGTCTTGGGGAGGTCGTCAGCGATGACAATCAGCATGTGTTGGGAGTCGATATAATACGTTACTCGCGCTATCCGGACGAAACAGGAGATGAGGAGATCAAGGGAAACGTTTTGGTTTTCTTTTTGTGACCTTCTGAACTCTTGATCTCCTGTCAGGGGGATCGTGAAGCGCACCATTGATGGTGCAATTCGCTGATTTGTTCCGAAACGCGGGCGTTACACGGTGTTCACGCGTGGTTTTCCACAAGGTTTTCCACAGAAACTGTGGATCGGGCGCGAACGAATAAAGGGAATCTGACCTAACGGAGTGCATTCATGAATCGGAAAGTTACGGTCGTTGGTGGAGCGGGCAATGTCGGCGCAACCGTCGCGCGCTCGATTGCGCAAAGGGAGCTGGCTGATGTCGTCGTGGTTGACATCGCCGAGACAAAGGCCGCGGGCGTTGCCCTCGACATTTACGAATCGTGCCCGATTGAAGGCTCGGCCTCGCGCGTTGTCGGCGTCGGGACCAAGGATTTTTCGGAAAGCGCCAACTCCGACGTCGTTGTCATCACTTCCGGCATGCCGCGCAAGCCCGGCATGAGCCGCGACGACCTGCTGAACGTGAACTACAAGATCATGCAGGACGTGACGGCCGAGATCGTCAAGTACTCGCCTAATTGCATCATCGTGCCGGTGGCCAACCCGCTGGATGCCATGTCGCAGGCGGTGTTCAAGTTGAGCAAGTTCCCACGCGAGCGCGTGATTGGCATGGCCGGCGTGCTCGACTCGGCGCGCATGAGCACCTTTATCGCCATGGAGCTCGGCGTTTCGGTCGAGAACGTGTCGTCGTTCGTGCTGGGCGGACACGGCGACACCATGGTGCCGCTGCCGCGCTACACCACCGTGGCCGGTATTCCGATTACGGAATTGTTGCCGGCTGACAGAATTGCCGCGATCTGCGAGCGCACCGCCAACGGCGGCGCCGAGATCACCAAGCTGGTTGGCACGAGCGCGTGGTACGCGCCCGGTGCGTCGGCCGCGCTGATGGTGGAAGCCATTCTGAAAGACCAGAAGAAGATCATGCCGTGCTCGGTCTACCTGCAGGGCGAATACGGCGTCAACAACCTGTTCGTGGGCGTGCCGGTCAAGCTGGGCGCTGGCGGCGTCGAGAAGATCATCGAGATCAAGCTCACCGCCGACGAGCAGGCGGCGTTCAACAAGTCGGCCGGCGCGGTGAAGGAGCTGGTTGACGTGATCGGAGTATAGGCAACCCTAAAGGGTTGCCTCCACCGTTACGGCGGCGGCCCTGAGGGGTCGCCGCTATCTGCTAGACAATCGCGCGGAGGAAGTCTCGATTCATCCTGGCAATATTGGAGATCGAGATTTCCTTCGGGCACACCGCTTCGCATTCCCCTTCGTTCGAGCAGCTCCCAAACCCTTCGCCATCCATCTGTTCCACCATGCGGACGACGCGGCGGTCGCGTTCGGCTTCGCCTTGGGGCAGCAGGCCCAGGTGGGTAATCTTGGCCGACGTGAACAAGTGGGCCGCGGCGTTCTTGCAGGCCGCGACACACGCGCCGCAGCCTATGCACTGCGCCGAATCCATGGCGTGATCGGCCACCTCCTTGGCGATGGGCAGGCTGTTGGCGTCGGGCGCGCCACCGACGTTCATCGACACGTAGCCGCCGGCGGCAATAATGCGATCCAGGGCCGAGCGATCGACCACCAGGTCTTTCAGCACGGGGAAGGCCTTGGCCCGGAACGGCTCGATGGTGATGGTGTCGCCGCTCTTGAAGCGGCGCATGTGCACCTGGCAGGTGGTGGCGCCCTTGTCGGGACCGTGCGCCACGCCGTCAATCACCAGGCCGCAACTGCCGCAAATGCCTTCGCGGCAATCCGAGTCGAACGCGATCGGGTCCTGGCCCTGGCGGATCAAGTCCTCGTTCACGACGTCGAGCATCTCGAGGAACGACATGTCGGCGTGCACGTTGTTGGCGACGTAGTCCACCAGCTTGCCGGGCTGTCCCGGGCCGGTCTGCCGCCACACTTTCAGCTTCACTGTCATCGCCATTACTTATAGCTCCGCTGCGTCGGGTGCACTTCTTCGAACACGAGGGGTTCCTTGTGCAGCTCGGGCCGCGCGCCGACCCCCTTGAACTCCCACGCCGCCACGTACGAATACTCGTCGTCTTTTCTGAGGGCCTCGCCGTCGGGCGTCTGGAATTCCTCGCGAAAGTGTCCGCCGCACGACTCGCGCCGCTCCAGCGCGTCGAGCGCCAGCACTTCGGCGAACTCCATGTAGTCGGCCACGCGGCCGGCATAGTCGAGGCCCGGGTTCAGGTTGTTGGCGTCGCCGGGTACGGTGACGTCCTGCCAGAACTCCTCGCGGAGCTGCCGAATCTGGGTGATTGCGCCCGACAGCCCGGCTTCGGTGCGGGCCATGCCGACGTGATCCCAGCAAATGGCGCCGATCGCGCGGTGGAACTCGCGCACGGTGCGCTTGCCTTTCACCTGCAGCACCTTGTCGATGCGCGCCTGCGCCTCGACCTTGGCGGCGCCGAACGCGTCGTGCGAAGCCGAAACGGCCGGCAGCGTCGTGCCGCCCAGGTAGTTGGCCACCGTGTAAGGCGCGACGAAGTAGCCGTCGGCCAGCCCCTGCATCAGCGCGCTGGCGCCCAGGCGGTTGGCGCCGTGATCCGAGAAGTTGGCCTCGCCCAGCACGAACAACCCCGGAATCGTCGACTGCAGGTTGTAGTCCACCCACAGGCCGCCCATCGTGTAGTGCACGGCGGGGTAGATGCGCATGGGCGCCTGGTACGGGTTCTCGTCCGTGATCCGGGTGTACATGTCGAACAGGTTGCCGTAGCGGCCCTTGATGGTCTCGACACCGTGACGCTTGATGGCATCCGCGAAGTCGAGGTAGACGCTGAGGCCCGATTCGCCGGCGCCCCGGCCTTCGTCGCAGACCGCCTTGGCCGCGCGCGACGCGACGTCGCGGGGCACCAGGTTGCCGAACGCCGGGTAGCGCCGTTCAAGGTAGTAGTCGCGCTCGGCGTCCGGAATTTGCGCGGGCGGGCGCTTGTCACCCTGGGTCTTGGGCACCCACACCCGGCCGTCGTTCCTCAGGCTCTCCGACATCAGCGTCAGCTTCGACTGGTGGTCGCCGCTCACGGGAATGCAGGTCGGGTGGATCTGCGTGAAGCAGGGGTTGGCGAAGTAGGCGCCGCGCTTGTGGGCCCGCCAGGCGGCCGTGACGTTCGAATTCACCGCGTTGGTCGACAGGTAGAACACCGTGCCGTAGCCGCCGGTGCACAGCAGCACGGCATCGGCTTCGTGCGATTCCAGCTCGCCGGTCACCAGGTTGCGGCAAATGATGCCGCGAGCCTGGCCGTTGACGACCACCAGGTCCAGCATCTCGCGGCGCTGGTACAGGCTGACGGTGCCGGCATCGACCTGCCGCATCATCGACTGGTAGGCGCCCAGCAGCAGTTGCTGCCCGGTCTGGCCGCGGGCGTAAAAAGTGCGCGACACCTGGGCACCGCCGAACGAGCGGTTGTCGAGCAGGCCGCCGTACTCGCGTGCGAAGGGCACACCCTGGGCCACGCACTGGTCGATGATGTTCACCGAGGCCTGCGCCAGGCGATAGACGTTGGCCTCGCGGGCGCGGTAGTCGCCGCCCTTGATGGTGTCGTAGAACAGCCGGTAGACGCTGTCGCCGTCGTTGCGGTAGTTCTTGGCGGCGTTGATGCCGCCCTGGGCGGCAATGCTGTGGGCGCGGCGCGGGCTGTCGTGAATGCCGAACACCTTGACCGGGTAGCCCAGCTCGCCGAGGGAGGCCGCCGCCGAGGCGCCGGCCAGGCCGGTGCCGACGACAATCACCTGGAACTTGCGACGGTTCGCGGGGTTGACCAGCTTGTTTTCGAACTTGCGGCGGTCCCACTTGTCGGCAATCGGTCCGGTGGGGGTCTTGGAATCGAGCACCATGTCAGTTACGCCCCACGACGAAAGTGAAGACCGGCAGCAGGGCGAACCCTGCCGTGATGAGCGCGGTCAGCAACCGGCCGGTCCAGACAATGCGCGGCGTCCACTGCGGGCTGTCGAGGCCGAACGACTGGGCCGCGCTCGAGATGCCGTGCCACAGGTGAAAGCCGATCACGGCCATGCACACCAGGTAAAAGAGCACGTAGGTGGGGTCGCTGAACACCGCCAGCTGCAGGCGGTAGAGGTCGCGAATGCCCTCCGTGGTCTCGTAGTAGGGGCCGAACTTAAAGGTCGCCAGGTGGGTCACGACGAACAGCAACGTGATGGTGCCGGTCAGGATCATCGTCGTTGACGACAGGCTCTTGCGGCTGCGGTCGTTCTTGCTCCGGGCCCACTTGCGGGCCGCGTAGCGTTCGGGCCGCGCGCCGCGGTTGGCGGCGAACATGGTGACGGTCTTGAAGATGTGCAGCAGGAAGATGACCACCAGGCCGGCTTCGGCCACGAGGATCAGGGGATTGCTAATGAGGGCGTGTGAATACTCGTTGAACGCGTCAGGACCGGCGATGAAGAGCAGGTTGCCCGCCAGGTGGGCGACCAGGAACAGGAAGAGAAAGAACCCGGTTAGCGCGATGAGGAACTTGGAGCCGATGGATGATGAAATTGCTTTCTGGGGTGTCATTAAGAGGGTGCCCAACTCGTAATGTTAGCACTCCGGGAGTCGGGAGACGGGCACCGGGAGTCGAAAAAGGCCGCCGTCCGACTCCCGACTCCGGTTCCCGAATGTAATAAACTAGTTGCCTCCACATGAAAATCCACGAGTACCAAGCCAAAGCTGTCCTCTCCAAGTACGGCGTGCCGGTCCCCCGCGGGGAAGTGGCGTTCACGCCGGAAGAAGTGCACGACATCGCCAAGCGCCTCGGCGGTCCCATCTCGGTGGTGAAGGCGCAGATTCACGCCGGCGGCCGCGGCAAGGCGGGCGGCGTCAAGCTCACCAAGTCGGCGGACGAGGCCGAGAAGGTGGCCCGCGAACTGCTGGGCGCCACGCTCGTGACCTACCAGACCGGCCCCGACGGCCAGAAGATTTCGCGCCTGCTCGTGGAAGAAGGGCTGGCAATCGATCGCGAGCTGTATCTCGGGCTGGTGGTCGACCGCTCGTCGCAGCGCATTGTCCTGATGGTCAGCCAGGAGGGCGGCGTCGAGATCGAGAAGATCGCCGAGGAGGCGCCGGAGAAGATTCACAAGGTCTTCATCCACCCCGGCGTCGGCCTGCAGCCGTTCCAGGCGCAGCAGCTCGGCTTCGCGCTCGGCCTGAGCGGCGACACCCTCAAGAAGGGCGTCAAGATGATGATGGCGCTCTACGCCGCCTTCCTGGCGACCGACGCGTCCATTCTCGAAATCAACCCGCTGATCGTCACCAAGAGCGGCGACCTGCTCGCGCTCGACGCCAAGATGAACTTCGACGACAACGCGATGTACCGGCACCCCGACATCCGCGAGCTGCGCGACATCAGCGAAGAGGATCCGCTGGAGGTCGAGGCCTCGAAGTTCTCGCTCAACTACATCCGCCTCGACGGCACCATCGGCTGCATGGTCAACGGCGCGGGCCTGGCCATGGCGACCATGGACATCATCAAGCTGGCCGGCGGCGCGCCCGCCAACTTCCTCGACGTCGGCGGCGGCGCCAACGCCGAGCAGATTCGCAACGCGTTCAAGATCCTGATGTCCGACAAGAACGTGAAGGCCGTGCTGATCAACATCTTCGGCGGCATCCTGCGCTGCGACGTGCTGGCGGCCGGCGTGATTGCCGCCGTCAAGGAGCTGGGCGTGCCGGTGCCGATTGTGATCCGCATGAAGGGAACCAACGTCGAGGAAGGAAAGAAGATGCTTGCCGAAAGCGGGCTGAACTTTACGACCGCCGACACGATGGGTGAGGCGGCCGACAAGGTCGTGGCGCTCGCAGGGGGTCGCTAATGGCAGTCCTACTCGACAAGAACACGCGGCTGATTGTGCAGGGCCTGACCGGCCGGGAGGGCACGTTCCACGCCAAGGCCGCCGCGGCGTATCACACCACCGTGGTCGGGGGCGTCACCCCGGGCAAGGGCGGGACGACGCACGAAGGCTGGCCGGTGTTCAACACCGTTGCCGAAGCGGCGAAGGAAACCGGCGCCAACGCCTCGGTGATCTTCGTGCCGCCGCCGTTTGCCGCCGACGCGATCATGGAGGCGGCCGAGGCCGGCATTGGCCTGGTGGTCTGCATCACCGAGGGCATTCCCGTCATCGACATGCTCAAGGCCATGACCTTCATGAAGGACTATCCGGGCACGCGCCTGATTGGTCCCAACTGCCCGGGCATCATCTCGCCAGGCAAGGGCAAGGCGGGCATCATCCCGGCCAACATCTGCAAGGAAGGGCGGATCGGCATTGTCTCGAAGAGCGGCACGCTCACCTACGAGGCCATCGATCAGCTGACGCGCCAGGGCCTGGGCCAGAGCACCTGCATCGGCATTGGCGGCGATCCCATGATCGGGACGACGCACATCGATGCGCTGGACTTGTTCCAGAAAGATCCGGAAACCGACGCCGTGATCATGATCGGCGAAATTGGCGGCTCGGCCGAAGAAGAAGCCGCCGCGTGGATCAAGGTCAACTTCAAGAAGCCCATCGTGGCCTTCATCGCCGGCCAGACCGCGCCCGAAGGCCGCCGCATGGGCCACGCCGGCGCGATCATCGCCGGTGGCAAGGGCACGGCCGCCGAGAAGATGGCCGCGCTGACCGCCGCCGGCGTCCGGGTCGTCAAGAGCCCGGCCGACATGGGCCAGGCGCTCGTGGACGTGATGAAGAAGTAGGGTATGATGCGCCCCGTGAACGCGGCTTTCCGGTTTACCTCCTTTACCTTCGGCGGCTTTACGGCCGCCAGGGGAGGCGTGTAGGTCCGGACAGAAGCAGCCGAATAGCAGTTACGCAGGACCTGAAACCGCCGCCCCAGTTTGACGCTGGGGCGGCGGTTTTCTTTTTGGGGGACAACATGACGAGTCAGGATCTGGCCACGCTTCGAAAAGGCCTGGACGACATTGATGCCGTGCTCGTGTCGGCGCTGGGCGAGCGCGCGCGCCTCGCGCGCGACATTGCCCGCGTCAAGGCGACGGGTGACGGCCCGGTGCGCGATGCCGATCGCGAGACGGCGCTGCTGCAACACCGCTCGGCGGTGGGAGAGCGGCTCGGGCTGGATCCGGCGTTCGTACGGCGCATCTTCCGCGAGATCCTGGACGACTCGGTGCGCCGGCAGCACGACGAACTGCAATCGGCGCCGGCCGCCGAGCAGCCGGAGCTGCGCGTGGCGTTCCAGGGCACCGAAGGGGCGTACGGGCACCAGGCGGCGCTGCAGCATTTCGGCGTGACTAGCCGCGACGTGGGCCTGAAGGCGTACCCGACCTTCAAGGGCATGCTCGAGGCGGTGCTCGAAGGTCACGCCGACCGCGGCATGCTGCCCATCGAGAACACCACGGCCGGCTCAGTCTACGAGGCCTACGACCTGCTGCTGCGCTATAACCTGTCGCTCGTCGGCGAGGAGATTGTCGATGTGCGGCACTGCCTGCTTGGCGTGGCGGACGTCCCGATCGAGTCGATTCGACGCATTCACTCGCATCCCCAGGCCTTGGCGCAGTGCAGCGAGTTCCTGGACGGCCTGGCCGGCTGCGAAGGGGTGGCCGCGGCCAATACCGCGCTGGCCGCCCGGCACGTGCGGGACCTCCAGGACCCGGCGGAAGCCGCGATTGGCAGCGAGCAGGCGGGCGTGCATTTCGGCCTGCACGTGCTCAGGCGCGAGATTGCCAACCAGGCCGTGAACTTCACCCGGTTCGTGGTGGTGGCCGCCAGCCCGGTGGACTGCGACCCGCGAATCGCCGCCAAGGTGTCGATGGTGCTGGCGACCCGCCACGAGCACGGGGCGCTGGTTCGCTGCCTCAACATCATCGCGGAGGAGGGGCTGAACCTGACCAAGCTGGAGTCGCGGCCACGGCCGGGCACACCCTGGGAATACGTGTTCTATATCGACGTCGAGGGCCACCTGGGCGAGCCCCGGGTGCAGGCGGCGCTGGCCGGCCTGGCGGCCCGGACGATGTTTCTCAAGGTTTTGGGGTGTTACGCCTCGCGCGACTTGCCCCGGCAATAGCGGAGTTTCAGTTACAATTGGTCGGATATGCAAAGAACGTTCGCCATCATCAAGCCCGACGCCGTCAAGAAGGGCGTTTCGGGCCAGATTCTCGCGCGCATTGAAGGCGCGGGCTTCCGCGTCGTCGCCATGCGCATGATTCACATGAGCAAGGCCGAAGCCGAAGGCTTTTACCACGTCCACAGCGCCCGGCCGTTTTTCGGTGGCCTGACCGACTTCATGTCGTCGGGGCCGTGCGTTGTCCTGTGCCTCGAGGCGCCGGATGCCATCAAGAAGTGGCGCGACCTGATGGGCGCGACCGACCCGGCCAAGGCCGAGGCCGGCACCATGCGCAAGGACTTCGGCGCGTCGATCGACAACAACGCCACGCACGGCTCGGATGCGCCCGAGACGGCGGCCTTCGAACTCGGGTACTTCTTCCGCGGAATGGAACTCTAGAACCTGACGGGAGTCGGGAACCGGGAGTCGTGGTTTCCAGATCGACTCCCGACGGCCGGTTCCCGGTTCCCGAGGGCAACGAATGGCGATTAAGTCAGATCGGTGGATTCGCAAGATGGCGCTCGAGCACGGCATGATCGAGCCGTTCGAGGATCGCCAGGTCCGTGCCGGGGTAGTGTCGTACGGCGTCTCGTCGTACGGCTACGACTGCCGCGTCGGCAACGAGTTCAAGGTCTTCACCAACGTCTACAACACGGTGGTCGATCCCAAGAACTTCGACCCGAAGTCGTTCGTCGACATCAAGGGCGACGAGTGCATCGTCCCGCCCAACTCGTTCGCCCTGGCGTCGACGGTGGAGTACTTCCGCATTCCGCGCGACGTCCTGACGGTGTGCCTCGGCAAGTCCACCTACGCGCGCTGCGGCATCATCGTCAACGTGACGCCGTTCGAGCCCGAGTGGGAAGGGCACGTGACGATCGAGATTTCCAACACCACGCCACTGCCGGCGAAGATCTATGCCAACGAGGGCATTGCCCAGGTGTTGTTCTTCCAGAGCGACGAGCCGTGCGAGATTTCGTACAAGGACAAAAAGGGCAAGTACCAGGCCCAGCGGGGCGTCACGCTGCCCAAGATATAGAGGGGCCTAGGGTCTTAGGGGCCTAGGGTCTTGAGGTCTTGAAGACCTACCCCAGCCCCCAAGACCCCAAGACCCCAAGACCTCAGGACCTCAGGACCCCAAGACCTCAAGACCCCAAGACCCAAGACCCTCATGATCCGAACGTTCAAAGGCACCACGCCCACCATCGATAAGAGCGCCTACGTCGATCAAAGCGCGCAGGTGATTGGCGACGTCGAGATCGGCGCCGAATCGTCCGTGTGGATGAACGTGGTGATTCGCGGCGACGTCAATCGCATTCGCATCGGCTCGCGCAGCAACGTCCAGGACCTCACGATGATCCACGTCATGCGCGACACGCATCCGACGGTCATCGGCGACGAGGTCACGATTGGCCACTCGGCGGTGATCCACGGCACGACCATCGAGGACCGCGTGCTCGTCGGCATGGCGGCGTTGCTGCTCAACGGCGTGCACGTCGAGTCGGACTGCGTGATCGCGGCCGGCACGCTATTGACCGAGCGTACCCGGGTGCCGGCGCGGTCGCTGGTGATGGGGCGGCCGGGCAAGGTGATTCGCCAGTTGAGCGACAGCGAGATCGCCGAGATTCGCTGGTACGCCGACAACTACGTCAACTACCGGCTCGACTACTCGACCGAGAGCCGGCCTTCCAAGCCGCTGGGATTCAAGTGAACACCGGACCCGCTCGTGGCATGCGCGACTTCCTGCCGGACGATGTGCGGCGGCGCCGGCACGTCATCGGCGTCATTGCCGACGTCTACCAGCGCTACGGCTTCGAGCCGCTCGAGACGCCGTCGGTTGAGAACCTCGAAACGCTGCAGGGGAAGTACGGCGAAGAAGGCGACCGCCTGATCTTCAAGATCCTCAAGCGCGGCGAGGGCGCCGAAACCGGCCAGGCCGACCTCGCCCTGCGCTACGACCTCACCGTGCCGCTGGCCCGGGTCGTGGCCGAGTATCGCAGCAAGCTGCCGAAGTTCTTCAAGCGCTACCAGGTGCAGCCGGTGTGGCGGGCGGACCGGCCGCAGAAGGGCCGTTTCCGCGAGTTCTACCAGTGCGACGTCGATGCGATCGGCTCGCGGTCAATGGTCGTCGAGGCAGAGTTGCTGGCCGCCGCGGCCGACGTCTTCATCGCGCTGGGCTTCAAGGACTTTCAGATCGTCGTCAATCACCGCAAGCTGCTGAACGCGGTGTTGACGCACGCCGGCATCCCGCCGGAACTGCATGGGCCGGCGCTGGTCGCCATGGACAAGGTCGATAAGATCGGGGTCGACGGCGTGAAGCAGGAGTTTGCCGGCCGGGGCCTGTCGCCCGGGTCGGCCGACCGTCTGGCCGAGATCCTGGGCTCCATGAGCAAGGCGACGCTCGGTGACTATGCTGCCCGGCTGAACGACGAGGGCAAGGCCGCGGTGCAAGAGCTGGGCGAACTGTTCGCACTGGCCGACTGCACGAGCGCGGGGCCATACCTGGCACTGGACGGCTACCTGGCGCGCGGCCTGTCGTATTACACCGGCCCGATCTTCGAGATCCGCGTGCCCGATCTCGCCGGCAGCATGGGTGGCGGCGGCCGCTACGACAACCTGATCGGCATGTTCTCTGGCGAGGACGTACCGGCCTGCGGTATTTCGCTCGGCCTCGAGCGCATCCTGGTGGTCATGGCGGAGCGCAACATGTTCCCGCCATCCCTGGTTGCCTCGTCTGCCGACGTGATGGTGGTGCAGTGGTTCGCCGGCCGCACCGAGCTCTACCTGGCCCTGGCCACGGAATTACGGGCGGCGGGCTTGCGGGTCGAGCTCTATCCCGAGGCGCCGGCCGAGGACAATCAGAAAGGCGCCCTCGTCAAGCAGTTCCAGTATGCACAGGCGCGGGGCATTCCATTCGCAGCGGTCATTGGCCAAGCCGAGGTGGAAGCAGGTACCGTGAGTATTCGCACCCTGGCGACACGGCAGGACGAACAACGACCGCGCGGCGACGTAGCGGCGTATGTAAGAAAAGGCATCTCCGGCTAAAGCCGGCGGCGACAGAAGAAGCAAATGGCAGAACAGCTCGGATCCCTCGCTCGCACCCACACTTGCGGCGCCCTGCGTCCCGTCGACGTCGGCAAGAACGTCGTCCTGCTCGGGTGGGTGCATCGCGTGCGCGACATGGGCGCGCTGATGTTCCTCGACGTTCGCGATCGGCATGGCCTGACGCAGGTCATCATCGAAGGTGATGCGGCGCTGTTGGAGAAGGCCAAGCCCATCCGCTCGGAGTTTGTGGTCGCCATTCTCGGCGAGGCGGAGCGGCGGTCGCCTGAGACGGTGAACCTGTCGCTGCCGACCGGCGAGGTGGAGGTGCGTGCCCGGGAAGTGCGCATCCTGAACGAGGCCAAGACGCCGCCGTTCTCGATCGCCGAGGATCAGAACGTGTCGGAGGAAACGCGGCTGAAGTACCGCTACCTCGACCTGCGCCGGCCGCAGCTGCAGCACAATCTCGCGCTGCGTCACCGCATCACGATTGCGCTGCGGAAGTACTTCGACGAGCAGGGCTTCTTCGAGATCGAAACGCCGATTCTCACCAAGTCCACGCCCGAGGGCGCGCGCGACTTCCTGGTGCCGAGCCGCGTGCACCCGGGCGAGTTCTACGCGCTGCCGCAGTCGCCGCAGATATTCAAGCAGATCCTGATGATCGCCGGCTTCGACCGCTACGTGCAGATCGCGCGCTGCTTCCGCGACGAGGCGCTGCGCGCCGACCGCCAGCTCGAGTTCACCCAGGTTGACCTGGAGATGTCGTTCGCGACGCCGCCCATGGTGTTCGAGATCGTCGAAGGCGCGCTCGCGGCGTGCTTCAAGGAGATTGGCGTCGAGATCCCGCGCCCGTTCCGCCGCATGCCATATGCCGAGGCCATGGCCAGGTACGGCAGCGACAAGCCCGACCTGCGGTTCGGCATGGAGATCCAGGACTTCGGGCCCCTCTTCACCGATTCGCCGTTCGGCATCTTCCGTGAGGCGGTCGCCCACGGCGGCACCATCCGCGGCTTCGTCATTCCGGGTGCGGCGAAGTCGTCGCGCCGCGAGGTGGACGAGCTGGTGGAACAGGCCAAGCAGCTCGGCGCCGCCGGCCTGATCTACGCGCGTTACACTGCCGACGGCGTGCAGGTCTCGGCCAAGGCGATTGGCGACGAGGGTGCGCGCCGGGTGCTGGAAGCGTCGGGGGCGTCCAAGGACGATCTGCTGGTGCTCGCCTCGGGTGCCGCCGACGCGGCGTCGAAGGTGCTCGGCCAGCTGCGCCTGCAGGTCGCGAAGAAGCAGAACCTGATCCCGGAAGGCAAGTGGGAGTTGACCTGGGTCACCGACTTCCCGCTGTTCGACTGGAACGCCGACGAGAAGCGCTGGGACTCGGTGAACCATCCGTTCACCGCGCCGCGCGAAGAAGACCTGCACCTCATGAAGTCGGACCCCGGCAAGGTACTGGCAAAGGCCTACGACGTCATCCTGAACGGCTGGGAGCTCGGCGGCGGCAGCATTCGTATCCACGACCGCGAGACGCAGGCCGACGTGTTCCGCCTGCTCGGACTGTCTGAAGAGGATGCAAAGAACCGCTTCGGCTTCTTCCTGGAGTCGCTGGAGTACGGCACGCCGCCCCACGGCGGCCTGGCCCTGGGGCTCGACCGCATTTGCGCCCTGCTGGCCGGAGAGACGTCGATTCGCGAGGTCATTCCGTTCCCGAAGACGACGCAGGCGGTGGATCTCATGTGCGATGCCCCATCGACCGTCGACCCGCGCCAGGTGCGCGAGCTCCACATCAGGCCGATCGCGTAAAGTGAACCAGCTTCACTTTTGCACTTTGCGTATGCTACGCTTGCCTCGATTTCGTTAACTGTTTGTCACACAAGGAGATACGAGAATCAGTACGGCGTCGATGCGCAAGGTGACGGTGCCCGAGGCGGGCATGTCGACCCTGTTTGGGGCCTACGACGTGAACCTCCGGCAACTCGAAGACCTCCTCAACGTCCGCATCCGGACGCAGGGCCACGAACTGCTGGTCGAGGGCCTGCCCGCGGACACCGCCAAGGTCGCGCGCTTGATCGAACAGCTCGGCGCCCTGATCGGCGAAGGCCACTCGATTTCCGACCGCGATGTGAAGACCGCGTCGCAGTTGCTCGTGGAGGACGGCGCGGTCGACCTGCGCGATCACTTCCTGAAGGATGGCCAGCTGCGCCAGGCCGGCAAGAAGCGCATTGCGCCGAAGTCGGCCAACCAGCGCCGGTACCTGGACGCCATCGACCAGCACGACATCGTCTTTGGCGTCGGTCCGGCCGGCACCGGCAAGACCTACCTGGCCATGGCGCAGGCCGTGAGCTACCTGATTGCCAAGAAGGTCAGCCGCATCGTGCTGGTGCGGCCGGCGGTCGAGGCCGGCGAGAAGCTCGGCTTCCTGCCCGGCGACTTGCAGGAGAAGGTCAACCCGTATCTCCGGCCGCTCTACGACGCGCTCTACGACATGCTCGACGTCGAAAAGGCGGACCGGATGCTCGAGCGTGGCACCATCGAGGTGGCGCCGCTCGCCTTCATGCGCGGCCGCACCCTGAACGACGCCGTCGTCATTCTCGACGAAGCGCAGAACACGACCAGCGAGCAGATGAAGATGTTCCTCACGCGGCTCGGGTTTGGCTCGAAGGCCATCGTGACCGGCGACGTGACCCAGATCGACCTGCCGATCGGGCGCACCTCCGGCCTGGTGCAGGCCATGGAAGTGGTGGGGAAGATCGACGGCATCTCGTTCATCTACTTCGACGAGCGCGACGTCGTCCGCCACAAGCTGGTGCAGGCAATCGTAAAAGCATATGACGCGTATGGCAGCGGCCCGTCTGCACGTTAGTCTCGCCACGCCCGACAGCAGCGCCCCTTCGACGAGGGGCCTTGGCGCCTGGCTGCAGAAGGCGGCGCCGGCGGCGGCGCGCGGTGACGTCAGCATCGCGGTGGTCTCGGACCGCCGCATGCGGGCGCTCAACCGCCAGTTCCGCGGCAAGGATGCGGCCACCGATGTGCTGTCGTTTCCGGCCACGCACATGCCCGGCGTCTCGTCGTTCCTCGGCGATATCGTGATTGCCTCGGGTGTCGCTACGCGGCAGGCGCGCGAGGCCGGACACTCGGTCGGCACCGAGCTCAAGGTGCTGGCCCTGCACGGACTGTTGCACTTGATGGGCTACGACCACGACACCGACGGCGGTAAGATGGCGCGCACCGAGGCGCGCCTGCGCAAGAAAGCGGGCCTGCGCGAAGGACTGATTGAACGGGCGCGATGACGCCGCTGCTGCTGTTTCTGCTGGGGTGCGCCGCCACCTACCTGGGTACGGTGTCGGCGGGGTTCAATGCCCTGATGCGGCTGTCACTCCGCATTCACGCCGAACGCTCGGGCCGTGACGACGCCCTGGGCTGGTACCTGGACGATCCGCGGCGGCTGTTCATCCCCGTCCGCATTCTCTTCTCCATCATCACCATCATCTCGACCGCGCTGCTGGCGCGGGTCACCGGCGTCGATCCGGCCGGGTTTCCCTTGCTGGTGCTGTCGGTGATCGGCATCATGCTCAGCTGCGAGCACCTGATCCCGCTGCTGATCGTGCGCCGCGACCCCGAGCGCGTGCTCGACGTACTGCTGCCGTCGTTCGATGTGGTCGCCAAGGTGTTGCGGCCGCTGACCGCGGCGTTGCTGCGCATGGGCACCAGCCGGCGGAAGGACCGCCCCGGCAACGGCAACGGTCACACCGAACAGCCCAAGGCCGAGGAGATGCTGCCGGTGCAGGCCGAGGTCGAGGCCGCGCAGGACGGCCAGGCCCGCCAGTTGCTGCGCAACCTGGCCGACTTCCGCGAGACCATGGTTCGCGAGGTCATGACGCCGCGCCCCGACATTGTCGGCATCGAGCAGTCCGCCACCATCGAACAACTCTACGCCCTGTTCCGCGAGCAGCAGTACTCACGCATCCCGGTCTTCAAAGAGACGCTCGACAACGTGACCGGCTTCGTGTTCCTGAAGGACCTGATCATGCGGGGCGCGCCGACCTCGGGGCCGATCGCGCCGTTCACGCGGCCGGCGCACTTTGTCCCCGAAACCAAGCGGGTGCCGGAGCTGCTGGCCGAGTTCCAGCGCAAGCGGCTGCAAAGCGCGATCGTGGTCGACGAGTACGGCGGCACCGCCGGCCTGGTCACCGTCGAGGACCTGCTCGAGGAAATCGTCGGCGAGATCCGCGACGAGTACGACGTGGAAGTGGAGCGGATCGTTGACGAGGGCGAGGGCCGGTTCGTGTTCAGCGGCAGCGTCCACGTCGACGAAATGGCCAACCTGATGAAGGTCACCATCGAAGGCCAGGGCTTCGAGACGGTCGGCGGCTTCCTGCTGTCGCGGCTCGGCCGCGTCCCCGCGGTCGGCGAGCATTTCGATCTCGATGGCCTCGAAGTGGAGATCCTGGAGACCGAGCAGCGCCGCATTACCCGCGTGCGCCTGAAGCGGCAGGTCGAAGAGTCCGGCAGCGAGCCGGAGCGATGAAGGCGGGCTTCGTCGCCCTGGTGGGCCGCCCGAACGCAGGCAAGTCCACGCTGCTCAACCGGCTGGTTGGCCAGAAGCTGGCCATCGTCTCGGACAAGCCGCAGACCACCCGCAACCGCATTGTCGGCGTCCGCAACTTTTCCAAGACCTCAGGCCCCCAGGACCCCAAGACCTCGAGACCTCAAGACCCCAAGACCTCAAGACCCCAAGACCTCAAGACCCCAGGCCCTCAAGACCCCAAGACCTCCGAAGGCCAGATCGTGTTTGTCGACACCCCGGGGGTGCACAAGCCCCTGCACCGCCTGAACGTCCGCATGGTGGATGCCGCCCTCGACACCCTCAGGGAAGTCGACGTCGTGGCCGTCGTCGTGGACGGCAGCGAGCCGGGCGGCGCCGGCGACGATTACCTGATGGAAGTGATCCGGAAGGCCAAGGTGCCGCGCGTGCTGGTGCTCAACAAGGTGGACATCGCCGACAAGGCGGCCTTGCTGCCGCGTCTGGCCGAGTACGACAAGGCGGTGGGGTTTGCCGACCTCGTGCCGGTCTCGGCCCTCACCGGCGAGAACGTTGACCGCCTGGAACAGGTGCTGCTGTCGCACCTGCCCGACGGCGACCCCATCTATCCCGACGACTACCTGACCGACCAGCCCGAGCGGTTCTTCGTCGCCGAGCTGATCCGGGAGCAGGTGCTGCAGCAGACCCGCGACGAGCTGCCGTTCTCGACCGCCGTGGTGGTGGACAAGTTCGAGGAAGCCGACGCCAAGGGCCTGATGCGCTTCTTCTGCACCATCCTGGTGGATCGCGACAGCCAGAAACCCATCCTCGTCGGCCGCGCCGGGGCGCGCATCAAGGCCATCGGCACCGCCGCCCGCAAGGAACTCGAGCAGTTCTTCGACGCGCGGGTCTACCTCGACCTGCACGTCAAGGTCCGCGAGGGCTGGCGCGAAGACGAGCGCATGCTCGACTCGCTGGGACTGCCGTCACGCCGCAAGGGCAAGTCCGGCTAAAGCCGGACACCACATTGGCACCAAGTCCGGCTGAAGCCGGACACCACATTGGCACGATGTGGCGTCCGCCTTTAGGCGGACCATGCCGCAATGTCGCGCTCTCCTGTAGGCGGACCGTGCTAAATTTGCTCGATCGCCATGGCCCCGCCACGCAGAATTGACGTCGTCCTCGACTCGGTCAAGCGGTTGCTCCGCATTGGTGCGACGGCCAACCTGCTGAACCTGCTCCAAAAACAGCACCCTGCCGACCTGGCGTCGGTGTTCGGCGCGCTGCTCGACACCGAACGGCAGGCGGTATTCTCCCTGCTCGTCGATCGCAGCGGCCGCCTGGCCATGGAGACGGTCAGTGAGATGGGGCCCGAAGAAGGGGCCAAGCTCCTGACCGGCCGCTCCGCCGACGAAATCGCCCGCCTGCTGCATGAAATTCCTTCGGACGACGCGGCGGCGCTGATTGACTACCTGCCGGACGAGCTGTCGACGGAAGTGCTGGAGTTGATGCGGCGCCGCGAATCGGGCCAGGTCGAAAGCCTGCTCGAGTACGGCGAGCAGACGGCCGGCCGCATCATGAACCCGCAGGTCTTCAACCTCAACGAAGACCTGACGGTCGGCGAGGCCATCACCGCCCTGCAAGGCGCGCGCGACGTCGAGATGGTGTTCTACCTGTACGTCGTGGACTCCCGGCGGCACCTGGTCGGCGTCACGTCGCTGCGCCGGCTGCTGCTGGTATCGCCCGAGACGCCCCTCAAGCGCATCATGACCCCCGAGGTCACGAGCGTGCGGGTCGACACCGACCAGGAAGAGGTGGCGCGCCAGGTGGCGTCGTACAACCTGCTGGCCGTCCCCGTCGTCGATGAAGAGAACAAGCTCGTTGGCGTGGTCACCGTGGACGACGTCATCGACGTCATCAAGGACGAGGCCAGTGAAGACCTGTTGCGCCTGGCCGGCGTGTCGGGCGACGAGCGGGTGACGACACCGGCAGGGGAGGCGTTTCCCAAGCGGCTGCCCTGGCTGCTGGCCAACCTGGTAACCGCATTCGTCGCCGCTTCGGTGGTGGCGCTGTTCGAGGGCACCATTCAGCAGGTGACGGCGCTGGCCGTCTTCATGCCGATCGTGGCCGGCATGGGCGGCAACGCCGGCACCCAGACGCTGACGGTCATCGTCCGCGGCCTCGCACTCGGCGAGTTGAGCTGGGAGAGCGGCAAGAAGGTGCTGGCCAAGGAGGCGCTGATCGGCCTGGGCAACGGTTTCGCGCTGGGCATTGTCGCGGCCGGCGTCGCCTGGGCGACCAAGGCCGACCCGATTCTCGCCCTGCTGCTCGGCATGGCCATGGTCTGCAACATGTTCGTTGCGGCCACGGCGGGCGTGGCGGTGCCGCTGGGGCTGAAGGCCCTGAAGGTGGACCCGGCGCTCGGGTCGTCGGTCTTCATCACGACGTTCACCGACGTGGTGGGTTTCGCGTCGTTCCTGGGCCTGGCGACGATATTCCTGCGGTATCTGGTTCAATAGGAACCACGAAGACACTTCGGTCGTTCGTGGCTGCCTCGTTTGGGAGGCCCTCCGAGTACAATAGGCGGCTACGGGATGCCGCTGTACACGGCCGAAGCCCTCGTCCTTCGCACCTATAAGCTGGGCGAAGCCGACCGCATCGTGGTCTTTCTGACCCGCGACCGCGGCAAGAAGCGGGGCGTTGCACCCAATGCGAGAAAGTCGCGCAAACGGTTTGGCGCTGCGCTCGAGCCGCTGACCGAAGTGCGCGTGGCGTACTTCGAGAAGGAGCGGCGCGAATTGGTCGGGCTGAACTATGCGGAGCCGGTGCGGTCGCCGTTATCGGCGCCCAGCCCGGAAGCCCTTGGCTACAGCCACTACTTCGCCGAGCTGATCGACGAGTGGGCGGCTGACGCCGACGTCGACGAGCGGCTCTACCGGCTGGGGACGGCGGCGCTCGAAGCGCTCGTGACGGGCACGCCGGTCGACGCGCTGGCGCGCTACTTCGAGTGCTGGTTGCTGCGGTTGCAGGGGGTGTATCCGGCCGACCTGCAGTTGTCGAGCGGGGCGGCCCTGTTCCTCGACGGCGTCCGGCGGGTCGGCCCGCGCGACGTCGATTCGCTGGGCGCCTCGAGCCGGGTGTTGCGGGAAATTGAACTGATTCACCGGAAGCTGATAACGATGCACCTCGACAGGGAACCCCGGTCCGTTCGCGTGCTGAACGAACTGCGGCGTTCGTGAACCGCGTGACCTTCCAGGACCTCATCCTCAAGCTGCAGCACTTCTGGGGCTCCCAGGGCTGCCTGATCCAGCAACCGCTCGACCTCGAAGTCGGCGCCGGCACCTCGCACCCAGAGACCCTGCTGCGCGTGCTCGGGCCCACGCCGTGGAACGTGGCCTATGTGCAGCCATCGCGGCGACCCGACGACGGCCGGTTTGGCCAGAATCCGAATCGCCTGTTCAAGCACCACCAGCTGCAGGTCATCCTCAAGCCGTCGCCCGACGAGATTCAACAGATCTACCTGGAGAGCCTCGAGGCGGTCGGCATCAATCCGCGCCAGCACGACATCCGCTTCGAAGAGGACAACTGGGAGTCGCCGACCCTCGGCGCCTGGGGCATTGGCTGGCAGGTCATGCTCGACGGCATGGAGATTACCCAGTTCACCTACTTCCAGCAGGTCGGCGGCATGGACCTGTCGCCGATCGCGGCGGAGATCACCTACGGCCTCGAGCGCATCGCCATGTTCCTGCAGAAGGTCGACAACGTGTTCGACCTGCAGTGGGGCGGCGGCAAGTCATACGGCGAGGTGCGCCTGCGCGAGGAAGTGGAGCAGTCCAGATACGCGTTCAACCAGGACACCGGCATCGGCCGGGAACGCTTCTCGTCGTTCCATCGCCAGCAGTTCGACGAGAACTTCAGGTTCGGCGAAGAGTTGCTGAAGGGCGGGCTGCTGCTGCCGGCGCTCGAGTACTGCCTGAAGTGCTCGCACCTGTTCAACCTGCTCGACTCGAGCGGCAGCGTCGGCGTCACCGAGCGCACCGCCTACATCCTGCGGGTGCGGCAGCTCGCCATTGCCATTTGCAAGGAATACGCGGCGCAGCAGATGCCCGTGGTTGCCGAGCCCGGAGCCTGACGTGGACCGCGAACTGCTACTTGAAATCGGCACCGAAGAGATCCCGGCCAGCTGGCTGCCCGGCCTGACCACGCAGATCGGCCTCGCGCTCGAAGCGAAGCTCAAGGAGGCCCGGCTCTCGATCGACGAACCGGTGCAGACCTACAGCACGCCGCGGCGGCTGGTGGCGCACGCCGGCAAGATTGGCGAGCGCCAGACCGACCTGGAAGAATTGGTGATGGGGCCGCCGGTGTCGGCGGCCTTCAAGGACGGCGCCTTGACGCCGGCCGGCGCCGGCTTCGCCAGGAAGCAGGGCGTCGCCGACGACCAGATCGAGCGCATCACCACCGCCAAGGGCGAGTACATCGGCGTGCGCAAGCACCAGCGTGGCAAGGCTGCCAGTGATGTGCTGCCCGACGTGCTGGCCGGCGTGCTGCGGTCGATGACGTTCCCGAAGCAGATGCGCTGGGATGCCGTGCTCGCCGACGGCAAGGGCGACCTGCCGTTCGGCCGGCCAATCCGCTGGATCCTCTACCTGTACGGCGGCCGTGTCATTCCCTTCATCATCGGGCGCTCGGCTGCCGCCAGGGACTCGCGGGTGCTCGACATCAGCACCGGGGCGGCCACCTACGGCCATCGGTTCCTGGCGACCAGCGGCCGGGCCGGCCGCGCCATCAAGGTGAAGCACTTCGAGGATTACCGCAAGCGCCTGGGCGAGAACTTCGTCGTGCTCGAGCGCAGCGAGCGGCACGACCGCATTGCCCGCGAGCTCGACGCCGAGGCGCGGCGCCGCGGCGGCCGGATCGCCCGCGCGCTGGTCGGCCAGGGCGTGCTCGAGGAAGTGCCGGATCTCGTCGAGTATCCCGTGGTCGTGTCAGGCACCTTTGCCGAGGAGTTCCTGAAGCTGCCGGAAGAGGTGCTGACGACGACCATGATCCACCATCAGCATTTCTTTCCGGTCAACACCGATCGCGGCCAGTTGATGCCCGTGTTCCTGGCCGTGCTCAACATGCAGCCCGAGCAGCCGGAAGTGATCGCGGTGAACATGGAGCGGGTGCTGACAGCCCGGCTGCGCGATGCGCGATTCTTCTTCGACGCCGACCGCGAGCAGGCGCTGGCGTCGTTCACCGATCGCCTCGGCACCGTGCTGTTCCACAAGAAGCTCGGCAGCTACCAGGAGAAGGCCGTTCGCGTAGAGGCACTGGCGCGCTGGATCTGCGCCGAGGTCTTCGGCCGCGCCGACCTGGCTGACCATGCGGCCGAAGCCGGACGCCTGTGCAAGGCCGACCTCGCCACCGACATGGTGCGCGAGCTGACCGAACTGCAGGGCGCCATGGGCGGCATCTACGCGCGGGAAGACGGCCGGCCCGAAGAGGTGTGGAAAGCGATCTACTACCACTACCTGCCGGTCGGGGTGGAGGCGACGGCCCCGCCGACCCGCGATCAACTCGGCAAGGCCGCCATTACCTGGGCCGCGGTGGCCCTGGCCGACAAGCTCGATACCGTGACCGGCATGTTCGCGGCGGGGGAGCGGCCGACGGGGTCCCGCGACCCGTACGGCTTGCGCCGCGCAGCCCAGGGCATAGTGCGCATCCTGGTTGATTTGCCTGAGCTGACCGGCCTCGATCTGCGCCTCACGCTGGGCCAGTTGGTCAGGACCGAAGGCCTGGACGATGCGTTCTGGTCGTTCATGATCGATCGCGTGCGATTCGTCCTCGAGCAGCGCGGGTCTGACACCCGCAACGTGCGCGCGGTGACCCACGGCTCGCCGGCGGCGGTCAGCCCGCTGGTCGCCCGCCGCAAGCTGGAAACCCTGCCCGAGTTTACGGAGTCGCCGGACTTCAAGCAGCTGGCGGTGTTGTTCAAGCGGGTCAAGAACATTGCCAGGAACCTGGACGAGGCGGCGCCGAACCTGGGCGGCGCCCTGACAGAGCCCTCGGAGCTGGCGCTGGCCGACGAGGTGAAGCGGCTGCAGCCGGTGATTGCCGCGGCCGTCTCGGCCGGCAGCGGCTACCGCCAGGCGTTCGCCGAAGCGGCGAAGACCGGGCCGGCGGTCGCCAAGTTTTTTGACGATGTGATGGTCATGGCCGACGACCTGAAGCTGCGCGATGCGCGGCTGCGGCTGTTGAAGCAGTTGGAGGCGTCGATCCTCCAGTTGGCAGATGTTTCCGAGATCGTTCCCGAAGCGGACAGGCAGGAGTAGAGAGCGTAATGGCGAAGAAGAAGAGCGTGAAGAAGGTAGTGAAGGCAACCACGAAGAGCACGAAGGCCACGAAGGCCACGAAGTCAAAGACCTCGGGTGCCAAGAGTGCCAAAAGTGCCTCAGGTGCCAAGGGGCCGAAGAAGTTCGTGTACTTCTTCGGCAACGGCAAGGCCGACGGCAACCGCACCATGAAGGACACGCTGGGCGGCAAGGGCGCGGGCCTCGCCGAGATGACCAACGCCGGGCTGCCGGTGCCGGCCGGGTTCACCATTTCGACCGACGCCTGCAATCTCTATTACGCCAACCATCACCGGCTGCCCGACGCCATCGAGACCGAAATGCTGGCGCAGCTGCGCAAGCTCGAGAAGTCGGCCGGCGCCACGCTCGGATCGAGCAAGAAGCCGCTGCTCGTGTCGGTGCGCTCGGGTGCCAAGTTCTCCATGCCCGGCATGATGGACACCATTCTGAACCTGGGCCTCAACGACGAGACCGTCGAGGGCCTGAAGGCGTGGACCGGCAACGGGCGCTTCGCGTTCGACAGCTACCGCCGCTTCATGCAGATGTTCGGCAGCGTCGTGCTCGAGATTCCGAAGGCGGTGTTCGAGCACGAGTTCGAGGCGATCAAGCACGCCCGGGGCGCGGCCATGGACACGGACCTGGACGAGATCGCCCTGCGCGAGGTGGTCGAAGCGTACAAGAAGGTCGTGAAGGACAAGACGAAGAAGCCGTTCCCGCAGGATCCGATGGATCAGCTGCGCGGCGCGCGCAACGCCGTGTTCCGCTCGTGGAACAACGCGCGGGCCCGGGAATACCGCCGCATCTACGACATCCCCGATTCGATTGGCACCGCCGTCAACGTGCAGATGATGGTGTTCGGCAACACCGGTGACCGTTCAGGCACGGGCGTCGGCTTCACCCGCAATCCCGCCACCGGCGCCAAGGAGTTCTTCGGCGAGTTCCTGATCAACGCGCAGGGCGAGGACGTGGTCGCCGGCATTCGCACGCCGCAGCCGATCAAGGAACTCGAACGGGTGATGCCCAAGGCGTACAAGCAGTTGCGCGACATCACCACGCGCCTCGAGCGCAACTACAAGGACATCCAGGATTTCGAGTTCACCATCCAGGACGAGACGCTCTACATGCTGCAAACGCGCAGCGGCAAGCGCACCGGTTACGCCGCGGTCGTGATTGCCACCGACATGGCCAAAGAGAAGCTGGTCACGCCGAAGGAAGCGTTGCTGCTGGTCGATCCGGAAGCGCTGTCGCAGCTGCTCGCGCCCGGCTTCGATCAGAAGGAATGGAAGAGCATCGAGGTCGTCACCCGCGGCCTGCCGGCGTCGCCCGGCGCCGCCTGCGGCAAGGCCGTGTTCTCGTCGGAAACCGCGGTCGAGTGGTCGAACAAGGGCGAGCCGGTCATTCTGGTCCGCCGCGAGACCGTGCCCGACGACATCCACGGCATGTGGGTGTCGCAGGGCATTCTCACCGCCACCGGCGGCATGACCTCGCACGCCGCGGTCGTCGGCCGGCAGATGGGCAAGCCGTCGATTGTCGGCGCCGGCGAGCTGCGGATCGACGAACACGGCAAGTCGTTCACCATCAAGGGCCAGACCGTGAAGGAAGGCGACTACGTCGCGTTCGACGGCCTGACCGGCGAGGTGAAGCTGGCGAAGGTCGCCTCGCACCCGAGCGAGATCCTGCAGGTCATTGCCGGCACCATGAAGGCGGCCGACTCGCCGATCTACCAGCGCTTCCACACGCTGCTGGAGTGGGCCGACAAGTTCCGCCGGCTGGGCGTGCGCGCCAACGCCGACCAGCCCGACCAGGCCGAAATCGCTTATGCCTTCGGCGCCCGCGGCATTGGCTTGTGCCGGACCGAGCACATGTTCTTCGGCGAGGGCCGCATTCCGATCGTCCAGCGAATGATCCTGGCGGAGAACGAAGCGGACCGGCGGGCTGCCCTCGACGAGTTGCTGCCGATGCAGCGCGAGGATTTCTACGGCGTGTTCAAGGCGATGAAGGGCACCGCCGTGACCATCCGGACGATCGATCCGCCGCTGCACGAGTTCCTGCCGAAGCGCGAGGACCTGATGGTGGAAATTGCCGTCATGGAAACCCAGGGCAGCAAGGGCAAGGAACTCGACGAGAAGAAGGCGCTGCTGTCGCGGGTGGAGCAGTTGCACGAGTTCAACCCCATGCTGGGCCACCGCGGCGTGCGCCTGGGCATCACCTATCCCGAGATTACCGAAATGCAGACCCGCGCCATCATGGAGGCGGCCTGCAAGCTGAACAAGGAAGGGTTGAAGGTCGTTCCCGAGATCATGATCCCGCTGGTCGGCGACGTGCGCGAGCTGCGCGACCAGAAGGCGGTGGTCGAGCGGGTGGCGAAGGACGTGATCAAGGAGCAGGGCATCAAGATCAAGTACCTGATCGGCACGATGATCGAAGTGCCGCGCGGCGCGCTGACCGCTGACCTGGTCGCCAAGGAGGCCGAGTTCTTCTCGTTCGGCACCAACGACCTGACGCAGATGACGTTCGGCTTCTCGCGCGATGACGTCGGCAAGTTCCTGCGCGTTTACCAGGACCGCAAGATCCTCGAGCGCGATCCGTTCGCGACCTTCGATGCTGCCGGCACCGGCCAGCTGGTGTCGATGGCCGTGGCCAAGGGCCGGGTCGCCAACCCCAGCCTGAAGCTGGGCATTTGCGGCGAGCATGGCGGCGACCCGTCATCGATCCACTTCTTCCACCAGGTGGGCCTCGACTACGTGAGCTGCTCGCCGTACCGCGTGCCGGTGGCGCGCCTGGCGGCCGCGCAGGCCGCCCTGAGCGTCAAGGTCGGGGATTGATTCGTTACTTCGTCCACAGGGGCGGTCGCACCGAGCTGGTGGACCGCCTCGACATTGCCTGGCTGTCTTCGGACAGCGGGGCCGTGGTGTGGGCGGATGTCAGCGAGCCGACCGAGGCTGACGGGGCCATCCTGCGCGACAGCTTTGGCATCCACGAACTGGCGGTCGAAGCCGCGGTGCAGCGGGAGACCAACCCGAAAGTGGAAAGCTACGGGAAATATCTCTACGTGGTGCTCCACGGCATCAACTTCCAGGCCGACGAACACAAGTTCGAGACCACGGAGACGGACTTCTTCGTCTCGTCAAACTTCCTGATCACCGTCCACGATGGCCATCGGCGCAGCATCGAGCACGTCAGCGAGCTGTGTGGCCGCACCGATCACATCCTGGCCGACGGTCCCATCGCCCTGCTGCACCGGATCGTCGACACCATGGTCGACCACTACCGGCCGGAAGTGGAGGAGGTCGAGGAGCGGCTCGACGCCGTCGAAGAGCGCGTGATCGAAGACCCGGCGGAATCCACGGTCGGAGAGATTCTTTCCATCAAGCGCGACATCACGACCTTGCGTCGCATCCTGGTGCCACAGCGCGACGCGGTTGGCCGCCTGGCCCGTCGCGAATTCGACATTATCAACCAGGACATGGCCTACCGGTTCCGCGACGTCTACGATCAGTTCGCACGGATGGCCGATGACGGCATCATGTTCCACGATCGGGTGACCGGCATCCTCGACGCGCACCTGGCGAGCGTGTCGAATCGCCTGGCCGACGTCTCGAAGGTGCTGGCGGTCATTGCCACGCTGTTCGGCCCGATGACCGTCGTGACCGGGTTGTTCGGCATGAACGTGCCGCTGCCGACGCTGCTTGGCAGCCCTGAGTACCAGTTCTGGGAGATCATCGGAGTGATGGTGCTGTCCAGCCTCGGGCTGTTCGTCTGGTTCCGCAAGTCGGGTTGGTGGTAAGTGGGGCGGATCACTCGACTCCCTGAAGATCTGGCCAACCAGATCGCTGCCGGAGAGGTGGTGGAACGTCCGGCCTCGGTCGTCAAGGAACTGGTCGAGAACGCCATCGATGCGAAGGCCACGCGCATCACCATCACGGTTGAGTACGGCGGCAAGAAGCTGATTCGCGTCGAAGACGACGGCATCGGCATGGACCCGGACGATGCGCGGCTGTGCCTCGAGCGGCATGCCACGAGCAAGATCAAGCGGGCCGACGACCTCGGCGCGATCGTGACGCTGGGCTTCCGCGGTGAAGCGCTGCCGTCGATGGCGTCGGTGTCGCACTTCCGCTTGCGCACGCGGGCGCGAGGGAGCGATAGCGGCACCGAGATCCGCGTCAACGCCGGCATCATCGAGTCGGTGGTCGAGGCCGGCGGTCCGGAAGGCACGCTGGTCGAGGTGGCCGACGTGTTCTACAACCTGCCGGCGCGCCGCAAGTTCCTGAAGTCGGACGCGGCCGAGGCGGCGCAGGTCTCGCGCTTCGTTACGCAATTGGCGTTGTGTTACCCCGAGGTCGGGTTCACCCTGATTGGCAGCGGCCGCAAGGTGCTGGCCGTGCCGCCGGTGGCGAGCCTGTCGGACCGCCTGTATCAGATCTACGGCGATCGCCAGGATCTGATTGCGGTTGACCGCGAGTATGGCGGCTTGCGCCTTCATGGCGTGATTGCCGCGCTCGCCGAGCAAGGCCCTGTGCGCGGCCCCCAGCACGTCTTCGTCAACCGCCGCATCGTCAAGGACCGCACCATCGCGCACGCGATCATGGATTCCTACAGCGTGGCGACGAACAAGGAGCGCAGCCCCGAGGTGCACCTGTTCCTCGAGGTCCCGCCCGATCGCGTGGACGTCAACGTTCACCCGACCAAGGCGGAAGTGCGGTTCCGCGAGCAGTCGGTGGTCCACGAGATGGTGCGCCGCGCCCTGGGCGACGCGCTCGGCAAGGGCCCGGCGCCTGAGCTAACGCTGCACACCTCGGATGTCCTGCCCGGTCGGCCCCTGCAGCCATCGATTCCCGGGGCGCTGGCCGGCGCCAGTTTCACCAGCCGTTGGGCACCGCCCGGTCCGGCCCCGTCATACAACCCGATCCCTCGCTACGAGCAACGCGCGTCTTTCCCGTCGTCCTTGCCGGCCGCACCAGCCCAACCCGCCTCACCCGCCCTGCCCGCCGTACGTCCCATGATCGCCCTCGGCCAGTTCCGTGACACCTTCATCATCGCCATGGACGACGAGGGGCTGTGCATCATCGATCAGCACGTCGCCCACGAGCGGGTGTTGTTCGAACGCATCATGGAGCGGCTGACGACGCAGGCGCTCGAGAGCCAGGGCATGCTGGTGCCGATGGTCCTCGAATTGCCGGCGGCCGAGCGCAACGCCCTTATCTCTCGCGCCGAGGCGCTCGCGAAGTTCGGCTTCGAGGTGGAAGAGTTCGGCGGCGACAGCATCAAGGTGACGGCCATGCCGGCCCTGCTGCCGCGCGACGAGTGCGAGGCCGCCCTGCGGGCGCTGGCCGACGACCTGGAGGGCCTCGACCGCGGGTTGCGGCTCGAGGAGTCGATCAAGCAGATTGCCGCCACCACCGCGTGTCACGCTGCCGTCAAGGCCAACTATCCGCTGACACTCGAGAAGATGCATCACATTCTCGAGGAGCTGCGCGCGACCGCGTACTCCACCGTCTGTCCCCATGGCCGGCCGGTGATGCTACGCATTACCCGGCGGGAGATCGAGAAGAACTTCGACAGAATCTGAATAGGGCTGGTCAGAGCGCTGGGGCGGGTAGGGGCAATGCCTTCATGAGACGCTGGTTACTGCTGCTCGCTCTCGTCGCCGCGGTGTCGCTCTCGAGCCTCTGGCTATGGCTGCAGGTGGCAGCGTTGTCGGCCATCGTCCGCGGCGGCGACGGTCCCGCCTCGCTCGTGATGCTTCACGGCTACGGCTCAAATGCCGGCGACTGGCTGCAGTTCGAGCACAAGCTTCAGATGTCGCTCAACGGACGGTTGGTGTTTCCGCAAGGGCCACTGCGTGGACCGAACGGCGCACGCGGCTGGTGGTGGCTCAACATCGAGGGGCACGTGCCCAGCGGCGAGCGCTACCCTGATTTTGCGAACGCCAATCCGGGTGGGATCAAGATTGCGTCGCGGCTCGTGCGCAAGCTGTTGGCCGATCAGCCAGCGCCCATCGTGCTGGGCGGGTTCTCGCAGGGCGCCATGCTGAGCGCCGAGATCGCTTTTCAGACCAACCAGGATCTGGCTGCGCTGGTCCTCCTCGGTGGCACGACGGTAAACGAGGAGGCATGGGCCAGGCAGTTCGCGGCCCGCCGCCAGATGCCCGTCTTCATCGCCCACGGGCGACATGACGGAGTGCTGCCGTTCGCGACGATGGAGCGGTTTCAGGCCCGGCTCACGTCGGCCGGCCTGAACGTAACCTGGTTTCCCTTTGACGGCGGCCACGACATCCCGGACGAGGTGATCACGGCCCTGAACGACTTCCTGGCGGCCCTGAAGCTCTAATGTGGCGTCCGCCTTTAGGCGGACCTATAATCCCGGCGGGAGATTTCCTCATGAGCGTGACAAGGCGTTGGGCGGGCTGGGTGGCAGCCGGCCTCGTAGGATGTGTCGCGGCTTCGGTGCTGCAGGCGCAACAGGCGGCCCCGAAGGTCACGGACGCGACCTTGCTGAAGCCGGCCGACGGCGACTGGGTCGGCTATGGCCGCGACTACGCGGAAACGCACCACAGCCCGCTGAACCAGATCAACCAGAGCAATGTCAGCTCGCTCGCCGAAGCCTGGTCGGTCGAAGTGGGATCCGACGGCAAGCTCGAGACGACGCCGCTCGTCTTCAACGGCGTGCTCTACGGCACCTCCACCTGGAGCCAGGTCTACGCCATTGATCTGCGGACGAAGCAGGTGAAGTGGAAGTTCGATCCGGCGCTGGTGCGCGGCGGGTTCGCCGCCATGGGGCCGCGCCCCTGCTGCGGGCCGGTCAACCGCGGCGTGGCCATCTACGAGGGCCGCGTCTACGTCGGCCTGCTCGACGGCCGGCTCGTTGCGCTTGATGCCGAGACCGGCGCGCCCGTGTGGGCCGTGCAGACGACGCCTCCCGGCACCGACTACACTATCACCGGCGCTCCTCGCATCATCAAGGGCAAGGTCGTGATTGGCCAGGGCGGTGCCGAGTACGGCGTGCGCGGCTTTCTCGCCGCCTACGATGCGGCCACCGGGAAACAGGCGTGGAAGTGGTACGTGATTCCCGGCGACCCGTCAAAGCCGTTTGAAGACGAGTCGATGGCGGCAGCCGCCAAGACCTGGACGGGGCAGTGGTGGAAGTTCGGCGGCGGCGGCACGCCGTGGGACGGCATTGCCTACGACCCCGAGCTGAACCTGGTTTATGTCGGCACCGGCAACGGGTCACCATGGAACGCCAATCATCGCAGCCCGGGCGGCGGCGACAATCTCTACCTGGCGTCGATCGTCGCGCTCAATGCCGATACCGGCAAGTACGTGTGGCATTACCAGACGACGCCAGGCGACAACTGGGACTACAACTCGGCGCAGCCGATGATCCTGGCCGACCTGACCATCGGCGGCCAGGTGCGCAAGGTACTGATGCAAGCGCCGAAGAACGGCTTCTTCTACGTGCTGGACCGCGCGACCGGCAAGCTGATCTCGGGCGCGCCGTTCGTCTACACGTCCTGGGCGACGTCGATTGACATGCAGACGGGCCGCCCCCAGGAAACAGAGGCCGCGCGCTACCGCTTCACGCCGGTGCGTCTGTCGCCGTCGCCGGTTGGCGCCCACCACTGGCCGCCGATGGCGTTCAACCCGACGACCGGGCTGGTCTATTACCCTGGCCAGGAAACCAGCTCCGCGTTTGCGATGGAAGAGAAGTTCGACTTCAAGGAAGGGCAATGGAATCTTGGCATCCGCCGCGGCGCGGCCGCCGGCGCCAAGCCGGTTCCACCTCCTCCGCCCGACCCGAAGGCACCGCCGATGGGCGGTTTCTTCGTCGCCTGGGATCCGGTTGCGCAGAAGGCCGCGTGGAAGATTCCGTTCCAGCCCGCGGGTGGCGCGTTGTCAACCGCCGGCCAGTTGATCTTCGTCGGCAACGGTGGCGGCAAGTTCTTCGCCATGGATCCGGCGACGGGGAAGACGCTGTGGGAAGCGCAACTGGGCCAGGGCGTGGCGACGCCGATCAGCTACGAGCTGGATGGCAAGCAGTACATCGCGGTAATGGCGGGCATCAGTCGGGGCAAGGTGCACTTCTTCGCGGTGCCCTAGTCTATCCGGCTAAAGCCGGACGCCACATTGACGTCAATGTAGTGTCCGGCTGCAGCCAAACCGTGTCGATGTAGCGTCCGGCTTTAGCCGGACCGTGTCGATGTAGTGTCCGGCTTTAGCCGGACCTTCGCGATTTCCACCACGCCAGCCGCTTCCTGATCTCTTTCTCAAACCCGTAGTCCGACGGCTTGTAGAACTCCCGCCCCTTCAGGTTGTCGGGCAGGCAGTCCATGCTGGCCACCGCGTCCGGTTCGTCGTGGGCGTACTGGTAGCCCTTGCCGTAATCCAGCTGCTTCATCAGCTTGGTCGGCGCGTTCCTCAGGTGCAGCGGCACGGGTGAGGCGACGTCATTCTTCGCGGCTTCGGCCGCCGCGCCATAGGCCGAGTAGACCGCATTGCTCTTCGGCGCTGTGGCCAGGTAAATGGCGGCTTGCGCCAGCGCGGTGTTGCCCTCGGGCATGCCGATGAAATGAACCGCGTCCTTGGCGGCGACGGCGATGGTCAGCGCCTGGGGATCGGCGTTGCCGATGTCCTCCGACGCGAATCGAATCAAGCGCCGCGCGATGTACTTCGCGTCTTCGCCGGCCTCGACCATCCGCGCCAGCCAGTAGATCGACGCGTCGGCGTCGCTGTTGCGCATGGACTTGTGCAGCGCCGACATCAGGTTGTAGTGCTCTTCGCCGCTCTTGTCGTAGAGCAGGGTGCGGTTCTGCAGCGTCTTCTCGAGCAGCGCCTTGTCGATCTTCGGCCGGCCGGCCGGGTTGTTGGCCGACGACACCGTGAGTTGCAGCAGGTTCAGCGCCGAGCGCGCATCGCCGTTGGCGAACCTGGCAATCGCCCGGAGTGCGTCATCGTCTGCCTCGGGGTTCTGCTTGCCGAGGCCGCGCTCCGGATCCGACAGCGCGGTCTTGAGAATGGTGACGATGGCGTCCTCGCTCAGCAGCTTCAGGACGAACACCTTCGACCGCGACAGCAGCGCGGCGTTGACTTCGAACGACGGGTTCTCGGTGGTGGCGCCGATCAGGACAATGTCACCGCTTTCGACGCGGGGCAGGAAGGCGTCCTGCTGCGCCTTGTTGAAACGGTGGATCTCGTCGACAAACACGATGGTGCGGCGGCCGGTCATGCGCCGGCGTTGCTCGGCCGCGGCCATCACGTCCTTCACTTCCTTGATGCCGGCCAGCACGGCGCTGAAGGCGATGAACTCGGCCTTGGTCAGGTCGGCGATCAGCCGGGCCAGCGTCGTCTTGCCGGTGCCGGGCGGCCCCCACAAGATGATCGACTGCAACAAGTCGCGGTTGATCATCTCGCGCAGCGGCCGGCCGGCCGCAATCACGTCGTCCTGGCCGACAATCTCGTCCAGCGTGCGTGGCCGCATGCGTTCGGCCAGCGGCACTGTCTTCGGATCGACCGCTACCGGCTCATCGTCGAACAGGCTCATCGGCCGCCTTCGCTGAAGGGCTTCGGCGCGCCAAGCCCGCGCTGCCTTCTGGCTTCGTAGAGCAGCACCGCGGCCGCCACCGCCACGTTGAGGGATTCGACCGCCGGCGCCATGGGGATGCTGACCGTGCCGTCGGCGATGGCCAGCACGTCGGCGGTGAGGCCGGGACCCTCGCCACCCATCAGGAGGGCGACCGGGCCGGTGAAGTCCATCTCGTGCATCGGCACGCCGTCGCGAGGAATGGCCGCGACCAGCCTGACGCCTGATGCGCGCCACTCGCTCAGCGCTGACAGGTAGCTGCGGCTACGAATCACCGGCAGGTGAAACACGCTGCCCATCGACGATCGCAGTGCCTTCCAGCCCCACGGATCGGCGGTGCTGTCGTCGACGAGGACGCCGGTGGCGCCCGCTGCGGCGGCCGAGCGGACGACCGCGCCGGCGTTGCCGGGATCCTGAATGCCGATGCCGGCCAGTACCAGTGCCGGCGGCGGGGCAAGCAGGGCGGCGGCTTCGGTGGCGGGCTTCCTCGCTGAGGCGACCACGCCGGTCGGCGACGTTACCGGCGACATCGCATTCAGGACGGCGCCCGACACTTCGACGATGCGGGCCCCATCGCGACTGGCGCGATCGATGACGGTCTGCTCGGCGCGGGTCGCGGGCCCGCAGACGGCCATCGTCTCGATCGCGACGCCGGCGTTGACCGCTTCGGTGATCACGTGCCAGCCGTCGAGCAGCATCGAAGCGCTGCCGCCGCGGGCGAGCTCGCGGAATTCCTTGACGATGGGGTGGTGGCGGCTGGTGATGGCGGTCATGGCCGAGGGCGCCGGGCGCTGTGGTCAATTGTGCTACACTCCGGTGTTTACGCGATGAAGGAAAAGCTTCTCAAGCGATTTGAAGACGAGCTGAACGCCCTCGAGCGCGAACTGCACATGGAGCTCCCGAAAGAGATCCAGCGCGCGCGCGAATTGGGCGACTTGCGCGAGAACGCGGAGTACCAGGCCGCGAAAGAGCGCCAGACCTACGTCAACGCCCGCATCGCGATGCTGAAGCGGCGCATGAGTGAGATCGCGCTCATGAACATGGACCGCATTCCGCACGGCAAGGCCGGCTTCGGCTCGACCGTGACCATCCGCGAGAAGGACCAGGAGATGGTCTACCAGCTGGTCATGCCGGAGGACGCGGAGGCCGAAAAGGGCTTGATCTCGACCTCGTCGCCGATCGGCCGCGCCATCCTGAACAAGGAAGAGGGCGACGAGATCACGGTCTCGACGCCCAGCGGCACGCGCAAGTTCGAGATCCTCAAGCTCGTCACCATTCACGACGACTAGCAGTCGACGGCCGTGACCGAGCCTCGCGACTCGTATTCCCCCGAACGCCGCACCGCGCTCCTGTTCACCGGAACGGGCGCCGACGGCGCGTACCATGCCGGCGCCATGCGCGCCCTCCAGGAAGCCGGCGTCAAGATCGACATCGTCGGCGGCCGCGGCATTGGCGCCCTGGCGGCGGTGCTGGCCGCCGTTGATGGCAGCGCGCAACTCTGGGAGACCGGCGGCGTGTGGCGGTCGCCGTCCGTGCCGCTGCTGTATCGCTGGCGGTGGCCGTTCCGCTTGTTGCGATGGCTCGCAATCGGCCTGGTGGCGGTGCTCGCCATTCCCGCCGCCGTGATCCTGCTCGGCCTGGTGGTGTATCCGGTTGCGCTACTGCTCGGCATGGCCGGACTCGATGCCGGCGCCCGCTTCGTCCAGTCGTTCCTCGAGACCCTGACCCTCGCGTTCTCGCCGGCCGCGTTGCCGACCTGGATTCCGAGGCTGGCGTCGCTGCTCGCCGCGGCCGCGGTCGTGACCCTGGCCGTCGGGGCGTGGCTGGCATGGTGGAACGCGCCCCTGTATCGCCGTACCACGGGCGGACGGGCGTGGGCGCTGCTCGGATCGCCCGTGGATGCGGCCGTGGCGATTCAGCACGCCACCGAGTCGGTGTGGCGTTTGCTCAAAGGCGGCGCGGCCATCAAGACGCCGGACGCCACCGACCTCAGCCGCCGCTATGCGGAGCTGCTGGCCGAGAACCTGGGCCAGCCGGGCTTTCGCGAACTGCTGTTGGTGGTGCACGACATGGATGCCCATCGCGACCTGGTCTTCGGCCTGCTTCGGGATCCGTTTCGCAGGGCGCTGTTCCCGCCGCCAGGCGGCGTCTCGCCGCGTCGCGCGGAGGCGCACGACCTGTCGCGCGGAACCCAGGGCTTCACGGCCGACGTGCTGGCGGCGGCGCTGAGCCTGCCCGGTGTCAGCGAGCCACGGCTGGTCCGCTTTTCACCCGACTCGTACTGGCGCGGCGAGACCCATCGCCTGGTCGATCGCCCCGCGTGCCTGGCGCGGCTGCTCGAAGAGGCCGCGGCGGCCGGCGCCGAGCAGGTGGTAATGGTGGCGGCGACGCCGGACCCGCCCGGGCCGCATGAACTGCGGCCCCCGCGGCTCGACGGCCTGGGGCGGATCGGCGAGCAACTGGCCTCGACGGAGGCCGCGGTGCTCAGCGATGCAATCCGCCACCTGCACCATCGTTTCCAGGGCGTCTACGTCATCAGGCCATCCCATAGCGCCATTCGGCCACTGGATTTGATTGGCGCGTACGACGAGAAATCGGACCGCGTGCAGACCATCGACGAGCTGATGGAACGCGGGTACGAGGATGCCTACCGGCAGTTCATCGAACCCGTGGTCGGCGCGTCGGGTGACCGCATGACCCAGGTCACCCGCGACACCGACGAGTACTAGCCACAGAGGACCCAGAGGACGCAGAGTAACTTCCTCAAAATGCGTATCAGCCCATTCGAAGCTTGATCGCATTTAGAAGAGTTTTCTCTGTGTCCTCTGTGTCCTCTGTGGCTAATATTCTCCACATGAAGCCAGCCACCGACCTCATTCATGCCGGCGAGCGCATCGATACGGGCGCGACGCCGTCGCTGACCGTGCCGATCTACGAGACCAGCACCTTCGTGTTCGACTCGGTGGCCGACGTCATCAAGTACCAGGAGGGCCGGCTCAACGGCTACCTCTACTCGCGCTACGAGAATCCCACCGTCGTCGCGGTGGAGCAGAAGCTGGCCGCCGTCGACGGTGCGGAAGCGGCGCTGCTGTTCAGTTCCGGCATGGCGGCGATCTCGACCGCCATGCTGACGCTGTTGAAGCCCGGCGACGAGGTGCTGTGCAGTGCCGCCATCTACGGCGGCACCTTCCACATCATCGAAGACCTGATGGCGAAGTTCGGCGTCGAGCGGCGATTCGTGACGCTGGCCGAACTGGCCGACCTGGCGACCGTAATCGGCCCGAAGACCCGGATGGTGTGGTTCGAGTCGCCGATCAACCCGACGCTGCGCTGCGTGGACGTGCGGCGAGTGGCGGCGGCGTGCCGCCAGGCCGGGGTGCTGTCGGTGATCGACAACACGTTCGCGAGCGCGCTGAACCAGCCCGTGCTGTCGATGGGCATCGACCTGTCGATGCAGAGCGCCACGAAGTACCTGAACGGCCACAGCGATGTGACGGGTGGCGCGCTGTCAGGCGCTCAGGCGCTGATGGCGCCGCTGGCCAAGGCCCGCCGGCTGCTCGGCGGCATCATGGATCCGATCCCGGCGTTTGCACTGGGGCGGGGCATGAAGACCATGCCGCTGCGCGTCGCCCAGCACAACGCCAACGCGCTGGCGGTGGCCCGCCACTTCGAGGGCCATGCCGCCCTGGAACGCGTCTACTACCCGGGCCTCGAATCGCACCCGGACCACGCCATTGCCAGGAGCCAGATGAGCGGCTTCGGCGGGGTGGTGACGATCGACGTCAAGGGCGGCAAGGACGCGGCGTTCCGCGCCTTCGACCGGCTGAAGGTGATCAAGCGGGCGGCCAGCCTGGGCGGCGTCGAGAGCATCTGCAGCCTGCCGATTCTCACGTCGCAGTACGGGCTGACCGACGAGGAACTGGTGGCCGCCGGCGTCTCGAAGGGGATGATCCGGATTTCGATTGGGCTCGAGGATGCGACGGACCTGATCGCCGACCTCGAACAGGCCCTGACGTAAAGCCACAGTGGACACAGAGGACACCGAGCTTGTTTTCCAAGATACGATCTGGCCTGTTCGAAGCCCGATCGCATTTAGGAAAGAATTGCTCTGTGTCCGCGGTGTCCTCTGTGGCGAATTAACTACTTGTCACGGGTCTCGTGCAGGAACTCCAGCACCAGTTCGAGCATCCGCTGGTTGATGCGGCTGCCCTCGTGAGTGCCGAACTTCTTCTGAAACGCCTCGAGCGGCACCACCGCCTTCGCCATGGTGCGGTGGCCCCCGGCGCTGCCGATGTCGTTGAACCAGCGGCGCACGAAGTCGCCGGCGTTGCGCGAGTAGCCCAGGTTGCGCACCGACACCACGAAGGTGTCGTTGACGACGCCGCTGATCACGGTCCACTGCACGTTCTCGAGCTGCATGTAGAAATCGGCGACGTAGGGGATGAAGTCCTCGCGCGGCGGCTCGCCGAGGAAGGCGCAGAAAACGTGCTCCATCATCCGCCCCTGCTGCCAGCCCTTGATCAGGTAGTCCAGGCGCTCGGCGGTGATTTCCGCGCCCTCCATCTTCCGGATCATGGCCGAGTCGGCGAGCGGATACAGGTGCGAGAACGAATCGAGGTCGGCGCGGTTGGCGTGGCGGTTGAAGAACAGCGTGTCCGACTTGATGGCGTAGAGCATGGCCGTGGCGGTCCGCTCGGAGATGTCCATGTCGATCGCGCGCAGGTGCTCGGTCAGGATGGTGCAGGTCGAGCCGTACTCGGGCCGGATGTCGGTGAAGATGGCGTTGTAGCCCGACTGCTCCGGATGATGGTCGATGACCAGGTCGACATGCGGCAGCAGGCCGGGAAAATAATGCGGCTGCACGTCGACCAGCGCAATCTTGTCGAAGTCCTTGAACTGGTCGGGTGTGACCGTCTCGATCTTGAGATCGAGCAGCTTCACCATGCGCAGGTTCTCGGGCCTGGTCACCGGCTGCAGGCAGCCGATGACGGCGGTCTGGCGGGTGCGGCGCAAGATCGTGCGCAGGGCGAGTCCGCTCGCCATGGCGTCGGGGTCGGGATCGTTGTGCGTCAGGATCAGCACGCGGTCGGCGTCGGCCAGGTAGCGCTGATACTGCTGCACGCGCTGGCGGGTGACCGAACGGCCGAGCTCGGCGAGCAGCGGCGGCCCGGTCAGCTCGGCCAGCGTGAGGGTGGTGACCTCGGGAAACTCGTCGCGCAGCTCTTCGGCGCGGCGCACGTCGGCGAGGCTGGTGCCGAGGATGTAGATGAGCGTGCCGCCGGCGCCGCGCAGCGCTTCGAGCACCTTGCGCAGGCCCTTGCGGCCGTTGTCCTCGACGAACACCGGCGTGACGGGCGACAGGCCCGCCTTGACGTAGCTGTCGACCTTTGCCGGATCGGCGACCGACACCGGCAGTTCGGAGTGTTCGAAGTGCCGGGCCAGCGTCCGGCTTTCCACCAGGACGTCGAGTTCCGCGTTCGGAGTGAGGACCGCCTCCAGGAGCCGGACGACCAGCTCAGTGTGGCAGACCGCGAGACAACGCACGATCCTGGGATTATATCCCTGGCGCCTCTGGTAGCATGGCCGCGTGCGACGGGCGCTTACGGCCGGGTTCGTGCTGTTTGTGGCGGGATTGAGCCTGACGGCGGCGGCTGGCGGCCAGCAGCCGTTCCGCGCCGGCGTCGACCTGGCCACGTTCGCCGTGACGGTGGTCGACCGCCGCGGCAACCTCGTCACCGGCCTGACGGCCGACGACTTCGAGATCCTCGAGGACGGCCGCCTGCAGGACCTGCAGTACTTCACGTTCGGCGACGGTGACGCCGCGCCGCCCCTGCACCTGGGGCTGATGCTCGACGCCAGCGGCAGCATGCACAGCGACCTGAAGCTGGCGCAGGGCGCCGCCATCAAGTTCCTCAACCTGCTGCCCGGCGCCGACGACATCACGCTGGTCGACTTCGACACGCAGGTGCGCATCACGCGCTACCCGCAACGCGACTTCCCGCGGCTGGTGGAGCGCATTCGCCAGCGCAAGCCGGACGGGTGGACCGCCCTCTACGACGCCCTGGGCACCTATCTCGACGGTGTCGATCAGGAGGACGGGCGTCGCATCCTCGTCATGTACACCGACGGCGCCGACTCCCGCTCCGTGCTTTCGCTCGGCGAGACGCTGACGCTGCTGCGCGCGTCGCCGGTCACGGTGTACGCCATCGGTTTCGTCGGCAACGCCGGGTCGTCGCGGCAAGCGCTGCAGATGACCCTGATGCAGTTGACCGAAGCGACCGGCGGCCAGGCGTTCTTCCCGTCCAGCATGCAGGGCGTGGAGAGCGCGTACGAGAAGGTGCTCGCCGAGATCAAGGGCCAGTACCACCTCGGCTACCTGTCGGGCAACGCCGCGACCGATGGCGCGTGGCGCAAGGTGGCGATCCAGGTGAAGCGCCCCGACGCCCGTGTCCGCGCCCGGAAGGGCTACTTCGCCCCCTACAAGACCTCGCAGAAGTAGGGTACGATGGTGTGCTGGCCCGGCCGCCGCGCGTCGCGCGAAGGCGGGCTCTGGCACACGCGTCCATGCCCACCGTCTCCGATCGATTCATCCTCGCGTCAGACTTCGAGCTCGCCGGCGATCAGGTCCGCGCTGTGCCTGAGCTGGTCGACGGGTTGAACCGCGGCGACAAGCACCAGGTGCTGCTCGGTGTCACCGGTTCGGGCAAGACCTACAGCATGGCCCAGGTGATCGCGCGGGTGAACCGTCCCACCCTGGTCATGGCCCACAACAAGACCCTGGCGGCCCAGCTGTTCCAGGAGTTCCGCCGCTTCTTCCCCGACAACGCGGTCGAGTACTTCGTCAGCTACTACGACTACTACCAGCCGGAAGCGTACGTCCCGTCGAGCGACACCTACATCGAGAAGGAGTCGACCATCAACGACGAGATCGATCGCATGCGCCTGTCGGCCACGCGCTCCCTGTTCGAACGCCGCGACGTCATCATCGTCGCCAGCGTCTCGTGCATCTACGGCCTGGGCTCGCCGGACGCGTACTACGGCCTGGTGCTGCCGCTCGAGAAGGGCCAGCGCATCGATCGAGACCAGATCCTGCGCAAGCTCGTCGAAATCCAGTATGAGCGGAACGACCTCGAGTTTGCGCGCGGCGCGTTCCGGGTGAGGGGCGACATCATCGAGGTCTACCCGTCGTACGAGGAGTTCGCGCTGCGCATTGGCCTGTTCGGCGACGAGATCGACGAGCTGACGTCGTTCGACCCGCTGACCGGCAAGACCCTGCGCCGGCACGACCGCACCACCGTGTTCCCGAAGTCGCACTTCGTCACCGGCCGCGAGCGCCTGCGCGAGGCGGTGGTGACCATCAAGGCGGAGCTGGAACAACGGCGCGGCGACCTCGAACGCGATGGCAAGGTGCTGGAGGCGCAGCGGCTGCACCAGCGGACGATGTTCGACCTCGAGATGATTCGCGAGATTGGCTACTGCCACGGCATCGAGAACTACTCGCGGCACCTGACGCAGCGGTCGGCAGGGCAGCCGCCGCCGACGCTGCTCGACTACCTGCCGGATGATGCCCTGGTCGTGGTCGACGAGAGCCACCAGACCGTGCCGCAGATTCGCGGCATGTACTTCGGCGACCGCTCGCGCAAGGAAGTGCTGGTCGAGTACGGCTTCCGGCTGCCGTCGGCCCTCGACAACCGGCCGCTGAACTTCGAGGAGTGGGAGCAGCGGGTCGGCCAGCTGGTCTACGTGTCGGCCACGCCGGGGCCGTACGAACTGCAGAAGGCGGGCGGTGTCGTGGTCGAACAGGTGATTCGCCCGACCGGCCTGATGGACCCGCCGGTGGAGGTGCGGCCGGTCAAGGGGCAGGTCGACGACCTGCTGATGGAGATCCGGGATCGGACGTCGCGCCAGGAGCGCGTGCTCGTCACCACCCTGACCAAGCGGATGGCCGAAGACCTCACCACCTACTACCAGGAGCTGGGCGTCAAGGTCCGCTACCTGCATTCCGACATCGACACGCTGGAGCGGGTCGAGATCCTGCGCGACCTGCGGCGCGGCGTGTTCGACGTGCTGGTCGGCATCAACCTGCTGCGCGAGGGCCTCGACCTGCCGGAAGTGTCGCTGGTGGCGATCCTCGACGCCGACAAGGAGGGTTTCCTGCGCTCGGCCGGCGCCTTGATCCAGACCTCGGGCCGCGCCGCCCGCAACCTCAACGGCCGCGTGATCATGTACGCTGATCGCCAGACCGACTCGATGCGAGCGGCGATTAACGAGACCGAGCGCCGGCGCGCCCGCCAGGCCGCCTACAACGAGGAACACGGCATTACCCCGACCAGTATCGTCAAGGCGATCGACGACGTCTTATCAAGCGTGTACGACCGGGATTACTCGTCGCTTGTCGACCCCCGCGAGAAGCAGCTGTTCCGGACCCAGGCTGAATTGGATGACCACATTGCGACCCTCGAGGGACAGATGAAGGGCGCGGCGGCCAACCTCGACTTCGAGAAGGCGGCGTTGCTGCGCGACCAGATTCGCGGCCTCCGCGACCGCGAGCTCGGGCTCGCCCCGGCGCCGGCGCCGCGGCCGGGTTCGCGGCGAGCAGGAACCCGATGAGCGGAGGGCGCCAGACCTGGTTGATCGAGTGGGTGAAGCGGTCGCTCCTCGAGGTCCAGGAATACGTGAAGCTGTGCGTCGCCGCGATCAAGGGCACCGTCTCGCGGCCCTTTTACGCGCGCGACGTCATGGAGCAGATCGACGTCATCGGCCTGGGCTCGCTGACCGTCGTGATCCTGACCGGCTTCTTCACCGGCGCCGTGCTGGCGCTGCAGTCGGGCATGACGCTCGACCAGTTCGGCGCGCGGCCGTTCGTCGGCCGGTTGATCAGCGCGTCGATGATCAAGGAGCTGGGCCCGGTGCTGACGGCGCTGATGCTGGCCGGCCGCGTCGGTTCGGGCATTGCCGCCGAGCTGGGGTCGATGATGGTGACCGAGCAGATCAGCGCGTTGCGCGCGCTCGGCACCGACCCGATCCGCAAGCTGGTGGTCCCGCGCGTGCTGGCCGGGTTCATCATGTGCCCGATTCTGACGGTCGTGGCGAACGCGGTGGGACTGACCGGCGGCTGGTTGATCGCGCTGACCCAGTTGCGCGTGCCGTCGGGGGTCTACTGGAGTTCGGTGGTCGAGGGCCTGTATATCCAGGACGTCTGGATGGGCCTGATCAAGCCGTTCTTCCTCGGCTTCGTGATTGTCACGATTGGCTGCCACGTCGGCCTTCGCACCAGCGGCGGCACCCAGGGCGTGGGCCGCTCCACGACCAACGCGGTGGTGGCGGCGTCGGTTGTCGTGCTGATAGTCGATTTCTTCCTGACCCGGCTGCTAATCTCGATCTTCTTCTGATGAGACACAAGAGCCTCGCTGACTTCGGCGTCGCGGTTGAGCTGGCCGAGCCCCACGCGCCGGTGGTGCTGTTCGACAAGGTGTGCCTGGCCTTCGACGAGAAGGTCATCCTGAAGGACGTGACCTTCGACGTGCGTGCCGGCCACACCAAGATCTTCCTGGGCGCCAGCGGCGCCGGCAAGTCGACCATCCTCAAGCTGATGCTCGGGCTGCTCAAGCCCGACTCCGGCACGATCTGGGTGCTCGGTCATCGGGTCGACCAGATGAACGAGGCGCAGCTGATGGGCGTGCGCCACCACATGGGCATGGTGTTCCAGGAGGGCGCGCTGTTCGACTCCTTTACGGTCGGCGAGAACGTCGGCTACAAGCTGTACGAAGAAACCACCCTGCCGTTGGCCGAGGTGCGCCAGCGCGTCGAAGAGGTGCTGGGGTTCGTCGGCCTGAGCGAGCACATCGACAAACAGCCGTCGGAGCTGTCGGGCGGCCAGCGCCGGCGCGTCGCCATCGCCCGCGCCATGGCGGCCAAGCCGACGCTGCTCCTCTACGATGAGCCGACCACCGGTCTCGACCCAATCACCTCGCTGACCATCGATGCCGAGATCATCAAGCTGCGCGACCTCGAGGCCGTGACCTCGGTGATCGTCACCCATCAGCTGCGCGATGCCTTCTATGTCTCGACCCACGAGGCGTCCCGCGATGCCTCCGGGGAACCGCAGATCGCCGCCGCCGCCGCCGCCAAGATGAACGAGGCTGATTTCGTGATGCTGAAGGACGGCAGCATTCATTTCGAGGGATCGGCCGACGAGCTGCGAGCCTCGACCGACCCGTACATGCAAACGTTTCTTTCCTAGGGGATTTCAGCACCATGCCGCGCACACACTCACTCGCGTGGGCCGAACTCAAGTTCGGCATCATCGCCATCTTTGCCCTGGTCATGGCCGGGCTGCTGATCTTCGCCGTCGGCGGCGGTGGCGGCATGCCCTGGCAGAACTACTCGCTGAAGGCCAGGTTCGGCAACGTCGCGGGGCTGATGGCCGGTTCGCCGGTGCGCGTCGCCGGCGTCCAGGTCGGCACCGTCGACCAGGTGATCCTCTCCGACACCGGGGTCGAAGTGTGGTTCGACGTGAAGGACGAGTTTCGCCCGCTCGTGACCGACCAGTCGACGGCGGTGCTGGGCACGATTTCACTCCTGGGTGAGGGCGCCGTGGACATCTCGGCGGGCATCGGCGGCACGCCGATCCCCGAATGGGGCTACGTGCCGACCGGGATTGCCGAAGGCAGCATCGCCCAGATGACCACCGAGGCGACCAGCGCGCTCAACGAGGCCAAGCAGCTGGTCACCGACATCCGCGCCGGGAAGGGCACCATCGGCAAGCTGTTCACCGACGAATCGGTCTATCGCGAGTTCGACGGGCTGGTCCGGGCGGCGGAGCAGGTCGCGCGTACCGTGAACACCGGCAAGGGCAGCATGGGCAAGCTGGTCAACGACCCGAAGATGTACAACGAGCTGGAGGCGTCAATCGCCAACCTCAACGCCATCACCGCCGGCCTGCGCAAGGGCGAGGGCAGCCTGGGCCAGTTGCTGACCGACCCGGCGCTGGCTCGCAGCCTGAACCAGACCACCTCGAACATCGAGGCCATGACCGCCAGGCTGAACCGCGGCGAGGGCACCGCCGGCCGCCTGCTGAACGACGATGCGCTGTACCGCCGTCTGGACAGCATGACTGCGCGCCTCGACACGGTTCTGCAACAGCTGAACGACGGTCAGGGCACCGCCGGCCAGCTGCTGCACGATAAACAGTTATATGAGAACATGAACGGAACGGTGTCCGAGATGAGGGCGCTCATCGCCGAGATCAAGAAGGACCCGAAGAAGTACTTGAACGTGAAGGTCAGCATCTTCTGAGGAGCACCATGTCCAGCAGCAACAACGGCAGCAGCGTAATGATTGCCTTCGTGGTCGGCGCCCTGACGGGCGCGGCCGTGGCGCTCCTGTTTGCGCCGGCTTCCGGCGACGAGACGCGGGAGTACCTGGGCAAGAAGGCGCGCGACAGCAAGGACAAGGCGCGCGAAGCCATGGACCAGGGCCGCGAGTATTACGAGCGCCAGCGTGAACAGCTGGTGACCGCGGTCGATCGCGGCCGCGAGGCCTTCCAGCAGGCGCGCGAACGGGGCGAGCAGGCGTGAGCGACACCGGCGAGCTGTTTCTCGGCGTCATCGCTTTTGCGGTGCTCGTGATGGCCCTGATCCAGGTCGCGGCCATCTTTGCCGGGCTCCGGCTGGCGAAGCGTGTCGACCAGCTCGCGACCCAGCTCGACAATGACATCAAGCCGCTGCTCGCCAACCTGACCGCCCTGACCAGCGAGGCTGCGCGCACCGCCGCCCTCGCGGCCCGGCAGGTGGAACGCTTCGACTTGGTGTTTGCCGAACTGACCCAGCGGGTCGACCAGACCCTGGCCGCCGCGCAGAGCTTTGTGACCGGTCCCGCCAAGCAGGGAATGGCAATCTTCGCCGGTGTCTCGGCGTTGATCGATTCGTTCCGCGGCCTGCGCGAAGCATCGCGCCGCCGCCACGCCAGCCGCCCGGCGGTGGACGAGGAAGAATCGCTTTTCATCGGTTGAATCCGCCTTCGCCCTAGGCTTCGGCGCGACAAGTGTGTTAAATGGGGGCATGAAATTCTTGTCCCCAGCCTCCGCCACCCGCTTCCTGGTTCCAGTACTGCTCGCCACCGCCTTGTCGGCGGTCGGTTTCGCGCAAGAGCCCAAGTCCGCCGGACCCGCCAAGGAGCTGGCCGACCTCCTCACCAGCAAGAAGCTCGACAGTATCGCCGCGCGCATGCCCGACAGCCGGGAGGAGTTCGTCGGCGCGCTGAGCTTCCCCGGCCAGCTGATGGTGGTGTGGGCCCGCACCACGGCGCCGGCCGTGGTCAACGAGAAGCTGTTGCGGAAGGAATACCGAGAGGTCTACCTCGACCTGAACAGCGCCTCGGTTGTTGAATCGCGCAACTTCGTCACCGACCTTGGCCCCGATGGTCTGAAGGCCAAGCCGGCAACTCGCGAGGGGCCATCCGACTCGCATGACCTCGGCGTCAAGAGCATGCGCTTCGACGGCAACTGGCGCGAAGACAAGATGTCGGAAAAGGACTACATGAAGGCCTACGCCGACGCCGACGCCGCCTACACCCGCGCAATCCAGGCGCTGATCGACGAGGTCAAGAAGGCCGGCTAGGCGGCGGCTCGTTCAGCACGAGCCAATACATTCCCAACTGGCGGACCGCTTCGACGAATCGCGAGAAGTCGACCGGCTTCTGCACGTACGAATTGGCGCCGCCGGCGTAGCCGTTGGTCCGGTCGCGATCTTCCTTGGACGACGTGAGGATCACGACCGGCACCAGCGCCGTGCGCGGGTTCGCGCGCAGCCGCTGCAGCACTTCCAGTCCGTCGATTTTCGGCAGCTTGAGATCGAGCAGGATCAGCGATGGCGTATCGTTGGCGTCGCGGCCGGTGTGAGCCCCGGTCCCTTCGAGCCAGTCGATCGCCTCCTGCCCGTCGCGGACGACCACCACCTGGTTACTGATGTTGTTGCGGGCCAGCGCCCGCAGCGTCAATTCCTCGTCGTCTCGATTGTCTTCGACCAGGAGGATGATTCGCGACGCTTGTGACATGGGATGCTCCGTGACGGGGACCGCGCTGGCTAGCGCGTGAGGCGTTCGCGAACCTTCGCCATCAGCGTGTCCATGGTGAAGGGCTTTTGCAGAAACGTATTGCCGTCGGCGCCGAGGTTGTCGGCCAGGGCGGCGTGGTTCGAGTAGCCTGACAGGAAGATGACCCGCATGGCCGGGAAGAGCGCGGCGACCGCGGCGGCGACCTCGGGCCCCGACAGGCCCGGCATCACGACGTCGGTGATGAGCAGGTCGATCGGCACGCCGGAGGTGCGTGCCAGGCGCACGGCGTCGGGGCCGGTACCGGTGCTGATCACGCGGTGACCACCGCGTTCGAGCGCGGTTTGCAGGAACGAGCGCACGCCCTCTTCATCCTCGGCCAACAGGATAGTGCCCGGCGGCACCGGTGTTGAATCGCGCCCGACCGGCTGCTCATGTTCGCCAGCCGGCCCAGAGCTGACCGGGAAGTAGACGTGGAAGGTGGTGCCGCGGCCCGGCGCGGTCGTCACGTCGATGCCGCCGCGGTGCTGCCGCACGATGCCGAACACGGTTGACAGGCCCAGCCCGGTGCCGCGGCCTGGCGGCTTGGTGGTGAAAAACGGTTCGAAGATCTGTTCGACGGTCTCGGCGGTCATGCCGGTGCCGGTGTCGCTGACGCGGACCTCGATGTAAGCGCCGGCCGGCACGTCGACGGCCAACGCACGAGCCTCGTCGAGCGTGACCGCGTCCAGCTCGACGCGAAGGTGGCCGCCATCCGGCATGGCGTCGCGGGCGTTGATCACCAGGTTGAGCATGACTTGCTCGAACTGGCCGGGATCGATGTGCACGAGATGTGGCGGCTGCGCAGGAACGAACTCGCAGCGCACGTCCTCGCCAATCAGGCGGGCGACCATGGGCTGCAGGTCGCGAATGGCGGCGACCAGGTCCACCGTGCGAGGTTCGAGGACCTGCTGGCGGCTGAACGCCAGCAACTGCCTGGTCAGGCGCGTGGCGCGCTGGGCCGCGAGCTGGATCTCACTGGCATCGCGAAACGGCGCGTCGTCTGGCGGCAGCCGCTCGATCAGGAATTCGCTGAAGCCGAGGATGACCGTGAGCAGGTTGTTGAAGTCGTGGGCAATTCCGCCCGCCAGGCGGCCGACCGCCTCGAGTTTCTGCGCGTGGCGCAGGCGATGCTCCGAGGCCGTCAGGGCGGCCTGGGTGGCGCGCTGCTGGCGGCGGTTCTCGGCCTCGCGCATCTCGCGCTCGATCGCGGGCCCGAGCCGCCGCATGTTGTGCTTCAGGACATAGTCCTGGGCGCCGGCGCGCATGGCCTCGACCGCGGCATCTTCCCCGATGGTGCCCGAGACGATGATGAAGGGGAGGTCCGGATCCTGCTCGCGCACCAGCCGCAGCGCGTCGAGCGAGGTGAACTGCCGCATGGAGTGGTCGCTGAGCACCACGTCCCACGGGCCGTTGCCCAAGGCCGTCAGGAAGTCGTTGCGGGTTTCGACGACCCGCGGGTCGCACCGGTATCCATGGCGGCCGAGCTCAAGCATAATGAGCTCGACGTCGTCTGGGGAGTCCTCGACGAAGAGGACCCGGATGTCGGTCGAACGGGGGGCCTGCACCATTACAACGGTCGACTCGGTGGCCTCGCCACGCCGGCAAGGGATGCCCGCCCGACGCGGGCGCGCGCCAATAGTAGATTAGACGGCCAATCTCAGCAAAACTCTCACGAAACCAGCGCATCGGGCCGGGGGCCGGCAAGATGGCGATGGAGGTGGAGCCAGGTCCGGAGTAGATTAGTCAGCAGCCTTGCCCCCGTCTGATATGCGAGCCGACGCCAACCCTCAACCTCGCCCGCTGTTGCTGCTGGTCGACGATGACCCGCAGATTCGCCAACTGCTGAGCGAAATTGGCACCCGGGACGGCTTCGAGGTGCTCGAAGCCGCCGATGGCGCGGCGGCGCTCGAGATGCTGCACCGGCGGCACATGGACCTGGTGCTGCTCGACCTGCACATGCCGCGGGTCAATGGCCTGGACGTGCTGCGGGCGGTGCGGACTGGCGGCTCCAGTTCGCAGATCGCCCTCATGAGTGGCGCCGCCAGCGTCGAGGATGCGGTCGAGGCCATCAAGCTGGGCGCGACCGAGTATTTCTCGAAGCCGCTGGACCTGCCGCGGGTGCGGGCGCTGATGGCGGCCATGCGCCAGCAGTTCGAGGATCGCAACACCGTGCTCGACAGCGACGCCGCGCTGGCGGAGCGGCTCGAGGTGTGCGGCATGATTGGCCGGTCGCCGGCCATGCGCGAACTGTTCAGCGTGATCAATCGGCTGGCGCCGCATGCCCGCACGGTGCTGGTGACCGGCGAGACGGGCACCGGCAAGGAGCTGGTGGCCCGCGCACTGCACACGCTGGGACCGCGCCGGACCAAGAAGCTGGTCACGGTGAACTGCTCCGCGGTGGTCGAGACACTGTTCGAGTCCGAGCTGTTCGGTCACGTCCGGGGAGCCTTCACCGGCGCGACCGCCGACAAGGCGGGCGTCTTCGAAACGGCCAACGGCGGCACCGTGTTCCTCGATGAAGTCGGCGAGCTGCCGGCCGGGACCCAGGCCAAGCTGCTTCGGACGCTCGAGAACGGCGAGTTGCAGCGCGTGGGATCGGTGGAACTGAAGAAGGTTGACGTGCGCGTGATTGCCGCGACCAATCGCCGCCTCGACGCAGAGATCGCGGCGGGCCGGTTCCGCAGCGACTTGTACTACCGCTTGAACGTCGTCGAGATCGCCGTGCCGCCCCTGCGCGAGCGTTCCGAAGACATCCCGTACCTCACCGCCGCCTTCGTGCGCCGCTTTGGCAAGGAGTTCGGCAAACCCATCACCGGTCTGACCGAGGGTGCTGAAGAACGGCTGGTCCAGTGGCCGTGGCCGGGTAACGTGCGCGAGCTGCGCAACGTCATCGAGCGGGCGTGCCTGTTGTGCGAAGGGCACCTCCTGACCGAGGGCGACCTGGCCCGATCGCTCAGCGAGCGGCCGGCGGCGCCGGGGCCGGTCGAGGACGAACCCGCGGGACCGCCGCCCACCGCAGACGAGGTGCTGGCGGCGCTCGACAGCACCGGCGGCAACAAGTCGCTGGCGGCGCGGCGCCTTGGCATCAGCCGACGGGCGCTGTATCGCCTGATCGACAAGTACGCCGTCAGTCCGGGCCTCGACTAGATGCCGCGTCGCACGCTGCTGCTTGCGGCGGCAGTGACAGTGGCCGCGGCCGTCCTCTATGGCACCCGTCTCGGCCAGGTGCCCGCCTACCTGATGCACGATGAACTGCAGTTTGCGCTGCAGGCACAATCGATTGCCAGCAGCGGCCGCGACTTGAGCGGCCGCGTGCTGCCGGTGTTCTTTACCGAGCCCGAGTTTCCGGCCGGCCGCGATCCCGCGATCATCTATGCCACGGCGGCCCTGTTGACGGTCGTGCCGCTGTCGGACTGGTCGGCGCGGCTGCCGACGGCTCTGATCAGCGCCGTGAGCGTCGTGCTCGTCTTCCTGATCGCCCGCCGGCTGTTTGCCAGCGACTGGCTGGCGCTCGTGTCAGCCGGGTTGCTGGCTTTCACGCCGGCGCATTTCATCCGCGGCCGGTTGGTGCTCAGTCCGCAGTACGCCATTCCGATCGTGCTGGCGTGGCTGCTGGCGCTCGTGCTGTTTTCAGAGCGGGCGACAGTCCGCCGGCTGGGCGCCGCGGCGGCCTGGATTGGTCTCAGTGCCTACACGTACCTGGCCAGTGTCGTGATGATGCCGGTCTACCTGGCATGGACGCTGTGGTGGGGCGGGCGGCGCCTGGGGCGACGGGCCGCGGTTGTCGCCGCGGTTGCCTTCGTCGTCCCGTTGGTCCCGATGGCCGCGTGGTACGTCACGCACCCCGAACGCACCAGCCAGATCGTGAGCGCCTACCGGCTCGCGGATGCCGCCGGCGGCGGGTTCGGCGGCGCGACGGTCGTGGCGGCGATCCGCGACAAGGTGGGCCTGCTCTGGTCGTTCTTCAGTCCGGCATTCCTGTTCGTGAGCGGCGACTCGAGCCTGACCAACTCCACGCGGCAGGTCGGCTTCTTTCCGCTCGCGTTCGTCGTGTTGCTGCCGGTAGGGGTCTATCAGTTGGCCAGGGCCCGTCAACCGATTACCTGGATCATCCTGGCCGGCCTGGCCACCGCACCGCTGGCGGCCCTGCTCACGGGTGCGCTGGAAATGAACCGGCTCTTGCTGGCGATTCCGTTTGGTGTACTTACCGCCAGCTACGGCATGGCCGCGCTGGTGACGTCGCGTGCCCGGGCCTGGCGTGCCATCGGCGTGCTGCTGGCCGTCAGCGTGCCGATCCAGTTTGCCGGGTTCTATTCCGACTACATGGGCCGCTATCGCGTGGACTCGGCGCACTGGTTCGGCGGCAACACGCGCGACCTGTTCAACGCCGCGATCGCGCGCGCCGGCGTGGATTCGGGTGTGCAGGTGCTGGTGAGCGACGCGATTCCATTCGCGGAGCGCTATTGGCGCTTCTACGCGCTGGCGAGTGACCGTCCTGATCTCATCGATCGCATGGAGCGCTATGCTCCTGGTCAGGCAGGCGCCGCCCGCGCCGGAACGCTGCTGGCCTGTCCGCTGTCCACCGCGGAGTGCCAAGACTTGATCGCAAACCCGGCCGCGTGGCGGCAGGTGACCATGGTTGCTGAACTGGCCGGCTCGCCATCGTTTGCGCTGCTCGAGCGCACCGCGAACGAGATTCGCGAGCCGGGTCAGCCCCAGTAGGCGACGTAGAACGACGCGAAGTCGACGGCACACGCGGCCAGCGCGCCCCACGCGATGACCCGCCAGGTGCGACGGTCGTCCGTGAGGGCCGTGACAGCTCCGGCGATGGCCAGCACCAGCATGAACGGCACGACCGCCATCCCGCTCTCGATCGCGTGCGGTTCGCCGAAGGTCGATGCGGCCAGCGGCGATACGGCGAGTCCTCCCAGCAGCAGGGCCGCCACGCCGGATGGCGCCTGCGCGAGCGCCCAGCGCACACCAGGCACCATCAGCACGACCGTGGCTAGTAGAAACGGCGCGCTGCCGCGCAGGGCAGTGCCGGCGGCCGGTCGATCGAAGAACAACCAGGATGGATCGAAGAACCCCCAATAAAGCGACGCACGGGTGCCCAGCGTCGTCCAGTTGATGAAGGCCCGGACGGCATCGAGCGGGAATCGCAGGTGCGCGGCATGAATGGCCCACCGGCCGAAGGTGTCTGGATAACTTTCGGGATGCGTGGCAAACCAGCCGGCAGCGAGCAGCAGGGGCAGTGAAAAGGCGGCAACGGAACTTGCGGCAGTCCGGAGGTTGAGCCTGCCGGCCGAACCCATGGCGGCCAGCGACACGAGCAACACGAACGTCATGGTCAGCGGCGCCGCCGGCTGGGTATACACACCGACGCCGAGGGCGAATGCCCCGCCCGCCGCGTGCACGGCGCGGCCGTCGCGCAAGTAGTCCACCAGGCAGATCAGCCAGATGAAGATGAACGGCAGCAGGTAGATGGCTTCGGTGCCCAGCCGCGCGTACACGAAATGCGCAGGTGTGGCCAACAACAGCAGGGCCGCCGCATAAGGGATCAGGCGGTTCTGGAAGAGGCGCCGCGCGAGAGCGAATATCAGGACGACATCGAGCGCGGCGAGCGCCGCCGTCGCATAGCGGGCCGCGGCGTCGGCCGGGGCGATGAGCCCGACGAACGCGGTCAGGTAGACCGGGATTGGCTGCAGCCACTGCTCGCCGGAGACGTGGAAGAACAGGGGCGGGGGAGCTTCGTCGAGGCGGGCCACCTGTTGAAGGAGAGCGGTCTCGCCTGGCGAAGGGGCCGCCTGGCTCAACGGCGTCGCATAGAACGCGAAGGCGACGGCCGCCGCGAAGCTTGCCACGCCAATCGTCCGAAAGCCGCTGGTCAAAGTGGGATGTGAGTGATGGTGCGCGCTGGTGGATTCGAACCACCGACCCCCGCCGTGTGAAGGC
>JBFWUK010000003.1:251635-263999 GCA_050247355.1 Vicinamibacterales bacterium | reverse complement strand
GCTTTAGCCGGACCTCGGATCTACCTGGCATTCACGACGAGCTCCAGCAGATTGAACTCTCCATAAACAAACTCGCCTTCGGGCAGCAGCCACCGTCCCTCCCCATGGGACGCCAGCGTCAACGGGCCAAAGGCGCGGTAGTCGCGTAGCGGCGTCGAGAATCGTCTCGGGATGAAGGCCTTGCCGTCAGCCGAGGCTTGCGACCGATCGTCCGAAACGAAATTGATCAGCCGCCCGTCAGCGTCGAACTGCAACTCTGCCGAAATGGTCTGCCCGGCGTTGGTGAACTGCGCGCGCGCCGAGCGGGCATCGACCGGTTGCCAGGTGATCCCGGGCCCCAGCAGCGTGCCTGGCGCCAGCAGGCACATGTCGTTGAACAGCGTGACGGTCTCGGCCCGATCCATCTGCTCACCCCGGGCATCGGCGATTGGAATGGCGCCGAACAGCTTCACTTGCATGGTGGCGTGGCCGTCGATCAGGCGATGCAGCACGTCGACCGGGAGACCGAACATGCGCGCGCGCATGTGGAAGAGCCTTGTCGGCTGGTCGGCGAAGCTCTGTTGTTCGGCCTCGAACGGCATCCAGGCGGAATCTGGCGCGCTGCGGATGCGCCCGCGAAAGCGGAGGCGATAGTTCTGCACGCGCGGCTGGCCGACCACCCCGGTCAGCCTCAGGTAGCGTTGCACCGGCTCTGGCAATGGCGCCAGGTCGGCATCGGCAACCGGCCGCGCCGCTGTCGTTCGCGCCAACCCCGCGGCGGCATCGCGATCGAATTGCGCCTGGAAGCTACGGGGACCCTCGGTGAACCAGCCCAACAGGGCCACCGCGAGCAAGACGGCGTTGGCTGCGGTTCCGGCCCACGCGTCCTGCCAGGCAGAGAGGATCACTGCCTGTGACACCACCAGCGCCACGGCGGCGACAAACCAGGTGTGGCGTGAACCCGCGGCCAGCAGCGCCGCACTCGTGAACACCAGTACGGCGGCGAGCAGCCACGCCACGCCAGCCGCGCGAGAGATCGGTTGGGTGAGCTGCGGAAGGTCGGCGTAGCCAAACGCCTTGGCGAAACCCATTACGTGGATCGCGCCGTGCAGCGCGAGCACCGCGGCAACCAGCCATGTCATGCACCTATTCGGTGCATGACATGTGCCAGCGCGTCAGAACAGGTAGGTCAGCCGGACGAAGCCGGCATGCGCGGTGTAGGGGCGATAGAGGTATCCAAGCAACAGTGCGGTGGTTGCCACCACCGGCTGGCCTTCCTGAATCACCGGCAGCGCGAGGCCCGACAGCGTCGTCGGCCCGAGCGCAAAGTCCTGCACCTTATAGTCGTCATACCAGTACGCCACGCCGAAGCGCACGTTCGTGGCGAGTTCGTAGGTGACGTCGATCTCGCCGCGCAGCAGCTCGTTCTTCACCGCCGGCAACTGCTCCGGCACGGCGAGGGGCGAGCCTGTGACTAGCCCGTAAAGATACGTGTCGTTCGACCTGTTCCAGTCGGCCGACAGGCGAATCATCGTCTTCTCGATGACGCGATCGATGTCGAGCGCCGCTTCGAGGAAGTTCACCTTGCCGGTGTAGTCGGTGGTCCAGTTGCGCAGCGGGTTGGCCTGGTCGGCGGCGTTGTTGGCGCCGCGCGATCGCTGCAACGATTCGTAGCGTTCCCAGCCGTAGCTCGCGGTCAGGTTGTAGCGGTCGTCGGGCACGACCGTGAAGCCGGCCGAGTACTGATCGGAGTCGTACGACTGCAAACCGGCACCGCTGTTGGGATATTCGTCGCGGCCGATGCCCGCCGAGGCGGTGAGGCCGAAGATGCCGCCGGGCATCAGGTTGGCGATCAGCGTCAGGCGCTGGCGATTTCGGTCGGCGACGTCGTAGTGGCGCATGTCGGCGAGCTCGCCGACCTCGGCCAGCGCGTCGGCCTCGAAGTGCTCGCCCTCGCGCTTGCGGTTCTCGTAGAGCCCGCGGAACGACAGCACGGCGTTACCGGTGGTATCGGCCGAGACCCGGTACACGGTCTCGGTGGTTTTCTCCCACAGCCGATGGGTGTAGTCCGCGCCCAGGTGGCTGTAGCCGACTTTGAGCGAGGTCGATGGATGCACCTGCAACGCCGCGTCGGCGTCGAACGTCACCCGCTTGACCGAGTGATACTCCGACGGTCCGGCACTGGCCCTGAAACTGCCGTCGTACGAGACCGACCCGCTCTCGCGCGTGAAGATCGGCGTTTGCGCGTCGACCTCGGCGTAGCGGTACTTGGCGTTGATTGAGAGCAACCGGGCCGGCCGCGCAGCCAGCGTCAGCTGCGCAATGGTCATCTGATGCTTGCCTTCCGCGGTCGGGCGGGACAGCGCAATCGGCGCGATTGCCGAGTTGATGGTGAAGGGCAGCAGGTCTTCGTTGCTGCGGCCCTGGCCGAGCGCCGCGTAGCCGGTCAGCCGGCTGCGACCGGGCAGGCTGACCGCGGCGGTGCCGTGGAGGTAGGTCAGCGTGTTGCCCGGCCACAACGCCATGCGGCCCTGTGATGATGTGCCCGAGATGTCGGGCCCGAAGCGCAGCGGGTTGTCCCACGTCACGCTCTCGATGTTGTTGTCGAACGACGAACCGTCCCAGCCAATGCGCACCATGCCGCTGCTGTTGGCCCACTCGAGCGCGGTCTGCACGTCGGTCGTGCGCGTGTCCACCGGGACGGGGATCTCGACCGCGTTGCTGAAGCCGAAGGTGCCGCCGAACGGGATGGCGCCCTCGCGGGTCGTGTTGCTCAACTTGACCGCGATGTCGGTGTTGCGATCGATGTTGAAGACGACGTTAGCGGCGCCGGTCTTGCGCTCGGTGCGCAAGTCGAACCGCACCGCCTGGTCCTCGACGGTGCGCAGCGTTGCGCGGCCCGCCTGGATGTCCTGCTGAATGGCGTCTTCGAGGCGGAAGACCCCCGGCGCGGTTTGCGTGTACAGGGTGCGCGTGTCGCGGCTGATGAACATGGGAATCTGATCCCACATGAACGACGCGGTGAGCCGGCCGGGTCGCTGCAGGTCGAGCTGGTAGCGCTGATCGCGATAGCCGACATTCCACGCCTGCGCTTCGAAACTCCACTCGGCCGAGCGCCGCCCGGCCAACACGTTGGTGCCGTAGACGCCGCCGCGGAGGTCGCGATAGCGCTGGAAGCGCGCTTCATCGCCGTCGATGCTGGTGACGCGCCCGCCGATCTCGACCGAGCCGTACAACTTGCCGCTCATCTCGCTGCGCGCGACCGACACCGGATCGGTCGGCGACGGCAACGACGGCGGATCCTGCGCGCCGGCAGATGCCGCAAGGGTGAAGGTCAGAGCCGAGGCGATCCAGATGATGGTTTTCATGTTCGGCCCCTTACTGTCGCAGGAACGTCGAACCGGCCGGGTGGTTCGAACCGTGGATGGCGGAATGGCAGGTGACACAGCTGCGGCTGTACAACCGGTTGCTGCTCCCCAGTACCTTGTTGTCGTAGATGGTCGAGGGATGGCGCGTGTGGTTGTGGCACCGCTGGCACAAGAAGGGCATCTTGGCCACCAGCATGCGGTCGTTGTTCGAGCCGTGCGGGTCGTGACAGGTGGCGCAGCTCTCGCCGCTGACGCCGGCATGCTCGAACAGGAACGGGCCGCGCTTCTCGGTGTGGCAGGTGGCGCACGATTCGTTGATGGTGTTGCCGGCCTTGAGCAGGCGGACGTTGGTCGAGCCATGCGGGTTGTGGCACGACGAACATTCCATCTTGCCCTCGCGCACCGGCATGTGGCCCGAGCGATCGAGCTTGGCCACCTTGTCGCGATGGCATGACATGCACTGCTGCTGCTGGTTGACCGTCTTCAGCTGCGCCGTCGCCGACTTCGACTTGTGCACGCTGTGGCAGCTTACGCACGACACGTTGCGAGCCTCGTGCGGGCTGCCCTTCCACAAGGCATGCGTGCCGCGGTTATGGCAGGTGGCGCAGGTCTCGGTTACCGCCTTGGCCGACAGCTTGTCGAACCGTTGCGGCTTGACCTTCTCCGGATCGTTGGCGTGAGCCTCGCCGGGCCCGTGGCAGCTCTCGCAGCCCTGGGCCGCCGCCGGCGTCCGCGGATCGTTCTTCAACCCGTGCTTCGACGCCTTGATCGACGCGTCGTAGCCAGTGTGGCAGGTAGCGCACGCTTCCTCGCCGACGTAGCCGGCCAGCGGCTGGGCCGGCGCGGTCTGGTCCGCCGGCTGCTGCGGCGCGGCCGCCGGCGCCTCAACCGCCACCGGCGAGGCCGGAACCGGCGTGGTCGGCGAGGCAATGCCGCGCGCCACGAACAGCGCGCCCCAAAGCCCGGCCGTCAGTACGAAGACGTATCTGGTGATCGACATAAAGGTCCTCCGGACCGTGCCGGGTGCTGAATCTTTCTCATCGGTGGGGAAAATCCACCGTCTTGCCGTGCCGACTTGCCTGTCAGGACACCTCGTGGCAGGTCGAGCAGTCCTGTGAGATCACCTTGCCATCGCGGGTCTTGTGCTCCTCGTCATGACACCGGAAACAGCCGGGAAACTCCATGTGTCCCTTGTTGTCCGGGTGGGTGCCAAACGTCACTTTCATTGCCGGAAACACATTGCGGCTGTGCAAGGCCTGTACCCCTTGCACGGTGCGGGCGATATCGGCCTGCCGCGAGGTCCACAGCGCGGGGTAGCCGTCGCGATAGAACGCGCTGACCCGGCTGGCGATCTCGCGCTCGGCGGTCTGCCGGTCCGGGTAGGGCACGGTCAGCGCCGCTACCGCCTCGCGCTTGGCAAATGGCAGGTCCTTGGCGATTGCCCCCGCCGCCATGGCCTCGTTGACCGCGCGATCGGCCGACCGGGCAAAGGTGTGGCTCGGGCGGTTGTGGCAGTCGACGCAGTCCATGCGCCGGCGTTCGCCCGCCGCCAACTGCGCGTCGGTCACGCCCTCGGTGTAGTACTCGCGTGTCTCGCCGCTCGCCGTCGTCAGCTTGACGTAGCCGATCGTCTGCCGCTCGCGGTCGAGGGCGATGTACTCGACGACGTTCTGCTCGGCGACGTGCCAGTGAATGCCGCCCGGCTTGCCGGTGGCATCGACGCCGCCGATGCGCAGCCGCAGCGTCGTCACCGACTCGGTGTTGGCCTCGTCGGCGGCAAAGTCGTGCCTGGTCTCGATCTTGTCGCCGTGAAACTGCGTCGGCCAGTGGCACTCGGCGCAGGTTTCACGCGCCGGGCGCAGGTCGTGCACCGGCGAGGGGATCGGCCGGCTGTGCGTGTTGAACAGCACCGCGAACACCTGGCGGGTGCCGGAGAGCTTCGACTTGGCGAACCAGCTGGCGCCCGAGCCGATGTGGCACGACACGCACTTGACGCGCGCGTGCGGGCCATTCTGATAGGCGACGTACTCCGGCTCCATCACCTCGTGACAGGTCGCGCCGCAGAACTCCACGGAATCCATCGCCTCGACGCCCTTGTAGGCGGCGGCCGACACGATCAGCAGGTTGACCGGCGTCAACACCGCGACCGCAAACAGGATCGCGCGCGTCTGCGGGTGGTTGAGGTCGATCCGAGGCCACTCGCGCAGGCTCGGCGGCCGCCCCTTCAGCTGCCGGCGCCGCTCCATCCAGGCGCCAAACGGAATCAGCAACAGGCCGGCGACCGCCAGGACCGGCAGGGTGATGAAGAAGATGATGCCGAGATACGGGTTCTCGTGACCGGTGCCGCCGGCCAGGTCGATCATGAAGAAGCCCAGGAACAGCAGCACCGCGATGGTCGTGAGCAAGGCGCCGACGATCGTGGTCGGGTTGCGCAGCACGGCGACCGGCGACGTCGTTTCGGCGGGCGGCAATGTCTCGCTCATCAGAGGGTCCCCACGAGGATGAGCACCAGCAGCACCAGGCCCACGGCCACTGCCGCCCCGCCGACAATGCGGCCGCCCAGCGACAACCAGCCCGGCGCCGGCGGCGCCGCCAGCGTCTCCAGCGTGCCGTCCCTGGCCATCCGCTCGTACTCCGCGGGCCGTTCGCTCAGCAGCTCCTCTTCCGTGACCTGCCCCGTGAACATGACCATGTCCATCGGAAATTTCTCGGGCCGGAAGTGACTGTTGAAGAAATGGATCGTGAAGATGAAGCCCGTCGCCAGGAGGGCTTCTTCACCGTGAAGAATCAGGGCAACGTTGTAGATCCAGCCCGGGAAGAACGCGGCGAAGAACTCCGGAAACCAGAGCAGCAGGCCCGATCCGCCGATGATGACCATGCCCCACACGACGGCCCAGTAATCGAACTTCTCCCAGTAGGTGAAGCGGTCGAAGTGGGGCCGCTCGGCCTTGCCGACGAACCACCTGACGTGCTGCCACATCTGCGCCGCATCGCGTGGCTGCGGGACCATCGATGTCGGTCCCCACAACAGGCCGTGTTCCTTGCGCCGGGTGAGACGCCAGGCCAACTCGGCGAGATGAACCGCGAAGAGCGCCAGCAACATCACCGCGAAGATCCGGTGCAGGATGCCGGCGGCCTCGATGCCGCCGAGGCCGCGCGCCAGCGCACCCGCCCACGGGCGGTCGCTGAACATCAACGGCAGGCCGGTGGTGGCCAGGCCGAGAAAGCTGGTGAACAAGACCAGGTGCATTGCCCGCTGATAGGGCTTGAACCTGACGATGTGACGGGTGCCGGGCGTCATGCGGGCGGCTCCTCGGCGGCGGCCGCGCGCCGTTCCCGGCGCGCCCGGTAGGAACGCGGAAACCAGAGCAGCGTGTGGACCCCGAAGAACGCGAACACGCCGAGCAACAGCACCTGCATGGACCGGTAGGTCCAGTAGACCGGCGCGCTGCGGGCACGGTCGTGCTTGTCGGCGTGCGGGTCGTACTTGACGAACGCCTCGCTCGCCTGCGGATGGCAACTGCGGCAGGTGGCGACGAGATTCTGCGGGGCGATGGTGGAGGCCGGATTACTGGCCGGCAGAATGACGTGATGGTCATGGCAACTGCTGCAGGTCGCGGTGCGGGTCGAACCGAGCGTCGTCTTCTGACCGTGGAAGTTGTCGCGGTACGACGAGATCCGCTCGAGGTGGCAGGTGCCGCACTCGTCGATCACCGACAGGCGCCAGGCGTCGGTGTCGCTGCGCTGAATCCGATGCGCCGTGTGGCAGTCGGAGCACACGGCGGCGGAAGACTCGCCAGGCCCGAGCGGCTGAGCGTGCACGCTCTTCGCGTACAGCGGCGCGATGCCCTCGTGGCAGGTCGTGCACGTGCCGACGATCTTGCCGCGATGGACGCTGCTGTCGGCGTTCGACGCGCGCTGGATGTCGTGGGTGCCGTGGCAGGTGCTGCAGCGGGGCGCCACCGCCAGACCGCTCTTCATGGCGGCGCGGCCGTGCACGCTGTCGTCGTAGTTGCGGCTTTCCTGCCCGTGGCACGTCGAGCACGCGACCGCCTCGACCTTTTCGGGGTGCGGCCATTCGGTGGTCGTCGCCAGCGCGGCGTGGCAGCTCACGCAGGTGAGCTCGCCGTGTACGGACTTGGCGGCGACCTCCGCCGCCACGGCGATGCTGGTGCCGTCAGCGCGCGCCGCTGAACTGTCGCCGTGGCAGGCGAGACAGTCATCGTTGACCGGCGGCAGGGGTGCCGCCGGCGTTTGCGCCACGGCTGGCGCCGCGGCTGCCAGCAGGCAGACCGCGAGCGTACCAACCGCGACCGCTGCCCGGGCCGACATGGCGCCCTACTTGGTGAGCGACTTCATGTAGCCGACGAGGGCGTCCAGATCGGCCTTCTCCAGCTTGGGATACGCCCGCATGGCCGGCTTGGCCGTGGAGTTGGCCTTCTTCGCGGCTTCGACCGGCGCGACGATCCACTCCCGGATCTGATCAGCGGTCAACTTGGTGCCGACCCCATCGAGCGGCAGCTTCTTGTTGCCGACGCCGGCGATCGAATGGCACATCGAGCATTTCTGCGCGGCGTAGACCTTGGCGCCCTCCGCCTGCGCGTATGCCGGATTCGCCGACAGAACCACGGCGGCGGCGAGAGTCATCAGTGTCAGTGAGCAGAACCGCAGCATGCGAGCCTCCGATGTAATAAATGGGACGAGCCACCTAACCATACAGGTGTTGCGGCGAACATGCCGCGCCCGCTGCAAACTTATTTGCAAGACCCTCGCCCAACTCTTGCGCCCGGAAAGGCGCATAATGGCCCTGAAATCGGGGATTTTCCCCGTTTGACGCGGAAGAATCCCCGATTGAAGCTCACCGACCCCGCACGCGTTTCGACCGCCATCGCGCTGCTTTGCCTCCTCGCCATCGGCGCGCACCTGGTGATGAGATTCGGAATCGGTGCTCCCGTGGCGGCTTCGAATGTCCCCCTGCTGGCGGCGATCGCCATCGGCGGCGGGCCCCTGCTGCTCGACCTGCTGCGCAAATTCCTGCGGCGCGAGTTCGGATCAGACCTGCTGGGCGGCATCTCGATCCTGACGTCGCTCTGGCTGGGCGAATACCTGGCCGGTTCGATCATCGTGTTGATGCTGGCCGGCGGCGCCGCGCTCGAGAGCTACGCCCTGCGTAGCGCCTCCTCCGTACTCGACGCACTGGCCCGCCGCGTGCCGCTCGTCGCGCATCGGCGCGACGATGGGGTCACCATCGACGTCGAGCTCGGTGCCGTCGCGGTGGGCGACACCCTCGTGATCCATCCCCACGAGATTTGCCCGGTCGACGGCGAAGTAATCGAGGGGCACGGCGTCATGGACGAGTCGTACCTCACCGGTGAACCGTTCGAGATCACCAAAACCCGCGGCTCGCAGGTCATCTCCGGCGCCATCAACGGCAACGCCGTGCTGGTGATTCGCACCACCCGGCGCGCGGCCGACTCGCGCTACGCCCGCATCATGGACGTGATGCGCGATTCCGAGGCGACGCGGCCGCGGTTGCGCCGGCTGGGCGACCAGCTCGGCGCGATTTACACGCCGGTGGCGCTGGCGGTCGCCCTGGCGGCGTGGGCGGCCACGGGCGATGCCAACCGCTTTCTTGCCGTGCTCGTGATTGCCACCCCCTGCCCGCTCCTGATCGCCATTCCCGTCGCCATCGTCGGCTCGATCTCGCTGTGCGCGCGCCGGGCGATTATCGTCAAGAGCCCGGCGGTGCTGGAGTCGATCGCGACCTGCCGTACGGCGATCTTCGATAAGACCGGCACCCTGACCTACGGCGAGCCCACCCTGACCGAGATAATCGTCGCCGAGGGGATCTCACGGCCGGAGGTCCTGCGGCTGGTGGCCAGCCTGGAACGCTACTCGAAACACCCCCTGGCGCGAGCGGTGCTCCACGAGGCCGCTATCACCGGCACGGAACTGGCCGAGGCGGCCGAGGTGAACGAGCCGCCCGGTGCGGGATTGCGCGGCAGCGTGCTCGGGCGCGATGTCGCGGTGACCGGCCGATCGCAGATGTTGGCGCGCCATCCGGCGTCGGCCAGCGAACTCCCGGCGGCCGCCGGTGGCCTGGAATGCATGGTGGCGATCGACCATCGCTATGCCGCGACCCTGCGGTTCCGCGACGCGCCGCGTCCCGACAGCCGTTCGTTCGTGCAGCATCTGGGCGTGAAGCATGGCTTCCGCCGGACGATGATCGTGTCGGGCGATCGCGAGTCGGAAGTGCGCTACCTGGCCAACGAGGTCGGCGTCAGCGAAGTGCACGCCGGGCAGAGTCCCGAACAGAAGCTGGCGCTGGTCCGCGTCGAGACGGCGGCGGCCCCGACCCTGTACGTGGGCGACGGCATCAACGACGCGCCGGCGATGATGGCGGCGACCGTCGGCATGGCGATCGGCGAGCACAGCGACGTCACCGCTGAAGCGGCTGGCGTGATCGCGCTCGAGAACTCGCTGAAGAAGGTCGACGAGTTCATGCACATCGCCCGGCGCATGCGGGCGATCGCGCTGCAGAGCGCCGTCGGCGGCATGGCGCTCAGCATGATCGGCATGGGCTTCGCTGCCGCCGGCTACCTGACGCCGGTCGGCGGCGCGCTGCTGCAGGAGGCCATCGACGTGATCGCCGTGCTCAACGCGCTACGCGCGGCATTTCCGCCGGCGACGATGCACGACTATGAAGTGGGAAGCCGTTGAACTACCGAGCGGCAATCTCCGCCTTCAGCCGCTCGATCATCTCGCTGGCGTTGCGCTTGAGCAGGCGCTTGATGACGAAGCCGGGGACGTCGAATGCCGGCCGCGCGCTCAGTTCGTACGACATCTCGGCGCCCGCGCCCTGCGGCTCGATTCGCCACAGCCCTTCGTAGCGAATGAAGCTGCGGCCGCACAGGTCGACGAAGTGCAGGTACGAGTCGCCTTCGGTAATCTCGAGCAGCAGGTGCACGGTCTTCGAGAACATCGCGAACTTCGACACCGCCTCCTGCTCGACCAGCAGCCGCGGCGTGCGCTGCCGCACGACGCTGCTCTTGATGCCGGGCATGAACCGCGGGATCTGCTCGTAGTCCGAGAGCACGGACCGGGCGACATCCGCCGATTGCGCGATGGCAAACGTCGCCCGGACCTCATAGGTGCCGCCTTCTTCCCGCACGCTCACATCCGGAGCCGCGTCGGGACCGAAGGCGGCCGTGGCGAGTGGGCTTGATACCAGGCCCAGCGCCAGGACCGCTCCGGCTAGAAGGAGGCGAGTCATCAGAAGGCCACCACGCCTTCGAGCATCACGCCCTTGAACTGTCCGCCGTTGCGGATGTTGGTGGCCGGGTAGCCGTCGAACTTCTGGTTGACGTATTCCGCCTTGACCAGCAGCCCCGGGGTGACGAACCAGCCGCCGCCGAACTGCCAGCGGTCGCCCTGCACGTCGTTGATCATGCCGGCCAGCTGGCCCTTCACGCGGTTGAACCGGCCGCCGACCTGCAGCGCGTCGCCGGCGAAGCGGTAGACCACGTCGACCGCCTGCTGGTTGAAGTTACGGTTGGCCGTCTCGGCCAGCGCCTTGCCCTCGGCGCGCTCGATCACGCCGAACACCTCCAGGCCGCCGAACTTCACGAACGGGTTGATTTGGACCGCGGTCACCGAGTTCCTGAAGCCGGGGTTGATGGCGCCCGAGGTGAACTGCGCCGACTCGGTCGCGGCGGTGTTCTCGAGCACATAGTAGTAGCGCGAGCCGGCGCGGTCGCCGCCGTAGAGCGTGCTGTTGAGCGCCTTCTCGTTGCGATACACCGAGCCGGTCAGCCTGACCCGCAGGTTGGGCTTGATCTGGCGGTCGACGCCCAGCTTGCCGATCAGCGTCGGGCTGCGCTGGCCGGGCGTCAGCACCGTGCCGCGCACCTCGCCGCCAGTCACCGCCGCCATCGCGATGACGCCTTCCTTCTTGACGTAGACCTCGGCGCCGATTTCCGTCGTGAACGCATCGAGCATGTAGTTGCCGACGAACGGGTTGTAGAGCGCGTTGCCGTTGTCGGTGCGGCGGAAGTGCGCGTCGCCGTAGTTGATCTCCATGTGGCCGACCCGCAGCGTGACGAACTCCATCAGCTTGTTGAGCGGCTTGATGTCGATCGGCGACTCGTCCATCTGGATGTAGCCGCCCTTGACCCACGTCTCGTTGTGGTGACGGGCCGACAGGTACATCGCCAGCTCGACGCGGATGCCCTTGGCCAGCTGCGAGTTCAGGTAGAGGTTGGCCGTCGAGTTGTTGAAGCCGAAGCCGATGTCGGCCAGTTGATTGACGTTGACGCCGTTGGTCATCACCGGCAGGGCGGTGTTGGAGTGGGTGAGCGACTGCACCTGCGAGGTGAACGCCGCGCCCCAGTCGAGCTTGAAGCCGGTGTACTCGACGCCGGGTTCCTTCGACGTCTCGAACACGTTGATGCCGCGGCGATCGGTCGGGCGGTAGTACTGAATCGTGACCGGCCGGCCCTTGGCCCAGCTGTTATCGGCGGGCGGCGTGGCCTTCGCGTCGTCGCCGGCGGCCGATTCGGCTCCGGCAGTGGCGGCCGGCGCCTGGGCAAATGCCGGGGCGGCCAGGAACATTACCGTAAGCAGTGAACACAGTGAGAGCGTCGTTATCGTCTTCATGACTGATTCCTTGGGATGCGTGCGATTTGGGAACTTGGGTTAAGTGGTGGCGCGCGCCAGCACGATTTCGAATGACACCTTGACCTTGGGATGGGCCCTGACCATCCCCATCAGCGCCTTGGGGGGCGCGATGCCGTAGTCGGGCATCAGCAGATCGATTTCACCGGCGACGACCAGCGCGTCATCCTTCACGGTGGTGGTTAGCGGCAGCATGACATCGCGCTCGACGCCGGCGATGCGCAGCACGCCCGCCGCCGTCAGCGCGCCGGGGGCGCCGGTCATGTGTTTGAAGCTGAACGTGATGTCGGCGTGTTCCTTGACCTTCAGCGCCTTGTACATGTTCTTGTCGAGGCCGTCCTTCG
>JBFWUK010000003.1:246678-251535 GCA_050247355.1 Vicinamibacterales bacterium | reverse complement strand
CGCCACACCACCTTCTTGGTCTTGGCGTCGACGATGTCAATCACCAGGGTGCCTTGCTCGAAGTCGACCACCTGCGGCTCGCAGTCGCCGTAGCAGTAGCCGTACTGCTGGTCGGCGCGATAGACGTCGAGCCGCTGGTTGACGCTGGCGTGATAGTGAATCAGCAGGTCGGCTTCCTTGCCGGCCGCCCGCTCGAAGCCCTTGGCCGCCAGCTTCTTCTCGACCGCGCCCTGCAGGTAGTCGTTGAAGAATGGGTTGTTGTCGAGCCGCGGATCGCCGACCGGCAGGTTGTCGGGCGGGCCCCAGTCGTAGGTGACGTACTCGGCGAAGTTGACGCCGCGTTCGATGTGCGAGCTGACGTTCATGCTCGCGCACCCGGCGAGCCCGGCGACAGCGACGGCGGTGATGAGTCCAGTGATCGTTCGCATGACAGTCTCCAGTGCGGTCAGTAGCCGCCGTTTACGCGCGCGTAGCGGCCCGTCTCGTCGCGCTGCAGAAATCCTTCGCGCACCAGGGCGTCCAGCGCTTGCTGGCAGGTGCCGCGATCGAGCGCCCACAGGCGCATGGCTTGCTCCGGCTTGAGGCGCAGGCCGGGCATTTCCCGGAACTCCCCGCGCAGCCGCAGCTCCAGTGCACTCAACGGGGAGCGGTGAAACACATACACCGTGCAGGGCTCACTCGTCTGAACAGACATCACGTCCTCCATTACGCCAACCAACTCAGTACTTGACGGCCAACGTGCGGCCCACCGCGTCGCGCAAGACCGCGACAATGACGTTGCCCTTGACCTCGCGCAGCACCAGGTCGTTGCCGATCAGGCGGTACTCGAGCGCCGGCGGCAGCGGCGGCAGCGCCCGCTCCAGCAGCGCCGGGAACTCGTGCAGCTCCGTCGTCGGGAAGCGTTCCCGGATCGCCGGGTGATGCGCGAGCGGCAGTTCGGAGCCGACGGCGCTCATGTGCGTCACGTGCACTCGCTCGTCGAGCGTCTTCGCAATGACCTGGCGGAACACGGCCGACACCGGCAACGTGAAAACCGGTGTGATCGGGCTGGCCACCGCCAGCGAGGCGACGTTCTGTTCGAACTCGCGCAGGATTCGATCCTGTTCCTGCGTGGTCTGCGCGGCCGCGCCGCCGTGGAGTAGTGCCAGTGCCAGCATGCCAATAGCGAATGTCTTCATGGTCGGCTCCGTGGTCGCCCGTCACTGGGCGTAGAGCATCGTTCGTGCCAACCCCTGGCGGGGTATCCCACGCCCGTGAATACGTGGATTTCCGGGGATTCTGCGGGGAAAACCCCCACCGGATTGCGGAGTATTCCTCGATCGGGCGGCCTGTTTCGACGGCGGCTCTGGCCGTGATTCGCACGGCCCATGCGGACCGGGGGGCGCCGGCCTGGCCGCCGGTCAACGTGGCGGCAGCAAGTTTGCAGCTGGAGAGGCAGACACCTATCCAGGAGAGTCGCGATGAGAGTCTACGAAGTCATGAGCAAGGCCGTTGAAACCGTCAAGCCGAAGGTGGCCGCATCGGAAGCGAAGACTCGCATGCGGCAAAAGAAGATTCACCACCTCGTGGTTACCAGCGGCGGCAAGTTGGAGGGCATTGTCTCGGAACGCGATCTCGGCGGGCCGAAGCTGCCCAAGGCGCTGGGCAGCTGGACCGTGGCCGACCTGATGTCGAGTCCCGTGCTGACCGTGACTACCCGCACGCCGGTACGGCGGGCGGCCAGCCTCATGAAGGGGCAGTCGGTCGGCTCGCTGGTCGTCACCTCGGCCAACGGCAAGGTCGCCGGCATCGTCACGGTCTCGGACCTGCTGACGCTGCTGGCGCGGAAGCCCGAACACAAGTCGAACCGCGAGATCCTGAAGGCCCGTGGCCAGGAAGAGTGGGACGGCGCGGAGGATTGATGACCAGGCTCGCCACAGCTCCTCGCCCCCAGCGACGCGCGTTGGCTACCAATGTGGCGTCCGGCTTTAGCCGGACCGTCGGTCACCAATCACCGCGAGAACAGCGCCGACGAACGCGCGACGCGCGGCAGTTGGCTCAACGCAACGCGAAGGTGCGCGCCGCTCACCGGCGGTTCCGCACGGGGCTGTGGCCTTATTTCTGGCGCGGCGACATGCCGACGCTGCTCACGGCGCCGGTCATCTACTCGCTGGCCGTGCCCTTCCTGCTGCTCGACGCCTGGGTCATGCTGTACCAAGCCATCTGCTTCCGCGCCTGGGGCATTGCGACAGTGGGGCGGCGGGCCTACTTCGCGATCGATCGGCACAAGCTCGCCTACCTCAACGGCATCGAGAAACTGAATTGCCTGTTCTGCAGCTACACCAATGGTCTGCTGGCCTATGTCCGCGAGGTCGCCGCCCGCACCGAGCAGTACTGGTGCCCGATCCACCATGCCCGCCGCGTCCGCGCCACCCACGAGCGCTATCCCGGGTTCGCCGCCTATGGCGATCCGCAGGCCTATCGTCACAAGCTGCCGCGCCTGCGCGCGGCGCTCAGGAAATAGCCAATTACAAATCGCGCGCGATCTGATATTCGTTGTCTCCACTCATGAGCGACAACGAACAGCAATCACGGGCTCAGGACGGCCGCATTGCCGAGGCGCGCTGGCGCGCCGTGATCGACGCCGCCGTCGACGGCATCATCGTCATCGATTCGCGCGGCCGCATCGAGGTGTTTAACGCCGCCGCCCAGCGGATGTTCGGCTACACCGAAGCGGAAGCCGTCGGCCAGAACGTCTCGTTGTTGATGCCCGAGCCCGATCACTCGCGCCACGACGGCTACATCAAGCACCACCTGGAAACCGGCGAGCGGAAGATCATCGGCATTGGCCGCGCGGTCACCGGCCGGCACAAGAACGGCGAGACCTTTCCGCTGCACCTCTCGGTTGGGGAGATGGACATCGACGGCGAGCGGCACTTCACCGGCATCCTGCACGACCTGTCGAGCCGCGCCGATCTCGAAGACCGTCTGCGTGAGGCCACGGCCATGGCCCGGCTGGGCGAGATGGCCGCGGTGATCGCGCACGAAGTGAAGAACCCGCTGGCGGCGGTGCGCGGCGCCATCCAGGTGATTGGCTCGCGCATGAAGGGCGACACCGGCGACGCCGCCATCGTCAAGGAGATCATCGCGAGGATCGACGCGCTGAACAACCTGATCCAGGACCTGCTGGTGTTCGCGCGCCCGCCCAAGCCCAAGCCGGCTGTAACCGAGCTGCGCGGCCTGCTGACGTCGGTGGTGACGTTGCTGAAGTCGGACCCGGCCTACGCCCGCCTCGACGTCGAGATCCAGGGGGAGCCGCTGGTTGCGCCGGTCGATCCGACGCTGATGACGATCGTGTTCCAGAACCTGCTGATCAACTCGGCGCAGGCCATGCAGGGCCGCGGACTGATTACCGTGGAACTGGCAGCCGCGCCGGGCTGGCACCGGGTCCAGGTCATCGACCGCGGTCCCGGCATTCACCCCGACATTCGCGCCAGCCTGTTTCGTCCGTTCAAGACCACCAAGGCTCGCGGCACCGGCCTGGGCATGGCCACCGCCAAGCGACTGGTCGAAATGCACGAGGGGCGGATCAGCGTGGATTGCCCCGACGGCGGCGGCACCACCGTTACCGTGGAGCTGCCTTCTCCAGCTTGAATTTCTCGATGCGATAGCGGATCTGGTCGCGGTTGAGGCCGAGCAGGGTGGCGGCCTTGGTCTGGTTCCAGGCGCTGCGTTCGAGCGCCTGCACCACCAGCGAGCGTTCCAGTTCTTCGAGGTTGATGCCGCCGGCCGGCAGGCCCATGCCGGTCGACAACTCGGGGTCGGCGGCGTTGAGCATGGGGAAGTGCGACTCGTTCAGTTCGTTGCCATCGGTCAGCAGCATGGCCCGCTCGACGGCGTTGCGCAGCTCGCGCACGTTGCCGGGCCACGGATAGGCCTGCAGCGCTTTCAGCGCTCCGGCCGAGATCCCCTGGATCTTCTTGCGGAACTCGAGGTTGAAGCTGTCGATGTAGTGATGCAGCAGCCGCGGCACGTCGTCGCGCCGATCGCGAAGCGGCGGCAGCGGCACCGCCATCACGTTGAGGCGGTAGAACAGGTCCTCGCGGAAGTGGCCCTTCTTGACCTCTTCCTGCAGCGAGCGGTTGGTGGCGGCAATCACCCGCACGTCGACCTTGATGTCGGCGGCGCCGCCCACCCGCTTGAACGACTTCTCCTCGAGGAACCGCAGCAGCTTGGCCTGCAGCAGCGGCACCATTTCGCCGATCTCGTCGAGGAACACCGTGCCGCCGTCGGCCGACTCGAGCAGGCCGCGCTTCTGCCGGTCGGCGCCGGTGAAGGCGCCGCGCTCGTGCCCGAACAGCTCGCTTTCGAGCAGCGTCTCGGGCAGCGCCGAACAGGTGATGTTCATGAACGGCCGGGCGGCGCGGCTGCTGCTGTAGTGGATGACCTTTGCCGCCAGGTCCTTGCCGGTGCCGCTGTCGCCGGTCAGCAGCACCGTCGAGGCCGGGCTGACCGCGATCTTCTGCAGCATCGACCGTACGGCCACAATCGGCGCGCTCTCACCGACAATGCTCTCGGGGCTGAACGGCTGCGCCTGCCGCGCGCGCAGCGTGCGGACCTCGCGGCGCAGCTGCGTCGTCTCGAGTGCCTTCTCCACCAGCAGCGTGACTTCGTCGAGGTCGAAGGGCTTGTTGGCGTAGTGGAAGGCGCCGTTCTTCATCGCCTCGACGGCGGTCTGAATCCCGGTTTGCCCGGTCAACATAATCACCAGGGTGTCGGGGTCGGTCTCCTTGATCTGCTTGAGCACCGACAGGCCGCTGCCGTCGGGCAGGCCGATGTCGAGCAGCACCAGGTCGACGCCTTCACGGTGCAGCGACA
>JBFWUK010000003.1:194407-246578 GCA_050247355.1 Vicinamibacterales bacterium | reverse complement strand
CCGGTCAACATAATCACCAGGGTGTCGGGGTCGGTCTCCTTGATCTGCTTGAGCACCGACAGGCCGCTGCCGTCGGGCAGGCCGATGTCGAGCAGCACCAGGTCGACGCCTTCACGGTGCAGCGACACGGCATCGGCCGCGGTGCCGGCCTCGAGCACGCGGTAGCCTTCGTCCTTCAGGCGGCTTGCCAGCGACCAGCGAATCAGTTGTTCGTCGTCGACGATCAGGATGGTGGAGTGGGCCATTACGATACCGGCGCGTCGTCCGCTCCAACAAGCCGCCGCAAATGGTCCAGTTCGAAGGGCTTGCTCAAGACGGCCTGGACCCCCAGCCTCCGGGCGCCGGCGACGATCTCGGGGGTGCCAAACGCGGTCATCAGGATCACGGTTGCCGAGGGCAGCAGGCGGCGCACCTTCTCCAGCAGCGTCAAGTCGTCCACGTCGGGCATGCGCAGGTCGAGAATGACGACGTCGAATTCGTCGCTGGCCCGGTCGATGGCCTCGAGCGTGGTTGCCGCGTCGGCGGCCTGGCTCACGTTCATGCCCAATTCGGTCAACGTTTCGGCGACCGACCAGCGTATCAAAGCCTCGTCATCGGCCACCAGGGCATGACGCATGGCCCTGTCGGCGGCCGGGTCCATTTGCCGCTCGGGCACGGGGGGCGCGCCGGACTTGGGGGAATCGGTGACGAAAAAGAGGCTGTGCAAACGCCCCCAGTATGTCTCAACCGTCGCAATCGTGACAACGTGGCTGGTGTAGGCTGTGCCTGACGAGCGACGTCGATGACTCCCTGGTTGTTGTTCGCGGCTGCGGTACTTGTAATCGTCTGGTTGGCGTATCAGTGGCGCACGGCCCTGGCGCGGCACCACTCGTCGACCGTGCAGGCCGAAGCCCGCGCGCAGCAGCAATTGCGGGCCAGCGATGCGCGCTGGCGTTCGGTGGTCGAATCGGCGGTCGACGCCATCATCCTGATTGACTCCCGGGGCCGGGTCGAGGCCTTCAACCCGGCCGCCGAGCGGTTGTTCGGCCACTCGGAAGCCGACGTCATCGGCCGCAACGTCTCGATGCTGATGCCGTCGCCGTATCACGAGGAGCACGACGGCTACCTCAACCGTTACCTGACGACCGGCAAGGCGAAGATCATCGGCGCCGGACGCGAGGTGACCGGCCTGCGCAAGGACGGCACGCAGTTCCCCCTGCACCTGTCGGTTGGCGCCGTCGAACTCGGCGGCGAGCAGAAGTTCACGGGCATCCTGCACGACCTGAGCGATCGCGTGAGCATGGAGAACCGGCTGCGCGAGCAGGCGTCGCTGGCCAAGCTTGGCGAAATGGCCGCGGTGATCGCGCACGAGGTCAAGAATCCTCTGGCCGGCGTGCGCGGGGCGATCGAGATCATCGGCCGGCGGCTGCCCGCCGGCAGCACCGAGCAGTCGGTGATCGGCGAGGTGATCGGCCGCATCGACGCGTTGAACGGGCTGATGCAGGACATGCTGACCTTCGCGCGGCCGCCCGAGCCCAAGCTGCAACCGGTGGACGTTTCGGCGCTGGTCTTGGCCACCGCCGACTTGCTCAGCACCGATCCCGCGTGCCGCAACGTGCGTGTGGATGTCGACGGCGCGACCTCGCCGGTTCCTGCCGACGGCGACCTGCTGCGCATCGTGTTCCTGAACCTGCTGGTCAACAGCGCGCACGCCATGAACGGGCAAGGCGCCATTCGCGTCCGCGTGCAATCGATCGAGCAAACCTGCCGCATCCGCTTCACCGACGAGGGCCCCGGCATTGGCGCCGACGTGCGCGAGCGGATGTTCACGCCGTTCTTCACGACCAAGTCGCGAGGCACCGGACTGGGCCTGCCTACCGTGAAGCGCCTGGTCGAGGCGCACCGCGGCTCGGTGACGGTGGACTGCCCGCCCGAAGGCGGGACGACCGTGACCGTTGACCTGCCGATGTTCGCCGCATAGCGCTGGCGCCGCCGCGGCCCTGATCGGTAGGCGGGGACTACGTCGAACGCCCTCCGGCGAGCGCACCCGCGGCAATCCGCTTCAGGGCCTTCACGTAGCTCACGTTCTCGTGGTCCGTCAGCGCGAGCGCGCGGACGGCGTCGAGCACATGGTTGGGATTGGTCGCTTCAACGGCGACCGTGGCAATCCGCCGGTCTCCCGCCCGCAACATGGCGGCTTCGACCGTGCAGCCAAAGAGAGCAGCGCCGCGACGCTGCTTCTCGACATCGATGATGTGGCACGGCGGCGTCAGCGCGATCACTTCCGACAGGAACTCGACCTGGGTGTACTGGTCGCGCGCCAGCGCCGGCGACAACAGGCCGCATTCCGCGAACAGCCGGCGGATGACGCCGGCACCGATCGGGAACGGAACTTTCAACACCGGCGACCACAACTCCAGCCCGCGCTCCACGCGCAGCAGCACCTTGACGTCGACCTGGCCATCCCGGATCTTCGTGTTCACGTCCGACCCGTTGCAGACGATGTAGGTTTCGTGGCTGACCCGAAGGGTGGGCGCGCTGGCCGCGACCAGCGCTTCGACATCGGTGAAGCGATCCCCGAACGTTCGCCACTCCCAGCGTGGCTCGACGACATTCATGCCCCTTACGAAGGCAAGAGCGGTGCCGTGCGACGACCGTTGGGATTGGCTGAGAAACGGATTGCGCGGGTAACCGGGTGTCAGGAATTCCGCGGAGGCCGCGGGAAAATGCCGCTCTTGCGATCAGTCGCGATCGGGCTCGCCGCCGAACACGCGATGGTGATCGCGCGATCGAGCGGCCCGCCCGCCGTCAGAGCGAGCGGCGTCCATTCGGTTCAGCTGATCGAGAGGACCATGCGGCTCAACTCGTCGAGCTCAAAGGGCTTGTGGAGGACGCCCCGCACGCCGAGCTTGTGCGCTCGCGCCAGCACCTCGGGCGACCCATACGCCGTCATCAAGACGATCGGCGCATTGGGGATCAACTGCCGGATCGTCGCCAGCAGCGACAAGTCGTTCATGTCGGGCAGCCGAAGGTCGAGCACGATGACGTCGAAGGGCAGTGCTGCCGTGGTGATGACCTGAAGGGCCGAAGCCGCGCTATCGGCCTGTTCGACGTCCAATCCAAGGTCGGCCAGGGTTTCGGTAACCGACCACCTGATCAACGGTTCGTCGTCGATGACTAGCACGTGGAGTGGGGTATTTTTCACGGCGGTCCTCGAAAACTCTCGCGCCGGCAGGACCGCCCCGGGGCCGTCCGGCCCGGAATCCCTTTCAGCCACGCACGCGACCTTCCTCATGACCGTCAGGACTTCAAGAATCGCGCCACCCGCCCGGGGCCGCGGTGGCACGCATTGTGCTGAATCCAGGGTGCCGGCACGACCGCCGGTGAATCCTGTGAGGACTCCAATGGTTGTGCTGAAGAACATCCTCGTTGCCACCGACTTCGGCGAGCCGTCGGGCGTCGCGCTGGCCTATGGCCGCGACCTGGCTCGCTCCTACAATGCCACCCTCCATGTGCTGCACGTCGTGGAGGACGTGATGATGCGCTACAGCCCCGAGGTCGGCTTTGCCGTCCCCGACCTGCAGCGCGATCTGGAGAAGGCCGCCAATCGCGACCTGGCGGCGCTGATCACCGACGACGATCGCAAGACCCTGAACGTCGTGCCGGTGGTGCAGACCAGCTTCAATGTGCCGGCCGGCGTTACCGAGTACGCCACGAAGCACGCCATCGATCTGATCATCGTCGGCACGCACGGGCGTGGCGCCGTGAAGCAGTTCCTGCTCGGCAGCGCCGCCGAACGCGTGGTGCGAACCGCGCCGTGCCCGGTGCTTGCTGTGCGCGCGAAGGAACGCGACTTCATCGCGCCCGACGCGCTGATTGCCGCCACCACCAAGCCCTAGCAGCCGCGTTTCTCGACAGCCTGCTAGCCGACTCGGACGCGCACGTCGATCGCCGACACGCCGCCGGGCAGCACCTTCACCGGGTTGAGATCCAGCTCCTGGATCTCCGGGCACAGGCCGACGAGCGCCGAGATGCGGAGAATGGCGTCCCTGAACGCCGCTTCGTCCGCAGGCTCGGCGCCGCGGAAACCGCGCAGCAGCCGCACCCCCTTCAGCGACTCCACCATCTGGGCGGCGTCCTGATCGGTCACCGGATGCAGGCGGCAGGCCGAATCGGCCAGCAGGTCGACCAGCACGCCGCCGCTGCCGCACACCACGACGTGCCCGAACGTGGCGTCGTTGATCGCGCCGATCATCATCTCGGCGCCGCCGTTCACCATCCGCTGCACCAGCAGCCCTTCCATGCGATCGCCCAGCGCCCGCGTCAGGTCGGTGGCGGCCGTGCGCACCGCCTCCCTGGTGTCGAGGTTCAGGCGCAGCGCGCGGTGCTCGGTCTTGTGGAGCAGCGCCGGTCCGACCGCCTTGACGGCGACCGGCAGCCCCAGCCGTATCGCCGTCTCGACGGCCTCGTCCACCGACGCGGCCAGGTGCGATCGCGGCGTGGCGATGCCGGCCGCCGAGACCAGCGCGTTGGCTTCGACGGCCGTCAGCCAGCCGCCGCCGCGCCGCATGGCGGTGTCGACCACCGCCCGCGCCAAGCCGGCCTGGATGTCGGTAAACGACGTGGCCACGCCTTGCGGCTGCCGCCGCCACTCGCCGTACGCGGCGACGCGCGACAGCGCGATCGCCGCCGGTTCGGGAAATGCGAAGCAAGGTACGGCCGCCAGCGATTCCGGCGCGGCATGGCTGCGCATGAACACCCCGGCCACCGGTTTGTGCGCGCCCTCCAGCGCAGCCTCGGCTATTGCCGACGCGACATCATCGGCGCTGGTCACCAGCGGCGGAATGAAAATGGCAATCACGCTGTCGACCTGGGGGTCGGACAGCAGCAGCCGCATCGCCCGCCGGTAGTGATCGGGCGATGCCGCGGCCAGCATGTCGACGGGGTTGTTGACCGCCGCTGCCGACGGTAGAAAAGCCTTCAGCTCAGCCTTGGTGCCGGCCGACAAGTCCGCCGCCACCAGCCCGTGCGCCAGGCACGCGTCGGCCGCAAGAATGCCGGGCCCTCCGGCGTTGGTCAGAATGGCGACGCGACGGCCCTGCGGCAACGGCTGCCGCGCCAGCAGCATGGCGACGTCGAATAGCTCGGTCACCGTGTCGGTGCGGATGACGCCGGCCTGGTGGAACAACGCATCGACGAAGTCGTCGGATGAGGCGAGGGCGCCGGTGTGCGATGCCGCCGCGCGAGCGCCCGCCGTGGACCGCCCGGACTTCAGCGCGACGATCGGCTTGGTCCGGCTGATGCGCCTGGCGATGTGACTGAACTTCGACGGGTTGCCGAAGCTCTCGAGGTAGAGCAGGATCACCGCTGTTTGCGGGTCGGTCTCCCAGTACTGCAACAGGTCGTTGCCCGAGACGTCGGCCTTGTTGCCGACCGAAACGAAGCTCGAGATGCCGATGTTCAACTGGCGGGCGTAGTCGAGAATGGCCAGGCCAAGCGCGCCGCTTTGCGTCGACATGGCCACCCGGCCCGCCGGCGGATAAACCGGCGAGAAGGTCGCGTTCAGCGAGAAGCGCGGATCGGTGTTCAGCAGGCCCATGCAATTGGGTCCGATGAGCCGGCTGCCGGCCTTGCGAATCTTCCGCACCATTTCGCGCTCGACCACCCGCCCATCGTCGCTGCACTCGCCGAAGCCGGCGCTGATGATGCAGATGGCCGGCACCTGCTTCGCAAGGCAATCGTCAACCGCCGCCGGCACCTGCGCGGCAGGCACGACGATCACGGCCAGGTCCACGGCGCCTGGAATGTCGGCCACCCGCCGGTACGCCTTCAGCCCCTGCACGCTGTCGGCGGTGGGATGCACCGGGACGACGGTACCGGTAAAGCCGGTGGCGACCAGGTTGTGCAGAATCTCGGAGCCGATCTTGTTGCGTTCGCGGCTGGCGCCAATCACGGCGACACACGCCGGTTCGAAAAATGCGGTTAGTTGATTCAAAGCGGGGAGCCCCTTCGGGCGACCGCCTATGCACAGACCGGGCCAGCCAGGGCGACGCGGAATATTCCTCGCGACTGTGGAAATGTCGGGCAATTGGCGATTAAACCGCCGCCATTTACCGTAAGAAACCGCCCGCAACGGCTGGCACGGAGGTTGCCTTTACGGGTGGTGAACGGTCATCCAGAAAGGGACCCGGCCATGACGCCCGACTTCAAGAGCATTCTCGTCCCCGTCGACTTCAGCTCGAACTCCTCGCGCGCGCTCGACTATGCCCTCACGCTCGCGAAGAACTTCGAGGCCTCGCTGCACGTGATCCACGTCTGCGAAGTGCCGGCCCTGACCACCGGGTCGATGGACGCCTATGCCATCGCGTACTCGAACTGGAGCCAGCAGCTTGGTGACGAAGCCGAGCGCGAGCTGGTGAAGCTGGTGCCGAAACTCTCCGGCGTTGCGGTGACAACCGAGGTCCTGTTCGGCAATCCCGCCCGCGCCATCGTCAGCGCCGCCAGCATCCGCAAGGTGGACCTCATCGTGATGGGCACTCACGGGCACGGCCCGCTGATGCATGCCCTGATGGGCAACGTCGCCGAGCGCGTCGTCCGCACCGCGCCCTGCCCGGTGCTGACCGTTCGCGAGCCGCGTGAACCGGCGGTCGAGGGCAGGACGTTGACCGGCGCCCTGGCCACGGCGGTGATGATGCTGGCGCTGCTATTCGCACCCGCGGCGTCAGCGCCCGCTTTGGCGCAGGAACCCGCGGCTCAACCCCAGACAGAAATGCGCCAGCGCGTCACCGGCGCGGAAGTGTTCCGGACGTACTGCGCCACCTGCCACGGCGTAGCGGGACGCGGCGACGGCCCGCTGGCCGGATCGATGCGCCGCAAGCCCTCCGACCTGGCCGAGATCGCCCACCGCAACGGCGGCGAGTTTCCGGCAGAGATCGTGTTCCGCACCATCGACGGCAAGACCCCGGTGCGCGGCCACGGCGGACCCGACATGCCGGTGTGGGGCGACGCGTTCGCCCGCTCGCGTGATGGCGGCGACGCCGCCACGGTGAAGGAACGCATCGACTCGCTGGTGGAGTTCATCCGCACGCTGCAGATCAAGCCGGTCCACTGAAACCGCGCGTCACTCTCCGGCGAGATCGTAGCGGGCGCGGACGGCGTTGGCCATCCGCGCCGGCACATCGGGGTCGGCGGTAGCGCCCGGCGCCTGTTCAATCGCCCGCAAGTCATCCGCCAGGGCGTGATCCCCGAATACATCGCCGACCCAGCGAGAGAAGTCGCCTCGCGTCAGGTGTCCGGCAAGGCTGGCCGCCGGCCGTTCGAGTTCGGCGACGAAGCGGCGTAGCGTGCGGACCCGGCGCGAAGGTCCATCGCCGGCGAACACGAATGCCCGATCCTCGCTAACCGGCACATCGACGTACTTCTCGCGGTGCCTGACGTGCGCCGTCATGCGCGGTCCGAGCGTGAACATCACCAGCTCGCCGTGCGTCTCGGCGGTGACCGGCAGCGCCAGGGCCTGCGAGGTTTCGAGCCGCGTCAGCATGGCCCAGCGTTCGCCATTGGCCGCCCCGCACGGGCCGCACCACTTGCGCAGCGCCTCGATCTCCGCCGCCGACGTTTCGCGCGTGACGATGATCACCTCGGTCGCGGCGAGCAGCGCCGGCGGCAGGCGCGAGGCCCAGTAGGTGACGAAGGTGTAGCCGTTGAGCTCGAGGTCGAGCAGCTCGGCGACATCGGGTTCGTGCAGAAAGTAGTGCGCCTCGTCCACGACGACGCGGTGCGGCAGTCCGGTCCGCCGGCGAACTTCGTTGATAACCGGCAAGGCGCCGCGCACGTACTCGATCTTCTGGTCCTGGGGCAGGCGCGACAGGTCAATGACGACGCTGCGATCGGGGAAGCGGAGGGCGCGGGCGAGATCGCGAGGCGACGGCGGCGGGTCGGCGCCGCCGAGCACGGCAACGCCCGGCAGGCCCTCGAGCGACGCATAGTCACCCTCGGGGTCCAGCACGCACACGCAGTAGCCGTGCAGGATCAGTTGCTCGCACAACAGGCCGGCCACCCACGACTTGCCCGACTTGGCGTCGCCGGCAATCAGCACGTTGCGGCCGTGGGCGGCCAGCGAGAACTCCCGGCCCGCCTCGGTGTAGCCCAGCCGCAACCGGCGGCGGGCGCGCGGCGGCCGCGGCATGGCCCCGGCCCGCGCCAGCGCGCGAATGTAAGCCGCCACCGCCGACGGATCCGTGCCGGCGACAATGGTGTCGGCTGCTGCGCGCAGCGCGGCGCTGCCCCATTCGACGGCAGCGCCGATTTCTGCCAGCCGCAGCAGTTCGTGGTCGTTCTCGGCGTCGCCAATCGCCACCGTGTTGTGCGCCGAGAGCCGCAGCATGTCGAGCAGCGTGTGCAGGCCGGTGGCCTTGCTCACGCCCTGGCCCATGGTCATCACGCGGCCGGCATTGAACACCAGCACGAGGGGCAGTTCCATCCGGCGGATGATCTCGAGCAGCTTCGGCGCGTCGGCCGCGCTGGCGTCGACCAGGCATTGGCCGGCCTGGTGGGCAACGCCTCGCGCTCGCAGCTCATCCACGAACACCGTCGGCACCGGCTGCGCCAGCATGGCGGTATAGCCGGTGGCCGGAAAGTGGACGACCGCCCCGTTTTCGGCGACCACGGCATCGACGAAATGAAGATCGCCGGCGACGCGTTGCAACTCAGAGAGAATGCGGCCGGTCACCAGAATCACGGTGATGCCGGCGGTCCTGGCGGCGGCGACCGCCTCGCGCATGCCTGGGTCGAGGGTCTCGTGGCGGGTCAGCGTGCCGTCGTAGTCGAGCGCCAGTACAGATAGTTTCACCATGACGTGCCACCGTAATGGCCCCGCCGTGGTCGAAGCACGGATGGTGCCAGTCAGGAGTGCGGCGCGGAGGGCACGACCTGCACGGCCATCACGCTGAGCCGGTCGAACAGCCGGGCCTCGGCGCGAATTGGCCACCAGTCGTAGAGGAAGATCTCGAGCGGGCGCCACATCGCGACCCAGCCGCCGATCAGCAGGCTTTCGCGCAACACGCCGCCCAGGCGGCCGCCGCTCAACAGGTTGGCCAGCAGGTCGCCGAGGCCGATCGATACGGCCAGCGCCGCCATGCCAATCAGCAGGCTGGTGCGGCCCACCCGCAGCAGTTGCCGCAGCTTGCGCCTCGTGAACAGCGCGCGCTGCTTGAAGAACTCGCGCACCGCCTCGTGCAGCACGGCGACTTCGGCCGCCGCCGGCGCCGGGCCGTCGACGTGCACGACCAGGCCGATGGGGTGATCGCCGTGCAGTTCCCGGGCCCAGCCGGCTATGAACTCCTCTGCGCTCGGATCGAGGTCGCGCTCGCGGAACGGTGTCGGATCCAGCGAATTGAAGAGCTGTTTCAGCTCGCCGACGTGGACCTCGATGCGGGCGTGGTCGCGCGGCAGCTCACGCCGATCTGCGCTACTGGGCATGGTCAACCTCGCCGGCAGGATACCCCCACCGCGCATATTCGCGCAGGCCGGCGCGAATTCTTCCGCACCCGGCGTGCCGTGTGCGCGTGCCGAACCGCATTCCGGGGCGCCGCCGGCTGGAACGCGTTTGGCATTGTCACGAGCAAGAGGATTGCCATGACCCTGAGCCCTGAACTCGCCAGTACGTTGACCCGCGAAGCCGTGATCCAGCAGCTTGCCTGGGATTCGCAGGTCAACGCCACCGACATCGGCGTGGCCGCGCGCGGCGGCGTTGTCACCCTGACCGGCGTGATCGACACCTATGCCGGCAAGCTGGCCGCCGAACGTGCCGCCAAGCGGGTGCGCGGCGTGCGGGCGGTCGCCAACGATCTCCAGGTGCGCTTGCGGCTGACCCGCACCGACACCGAGATTGCCGCCGATATCGACGCTGCCCTGCGCATGCGGGCGGCCATTCCCGAGGCGGTCCAGGCCGTTGTCCACCAGGGCCATGTGACGCTGACCGGGGTGGTGCCGACCTACTTCCTGAAAGCGCTGGCGTCCGAGACCGTGCGTCACATCGGCGGCGTGATCGACGTCACCAACTACATCAGCGTCGAAGCCGTGGCCTCGTCGCGCGACCTGCGGCGGCTGATCGTCCAGGCGTTGCACCGCAGCGCCGAGATCGATGCCCGCAGCGTCGCCATTGCCGTCGACGGCTCGACCGTGCGCCTCGAGGGTGAAGTCGGATCGTGGGCGGAGATGGAAGCGATCGAAGCCGCCATCGCGCACGCGCCCGGCATTACCCAGGTCGACAACCACCTGACGATTGCTCCGCACGTGGTACCCGTGCCGACGGCGGACGCCGAGATTTGCTGATGACCCGCCTGCTGTTGTGCGCGTTGTTGCTGCTGGCGCCGGCGCCAGGGCGGCAGGCCAGCGCGCGCGACTGGCAGGCGCGCGCAGTGTTGACCGGCGGCACATTCGAATACGTGATTCAGCGAGGCGATACTCTCGACGCGATCAGCGCCCGCTTTGGCGCCGGTGTGGCGGCGCTGGTCGAGCGAAACGGCATTCAGCGCAATGCCCGGCTGGTGCCCGGCGAGTTGCTGAGCATCGACAACCGGCACATCGCCGTCATCGACGGGCCGGCGCGGCTCACCATCAATCTCGCCCAGCGCATGCTGTTCTTCGCCGACGGCAACGTGGTGTGGGGCTATCCCGTGGCCGTAGGCCTGCGCAGCTGGCCGACCCCGGTCGGCGCGTTCACCGTCATCGACAAGGAGGAGAACCCGACCTGGGACGTACCGCTGTCGATCCAGGAAGAATTGCGGGCGCAGGGAAAGCCGGTAATCACCTCGATGCCGCCGTCGCCTGCCAACCCCCTCGGCAAGCATTGGATTCGGCTGTCGCTGCCGAGCATTGGCATTCACGGCACCATCGCGCCTTCCTCGGTCTATCGCTACGCCAGCCACGGATGCCTGCGGATGCATCCAGACGATGTGGCCGCGCTGTATGCACGCGTGCCGATCGGCGCCATTGGCGTCAGCGTCTACCGGCCGCTGACCATGGCGCTGATTGAAGGGCGGGTCTTCCTGGAGGCGCACGCCGATGTCTACCGCCGCGCGCCGACTCTGTTGGCGAAGATCGAGGAGACGGCCCGCACCGGCGGCTACGCCAACCAGGTTGACTGGGCGGCGGCGCGACGCGTGCTGGGGCAGAAACACGGCATTGCCGTTGACGTGACGAAAGACGAGTAACCGCCCCGGTTACGCGGCGGCCCGGGCGGCGGACTTCTCGGCAGCCTTCTTCAACGGCCGCAACATCGCCAACCGAATCAACTCCACACCCGGCGCCACGAACGACCAGTAGGTCTGAAAGCGCTTGCGCGTCTCCTCGTCGGTGGTGGCCACGCGGGTTTCGGTGTGAAAGGTCGATTCGTTCTGCCCGGCCGGGTCAGCGCGAATGGTCCAGGCGATTTTCACGTAGCCCGGTTCGCGGAAGGCCGCGAACTCGCCGGCCGGCACCGACCGGAACACAGGCGAGGCCTCCCACGGGCGGGTGACCGCGCCGAGCACGATCTCTCGGCCGGCGCGCTCGGCCAGCACGACCCATCCGATCGATTGCATTTGCGGCAACAGGGCCGGCGGGTGGCGCCGCTCGTCGGGTTGGCCGCCCAAGGCCAGCTCGCGCAGCTTGAAGATCGCCCGGATCATCCGCGAGTCCAGCAGCTCCAGGGAGCGCACCGTTGACATCACGATGTCGGCGGGTGCGGCAATCCGCACCCGATGGTGCTCGACGACCTCCGGTCTTGGGATGAAGCGATCGAGCAGCAGGCTGTCGTCGTTCACCGCCATCATCTCCTGCCCGTAGCGGAGGCGATGGTAGGCCACCAGGCCGGCGTAGCCGAGTGCCGCAAGGCCGGCTCCTATCGCCAACCCGCCGCCGACGGTCGTGCTCGAGAGCCTGACGTGAGCCATGACTGCCTCCTCAAGGAACACAGCGGGCCTAGCGAAATGCGTGCCGCCCATCACAGGCTGAATTGCGGCGGAACGCGACGCACCGCCGTGGGAATTCCCTCTCGATCGGTGATATTCCCCAGCCCGGTGCGGCCCGCCAGGCGGCCTCTCCCATGGTTGACCCGGATCGAAAAGCGGTACGGACCTTGCCTTGGTCACGACCATGGACCCGGGTCTGGATGTTGCGACCCTGCCGATGCAGGACCTTCGCGCCGAGCTCAATCGCTTCGAGGAGCGGGTCATCCGGCAGCGCGACGCCCTGATTCTGCTGAACGGGCGCCAGGTTGCCGATTGCGACGCGCTGCCCCAGAACCTGCAATCGATTCTCGAGGTCAGTGCCGCCACTCTCGGCGTCGATCGAGCTTCGATCTGGAAATACAACGAGCCGCGCACGGCTCTCGATTGTGTCGATCTGTACGAACCCAGGCTCGGCCGCCATTCGGCCGGTGCCGTCCTGAGCGCCGCTGACTACCCGGGATACTTCACCGCGCTGGCCGGTGCCGATGTGGTGGCGGCCGACGATGCCAACACCGACCCGAGAACACGCGAGTTCGAGGAACACTACCTGCGCCCGCTCGGCATCCAGTCGATGATCGACGCGCCGCTGCACCTTCGCGGCGTGGTTGACGGAGTGCTGTGCCACGAACACGTCGGCTCACCGCGGCGCTGGACCGCCGACGAGAAGGCTTTTGTCGTGGCCGTGTCGAACGTCATCTCGCTGGCCTTCGAGCGCTGTGGCCGCCATCGTGCCGAGTCGCTGCTGATGCTGCAGGCCGCCGCGCTCGATGCCGCCGCCGACGCCATGGCCATCGCCGACCGCGCCGGCAGACTGGTGTGGGTCAACCCGGCCTTCACGCGGCTCACTGGCTATAGCAAGAGCGACGCCCTGGGCAAGAACCCGCGCAACTTGGTCAAGTCCGGTGTGCAAGACGCGCCGTTCTACGACCAGATGTGGGCGACGCTGCTCGATGGCCGCGTCTGGCGTGGCGAGTTGACCAATCGCCGCAAGGACGGCTCCCTCTACGTCGAAGACATGACCATTACGCCGGTAACCAACGCCGGCGAGATCACCCATTTCGTCGCCCTCAAGCGCGATCTCACCGAGACTCGCAAGCTCGAGTCGCAATTCCTGCAGGCGCAGAAGATGGAAGTGGTCGGCCGCCTGGCCGGCGGTATTGCCCACGACTTCAACAACCTGCTCACCGTCATCAATGGCACCGCTGAGCTCGCCTTGATGGACCTGGCGCCGCAGCATCCGGTGCGGGCCGACTTCGAACGGATCAAGGAATCGGGCGCCCGCGCCGCAGCTCTCACGCGCCAGCTGCTCGCCTTCAGCCGCAAGCAGATCGCCCGCCGCGAGTCGGTGGACCTGGGTCAACTGCTCATCAACTTCCGCGGCATGCTGCAGCGGCTGATTGGCGAGGACATCCACCTGATGGTGACCGCCGACACGCCGCTGGCCATCGTGATGGCTGACCCGAGCCAGCTCGAACAGGTTGTTCTGAACCTGGCGGTCAATGCCCGTGACGCCATGCCGCGGGGCGGTCAGCTGAGCCTCGAGGTCACCAACGTCAACCTGGACGACGCGTTCGCTGCCGGCCACCGCGGCGTGACACCTGGCCAGCACGTCATGCTTGCCGTGAGTGATACCGGCACCGGCATGTCGCCCCAGACCATGGCGCGGCTGTTCGAGCCGTTCTTCACAACCAAGGAAGCGGGCAAGGGCACCGGTCTCGGCCTGGCGACGGTCTACGGCATCGTCCATCAATCCGGCGGCACGGTGTGGGCCGAGAGCGAGCTCGGCAAGGGATCGACCTTCCGCATCTACCTGCCCGCAGCCGCCATCGTCGAAGTCCAGTCTGACTCCGCGGAGGCGCCGCCTCCGATGAGCGGCCACGAAACGATCCTGCTGGTCGAAGACGAGGACGCGGTGCGCGACCTGACCACGCGGATTCTGCAGTCGGCCGGCTACACGGTGCTGGCGGCGCGCGATGGCGCCTCGGCGTTCGAGCGGCTGCAGACCGGCGGCGCCGACGTCGAGCTGGTCGTCACCGATGTCGTGTTGCCCGGAATGGGCGGGCGCGAGCTGGCCGAACGCGTGCAGCAACTGCGTCCCGATGTGCCCGTCCTCTACACGTCCGGGCACACCGACGACACCGTGCTGGCGCACGGCGTCGGCCAGAACCAGGTCCATTTCATCCCCAAGCCGTACACCGTGTCGACCCTGACCAGCAAAATCCGTGACGTGCTGCACACGCCGCACTCGGGAAGGAACCAGCCATGAACTCGCCCCTGGTTTTGTGCGCGGTTGACCTGGGTCCTTCCACCCGCCGCGTGCTGCTGCATGCTGTCGGCCTGTCACGCCTTCTCGGCGCCCGCTTGCGCATTCTTCACGTCGCGGCGGACGATTCGGCGGAATTGAGGGCCCAGATAGTGGCCGAGTGCGAGCGGGCCGCGCCGTATGAAGCCACCATCGATCCTGCGAGCATCTTCGTCGGCACCGGTCGCGTGTCGGAAACCATCCAGCGCGAAGCGTTGCGTCACCACGCCGCATTGGTGGTGATGGGTTCGCGCGGGCACGGCGGCCTCGCCCGCATGCTGCTCGGCTCGACCAGCGAGGCGTTCCTGGGCCTGGCGCGCACGCCGGTGTTGCTGGTGCCACCCAACGACTTCGACATCGTCAGCCTGGGCGATCGGCCGGCGCTGACGTGCGGACCGGTGCTGGCGGCCGTCGACCTCGCCGAGGTCTGCGAACACCAACTGCGCATGGCCAGCGAGATGGCGCAGTTGTCAACACACGTGTTGATTCTGCTGACGGTGGCCCGCAGCAAGATCTCGGACCACGACGCGGCTCATCAGTTGCGTGAACGCGCGCACGGCCTGGCGCCGATCAAGCCCAGGTCGTTGATCGTGAGGCGCGGCGACGTGGCGGAAGAGATCTCCCGCTGTGCCGTGACCGAAGGCACCGGGCTGGTGGTCATGGGGCTGCGCGAGCGTCCGCGCGGACGCCCGGGCATCATCGCGTCGGCGGTATTGAAGACCGGCCGCGCCTTCGTGCTTGCCGTTCCCGGCTGCTGAGGCCGGCGCGGAAGATTTCGAGGTGCCCCGGGCAATTCCCCCCGTCTATCGCCGGATCGAGGCCAATCAGGCCTGATTGGCGGACGTTCCTACTGGCATGCGCGGTGCACTACCTTCCGGTATCGGGAGGTTGATCGTGACCACCACTCCAACTGGCGTCGTTCGCAAGGTCGCGGCCATGCCGCGAGTCGTCGCCGGCCTGCTCATCGCCCTGCTCGCCGGCACTGCCACCGCCCAGAGCCCTTTCGCCGGCTCGGATGGGACGCTTGCGTTTGTCAGGGCCGCCGAAAGCTATGCCTTCATGCATCGGCGCCTGGAACGGCAGCTGCCGCCCTTGGAGGTCAATGCGAACCCCGAAACCATCCGCCGGGCAATTGACGCCATGGCGGCCGCCATTCGGGCGGCGCGGACCGACGCCCGCCAGGGCGATTTGTTCAACCTTGCGGCGCAGGCGACCATTCGCACCCGCATTGCCCGGGCCCTGCAAACCCACGGGCTGACCGCGGACGATGTGCTCGACGCCGAGCGGGCAGAGGCCGCCGATGGGCCGCCGGCCGCGCTGCGCGTGAACGGCGAGTTCCCGTGGCGTTCAGCGACGGCGATGTTCCCGGCGATTCTCGAGGCGCTGCCTCCGCTGCCGCCGGAACTGCAATACCGCATCATCGGCCGCGACCTTTTTCTGATCGACGTCCACGCCAGCCTGATCGTCGACATCCTGCCGCGAGCATTGGCGACAACCGAAACAGCCGGCGGCCACCTGGCGGTCGGCGAAAGGGGTGCCTTATGAAACCGGCGCTCATCTCCAGTTATGCCGCTGCGCTCATCGTCCTGCTGGCCCTGACGCCGCAACCGGTGTTGTGCCAGGAATCAGAGGCGGCACCTGTTACCGCCGGTACTCCCGCTCAGGCTCCCGAGGTGGAGGGCGTCGTTCCTGAACCTGGATTCATCACCTGGGTGATCGATCGCGGCACCAGGCGCCTGGGCGATGGCAGTGGCGAGAAGAGTGGTGTCTATGCCGAGATGGCCAACATGGTCACCGGCGCGGGATGGATCTCCGGCGGTCTCGGGTACCGCCACTGGGTTGATGGCGATGATGTCGTGTTCGACGTGTCGGCGGGAATGTCGTGGCGTTCCTACCTGATGGCACGGGCGAGGCTCGAGTTCCCGACACTGCTTGGCAAGCGGATAGCGGTTGGCACCGAGGCCCGCTGGCAGGACTACACGCAGAATCCCTACTTCGGCACCGGCGCGGCCACCGTTGAAACCGAACGCAGCGAGTACCGCCTCAAGTCGTTGAACCTGATCGGCTACACCAACGTGAAGCCGGTCTCGTGGCTCACCATCGGCGGCCGCGGCGGCTGGTTGCGCCGGCCGACCATTACCGAGCCGGGCGGTTCATTCGGCAGCGATGCGCCGGCCGCCTTCGTCCAGTTCCCGGACGAGTCCGTGTTCCAGGTGGCCGAGCAACCCGACTACGCCCACGGCGAGCTGTCGCTGACCGCCGACACCCGCGACCACCGCAGCCATCCGCTGCGTGGTGGGGTCTACCGCGCGGTGTGGAACCGCTATTGGGCACGCGACATGGCGGCGTTCAGCTTCCAGCGCTTCGAGGCCGAGGCGGCGCAGTTCGTGCCGATTGCCCGATCGCGCGTGACGCTGGCGATGCGTGGCTGGCTGGTCGCCTCCGACACCGCCGAAGGCGCCACCGTGCCGTTCTACCTGATGCCGTCGCTGGGTGGCAGCAACACGCTGCGCTCGTTCGCCAACTACCGCTTCCACGATCGCCACATGGTGGTGGCCAACGTCGAAGCCAGGCTGGCGCTGATGACGCACGTCGATCTTGCCGTGTTCGCCGATGCCGGCAACGTCGCCGCGCGGATGGCCGACCTCAATCTCGACAAGACCTCGGTCGGCTTCGGCGTGCGGCTGCACTCGGTGCGTTCCACGTTCGCCCGAATCGACGTGGCACACGGCAGCGACGGCTGGCGCGTGCTGGTCAGCACCAGCGATCCGCTCCACCTGTCGCGGCTGACGCGCCGGGTGGCCGACGTTCCCTTCGTCCCCTAGCGAGGAGCAGGTCATGCGCCGCTTCGTTGCGTTACTCATACTCGTATCCGGAACGGCCGCCTGGGCCGGCGCCGGTCAGGTCGCGCTGCCGGTCGACGACCGCGAAGCGGTGCGCTTCGCGGTGATCGGCGACAACGGCAACGGCAAGCAGCAGCAGTACGATGTCGGCCGGCAGATGCTGCAGGCGCACGGCGCCTTTCCGTTCGAGTTCGTGGTCATGGTCGGCGACAACATGTACGGGTCGCAGAACAAGCGCGACTTCGTCGACAAGTTCGAACTCCCCTATGCCCCGCTGCTGCAGATGAAGATTCCGTTCTACGCCGCGCTCGGCAATCACGACAAGCCTTCCAACCGCGAGTACCCCGGGTTCAACATGGGCGGGCAGCGCTACTACAGCTTCGTGCGAGGCCAGGCCCGGTTCTTCGTCTTCGACACCAACCTCATGGACCCGAAGCAGCTGGAGTGGATCGAGGCGTCGCTGAAGGCATCGAACGATCCGTGGAAGATCGCCGTGTTCCACCATCCGATCTACTCGGACGGCGACCGGCACGGTTCCAACATCCAGATGCGGGTGGCCCTCGAGCCGTTGCTGACCAGGTACGGCGTTGACGTGGCGCTGACCGGCCACGAGCACATCTACGAGCGCATCAAGCCCCAGAAGGGCATTACTCACTTCATCGTCGGGTCGAGCGGTCAATTGCGCAAGGGCGGGCTGACGCCGTCGGAAATGACGGCCGCCGGCTTCGACCAGGACCAGGCCTTCATGGTGGCCACCATCATCGGCGATGAGATGTCGTTCCAGGCGGTGTCGCGCACGGGCGTCATCGTCGATGCCGGCGTGATCAAGCGCCGGGACAAGTCGTAGGAGACCGTCATGACCTCAACCACACTGACTGCCTCGACCATGACGGCGTCGCACGTCGACGGGCACGTCCCCGGAGGGGTGTTCCGCTTCATCCTCAACCACTTCCTGGTGCTGCCGATCGGCGCGGCCATCGCGCTGGTGTGGGCGAACACGGCGGGCGAGAGCTACTTCCGCTTTGCCCAGGCCTGGGCGTGGCCCGTCAACGAGATTGCCATGGCCTTCTTCCTGGCGCTGATTGCGCAGGAGGTGTACGAGGCCGTCATGCCAGGCGGCGCGCTGCACGTGTGGCGCAACTGGCTGGTGCCGGTGGCCGGCGCGGCCGGCGGCATTGCCGGCGCCGGGCTGACCTATGCCTTGTATGTCGGGCTGGTTCACGAAGCGGTGCTGCTGCAGGCGTGGCCGGTGGCGGGCGCCATCGACCTGGCCGCGGCTTACTTCGTCCTTCGCCTGGTCTATCCTCGCCGGCGCAACGCGCTGGCATTCCTGCTGGTGCTGGCGGTGGCCACCGATGCGGTGATCATCACGGCCGCGACCGTGCTGTCACCGGCCTTCGAATTCAATCCGGTGGGGGGCCTGCTGATGGTCGCGATGCTGACGGTAGCTGCCATCCTTCAGCGAATGCACGTGCGGTCGTTCTGGCCGTACTGGGTTGGCTGCGGATCGCTGTCGTGGCTCTCGCTCTACCTGATGGGCATCCACCCGGCCCTCGCACTGGTGCCGATCGTTCCCCTGCTGCCGCATGACCCCAGGCCGATCGACCTGTTCGACGATCGGCCGGACGCCGCGCCGATCCACCACGCCGAGCACGCATGGAACGGTCTCGCGCAAGCGGCGCTGTTCCTGTTCGGCCTCGTCAATGCCGGTGTCATCCTGCAGCATTACGACAACGGCACGTGGGCGGTGTTGGTCGCGGCGGTTGCCGGCCGGCCGCTCGGCGTCGTCGCCGGTGTCGGGCTGGCCGTACTGGCCGGTCTGCGATTGCCGCGACATATGGGCTGGCGCGATGTCTGGGTGATAGCCCTGGCGACCACCAGCGGCTTCACGTTCGCGTTGTTCGTGGCCGCGCTGGCGCTGCCAATCGGCGCGGTGTCGAGCCAGATCACAATTGGCGCGCTGTCGACATCGCTCGGCGCCGTGCTGGCCATGGCGGTGGCGTGGCTGCTCGGCGTCGGCCGGTTCGCAGCGCGGAGAAAGGCGGCGTGATGGGTTTCGGGCTGCATCCGGGAATGGTCTTCTCAGCAAACGGTCTTGCCGTTGTCGTCCTGATTGCCTCCACGCTGGCCACTCCGGACGGGGACGGGAAGATGAAGCCCGACACCCTGGCCGCGTTCGAGGCCTACGTCGCCGACGTGCGGGGCGCGTTTCTCGTTGCCGACCATACCGGCTCGACGCCGGCAACGCCAGGCGCCATCGTCAAGGTGTCCGGCGGCCTCGTCCATCACTGGACGGGGGCCATCGAGATTCCAGGGGTGGGCCTGGACGATGTGCTCGCGGTATCGCAGGATTACGACCGCTATGCGGAGGTCCACACGCCGGTCAGGCAATCCCAGTTGATCGAGCGCGACGGCAACCGGTTTCGTATCCGTATGCGGATGAAGTCCGACGCCGGGCCGCTGTCGGCGGTGCTCGACGTGTGGTCCACGGTGACGTATCTCGCCACCGGGCGAGGCATGCGGGTGCTGAGCGAGACGCGCAATGTTCGCCAGCTCGACTCCGAAGAGCAGCCCGCCGGCTTGCCGCCGCCGGTCGGCCGCGAGAGCGGCAACTTCTGGGCGGCCAACACCTTCACCAGCTTCGAGCCTGTGGCCGGCGGCGTGCGGGTGGAACTGGTCACGGTCGGCTTGAGCCGCCGCTTTCCGCGCCTGCTGGGCTGGCTGATCGAACCGTTCGCCCGGCGGCTGGGACGCAGCAGCGCCGAGCGCACGCTCGAGGAGTTCCGCGCGGCGGTCCTGCGCGCTCACCCTACAGACAAATGATTGCAGGCGCAGCCGGAGCGCAAACTGTAAGATGCGCCCGATGCGTTCGTCGCCGCCGCAATCGCTCTTGAGCCCTCCGCACCCCTCCGCCCACCCCCGTCGCCTCGTGCGCCGGCCCGCGATGACGCGAATTCCGTCTGTATTGATCTGCGTAATCTGTGTCATCTGCGGCTCTGATGAATCTGTGTTCGGCTCTGATGTATCTGTATCTGCGTCATCCTCGCAGGAATCTGTGTCGGCGCATTCGTATCGAGCAGTTGCCATCAGAGTTGCCGATGGGCAGCAGCCGCGCATCGACGGCAAGCTGACAGACGAGGCCTGGAGGCTGGCGCCGGCGCACGGCAACTTCGTGCAGCGCGAACCCGACTACGGCCAGCCGTCCTCCGAAAAGACCGAGTTCCGCGTCCTCTACGACGACACCACCTTGTATCTCGGCGTGTGGGTGTGGGATAGCGACGCGTCGGGCATCATGGGCAGCGAGCTCAAGCGCGACTCCGGCTTGAACAAGGGCGACCAGCTCAAGATCACCATCGACACTTTCCACGACCATCGCAACGCGTTTTACTTCAGCACCAACCCGCTGGGCGCCTACAAGGACGCGCACACCGTCGAGAACGGCCGCACCATCAACTACGACTGGAACGCGGTGTGGGACAACAAGACCTCGATCGACGACAAGGGGTGGTATGTCGAGATTGCCATCCCGTTGAGCCAGTTGCGCTTCAAGACCTCGATTGCCGAGTCGGTGTGGGGCTTGAACCTGTGCCGCATCCTGTTCCGCAAGAACGAGGAGTCGTACTGGGTGCCGTTTCCGCGCGAGTGGGGCGCCTCGGGTTTCGCCCGCGTGTCGAATGCCGGTGTGCTGGGCGGGCTGTCGGACCTCAAGGCGCGCCGTCGCCTGGAGTTCGTGCCGTTCATCCTGCCGACCGCCTCGCGAGACTACGTGGCCGGCGCCGGTGCCGACCGCGACGCCAAGTACGGCGGCGACTTCAAGATCGGCCTGACCAACGACCTGATTGCTGATTTCACGTATCACACCGACTTCGCGCAGGTCGAAGCGGACCAGGAAGTCGTCAACCTGACCCGCTATAGCCTGTTCTTCCCAGAGAAGCGGCAGTTCTTCACCGAGGGCGCCGGTATCTTCGATTTCGGCAAGGCGGTGGCGGGGCTGGGCGGCGATGCCGCCGCCAACGACCCCGGTTTGCTGGCGTTGTTCTACAGCCGGCGCATTGGCCTGGTCGATGGGCAGCAGGTGCCGATCATCGGCGGCGGCCGGGTGACCGGCCGGGTTGGCGACTACGCCGTCGGCCTGCTCAACATCACTACCGAGGAAGAGACCCTCAGCAGCCGCCAGGTGGCAAATGCCAACTTCACCGCCCTGCGCGTGAAGCGCAACGTGCTGGCCAAGTCGAGTGTCGGCGCGCTGCTGCTCAACAGCGCCAACGGCATCTCCGATTACAACCGCGCGATTGGTGTCGACGCCGGCCTGGTGCTCGGGCGTTACGTCACGCTGACCAGCCTGTTTGCAAAGACTTTTTCTCCAGAGACATATGTGGTGGCGTCCGGCTCCAATGTGGTGTCCGGCTCGAATGTGGCGTCCGGCTCGAATGTGGTGTCCGGCTCCAATGCGGCCTCCGGTGCCAATGTGGCGTCCGGCTTTAGCCGGACCACTGCCGCCGTGGTCGACTTCGCCTACAAGAACGACAAGTTCAACTACGGCGCGCAGTACCAGGACATCGGCAAGGACTTCAACGCCGAGATGGGCTATATCCCGCGCCTCGACATCCGCGCCGGCAAGGTCAAGGCGGGCTGGACGCCGCGGCCGCGCTGGCGGGGTGTGCGGCAACTGGTGTTCAACGCTGCTTCCGAGTACTACGAGAACCACGATGGCCGCGTCGAGTCGCGCTCGTCGGATTTCGCGGCGCAGATGCAGCGGCACGACACGTCGAGCGTCCGCCTGTCGGCCTCGCGCGAGTACGACAACCTTGCCGCGCCGTTCGCGACCGCCGGCACGACGGTGCAGCCCGGTGAGTACTCGTGGACCACCGCGTCGGCAAGCTACTCGTCGAACCGCACCCGTCGGGTGTTCGGCACCATCGGCGGCGACGCCGGCGGCTACTACGACGGCGACCGCCAGGCGCTGCGCGCCAACCTGAGCATCCAGGTCGGCCGGACCCTGCTGTTCGAGCCGAACTACACTCACAACCGCGTGCAGCTGCCCGGCCGCGCCGATTACTCGAGCAACGTCCTCAACTTCCGCGTCAGCCACTCGTTTTCGCCGGACTTCTACCTCAAGGGCTTCGTCCAGTACAACGACGACCGCAAGACCGCGAGCTTCAACTTCCTGTGGTGGTATCACTACAAGCCCGGCAGCGACTTGTACGTCGTCTACAACCAGGGGTGGGATACCGACCTGCCGCTGAGCTCGCGAATGGTGCCGGACGCGTCATCGCGTGTCAGGAGTCGCTCGCTTGCGGTGAAGATGACGTACTGGCTCGCCAGGTAGAACCTGCCGGGAGGGCACTGCGGGTCGGGAGAGCACCTCTTGTCGGGAGGGTAGTGCTTGCCGGGATTCACTGGGCGGCGGGTTCAACTCCCGCCGCCACTTTCCTCACTTCGCTGGCGAAGTGTTCGTTGCAACGGGATTCTCTCACGGACCCTACCCCTAAGGGGTGACGGCCAATCGCGAGATGCGGCCGGCGGCGCCGCTGGCCCAGCCGATCCCGGTCCCAGGCGCAAAGCCGAAGGCGTCGAACCCGGCCGGCGCGCCCGTGAGCGCCACCGCCGTCCACGACCGGCCTTCGTCCGCCGACCAATCCGCACCGGACGGCCCGATGGCCAGCACCGACCGTGTGCCCGGGACCCAGGCCGCCACGGAGCGGAATCCGGTGATGCCCTTCGCGAGGGTCCACGTGGCGCCGCCATCGCTCGTGAACGCGGCGTTGTCGCCCGCGGCGTTTTCCTGCTGATAATCGCCGCCGACAATCACGCCATGCGTGGCGTCCTTGAACGCGACGGAGAAGATCCCCGTCGCCTCGCCGGTATCGAGCGGCGTCTGCACCACCGTCCATGACCGGCCTTCGTCGGTCGATCGCAACACCCGCGACTTCGTGGTGCCAATCCAGACGCTCGAGCCGACCACCGCGACGTTGGTACCGCTCGCCGCGAATGCGCCTTCATCTGGAAGAGCCGCCGGCAGGCGATCAGCGGGAATGCGCTCCCAGGCCGAGCCGCCATTGCTGGTCGCGAGAATCACGAACCGGCCGTCAACCGAATCGCTGAAGGCAAAGCCACGATCGGCATCGCGAAACGCCATGGCATCGAGAAACACCTTCGGATCGGTGTTGGCGAACTGCAGCGCCCAGGTCGCGCCGCCGTCGCTCGTCTTGTAGATGCGGGAAGTGTCACCCGAACCGATCGACAGCGCGTAGGCCACGCGATCGCTGAAGGCATCAATGTCGCGGAAGTCGAGCTTCTCAGCGCCTGCGGGAGGTGCCAGCTTCGTCCACGTGGCGCCACCATCCACCGTCCGCAGCAACGTGCCGTTCCCCCCGCTGGCCCACGCCACCTGTGGCGAAACGGCGCTGACGCCGCGCAACCGGCTGGTGGTTCCGCTGACTTGAGGCTGCCACTGGATGGCTTGGGCTGAGAGGCTGACGGCGAGCGTAGCGAGCACTCCAAGCACTCCCGACAAGAGGTGCCCTCCCGACGAGTGGTGTCCTCCCGTCAAGCAGTGCGGTCCCGCCTCTGTCGCAGCATCTCGACCGCAATCGGCAGCACCGACACGAAGACGATGCCGATGGCGACGAGCGAGAAGTTGTCCTTGATCACCGGCACGTTGCCGAAGGCGTAGCCCGCGCCCATGCACACGCCCACCCAGATGAACGCGCCCAGGATGTTCCACAGCACGAACGTCGAGGCGTTCATCGACGCCGCTCCCGCCACGAACGGCACAAACGTGCGGACAATCGGCACGAAGCGGCCCGAGGCCACCGCCATGCCGCCGTACTTCTCGAAGAACGCGTGCGCCTTGTCGAGGTGATCGCGGTTCAGCGCCTTGTGCATGAAGCCCTGGTAGTCGTGGGCTGAAAAGACCTTCGGCCCGATGTAGCGGCCAACCGAGTAGTTAACCGCGTCTCCGGCAATGGCCGCGGAAACCAGCAGCACCGCCGTGAACCACGGGTCCAGGGCGCCGGTGGCGGCCATGGCGCCGGCCGCGAACAACAGCGAGTCGCCAGGGAGGAACGGCCAGATGATCAGGCCGGTCTCGACGAAGATGATGGCAAACAGCATGGCGTAAACCCAGACGCCGTACTGCGCGATGAACTCGGCCAGGTGGACGTCGAGATGCAGAAACAGGTCGATAACGTATTCCATGCGTCTCTATAGAGTATTCGGAAACACCTCCGTCAGTTCATCCTGACCATCCGGCCGTTGACGAACACGTGCTTGATGACCGTCTTCTCGTCGAACAGGTCGCCCTCGGTGATCACCAGGTTGGCGATCTTGCCGCGGTCCAGCGAACCCAGGCGATCTCCCGCTCCCGCCATGGTGGCGGCATTGATGGTCAGCGCCTTGAGCGCCGATTCCCTGTTGAGCCCGGCCGCAACGGTCTTCTGCGCGTTCTTCAGAAAGTCTTTCGGTTCCGACAGTCCGCTCGACTCAAACGCGAACAGGATGCCCGCCCTGTCGAGCGACGCCGGGCCCTTCGGCGCGTTGGCGCGATCGCGCAGCACGCTCAGCGGCTCGTCCGCATCGGGCGCCAGCGACGGCCGGCGCGTCGGGAAGTTCAGGCTGTAGACGACGCGCGCGCCTGCGGCTTTGAGGTCGGCGGCGACCTCTTCGACCTGGCGGGCCGCGGTGATGATCGGGTCGAGTTTGAACTCCTTCGCCATGCCGAGCGCCCGCGTGATCTCAACCGCGGTGGCCGCGCGGAAGGCCACCGGCAACCGTCCGGCGATGGCGGGCGCCATGGCGTCGAGCTCCGGAGCGTGCGGCCGCGGTTTGGCCTGCTGATACCACTGCGCGTCCAGGAAGGCCTGGCGGTTGAAGGCGATCAGGCCCATGAGGGAATTGGGGTAGACATCGCCGCCTGCGGGTGAGCCCGATGTGCCGACGTGCAGGGCAACGGGCGCCTGCAACACCAGCGGCCGGCGACGGTCGTCGGCAATCGCGCCGATCTGCGGCGCGTCGGCGCCGAGCGCGGTCAACACCAGCGCGCTCTGGCCGCGAATGCCGTCGCTGCCGGGCGTGGCGAGCTCCGCGGTGATGCCGGCCTGCGCCGCCTTCAGCAGCGCCGGCGATGCCGGGTTCATGTGGTCGGCGGCGCTCAGGTGCGGGCGCAGCAGGGTGGCGCGCTTCACCCGTTCCAGGTCTTCAGTGGTTTGCGCATTCTCGGCGCGAGGCACCGCTGGTGCTTCGAGTCCAGCGCTGCTGCCCATGTCGATCAGCCCGGGATAGACGGTCAGCCCCTTGCCCGCGATGGTCACGGCGCCAGCCGGCACCGCGACATTCGCGCCAACCGCGGTGATGACGCCATTCGAGAACACGATCGTGGCGTTATCGATCGCTGCCGACGACACCGGCACGATCCGGGTGCCGGTAATGGCATAAGTGTAAGTCGCTTCCTGTTGCGCCGCGATATCCGCCTTCAACACGAAGGACACGAAGGCCACGAAGGCAAAGATTGGGAAGACCAAGAAGACCTTCGTGCTCTTCGTGACCTTCGTGTTAAAGCACGACGCAATCATTTCTTCACCCCTGGGCGGCTGGAAAAACGCTCGTAGAGCTCTGTGTGTTTGCTCCTCAAGCCGACGTTCTTGCCGTTGATGAACACGTGCGTGAACCGGGTTTTCATTTCCATGGGATCGCCGGTGGCGATGAAGAAGTTGGCCAGCTTGCCGGCTTCGAGCGAGCCGACGCGGTCGGCGACGCCCAGGATCGTGGCGGCGTCGAGCGTCATCGCCTTCAGGGCGCGATCGCGATCGAGACCCCACGCCACCGAGATGGCGGCTTCGTACGGCAGCAGCCGGTTGTTGGCGGCGCCATCGGTGCCGAACGCGAACTGCACGCCGGCCTGGGCCAGCTCTCCGGCGGCGCGGTAGGTGGCGGCGTGGTGATCGTCTTCGCGCAGCGGCAGTGTCAGCACCGAACCGAGCACGACGGGGATGTTCTTCGACTTCAGCAGCGGGGCCACCCGCGGCGCCTCGAGGCCGCCCATGATCACGATCTTGACGCCCGCGCGATCGGCAAAGGCCACCGCTTCGCGGATGTCGCCGTCGGTGTCGGCCGCGACAAACAGCGGCTGCCGGCCCTGCGCCACCGGCACCAGGGCGGCCAGGTTCCAGTCGGTGGTGCGCTCGGCTTCCGGAATGGCGCCATAGGAACGCGCCCGGGCTATCAACTCTTCCACGCGCTGCACCTTGGCATCGCGCTCCTTCTTCAGGTCCTCGAACTTGCGGTTGGCGTCGGCGTTGCCGCCGAATCCACTGCGGACGATCGGCGGGAACTGGAAGCTGACGCCGGCTACCGGCTGCAGCGTGGCCTCTTCCCACGTCCAGCCGTCCAGGTTCATCACCGCGACCTGCCCGCCGACGAGTCCGCCCGTCGGCACGACCGCCACCGTCGTCACACCGTTCACACGTGCCACCGGAATGGCGTCGCTGTCGATCTGGAAGGCGACCTGCGCCTTCACCGCTGCGTTGATCTCGAGCATCTCGTTGACGTCCTCGAACCCCCGGGCGCCCGGTTCGCTCAGGCCGACCGCGGTCCTGGCATCGATGAAGCCGGGATAGAGCTCGCCGCCCTTGGCGTCAATCACCTGGGCGCCGGCCGGAACGGGGATGTTGGCGCCGACCGCCTCGATGCGGTTGCCGCGAACGACCAGCGTGCCGCGCTCGATCACCGGGCCGCTGATGGGGAAGATGCGTGCGTTGATTACAGCCACCACCGGTCCCGCGGCTGGCGCCTGGACCCCGGATGCCGGAGCGACCGAGCCGAACGTTTCTTCCGGGCCTTGAGGCGTCTGCGGGGTCTGCGGGCCGTTCGCGGGTCGTCCTTCGGCGGCGGTCAGCGTGCCCTTCTCACGGGTCGCGTCGGTCATCCGCCGATCTTCAGCGAGGCGATCGTAGTACTGCTGGCCGTCGATGTATACGCGATCGGCGATGGCGTATGTGCTGAGCGGGTGCTTGTTCCAAATCACCACGTCCGCGTCCTTGCCGGCTTCGAGCGAGCCGACCCGCGCGTCGATGCGCAGTTGCTTCGCCGGGTTGATCGTGACGAGCGCCAGCGCCTCGTCTTCGGTCAGTCCGCCCCAGTGGATCGACTTGGCGGCTTCGGTGTTCAGGCGCCGGGAGTGCTCGGCGCTGTCGGAGTTGATCGACACCAGCACGCCGCGCCTGTGCATCAGCGTGGCGTTATAGGGCGTGCCGTCCTCGGCCTCGATCTTGTAGGCCCACCAGTCAGAGGACGTCGAGCCGCCGGCGCCGTGCTTCGCCATCTCGTCCGCGACCTTGTAGCCTTCGAACACGTGCTGGAAGGTGGCGATCTTGAAGCCCATGTCCTCGGCCAGCCGCATGAGCATCAGCGTCTCGTCGGCGCGGTAGGTGTGCGCATGCACCAGCCGCTTGCCCTCGAGAATCTCGACGAGCGGCTCGAGCTGCAGGTCACGGCGCGGTGCCGGTACGTCAGCCGTCGCAATTTTCTGACGCTCGTACTCCTGCCACTCGCGCTGATAGGCTTTTGCCCGGCTGAAGGCATCGCGGATGACGAACTCGACGCCCGGGCGCGTCAGCGGGTAGCGGCGCGGACCGCCGGGGCCGTATTGCCGCAGGCGCTTCGGGTTCTCGCCAAGCGCGAACTTGATGCCCGGCATGGCGCCCTCGAACTTCAGGCCCTCGGCATTCTTGCCCCAGCGCATCTTGATCACGGTGTTCTTGCCGCCGATGGGGTTGGCGCTGCCGTGCAGGATGTTGGCGGTGGTCAACCCGCCCGCCAGGTCGCGATAGATGTTGATGTCGGTCGGATCGAGCACGTCGTCGATGCCGGTCATCGAGCTGACCGTGATGCCGCCCTCGTTGATCGACTCGGCTGCGACGTGCGAGTGCGCATCGATGATGCCTGGGGTCACGAAGCGGCCCGCGGCCTCCACGATCTCGGCGCCGGCCGGGATGTTCGTGCCGGCCCCGCCGACGGCGGCAATCTTGCCGTCGCGAATGACGACCACCCCGTTCTGGATGGTGCCGCGGGTGACCGTCAACACCGTGCCGCCGCGGATGGCGATGACCGACGGCTGGCTGGCTTGCGCCACCGGCCGCGCGGTATTCGCACCAGCGAGCGAAAGCAGTACCGCAAGAGCAATGCGTATGTTCGTCATTTCCCTAAGCCCCTAAGCCCCTAAGCCTACTGCTGCGTCCCCGTCGCCGAGCCCCAAACGTACTTCGAAAACCAATCCAGGTTCTGCTGCATGGCGCCACGGTTGGCCTTGGGCTTGGTCAGGCCGTGCCCGAAGCCCTTGAAGATCGACAACTGCACCGGCACGTTCTGATCGCGCAGGCCCTGGTACAACTGGAACGCATTCGGAATCGGCACCCGCGCGTCGTTCTCGCCGTGCTGGATCAGCGTCGGCGTCTTCGCCTGCTTGATGTAGGTCATCGGCGAGGTGTCGGCGTAGATCTTCGGATCGTCCCACGGCGTGGCCTTGAGGTACTGCCGCGTGAAGGGATGGATGTCGGTGTTGACGTAGTAGGTCATCCAGTCCGAGATGCCGGCGCCGACCGACAGCGCCTTGAAACGATCGGCATGGCGCGTTGTCAGGAACGCCGAGATGTAGCCGCCCTGGCTCCAGCCCATGGCGCCGACGCGGTCCTTGTCGGCCAGGCCCTGCGCGACCAGCGCATCGATGCCCGAGAGCACATCCCACGCGTCGCCGATGCCCAGATTGCGCACGTTGAGGGATCGGAAGCTCTCGCCGTAACCGGCGCTGCCTCGGTAGTTCGGCTCGAGCACGATTGCGCCTTTCGCAAGAAAGGCATCGATGGGGTAGTAGCCGGTGCTGCCGTAGGGCACCGGCCGCGACACACCCGTTGGTCCGCCGTGAATGACCACCAGCAGGGGATAGCGGCGGCCGGCCTGGAAGTCGGCCGGCTTGTGCAGCACGCCCTCGATCTCGGCGCCGTCCTGGCTCTTCCAGCGGATCGTCTCGCGGGCGTGCTTCGGCCACGCCGCAATCTGCGCGCCCGTATCACTTACCTTCGTCGCCGCCATCGTCTGCACCGGCGCGATGTAGACATCAGGAAAATCGGCCGGCCCCGAGCCGATGAACGCCACCGTCGTGCCATCGGGCGTCAGCGAGAACGAATTGCCAATCCACTGATCGCGGACGGCGTGACGGGTGACCTGCTTCGTCGCGGGGTTCAAGCCGTACAGATACGACCAGGTGCGCTGCGAGGCGGCAAAGAAAATGCCCGCGCGCGTCCACGACACGATGTTCGGATTCTCGTCGAAGGCGTCGGTCAGGCTCTGAACGTTGCCTTTGCCTGGCGTGACCGTGGCAATGACGCTGTTCAGATAGAAATACGACGGCTTGGCCATGGCCGATACGAACGCGATCTGCGATCCGTCGGGCGACCAGCGCGGATTCGTATCGGGGCCGGCCTGTGTGACCACCACCTCTCGCGCTGCGGTGGCAACGGTGACTACTGAAATATCGGCCGAGCCGCCATCGGCGGGATCGCTGGTCGAGCGATGATCGAAGGCCAGCCGGGTGCTATCCGGCGACCAGGCGAAGCTGCCGACGACGAACGTCCCGCTGGTCAGCGGCGTGGCGGCCCTGGTGGCGAGGTCGAGCAGGTAGAGGTGGGTGTAGCGTTGGTCTTCGTCTTCGATGCGGATCTCTCCCCACTGCTTCTCGCGCTCCTTCATCGCGTCGGTCACCGCGTCGGTCATCGTGAACGCGATCTGGTTGCCCTTGGGCGACCACGCGAAGTTGGCAACGCCCTCGTCGCCGCTCGTGAGTTTCTCGGCCTCGCCGCCGGCAATGGCAATGCGGTAGAGCTGGCGCTTGCCGTCGCGGTCTGACACGAACGCCAGCCACGCCCCATCGGGCGACCAGGCCGGCTGCATGCTCGAGCGCCGGGCATTGGTTAACTGGCGGGGCGAACCCGCAGCCGCATCGCCCAGCCAGATCTCGGTCTCGTAGGCGTTCTCGTCCCAGTTGGCTTCGCGGATGGTAAACGCGACCTGCCGCCCGTTCGGCGACACCGCCGGCGTTCCCGCACGCTTGAGGTTGATCAAGTCGTCGATGGAAGGGGAGGCGGCAGCCTGTGCCGAAACCACGGGGGCCGACACCGCGGCACACAGCCCCAAGACAGCCGAAATCGCCAGGATCCTGCGCATATTTGCTCCCTGCTTGACGGCAGTAACCCGCCAGCCGGGAAGTATACTTTCCCCATGAGTTTCAGTACGCGTAACGTGATTTCCCTGGTGGCCGCCGCGGCGTTCGTCGCCGCCCTCGCGATGCCGGTGCTCGCCGCCGACATGACCATCAAGGGCGACATCGTCGACGTCGGCTGCGCGACCGACAAGAAGCACGCCGGCAAGATCGAGGACGTGATCGCCTGCTCGATTGCCGCCGCCAAGAGCGGCGATCCGTTAGGCGTGAAGACCGCCGACGCGCTCTACACCATCACCGGCGACTACGCCGCCAGGAAGAACGCCAAGCTGCTCGACTTCATCGTCAAGAAGGTGATCGCCACCGGCGAGGTGACCGAGAAGGACGGCGTCAAGACCATCAACGTCAAGTCGATCAAGCTGGCGAGCTAGCCCTTCTCGATGTGGTGTCCGCCTTCAGGCGGACCGCGGCTGCGGCCGGCGGGACCCCTCCCGGCATATACTCCGCCCCAAGGGGGCGTGATGAACACGCCCCAAGGGGGCGTGATGAGCAAGCGCGCAGCGATCGGTGTGGTGTTGTTGGGCGCCGTGTGTCTTGGCCAGGCGTCAACTGCCGGGCAGGCGCGGCCGGTCACGCTGGCGCTGACCGGCGACACCATCATCATGCAGCGGCTGTCGCCGTTCACCGAGCCGGAGTTCACCGGCCTCTTCGATATGATTCGCGGCGCCGATGCCGCGTTCACCAACCTCGAAACGCTGTTCCACGACTACGAAGCGCCGCCGGCCCACGAAAGCGGTGGCACCTGGATGCGCACCGATCCGCCAATCCTCAAGGAACTGGTGTGGGCCGGGTTCGACCTGGTGTCGCGGGCCAATAACCACGCCGGCGATTTCGGCGCTCTCGGCTCGCAGATCACCAGCCGCTACGTGCGCGAAGCCGGGTTGGTCGAGGCGGGCTTCGGCAACAGCCTGGCCGAGGCGCGCGAGGCCCGGTTTCTCGAAACGCCCAACGCCCGCATAGCCCTGGTCTCGGCCGCGTCCACCTTCACGCCTTCATCGCGTGCCGGCAACACGCGCGGCGACATGCCGGCGAGACCCGGGTTGAGCCCCCTGCGCTTCACCACCACTTATGTCGTTACGCCCGAGCGGTTCGCGGATCTGAAACGGGTGGCCGCGGAGCTGTCGGGCCAGCCACCGCCGGCCGGCGACACGCTGAATTTCGGCGGGCGCCGCTACGCATCCGGCCCGGTGCCCGGACAGCGGACCGAGCCGAACAAACAGGACCTCGAGGAGATTGCGCGGGTCGTCCGCAGCGCCTCGTCGCTCGCCGACATCGTGATCGTGTCGCTGCACTGCCACGAGAGCGGCGCCAACCGGTCGGTGCCCGCCGACTTCATTCCGGTGTTCGCGCGCGCCATGGTCGATGCCGGCGCCGACGTCTTCGTCGGGCATGGTCCTCACGTGTTGCGCGGGGTCGAGATCTACAAGGGCAAGCCGATTCTGTACAGCCTGTCCAACTTCGTCTTCCAGAATGAAACCCTGCTGCGGATGCCGCTCGACAGCTACCAGCAGTACGCCCTGGGCGTCGACGCCCAGCCGGCCGAGTACCTGGATGCCCGTTACGACAGGGATCGCCGCAGCTTTCCCGCCGACCGCGAGTACTGGGATTCGGTGCTGGCGACGACGAAGTGGGAAGGCGGGAAGTTCGTGGAGTTGCAACTCCACCCCATCACGCTGGGCTACCAGACTTCACGCGCAGATCGCGGGCGGCCGAAGCTGGCGGCGGGCGCCGATGCCGCGAGGATCCTGGACGTGATGACGACGCGCTCGAAGGCGTTTGGCGCGACGGTGGTGGTGAAGAACGGCGTCGGAATTGTCACCCCGACGCCGTAGCTGGACGCCTACAGGGCCTTGAGGAGGGCGGCCACCTTGTTGGTGGCTTCCCATGTCAGGTCTTTGTCGCTCTTGCCGAAGTGACCGTAGTTGGTGGTCTTCGAGAAGATCGGCCGGCGCAGGCTGAGCTGTTCGATGATCTCGGCCGGCTGGAAGTTGAACACCTTGTTGATGGCGCGGATGATCTTCGCATCCGACACCGTCCCGGTGCCGAACGTCTCGACGTGCACGCTGACCGGATCGGGGTGGCCGATGGCGTAGGCGAACTGGACCTCGCACTTCGCCGCCAGCTTGGCCGCGACCACGTTCTTGGCGATCCAGCGTCCCATGTATGCCGCGCTGCGATCGACCTTCGTCGCATCCTTGCCCGAGAACGCGCCGCCGCCGTGCCGGCCCATACCGCCGTAGGTGTCGACGATGATCTTGCGGCCGGTCAGACCGGTGTCGCCGTCGGGTCCACCGACCACGAACCGGCCGGTTGGGTTGATCAGGAACTCGGTCGTGCTGTTCAACAGCTTCGCCGGCAGTACCTTCTTGATCACTTCCTCGATGCAGAACTTCTCGATGTCCTTGTGCTCGGCATCGGCGGCGTGCTGCGTCGAGATGACGACGTTCGAGATGCCGACCGGCTTGCCGTTGTCGTAAATCACCGAGACCTGCGACTTGGCGTCGGGCCGCAGCCACGGGCACCTGCCCGACTTGCGGATCTTCGTCAGCTCGCGGCCCAGGCGGTGCGCGAACATGATCGGCGCCGGCATCAGCTCGGGCGTCTCGTTGCTGGCGTAGCCGAACATCAGGCCCTGGTCGCCGGCGCCCTGCTTCGCGGTCTTCTTGCCCTTGGCCTTGCGGGCGTCAACGCCCTGCGCAATGTCGGGCGACTGCTGCGTCACCAGCACGTTCACGAACACCTTGTCGGCGTGAAACACGTCATCGTCGTTGACGTAGCCGATGCCGCGAATGGCGTCGCGCGCGATCTTGACGAAGTCGAGCCTGGCCTTGGTCGTAATCTCGCCGCCGATGACGACGACGTTTGACTTGACGAAGGTTTCACAGGCGACGCGGCTGTACTTGTCCTGCGCGAGGCACGCATCAAGCACCGCGTCGGAAATCGTATCGGCGACCTTGTCTGGGTGGCCCTCACCGACCGACTCCGACGAGAAAATGTATCGATTGCCCATTTACACTCCCAAAAAATAGAAAAGCCCGCGATCAATCGCGGGCCTGCCTCGCGACTTAGATAGCGCCGCGCCCTCGGCGCGGAAAAGCTATACGTGCGGCCCATCAAGTCGGGAAAATCGCCGCACAAACGACCCTTCAGTATTGCTTCGCCAGCACAACGGTGTCAAACGAACCGTTGCCGGCGCTGGCGCGGGGACGAGGGCCTAGGGGCATAGGGGCTTAGGGGCAGGGGAGCAGTTTCTTCGATTCGATACAGCTTGCCCGGCAGCGAAAACTTCGTACGTTGGCCCATCGAAGAGGCTGTCTTCGGGGAGAGTCGCCGAAAACGGCCAACTGATACCGTGGCAGGCAAACTGCAGACAGGTTGTCGCATGACCCGCGACCACCGCAAGCTCGAAGCATTTCAGATTGGCGATGAACTTGTGCTCTCCGTCTACACGCTCACCGCGACACTGCCGAACAGCGAACGATTCGGACTCCAGAGCCAACTGCGCCGAGCGGCTGTTTCGGTTCCGACCAATATCGTGGAAGGATGCGCGCGCGAATCCGAGCGCGACTACGTGAGGTTTCTGGATATCGCCTTCGGCTCCGCCCGAGAGGTGACGTATCTCATCGGCCTCGCGCAGCGGCTGGGACTGGTCGATCGGGATCTGGCGGTGAAAACTGAAGAGCTGGGACGAAGGGCGGCCGCATGCCTGGCCGCCCTCATTGCTTCGCGACGTCCCCCTAAGCCCCTAAGCCCCTAAGCCCCCAGGCCCCTAAACCCCTACTTCTTGTGGCTCTCGACGTAGGACAACGCGAACTTCTCGAGCGCCGGGTTGCCGAGGCCGATTAGCCGCGCCTCGGCCGTGGCCTTCTCGATTGGCCAGCCGTCCTGCAGGGCGCGCTTCGCGAGCCACACCGCGCCGACGCGCGTCGCCGACGCGCAGTGCACGTAGGCCGGCTGGTTCGACTTGTCGGCAATCGCCGCCAGGAACTGGTCGAATACCTTGGCGTCCGGCTGCTGGCCGTTGAAGGGGATGCTGACGTACTTCATCCCGAGCGCCTTCGCGCGGGCCGCGTTCTCTTCGAGGTTGGCGCCCTTTTCGGTGGGCATGCGCAGGTTGATCACGGCCTTGAAGCCGTCCTTGGCCAGGCCATCGAGAGCCGCGGTGTCGGTGGCGCCGCCGCAGGCGACGACCGCGTCGACCTTGGTGAAATTGACGATGCCGGCTCGTTCCTGTTTGGTTTGTGCCAACACAGATGCCGACAGGACCAGGGCCACAGATGACACGGATAACGCAGACTTCAGATTCAGGGAACGCATGATCAGCCTCCGGGGCGATCATACGCCGGGAGTCGGGAACCGGGAGTCGGGAACGACCGGGAGTCGCATTTTTGTCTCCCGACTGCCGCCTCCCGGTTCCCGGCCTATTCCTTCTGAACGGTCACCGTGACCGGCGCCTGCATGCGTACCGTGACGGTGGTGCCGGCTGACAGCGTGGCCGGGTTGCGGTCGTTGCTCATGGCCGCGGCGGTTCCGGCGCCCGCGCCCACGGCGCCGCCAATCGCCGCACCCTTGCCGCCGCCGAGAATGGCGCCGAGAATGGCGCCGCCAATTGCCGCCCCGCCCACCTTGGCCGCGCTCTGGCCGCCCGCTGAGGCGCCTTCACGCACCACCGGGTCGGTCTTCAGGGCGAGCTCGGAACCGTCGGCCAGCACGATGGTGTGGAACCGAATGGCGAGGCGCGCCCGGCCCTTGATGCGGCCGCCGCGATCCACTTCGGTGACCGAGCCGCGCACGGTCGAGCCGGCGGGAATGGCCACGCGGTTCTCAACGCGCACGTCGCGGGTCACACGAGCTTCGACCTTGTCTTCCACGCGCGCCAGTTCGCTCGACACGGTGCGCTCAATCTGCAGGCCGAGCACGGCGTCTGACGGCACGGTGACGTCAACGTATTCCGGAACGGGCGGCGGCGGCGGGGCAGGAGGTTCCGGCTCGCGATACTCAGGTACCGACGGCTCGACCGGCGCACGCGGTTCCCACATCGTTCCGCCCGAGGTGGCTGGAGCTGACGGCGATGGCGTGTTGACCGCAACGGGGGGCGCCTCGACCACGGCCGGCGCCCGGCGCGATGGTGCGGCCGGCGCGGGTCGTGAGGCGGACGCGCGGCTCGACCTCGCCGGCGCCTGGGAAATGGTCTGCATGCGGCGCGAGGTGGTCGGCGCGGGCGGCGCCGGGGTTGCCGACGGAGTGGGCTCGGTCTCCGGCGTAATCACGCCTTCGGATTCGGTCACCGGGGCGTTGGGCTGCGTAGGGGCTGTGGCTTCGACCGGCGCACCAGCACCTGAGGCACCGTAGGCACCCACGGCACCTGAAGTCTGATTCTGCCGGACCGCGAGGTACGACCCGCCGGCGGCCGCCGCCAGGCACCCAATCGACAACCCCGCAAAAACCAGCTTGTTGAACTCCATTGCTACTTACTCCCCGGCCACCGATTGAGCAAGGGCCGTGCCGTGTGAAGAACGGCGGAAAGCCGCATTCTACGCCTGTTTTCGCGCTTTACGGTTTGCCGCAGTGTCCTCATCCGAGGAAGGATGTCCCCCCGAGCCGGCCTTGCAGCGACCTATACTTCCAGTGGTCTTCTTTAATTTCGGCGTATTTCGTACGGAGGAAGTATGAGGAAAGTGATCGCACTCGCGATCGTTGCCGTCTTCGGCCTGGCCGGCTCGGCCATCGACGCCCAACGCACCACCCCAACCCAGAAAATCGACGCGGAGTACACCGCCAAGATCAAGGAGGCGCTGCAGGATCCGCGCATCACCACCGAACTGGTGGACCACCTGCCCGCCTCCGACACCGTGCCCACGCCGCTCAAGTTCCTGGGCCGCTACGTCGGCCAGCCCGGCGAGATCACCTACGCCAAGGACATCCATCGCTACTACGAGCACCTCGCGAAGGTCTCGCCCCGCGCGCGCTACTGGAAGATCGGCACCAGTGAAGAGGGCCGCGACATCGTCGCCCTGGCGATTGCGGACGAGGCGACCATCAAGAACCTCGAGAAGTACCGCGATCAACTGGCGGCGCTGAACGACCCGCGCAAGACCACCGACGCGCAGGCGCAGGCGCTGCTCAAGACCGCCAAGCCGATCTACTACCTGACGAGCGGCATTCACTCGCCCGAGAACGGCGGTCCCGAGATGCTGATCGAGCTGGCCTACCGGCTGATCGTGCAGGAGAGCCCGTTCATCCAGAACATCCGCAACAACGTGATCACCCTGATCACCCCGGTGATCGAGGTCGACGGCCGCGAGAAGCAGGTCGATACCTACTACTACAACAAGACGCGCGGCCAGGGCGAGGCGCGGCTGCCGTTGATGTACTGGGGCAAGTACGTGCAGCACGACAACAACCGCGACGGCATGGGCCAGTTCCTCGAGCTGACCAAGGCGGTCACGCGCACCCAGTTGCAGTGGTACCCGACCGTGATGCACGACCTGCACGAAGCGCAGACCTACCTCTACTCGTCCACCGGCACCGGTCCCTACAACGACGCGCTCGATCCGATCGTGATCAGCGAGTGGTGGCAGCTGGCGCAGAACGACGTGATGGAGATGACCAAGCGCGGCGTGCCCGGGGTGTGGACCTACGGGTTCTACGACGGCTGGGTGCCCAACTACATGTTCTTCATCGCCCACTCGCACAACTCGATCGGACGCTTCTACGAGGTGCAGAGCTACGGCCCCGACAACTACGAGGTGCGGCCCGGTGCGACCACTACCAGCAAGGAGTGGTTCCGTCCCAATCCGCCGCTGCCGTTCATCAAGTGGGGTCCGCGCAACAACACCAACATCCAGCAGTCGGGCGTGCTGTTCTCGCTCAGCCACGTCGCGAAGAATCGCGAGCTGTACCTCGAGAACTACTGGCTGAAGAACAAGCGGTCGGTTGCCGAGGGCGTTGACGGTCCGATTAACGCCTGGGTGATTCCCGCCGGCCAGCGCCGCAAGGCCGATGCCGCCGACGCCGTGAACGAGCTGATGCGGCAGGGCCTCGAAATTCACCGCGCGACCAATGCCTTCAAGGCCGGCAACGTCAGCGTCGCCGCCGGCGATTACGTCGTGCGCGGCGACCAGCCGTACCGCACGCTGGCCGAGATGTACTTCTCGATTCAGAACTACCCGGCGCAGAATCCGCGGCCATACGACGACACCGGCTGGACGTTCCAGTTCATGCGCAACGTCAAGCTGACGGCGGTCAACGACAAGGGCGTGTTCAAACAGCCGATGACAAGAGTGACCGGCCCCGTGAAAGCCGCCGGCGGCATCGAGGGCACCGGTTCGACCCTGGTGGTCGAGCACACCGCCGACAACAACCTCGTCACCTTCCGCTTCAAGAACGCCGGCGTGAAGATGCTGGCGGCCGAGGAAGACTTCGAGCTGAACGGCAAGAAGTTCCGCGCCGGCGCCGTCATCATTCCCGACGCCGACCGCGCGGCGCTCGAGCCCATGCTGCGCGACCTCGGCCTGTCGGCGTGGGCGGTGGCCGCCGCCCCGGCGGTGAAAACGCACGACCTCGACGTACCGCGCATCGGCTACATCCACAGCTGGACGCGGACGCAGGACGAAGGCTGGGTGCGCGCTGCCCTCGACACCTACGGCGTGCCCTACACCTACTTCGCCGACCAGAAACTGAAGGACGACACCAACCTGCGGTCGAAGTACGACGTGATCATCTTTCCGCACGTCGGCGGCACACCACAGTCGCAGGTCAACGGCATGGCCATGGCCGGCAAGACGCCGCTGCCGTACCGCAAGACCGACAAGACGCCGAACCTGGGCTTCGTCGATCAGTCCGACGACATCCGCGGCGGCATGGGCCTGCAGGGCCTGATGAACCTCGCGAAGTTCGTCCAGGAGGGCGGCACGCTGATCACGGAAGGATCGACGACGACGATCTTCCCGGCGTATGCGGTGACGAGCGGCGTGACGGTGGAGTCGCCGTCGCAACTGTTCGTGCGCGGCTCGATTCTGCGCGGCAAATGGAGCGATGCCAAGAGCCCGCTCGCATACGGCTACGAAAACACCGACCTGCCCGTCTACTTCAACCAGGATCCGGTGTTGAACGCGGGCGGCGCCGGCATTCCCGCCGAGTTCGCCGGCTTCTTCGGCGGCGGCGGTCCTGCCAACGCCGGCATGGCGCAGAACGTTACACCCAATGCGGCGCCGGTGCACATCTCGCCCTTCGAAGCCGAGGACGCGGCGGCCCGCGCCAACCAGCCGCCCCAGGCGGATGCGACGGCGCAGTTCCGGCAGATGGCGCGCCAGTTCGGCATGAGCTTCGACGAGGCGCGGCCGCGCGTGGTGATGTCGTTCCCGCAGAACCCGAACGACATGCTGCTATCGGGGTCGCTGGCCAACGGCCAGTTCCTCTCGAACCGCGCCGCGCTGGTTGACGCGCCGCTCGGCCAGGGGCACGTCGTGATGTTCGCCATCCGCCCGTTCTGGCGCTGGCAGACGCACGGCACCTTCTCGCTCGGCTTCAACGCGATCATGAACTGGAACGACCTCGACGCGGGTAAGGCCGAGGCGCGGCCGGGGACGACCAGCCAACAGTAGGGCAAGCCTGTCTGTTTACATCAGACAGGATGATAGATAATATACATCATGATGGATGGCTGTAACCAGCTATCCATCATGTTTGTATGTTGTTCAAAACGCCTGAGTTAAACGAACAGGAAGAGGCGGTCCTGGCCCGGATCGACGAGGTCAGGGCGACGCTGAGCTATGCCGTGACGGCGAGGCGCTGGACCGGCAGCATCCGGCGGATGGTGCAGGCTCGCGCCGTGCAGGGCTCGAACAGCATCGAGGGCATCCACGTCACCGAGGATGACGCGATTGCCGCGGTCGATGCCGAGGATCCGCTGGAAGCCGGAACCGAGGCGTGGCTGGCGGTCACCGGCTATCAGTCGGCCATGACCTACGTGCTCCAGTTGTCCGACGATCCCCACTTCAGGTTCTCGCGCGGGCTCATTCGCAGCCTGCACTTCATGATGCTGCAGCACGAGCTGTCGAAGCATCCCGGCAAGTGGCGGCCGGGACCGATCTACGTGCGCAACGACGCGAGCGGGGCGACGGTCTACGAAGGACCGCCCGAGTCGATGGTCAACGACCTGATGCACGAACTGGTCGAGTCGCTGAACGCCGCCGATCGCACACCGACCCTGGTTCGCGCCGCCATGGCACACCTCAACCTGGTAATGATCCATCCGTTCTCGGACGGGAACGGGCGCATGGCGCGGTGCCTCCAGACCCTCGTGCTGGCCCGCCAGAACATTCTCGCGCCCTCCTTCTGCAGCATCGAGGAGTATCTCGGCAAGAATCAGCAGGCGTACTACGACGTGCTGGGCCAGGTTGGCGCCGGCGCGTGGCATCCTGAGGGCGATGCGCGGCCCTGGGTACGGTTCTGTCTCACCGCCCACTACCGCCAGGCGACGCGTCTCGTGCAGTGGAGCCGCATCTATCAACGCATGTGGGATGCCCTCGAGGTCGAGATCGACAAGCGAGGCTTGCCCGACCGGATGCTGCTCGCCCTCAGCGATGCGGCCATTGGCTACAGGGTCAGGAACGCCCTCTACCGGAAGGCCGCAGACCTCTCCGAGCTCACCGCGAGCCGCGACCTGAAGGCCCTCGTCGATCACAAGTTGCTGACGCCGCACGGCGAGAGGCGCGGCCGTTTCTACAAGGCCGCGCCGCTGGTCAGGCAGATCGGCAAGGCCGCGTGGGAGGCGCCGGCCAACGTGGACCCGTTCACGCTGACCGAAACCTTTCTGCCGGGGATGGCTCCCCTGTGAACCTGGACCGACACGCCGTAATCGTCTCGCCATCGAGCGCGGCCCGCCTGGCCGCGGCCCGGTCGCACCTGGAAACCGTCAAGCCGCCCATCCTGATCGTCGGCGCCAGCCGCGCCGCCGCCGACGAGTTTGCGCTCGGCCTGGCCGCCGATCGCGGCGCCACCTTCGGCATCACCCGGGCCGGTCTCACCGAACTGGTGGCCAAGCTTGCCGTGCCCGCGCTGGCGCGCCGTGGCCTCACGCCGAGCGCTCCGCTCAGCGACGAAGCCGTGGCCGCTCGCGTGGCCGATGACCTGCTGAAGGCAGAAGAACTGGAGTACTTCGAGCCGGTGGCCGACATGCCCGGCTTTCCGCGCGCGCTCAGCCGGACCCTTGCCGAACTCCGCATGGCGGGCGCGCGCCCCGGCGACCTGGCCGGGCATTCAGCGAGCACCGACCTGGGTGCGCTACTGCAACGCGCGATCGACGAGCGCGAGAAGGCGGGTGCCGTTGACTACGCCACCATGCTGGCAACCGCAACGGCGGAGATCGCCGCGCATCCTGACCGGTTCGCCGATCACACGGTGGTCCTGCTGGACGTCGCCATCACCGCCAGCTGCGACGAAGCATTCGTCCGCGCGTTGATCGACGCTGCCGGCTGGGTAATCGTCACGGTGCCGCAGGGTGACGCGCGAACACTCGCCGCTCTCGACAGCGCCCCGGCATCTCAGCACTCGAGCACCTCCGCCCTTCACCACTCGAGCACCAGAGCACTCTCGAGATTGCAGGCGAACCTGTTCGCTATCGAGCCGCCCACACCGGTGGCGGAGGACGATTCGGTGAACCTGTTCTCCGCGCCTGGCGAGGGCCGCGAGGCGGTTGAGATTGCCCGCCGCTTGATGCAGGAGGCCGCCCGCGGCGTGCCCTTCGATCAGATGGCGGTGCTGCTGCGCGCGCCGCAGACTTACCTGGGCGTGCTGGAGCACGCCCTCGACCGCGCCGGCATTCCCGCCTGGTTTCATCGCGGCACCCGGCGTCCCGATCCTGCCGGCCGCGCCTTGCTGGCCCTGCTCGCGTGCGCGGACGAAGAGCTGTCGGCGCGGCGGTTCGCGGAGTACGTCTCGCTCGGGCAGGTGCCGCTCAACGAAGCCGGTAATGCCGACCAGTGGTCGCCGCCCGCCGACGAGATTGTCGAGGCGGTCCTGTCGCCCGCCGACCGTGCGGAAGACGTGCAGCCGGAGGAAGAGGCGCAGGCTGCGTCGCAGCGGGGGGAGACGGCCCGCGACGTCGCCGGCACCCTGCGCGCGCCCTGGCGATGGGAAGATCTGATTGTCGAAGCGGCCGTGATCGGCGGACTCGATCGCTGGCAGCGGCGATTGAAGGGACTGGAGCACGAGTACGACCGCCGGCTTCGCGAAGCCAACTCCGACGACCACGAATCGTCCCGGGCCAAGGGGATTGCCCGCGACATCGAGCAATTACGCGCCCTGCGCACCTTTGCCGAGCCCGTGCTCGCGGAGATGGCCGACTGGCCCGTCGAACAACTGTGGGGCGAGTGGCTCGCCGACCTCCGCACACTGGCGCCGCGTGTGATCGTGCAACCGGCGCGGGTGTTGCGCATGCTGCAGGAGCTGGCGCCGCTCTCGGCCATCGGGCCGGTGCGCCTGCGCGAAGTGCGCGACGTGCTGACGCCGCGACTGTCGACGCTGACCCACGAGCCGCCCCGGCGGCGGCACGGCCGCGTTTTCGTTGGCACTCCCCACGCGGCGCGCGGCCGCTCGTTCCGCGTCGTGTTCGTGCCCGGCCTGGCCGAACGCATGTTCCCGCAAAAGATTCGTGAGGATGCCTTGCTGCCCGACGAGCGGCGGCCGGTCACCGGCGTCTCGCTGGCGACCCAGTCCACCAGGGCCGCCGATGAACGACTGCAACTCATCCTGGCCGTTGGCGCGGCGTCAGAGAAGCTCTACCTGTCGTTCCCGCGCATCGAACTGAACGAATCGCGGCCGCGGGTGCCGTCGTTCTACGTGCTCGACCTGATCCGCGCGGTGGAAGGCGTCATTCCGGCGGCCGGCACCCTCGCCGCCCGCGCCTTCCAGGCCGGCGCCTCGACGCTGGCCTGGCCGGCGCCGCGCGATCCGGCCGTGGCCATCGACGATTTCGAACACGACCTAGCCACCATGGGCGGCCTGCTCACTGCCCAATCCGGTGAGGTCAAGGGCCGGGCTCGATACCTGTACGAACTCAGTCCCGAGCTGCAGCGCTCGCTGACGGCGCGTTGGCTGCGCTGGCACCGCAAGCAGTGGGAACCTGCCGACGGGCTGGTGCGCAGCGTCGAGGGCACCACCGCGCCCGCGCTGGCGTTGCAGCGTCTCGGCGCGCGGCCGTACTCGCTCACGGCCCTGCAGCGGTTCTCCGCCTGCCCGTATCAATTCCTGATGGCCGCCGTCTACCGCCTGGCGCCGCTCGAGGTGCCGGCGCCGCTGCAGCAACTGGATCCGCTGACGCGCGGCAGCTTGATCCACATGTTCCAGGCCGCCACGCTGAAGAAATTGCAGGCGGCCGGCCTGCTGCCGCTGGTCGAGGCGTCGCTGCCAGTGGCGCAGAAGCATCTCGACGACACCATTGCCGAGATTGGCCGCAAGGAGCGCGACGAGCTGGTGCCGGCGATCGACCGTGTCTGGACCGACGAGATTGCCGCGATGAGCCGCGATCTCAAGCACTGGCTCGAGCTGCTGGTGGAGGAAGGGGCCGAGTGGACCCCCGAACGGTTCGAGTTCGCCTTCGGCCTGGCCGACACCTTCGAACGCGACGAGCACAGCACGCCGACGCCCGCCCTCGTCGACCAGCGGTTCCTGCTGCGCGGTTCCGTCGACTTGATCGAACGGCACCGCCAGACGCGCCTGCTCCGGGTCACCGATTACAAGACCGGCCGCAACCGCACCAGGAGCGGCCAGACCATGGTCGATGGTGGCCGCGTCTTGCAGCCGATCCTCTACGGCCTGGCCCTCGAGTCGGTCATGCCGGGTGAAGCGGTGGTCGCCGGCCGGCTGTTCTTCTGCACCAGCCTGGGCAACTTCACCAGCCACGAGATCCCGCTGTTCAGCGAATCCCGGCGGACCGGCCTCGAGGTGCTCGAAGTGATCGACCGTTCGATCGAGCACGGCCGCCTGGCGGCGCGGCCCGCGGCCGACACCTGCGCGATGTGCGACTTCCAGATGGTGTGTGGGCGCGACGAAGAACGGCGCACCCGCCGCAAGGACGCGGCGCTCTTTGCCGACCTCGACGCGTTGAGGAAGCTGCCATGAGCCGCCGCACCGTTGAAAACCGCGAGCTGATCTCCACCGAGCTCGACCAGACCATGGTGGTCGAGGCGGCGGCGGGCACCGGCAAGACCACCGAGCTGGTTGGCCGCATTGTCGCCTTGATCGAGAACGAGCGCGCGCGCATTGGCGAGATCGTCGCCGTGACCTTCAGCGAAAAGGCTGCGGGTGAACTGAAACTGCGATTGCGCGAAGAGCTCGAGCGCGCCCGCGCCCGGCGGGCACCCGGTTCGACCGAGTCGGCGCTGCTGGCCCGCGCCATCTACGATTTCGAGGAAGCTCACGTCAGCACCATCCACGGCTTCTGCGCCGAACTGCTGCGCGAGCGGCCGGTCGAGGCCCGCGTCGATCCGGCATTCAACGTCCTGACCGAAACGCAGGCCGAGCGCCTGTTCGACGAAGCCTTCACGTCGTGGCTGCACGACCAGTTGGGCAAGCCGCAAGAGGGTGTGCGGCGCTCCCTGCGGCGTCCCGTCCGCTGGCGGCCGGACGATGAGGAGACCAACGGCCCGATCGAGCGCCTGCGCCGCGCCGCCCGCGAGCTGCGCGAGTGGCGCGACCACACCGCGTCGTGGACTCGTCCCTCGTACGACCGGCATCGCGCGCTCAAGACGCTGTGCGAGCAGTTGCGGACGTTCGCCGACATGACGGCGCGTCCCCTGAAGAAGGGCGACTACCTGTCGGCCGACACCAAGGCCGCGCGCGTGGCCAGTACCGAGATCGAACGGCAGCGCCGCCTGGTCGGCGACATGATCCCGGAGTCGATCTACGACGGCTGGGAGGCGGCGCTCGTCGGCCTGGCCGACAACCGCGACTTCGCGCGCCCGCGCAAGGGCTCGGGCGGGGCGTTCGCGATTGGCGTGACCCGCGACCAGGCCCTGGCCGCCCACGCGCAACTCCTGCTCGACCTTGCCGCGTTCCGCGACCGGGCCAACGCCGACCTGGCGGCGTTGCTGCACGATGAGATGCGCGATTGCCTGGCTCGCTACGAAGATCGCAAGCAGGAAGCCGGCGCGCTCGATTTTCTCGACCTCCTCATCAAGGCCAGGGACCTGGTCAATGACGATGCGGAGGTGAGGAAGCAGTTCAGGCAGCGGTTTCGCGTGTTGCTGGTGGACGAATTCCAGGACACCGATCCGCTGCAGGCCGACCTGCTGCTGCTGCTGGCCGGCACCGAGCGGAACACCCTGCGCCCGGGCTCCCTGTTCATTGTGGGCGACCCCAAGCAGTCGATCTACCGGTTCCGCCGAGCCGACGTCGGCGCGTACCGGCGGATCAGCGAAGAGCTGGGCGCGGCCGGCGCTACCGCCGTGACCCTGCAGACATCGTTCCGAAGCGTGCCGGCGATTCAGCATTTCGTGAACGCGGCGTTCCGCGACGACATGAACGGTGACCGCCTGGCTCTGCAGGCCGACTACGTCAACCTGCTCGCCAGCCGCCCCGACCATCCGGAGCAGCCGGCCGTGGTGGCGCTGCCGGTGCCGCGGCCCTACGGCCGCCGCGAGGTCACGCTGAAGGAGCTCGCCGCCTCGCAGCCGCCGGCCATTGCCCAGTTCGTGAAGTGGCTGCTGTCGCCCGAGTGCAGCTGGACGGTCGCGGATGGTGGCACTCGACGAGAGATTCGCGCCAGCGACATTTGCCTGCTGTTCCGCCGGTTCATGCACTACGGCGGCGATGTGACACGAAACTACGTCGAGGCGCTCGAGGCGCGCGGCATTCCGCACCTGCTGGTGGGCGGCAAGACGTTTCACGAGCGCGAGGAAGTCGACGCGGTGCGCACTGCGCTGACGGCGATCGAGTGGCCCGAGGACGAGTTGTCGGTCTATGCCACCCTCCACGGTCCCTTGTTCGCAATCGGCGAGGAAGAACTGCTGGAGTATCACGCCGCCGCCCGGGTCTTCCATCCGTATCGCGTGCCGGAGGGATTGCCCGAGCGGCTGCAGCCGGTGGTCCAGGCGCTTGGCCATCTCCGCGAGTTTCACGCCACCCGCAACCATCGGCCGGTGGCCGATACCCTGGGCCGGTTGATCGCGATTACCCGCGCGCACGCCGGCTTCATCCTGTGGCGGGGCGGCGAGCAGGTGCTGGCCAACGTGCTTCACGTCGCCGACATGGCGCGCCGCTACGAGATGGAGGGCGGCCTGTCGTTTCGCGGCTTCGTCGATACGCTGCACGACGCGTCGGGCCGGGCTGATGCGCCGGAGGCGCCGATTCTTGAGGAAGGCAGCGAGGGCGTGCGGCTGATGACGGTGCACAAGGCCAAGGGCCTCGAGTTCCCGGTGGTGATTCTTGCCGACATCGGCTGCAAGTTGAGCCAGGAGAAGGCGTCACGGTATCTCGACTCGGCCAAGGGCTTGTGCGCGGTCTCGATCGGCGGTTGGTCGCCACAGGATCTGCTGGATCACAACGACGAAGAAGCGAGCCGCGACGAGGCCGAGGGCGTGCGGCTGGCATACGTCGCCGCCACCCGGGCCCGCGACGTGCTGGTGGTGCCGGCGATTGGCGACGGCCCGTACCAGAAGGGCTGGGTCCGGCCGCTGAACCGAGCGCTCTATCCGCCCAGGGAGCAGCGGCAGTCGCCCTCGCCCGCGCGCGGGGTGCCGCTGTTCAAGGGCAAGGACACGGTGATCCCCGACGCGCGACCCGATGGGCAGCAGCCCGACGCGTCAACGGTGCGTCCCGGCACGTACCAGTTGATCGATCCCGAATCGCAGGCCACCTACTCGGTAGTGTGGTGGGACCCGATCCTGCTCGACGTCCCGGCCGACGACCCACGCGGACTGCGGCGCGACGACCTGATCTCGAAGGGGGCCAGCGCCGCCGACGTGGCCGCCGACCGAGCCCGCTACGAACACTGGCGGCAACACAGATCGGATGTCCAAGCCCAGGGGTCTCTGCCGTCCATGATCGCAACGACTCCGACGCAAATGACGCAGACCGAAACACCAGGGCCGCAGATGACGGACGCCGATGCATCAGAGCCACAGATGACGCAGATTACGCAGAAGCTCGGGCACCAGGTGCTGATCGATGATTCCTCGATCAGGTCCGCAAGGCCAGCCGGAAAACGCTTTGGAACCCTCGTCCACTCGCTGCTCGCCTCGATCCCGCTGGCTGCAACGGAGGGCGAGGTGGACGAACACTCGGCGCTGCACGCCAAGCTGCTCGGGGCGACCGATGAAGAACAGGCAGCCGCGCGCGTGATGGTGGTCAACGTGCTGAAACATCCCCGCCTGGCGGAAGCGCGCGCGGCCGAGGCGGCCGGCCGCCGCGTCTGGCGCGAGGCGCCGGTATCGCTGCGCCTCGACGATGGGACCGGCACGCCACAAATCGTGGATGGCCAGATCGACCTGGCCTACGAGACCGATGCCGGCTGGATGGTGATCGACTTCAAGACCGATATCGAGATCGCGACGGCGCAGGATGCATATGTTCGTCAGGTGTCGATCTACCTGGATGCGGTGACCCGCGCCACCGGACAGCCAGCCACCGGGCTGATCCTGAAGATCTGATTCTTGCCGGGGCGGCACTCCTTGTCGGGGGGGCACTCCTTGCCGGGGCGACGCTCTCTGACGGGGCCGTGTCGTCTGACGGGACTGCCCCGTCCAAGAGTGCGCCCCCGTCAAGGAGCGCCTCCCCGTCAAGGAGTGCCTCCCCGTCAAGGAGTGCCTCCCCGTCAAGGAGTGCCTCCCCGTCAAGGAGTGCCTCCCCGTCAAGGAGTGCCGCCCGTCCAGAATCACCACCCCGTCTGTGTCAGGATCGTGAGATGAAGCGTTTGTGCGTGTTTTGTGGGTCCAGCGTTGGCGCCAATCCCGCCTATGCGGAGGCGGCGACGGCAATGGGGACGTTGCTTGCGAAGCGGGGCATCGGCCTGGTTTACGGCGGCGGCAACGTCGGCCTGATGGGTGTGGTGGCCGACGCGGCGCTGGCCGCCGGCGGGGAAGTGATCGGCGTCATCCCGCAAGCCCTGGCCGACCGCGAGGTCGCCCATCACGGCGTCACCGACCTGCGCATCGTCGACTCCATGCACACGCGCAAGGCGATGATGGCCGACCTGTCCGACGCCTTCATCGCCATGCCCGGTGGCGTCGGCACGTTCGAGGAGTTCTTCGAGGCGATCACCTGGACCCAGCTCGGCCTGCACCGAAAGCCGTGCGGCCTGCTGAACGTCGCCGGTTTCTACACGCCGCTGGCGTTCTTCATCGACCAGGCGGTGACCGACGGCTTCATCAAACCCGTACACAGGGCCGCCATCATTGTCGATGACGACCCGGCGCGGCTGGTCGAGACGCTGGCGACCATCGAGATCCCGGACGTGCCCAAGTGGATCAAGCGGGACGAGACCTGAGCTGAACCTGACGGGAGGGCACTACTTGTCGGGGGGAACTTCTTGTCGGGGGAACTTCTTGTCGGGAGGGCACTTCTTGTCGGGAGGGCACTCCTTGTCGGGAACCCCACGAGCGCCGGAGGCGCGAGCCCCACGAAGACGCGGAGCGTCGAGCCCCAGGAGGGCCGAAGGCCCGACCCTACCCAGCGAACTTGTACCCGAGGCCATGCACCGTGAGGATGAACTGCGGCACGCGCGGGTTGGTTTCGAGCTTCTGGCGCAGCCACGCCACGTGCACGTCGACCGTGCGCGTCGAGGGCATGGCGCTGTAGCCCCACACTTCGTGCAGCAGTTCGTCACGCGAAATCGTCGCGCCGCGGTGCTCGATGAAGTACTTGAGCAACTGGAACTCCTTGGCCGACAGATCCAGCGGTTGCCCCTTGCTGGTGACTTCGGCCTTGCGCACGTCCACGGCGATGTCGCCAAAGGTGTAGCGCTCGAGCGACAGCCCGGGCGAGCCGCTTGGCGCGCGCCGCAGCAGCGCTTCGAGGCGCGCCAGCAGCTCGATGGTCTCGAACGGCTTAGTCAGGTAGTCGTCGGCGCCGAGCTTCAGGCCGACCACCCGGTCGACCACCTGGCTGCGCGCGGTCAGCATCAAGATTGGCGTCTGCAGGCCCTGCTGGCGAACGGCCTTGGCCACTTCGAAGCCGTCGCGGCCGGGCAACATGACGTCGAGCACGATGATGTCGAAGGGTTCGCCGGTGGCCCGGGCCACCGCCACGTTGCCGTCGGCGGCGGTTTCCACCGTGTAGCCTTCGGCCGACAGCCGATCGCTCAGCGCCAGCAGCAGGCCGGGCTCGTCTTCAACCAGGAGCAGTCGCTTGCCGGACAAGGGGTTCAGGACCGCGACGTTTCGAGGCCCGCCGCAAAGGCGGCCCGGGATTCGGCGGCGGCGCGATCGGTCATCGCCGGCAGCGAGATGGTGAACACGCTGCCCTTGCCGGACTCGCTCGTCACGCTCACCTTGCCGCCGTGCGCCTCGGCAATGCGCGCCACCAGGTTGAGGCCCAGGCCGCTGCCCTGGATCTGCTGCGACACCGCCGCGCGCCCGCGATAGAAGGGTTCGAAGATGTGCTTGCGGTCGTCGGCGTCAATGCCGAGGCCGTGGTCTTCGACCGTGAAGACGACGGTCCCGACTCCCGACTCCCGGCTCCCGGCCTTCGGCAGTGACGCGCTCACGCGAAGCCACCGCGCCTCCCCCCCGTACTTCACCGCATTGCTGATCAGGTTCTGCAGCGCCGATCGCAGGGCGGTGACGTCGCCGAGCACCGGCGGCAGGTTCGGCGCGATGTCGACCTCGACCTGCACGCCGGCATTCTCGATCTCGGTGCGGCACGCGCCGACGGAGTCGTGCACCAGGTCCGCCGGCGCGACCATCGTCTGCGCCGCCGCGGCGCGGCCGGCGGCAATGCCGGCCAGTTGCAGCACGCGCTCGACCGTCTCGGCCAGCCGCCGGGCTTCGCCCTGGATGGTTTCGCCGTACTTGCGGACGCGGGCGGGATCACCGACGACGCCGTCGGCGAGGTTGCCGGCGGCCGCGCCAATCACCGACACCGGCGTGCGCAGCTCGTGCGACACGGCCGCGACAAACTCCATCTGCTGCCGCGCCAGTTCCTGCGCCCGTCTTGCCGACACCACGATCAACCCGATCGCAAGCGTGAGCAACAGCAGCACGCTCGAACTGACCATCAGGTTGCGCTGCCGGACGGCCACGACGGCGGCTTCGAGCGAACCCGCGCGGTGCTTGGCCATCAGCGTCCAGCGGCCCTCGAACGGGTTGAACTGGCCCGTGCGGGTGATCACGCGCGCCCCGCCGGCCGCCCGCGTTTCGCGCTCGACCATCGACACCACGAGGTTCTCGGTCCGCAGCGCCGCGGCAGAATCGTCCGTCGCCCGCGGCGCGATCCTGATCGTGGCCGATGGCGTGGACGGCGATTGCGGAGGTGGCGGTGGCGGCGGGGGCAGGCTGTTCGCCCCGCCGCGGGCGAACACGAACATCTGGTCGGGCCGCGGCCCCATGAAGTTCTGCTTCACGTCGGGCGACGCGGCAATCCGCTCAGCCACGCCGGGCTCCGACTCCCACACCACCGCCTTCTCATCGTCCTTGTGAACCACGGCGACGCGGTAGTCCACGTCCTCGTTGTTGCCGCCAAAGTGACGGGTGGCCAGCGAGGCGAGCAGCGTGTCGCGCACCACGGTGGGGTTGAGCCGGACGACGGTGAAGCCGAGGACGGTGATCCGGGGAGGACCGCGGCGGCTCTCGGACAGCTCGAACAGGGTGACCGGCGCGATCAGCGTGTTGTCGTCGCCCAACGAGATCGACATGGAGCCGTCGCGGCGGATGCGGTCGCCGCCACCGTTGCCGTTGCCGGGCGTGCGTGCCCGCTCGACCTGGAAACCGATGAAGTGCGTGGAGAGCGACGCGCGAATGCCGGCGAGGTCGTCGGACCAGTCGGCCGGTTCGAAGGTGAGCGATGGCGCGTTCCAGCGCCGCAGCCGCAGCCGCTCGACCGGAACCGTTACCTGCGATCCCATGACCGGCAGTTCGGTGCCGGGCAGGGTGTCGACCAGCAGCACCTCGCGCACCAGGCGCGGCTCGGTGGCGCTGTTGGTCCACGCCGAATAGCGTTGCGCGTAGCCGGTCCAGTTCTCGTCGCGGATGGTGACGCCATCGACTTGCAGGCTGACGAGCGCCCGCGACAACTCGGTGTCGAACTCGGTGGCGAATTGCGCCGCGGCGGTGCGCAGTGTGCGCTGCATGCGCTCGCGTTCGGCGGTGCTCAGTTGCCCGAGCCACTGGTACTGCATGTACGCAAGGGCCGGTACGAGCAGCATGACGAGCCCCACCAGCACGGTAACCGCCGAGATCCGCCGACCCTGGCCGGACAAACCCGGGAGCTTGTCCTTTCCGTACACCATGGACAAAGTCTAGCACGCGGAAAATGAGATAAATCCAGCAAAATCAAGCATTTAACATCCTTAACAATCCCTTTGCCCAGCCTTAACGTCCGGCCGCACGGCTTCCTCGTAATATCAATCGGAAGCCGTTGCCGACGGGATGGCATCACTAGGCGGGAGGGCACTTCCTGACGGGATTGCACCACGGGACGGGACATCGAATTCCAGGAGCCAACATGCGCAGATTGATTTCAGCCGCAGCCATCGTGATGGTTGCCGCATTCGTTCAGATCGACGGCATCTCGTTCATTCCCCTGGCCGCGCAGGACCGCGTGGCCGGCGTGCTGGCGGAAGCCAGAAAGGCGCTTGGCGGTGAAGACAAGATCGCCGGGCTGAAGGCGCTGACGGCGGAGGGTCCGTTCCGCCGCTCGATGGGCGGCCGCGACATGGAGGGCATGCTGTCGCTGACCATCGTTCGCCCCGACAAGATGCGCCGCATTGAAGAGATCTCCATCGGCGGCATGGTGGGCGGGCCGATGATCGAGCGAACGTCGGTGCTGGCCGGCAACCTGGCGTGGGACGACACCGCCAATCGCGGCGGCATGGGCGGCGGCATGCGGATGGAGATTCGCAACGGCCCCGGTCCGGGAGCCGGCGGTCCGGGCGGTCCGGCACCGATGACCGAAGAGCAGTTGAACGAGGCGCGCGTGCGCCGGGCCCGGGTGCAGTTGCATCGATGGATGGCCGCGCTGGTCACCGAAGGCCCGCAGGCGTGGACCGACGCCGGCATCGCCGAATCGCCCGACGGCAAGGCCGACATTCTCGAGACCAAGGAAGAGACCGGCCGCGTGCTGCGCCTCTTCATCGACCAGGCGTCGCACTTGCCGCTGATGGTGCAGTACCAGGATCCCAAGCCGATGGTGATGATCCAGGGCGCCCCGGGTCGTGGACCCGGCGGTCCCGGCCGCGGCGGCCCGGGCGGCCCCCCTCCGCAGGTGTCGCCGGAAGAAATGCAGAAGCGCGTCGAAGAGATGCGCCGCAATCCGCCCGCCCTTGGCACCTACGCCATGCACCTCGGCGACTACAAGAAGGTCGATGGCGTCATGCTGCCCCACAAAATTGACGTTTCCCTCGACGGCGAGCCGAACGAGGAGTGGACGGTCGAGAAGTACCGGGTCAACCCGTCGATCAAGGCAGACACCTGGGAGAAGAAGTAGGGCTGGTGGGGCGAGAGAAGTAGAGAAGAAGTAGGGGTCTGACCCCGAGCGGGCAGTTCCGAGGGGTCTGACCCCTCCGCAGAGACAGCTATGAAACGAATCATCGGAAGCTTGTTGGTAGTCGCCTCGTTCATCGCCGCAC
>JBFWUK010000003.1:135734-194307 GCA_050247355.1 Vicinamibacterales bacterium | reverse complement strand
AGAAGTAGAGAAGAAGTAGGGGTCTGACCCCGAGCGGGCAGTTCCGAGGGGTCTGACCCCTCCGCAGAGACAGCTATGAAACGAATCATCGGAAGCTTGTTGGTAGTCGCCTCGTTCATCGCCGCACTTGCTTCGAGTGTGTCGGCTGAGCAAGTGGTGCAGGGCACGGGGGTTGGCGGCAACCTCCGGGTCACCGTGCTCGACCAGACCGAGGCGGCGCTGATCATCGCGCAGGTCACGATCGTCGATGCCTCGGGGGTGGCGCAGACGGCGGCGGTTGACGAGCGTGGCGTAGCCACATTCGAGAACCTCGCCCCCGGCACTTACCAGGTGCAGGCGACGGCCGACAGCTTCCGCGCCCTCAGCACTCCGGTCAACGTGCGCCGCGGCGACAACCGCACCACCTTGCGGCTGGCGCTGGCGACCATCGAGCAGACCGTGGTGGTCGAGGACGAGAGTGCGGCCGACCGCCGCGACAACGGCTTCACCACCACCCTCACCCAGGACGAGATTGACGCGCTGCCCGACGATCCCGACGAAATGGCCGAAGAGCTGGCCCGCATGGCCGGTCCCGGCGCGCAGATCTTCGTCGACGGATTCCGCGGCGGCCGCATGCCGCCCAAGGACCAGATTCAGCAGATCCGGTTCCACACCAACTCGTTCTCGGCCGAGTACCACGAAGCCGGCATGATCCGGGTGGAAGTGATCACCAAGCCCGGCATGGGCGGCTGGCGCGGCAGCTCGAATTTCGGCTTTCGCGACGAGTCGCTGAACGCCAAGAACGCGTTCGCCGACGAAAAGGGTCCGGAGCAGATGCGCCGCTACATGGTGAACTTCTCGGGTCCGATCGCGAAGGGCCGCACCGGCCTGTCGCTGTCGTTCGACGGCAACAGCTCGTACGATTCGCGCACGATCGTGGCGCAGTCGCCGGCCGGCGCCGCTTTCAACTCGCTGGCGGTGGCGCCGACCGACGCCATCAACTTCAGCGCCCGGGTCGAGCACCTGCTCGGTGGCAGCGCGCAACTGCGGGCGGAGTACTCGCGCCGCCAGAATGAGCGCAGCAACCTGGGCGTCGGCGACTTCGACCTGCCCGAGCGCGCCTACGCCACCGAGATGAACACCGACACCTTCCGGCTGCGCACCACCAACGTGATTGGCAAGAAGGTGTTCAGCGAGTTCCGCGTCGAGTTCAACAGCTCGACCAATGCCACGCTGCCGGGCTCGAGCGACCCGACCATTCGCGTCAACGAGTCGTTCACGGCCGGCGGCGCCGGCCAGTCGGGCGATCGTCATGCCCGCGAGCTGGACATCGCGCAGAACTTCGACTTCACGATTGGCCGCAAGCACTCGCTGCGCGCCGGCGTGCAACTCGAGGCCGGCTGGTGGGAGAGTAACCAGCGCTCGAACGCCAACGGCACCTATACCTTCACCAGCTTCGATGCCTACCAGGCCGGAACGCCGGCCACCTACACCATCCGCACGGGCGATCCGGTGGTCGACTACTCGCAGGTCAAAGCCGGCTGGTACCTGCAAGACGACTTCCGCCCGTCGCGCACGCTGCAGCTCAGCTTCGGTATCCGACAGGAGATCCAGACCCAAGTCGACTCGCGGATCAACCTGGCGCCGCGCGCCGCGTTCACCTGGAACGCCACCCGCAAGACCACGGTGCGCGGCGGCTACGGCATTTTCTACGACTGGTACGAGTCGAACCTGCTCGAGCAGACCATTCGCGTCGACGGCACCCACCAGGTTGACGTCGTGATCCAGAACCCGACGTTCCCGGTGGTCGACGGCAGCGGCACGAGCCTGCCGCCCAGCGTGATTCGCGCCGCCAACCTCGGCCAGCCGATCATTCACCAGGCCTCGGTCGGCTTCGAGCGGCCGCTCACCGGCTGGGCCGACGTGCGCGCCGACTACATGTGGACGCGTGGCTACAACGCGCTGCGCTCGATCAACGCCAACGCCCCGATCGACGGCGTGCGTCCCGACCCGGCGGTGGGCAACATCTCCGAAATCCAGTCCACCGGCAAGCGGGCCTCGGATCGTGCCACCGTGGCGCTCAGCATGCGCTATGCGCCGCGCCGCATCTTCAGCATGGTGATGTATCAGTTCGGCAGCCAGCGCAACCACGCCGACAATGCGTTGTCGCTGCCGTCGGACAGCAACAATCCCGACGCCGACTGGGGGCCGGCGGCGCAGGACGTGCGCCACCGCGTGTTCTTCAACTTCAACTCGCCGATCGGCAACGGCGTGCGCCTGAGCCTGGGGCTGCAAGGGGCGTCGGCGCTGCCGTACAACATCACCACCGGTTTCGACACCAACGGCGACACGGTGTTCAACGACCGCGCGCCCGGGGTCGAGCGCAACAGCGGCCGCGGCGCCGCCCAGTGGACGGCCAACATCCGTCTCAACAAGTCGATCGGCCTTGGCGGCGCGCGCGCGGGCGGTCCCGGCTTCCCCGGCGGCATGCCGCCTCCACCGCCCCCCACGGGCGGCGTCGCCGCCCAGCGCGGTCCCGGTGGTCCCGGCGGCGGCGACGGCGGTGGTCCGCAGATCATGGTGATGGAGGCCAGCAACCAGAAGTACCGACTCGACCTCTACCTGAACATCCAGAACGCGTTCAACCGCGTGAACTACAACGCGTTCGTCGGCAACCAGCTGTCGTCGTTCTTCGGCACCGCCACTTCCGCCGCTGCTCCCCGGCGCGTCGAGATCGGCGCATCTTTCGGATTCTGACGGGAGGGCACTTCTTGTCGGGACGGCACTTCTTGACGGGACGGCAATCCCCGTCGGGAGTGTCCCCTTGGCGCCCTCCCGACAGGCATTTTCCTCCCGACAAGTAAAACCCTCCCGACGAGCCGTGCCCTCCCGGCATACTCTGTAAAGAGTGTCCTCCCCGTCCGTTCTCGTCATCGGCGCCGGCATCGTCGGCTGCACCATCGCGCACGAACTCGCCCGGTCTGGCGCGCGGGTGCAGGTGATTGAAACGCGCCAGCCCGGCCAGGGGGCAACGCGGGCGTCGGCCGGCATTCTGGCCCCATACATTGAAGGTCACGAGTCGGCTGCCCTCCGCAACCTCGGCCGCCGCAGCCTGGACCTCTACGACGAGTACATCGCGCGCCTGCGTGCCGACAGCGGCCACGACCTCATCTACCAGCGCAACGGCACGTTCGAGATGGCGTTCGACGAAGCCGGCGTCGAGCGGTTGACCGCGCTGTCGGCGGCGTTGTGGAAGGAAGGCGTCGAGGCGCGGTGGGTGCCGCCGGCGGACTTTTCGGACTTCGAACCGCTGGCATCGCCGTCGGCCCTGGGCGCGCTGTTGATTGCGACGCATGGGTTTGTCGGCGTCACGTCGCTGACGCTGGCGGCGGCGGCCGCCGCGGAGCGGCTGGGCGCGCAGTTCACGGTCGAAACCGGCGCGATTCGAATCTTCCCGCTGCCTGCGGACCGTGCGGGCGCCGAAGCCGGCGGCACGCTCTGGGAAGCCGACCGTGTCGTCCTCGCCGCCGGCAGCTGGTCGTCGCAAATCAGCGTGGAAGGCGCCGACGTCGTTCCGGTGAGGCCCATTCGCGGACAGCTGATCCAGCTTCACGCCGAGCCAGGCGCCATGCAGCGCGTCATCTGGGGACCCACCGGCTACCTGGTGCCGTGGCCGGATGGTTCGGTGCTGGTGGGATCGACCGTGGAGGATGTCGGCTTCGACGAACGCCATACCGAGGAAGGCGTGCGCGGCCTGCGGGCGGCCGCGGCATCGCTGGTGCCCGCGGTCGCCGGCGCCCCAATGACCGGCGTCCGCACCGGCCTGCGCCCGCGAGGGCCGGACGACCTGCCCATCCTGGGCCGTTCGTCCGCCGTGCCGGGGTTGATCTATGCCACCGCTCACTATCGAAACGGGGTGATGTTCACGCCCCTCACGGCGCAACTGGTCGGCGATCTCGTCTTCGACCGGGGCGGTGACCCGGCGCTCCGCGACCTGGACCCCGTCCGCCATGGCCGCCTCTGATGACCGTCGGGCTGACCCCGAGCCGAACCTCGACGAACCGAGTCGACGGGCGCGGTGGGCCGGCTGGCAGCATGCTCATCAGCAAGCTCTCGAGGAGCTGCAGACCGCGGAAGCGGCATATCATCGGCTGACGGCGGAGCAGGCCTTCGGCCGTGGAGACGATGAGGGTGTCGAGAGCCAGGCGGCTCGAGGCGCTGACGCGGCTCGAAACATTGCGTGTTCGACTGGACGAGATTCGAGGGCATCAACCGCCATGGCCGTACTGACATCCGCCGACCTGACCGAGAAGCTGAAGGGCCTTGAAGGCTGGGCCGCCGCCGGCAACGCCATCCGCAAGGAGTTCGTCTTCCAGGACTTCCCCGAAGCCGTGCTGTTCGTCAGCGCGCTCGTGCCGGGCGCCGAAGACGCCGACCACCATCCCGACATCGAGATCCACTACAAGCGCGTGGTGATTTCGTACTCGACGCATTCCGAAGGCGGGGTGACCGAAAAGGACATCGACGGCGCGGCCATGGCCGACGCCGTGGCGGTGAGCCTGCCGCACCTCGAGGAGTTCGGCGACGGGTAGGCTGATCGTGACGGGAGGGCACTTCTTGTCGGGACGGCACTCCTTGACGGGAGGGTACTTCTTGTCGGGAGCGATCATCGACGCTGCGATCCCGGCGAGCAGTGTGATCCCGACCCGAGGTTACCCCTCGTCATGAAACTGAAGAAGCTCTACAGCTCTCGTGAGGTCGCGCAGTTAACCGGACTCACGGCGCGGCAGCTCCAGTGGTGGGCGCAGCGGAAGATCTTTCTTCCCGCCGTCCCGTCCCACAAGACCGAGTCGGGCGGTTTCACCGAGCGCCGCTACACGCCGATCGAACTGCTCGAGCTGATGGTGCTGGCCGACCTGCGGCGCAAGGGCTTCACGGTCCAGAAGATACGCAAGCTGCTGCAGGTGTTGAAGTCACGCTTCAAAACGCGGCTGTACGACGCCATCGAAGGCGGCGGCCCGGTCACGCTGTTCCTGGACGGTGAGAACATCTATGCCCGCAACGAGTCCGGCGACCTGTTCAATCTGCTGGACGATGCGGCGCAGCCGTTGCTGATGTTGGGCGAAGACATCAAGCTGCGCCAGCTCATCGCGCGCGAACGACCGGCACGTCGACGCGAGAAGGGTACTGCGGCGTCCGGTAAACGCGGTGCGTCGCGGCCTTGAAGTCGCTTTCCTTCGCCTGAAAGATATTCGGCACGAACGTCTGGGGGTTCCGATCGATGATCGGGAACCATGTGCTCTGCACCTGCACCATGATGCGGTGCCCCTTCTTGAACGTGTAGTTCTGCGTGTGCAGGCTCCAGGTATACTCGTGCACCGCGTTCGGCTCGATCGGCGCCGGCTTCTCGAAGCTGGTGCGATAGCGGCCGCGGAACACTTCGTTCGAAACCATCAACTGGAAACCGGCGAGCGACCAGTTCTCCGGGTGGTGTTCCGGATACACGTCGATCAGCTTCACAATCCAATCGGCGTCGCTGCCGGTGGTTGAGGCGAAGAGGTGCGCCTTGACCTCGCCCGCGATGGTCACGTCCTGCTCGAGCACGCCGGTCTCCCAACTGAGCACGTCGGGCCGGTCGTCGACGAAGCGTTGATCTTCCACCAGCCAGGTCGACCATCTCGAGCCGCCCGGGAAATAGGTCGGCTGGATCGGCCGCTGCCGATAGGGCACCGGATGCGCCGGGTCCGAGACGAACTCGTCGAAGCCAGGCAACCCTGAGGGGTTGCTTCCAGCCGATGGCTGCGCGCCTGCTTGTGGAGGCAACCCTTTAGGGTTGCCCAGCTCGAGCGTCTCGCCGGCTCCGAACGCCAGCGAGCGAACCTCGGTTTGCGTCGTCGGCGGCCACTGATCCCATCGACGCCATTCGTTGGCACCGGCCTCAAAGGTCAACGCCTGCGGGAAGTCGCGGGCGCCCTTGTCCTTCAGGAAGTAGGCGAAAAACGGCGCCTGCACCTGCTCGCGGAAGTACTCGGCCGTGTTGCCGCCGAACGGAATGGCGCCAAGCGCATCGCCGGTGCCATTGGCCCAGCCGCCGTGGCGCCAAGGCCCCACCACGAGGTAGTTCATGCCTTGCGTGTCGTGGCGTTCGAGTGCGTCGTAGATGGCCAGCGGGCCGTAAAAATCCTCCTGGTCCCACCACCCGGCCACATTGAGCGTCGGCACCTTCACGCTGGTCAGGTGCGGGATCATCGTCTGGCGCTTCCAGAAGTCGTCGTAGTCGGGATGGGCGACGTAGTCGTTCCACGTCGGGATTCTGCCCTTGAGGTACTTCGCGTTCACGTTGGCCAGGGAACCCAGGTTCAGATACCAATCGAACGTGTCGTAGCGATCGAACGCGAACTGCTGCACGTCCTTGCCGCTTTCCATCATGGCGGCGTATTCGAAGCCGTAGCTCAGGCGGAACGCGCCGTTGTGGTGAAAGTCATCGCCCAGCCACATGTCGGCTGGAGAGGCTTGCGGCGAGATGGCCTTGAGCGCCGGGTGCGGCTCGAGCGCGCCCATGATGGTGGTCCAGCCGTCATACGACACGCCCAGCATGCCGACGCGGCCGTTGTTGTTGCGCACGTTCTTGAGCAGCCACTCGATGCTGTCGTAGGTATCGGTGCCCTCATCGATCGAGGTAGTGTCGCCAGGCGAACGGGCGGGGCGTTGCATGACGAAGTCGCCTTCGGAACCGAACTTGCCGCGGATGTCCTGGAACACGAAGATGTAGCCCTCGTCTGCCAGCGCCTTGTAGTACGCGTTGAAGTTGCCGGCCGAACCCTCGATGCCGTAGGGCGTCCGCTTGAAGATGATGGGCAGCGGCTCAGCGGCAGAGCCCGCCTCGCCGGAGCCTTGGCGAAGGCGGGGCGTGTAGATCCTGGTGTGCAGGCGCTTGCCGTCGCGCGCCGGAATCATCACGTCGCTCACTTCGAAGCGATCGGCGGCCGTCGCCGGCTGCTGCAGGTGCGCCGGGGCGGTCGAGATGACCAGCAAGCTGGCGACGACCAGGAGGACGGCAGGCGAGGCGGAGCGCTTCATGGGCAAAGCGTATACGAACCTGGCGGGAGGGAACTACTGGTCGGGAAGGAACTCCTGGTCGGGAGGGCACTACTGGTCGGGAGGGAACTACTGGTCGGGAAGGAACTCCTGGTCGGGAGGGAACTACTGGTCGGGAGGGAGCTACTGGTCGGGAGGGCACTCCGTGTCGGGAGGGCACTCCTGGTCGGGACGCTTGATTGACTAGATCTTCTGGCGGAGCATCGGGAAGACCTTCTCGAGGTCTTCAGCCGGACGCGGAATCACATGCACACCGACCAGCTCGCCGACCCGCCGCGCCGCTGCCGCGCCGGCGTCGGTCGCGGCCTTCACCGAGCCGACGTCGCCGCGGACAATCGCGGTGACCAGCCCGGCATCGACTTTCTGCCAACCGACGAACACGACGTTGGCGGTCTTGACCATGGCGTCGGCCGCTTCGATCATGCCGATCAGGCCCCGCGTCTCTACCATGCCAACCGACTCGGTTCCGTCTGGTTTGTTCGCCACCCGTGCATTCTACACGTTCCCTGGGATTCGCCGACCGTACCGCCCCGCGCGTCGGCAGTTTCTGCGCCGCGCTCCCGTCTCTGGCCGCCTAAGTTATTCGTCCGCGGGCGGCGATGGGAAGCGGCTTGACGTGGTCGCCGTCCAGTAGCCATGCCTGGTCCACCAGGTTCGACACAACGCACGAGTGATTCGGCACGATTCGGACGAGGTCGCCGGGCTCGAGGGGCGTCGAGCCGGTCGTCACCTTCACGGTCGCGTGCTCTTCCGACAGGCGTTCGATCAGCAACGTGGGGTCGGGCTGGTCGTTGCGCAGAACCAGGCCATGGCCGGGCGCAGGCGTGAAGCCGCGAGCCCCGTCGTTTGAAAGCGTCTTTGATCCGGAGTCCAGGATGATCCGGTCGGCGGCCGGCTTGCTGACCACGCGCGCCAGCACCGTGAGGGCACAGTCGTCGAGTGTCGCGGCGCCGAGCGCGACCTGCGTGCGATCGAAGTAGACGTAGTTGCCGGGCCGATACTCGGTGAAGCCGATCTGCTGCAGCGAGAACCGAGCCGGCGGCGTGGCGCCGGCGCTGACTTCGTCGATGACCACCCCTGCCGCCCGGCACCGTGCCACCAGCTCGCGCAGCGTCGCCGCTTCGCCTTCGGCCATTGCCTGCAACTCGTCCGCGGAGTGAGCGTGATACGTGTGTCCCGCGTGCGCCAGCAGGCCGCGCAGCCGCAGCCCAGGCAAGGCGGCGACGCCCTTGATCATGTCCACCGCGCCGGATGCGGCAGGGTCGATGCCACAGCGGTGAAAGCCGACATCGACCTTGACCAGGACGTCCACCTGCCGGCCGGCGCCCGTCATGGCCGCGGACCACTGCCGCGCCACCTCGGGATGATCGACGATGAACGACAGGCGCGTGCGATCGAGCAGCGCGATCACCCGATCCGCATTGGCAGGATTCAACGGATACGGCAGCCGAATGTCGGCAACGCCCGCGGCGGCAAATACCTCCGCCTCGCCCAGCTTGGCGCAGCAGATGCCGATGGCGCCGCGATCGAGCTGCCAGCCCGCGACGATCGGGCTCTTGTGGGTCTTGGTGTGAGGCCGCAGCCGCACGCCCCGCGCGCCGGCCGCGGCCTGCATGCGGTCGATGTTGCGCAGCGCGCGGGCGCGATCGATCACGACGGCCGGCGTGGCCAGGCGGTTGAGGTTCATGGCCGGCCCGGACGCGCGATCACTGCTGCGGCTTCTTCTTGGCAGCCTCGCGCTCTTGCGCGCGCGCGCCGCTCATCACGCCTTCGAGCCCGTAGTTCGCTTCGTGGCAGGCATATTCGTAAACCTGCTCGCCCGGCGCCATGGCGCGGAACTCCAGCTCCCCGGTAAACGGCGCCGTGAAGGTCGTTGGATCCTCGACCGTGAACCGATAGGCCAGCGTTTCCGCATCCTTGCGCGAAATCCGCTCCGTGACCTTGAGGTTCTCCCACGAGCCGCGGAAGCCGTGATTGGGGTGGAAGTTGGTGGTTTCGACGACCAGCGTGTCGCCTTCCCAGCGGCCGATCGAATCACCGAACCACTGGCGGAAGCTCGGCGGCGGATGCGTGCCACCAATCCGCACCGTGCGCACGTCGTGCACCATCTCGGTGAGGATCATCACGTTGTCCCTGGTCTGCACGATGGTGTAGCTGTTGTTGTAGAAGTAGTTGGGCAGCATGGGCGGCCCGAGGTTGTTGCCGAACGAGGTGATGCAGCGCTCGGCCAGCGGCCGCAGCTCGGGATGGTCGAACTCGCCGCCTGCCTGCTTGCGCGCGGCGGCCGCCGCCAGGCGCGTCCGCGCCTCGGGCGTGAGCGCGGGAACGCGGCCGTTCGGCGGATCGATGAGAATCGATCGGCGCGGCTGGCCATCGACCCGCAGCACGCGATCGCCGGGATCGACCCAGAACGAGTTGTAGCCGCCGACGACACCGGCGCCGGCCTGCCACACCCGCTCGAGATAGGTGGGCTCGGCATTCGGGCTCTTGCGCGCCTCGCCGCCGACCGGCGGCGCTCCGCGATTGGGATCGCTGTCGGTCTCGCGGGCATCGATCGCGTTCTGGGTCTTGCGCTCTTCATCGGCCGCGGCCTCTTCGCTCATCACCAACGGCAGGTTCGCGCCCATGCGCTCGAGCGGCGTGATGGTGGCGTTGGTCCAGTTACCCTGCAGGCTTGGACGGCCATCGCTCGTCCGCGGGATCGCGGCGCGCGCGGCGGGTTTCTGGCCGGCGGGCGGCCGGGCGGCCGGCGCCTGGGCGCCGGCGGCCGCCAACCCGAGCAGCGCGGCGGTCATGGTGAGGCCGACGATTCTCATTTGATTGGCTCCTTCCGCAGGTGTCCGTACATCAACTCGGTGACGAACTCGACGCACTTGAACTGGCCGAGGCGGGCACCACGCTCGACGCGCCGGTACAACGGCATGCTCATGGTCCAGGGCTTCGAGAACGTGCCCGGATCGGTGATGGTGGCCTGGTACTGGATGTGATCGGGGCTGGTCATCGTGTAGCGCTCGGTGACCTTCAGTTGCTCGGTGTGGTGATTGCCGGCGCGATCGAACCACGACTGGTCGTTGAAGCCCGAGACCTCGATCACGAAAGTGTCGCCTTCCCACCGGCCCACCGATTGGCCCATCCAGCTGTCGATGGCGGCCGGGCCGGGGTCCTTCATGTAGACGTTGCGGACCGCGCCGGCATACTCGTAGGCGATGAAGAACGTGCCGTCACCCTGGAAGATCTGAAAGGGGAACGGCATGTAGGTCGCGCGCGGCACGCCGGGGAGGTAACACTTGATCTCCGGATCGCGCGTCAGCCAGTTCTCCTGGTTCTCCTGCTTCTTCTTCAGCGCTTCGGGCAAGTACGGCAGCTCGTTGCCGTCGACGACGCCGAGACCGCTGGGCACCGAGCCGACGGCGCCGAGCGCCAGCACTTCCTTGGCCGGCACCGGCACGACCGGACCGGGCCGCATGGCCAGCGCCGGCCTGGCCGAGTGCGCCTGGATGTCCCAGTTCGCCGTATTGATGGTCTGCCAGATGCCGTTCAGGTCGGGCTTGCCGTTCACCCGCGGGATCCCCGGCGTTCGCGCCTGACCCGTCACCGACGGCATTGCCGCAATGGCCACCGCAACGGCGATGGCACCGGCCACCGCCGCCGCCTTCACTACCGACACCCAGCGCATAGCAGCCACCCCCTGAAGGGCGGATTATACGCGCTCGCGGAGCAGGCGTCAGGCTCTCAGGACACCGCGGAAGGCCGATGCTTTCAGCGCGTATCCGGGAAACACCCGGGCGGCGGTTTCGGGCGTGGCGCCAAGGTGCTTCACGACGACCTCGCCGAAGACATCACGGAAGTCGGTGGTGACCGCGAGGTCGCGGCCCTCGAATCGTTGATCGGCCTTCAGGCCCGGCCACCGGCCGTGGACCTGCCGGCCGTTGACGCCGCCGCCGATCACGAACATCGCGTTGCCATGGCCATGATCGGTGCCGCGGCTGCCGTTCTCGGCCACCGCGCGGCCGAACTCCGACATGGTCAGGATGATGGTGTCGGCCATGCGCTCGCCGAGGTCCTGCGCGAGCGCGGCAATGCCGCGCGACAGGTCGTCAAGGCGGTTGGCCAACTGCCCGGTCGCCGCGCCCTGGTTCACGTGGTGGTCCCACTGCGTGCTTTCCGCGAAGGCGATCTCGAGGCCGACGTCCGACTTGGCCAGCCGCGCAATCTCCTGCAACGCCTGGCCGAACGGCGAACGCGGATAGACGGCGCCGTTGGCCGGCCGGTACGGTCCGGCGGTCTTCTTCGCCAGCGTGCGCATGGCCTCGAAGGCCTCGCCGGCGGTGCCGTGCAGCGAGCGGTCCTGCGCCGCCTGGTAGATCTCCTCGAACGACGCCCGCGCGCCCATATCGGCGACCGCGAAGTCGGCGGTCCTGCCCACGGCCAACGCCGGCGCTACACCCTGCAGCGTGCGCGGCATCTGTGACGTCAGGGCCACCGCCCGCAGCGGATTGCGATCCTCGAGGTCAGCCCGGCCCGCCGGCTTGCCCGCCGCAGTTTCGGCCGACGCGGCCAGGTAGCGATTGAGCCATCCATCCGGCGTGCTCTTGACGCCAGGCGTGGCCGACTCCATGTAGTCCTGCGCGTCGAAGTGCGATCGCGTGGTGTCATGCGAGCCCGAGGCGTGAACAATGGCGAGATCGCCGCGATCCCAGAACGGTTTGAGCGGCGCCAATCGCGGATGGAGGCCAAAGAACCCGTTGAGGTCGATCGCGCCATCGGTTGCGCCGGGCCGGGCGATGGCAATCGACGGCCGCGCGCGGTAGTAGTCGGCCTCGCCGTAGGGCACGACCATGTTGAGGCCGTCAACGGCGCCGCGCTGGAAGATGGTGACGAGCAGCTTCTTGCGGCCGCCGGCCGCCGCCGCGGCCCGGCCGACGAACCCGGGGGCGAAGCCAAGCGAGAGCATGGCCAGCGCGCCCTGGCGCAGGAACAATCGCCGCGACGTGCATTCCGGCTCGCAAGTGTGGATGTGTGGTGACATTGGCGTCTCCTGGCTACTGCCGCTGGAATTCCGGCGCGCCGATCTGCAGGCCCACCGTTTGCTCTTCGGTCAGCGGCACGCGCACTCCGCGCAGCTGGTTCTTGCCGAGCTCAACGGCGAAGTTCATGCGGCTGACCAGCGCGCCCGCCGAAACCCACGTCGTCGCCGTGTCGTCGTAGCCCGTTGGCGGCTGACAGAAGTAGATCGGCATTCCCATTTCGCGGAGTTCGCGAGCCAGCGGCCGTGCCGATCGCACCTCCGCGCCGGTGGCACGCAGCGCGCTGACCACGAATTCGAGCGGTGTCTTCACCTTGGCTCGCAGCGCTTCGGGCGCCGAGAACTCGGGCGACGTGATGATGGTGCGCACCACTTCGCGAAGGTCGCCCCTGGTCGCGGTGAATCGCGCGGCTGCGCGCTCCACGAGCGCCGGGGGCGGCGTGTCGCTGACGAACCGCTGCACCAGCCTGGTGGCAATGTGACGCGCGGTCGAGGGATGGGCGGCAAGGATGTCGAGCACCCGCTCGACGTCCTGCTCGCCGCCGCCGGCCTTGATGGTGTGGCCCAGCACGGTCTTGCTCTTGTCGTCATGCAGGCGCGCCGCGAACTGGGTTCCCGACCCGTCGCGCGGCCTGATGGTCCACCCCGTGAAGGCGCGCGCCACGTTGACGATGTCGTCCTGGGTGTAGCCGCCATCCACGCCCAAGGTGTGGAGTTCCATGAGTTCCCTGGCGTAATTTTCGTTGATGCCCCGGTTGGGGCGAACGGCTGCGCCGCTCGTGGGGCTCGGTGCTTCGCGCCTTCGTGGGGGTCGGCGCTGCGCGCCTCCCGGGGACGGGGATCCCTCACTCACGTTTTGCCAGTTATCGAGATAGAAAAGCATGGCCGGGCTCTTCGCAGTGGCTTCGAGCAGATCGCGGAAATTGCCGAGCACATACGGCCTGATGGCTTCGCGCTCGTACTCACTCAGGTAGTTGCGTGTCGCGCCCTTGCCGGCGAAGACGTTGAAGTGGTTGAACCAGAAATCGACCAGCACTTCCTGGAGCTGGCGCTCGCTGTAGACGGCGCGCAGCAGCTTGGCCTCTTCGATGTCGGCCATCACCTGCCGGTCCTTCAGTTGTGCCTCGCTCGGCCGCGTGCGGGTCGCGGCCATCTCTTCCGGCGGTTGTCCCGTCGTCCGCGAAGGCGGGCGCATCACCGGATCTGGGTCGTCGCCGGCAGGGGCGTTGCGTTGCCGCTCGCGCCGTTCGATCATGGCCGGACCCGAGTACTCTCGCTGGATGGTTTGCGAGTCGAGCGTCAGCGTTTCCAGCCGGGCCAACCTCGCCGCCATCGCCGCGTCATCGATTCGCGCCGGGCTCAGTTGCAGGTCGATCCAGTTCTGCAGTCCCATGGCTTTCACCCGGGCCACATCACCCGGACGAGGGCCGAAGGTGAGCCGGTTCAGGGCGTGGGTAATGACTTCATCCGAGGCCGCCGCCGGCTGTGGCGCGCCCGCCTCGGGACGGCCGGCAACGACGACGAGTAGCGACAAGACGGCAAATGCGCGGGTCCACATGAGTTAACCTCTTACCTGCCAGATTCGACCGGCCGTGTCGGGCAATCGTTTAATGTCGGTCCCGACCAGAGGTTCCTTCCCGTCAAGAAGTGCCCTCCCGGCAAGAGGTGTTTCCCCGTCATGTCTCTTCAAGTAGTGCCCGCAGTTGGTGACGTCCTGGAGCGAGTGCTCGACGACACCTTTCCCCTTTGGAACGACGGCTTGTCGCGCGAGCACTACGGTAAGTCGTGGGCAGCGCAGCTCAAGACGCCGTGGGGCGCCGCCCACCTCGATCGGGTCGCGCTGGTCGACGGTCCCCACGTCGTGTCGAGCGCCAAGCGCTACGACCTGTCGCTGCGCCTCGACGGCCGCATTCGCCGCGCGCTCGGCATTGGCGCGGTGTTCACGGCCGAGGCCCATCGCGGCCGGGGCGCCGGCCGCGAGTTGCTGGCCCGCATGCTCGAGACCGCGGTGGCCGAGGGGCAGGAGTTCGCCATGTTGTTCTCGGAGATCGCGCCGGCCTTCTACGAGCGGCTCGATTTCGTGCCAGTGCCGCTGACCGAGTGGGTGATCGAGGTGGATCAGAAGCGCGGCGGCGCACCCGCCATGCTGGTTCGCAGCGGTGATGAACGCGACCTGCCCAACATCATCGAGATGTCGGCCGCCCGCTCTGCCGGCGCGCGGCTGGCCCTCAATCGCAGCGAAGACTTCGTGCGCTACGGCATTTCGAAGAAGCGCCTGCAGTCGGGGCTGGCGCCGCCCGGCCTGAAGACGACCGAGTTCCTGGTGGTGGAAGAAGGACACCAGGCGGTGGCGTACCTGGTGGCCACCGAACAGGACGGCCGCTGGATGATCGAAGAAGCCGGCGACCGCGATCCGGCCGGCGCGCGGCTGGGCGCCATGCTGCAGGTGATGCTGGCGCGCTACCCGAGCGAGCGGCTGCCAGAAATTCGCGGCTGGTGGCCGCAGTCGCTGGTGCCGCCGCAGCTCAAGGTGGCGGCGGCGACGCCGACCCAGGAAGTGCTGATGATCCGGCCGCTACGCGATCGCATGCTGCCGCTGCCGCCGCTGGCCGCGGCCGAAGTCGTGTACTGGCACGCGGACTATTTCTGAGCCAGACGGGCGACTCCCGACTCCCGACTCCCGTCACTTACGTGCGCCGAGGTCGAAGACGCCGGATCGGTCGCCCGACTTCAGGTAGTCGGTCAGGCACTTGCGCGAGCAAAACACGCCGGCGTCTTCCATGTTGACGTTGTTGGTGAGGCTGTCGACGTCGATCGGCGCGACGTGCATGCGGCGTACTTCCCACATGTCGAATGGCTGGCCCTTGGGAAACGACTCGGCGCACTGCTTGCATCGCATGCTCATACAGACCTCACTTCGGTGCCGAGAGTTTAACGTCAACCGCCTTGGTTTCGCCCTCGCCCAGCGTGAACCTGGCCGCCAGCTCCTTGACGGTGGCCAGGAAGTCCGGGTCGCCGGCCTGGCCGTCCTCGAGGCCCTGCAGCGCCACGATCAGGTAATCGGCCGACGGCGGCAAACCTGACATGCGATAGGTTCCTTGCTGGTCCGGCCGCGCCGCCCGGATGAATCGAGACTGGAACGCCCACAGCTTCTCGTCGGCGGGAAACACTACAACCGTGGCATCGAGCAGCGGCTTGCCGTCCGCGTCCGAGACCGCCCCCGACAGTTCACTCACTTTCTTGGTGAGCACGACCTGCACGCCGGTGAGCGCCTGACCGGGCGGGAACTCCATTGGCGTGTCGGTGATGTCCTGGCCATTCAAGCCGACCGACTTCAGGACCCATCCCGGAGGAGCGTTGACCCGGAACAGGCGCGTGTCGGTGAGGTTGCGCAGTTCGAAACTCCAGTCGGCGCCGACCCGGGCGGCGCCGCCGCCGCCAATGCCGGGGACGTCGAGGTTGTACGGGCGCGCGGCCACCTGCAGTTGCTGGGGACGGAAGTCGAACGGCTCGCCGGTGTCGCTGGCCACACTCCCGGTCACGACCGCGCCGGGCGCCGCCAGCAGGGTCAGGCCGGAGATGTCGTCGGCGCCGACCACCAGCTCCATGCGCGCCAGCTCGCCTTCACCGCGGCCGCCGGCGCGCGCCTGCACCTGGTAGCGTCCCGGCGCGATGTTGTTCATCTGGAACGCGCCGCTCCGATCGGTGCGGGCGCCATTGCCGCCCTGTTGCATCATCACGCCGCGGCCGGCGGCGGTGGCCGCGGGCATCAGCATCACCGACGCGCCGGCCGCCGGCGTGCCGTCGGACGACAGCACCGTGCCCGACACGCGCACCAGGCGCGTGGCGATCAGGCCGAACGAGACGTTGGTGTTCTCTTGCGAAACCGCCAGCGTGACGCGCGCCGCCTCGGCGATGTTCGGCGTGCCGGGATAGTAAGTGGCCGCGTAGCCCGACGTCTCGCCGGCGGGGTCGGCGGCCTCGGCGCCGCCGGTGCGCAGCGTGGCGCTCACGAAGTAATCGCCGGGCGGCAGGCCGAACAACCGGAAGTGGCCCTGGTCGTCGGTGGTGTCGCGCGAGTTCGATCCCGGCGCGGCAGTCAGCCGGCGCCCGCCGGCGGCGTAGCTGTAGCGCATGGCCATGACCGAGGCGTTGGCCACCGGCTCGCCAAACTCGTCGGTGATGCGTCCGCCCAGCACGCTGCCGCGCGGCAGGGCGATCAGCAGCTTGTCGATGGTTTGTCCGTCGCCGAGTTCGATCGGCGTGCCCGACTCCGAGGGACGCCGCTGGCCGTACTGCAGCGACACGAACCCGCCCTTGCTGGCGGTGACGGTGAAACGGCCGGCCGGCAGTTCCTTGATTTCGAACCGCCCCTGCGCATCGGTGGCCGCCAGGCGGCTTTCGCGGGCATCGGGCGACGACACGCGGACTTGCGCGCGCCGAATGGGGGTGCCGTTGTCGGCGGCCAGGACCTGGCCGCGGATGATCGCCGTACCACGGGGCGCGTCGGCGCGCCCCGCGGTCGCCCGCGCCTGTCCCCGCAACGGGCCCTGTCCGCCGCCGGCTGGAAGTTGACCGCCACCCTGGGCCAGCACCGCGGCGGTGCCCAGGCTGACGACCACGAGAACGAGCAGGTGTTGCTTCACACCTACAGCATACGAGTGTCGCGGCTACGGCGTTAACGTCGACAGCTTGACGTCCACTGCCTTCGTTTCCCCTTCGTTCAACGACAGCGGCTTCGCCTCTTCCCGTGCCCGCGTCAGGAACTCGGGGTCGGTGGCCTGGCCCGGCTCGAGGTTCTGAACCACGATGATCATGTAGTCATCCGAGGGTGGCAGACCCTTGAAGCTGTAGCGGCCGCTGGTGTCGGGGCGGGCGGTGCGGAGGAAGCGGGTGCCGAAGGTCCATCGCTCCCGGTTCGCCGGAAAGACCACGACGGTCGCATCCAGGACCGCCCGGCCGCGATCGTCGGTGACCAGGCCGGACAGGTCGGTTGCCTTCTGCGTGAGGACGACCTCGATGCCGTCGTATGCGCGGCCCGGCGTGAACTCGATGCCGGTATCTGTCACGTCGGCGCCATCGTAGAACACGGCCTTCAGGTACCACCCGGGCATGGTCCCGAGCGACGCGCGAATCAATCGTCGGTCGAACAGCGACGTCATCTCGAAGGTGTAGTCGTCGTTCACGCGCGTCGGGCCTCCGCCCATGACGTTCATGGCCGGCTCCTGCGGCTGCGCGAACAACTGCACCTGGTCGGCCCGGAACGGCGGCGGCGACCCATCATCCGTCATGATCACGCCCTTGGCCGTGGCGCCGACCGACGTGGTGACGAGCAGGTTATCGATATCGTCGCTGCCGACGGTGACCGGCAGCACCGCAAACTCCTGGTTGGCGCCGGGCGCGCCCATCGGCCGCACGTTCAGGTTGTAACGCCCGGGTGCGACGTTCGCGAACTGGAACGACCCGTCGGGTCCGACCATCGCGTTGCTCATGTTCATGCCGAAGGCGAAGCCCATGATCGGATCGGCTGGTGTGAGCATCAGCATCGATCGGCCGACCGGTTCGCCGCTCGAGTTCAGGGCGCGGCCGCGGATGCGGGCCATGCGGGCGACGGTCAAGGCGAAGTTGGCGCCGCTCATCTCCTGGCCGGCCTTGAGCGCGACCCGCGTCGCCTCGCTGAGGTTCGGCGTGCCCGGATAGTAGGTCGGGGCGAAACCGTCGGCCTCGGTGTTGATGACGGTCGCCTCCACCATCATGCCGTTGCGGTTGTTGGCACTGACGAAGTACTCGCCTGGCGGCAGCCCGTACAACCGAAATCCGCCCTGGTCGTCGGTGCGGTCGTTGCTGCCCTCGCCGCCGCCCGGCACGAGTCGCTGGCTGCCGTTGGCAAACTGAAGACGCATGGCCATGACCTGCGTGCCCGACACCGGCTCGCCGCCGTCATCGACAATGTGGCCGCTGATCACGCCGCCGCGCGACAGCACGAAGTTCACTTTCTCCGCGGTCTGTCCGTCACCGAGATCGATCGGCGTCCCCGGCTCACCTGCCCGGCGCTGGCCGAACTGGCCGGCGACGAAGCCGCCCTTTGTTGCCGTCACGCTGTAGCGGCCGGCGGGCAGCTCCCTGATCTCGAAACGCCCCTCGGCATCGGTGCTGGTCACGCCGCCGGCGCGCGCCTCCATCGACATGGCCCGCACCTGCGCGCGGCGAATCGGCGCACCGGTGGCGGCGGACGTGACGACGCCCTTCAAGACGCTGGTGCCCTTGGGCGGCGCTTCACCCGGCCGCAGCGGCCGCCCAGGCATGCGCGCGGGTTGCCCCGGCGCCGGCTGTGCCGGCTGCGCGACCTGCAGCGAGGTGGTGGGTTGAGGTGCCTGGCCGCTGCCTGATGCGGTCGCCAGGACGAGTGCGAAGACAAGGCCGCCGAACACCCGCATGCCGTCCTCCAGAGTCTGAAACTGACCTGAAACCGAAACCTTCAACTTTCAAGTTTCGACTTTCGACTCTCAAGTTTCAACCTCCCGCAAGACCACCGCGGCAGCATTTGCGCCCGATCCCCCGGTCAGGCCGGTACCCGGGTGGGATCCCGAGCTGCACAGAAAAAGACCGCGGATCGGCGTGCGATGGTCGCCAAATCCCAGCAACGGACGCATGGCGAAGAACTGGTCCAGCGACAGCTCGCCGTGGAAAATCTGACCGCCGCTCAGCCCCCAGCCGCGCTCGAGGTCGAGCGGCGTCAACACCTGCTGCGCAACGACGGTCGACGAGAAGCCCGGGGCGTACTGCTCGAACGTGGCCGCGACGAGATCGCCGAACCGATCGCGCTCGGCATCCCAGTCGCTGTCGCGCAGTTGATACGGCGCGAACTGCGCGTACGCGGAGAGGACGTGCGCGCCATCGGGGGCGAGCGACGGGTCGTCGATCGATGGAATGGTGAACTCGATCCAGGGGTGCGACGAATAACGGCCGTACTTCGCGTGATCGAATGCACGCTCCAGGTAGTCGAGGTCGGGCGCCAGCCTTACGCGGCCGGCGAGCATTTCGCGGCCGGCGCCGGTGAAGGCCGGCAGCGACGACAGCGCGAAGTTGACCTTGGCCAGCGTGCCGCGCGATCGGTAGTGCTTGATCCGCCACGAGAACTCGGGCGGCAGGTGGTCCGCTTCGCACAGCGACAGGAACGTGCGCTTGGGATCGACACCGGAGACCACCGCGCGGGCCGCGATGTGCTCACCGGTGGTGAGTGTGACGCCGGCGGCGCGCTCGGCCGACACGTCGATCCGCTGGACGCCGGCACTTGTTCGGATCGCCACGCCGTGACGCTCGGCCGCGCGCCGCAGTGCCCGCGCGAAGGCCACCGGCCCGCCGGTGACGACCGTTCCACCGGGCCACGCCAGCGACCGGTTGGCGGCGGCGAGCAGCAGTTGCAGTCCGCTGCCGGCGGACCACGGCCCCAGCATGGCGCCAAAAATGCCGTCGGCCGCCAGCGTCGCGCGCAGCTGCTCGTTCTCCACCGACTCGCTCACCAGGTCGGCCACCGCCATCGGCCCCCACCGCAACAGCCGCCACTGGTCGGCCTTGGGCAGGCCGCGGAACGCCGACAGCGTCCCCATCAGCGAAAACAGGTCGCGCGCATTCGGGGCATCGATCGAGGGCGGCGCCGACTGGAACAGCGATCCAATCAGCCCGCCGAGCCGGCCGAGCGACAGGTGAAAGGCCGGCCACGCCTGCGCGTCGCGCGCCGACCACGCGGCCAGGCCCTCGGCGGTCCTGGCCGTATCGTTCCACAGCGTCAGCGCCCGCCCGTCTGGCGACAGGCTGCTCATCTCGATCGCCGTGTCCCGAAACGCCAGCCCGTGCAGATACAGCTGCAGGTGCTCGACGACGTCGCGGCGAACGGGTGCGGTGGCGTGGGCCAGAGTCGGCACGCGAAAGCCGGGCGCGAGCTCGCTTTCCGCCGCGCAGCCGCCCACTTCATCGCGCTGCTCGACGAGCAGCGTGCGCACCCCGGCCTTTCCGAGCATGGCGGCGCACGTCAGCCCGTTCACGCCGCCCCCGATCACAACGGCGTCATAGGCGCCTCTTGTCGGGAGGGCACTTCGGGCCGATAGGGCACCGTTGGCCGGGAGGGCGCCACGCGTCGGGATCTTGCTCATGGTGCTCCGGCTCAATGCTTCCTGAGAATCTGGGTTGCCGCGTTCCTGCCGGGTGCGCCCATAATGCCGCCGCCCGGGTGCGTGGCCGACCCGCACATGTAGAGCCGATCGATTGGCGTCGCGTACTGCGCGTAGCCGGGCACCGGCCGCAGGAAGAACAACTGCTCGAGCGTCAGCTCGCCCTGGAAGATGTTGCCCTCGGTGAGGCCGAACTCGCGCTCGATGTCGAGCGGCGTCAGCACCTGCCGGTGCAGGATGATGTCGCGGATGTTGGGCGCGTACTCCGCGATGGTGTCGATCACGGCGTCGCCGAAGGCGTCGCGCCGGCGATCGTCCCACACACCGTCCTTGAGGTGATACGGCGCGTACTGCACGAAGCACGACATCACGTGCTTGCCGGGCGGCGCCACCGATGGATCGGTGAGTGACGGGATCACCATGTCCATGTACGGCCGCTGCGAAAACCGCCCGTACTTCGCATCGTCGTAGGCGCGCTCCATGTAGTCGATGCTCGGCGAGATTGAAATGGCGCCGCGCAGGTGTGGGCCAGCGCCCGGCAGGCAGGTGAAGTTGGGCAGCGCGTCCAACGCGAGGTTGACCTTGCCCGAGGAGCCGCGGTACTTGTAGCGCTTCACGCCGTCGACGAACTCGCCGGGCAGGTCGCGCTCGTCCATGAACTGCAGGAAGGTCAGGTTGGGGTCGACGCTCGAGACCACGACCGTGGCGTGAATCTCGTCGCCATTGGCGAGCGCCACACCGGTGGCGCGGCCGTTCTTGCTGAGAATTCTCGCCACCGGCGCCTCGGTGCGAATCTCGGCGCCGAACTCGCGCGCCGCGGCGGCGATGGCGTTCGAGACCGCGCCGGTGCCGCCGCGCGACAGGCCCCACGATCGGAAGGCGCCGTCGATCTCGCCCATGTAGTGATGCAACAGCACGTACGCCGTCCCCGGCGATCGCACTCCGAGGAACGTGCCGATGATCCCCGACGCCGACATCGTCGCCTTGAGCACGTCGGTCTCGAACCACTGGTCGAGGAAGTCGACCGCGCTCATGGTGAGCAGCTGGACCTGGTTCACTTTGTCGTGGAAGCCCATGTCGCGGAAGCGCTTGCCCATGCCCAGCAGCTCGAGCAGCCCGCGCGGGTCGAGCGAGGTCGGGTCGGGCGGCAGCATGCCCATGATCGGCTTGGCGAACCGGCCCATCTCGACCATGGCCTTGCCGTACTCGTCGTACGCCTCGGCGTCGAGACGCGAGTGGCGGGCAATCTCGCGGCGGGTCTTGTCGTGATCGTTGACCCGCCACAGGTAGTCGCCGTTCGGCATGGGCGTCATGGTGCCGTCGAGCGGCAGCAGCTCCATGCCGTGGCGCGGCAGGTCGAGCTCGCGAATGATCTCCGGCCGCAGCAGGGAGACGACGTACGAGCAGACGGAAAACTTGAAGCCGGGAAACACCTCTTCCGTGACCGCCGCGCCGCCGAGCACGTGCCGGCGCTCGAGCACCAGCACCTTGCGCCCGGCCCGCGCCAGGTAGGCCGCGCAGGTCAGCCCGTTGTGCCCGCCGCCGATCACGATCGCATCATACACAGTGTTGTTTTACCTCGTTCCACCCGCCTGCCCTGCTCAGCCGGCCGTCGAAAGTATACTTTCGCCGTGCCTGTCGGTTCCGCCTTCCATGCGCGCACGCGCGAGTTGTGCGAAAGCCTCAACTACCGCGACTGGGCGGGCTACTACGCGGTCAGCGCCTACGAGACGCACTACGAACACGAGTACAACGCCCTGCGCAATGCCTGCGGCCTGATCGACATCTCGCCGCTGTTCAAGTACCGCGTCTCGGGCCCCGACGCCACCCGCCTGGTCAACCGCGTGATCACCCGCGATGCGACGAAGATGGCCGTCGGCCAGGTTTACTACACCCCCTGGTGTGATGACGATGGCAAGGTCATCGACGACGGGACGGTGACGCGAGTGGGGGAACAGGTCTACCGTTGGACCGCGGCCGACCCGAGCTTGCGCTGGCTGACGATCAACGCCTCGGGCCTTGACGTCGAGGTCGAAGACGTTTCCGAGTCGATCGCCGCGCTTGCCTTGCAGGGCCCCACTTCGGCGGCACTGCTGCGGCAGGTCAGCACCGCGGCGCTGGACTCGCTGAAGTACTTCCGCGCCACCAGCGGCACCATTGCCGGCGTAGCCGTCGACATCTCGCGCACGGGCTACACCGGCGATCTCGGCTTCGAAATCTGGATGCCATGGGATGCGTCGCTGCAGGTCTGGGACGCCATCGCCGCCGCCGGTCCAGCGTTCGATCTGCATCCGGTCGGCATGCTGGCGCTCGACATCGCCCGCATCGAGGCCGGCCTGTTGCTGATCGATGTCGATTTTCACGGCAGCCGCAAGGCCCTGATCGATTCGCAGAAGTACACCCCGTTCGAGCTGGGCCTGGCGCGGCTCGTTGACATGAAGAAAGGACCATTCATCGGCCGCAAGGCGCTGACCGGACAGGTGCGCCGTGGCCAGCCGAGGCAGATCGTCGGCCTCGAGATCGAATGGACCGACGTGGAGAAGTTGTACGAGGCCGTCGGCCTGCCGCCGACCGCGCCGGCCGGCACTTCTCGCGTGGCGGTGCCGGTCTACAAGGGAAGCACCCAGGTCGGGCGCGCCACTTCGACGGCGTGGTCACCGATTCTGAAGAAGTTGATTGCGCTGGCGACCATCGAGACGCCGTACTTCGTCACCGGCACCCGGCTCGAGATGGAGATGACGGTGGAGGCCGTCAGGCATCGCGCCCGCGCGGTCGTGGTTCCGACGCCGTTCTTCAACCCGCCCAGAAAGACGGCATTATCCGCCTGAAGGCGGACACGACACCTGTGGTGTCCGGTTCTAGCCGGACTACTTGCCGAGCCGTGCCTTGCGCGCGGCGATGAACGACTGCACGCCCAGGTAGACATACACGATCAGCAGCGCCGCCATGGCGAGTTGCGACATCACGGCCGGCCGGGTTGCGCCACCATCCATTGCGGCCGGGATGGCTCGTCCGAGCGATGCCAGCGCGCCAATCAGGCCCACCGCCACGGCCAGGTGCATGGCGTGCTTGCGCATGGATTCGGTGCGCGCAATCAGCGCGCAGATCACGAAGATCGCGCCAAAGATCGCCGGAATCAGGGCCGTCACGCTGGTGCGGCCGGTGGCCACGTAGCTGGCGACTCCGAGCACGATCAGGATGAGTCCAAATAGGCGTGTCGTTGATGGCATGGCGGAGCCATAATACCGCGCCTGATCCTGACCAGGAGGAGACACCCTTGATCGGACTACACAACTTAACGGGCCGGCACGGATTGCCTGCCAACCGAAGCGCGCGCGAAGGTGGGTCGGGATGGCACCTCTTGTCGGGGGCCTGTTGCTTATCGGGGCTGGTGCTCGCCGCAGCGGGCCTTGGGGCGCAGCAGCCCACCTTCAGGGCCGGGGTCGAACTGGTGACCGTGCCGGTGACCGTGACCGGCCTCGACCGCACCAGCGTCGTCGAGGGGCTGACGCCCGCCGACTTCCGTCTCAGCGAAAACGGCGATCGCCAGGTCGTCACCATGGTCTCGCGCGAGCGCGTGCCGGTGAGCCTGGTGATGGTGCTCGATTCGAGCGAGAGCATGGCGGTCAGCAATCGCCGCCAGCTCGCGTCGCATGCCGTCCAGCAGATCAGCGCCGCCCTCGAGCCGGACGATGAGGTCGCGATTGTCTTCGTCGACCGGGCCATTGACGTCAAGCTGCCGTGGACCCGCGTCGGCGAGATCAAGGAGCTGAACTTCGGCGGCTGGAACCCGAACGGCATCGCTCCCCTGAACGACGGCATTCGCGCCGCGCTCACGCTGATCGAAACGGCGAAGAACTCGCGCCGCGCCGTTCTGCTGCTGACGCCCGGCTTCGAGAATTCCAGCCGGACCTCGGTGTCGCAGCTGGTCAAGACCCGGCACCAGAGTGAAACCGCCATTTACGGTTTCGGGATCGGTTCCGCGCGCCTGGCGGACCAGGCCAGCGAGCAGCCCCGCCTGATACGCATGAGCAAGGACCCCACGCCCGACGAAATGCGGCAACTGGACGAGATGTCGCCGGGTTCACCCAAGCCGTACACCTCGGCACTTCCCGAGTTCGACTACCTCGAGACGCTGGTCGGCGACTCCGGCGGCACGGTCACGCGCATGATGACGGTGCCGGAAGCGGCCCTGGCGGCAAAGACAATCGTGGCCGAACTTCAGAATCAATACCTGGTTGGCTACACGCCCAGGAAATCGCTTGACGGCAAGTACCGGAAGCTGAAGGTGGAAGTGAACCGCCGCGGGCTGTACGTCCGCCACCGTGGCGGCTATCTGGCGCTGCCGACCCCGGCGCCGTGACGGTCCCGACCAGAGGAGGCGTGCCCCGGGATAAGCTGAGGCGATGAAGATCGCGCTGATCCAGCAGCACGCCACCAAAGACAAGACCGCCAACGTGGCCCGCGGCCTGGCCGCCCTCGAGACGGCCGCCCGCAACGGCGCCGGGCTGGCGTGTTTTGCCGAGCTGGCCTTCGAGTGGTTCTACCCGCAGCGGCCGGCCGAGACCGGCTTTCGCGAACTGGCCGAGCCGCTCGACGGCCCGACGGTCAGGGCGTTCCAGGCCAAGGCACGCGAGCTGGGGATGGTGGTGATCATCAACCTCTACGAGCGTGACGGCCATCACACCTACGACAGCTCGCCGGTGATCGATGCCGACGGCACGCTGCTCGGCGTGACGCGCATGATCCACATCACCGAGTATCCCTGCTTCCACGAACAGGGGTATTACACGCCCGGCGACAAGGGCGCGCCGGTGTTCACGACCAGGGCGGGCCGGATCGGCGTCGCGATCTGCTACGACCGCCATTTCCCCGAATACATGCGCGCGTTGGCGGTCAACGGCGCCGACCTGGTGATCGTGCCGCAGGCCGGCGCGGTGGACGAGTGGCCCGAGGGCCTGTACGAAGCCGAGATGCGCGTGGCCGCGTTTCAGAACGGCTACTTCACGGCGCTGTGCAACCGCGTGGGGAAGGAAGACTGCCTCGATTTTGCCGGTGAGTCGTTCGTGTGCGGTCCCGACGGCGCGGTACTCGCGCGCGGCGCAAAGAGCGCCGACGACATTGTCTACGCGGATCTCGATCTCTCGTCCACCGCCGACTCGAACGCGCGCCGGCTCTTCCTGCAGCATCGCCGGCCCGAGCTTTATGCCGGCTGGCTCGGAGTGAAGTAACAGAGGATCGGTGTACCCTTTTCGGCAGTGCGGGTCGTCGACGCGCGCTGTTGAGAAGTGGAGCTGATTCGGGAATCATGATACAACCGGCGTTCGCCCCCTCCGGTTCGCCCGTGCCGTGCTCTGACCCCCATCGCCGATCGTCGCTGTTGTTGCGCGCCATCGCCGCGGTGGCCCTGACCCTGGCTGCGCTGACGCCCGCCGCGGCGCAGAACGCCGCACGCGAAAGCGTGGCCACCGTACGCCAGCGGACGTCGTGGACACCATCTGAAAGCCTGGTTCGCGTGCGCGCCGTCGTCACCCTCAGGGACGCGGGGCGCGGCCTGCTGTTCGTGCAGGATGCGACGGGCGGCATGAACGTAACGCTCGTCTCGCCGGCGCCCGCCCTGGCGGCGGGCGACCTGGTCGATCTTGCCGGCACTGCCGTCATGACCCGTCGCGGCCCCACCATCACCAACGCGGTCGCAGCTGTGGTCGAGAAGGCGCCGGTGCCGGCGCCGCAACCGCTCTCGTCGCTGGCCGGCCGGCTGATGGCGTTCGACGCCCGGCTGGTCGCCGCGGAAGGAGTGGTTCGTGCGGTGCGCGCAATCGGCGACGCCGCCGAGGTAACCATTCGCACGGCGGACGGCACGTTTGTGGTCGTGCAACCGGCGGGCAGCCTTACGGATCAGACCCCGATCGACGCCGTCATCCGTGTCGATGGGGTGCTGTCGCACGTGATGGCTCCGGACCGCGCACTGCAGCGGCGCGAGCTGGTCGCCGTGGGGCCGGCACTCGTGGTCAGCGCCCCGCCAGGCGACCCGTACGGCGTGCCCGAGACCAGCGTGGCCGACCTGCGCAGCCAGCCGCCGGGCACCGAGCTGATTCGACGGGTCCGGGTGAGCGGAGTCGTGACCCGCCAGCGTGCCGGCCAGGGCCTGCACATCCGCACGGCCACGCAGCCCATCCGCGTCGAGTCGGCACTGACCACCACCGTCGAGCCCGGGGACCGGGTCGAAGTGGTTGGTTTTCCAGAAATCGACGGCTTCACGCCGTTCCTCGCCGACGCCATTTTCCGGCGGCTCGAGTCGGGTCCGCCGCCCGAGGCGGAGATCTCGACCCTGGCCGAGTTGACCGACGGCACTCGCGATGGCGAGCTGGTCCGGGTCGAGGGCCGCTTCCTGGAGAGCGCGCGTGGCAGTGAAGACCAGATCCTGGTGATGCAGGACGGCGACGTGGTCTTCAACGCCTACCTCCCCATGGACGAGGCTGGGCGCCTGCCGGCCACCCTGCGGCCCGGCCAGCGCGTGGAGTTGACCGGCATCTGCTCGGTGATCGTCGACAGCGAGCGCCAGCCGCGATCGTTCCGCCTGCAGTTGCGCGATGCCGCCGACGTCACCGTGATCGGCGCCAGTCCGCTGATGCCGCTGACGCAGCGCGTCCCCTGGTGGGCCTGGCTCAGCCTGGTGCTGGCGGCGGCTGCCGGCGCGACCGCGGCGGTGGCCTATCGCAAGAGCCTGGGAAAGGAGCAGACCATCCGCCGCCAGCTGGCGCGCGAGTCGGCGCTGAAGGCGCGGTTCGACGACCTGTTCGAGCGATCGAGCGAGATCATGATCGTCCACGATCGCCGCGGCCGCATCTCGACCATCAACCGCTCGGGCGAACAGGCCACCGGCTATTCGCGCGAGGAGCTGCGGATGCTGGACCCGAACTGGATCTTCGGCTCCGACTACCTCGACGCCATCAGCCGCATGATCGAGGAGGGGTCCGACAGCACGCCGCGCGCCTTCCGGTCGGAGCTGGTGCCGCGCAAGGGGGCGCGCATTCCCATCGACGTGCACGCCCGCGTGCTGGTCGGCGACGGCAAGGTGGCCGGTGTCACCTCGATTGCGCGCAACCTGAGCGAGCGCGATCGACTCGAGAACGAGCTGCGCCAGGCGCAGAAAATGGAGGCGGTCGGCCGCCTGGCCACCGGCATTGCCCACGACTTCAACAACCTGATCACGGTGTTGCTGGGCTACAGCGACGAGTTGATCGAACAGGTGCCGCCCGGTTCCGAATGGCAGAAGTCGGCGACCGAGATTCGGCGCGCCGCCGAGCGCGCCTCGGGCCTGACCCAGCAGTTGCTGGCCTTCAGCCGCCGCCAGGCCGCGGTTGCCCATACCGTCGATCTCAACCTGGTGGTCGCCAACATGGAGGACCTGATCCGGCGGCTGCTCGGGCCCGAGATTCGACTCGAGTTCTCGCTGGATCCCGGGCTGGCCAACATCCGCGCCGACGCCGCGCAGATTGGCCAGGTGCTGATGAACCTGGTGGTCAACGCCCGCGACGCCATGCCGCAGGGCGGCCAGCTGTCGATTGAAACGGCGAACGTCGAGCTCGGCAACGAGCACCTTGATGTCATTCCGGGTCCGCACGTCAGCCTGATCGTGCGCGACACCGGTGTCGGCATGGCTCCCGAAGTGCGCGACCGGCTGTTCGAGCCGTTCTTCACCACCAAGGATTCGGGGCAGGGCACCGGCCTCGGCCTGTCGATGGTGCAGGGCATTGTCCGGCAGAGCGGCGGGCGCGTGGTGGTCGAGAGCAAGGCCGGCAAGGGCAGCACCTTTCACGTGTACTTTCCGCCGATTGCCGATGACGCGGCCGCGCCGGAGCTGCCGGCGCTGACCGCGCCGAGTGCGGCCGCGGTCACGGGGCAGGGGATCATCCTGCTGGCCGAGGACGACCGATCGGTGCGCCGGCTGGTGGTGGCCGAGCTGGGGCGCCGCGGCTTCACCGTGCTCGACGCCGAGGACGGCCGCGCCGCGCTCGACCTGTTCCTGCAGCACAAGGACACCGTCGACATCCTGGTCACCGACGTCGTCATGCCGCGGATGAACGGCGCCGACCTGGCCCGCGAGGCGCAGGCGATTCGCCCCGGGCTCAAGGTGCTGTTCATCTCGGGTCATCCCGAGCGGGCGGGCTCCGGCCTCGATCCGGCCGGCGTCACCAATTTGCTGATGAAGCCGTTCACCGCCGACACCCTGGCCGCGCGCATCAAGGAAGTGATGACGGGAGAGAAGGAAGCCGATGGCTGGAACGCCTGAGTCTCCCGCGCTGCGGCGCACCCTGGGTCGCTGGGATCTGACGGCGATTGGCGTCAACCAGGTGATTGGCAGCGCGATCTTCCTGTTGCCGGCCGACGTGGCGCGGCTGGTCGGGCCATGGGGGCCGCTCGCGTTCCTGGGCGTCGGATTGTTGTCGCTGTCGATTGCGTTGTGCTTCGCCGAGGCCGGCAGCCGTTTCGAAAAGACCGGCGGCCCGTACCTGCCGGCGCGCGCGGCCTTTGGCCGCTTCATCGGGTTCGAGGTCGGCTGGATGATGTGGTTCACGCGCGTGACCAGCCAGGCATCGGTTGCCAACGGGCTGGCACTGGCGCTGGCGTTCTACTGGCCGGCGCTGGCCATCGGCGCGCCGCGCATGTCGCTGATTGCGGCGCTGACGATCGCGCTCACCTGGATCAACGTCCGCGGCATCAAGCAGTCGTCGTGGGTAGTCAACGCCCTGACCATCGGCAAGCTGGCACCGCTCGCCATCTTCATCATCGCCGGCATCTGGTATGTCGAACCGGCGCGCTTTGCCGAAATGCCGGCGGTCACGCAGGAGCAACTGTCGAGCGCGCTGATCCTCCTGATCTTCGCGTACGGCGGTTACGAGGTCACCGGCGTCCTGGCCGGCGAGGCCGCCAACCCGAGGCGCGACGTGCCGTTCGCATTCGTGGCCACGCTGATCACCGTGTCGGTGGTGATGTCGCTGACCTCGCTGGTGGCCACCGGCGTGCTGCCCGACCTGGGCGCCAGCCGCACGCCGCTGGCCGACGGCGCGGCGATTTTCATCGGCGCCGCCGGCGCTCTCATGGTGTCGGCCGGCTCGGCGGTGTCGATGACCGGCAACAACATGGGGCAGATCCTGAACGGATCGCGCACCCTGTTCGCACTGGCCGAGAACGGCGACCTGCCCAGGTGGTTCGCCCGTGTCCACCCGGCCTACCGGACGCCGTCGAATGCCATCCTGTTCACCGCTGTCGTCGCGTTGACGCTGGCACTGACCGGTTCGTTCGTGGCGCTGGCGGCCGTCAGCGCAATCGCGCGGCTGGTGATGTACCTGGCGGTCTGCGCCTCGACCCTGGTGTTGCGCAAGCACGACCGCGAGATCGCCGCGCAGGTGGGCTCGCATTTCAACGACCCGGACGGCGCGGTCGCCCCGGCCAAGTTCACGGTGCCGCTTGGTCCGGTGGTGCCGGTCGTGGCGTCAATTGTCGCGCTCGGCATTCTCGCCGGCGCCAGCCAGGCCCAGTTGATCGCCGGCGCCGCCGCTCTCGCCGCCGGCGCCGTGCTCTACTTCGTCGCGACCAGGCTCAGGATGTAGCGTCCGCCTGGCGGCAACGCGCTGTTGGGGCTACCGGTAGACGCCGGTGGCGACAACCCTTCAGGGTTGCCTGACTACTCGTCCAGGATGTGCGCCTTGCGCCCGGGCGATTCTGCCGCGATCAGCGGTTCGTTCATGAAGCGCACCAATGGCGCCAGCGTCCGGAAGGTACCTGCGAGGTCCTTGTAGAAGTCTTTCGACGTCGCGAACGCCGCCGGCTCCTCGCGGTAGGCCATGAACTGCTTGTGCATCAGGTAGCGCGCGGCCGGGTGCGCCTTGTCGAACCCGCGCGGCACGCGCGTGAGCGTGTCGCCGCGCAAGCCGCCCAGTCTTCTGAACGCCGGCGTCTTCACGATCGCGTCCAGCCGTTCGTGGTGTCCGGCGATGTGTTCGCGCAGCAGGTAGAGCTGGGCCGAGTCGGGCCGATAAACGCCGCCACCGATCCACACGTAATCGGGGCCGATCTCGAAATAGAAGCTGGCGCCGTTCATGCGGCCGAGCGCGCGATGCGGAAACGTGGCCGCGATGTTGGTCTTCATCGGCGTCTTGTCCTCGCTGAACCGGGTGTCGCGGTACTGGCGGAACAGCGATCCCCTGGCATCGGCGATCAACTCCGGTGCGAAGGACCGCATGTCGATTGCCAGCCGTTCGACAATCGCGACCATCGGCGCGCGGCAGTGCGCTTCGAACAGTTCCTTGCGGGCGGCGAACCACTCGCGGTTGTTGTTGCGCTTGAGGGAGCGGAGGAACGACAGGGTCTTCGGTGTAACCATTGGAACTTGTTTACTGCGGACAGGCATCGGACAGAACCGGCAGGCCTTCAGTTTATCACCGCGCGCCGTCGAATATACTCGTTGCCCATGACGCTTCTGCTCGCCGCGCTGTTGTCCGTATCGTCCGGATTTCAGGCGGCGCCCCGCACCCAGTACGCGGTGTCGACCGATGGGACGAGAATCGCCTACGACGTGACCGGATCGGGTCCGGTGGTGATCCTGCTGCACGGCGGCGGCTCGACCCGGCGCTCGTGGCACGAAGCCGGCTACGTGTCGCGGCTGGCGGCCGAGTTCACGGTGGTCACGATGGACATCCGCGGCAACGGCGAGAGCGGCCGGCCGCCCCTGGCCGCGGCGTTCGCGCCGGCGCGGCTCAACCAGGACGTGCTGGCGGTGGCCAACGCCGTGAAGGCTGAGCGCTTCGTGATTTGGGGCTTCTCGTACGGCGCCAACGTCGGCCGCTACCTGGCGGCGGTTTCGGACCGCGTGCGGGGCATGGTTTACGTCGGCATCCCGTTCGGCGCGGCCGCCGACGGCATGTTCCGCGAACGCATTCTCGGCATGGCCAACCGCCCGGCCTGGCTGGCGGCGCTGCTCGACTACCCGCCAGTGGAACCGTCGCACATGCGCAGCCCGACGTTGTGGCTGGTCGGCACCGCCAACGAGAGTGCGTATGCCAGCGCCCGCAGCTACCAGCCGAAGCTGGCCGGCACCAAGGTCTCGCTGGCCACGATCGACGGCCTGACGCATTCGCAGGAGTTCGAACGCATCGACCAGGTGTTCTCGAAAGAAGTCGAGTTCATCCGGGCGCTTCCGCGCTGACGCGGTGGAGTGACTGTTCAGTGATCGATCAGCTCAAGGCCCTGTTGCACGACCGCGTGTCGACCGCCGAATCGGTGCGCGAGCACCACTCGCACGGCGAATCGTGGCACGCTGCCGGCACCCCCGACGCCGTGGTGTTTCCCGTCTCCACCGAGGAGGTCAGCGCCATCGTCCGGATCTGCGCGCAGCACGGCAAGCCGATCGTGCCGTTCGGCATGGGCAGCTCACTCGAAGGCCACGTCAACGCCATCCACGGCGGCGTGTCGATCGACATGACGCGCATGACGCGGGTGCTCAGGCTGAGCCCCGACGACCTGGACATCACGGTCGAGGCCGGCCTGACCCGATTGAGGCTGGATGCGCACCTGAAGAACACCGGCCTGATGTTCCCGATCGATCCGGGTGCCGACGCGACGCTCGGCGGCATGGCCGCCACCCGGGCCTCGGGTACCACCGCCGTGCGCTATGGCACCATGCGCGAGAACGTGCTCGGTCTCACCGTGGTGCTGGCCGACGGCCAGGTGATCACGACCGGCGGCCGGGCCCGCAAGTCATCGTCTGGTTATGACCTGACGCGGCTGTTCGTGGGTTCCGAAGGCACGCTCGGCGTGATTACCGACGTGACGCTCAGACTCTATGGCAGGCCCGAGGCGGTGCGCGCGGCCGTGTGCCCGTTCGAGACCATGGCCGGCGCGGCGGCGACGGTGATCCAGACCATCCAGCTCGGCATCCCGGTTGCGCGCATCGAGATTATCGACGAGGCGCAGCTGCGCGTGGTCAACGCCTATTCGAAGACCAACTATCCGATCGGACCGACCTTGTTCTTCGAGTTCCACGGCATCAGCGACGTGATGGTCGACGAGCAGACCAAGGCGGTCGAGGAGATCGCCCGCGAGCAGGGGGCGAAGGGCTTCCAGTGGGCGTCGACTCTTGAAGACCGGGCCACCCTCTGGACCGCCCGGCACAACGCCTACTACGCCACGGTGGCGTCGCGCCCGGGCGCGCGGGCGTGGACCACCGACATCTGCGTCCCGATCTCTCACCTGGCCGAGTGCATTCTCGAGACCCAGGCCGACCTCGCGGCGGCCGGTGTGACGGCGCCCCTCGTCGGCCATGCCGGCGACGGCAACTTCCATTTGATCATCATGCTCGACGCCAACGATCCGAAAGAGTTCGACCTGGTGTCGCGCCTGAACGAGCGGCTGGTCGAGCGGGCCCTCAAGTTTGGCGGCACCTGCAGCGGTGAACACGGCGTCGGCATCGGCAAGTTGAAGTACTTGTCGAAGGAGCACGGCGCGTCGCTGGAGGTGATGCGCGCGATCAAGCGGGCGCTCGACCCCGGCAACCTGATGAACCCCGGCAAGCTGATCCCGTCGTGAGGCACGACCCCGTCGGGCGACGCCGCCCCGGCCAGTCGGGTCCGCCCCGTCTGGTATCCTGATACGGCCTTGGCTAAGCGCAAATCAGAACCCTCTCTATTCGATCTGCCTGACAACGACGATGCCGGATCTCCACCGCCGCCCGGGCGAGGGGGATTCAACCCCATTGGCGGCGACGGCACCGCGAACGTCTCGCTGCACGAGGCCGCGCAGTCGCGCTACCTGAACTACGCCCTGTCGGTGATCACCTCGCGTGCGCTGCCCGACGTGCGCGACGGGCTGAAGCCGGTGCAGCGCCGCATCCTGTTCACCATGTGGCAGCAGAATCTGACCGCCGACGCCAAGCACCGCAAGTGCGCCAAGGTGGTCGGCGACGTGATGGGCAACTTCCACCCGCACGGCGACAGCGCGATCTACGAAACCCTGGTCCGCATGGCGCAATCGTTCTCGCTGCGCTATCCGCTGGTCGACGGCTCCGGCAACTTCGGCTCGCTCGATGGCGACGGCGCCGCCGCCATGCGCTACACCGAGTGCCGCCTGGCGCGGCTGTCGGACGAAGTGCTGCAGGAGATCGAGCAGGAAACCGTCCCGTTCCGGCCCAGCTACGACGGCACCAAGACCGAACCGGTAGTGCTGCCCTCGCGCGTGCCCAACCTGCTGATCAACGGCAGCACCGGCATTGCCGTCGGCATGGCCACCAACATCCCGCCGCACAACCTGTTCGAGATCATCAGCGCCCTGATCAAGCTGCTCGACAACCCCGACCTGACGACGCTCCAGTTGTGCCGCTGGGTCAAGGGACCCGACTTCCCGACCGGCGGCCACATCCTGAACTCGCCCGACGAGCTCAAGGAGATCTACCGCACCGGGTCGGGCTCGATCCGCCTGCGCTCGACCTGGGAGGCCGGCCCGACCTCGCGCTCGGAGAAGAAGCTCTACATCACCAGCATTCCCTACGCCGTCAACAAGTCGCAGCTGGTCGAGCAGATCGGCGACGTCGTGCTGAGCCGCAAGATGCCGTTCCTGGTCGACGTGCGCGACGTGTCGACCGACGACGTGCGCATCGAGCTGGACCTGAAAGCCGGCGCCGACGACAACCTGGTGATGGCCTACCTGTTCAAGCACACGTCGCTGCAGACGACGTTCGCGGTGAACATGACCTGCCTGGTGCCGACCGAGAACGCCGAGGCCGGCCGTCCGGAGCGGCTCGATCTCAAGCAGATGCTGTGGCACTTCCTCCACTTCCGCCTGGAAGTGGTGACCAGCCGGCTCGAGCACGAATTCGAACAACTGCAGCGCCGCATCCACATCCTCGAAGGCTTCGAGAAGATCTTCGACGCGCTCGACGAGATCATCAGGATCATCCGCAAGTCGGAAGGCAAGGCCGATTCAGCCGAGAAGATCATGAAGCGGTTCGAGCTCGACGCCGAGCAGACCGACGCGATTCTTGAACTGAAGCTGTACCGGCTGGCGCGACTCGAGATCCTGGTGATCCAGAACGAGTTGGGCGAGAAGCGGAAGCGGTCGCGGCAGATTGCCGGCCTGCTGAAGGACGAAGAGGGGCGCTGGAAGCTGGTTCGCTCGGAACTGGAAGAGATCCAGGCGAAGTACGGCAACCCGAAGATCGATCCGCGGCGGACGCGCATCGAAGAAGCCGAGGAGATCGAGTACTCCGCCGAATCGTTCATCGTCGAGGAAGACAACGTCGTGATTGTGTCGCGTGACGGCTGGGTCAAGCGGCAGAAAGAAGTGAAGGACCTGTCGACCACCCGCCTGCGCGAGGGCGACGGCGTGCTGGCGGCGGTGATTGGCAGCACCCGCGCCACCATGGTGTTCTTCACCAACTTCGGCGTCGCCTACACCAGCCGCATTGTCGACGTGCCGGCCTCGACCGGCTACGGCGAGCCGGTGCAGAAGCTGTTCAAGTTCAAGGACGGCGAGAAGGTGATTGCCGCGTTCAGCCTCGATCCGCGCGTGGCGAAGAAGATCGAGGCCAAGAAGGAAGGCGACGTGCCGCCGGTGCACGCGGTGGCGATCACCAGCGACGGCTACGCCATGCGCTTCTCGCTGCAGGGGTTTGTCGAGGCCAGTACCCGGTCCGGCCGCCGCTATGCCCGTACCGCCGAGGGTGCCGAAGTCGTGACCGTGGCCCTGACGACGGGAGAAGAGACGGTGATCGCCGCAACCAGCGCCGCCCGCGCCATGCTGTGCCCCGTTGAAGAAGTGAACTTCCTGTCGGGACCGGGCCGCGGCGTCATCCTGATCAAGATCGACTTCCCCGACGACAAGGTGATCGGCGCGCTGGTCTCGACCGGCGACCGCGACCTGCTGACGGTGGAAACCTCGCGCGGCGCCGAGCAGACGATCAGCACGACGAAGTACGAGATCGTCGGCCGCGGCGGCAAGGGCCGCGAGCTGATGCAGCGCGGCCAGTTCACGCGCGTGGTACCCAACGAGGTGCCCTTGCCAACGCTGGAAACCACCTAGCGCGCCATGAGGCCAATCTGCGCCGGCTTGGTGCTGTCATTGCTGCTGCCGGCGCTGTCGGCCGCGCAGGAGCCGCCGTCACGCAGCCAGATCCTGGCGGCTGGTTGGGATGTCATGCAGAAGGCCGGCTTCTGCTCCTTCGTCACCATTGGCAACGACGGGCATCCCCAGGCGCGCGTCGTCGATCCGCTCGGCCCCGTCGACGATTCCACGGTCTGGGTGGCCACCAATCCGCTGACCCGCAAGGTCGACCAAGTGCGACGAGACCCGCGCGTGACGCTGCTTTGCTTCGAGGCGGCGACGTCGAGCTACGTGACCATCCTGGCGAAGGCGGCAATCGTAGCCGACGCGGCGGAGAAGGCGCGGCGCTGGAAAGCGTCGTGGACGCCCTTCTACCCGGCCGGAGCCAAGGGCGATGCCGTCCTGATCCGGCTGACACCGTCGCGCATGGAAGTGGTCAGCGAGGCGCGCGGAATCACTCCCGATCCCCAGACCTGGCTGCCGCTGGCGGTGACCTTTCCCTGACCGCGTCGCCAGTCGTGGCACAATCACGCAATGGAGAGCGGCGGCTTCCTGCAGCGATGCGCGGGCGCATTCAGGCGGACCCACGCGATGGTGTGGGTCGGGATGGGTGCCGCCTTCCTCGCCCTGGGGACATTCGGACAGGCGCCGGTCTACATGGGCCTGGGTGCCGCGCTCCTCGCCGTCGGCCTCACCGCCCACAAACGCGGCCGACAGGATACGTAGATGCCCATCACGCTGCCGCCAGAGACCCTCAAGCAACTGCAAGCCTCGATCAAGCGCTATGCCGCCGAGCACTTGGACGAAGAGATAGGCGACCTGAAGGCCGGCCTGTTTCTCGACTACTGCCTGAAGGAGATCGGCCCCACCGTGTATAACCAGGCGATCGCCGACGCGCAGAAGTACTTCCAGGGCCGCGTCGAGGATCTGGAAGGCGTGTGCCACCAGCCGGAGTTCACCTATTGGCCGCCCGCCGGCCGCGGCAAGGGTTAGGCGATGGTTTACGCCGCGCTGCTCCGGGCCGTCAATCTCGGCTCGCACAACAAGGTGTCGATGGCCGACCTGAAGACGCTGCTTGCCGATCTCGGGATGAAGAACCCGCAAAGCCTGCTGCAGAGCGGCAACCTCGTCTTCGAGAGCGCGCCTCGCGCCACCGCCGCCCTCGAGAAGCTGCTGGAGACGAGTGCCGCGAAGACCCTCGGCCTCGAGACCAGCTTCTTCGTCCGGACCGGCGCGGAGTGGCAGCAGGCGATCGCCGACAATCCATTCCCGAAAGGGGCCATCAGCGATCCGGGGCACACACTGTTGATGTGCCTGAAGGACGCGCCGCCGCCGGCGGCGGTGACGGCGTTACAGGACGCCATCAAGGGCCGTGAGGTCGTGAAGGCGAAGGGCCGCCACGCCTACTTCCTGTACCCGGACGGCATCGGCAATTCGAAGCTGACGATGACGGTGATCGAACGCAAACTTGGCACTACCGGCACGGCTCGCAACTGGAACACCGTGCTCAAACTTGGCGCCCTCACGGAGAAGTCATGAAGTACACACTGATCAAACTCCTGCTCATTGCCGGCATCGTGATCCTGCCGGCGGCAGCCGCGGCCCAAGGCCCGGTCCGGCCCGATGCGGACCCGCGGGTCGAGAAGATCGTCGCCGCCGTGTCGCAAGAGCGGCTCCAGCAGTTGCTGACCCGCCTGGTCAGCTTCGGCACTCGCGAAACGCTGTCGAACCAGGACGGCACCACCCGCGCCATTGGCGGCGCGCGCCAGTGGATTTTCGACGAGATGAAACGGTCGAGCCCCAGGCTGCAGGTGTCATTCGACACCCACCAGATTGCGCCGCAGGGCCGCATCACCCGCCAGGTCGAGCTGCGCAACGTGATGGCCGTGTTGCCCGGCAAGTCGGCGCGCCGCATCTACGTAAGCGGTCACTACGACTCGCTCAATCTCGGCGAGCGCGGCCAGGCGGGCCTCAATACCGGCGCCGGCGGCAACCCGCAGGCCACCACCGAGTTCAACCACGACGTCGAAGCTCCCGGCGCCAACGACGACGGCAGCGGCACGGTGCTGACGATGGAGCTGGCGAGGGTGTTTGCGGAGAGCGGCCTCGAGTTCGACGCCACCCTGGTGTTCATCTGCTGGGCCGGCGAAGAGCAGGGCCTGATCGGTTCTGCCGTGCACGCGCAGGACCTGGTGGCCGCCAAGGCCACCGTCGAGGCAATGTTCAACAACGACATCGTCGGCAACAGCCACGGCGGCAACGGCATTGTCGATGCCGAGAGCGTGCGCGTCTATGCCGTGGGCCCCGAGGATTCAATGGCCCGGTCCCTGGCCCGCTACATCGCCCGCACCGCCGGCGTCTACGTGCCGTCGCACCAGATCCGGTTGATGGCGCGCGAAGACCGCTTCGGCCGCGGCAGCGACCAGTCGTCGTTCACGCAGGCCGGCTATCCGGCAATCGTGTTCCGCGAGGCGAACGAGAACTTCAGTAAACAGCACTCGGCGCGCGACACCATCGACGGGGTCGACTTCGCATACCTCGCGCAGAACGCGCGGGTCAACGCCGCCGGCGTGGCGTCGCTCGGCTTGGCGCCGCCGGCGCCGAAGGTGACGGGCGAGCGCGGGCAGAACCTGCTGTCGCGCGGCAAGTCGGGCTACGACGCCGACATGAGCTGGGCACCCTCGCCGGGCGCGGTCGCCTACCGCATCTACTGGCGCGATACCTGGTCGAACGACTGGCAGCGCGCGCAGACCATCGGCAACGTCACGCAGTTCGTCCTGCCCAACGTGTCGATCGACGACTTCGTCTTTGGCGTGTCGGCCATCGGCGCCGACGGCCACGAGAGCCTGGTCAGCGCTTACGTCTCGCCGGTGCGGCGGTCGGCCGCGGTGAAGGTGATCAAGTGAGCGGCTTCAGCCAGCCGCGGTCGCGCAACAGCGCGACGATGCGGTCGGTCGCGTCTTCGACCGGAGTGGTGTCGGTGTCGATGGTCAGCTCTGGCGCTGCCGGCGCCTCGTAGGGAGCCGAGACGCCGGTAAACTGTTCGATCTGGCCGGCCGCGGCGCGGGCATAGTGTCCTTTGGGATCGCGGGCGCGGCGCGTTTCGTCGCTGGCCATCACATGGACTTCGATGAAGCGGCCCTCGGGTAACAAGCCACGGACGCGCGAGCGGTCCGCGCGATACGGCGACACCAGTGCGCACAGCGCGATGCTCCCGTTTTCGAAGAACAGCCGGGCTACTTCACCCGCGCGCCTGACGTTCTCCGCGCGTTCGGCGGGACCGAATCCGAGATCGCCGCACAGCCCGTGACGCAGGTCGTCGCCGTCGATCGCGGCAGTGGCATGGCCGGTCTCGAACAGGCGCCGTTCCAATTCCCGTGCGATGGTGGTCTTGCCAGCGCCCGGCAACCCGGTCAGCCAGATTACCCCGGCGCGATGCCCGTTGCGCGCCTCCCGCGCCTCGCGAGTGATGTTTGCGGCCTGTGCCACGACGCCGGGCGACTGCGGTCGGTCCTGCCCCGCCTGGCTCGGTGCGGACCCCGCGGACGCTGCCGCCACGCCCCGGACCATCCCGGCCGCGACTGTCTGGTTGGAGTGAGGGTCGATCAGGATGAAGTGCCCGGTAGCAGGGTTCGTGCGGTACGAGTCGACGAACACGGCGTCCGCGGTGGTGATCGCGACGCGACCGATGTCGTTCAGCACCAGGTGCGTCGCGCCGGTATCGCGATGCAGCGTGTCGATGTCGATGCGATAGTCGACACCGGTGACCCGTGCCTGCACGCGCCGGGTCGTTTGCGCGAGCAGGTAAGTCCGGTCCGGCACCAGCGGTTCGGCATTCATCCAGCACAGATATGCGTCGAGTGCCGTCGTCACCAGGGGGACGTTCTTGCGTCTGACGACCATGTCGCCGCGCGACACGTCAACCTGGTCGGTGGTGGTCAGGATCACTGCCGCGCCGGGTCCGGCGCTGTCCCTGGGACCGTCGAACGTCTCGATCGTCGCAATCCGCGTAACGATGTTCGATGGCAGCACGACGACCTCCTCGCCCCGGGACACCGAGCCCGAGGCCACCGTTCCGGCGTAGCCGCGGAACGACGGGTCGGGCCGAATCACGCATTGGACGGGGAATCGGAAGTCGATGCTGTTGCGCGAGCCGGCCGACGCCGTCTCGAGGCGGTGCAGCAGCGGACCGCCCTGGTACCAGGGCATCCGCGTTGAGGGTGTCACCACGTTGTCGCCGTTAAGCGCTGAGATCGGGATGTAGGTGATGTCGGCAATCGTCAGCTTCCTGGCAAATGCCGCGAACCGCTCCACGATGGCGTCGTAACCCGATTCGGCGTAGTCAATGAGGTCCATCTTGTTGATGGCGACAATCAGATGCGGAATGCCCAACAAGGAGGCGATGAATGCGTGCCGCTGCGACTGAGTGAGCACCCCGAGACTGGCATCGACCAGGACGATGGCCAGGTCCGCGGCCGAGGCGCCGGTGACCATGTTGCGCGTGTACTGCAGGTGACCCGGCGTGTCGGCGATGACGAACTTGCGGCGCCGCGTCGTGAAGTAGCGGTAGGCAACATCGATGGTGATGCGCTGCTCGCGTTCGGCCCGCAGGCCGTCGGTTATCAGCGCCAGGTTGAGGGTGTCGTCACCCATCCGGCGACTGGCGTCCTCGAGCGCCGTCATCTGGTCGTCGAGAATCGATCGCGTGTCGAAGAGCAGGCGTCCCACCAGTGTGCTCTTGCCGTCGTCGACGCTGCCGGCGGTGCAAATGCGCAGCAGGTCGCGTTTGCCGGCGAGCGGGTTGGTGGCCATTAGAAGTAGCCGCCTCGTTTTCGATCTTCCATGGCCGAGTCGGAACGCCGATCGTCGCATCGGCCGCCGCGCTCGGTGACCCGCGCGGCCGCGGTTTCAGTGATCACCTCGACCACCGAGGCGGCGGACGACTCGACCGCGCCGGTGCAAGTCGCGTCGCCAACCGTGCGAAACCGGACCGCGCGCACCGCGACGCGCTCGTGCGCCTGCACCTGGACATGGGGTGTGCGCGCCAGCAGCACCCCGTCGCGCTCGAACACTTCCCGCTCGTGGGAGAAGTACAGGGCCGGCACCGGGATCTCCTCCGCGTGGATGTAGTTCCAGACGTCCAACTCGGTCCAGTTCGACAATGGGAACACGCGGAAGTGTTCTCCAGGCCGATGGCGGCCGTTGTAGATGTTCCAGAGTTCCGGTCGCTGGTTCCTGGGATCCCACTGTCCGAACCTGTCGCGGTGCGAGAACACGCGTTCCTTCGCGCGGGCTTTCTCTTCGTCCCTGCGGGCCCCGCCCAGCGCGGCGTCGGCGCGCAGCTCCGTGATGGCATCGAGCAGCGTCGTGGTCTGCAGCGCGTTGCGGCTGGCGGTGGGGCCGGTCTCCTCCGTGACCCGGCCGGCGTCGATTGAGGCCTGGACCGTTCGGATCAGCAAGTCGCATCCCAGGTCGCGGGTGAACTGGTCCCGGAACTTGAGCGTCTCGGGGAAGTTGTGTCCGGTGTCGATATGGAGCAGCGGCATGGCGAGGCGGGCCGGATAGACTGCCTTGCGGGCCAGCCAGGTCAGGACGATCGAGTCCTTGCCGCCCGAGAACAGGATCACGGGCCGCTCGAACTGAGCGATCACCTCGCGAATGATGTGGACCGACTCGCTCTCGAGGGCGGCCAGGTGTTCGGGCGCCGATGCTTTCATGCCGTTCGTTCCGCATCCAGCCAGCGGAGGATGGCGCTGCGCCGATCAACCATCGCGATCAACTCCTGATCCCTCCGTGTGGTCATTGCCATCGGCAGCCACAGATGACGACGGGCCAGCGAGAGGGCGCGCCTGGCATAGAACAACGCCGGCACTCTCGATGCCCGGGCTTCGGGGAACTGGGCTACCAGTTCAGCACGCGAGACAAACACTTTCCTGTAGGTCTGGCGCATCAGCTCAACCAGGCTTCGCGAGGCATAGGCGCGGGTGGCGTCGATCGGCACCGCCACGCTCAGCGTCTTGCGGGTGAAGAGGTGCGTTCGCACCAGCGCTGCCAGGTGGCTATCGAAGTCAGCCGGCCGCAACGCGGACATTGTCTCGAATGGGACATGTGTACCGAGGCACTCCGCGGCCAGGTGCAGAGTCAGGAACGTGCCCCTCGCTGTCTTCCACGTCGTAGCCCGCCGGCAGACCGCATCCCAATCCAATGCCGGGAAGGCACGAACAATCTGGTCCACGTCGCAGAGCGGCCGCAGGCCAAACTCCGCCGCATGCGAATACGCGGAGTGAACGCAGATATGGAGGAGCAGGTCCTCCGGACATAGCGTGGCGTGCCGCGAGTCGGGCGACAGCGGAATCGCGCGCTGCCATAACCCCTCAGTATCGATCGCGAGTCCGAACTCTGCCGGCGTGAGCGTGACGTGCAGTTCCAGGGGCGCCGCGCCGGCCTTGACCAGGCGGGGGAAGTGATGCGTACCCACGAGTCCCTTGTCGGGCTCGCACCGCGCCACGAAATCGTAGCCCAGAGCCTGCAGGGCCCGTGTCGCTCGAGCGGCATCGGCGAGCCGGATCAGCAGGTCGACGTCGTTCATCTCGCGGAGTGCGGGGTTGGGATAGACCGAACGTGCGAGATGGGCGCCTTTGAGGACGACGGCAGGAACACCGACGGCACTCAAGGCTGACAGCACCTGTCCGAGGTCGACCAGATAATGCAGATTGGCGGCAGCAATGGCCATCCCGCGCGCTGTCAGCTCGGCTCGAATGCCGGGCGGCAGCAGCCGGCTTCGGCCCGCCGATTCGAGTCGTTCGAGAAGGAGAGCTGCTACTCGCTGCTCCGTGGCAAGTATCACCACCGCACGCCAATCGGGGCAGCGGTCTGCCCCGTCGTCGCCGTGAAGGCACGCCAACAACGTTTCCGGCACCGAGCTCACACTCTGAGGCAAGTCAGTCACGACCGTCACTGTTAGACTAACCCGTCCACCGCTTAAGATATGACCACCGAAGATGCGACGAGGTCAAACCGATTGGCTGTGAGATCCGGCGCCACTCAACGGCGGACTCACCATCGCATGGACGCGAACCCATTTGCCGCGGTGCGGACGCGGTACGGCATACCGGCGGCGGGCCAGGTTGCGGAGCTTGGCCTGCTCAACGCGCTCAACGACGACGTCGAGTGCCGGCAGGCCTTGATCGAAACGATAAATACCGATCTGGGATTCGAGCGCGTGATGACAACTGCGCGCCAACTGCTGCTCGATACCTACTGCAGCGATCGGGCCGCCCTCGCCCGGCTGCGCCCTCTGGTCGCCGCTCTGGCGCACCAGGGCTTCAACAACGAGTACGTCTGCGCCACGACCGATCGTGAGGAGCGGGCGCTGCGGGAACTCAAGGTGTCGGCCCTGTGGTCGGCGCCGGTTGCCGAGGTGGCCGAGTTGGAATGGGCGATCCTGATCTGGACCATGTATCGCCCATTGAGTGAGCTTACCAGAGGCCCGGCGCTCTCGGCAGCCCTCGCCGGGGTGCTGGCGGCAGACGTCGATGCGTTGGTGACGCGGTCGCTCAGGGAGCCCGCCGAGGAGCATCGACTGGCCAGCGAGATGGCCAGCTTCGGCCGCATCGACGACGCAGCCTCGCTCGCGGTGCAGGCGCAGTACGATCAGCATCCATACCCTCGCTGGCTCCACCTGACGGCGACTGGACGAACCATAAGACAACAGGCGCAGCGGCTGAAACCGTGGGGAGATTCGCACTTGACGGCGCCTGAGCCGCTTCAGGCGCTGGTCGCTGGGTGCGGCACGGGATATCACCCGCTGCGTCTCGCAATCGATAACCCAAATGCGGAGATCGTCGCGTTCGACTTCAGCCGAACGGCGCTTGGCTACGCAGCTCGGATGGCAAGAGACCTGGCGATCCGGAACGTTACTTTCCTGCACGGCGATCTCCTGTCAGTCGGCGAACTCCGACGCCAATTCCATCATGTCGAGTGTGGCGGCGTCCTGCATCACATCAGTGACCACCGGCGCGCATGGTCCGAGCTTGCCGCCGTGCTTCATCCTGGCGGTACGATGCAGATTGGTGTCTACAACAAGGCGGCGCGGCTGGTTATCGATCACTTTCGTGCCCGCCGGCCGGAGGCCGTTGGTCCGTTGCCGGCAGCTGAGGTCCGGCGCCTGCGGCGGATTCTGGTCGACGAGCCGGGCTATACGGCTCTGGTTGCACACCTGTCCCGTACCAATGACTTCTATTCCACCAGCATGGTCACCGATTTGCTGTTTCACGTGTTCGAGCGCCACTACACCGTCGCCGATATCCAGTCGATCGTCACCGCGCTCGGCCTTGACCTGATCGGCGTGAATGTTCCGCGGGCGATCCGGCTGCGAGTGGAGGCCCGCGAGCCCGGCGCGCTCTGGCCGGTCACCACTTTCAATCGATGGCGCCAGGTTGAGTGGGCGTTTGCCGGCACCGCGATGATGTTTCGGTTCTGGCTGACGAAGCCCGCCGGGCCACACGAGGGCCACGCCGTGTGATAGTCTCCGCTCGAACATCACAGCGCGCCAGCGACGCGCGCGCGACGCCAATGCCACAGCAGCTCCAGTTCTGCTACCGGGTTCACGGACTGACCCTGTCCTCAGAAATCGAATTCAGCGACTTTCCAGAGGTTCGCGCTCGGCCCGACGTCACGATCATCCGCGGGGTCGTTCCCGATCGCCTCGAGTCCGGCGTCAGCACCGGCGTGCTGTTCGAAGCCAGTCCCGAGAACTACCTTCTGAATGTGCCCAAGACGGCACGTTTTTGGGTGCGTGGCGGGTCGCAGATCGTTATCGACGCCCCCGCTGACAGCCCGGCAGTCGACGTCGGTGCGTTTCTTGCCGGTCCGGTATTAACAGCCTTGCTTCATCAACGGGGTGGCCTCGTCCTGCACGCTGCCAGCGTGGTGGGTGCCAACGGCGCCGTCGTGATCGCCGGCCACTCTGGTTACGGCAAATCGACGCTGCTGGCCAGTCTTGTGGCCGGTGGTCTTCGCGCCCTGACCGACGACGCCGCCGCGATTACACGTGACGATCAGGGGCGCCTGGTGGTTCACCCTGGAGTTCCGCGGGCCCGCCTATGGAAGGACGCGGTTCAGCGACTGGGCCATCTCGCGGGCGACTTGGCCCGCGCTCGAGTCGGCATCGAGAAATTCGTGCTGCCTTTGACGCAGTCGTTCGAATTCGAACCGCAGCCACTCGCGCGGATTTACGTGCTGGGCCTCGGCAACGGCAGTGAAGTCACCGTCGAACGGATCGTCAACAGCGAGTGCTTCGAGACACTTCGCAGCCAAACGCGGAACCTGCGCGTGCTCGAGGGGTTACGCATGCAGGCGGCCCACTTTCGGCTGGCGACGGCGGTGGCCGCTCGAGTTCCGATATACCGCGTGCTGAGACCTCGCGGGGCCGACTCAGTGCCGGCGCTTGTCGCCCTGATGCGGGAGGCTCTTCAGTGACCGCTCAGCTGATCTGGCTGGCCTCGTACCCTAAGTCAGGGAACACCTGGGTACGGGCGTTCCTGGCCAACTACCTCAGAGATTCGCCAACCCCCGCGGACATCAATACGCTGGGAGCGGGTCCGATTGCCAGCGATCGTCGCCTGTTCGATGAAATGGTCGGCATCGAGGCATCGGAACTGCCCGACGCCGAGGTGGCGGCCCTGCGTCCCCAGGTTTACCGGCAGTTTGCGCGGGAGCTGACACGTACCGTGTTCGTGAAGGTCCACGACGCGTTCAACGTCATCGGCGGCGAAGCCACCTTTCCCCCCGATGCGGGCAGTCGCGCGATTTACGTTGTGCGCAATCCGCTGGATGTCGCGGTGTCGCTTGCCCACCACCTCGGGACCACCTACGACGATGCTATCGACCGCATGTGCCGTGGATTCTCGTTCTCGCCGGGTGGTGATCGACTGGACGAGCAACTGCCCCAGGTGCTGCGCTCCTGGTCGGACCATGTGGCAAGCTGGATCGACGCGTCGGCACTGCAAGTGCAGGTGCTGCGCTACGAGGACCTCGCGGCCGATGCGGTCACGCGGTTCGGAATGGTCCTTGCCTTTGCCGGCCTGCCGATCGATTCGCCCCGGATGCGGCGGTCGCTGTCGTTCTCTACCTTCGAAGAGCTTCGCTCACAGGAGCAGGTCCGGGGCTTCCGCGAGCGTCCCCGGGGGATGCCGGCGTTCTTCCGCAAAGGCCGCGCCGGCGCGTGGCGAGAAGCGCTCACTGAATCGCAGGTCGCACGAATCGTGGACCGTCACGCCGCGACGATGTCGCGATTGGGTTACCTGGACCTCGCGGGCAAGCCGAGTGACCCACCGTGACAGAGGAGCTGGTGGCGAGCTTCTTCGCCGTGTGGTTCTGTCTGAGCGTACTGCGGCAGCTGCCCTTGCGTCTCGGCAAGCGCATCGGCGGTCGGGACTGGATCCGGTTGGTGCCGCACTGGGGGTTGTTCGCCCTGCCCACCAGGTTCGACTTCGACTTCTTCATCAGAATGCGCACGCAGGACGGCGCGGTCACGAACTGGAAAACCGTGCTGCTGGCGGCCGCTCGGCCGCCATGTGCATGGCTGTGGCATCCGCAGTTCGTCGACCGCCAGTTGGTGCTGGCCCTGATTAACCAGACGCTGAAGGTCCAGAATCGCCGCGGTCGCGGTGCACTGCCGGACTCGGCGCCCTACGGCGTGCTCCGGCGGTTCATGGAACGGCAGATCGCTGGCGATGGTGGTGGCGAGTTTCAGTTCCTGATCGTGGCGCATCGTGCCTATGACCCCCACTCATCACGGCCCGTTGTGTTTCTGTCGGATTTCCACCAGCTAACGTGATGCCGTTTGCTGAACCGACAGCTGCTCAGGCCCTTGATTCCGTGGCTGTTGTCTCGGCCATTGGCCTGGTTGTGACCAGCGCTCAAGTGATCGCCAACCGGGCGTTGTTCGGTCCGGGTGCGCTGTTGGACTGGGGCGCCATTCGCCACTGGCACGGCACTGGGTTGGCGGCTCGCGTGGTGGCCGCCGTGGTGCCGGCCGATCCGTTCAGCGTCGTCGCCGTGGCGGCGCTGCGATGTACCGCCGCGGTGGCCCTCATTGCCGCGGTCGTGGTGGGTGTATCGCCGGCCGTCCCCCTGGCAGGCATTGTCGCGGCCAATGCGCTGCTCACGTTGCGTATTCCGGCCGGTCTGACCGGGGCAGACCAGATGGCAAACGTGGTTGCCCTGGCGTTGCTGGTAGGCGAGTTCGCCGGAACTCCGGGAGCCCGCGCCATGACGGTGGTGTTCATCGGCCTTCAGTCATGCCTGGCATACACGACGGCCGGGTTTGTCAAGTACGGCCAAGTTGGCTGGCACGACGGATCGTTCATCCGCGAGATCTTCAGCACGAGGTCGCTCGGCCTGCCAGTGGTCGCTCGCTGGATGCAGCGGTCGGGCTGGCTGCCGGCCTTGATCGGCAAAGCAGTCGTCATCGGTGAGTGTGCCTTCCCGTTGATCCTGATCCTGCCGCCGGACGCGATGGTGGTGGCCTTGGGACTGGGTGTCGTGTTTCACCTGGTCGCCGCGGTGATCATGGGGCTGAACACGTTTCTCTGGGTCTTTCCGGCCACCTACCCGGCGCTGTTGTACCTCGGTGGATGGGTCAGGTCGGTGGTGACGTGAGCGGGATCTGCGGCTGGATTCACCTGGCGGGCGGCCTCCTTGATGTTGGCGAGTTCGCGGCGATGCAACGCGTCATGCGCCTTTGGGGACCGGACTCCGCTCGTGACTGGTCGGACGAGTCGGCTGCGCTCGGGCAGTACCTGTTTTGGGATACGCCGGAGTCCCGCCACGACCAGCTCCCGTCGCCGACCCGCAACGCAGTGCTGACAGCGGAAGCGCGTCTCGATAATCGGAAGGAGCTGTTTGAGACGCTTGACATCGCCGCGAGCCGTCACGACGCGATCTCGGACGGGGAACTGGTTCGACTCGCCTACGAACAGTGGGGGCTTGCCTGCGCGGCGCGGTTGCTGGGCGACTGGTCGTTTGCGGCCTGGCAGCCTGCACAGCGCCGCCTCGCACTGGCCCGCGATCATCATGGCAACACGTCCCTGTATTACACCCGCATTGGACCCGTCCTGGCCTTTGCGTCCGATCGACGAGCTCTGCTCGCCCTTCGCCACGGGGGCCGGCGGCTGAACGAGCTCTACCTGGCGCAACTCCTGGTGTCGTGGCCCGCCTACCAGGGGACAGACACAGCCTTTCAGGACATCCAGCGGGTGCCGCCAGCGCATACGTTGACGGCGAGCCCCGACGGTAGCGCGCTGACCCGATATTGGCGCCTTGAAGACGTCCCCGAGTACCAGCTCGGCTCAGCCGAGGCGTATGCCGAGGGGCTGCGTCACCACCTGACGGTAGCCGTTCGCACCCGGGTCCGCACTCAGCGGCCTGTGGCGGTGACTTTGAGCGGCGGCCTCGATTCAGGTGCAGTTGCGGTGCTTGCGGCCCGCGAACTCGGTGCGACGGGGCGCGAGCTGAAGGCGCTAACCGCCGTCCCTCTCGTCGGACCGACCCGGGAGATGGCGGCCGGCAACGAGTACGCCATGGCTGCGCTGATCGCGGCCTCGGCAACAAACATCGCGCATGAAGCCGTGGCGGGGCGGCTGAGCCCGCTTGATGGATTGGAGCGGCTGCTTCAGATCCACGCCGAGCCCGGCCACGCAGCCGCCAGTTATTACTGGATATTGGCCTTAATGGAGTCGAGCCGGGGCCACGTGCTCTTGACGGGACAAAACGGCAACGCCTCCTTGTCGTGGGCCGGGGTACCAGCCTGGTCCGATATCTTCGACGCGCTTGCCCGGCGTGACCCGGCTGGGGCGGCCAGAGCTGCAGGCACGTTGGCGGCATGGCAGCCAGCGGCTATCCCACTCCGCCGGTTCTGGCGGTCGGGCTTTCGGCCGACGCTCGGGCAGCCGTGGCGGCGCTACTCGGCGATCAATCCCGATTTTGCCGACCGCCTGGAACTCGAGGCGCGGATGGCGGACGACGGTCACGATCCGAGCTTTGCCGCACGCCCGCGCGACGGGCGATCCGCCCAACTGACGGCACTACGGCCGGGGCGCCACATCGTCGGCGCCCTGTGGGCCGAACTTGGCGCCCATGGCGGCGCCGTGGTGCGAGACCCCACCCAGGATGTTCGGCTCCTGGAATTCGCCGTGGGGATTCCCAATCGAATGTGGCGGGGACCGAAGGATCGATGGCTGGTTCGGCAGGCCCTGACCACGATCTTGCCCGACGAAGCCAGGTTGGCTCCTCGACGAGCTGCGCAGACGTCTGATCTCGGCGCGCGCATGAAACTCGAACGCGACAGGACTCTTGGGTTGATTGCCGAAATCGAGAGATCGGCGCCGGCTCGCGAGGCAATTGATGTGGAATACCTGCGGCGAGTCGCGACTGATCTGCAGTCGGCGGGCTGGCAAGACTGGGTCGGTCGAGGGGCAAGTGTGGTCGCTCGTGGCGTTTGCATCGGGCTCTTCGTGGCCAGGAGCGAGGCGTCCTACCGAGTTCCAGGGCGGTAAGCTTGCAGATCTGGTATAATTCCAAAACAAGAAGGGACTCTTCATGACTCAGAACAACTCGAACGTGCCCTTGACTCACGTCCGGTCCGCTCCTGTCTCCCAAGGATCGGCGAAGCTCCCGTGGACGGCTCCGGCCCTCCGGAAGAGTGCGGTCCCAGAAGTAACCCAGGCCGCAGCCAACACGATGGGTGACGCGGCCGGCTCGTCGTAAACCACACGTTTTCTTACCACTAGGGCTGCCCGCATCCCCTTTGGGCAGCCACCTTGCGCGACGGTCACCTGTCGCCGTCCCTCCGCACATTAAGTCATATCTAGGGCCTCTACGGCAGAGCTTGTTAGGTACTCAATAAGACACTATTGACATTTTCGGCACCAGGCTCTACAGTGCGTGGCGGACCTTAGTGTCTTCTTGAGTACCATAAGTGAGCCGCTTGACCGTTCGAGGATTTATGAGCCTGACTAGCCTTCGCAGCTCCATCTCCGGCGCTGACGCGCGTGATTCGAAACCCCGAGTGATGCGATCACGCTGGCGCTACGCGCGAAACATTCTGGCAGCTGCCGCGATTGTCAGTGCCATATTCCTCCCTCAGTCGGCAACGGCTGAAAAAGACAGCAGAGGCAAGGAGTTCTGGATCGCCTTTCCTGGGAACACGCTGCAGGCGAATCAGCTCTTCCTGTATCTGGTGTCCACCGGTCCCGCCGAGATCGATGTCGACTACGCACCTGCGGCGCTCGGTGCCTCGCCGTTCCATCAGGACGTGACGATGACGGCCGCCGGCCAGGTTGTGAAGGTCATCATTCCTAGTGTGACGGTTGGGACCACCACCGCCGCTCAGAGCGCCGACCTGCAGACCAACGACACGGTCGAAGACAAGGGCATTCACATCACATCGACCTCAGGCTCCGCCGAGTTTGCCGTGTACGGGTTCAGCAACGGCACGCAGACAGCTGATGCGTTTCTTGGCCTGCCGGTTGAGGTGCTCGATACGGAATACATCGTCGCGTCCTACGGCGCGACAACCGGGACGACCATCAGTGGTTCTCAATTCGCCATCGTGGGCACTGAAGCTGGCACCTTGGTCACGATTACGCCGACCGTGGCGATCGGCTCGCGGCCGGCTGGCGTTCCGTATTCCGTGACCCTGGGTGCCGGCAACACGTATCTCGGCCGGGCTGCCGCCGGCACAGCCGACCTGACCGGCACGATCATCGTCGCCGACAAGAAGATCGCCGTGTTCAGCGGCAATCGCTGCGGCAACGTCCCCAACGGCGTCAATGCCTGTGACACGTTGCTCGAGCAGTTACCACCAACGGACGCGTGGGGTAGGCAGTTCCTGTCAATGCCGTTCGCCGGCCGTTTGAACGGTGATCGCTTCCGTGTCATGGCTTCGACCAACGGCACCAACGTGAGCATCAACGGCTCGCCGGTGGCGGTTCTGAACCGCGGTGGTTTCTACGAAACGGTTCTGACCGCGGCATCGGAAATTACCGCCGACAAGCCGATCCTCGTGACCCAGTTCGAGCACAGCCGGAACTTTGACGGTGGTTCGCCCCCGAGCCCCTTCAACGATCCATCGATGATGATCCTGTATCCGTACGAACAGTACCTGCAGGACTACACCATCTCGACGCCAACGGGCGCCGGATTCGATCACATCAACTACGTGAACCTGATCGCACCCGACGCCGCTGTTGGGTTGGTCACCGTTGACAGCGTGCCGGTGCCCGCCGGCGCGTGGACCGCGATCGGCACCAGCGGCTTCAAGGGAGTGCAGGTCGCGTTGTCGGGTCCTGGTGTCCATACCATGACCGGTCCTCAGCCCTTCGGCGTGCTGGCGTCCGGCCACGGCACGACGTCAGCCGGCGCGGGCATGGTTACGACTTATGCGTATCCCGGCGGTATGGCGGTTGCCCCGGTGGCCACGGTCAATACGATCACGCTGACGCTGACGGGCGATACCAAGTATGTCGGCGAGCAGGCATGCGTATCGGCAACGGCGCTCGATCCCGCCAGTGTCGGCGTCTCTGGTGTTCGTGTCGACTTCACCACCAGCGTGACCGGCGCCGTCGCGTTCCAGACCACTGACAATAGTGGAACCACCCAACCATTGTTCTGCTACACCGGCACCAATGCGGGCACTGAGACCGTCACCGGTGCCGTTGGTACCGTGACCGGGTCGGCGACGGTCACCTGGCTGCCTCGGCCGGTGGTCCCCCAGGTGACAGCGGTCAGCCGGTACTACGACGGCACGGCGTCGGCCACGATTGACACCTGCAAGCTGGTAGAGGTCGCGCCGTCGCCATGGGCCGGCGACGACGTGCCGGAGAGTATCGCCGATTGCGCGGTCGCCGGGCCGTCGACGTTCTCGGACAAGGACAGCGCGAACGGCAAGACGGTGACCGCTACCACCATCAGCATCACCGGCGGCACCCATCCGGGCAACTACGTGCTGACGACGACCGAGGCGACCACGACTGCGGACATCTGGCCGATCGAGGTCACCCCGTTCATTACGGCCGACCACAAGTTCTACGACGGCAACACCACCGCCGCGCTACTGACCCAGGGAGTCACCGGCGTGCTGCCCGCCGAGGCTGCCAACGTCGGCCTCGCCGTGACCGCGGCCGTCTTTTCCGATAAGAACGTCGCCAACGGCAAGGTGGTCACCGGCACTGGCTTGTCCCTCACGGGCAGCGCCGCCGGCAACTACTTGCTATCATCACCGACCGCGACGACGACGGCGAACATCATGCCGATTTCGTTGTTTGCGTCGGTAACCGCGGCGGACAAGGTCTACGACGGCAACACGGGCGCGACGATCAGCGGCTGCGCGCTGACCGGTTTGATCGCTCCCGACGTGGTCACCTGCTCCGCGGCATCGGGCGCTTTCTCCGACAAGAACGTCGGCAACGGCAAGACCGTGACGCTGACCGGCTTCACCTCGGGCGGCCCAGACATCGGCAACTACATTCCGCCGGCCGCGCCGACCGCCACCGCGAATATCACGCCGCTGCCCCTGACCGCGACCGTGGTCGCCAACAACAAGCCATACGACGGCACGACGGCGGCAACGCTAGGTGCCTGTTCGCTGACCGGCGTGATCGGTGGCGACAACGTGACGTGCTCGGTCAACCCGACCGGGACCTTCGACACCAAGGACGTCGGCAACGGCAAGCCGGTGACGGTCACGGGCTTTGCACTGGCCGGCACCGACGCGGGCAACTACACCGTGCCCGACGCGCCGACTGCGGTCGCGAACATCACCCCGATTCCGCTCACCGTTACCGCGAACAACCAGAGCAAGGTCTACGGCAACGTCTTCACGTTCGCTGGCACCGAGTTCGGCGCGACCGGGCTGGTGGCGGGCGACTCGGTGGCAGGCGTCACCCTGGTCAGCTCGGGTGCGCCCGCGACCGCCACGGTGGCGGGTTCGCCCTACGTCATCACGCCGTCTGCTGCGACCGGTGTCGGTCTGGGTAACTACACCATCAACTACGTCAACGGTTCCATGGTGGTGACGCTTCGACCGCTGACCATCACCGCCAACAGCAGCTCCAAGGTTTATGGCACGGTGTTCACACCGGGTGGCACAGAGTTCGTGGCCGCCGGCCTGGTCAACACCGACACCGTCACCTCGGTTTCGCTCGCGAGCGGCGGCAGCCCGGCGGCATCGCCGATCAGCGGTTCGCCGTATTCGATCGTCCCCAGCACCGCGAGCGGCACGGGGCTGGCGAACTACTCGATCACGTTCGTCAACGGTCAACTGACGATCACGCCGAAGCCCCTGACCATTACCGCGAATAACGCCACCAAGCAATACGGTGACCTGCATGCGTTCGCGGGCACCGAGTTCACGACGGACGGTCTGTTGGCTGGCGACACCGTGACCAGCGCCACGCTGACCAGCGATGGCGCGCCGGTGAACGCACAGGTGTCGGGTTCGCCGTATTCAATTCTGGCGAGCGGAGCCTCCGGCACGGGCCTTGGCAACTACACCATCGCCTATAACCCCGGCGTGCTGACCGTGACGCCCCGGGCGATCACCATCACTGCCGACAACAAGGCCAAGGTTTACGGGTCGGCAGATCCCGCCTTCACGTTCCAGGTGACGGCGGGCACCCTGGTGCCTGGCGACACCCTGAGCGGCGCACCCACACGGGTGCCCGGCGAAATGGTTGCCACCTCGCCGTACGCGATCGAGCAGGGGACGGTATCCGCCAGCAACCCCGATAATTACGCCATCACGTTTGTGCCTGCCGAACTGGCCGTGACACCCGCACCCCTGACCATCACCGCTGCCAATGTCAGCAAGAACTACGGCGATGAGCACGTCTTCGCGGGTACAGAGTTCACGGCAACAGGCCTTATGCCGGGCGACACGATTGTCAGCACGACGCTGACCAGCGCGGGCACGCCGGCGGGGGCATCGATTGCGGGCTCGCCGTACGCGATTGTGCCCAGCGCGGCCGTCGCGGGAGCCGGTACTGACCTCGGCAACTACACCGTGAACTACGCGGATGGGAGTCTGACGATTGCGCCGCGCGCGGTGACGATTACCGCCGACGCGAAGACCAAGGTCTACGGCGACAGTGATCCCGCGCTGACCTATCAGATTACGGCCGGCTCGCTGCTGTCGGGCGACGCATTCACGGGTAGCCTGGCACGCGCGGCCGGCGAGAACGTGGCTGCGTCTCCCTACGCCATCACCCAGGGCACGGTGACCCTTGGTGCGAACTACTCGCTGACCTACATCGGCGCAAACCTGGCGATCACGGCGCGGCCGGTGACGGTCACCGCGAACGACGCGTCGAAGGTCTACGGCGACACGGTGACGTTCACCGGCACCGAGTTTACGACCACGGCCATGGTCGGCAGCGAGTCGATTGCCAGCGTGTCGCTGTCGAGTCTCGGTGCGCCGGCATCAGCCGCCGTCAGCGGCTCACCGTATGCGATCGAGCCGAGCGCGGCGGTGGCCGGCGCCGGCACGTCGCTGAGCAACTACCTCCTGAGCTACGTCAACGGCGAACTGGAAGTGTCGGCGCGGCCGATCACGGTGACCGCTGATCCGCAGACCAAGGTCTACGGCACCACCGATCCGGCATTGACTTACAGCATTACGGCCGGCTCATTGGTCGATGGCGATGCCCTCACGGGCGCGCTGACCCGTGCGACCGGCGAGAACGTCAACGGCACGCCCTACGCCATCACGCAGGGCACGCTGGCGCTGAACAGCAGCTACGCAATCACGTTCGTTGGCGCGGACTTTGCCATCACGCCGGCGCCGCTGACCATCACCGCCGGCAACGCCACCAAGAACTACGGCGATGAGCACGTCTTCGCCGGCACCGAGTTCACGACGACCGGTCTCGTGTCGGGCGACACGATTGCGAGCGCCACGCTGACCAGCGCGGGCACGCCGGCCAACGCGCCGATTCTGGGTTCGCCGTATGCCATCGCGCCGAGCGCGGCCGTCCCGGGCGGCGCGACCAGTCTCAGCAACTACTCGGTGAGCTACGCCAACGGGCAGTTGACGATCGCTCCTCGGGCGGTGACCATCACGGCCGATGCGAAGACCAAGGTCTACGGCGACAGTGATCCCGCGCTGACCTATCAGATTACGGCCGGCTCGCTGCTGTCGGGCGACGCATTCACGGGCAGCCTGGCACGCACGGCCGGCGAGAACGTGGCTTCGTCTCCCTACGCCATTACCCAGGGCACGGTGACCCTCGGTGCGAACTACTCGCTGACCTACGTCGGCGCCAACCTCGACATCACGGCGCGGCCGGTGACGGTGACGGCGAACGACGCGTCGAAGGTCTACGGCGACACGGTGACGTTCACCGGCAGCGAATTCACGACCACCGCCATGGTCGGCAGCGAGTCGATCGCCAGCGTGTCGCTGTCGAGCCTGGGTGCGCCTCCGACCGCGGCGGTGAGCGGCTCGCCGTACGCGATCGAGCCGAGCGCGGCGGTGGCCGGCGCCGGCACGTCGCTGAGCAACTACCTCCTGAGCTACGTCAACGGCGAGCTGGAAGTGTCGGCGCGGCCGATCACGGTGACCGCTGATCCGCAAACCAAGGTTTACGGCACCGCCGATCCGGGGCTGACCTACAGCATCACGGCCGGCACGTTGGTCGACGGTGACGCTCTCACGGGCGCGCTGACGCGCGCGGCCGGCGAGAACGTCAACGGCACGCCCTACGCCATCACGCAGGGCACGCTGGCGCTGAACAGCAGCTACGCGATCACGTTCGTTGGCGCGGACTTTGCCATCACGCCGGCGCCGCTGACCATCACCGCCGGCAACGCCACCAAGAACTACGGCGATGAGCACGTCTTCGCCGGCACCGAGTTCACGACGACCGGTCTCGTGTCGGGCGACACGATTGCGAGCGCCACGCTGACCAGCGCGGGCACGCCCGCGGCGGCGAGCATTCCCGGGTCGCCGTATCCGATCGTGCCGAGCGCGGCGGTTCCGGGCCCCTCAACCAGCCTCAGCAACTACGCGGTGAGCTACGCCAACGGCCAACTGACCGTGCTGCCGCGAGCGGTGACCATTACCGCTGACGCGAAGACGAAAATCTACGGCGACAGCGACCCGGCGCTGACCTATCAGGTCACGGCCGGCTCGCTGCTGTCGGGCGACGAGTTCACGGGCAGCCTGGTCCGCGCGGCCGGCGAGAACGTGGCTTCGTCTCCCTACGCCATCAATCAGGGCACGGTCACCCTCGGCGGCAACTACTCGCTGACCTACATCGGCGCAAACCTGGCGATCACGGCGCGGCCGGTCACGGTGACGGCCAACGACGCGTCGAAGGTCTACGGCGACACGGTGACGTTCACCGGCAGCGAGTTTACGACCACGGCCATGGTCGGCAGCGAGTCGATCGCCAGCGTGTCGCTGTCGAGCCTCGGTGCGCCGGCATCAGCCGCCGTGAGCGGCTCGCCGTATGCGATTGAACCGAGCGCGGCGGTGGCCGGCGCGGGCACGTCGCTGGACAACTACCTCGTGAGCTACGCCGACGGCGAACTCCTGGTGTCGGCGCGGCCGATTACCGTGACTGCCGATCCGCAGACCAAGGTCTACGGCGACACGGATCCGGGGTTGACCTATAGCGTCACCGCGGGATCGCTCGTGCCCGGCGACACCTTCACCGGCGCCCTCGTGCGCGCGGCCGGCGAGAACGTCAACGGCACGCCCTACGCCATCACGCAGGGCACGCTGGCGCTGAACAGCAGCTACGCGATCACCTTCATCGGCGCGGACTTCGCCATCACGCCGGCGCCCCTGACCATCACGGCCAGCAACGACACCAAGAACTACGGCGACGTTCTGACTTTTGGCGGCACCGAGTTCACCACCAGCGGCCTGAAGTTCGCCGACACGGTGAGCAGCGCGACCTTGACGAGTGCCGGCGCGGTGTTCAACGCGCCGGTCGCCGGCTCCCCGTATCCGATCGTGCCGAGCGCGGCGGTTGGTGCCAACCTGGCCAACTACACCATCAGCTATGTCAACGGCACGCTGACGATCATCCCGCGGCCGGTGACGATCAAGGCCAACCCTCTGACCAAGATCTACGGGACCCTCGATCCGCCGCTGACCTACGCCATCACCGTCGGCTCGCTGATCGGCGGCGACAGCTTCTCGGGCGGCCTGACCCGGGCGCCCGGCCAGAACGTCGGCACCTACGCGATTGCGCAGGGCTCGGTCAGCCTCGGCCCCAGCTACACGCTGACTTACATCAGCGACAGCCTCACCATCCAGCCGCGTCCGGTGACGGTGACCGCCAGCAACACGTCGAAGGTCTACGGTGACGTCCTGTCTTTCGCCGGCACCGAGATCTCGGTGTCGCCGATGGTCGGCAGCGAGTCGATTGTGAGCGCCACGCTGACTAGCGCCGGCGCACCGGGGTCAGCCACGGTTGATGGTTCGCCCTATGCCATTGCGGCAAGCGCCGCGGTGGCCGGTCCCGCGACGCAGCTCTCCAACTACGACGTGTCCTACGTTGACGGCCAGCTGACCGTGACGCCGCTGGCGATCACGATCACGGCCGCACCGCAGACGAAGGTCTACGGCACCAGCGACCCGTCGCTGACCTTCGGCGTCACCTCCGGTACGCTCGTGAACGGGGACACGCTCACCGGCAGCCTGGTTCGCGTCGTTGGCGAGCAGGTGGCAACCTCGCCCTACGCCATCCAGCAGGGCACCGCCTCGGTGACCAACGCCACCAGCTATGCCGTCACGTTCGTTGGCAGTGAGCTGGCGATTACGCCCGCGCCCCTGACCATCACTGCTGGCAACGCCACCAAGAATTACGGCGACGAGCATGTGTTTGCTGGTACTGAAATCGTGGCGACCGGCCTGCTGTTGGGTGACACCGTCACCGGCGCCACGCTGGCCAGCGCCGGGACGCCGGCCGCGGCATCGATTGCCGGTTCGCCCTACGCCATTGTCCCGAGTGCTGTCGTGGGCACCGGCCTCGGCAACTACACCATTGCGTATGTCAACGGTGAGCTGACCATCCTGCCGCGCGCGGTGACGATTACCGCCGACCCGAAGACCAAGGTCTACGGCGACGCCGATCCGGCCTTGACCTACCAGGTGACGGCGGGCTCGCTGCTGCCGGGTGACGAGTTCACCGGAGCCCTGGCTCGGGCCGCCGGCGAGGCGGTGGCCGGTTCACCGTACGCCATCAGCCAGGGTACCGTGGCGCTGGGTGCGAACTACGCCATCACCTACATTGGCAACAATCTCGAGATCACGCCACGGCCGCTCACCATCACCGCCAACGACGTGAGCAAGAATTTCGGTGACGAGTACGTGTTTGCCGGAACGGAATTCACGACCACGCCGCTGGCCTTCACCGATGCCGTGTCATCAGTGGTACTGACCAGCGCCGGCGCGCCGGCCCTGGCCGCCCTGCCCGGTCCGTTCGCCATCGTCCCGAGTGCCGCGACCGGCACAGGTCTGGCGAACTACGCAGTTACCTACGTCGATGGTCAACTGACGCTGACCGCACCGGCCCTGACGGTGACCAAGTCGGTGAGCGCCGCGACCGCGGACCCGGGCGGCACGCTGGTTTACACCATCAACTACAACAACACCGGCAACGGCGCAGCCAACGGTGTGGTGCTGAGCGATGTGCTGCCGGGCCGCACGACGTTCGCGTCGCTGACCGGCCCCGGCACGCATACGGTCGGCACGGTGACCTGGAACGTCGGCACGGTGGCACCTGGCGCCAGCGGGTCGGTTTCGGTCACGGTGGCGCTTGACGCCGTGTTCCCGGCCGGCACGACCACCGTTGCCAACAGCGCGGTCCACAGCGGCACCAATCTGCCTGGCTGCACGACGGGCTGCACCACGCCGCCGGTGACCACCACGGTGACCGCGGAACCGAACCTGACAGTGACCAAGTCGGTGAGCGCGGCGACGGCGCTGCCCGGCGGCTCGCTGGTCTACACGATCAACTACAGCAACACCGGTGATGCAGACGCCACCAACGTCTCGCTCAGCGACGTGCTGCCGGCGCGCACTACCTTCGCCTCGGCGACCGGCGGCGGCACACACGTCGCTGGTACGGTGACCTGGGCGGTCGGCACGGTTTCGGCCGGCGCCTCGGGCAGTGTCTCCGTCACCGTG
>JBFWUK010000003.1:94568-135634 GCA_050247355.1 Vicinamibacterales bacterium | reverse complement strand
CGACGTGCTGCCGGCGCGCACTACCTTCGCCTCGGCGACCGGCGGCGGCACACACGTCGCTGGTACGGTGACCTGGGCGGTCGGCACGGTTTCGGCCGGCGCCTCGGGCAGTGTCTCCGTCACCGTGACGCTCGACCCGGTGTTCCCGGTGGGCACGACGACGCTGAGCAATGCGGCGGTCTACACGACGCCGGATGTGCCGGCCTGCACGGCGGGCTGCACCACGCCGCCGGTCACCACGACGGTGACCGCGGAACCGAACGTGACGGTGACCAAGTCGGTGAGTGCGGCGAGCGCCCTGCCGGGTGGCTCGCTGGTCTACACCATCGACTACGCGAACACCGGCAACGCCGACGCGGCCAACTTCGCGATCAGCGACGTGCTGCCGGCGCGCACTACCTTCGCCTCGGCCACCGGCGGCGGCACCAACGCCGGGAACACTGTGACCTGGAGCCTCGGCACGCTGGCCGCCGGCGCCTCGAGCAGCGTGACGGTGACAGTGACCCTCGACGCGGTGTTCCCGGCCGGGACGACGACGCTGAGCAACGTGGCTGTTTACGCGACGCCTGATGTGCCGGCCTGCACCAGCGGCTGCACCACACCGCCGGTGACCACCACGGTGATGGCGGCGCCGGTGCTGACGGTGACCAAGTCGGTGAGCGCCGCAACGGCGCTGCCGGGCGGCTCACTGGTCTACACGATCGGCTACAGCAACACCGGTGATGCGGACGCCACCAACGTCTCGCTCAGTGACGTGCTGCCGGCGCGCACGACGTTCGCGTCGTTGACCGGTCCGGGCGCGCACGCCGCCGGCACCGTCACCTGGAACATCGGCACCGTTGCTGTCGGCGACAGCGGGTCGGTCTCCGTCACGGTCACGCTCGATGCCGCGTTCCCGAACGGCACGACGACGCTGAGCAACGCGGCGGTCTATACGACGCCGGATGTGCCGGCCTGCACGACCAGCTGCACCACGCCGCCGGTGACGACCACGGTCACGGCCGCGCCTGACCTGCACATCACGAAGAGCGTGAGCCCGATGGGCCCCGTGGTCCCCGGCGCGACGCTGACCTACACGATCGGCTACGAGAACACCGGTAACGCGACCGCGAACAGCGTCGCGATTACCGACCTGGTGCCGGCCAACACGACGTTCGTGAGCGCCGACAACGGCGGTGTGAACACGGCCGGCACGGTGACCTGGTCGATCGCGAGCATCAATGCTGGCGCGACCGGATCGGTGACCCTGGTGGTCACGGTGAACGAGAACACGCCGCTGGGCACGACGATCAGCAACAGCGCGACGATTGCCGGCCCTGGCGTGCCGCCCGTGCCGCCGACGCCGCCGGTGGAGACGCCGGTCGCGCAACCGCGCCTGACGATCACGAAGAGCGTGAGCCCGGCGGGCCCCGTGGCTCCCGGCGCGACGCTGACCTATACGATCGGCTACGAGAACACCGGTAACGCGACCGCGAACAGCGTCGCGATTACCGACCTGGTGCCGGCCAACACGACGTTCGTGAGCGCCGACAACGGCGGTGTGAACACGGCCGGCACGGTGACCTGGTCGATCGCGAGCATCAATGCTGGCGCGACCGGATCGGTGACCCTGGTGGTCACGGTGAACGAGAACACGCCGCTGGGCACGACGATCAGCAACAGCGCGACGATTGCCGGCCCTGGCGTGCCGCCCGTGCCGCCGACGCCGCCGGTGGAGACGCCGGTCGCGGAACCGCGCCTGACCATCACCAAGTCGGTTGACAAGGCAACGGCGCTGCCCGGAGAGACGCTGGTCTACACGATCGGCTACGAGAACACCGGCAACGCCGACGCAACCGGAGCGACCATTTCGGACGTCGTGCCGGCAATGACGAGCTTTGCAGTGGCGAGCAACGGTGGCACTAACAATGCCGGCACGGTGACCTGGAACCTCGGCACGGTCGCGGCCGGCGCCAGCGGCTCCGTGACGTTGACCGTCACGCTGGATACGACCTTCCCGATCGGCACGACGCCGGTGACCAACAGCGCGGTGATCGCTGCGCCGAACGCGCCGCCTGTGCCGCCGACGCCGCCCGTCACAACCACGGTGACCGCGGCGCCAGTCCTCGAGGTGTCCAAGTCGGTCAGCGCCGCTACCGCGGCGCCGGGCGGGACGCTGGTTTACACCATCAGCTACCGCAACACGGGTAGTGCCGGCGCGACGGCCGTGACCCTGAGCGATGCGCTGCCCAATCTGGCAACGTTTGCGTCGGCTACCGGCGGCGGCAGCCACGCTGCCGGGGTCGTGACCTGGAACCTTGGGATGCTCGCGCCCGGCGCTTCCAGCAGCGTGTCGGTGACGGTGACGCTCGCGCCGGTCTTCCCGGTCGGCACGACCTCGCTCTCCAACGTGGCGGTCTACACGACGCCCGACGTGCCAGCCTGCGTGTCGGGCTGCTCGACCACGCCGGCCGTGACGACGGTCAAGACTGCGGTGGTTACCGCTGGGGGCGGTACCAAGACGGTGGGCGAGGCCGATCCGGCCTTGACGTCCACGACGCAGGTCGGCTTCGACGCGGGCGACATCGCCGGCATCACGCTCGACTCGACCCGCGCGCCCGGCGAGACCGTCGGCAGCTACGCCACGACCGCGACCGCGACTGGCGGCAACGCCGCCGCCTACACCATCACCTACGTGCCCGGTGTCTTCACCATCACGAAGGCGACGATTACGGTGACGGCCAACCCGAAGACCGTCACCTACGGTGATCCTGATCCGGTTTTCGACTTCGCTTACGGGCCGTTCCCGGGCAGCGGCACTCCCGGTGATGTTGACGTTCCGCCCACCTGCTCGGTGAGCGGCGCGCACACGCTGGTGGGCGACTACGCCATTACTTGCGCCGGCGCTTCGGATCTCGACTACGACTTCATCTACGTGCCCGGCACGCTGACCGTAGAGCCTCGTCCGGCCCAGGTGATTGCCAACAGCACCTCGAAGGTGTTTGGCGCCACGGTGAACTTTGTCGGCACCGAGTTCACGACCACCGGCTTCCTGGGTGCCGACACCGTGACATCGGCGACGCTGACGAGCGCCGGTGCGCCGGCGGCGGCCTCGGCCGCGGGTTCGCCCTACAGCATCGTCCCGAGCGCTGGCGTGGGCACGGGCCTGAGCAACTACACCATCACCTATGTGAACGGTGTGCTGACGGTGACCAAGGCCACGGTGACGGTCGACATTCCAGACGTGACGGTGCCGTATGACGGCACGCCGAAGGGCAGCGTCTGCACGGTGAGCAGCGGCCTGCCGTTCACGGTGAGCTACCTCGGCACCGGTGCGACCACTTATGGGCCGAGCGCGACGGCGCCGACGAACGCTGGCACCTACGAGGTGACCTGCACGTTCGCCGGTGACGACGACCACGACGGTCCGGTGAGCGACAGCGCGACCGTGACCATCACGAAGATTCCGGCGACGGTGACGGCCGGCAGCGGCACCAAGCTGTTCGGCGCCGCGGACCCGGCCCTGAGCGTGGTGGTGACCACCGGCTTCCTGCCGGCGGATCTGCCGTCCATCGTCCTGGCACAGTCGCGCGAGGCCGGCGAGGACGTCGGTAGCTACGAGACGACGGCTACGGCCGCGGGCGGCGCTCTCGACAACTACACGGTGGTCTATGGGCACGGCAACTTCGAGATCACTCCGGCTCCGGTGGTGGTGACGGCGGCGCCGAAGACCATCACGTATGGTGATCCGACGCCGACGTTCGACTTCACTTACGGTGCGTTCCCGAGCGGCGAGAACCCCGGCACGGTGACCACGGCGCCGACCTGCTCGGTCAGCGGTCCGCACAGCGCGGCCGGCACCTACAGCATCGTCTGCACGGGTGCCAACGACGACAACCTGACGTTCACTTACGTGCCAGCGCCGCTGGTGATCGAGCCGAAGGCGGCCACGGTCACGGCCGGTGGCGGCGCGAAGGTCTACGGCACGACTGACCCGGCGCTGAGCGCCACCACGCAGTCCGGCTTCCTGGCCGGCGACATCGCCAGCATCACGTTGAACTCGACCCGCGCCGCGGGCGAGGCGGTTGGGTCTTATCCGACGACGGCGACCGCGAGCGGCGGCAACGCCGGCAACTACGCCATCACCTACGTGCCCGGCGCCTTCACGATCACGAAGGCGTCGCTCACCGTGAAGGCCGACGACAAGTCCCGCCTGCAGGGTGAAGCGAACCCGGCGCTGACCGCGACCATTACTGGCTTCGTGAACGGCGATCCGGCGTCGGTGGTGAGCGGCTCGGCAGCGCTCGCGACGACGGCGGTCATGGCGAGCCCGACCGGTGCCTACCCGATTGCGGTGACCGCCGGCACGCTGGCGGCGGCGAACTACGAGTTCGTCTTCGTCAACGGCACGCTGACCGTGCTGCCGAACGTGACCTGCTCGACCACCGGTTACCTGACCTACTCGCAGGGTGGCTGGGGTAACGGTGGTGCGCCGGGTCAGTTCCTGGCCGCCAAGTTCGGCATGGTCTACCCGACCGGCTACGTGATCATCGGCGGCGTCAAGACGCTGAAGTTCACGAGCGCCAACGCCATCCAGGCGTTCCTGCCGCAGGGCGGCAGGCCGAAGGCCCTCTACTCGAGCGCGGTCGATCCGACCTGGTCGTCGGCCGGCAACTTCGCGGCGCAACTGCTGGCGCTGCGGCTGGCTGTCGACTTCTCGTCGGCCGGCGCGACCAAGACGGGCCTCGGCGACTTGGTCATGGTGTCGGGTCCGCTGGCGGGGCAGACCGTGAACCAGATCCTGGCCATGGCCAACACCGTACTCGGCGGCCAGACCAGCGCGTTGCCGAGCGGGATGTCGATCTCGACGCTGAACGGCATTCTGGAATCGCTGAACATGAATTTCCACGAAGGCACGGTCAACAACGGGCTGCTCGGCTGTCCTGGTGACCCGGCGCCGTGCGTGGCGGGCACCATCACGCTGAACGGCAACTCCGCGACCTCGGGGACGCCGGGCAATATCCGCAGCTACTCCGCCAACGGCGTCAACGTGAAGGTGTCGGCGTTCGCCCGCGCCAAGAGCAACGGCGTCTGGTCGAGCGCGTTCCTCGGCGCCTGGGCGCCTGGCGTCGGCGTGACCGACGGCAGCGAAGGCAGCGGCAGCGGCGATACGCACATGGTCGACAACATCGGCGATCGCAACAACTACGTGTTGTTCGAATTCGACAAGCCGGTAGTGGTGACGAAGGCGTATCTCGATTACGTCGGCGCCGACAGCGATTCGATCATCTACGTCGGCACCAAGCCCAACGCCTACATCGATCACATCACCCTCAGTGACGCGGTGCTGGCATCACTGAGCGCTGAAGAGAATGCGGCCGGCAGCGGCGACACCCGGTGGGCGACCTTCAACGGTGAGCAGCTCGCGGGCAACGTGCTGGTGATTGCTGCGCTGCCGACCAACAACAACGACTCGTTCAAGGTCGGCAAGCTGCAGTTCAGCTCGTGCATCGAGACTCCGACCTGCTCGGCCGGCACGTTTGCGACCACCGGCAACTCGGCGACATCCGGCACGGCCGGCAACGTCCGCAGCTTCACCGCCAACGGCGTCAACGTGAAGGCCTCGGCGTTCAGCCGCGCCAAGACCAGCGGCGTGTGGTCGACGGCATTCCTCGGCGCGTGGAGCGTCGGCATGGGCGTCACCGACGGCAGCGAAGGTGATGGCAGCGGCGACACCCACAAGGTCGACAACGTCGGCGACCGCAACAACTACGTGCTGTTCGAGTTCTCGCAGCCGGTGGTCGTGACCAAGGCGTATCTCTCTTACATTGGCGCCGACGGCGACGCCACGGTGTGGATCGGCATGAAGTCCGATCCCTACAACAACCACCTGACGCTGAGCGATGCGCTGCTGGCGAGCCTGGGCACGAAGGAAGACAGTCCGAGCTCGACCACCTCGGCGCACTGGCAGCCGTTCAACGGCGGCGAAGTCTCCGGCAACGTGCTGGTCATTGCCGCGCAGACCACCGGCACGAACGACGCGTTCAAGATCGCCAAGCTCGAGTTCACGACCTGCGAGGGTAACGAGCCGCCGGTCAACCAGCCGCCGGTCGTGTCCGGCCCGAACCGGACCAACCTCGAAGGCGACAGCGTGTCGGTGCAGGTGACGGGCAGCGACCCGAACAACGACACCATCACCTACAGCGCCAGCGGCCTGCCGCCCGGACTGTCGATCGACGAGGAGACCGGTGCGGTGACCGGTGACCTCAGCTACACCAGTGCCGGCACCTACCACGTCACCATTACCGTGACTGACGACGGCGAACTGACCGGGACCGGCACCTTCGTGTGGGTCGTCACCAGCCAGAACCGTCCGCCAACCGTCGCGGCGCCTGACCGCAGCGACGCGAAGGGCTCGTGGGCCAACGTCCAGGTAACGGGCAGCGATCCGGACGGCGACCCCATTGACTACAGCGCCACGGGCTTGCCGCCCGGCACGAGCATGAACACGGCCGGCAAGATCACCGGGACGCTGACCGCCGCGGGCGACTACACCGTGACCGTGACCGTGAAGGATCCGTCGAATGCAACGGGCACCGGCACCTTCGTGTGGAAGGTGACCAGCTCGAATCGTGCGCCCTACGCGAAGAACGATTCACTGACGACCGAAAAGGGCGATGCCAAGACGATCGCGGTGCTCGCGAACGACACCGATCCCGATGGCAACCCACTGACCGTGACCAGCGTGACGCAACCGTCGAAGGGCGGCGTGTCGATCAACCCGAACGGCACCATCAATTACACACCGCCCGGGAGGTTCACCGGCCGCACGTCGTTCACCTACACCATCAGCGATGGCCACGGCGGCGTCGACACCGCGACTGTGTCCGTTACCGTTCGCAACCACCGCGATGACGATGACTGCAACGACGACCATGATCATGACGGCAAGAAGGATCGAAGGAGACGGGAGTGATTCATTTTCGTGAGCTCAACCCTCGACCGGCGCCAGCGCCGGAGCGCATCGGCAAGGAAGGCGCCGTGCCGGCGCAGCCGGCAGAATCGACTACGGCACAGGTGGACGGCAAGGGTTCAATCAGCGCCCGCCGTGGCCTAGAATAAAGCGATGGCGCCGGACTCAAGAATTCACCTCACCGCGCGCTTGATGCAGAATCCATCGGTGCTGTCCGCCGATGTCGGTGCCGCCGTGGTGCTGCTGCACGTCGAGCGTAACGCGTATTTCGACACCGATGGTGTCGGCGCCGAGATCTGGCGCCGACTGACGACGCCGATCACGGTGGCGGAAATATGTGAGGCGCTGCGTGCCAGCTACGAGGTCGAGCCCGCGACCTGCGAAGGCGACGTGCTGGCGTTCCTGGAAGCCGCCCTCGCCGAAGACGTCGTCTGCATCGACAAGACGGCATCGGCGTAATTCAGACCCCTAGATCAGGTTCGGCCTGCGCGTTGCCCGGAACGCCAATCGCCCGGTTGCGGAGGTGAAGTGAGCGTGATAGGTCTGCGCGACTATCGCGCTGTCGCCAATCACCTGGCCCGCGGACACGACCCACGCGTGGGCCTGCAATGCATCGCCCGTCCGTCGGACTCCCAAGCTCAGTGACGCCGTCAGGCCCCGCCGACGAAGGATCCACCACAGACCGAGCGCTTGGGCAAGGCAGCGGCCGGTCCACGGTGTGCGCCGTCGCACGCGCGCGAGCGCCCTCGTCGCTTCGCCGAGAACCACCGATTCAGACTCGGCAATGAGCGGCGCGCCCTGCGCGGACCACTCAATCCAGCGCAGCGTGCGCGGGAAGCCGATCAGCCGAAGACTGATGGTGACGAACGGGACCAGGCCCGCGACGGCCAGCGTCGCCGACCGTTCACTTGCCGGCAAGCGCCGCCACCGCAGCCAGGCCCGGAGCAAACGCGAGTGCACGGTGCCAGTATACGATCAGGGAGCAGGGAGCAGGGATGCGTGATCCCTAACTAGAATGACATCTGCATGCCGAAGCGGACGTAGCGCGCGTCCACGATCGCGGCGGGCCGCATCCACGCGTTGGTCGCGGGGTTGGTGCCGTACGTCCGGGCTCGAGGCCTCGACCGTCACGCCGGGGAGCACCGCGCCGGTGCCGTCCTTCACCACGCCGGCAATGGAAGCCTGCGCTCCCGCGTCGCGAGCCAGGATGAACACCGCAACGCCAACGATTGCCCCGCTCACTAGAAGTCGGCGCATGTTGGTCTCCTGAGGGTCACCGGATCGGCGACGGTCCCGCCCGTCACCGTGGCGGACATTAGGGGCGGCGGCGAGTGCTGTCAAGGCCTTTGCCGGCGCCCGCCCCACCATAAAATGCCAGGGCATGACGCCGCTTGCGCCCTGTGACACCGCGCCCTTGTTTCGCCCTCTGGCGCGAGAGCTCGTGACGTTGTTACGCGGTTTGACGGCCGCCGACTGGCTGCGGCCGACGGTCGCCGGCCACTGGCGCGTGCGCGACGTCGCTGCGCACCTGCTCGACGGCCAGCTCCGAAAGATCTCGGCGCAGCGCGACGCCCACTTCACCCCGCCCGACCGGCCGATCGAGAACGACGCCGACCTCGCCCGCTTCATCAACGCCCTGAACGCCGGCGGCGTGGCCTATGGCGCGCGCCTGAGCACGCCGCTACTGATCGATCTGCTCGAGCGGTCCGGACGGCAACTGGCCGACCTCGTCACGCGCCTCGATCCGAACGCGCCGGCGCTCTACGCTGTGAGCTGGGCGGGTGAGCAATCATCGGCCAACTGGATGGACACCGGCCGCGAGTACACCGAACACTGGCACCACCAGATGCAGATCCGCGACGCGGTCAACCGTCCGCGGCTGCTCGAGCCGCGCTGGCTGGAACCGCTGCTCGACATGTCGGTCCGCGCGCTGCCACACGCTTACGCCGCGGTCGCCGCTCCACCGGCGACGGTCGTGACGCTCAGCGTGATGGGCGAGACCACCGGCGCCTGGTCGCTGCTCCGCGACGCCGGCGGCTGGCAACTGCGGCGCGGCCGTCCCGCCTCTCCCGACACCACTGTCACCATCGCCGCCGATGATGTGTGGCGGATGTTCTACAACGCGTTGTCGGGTGATGCGCTGATGCAGCGGGTGCGGGTGGAAGGGGATGCCGACCTGGCCGCGCCGTTACTGCGGGCCAGGTCGGTGATTGTCTAGTCACTCCGGCTGCCACCTTCGCCGAGGCTACTGTGGACAGGAAAGCCGGATTCTACTTGCGCTTGGCGATCTTCAGTTCGCCAAGCTTGGCGACCATGTCCGGACCCGACGACGCGGGCTTCACCGCGGTGTCGATGTGGAGGATCTTGCCGTCCGGGTCGATGTAGAACGTCCAGCGCCGGGCCATGCCGGTCGCGCCGAGGACGCCGTACTTGGTGCCAATCTCCTTGGTGACATCGCTGAGGATGGGATAGTCCGCTTCGTGCATCTGCGCGAACTTCGTGTTGTCCTCCAACGTGTCGGTGCTGATCATGTAGTACGCGACGTTGTACTGCCGGATGAGATCGCCGCTCTCACGGAGCGACTTGCATTCGGCCGTTCAACCACCGGTAAAGGCCTTCGGAAACCACGCGAGTACCACCGCCTGCTTGCCTTTCGACTCGGCCAGCGTGTGGGTCTTACCATCCGATCCGGGTGCCGAAAACGCGGGGGCCATGTCACCGACCTTCAACGCCGGTGCGGCGGGTGCCTGGGCCATCGCGCTACTCGTCACCAGGCTCAAAGCGGCGCCGAGGCCGATTTTGAGCCATGACTTCATACGCATGAGCTGATCCTCCACTCGGCGAATGGTATCCCAATTGCAGGACTAGAATCGATACTGTGAGGGTTTGGGTGCGGCGTGGGCTGATTTGGCCGGTGGCGATTGCCGCCGTGGCTACTTTGGCGCTCGTGCTGGCCATTCATACACCCTGGGCGCGCGCCCGCGCGCTGGCCTGGGCCGGCGACTTCGTTACCCGCTACCACCTGTCGCTCCGCGCGAATGATCTGAGCTACAACGCGCTGACCCGCCGCATCACCCTCACCGACGTGCGCCTGGCGGCCGAGGGCCACGACGACCGCCCCTTCCTGGTGGCCAGCCGCATCCAGGTGAAGCTGCCCTGGATCGTCTTCCGCGGACGCTTCGCCATAGACCATCTCGAAATCGACGCCGGCATCGTCGACATCTACCGCGACGCCAACGGGGTGGTGAACCTGCCGCCCGGGTCGACCGCGCCGACGCCGGAGACTCCGCGGCGGCTCGACATCCGCGGGCTCACCTTGCGCGGGCTGGACGTGCAGTACACCGACGCGGCGCGTGACTGGGGCGTGACGGTACCGCGGATCGAGTCGGCGCTCGTCGATGCCGCGCTCGGCGCCGAAGGCGCGTTCGCCGTGCGCGGCCCGCTGGCGGTGCGGTTGCGCGACCGGACCTTGACGTTCGCGCCGTTCGAAACGGTGATGACCTTCGACGGCACCAACGTCTCGCTGCAGGACGCGCGGCTGGTGTCGCCGGAGCTGAACGCCTTCCTCAGCGGCCCGATTCACCGCGTGCTCGATTCGCCCAGCCTCGACCTGTCGCTCAAGGGCACCGTCAATGTCGAGCGCGCCGCGCAGTGGGTGCCGCCGCCGCCCGTGCCGATCAGCGGCCTGGCCACGATCGACGGAACAATCAAAGGACCGGCGCGCAACTTCGTGACCGCGCTTCAGGTCACCAGCAACACGCTGGCCGTCGGCCGCGAGCGTGAGCTGACCCTGGCCGGACCCGTACTGGCGACGTTCGAGTCGTTCTCCGGCACCGGGCTCGCGATCATCCCGCAGTCGGGCGGCGAGATCCGCGCCGACTTCAACGTGCCGTGGGGCCGCGAGTCGGTCAGCAAGGCCAGCGCTTCGTGGCGCGGGCTCGACGCGCAGGCGGCGCTCGACATGGCCAACGTCAGCCCGCAGGCGATCGGCGCCTCGTTCGCGGGCAGCGGCAGCTTCGAGTTCGGCCAGCCGCGCCGGTTCACAATCACCAATCGCGCGACCGGCCGCAGCAAGGCGCGACACGTGCCCATGTCCGGGACCCTGCGCGCCACCATCGTCGGCGACGACTATCAGTACGATCACGACCACCAGCTGCCCGGCTTCGACTTCTCGGGCCGCATGACGGGGCGCATCAATCGCGAGACCGCGCTGCTGTCGACGATGACCGGTCCGGCGCACGCGCGCGTGAGCGATGTCGCTATCGCGTCGGGCAGTCTCGCCACGCTGGGGTTTCCGGTCCCCGAGATTGCCAGCGAGGTGCACGGCGCGGTCGACATGCCGATGACGCTGGGCGGCTCGTACCGGCTGTTCGAGGTCGACACGCAGGTGTCCGGCGACGACGTCGACCTGCCGATCATTGGCCGCGTCCGCGCGTCGGCGCACGTGGTCGCCGATACCCGGCAGGCGGCGATCAGCGACGTCGACCTGCGCCGCGGCTCGGCGTCGATCACCGGCGGAGCTGTCGCCAATATCACCGCCGACACGTGGACCGGCAACTTCACCGTTGATGCGCCGCGCGCCGAGGAGCTGCAGGCCGACGTTCCCGAAGCCTGGCGGGTCACCGGGCCCATCAAGGTCGCGGCGACGCTGGGTGGCACCTTCGATGCCTACACGCTCGACACCACCATCAACGGCGAGGCACTGACCTGGGCCGGCCAGCCGATCGAGCGCGCCACCGCCAGGGCCATGGTGACCCCCGACGCCATCGACGTCACCTCGCTCGAAGTGCGCCAGGGTGCCGGGTTTCTCGATGGCCGCGTCCGCTATGCGTGGGAAACCGGCGCCTACGCGGCCCACCTCAAGGGGGATCGCCTGACCTGGCAGGGCACCGTGCTGGCGCCGAACGACACGCAGGCGCTGTTCTCAATCCAGTTCGATGGCGCCGGCACCACGGCGCAGCCCAAGGGGCAGGCGCGCGTTGACTTCGCGTTGTCGGGTGGCGAAGCGGGCACGGTGATTGGCGCCGGCGAGCTGACCGCGGACCTGATGGGCGACCAGGCGCGCGTGGTCGCGCGGCTGCCGTCGATCGGCGCGCTGATCAACGCCGACATCGCGACGGCATCGCCTTACGACTACCGCGCCACCGCGGTGCTCGACCGCCTCGAGTTGTCGCGGCTGTCGCCGCTGATCGATGCGGTCCCGGAAGAGCTCCTCGGCTTTGCCAGCGGCCATGTCACCGCGTCGGGCCGGCTCGCCGACGCCCGCGACCGTGTCGCCATCGTCAATCTCACCGCGCTCGACGCCGGCATTGGCGGCGTGCCGGTCAGCCTGAATGCACCCTTGAGCCTGGCCCTGCGCGGCGACGACGTGACGCTGAAGGACCTCGACTTGCGGATGGGATCGGGACGCCTCACCGCCTCGGGCGGATGGAACACCCGGCTCGACGGCGTGTTCCAGGGCCAGTTCGCCGGCGACTTCCAGGACGCCATTCGCATGGGCCGCGCCGTCGGCGTGCCGGTCACCTTCGATGGCAGCGGCGCCATGACAGTGGACCTGCGCTCGAACGGCACCCGCGCCGGCACGCTGGCCACGCTGTCGTTGAAGGCAGGCACTTTCAACTGGGGCGGCGGCCCGCACGCCGTGACCAACCTGAACGTCGATGGCACCCTGCAAGGGCAGTCGCTGACCGTATCGCGGATCAGCGGCGACGTCGCCAGCGGCGGCGTGGTCGGCAGCTTCTCGGCGTCGGTGCAGGCCGAGGTGCCGGTGCTCGAGTTGACCGCGATCGCCGGCGAGCTGACGGTCGATACCGCGAAGTTCACCTTTTCGGGCATTCCGGTCGAGCAGCAGCGGCCGTCGCGCGTGGAGTTTGCCCGCGGTTCGCTGGCGGTGGCCGACGTGACCTGGATGGTGGCCAACAACCCGCTGGTGATGGGCGGTTCGGTTGGGTTTGCCGCCGACGACCCGGCGCTCAACCTCGCGGTGCAGGGCCTGATCGACCTGCGCGTGCTGTCGGCCTTCGACAGCACCCTTGGTTTCGACGGCAACGCCAATCTGGACACGTTGATCGAGGGAACCGTGTCGCGGCCGTTGCTGAATGGCCGGATCACGCTCCAGGACGCCGAGGTGGCGATCGCCGATCCCCGGTTGGTGCTGTCGGAGTTGAACGGCCCGATCCTGCTCGACGGCGAGCGGATCGTGCTCGACGGTCTTCGCGGCCTGGCCAACGGCGGCTCGCTCGTCCTCGACGGCGCGATCAACGTCGAGGGCCTGGCCATCGTCGGCGGCGCGGTCAACATCCAGGCGCAGGCGGTGGCGATCGAACTGGTGCGCGGCCTGCGCAGCGAGCTGGACGCCCTGGTGACCTACCGGCCCGACCCGAAGGCGCCGTCGATCACCGGCGACATCCGCGTCGTGCAAAGCGCCTACACCGAAACCATCACGCTGGCGGCACTGGCCCGGCGCGCGACGTTGCCGGTGGCCCCGGTCGCCGAGCGGCCGTATCTCGACCGCCTGCGCCTCAACCTGATGGTGACCACCAGCGACGACATCACCGTCGACAACAACTACGGGCGCCTGGAGGCGGGCGCCAACGTGCGGGTGGTCGGCAGCGCGGCGGCGCCGGGCATGGACGGCCGCGTCACCCTGCGGGAAGGCGGCGAGATCTTCCTGGCCGGCCGCACCTTCCGCATCACCCGCGGCGACATCTCGTTCACCGACCTGCGCCGCATCCATCCCGAGTTCAACATCGTGGCCGAGGCGCAGACCGGCGGCGACACCATCACGATGACCCTGACCGGCACGCTCGAGCGGCCGACGATCGATCTGACGTCGGAGGATGGCTCGCAGACGCCTGGCGAACTGGCCGCGGCGCTGATGGGCGAGCCCAACACCGAGACCGCCCTGACCCTGCTGTCGGCCGACCTGCTCGGGGTCACCGGCCGCGCCATCGGGCTCGATGCCTTCCGGCTCGAGCGCACCGACTTCGAGGACCGTGACTTTCGCGACGATCCGTCGGCGTTGGGCGCCAACCGCACCGACCCGACGACGCGGCTGACGCTGGTGAAGCGCCTGAGCGACCGGGTCGAGTTCACGGTGTCGCAGAACCTGCGCGAAAGCGGCAAGACGACCTTCATCGTCAGCTACTTCGCCACCCGCAACATCGAGCTGCGCGCGCTGTCGCGCGACAATGCCACCGCCAGCCTGGGCATTCGCCACCAGATCACCTTCGGCGGCGGCGAGAGCCGGTCGCCAACCGAGCGGCGGGTCAAGCCCCGGGTGTCAACCATCTCGTTTGCCGGCGTCAACCCCCTCATCGAACAGGAAGTGCGCGACCAGGTGTCGCTCGAGCCTGGCGACGAGTTCGACTTCCTCGCCCTGCAGCGCGACGTCGATCGGCTGCGCGACCGCTTCAAGGCGCAGGGCTACTTCGAGGCCCGGGTCCGCACCCGCCGCACCCCGGACGACGAGAACCGGACGGTCGCGCTCGAGTACCAGGTCGAGCGCGGGCCGCGGACGGCGATCGAGGTCACCGGTGCTGTGCTGCCGCCGGCGCTGATCGCCGAACTGGAAGAGGCGTGGCACCGCAACGCCTTCGACCAGTTCCTGATCGACGACCTGACGCATCGCGTGCGGCGCCACCTCGTGTCCAACAACGAACTGGGCAGCGTGGTCGTGGGCACCCTGGATCGGCCGTCGCCCGACACCAAGCGCCTGCGCATCGACATCACCGCTGGCGTCACCGTGGCCGGCCGCGAGATCCGCTTCAGGGGCAACCGGCACCTGACCAGCGACCAGTTGATGGGCGAGATCGTCGCCGATGGGCTGGAGATCGAGGCGTGGCTCGATCGTACCGCCGCCGAGCAGGTGCTGCTGACGGCCTACAACGAAGCGGGCTTCCTGAAGGCCCAGGTGGTTGGCGGGGCGCTGACCATCGAAGGCGAGACCGGCGTATTGCCGATCGAGGTGATCGAGGGACCGCGCGCACAGGTCACCAGCCTCACGTTTGCCGGTGTGCCCGACGCGCGGCTGCCGGCAGTGGAGAAAGCGGCGGACCTGCCGCCGCCGGCGCCCTACGTGGCCGTGGACATCAATGCCGCCCAGGCCCGCATCGAGCGGCACTACCGCGACCAGGGCTTCAATGCCGCCGTGGTCGAGGTCGAGCCGGTGGTATCAAGCGACGACACGGTCAGCCTGACGTTCACGATCAGCGAAGGGCCGCAGCAGGTCCTGCAGGGTGTGACGATCAGCGGCAACGAGGTCACGCGCGATCTGGTCGTGACCGACGCGCTCGATTTCGAGTTGGGCCGTCCCGTCGACCTGGACGAATGGGCGCTGGCCCGCAAGCGGCTGTACGACACTAACGTCTTCCGGCTGGTGGACATCCAGCCCGTGCCGGTTGGCGAGGCCGTGAACGGCGTGCAGCCGGTCACGGCCAGCGTCGTGGTGGAGGAATTTCCTGCCTGGTCGTTCCGTTACGGGTTTCAGCTCGAAGGCGAGCGCGAGGCCCAAGCCGACGAGTTCACCAGCACGCGCAATGCCGGCGTGGTCGCGGAACTGAAGACGCCGAACCTGTTCGGGCGGGCGCTGACGGCCGGTGCGTTCGGCATGTATCAGTTCGACCGCCGTGACGCGACCGTGTTTCTCTCGACATCGCGGTTGTTCGGCTGGCCGGCGCGTTCGAGCGTCTATGGTTTCTACACCCGCGATCGCATTCGCGACGAGGCCGGCGACGAACTGGTCTTCATCAACGACATCCAGGGCTTCAGCGCCGACCAGCGGTGGCGGACGCACGGCCTGCAAATCGTCTACGGCTACACGTTCAAGCGCAGCCGCACCTACGATCCGGAGCCGCTGGCGAACGACCCGTCGCCGCTCGACTTCGTCGCCAACGTGGCGTCGATCGGCACGGCAGTGTTGTTCGACCGCCGCGATGATCCGCTGGCCCCGCGCCGGGGCTCGTTCAGTTCGGTGTCGTTCGATCAGTCGGCGTTGTGGATGGGCTCCGATTCCAGCAACCGCCGGTTGCTGGGCCAGCAGTACGGCTTCGTGCCGCTCGGTCCGCTCGTCCTGGCGTCGCGCGTGCAGGCCGGCAAGACCTTTGGCACCGACGCGCTGTTTCCCGACGACCGCTTCCGCGCCGGCGGCGCCACCACCGTGCGCGGCTACAGCGAAGAAGCGCTCGGACCGCGCGACTTCAGCGGGCTGCCCACCGGCGGGGAAGGGCTGTTCATCTTCAACCAGGAAGTCCGGTTCCCGATCTATCGCTGGATCAACGGCGTGGGATTCGTCGATGCCGGCCACGTGATCGACAAGGACCAGGCTTTCCGGTTCGGCGACTTGAAGTTTGGCTATGGCGCCGGGCTGCGCTTCAACACGCCGGTCGGCCTGCTGCGCGTGGACTACGGCATTCCCGGCTCACGCCTGACCACCGCCAGCGCCCGCGAGCCCAACAGCCTGCGCGGAGGCCGCTGGTACTTCGGGATTGGGCATATTTTCTAGCGCTGCGGCCGGCACTGAAGTGCCGGCCTTCTGGCTTTACTTGAGGCTGCGCATGATCGCCTGCACGGCCTGGCGCTCGGGCGCTTCGGGTGCGAGACGCAGGAACGCTTCGAAGTGCTGGGCTGCTTTCGGCAAGTGGCGTTGCCGCTGCGCGGCCAGCGCGGCGTAGTAGTACGCGTAGGCGAAGTCGGGTTTCAACTCGATCGTTCGCTCGAGCGCCGAGGCGGCGGTGCCCCAGTCGCCCGCCTTGCTGGCCGACAGACCCAACTGGTAGAACGCGAACGGGTTGTTGCCGTCGGCCTCGGTGGCGTTGCGCGCCAGTTCGATGGCGCGGCCGGCGTCGTTGACCGCCAGGGCTTCGCCCGACTCGGCGACCAGGGGCCACGCCCCGTCGCTGCCGCGCAGCTTCGCGAACTCTGCGACCGCCTGTTCGGTGCGATTCATCCTGAGCAGCGCTTGCGACGCCAGGTAGATCGACGCCGGGTCGCCATCGCGGGCCGCCTCGACCGCCTGCTCGTAACTGCCCGACTGGAAGAGGCGCTGCACTTCGGGCTTCTGGGCCTCGGCCGACAGAATTACCGATGAGCCGGGAAGATTCCACACGGCCAGGGCCGCGAGAACGGCGAGAAACGACCTGTTTCGTGTGCACTTTGATGTCATTTGGCTACTCCAGCTTTCAATACTGCAACCAGCATGCCGACGGGTATACTGACGGAGAAGGACTGCGGTCCTGAGGTCCTGGGGTCTTGAGGTCTTGGTTATCCATGACCTTCCATCAGAAGTCCCCCCGATCCCACGACACTCCTTAACTTATAGCGGGTCAGGCGGTCATAAGCCGAGGCCTCGAACGTCGAACGCCAAGACCCCAAGACCCCAAGACCTCAAGACCCCAAGACCTCAAGACCCCAAGACCTCAAGACCATAAGGATCCCGTTGAAATGTCAGATCAAAGATTGAAGATCGCGGTTTTCATCGACTTCGACAACGTCGAAATCGGGGTGAAGACCACGCTCGGCCTGCCGTTCGACATTGGCGCCGTGCTCGAAGCCATCAAGGAACGCGGTGAGATCATCACCAAGGTCGCCTATGGCGACTGGAAGCGGTCGGGTGATTACGGCCGCGCCATGGCGCAACACGCCGTTCGCCTCGTCCAGCGCGTGCCGACGCCCGGCGGCGACAAGAACGGCGCCGACATCAACCTGGCCCTCGACGCCCTCGAGATGGCGTTCACGCACTCCCACATCAATGCCTTCGTCATCGTCGGCGGCGACAGCGACTTCATCACCCTGGTCGAGAAGCTCAAACAGTACGACCGCAAGGTGTTCGTTGTTGGCGGCCGCGCCTTCACCAGCCAGGTGATGCAGAAGAACTGCACCGAGTTCATCGCCTACGAAAACGTGGTGCCCGACCGCCGGCCGAGCCATCCGCGGCCCGAGCGCGGCAGCAGCGAACGGCCGCGCAGCGCCGCCGGCAGCGGCACGCAGCCGATCGAGCAGTCGGTGGCGCTCGTCAAGCGCGCGCTGAAGGTGCTGGCCGACCGTGAGGTCTCGCCGCAACTGGGCCTGTTAAAGAGCACGCTGCTGCAACTCGACTCGTCGTTTTCGGAGAGGGATTACGGTGTCGGCAGCTTCCGCGACTTTGCCGACAAGCTGGCCAAGCAGGGCATTGTCACGCTGAAGCACCAGGGCCGCAGCACACTGGTCGAGTTGAACGACGGCGACACCGCCGCCACGGAAACGCCGGCGCCCTCGACGCCGACACTGGTGCCGGACCTGCCGGCCGATGCGATCTCCGCGTCACGCGAAGCCGGCCGCCGTGCCGCCCGCGAGCTGCTGGAGCAGCCGGACTCTGGTCCCGGCGTCTCTGAGCTGATCGACGAAGAGACCCGCCCCGCGCCGACCGAGCCGGCATCGCTCGGCGACGGCGTGGCGCTGGTGCGCCGCCTGCTGGGAGAAGCAGCCACTCAGCCGCGCTGGCCGATGTATCCCCGCCAGTTCAAGCAGTTCCTGAAGGCCGCGCAGCCCGACTTCGACGAGCGCCGCTATGGCTCGATTGCCGACCTGATGCGCGCCTGCCAGAAAGACGGCATCCTCCGACTCGAACGCGACCGCCAGGGCGGCTTGCGGGTGTTCGCCAATGGCGCCACCGCCCGCGCCACGGTTCCTCACGGATGGGGCCTCGTGGTGAACAACACCGAGCAGCCGGTCGAGTCGATTGAACCCTCGGCCCTGGTCGAGCCGCTGCCGCCGCCGATCGCGGAACCCGTCCCCATGGCCGAAGAAGGCGAACCGGTCGCGGTCGCCGCGCCGAAGGCCAAGCGGGCAACGCGCGCGAAGAAGACCGCAGTGTCAGGCAACCCTAAAGGGTTGTCTCCACGAGCTGCCAAGAGTGACAAGAAGGCGGCGCCGCGCAAGAAGAAGGCCACCGAGTAACGCCGACAGGCACAGACACCCGGCCCCGCCGTCATCGAATGCTGCACGTCACCAACGGATCAGTGGTCGTCACCCGGCTGCACGACCTGGGACTGCCAGGCCGGGCGCTGCCGTGGGACGACGTGCTGCACGAAGGGCCGGTGCGCGCCGGCCTCGACCACGCGGCGCTGCGGGGCGAGCGCGCCGGCTACCTGTCGCTGGCGGGCTTCGATGCCGCCGACATCATCGAGCGCAGCCTGGTGGCGCGCGATGCCGCGCTTGACGCCGCCCACCTGGAAGACGAGGTCGTGCTCTGGTTCGAGCACGACCTGTACGATCAACTGCACTTGCTCCAGATCCTCGATCGGCTCGACCATCCCCGCCTCACCGCGGTGCTGGCCGGCGATTACCTCGGCGGCCAGCCACCTCATGTCCTGCGGCAGTGGTTTGCCGGCCGCCAGCCGATCACCGGCGCCCAGCGTCAGCTTGCTGCGCGCGCCTGGGCGGCATTCCGATCTCCCGATCCGACCGGCCTGCTCGCGTTCATTGCCGAAGCGCCCTCCGGCCTGTCGCCGCACCTGATCCCCGCGCTGCGGCGCCACCTGCAACAGTTTCCGTGGTCCGGCACCGGCCTGTCGCGGACGCAGGCGCAGACGCTGTCGGCGGTCGCCGCCGGCGCCACCCGCGTGCGCGACGCGTTCGTGGCCGCCAACCACGACGCCGAAGAAGCCGTGTTCATGGGCGACGCCACCTGGTGGTGCCACATCCGTCCGCTGATCGTCGCGCCGCGGCCGCTGCTCGAGACGCACGGCCAGAAGCCGCCCACCTGGCAGGACCCCGCCTGGTGGCACGATGACGCGGCGGCGCCGGCCCTGGCCCTGACGGCGGATGGCGAGGCGGTCTTGAGTGGCCGCGCCGATCACGCGGCGCTGAACGGCATCGATCGCTGGCTGGGTGGCGTGCATGTGACCCGCCAGTCGATGTGGCGATGGGACGCCGAACGCGGCACCTTGCGCGAAGGGGTCTGACCCCTTCGGAGTTACACTGAAGGGGTCAGACCCCTAAACAACGTGTCCACTTACACAGCAAAAGACATCACGGTCCTCGAAGGACTCGAGCCGGTTCGCAAGCGTCCCGGCATGTACATCGGCGGCGTCGGCAGCACCGGCCTGCACCACCTGGTGTGGGAGATTCTCGACAACTCCATCGACGAGGCCATGAATGGCCACGCCTCGAACATCCGCGTCACGCTCCACAAGGACGGCTCGTCGATCACCGTGGAAGACGATGGCCGCGGCATGCCGGTCGATGTGCATCCGAAGACCAGGAAGAGCGCGGTCGAGGTGATCTTCACCGTGCTCCACGCCGGCGGCAAGTTCGAGGCCGGCAACTACAAGACGGCCGGCGGCCTGCACGGTGTCGGCGCCAGCGTCGTCAACGCGCTGTCGCGCGAGCTGGTGGCGACCGTGAAGCGCGACGGTCACCAGTACGAGATGACCTTCAAGCAGGGCAAGCCGCAAGGCAGCCTGAAGAAGGTGGGCCCGGCGCGCGGCAGCGGCACTACCGTGTTCTTCAGGCCCGACCCGCAGATCTTCCCGAAGGTCGAATTCGAAGCGGCGCTGATTCGCGAGCGCCTCGAAGTGGCCAGCTACCTGCATCGCGGCGTGAAGGTCACGTTCGAGGACGAGACCACCGGCCAGAAGGACGTCTTCCAGCACGAAGAGGGGCTGGTCGACTACCTGAAGAAGATTGTCACCGAGCGGAGTGCGAAGCCAGTCCACGAAGCGCCGTTCGCGCTGGAGAAGGACGGCGCCACCAGGCTCGAGCTGGTGCTGCAGTGGACCGAAGCCACCGACGAGAGCCTGCGCAGCTACGTCAACGGTATTCCCACCGCCTCGGGCGGCACGCACGAAAACGGCTTTCGCGCCGGCCTGGGCAAGGCGGTGCGCAACTACATCGAGACCCACAACCTCTCGCCCAAGGGCGTGACGCTCAGCGCCGAGGACATCCGCGAGGGCCTCACCGGCATCCTGTCGGTCTTCATCCAGGAGCCGCAGTTCCAGGGCCAGACCAAGGATCGCCTCAACAACCCCGAGGTGATGTCGGCGGTCGACGGCCTGGTGCGGCCCGGCCTCGAGCACTGGCTGAACAACAACCAGTCGATTGCCGAAGCGATCGTGGCGCGCATCATCCTGTCGGCCCGGGCCCGCGAAGCCAGCCGCGCCGCCGCGTCAGAGGTGGTGCGCAAGGGGCCGACCGCGGGCCGCGTGAACCTGCCCGGCAAGCTGGCCGACTGCACCAATCCCGGCTCGATCACCAGCGAGCTGTTCGTGGTCGAGGGCGACTCGGCCGGCGGTTCGGCGAAGCAGGGCCGCGACCGGGCGCGCCAGGCCATTCTGCCGCTGCGCGGCAAGGTGCTCAACACCGAAGGCGTGTCGACGGCGAAGGTGCTCGAGAACAAGGAACTGGCCGACCTGGTCACGGCGCTTGGCTGCGGCGTCGGCAAGAACTTCGACCTCAATCGCATGCGCTACGGCAAGGTGATCATCCTGGCCGACGCCGATTCCGACGGTCATCACATCGCGACGCTGCTGCTGACGTTCATCTTCCGGCACTTGCCGCAGTTGATGGCCGCCGGCCGGGTCTATCTCGCGCAACCGCCGCTCTATCGCATCGACATCGGCAAGGAGACCTTCTGGGCGCTCGACGAGCTCCAGAAGGAGCAGATCCTCAAGACCAAGTCGGGCCGCGCCAACCCCGAGATCACCCGCTTCAAGGGCCTGGGCGAGATGATGCCGAAGGTGCTGTGGGAGACGACGCTCAATCCGCGCACGCGGCGGCTGCTCAAGGTCGAAGTGGCCGATCAGCTGGTGACCGACCGTGTGATCAACGAACTGATGGGCAAGGACGCGTCGGCGCGATTCCGCTTCATCATGGACAGGGCCGAAGACGCGGTCGAGCTCGACGTTTAAGGGTAGAATTTAGGCCGTTTGTCTGATTCGCCCCAGAAGAAGTCGCCATTCGATCGGTCGCTCGTCGAAGGCCCCATCGGTCCCGCCGTCTGGAAGCTGGCGTGGCCGACCATGCTCCAGAACGTGATCGCCGGCCTGCAGGGCGTGGTCGATCACATCCTGGTCGGCCACCTCATCGGCTACGCCGGTAATGCCGCGATCGGCGTCAGCTGGCAGATCTTCCTCGTCGTCATCGTCTTCATTGCCTCGTTGTTCACCGGCCAGGCCGTGCTGGTCGCGCGCTTCGTCGGCGCCGGCGACGTCGACCGCGTCAACAAGACCGTTCAGCAGGCGCTGCTGACTGCCATTGCGATGTATGCGGTGATGGGACCGGTCGGCTATTTCGCCGCCCCGTACCTGCTGGAAATGGTCAACGCCTCCGGCGAGGTCAAGGCGCTGGCGCTGCCGTTCCTGCGCATCAACTTCGCGCTGAGCTTCGGCATGCTGTCGTTCTTCATGCTGACGTCGGCGCTGCGCGCCGCCGGCGACGCGCGCACGCCGCTGCGGCTCGGCGTGACCATGACCATCCTGAACGTCATCTTCAACCTGATCCTGATTCCGGGGCTGGGGCCGATTCCGGCGATGGGCACGGCCGGCTCGGCGCTCGGCACCGCGATCGCCTCGAGCTCGGTCAGCGCGTTTGCCCTCTACCAGTTGTTCAAGGGGCGCCTGGTGTTCAGGGTGTCGCGCCACATGGACTGGCGTCCCGACTGGACGATCATTCGCTCGCTGTTCCGCTTCGGGCTGCCGACCGGCGTGCAGGGCATTGCCATGAACGTCGCCGGCGTCCTGATGCTGCGGTACATCGGCTCACTGCCGCAGAGCGCGGCCGCCCAGGCGGCGTTCACGATTGGCTATACCGAACTGTTCTCGATGATCACGTGGACGTCGGTTGGCCTGATGGGTGCGGCGGCGACGATTGCCGGCCAGAACCTGGGTGCCGGCCATCCCGAGCGCGCCATGCAGGGGGTGCACGCGGCATCGCGCATCGGCCTGGCGGTGGCCGCCTTCGTCGGCCTGCTGTTCGTGACCATTCCGCAGACCCTGCTCGGCGCGTTCGGCGCCACCGAGCCGGCAGTCGCCACGCTCGGCCAGCAGCTGCTGCAATACCTCGCGGTCTCGGGCTTCTTCATCACCCTGGCGCTCACCTACACCGGCGGCCTGCAGGGCACCGGCGACACCCGAAGCCCCTTGTTCATCACGCTCGCGTCGCAGGTGGCGGTGCCCATTGGCATGTGCACCATCATCCAGGCCACGCGCCAGCTGCAGGCCGGCGACATCTGGTTCGCCATCGTGCTCGGCCACTTCACCCGCTGCGTGCTCACCGTCGCGCGCTTCCGCCAGGGCAAGTGGCGGAATATCGTCGTCGCGCATTAACAAGAGATCAAGAGGTCAAGAGAACCAATAATTGGTTTCTCTTCAACTCCTGATCTCCTGTCAGGGCGTTGGGATGGTCAGTGTGAACGTGGCGCCCTCGCCTTCCCGCGACGCCACTCGGATCGTCCCGCCTTGTTTCTCTGCCAGTGCGCGCGCGATGGTCAGGCCCAGCCCGGTGCCGGCGATGCGGCGGGTGTCGCTGCCGTCGAGCTGGGTGAACGGCTCGAAGATGAAGCCCACTTTGTTGGCCGGGATGCCCGGGCCGTGATCGCGAATGGCGATCGCCATCGTGTTGCCCTCCCGGCCGGCCGTGATCTCCACCACCGAGCCGGCGGGCGAGTGCTTGACGGCGTTCGAGAGCAGGTTGACGAGCACCTGGACGCTCCGATCCGGATCGGCCAGCACGTCCGGCAGGTCGCCGGCCGGCGCGTTGACGATTACCCCGGCATTGTGGGCGAACCCGTCCACCGACCGCACCGAGTCGTCCAGGATCTGGCGCAACGGCGTGCGCTTCACCGCCACCATCATCTCGTCGGCCTCGATCTTCGACATGTCGAGGATGTCGTTGACGATCCGGATCAACCGATCGGCATTGGTCAGGGCGACCCGCACCAGCTGGTCGGCGTCGTCGTTGCCGGTCATCGCCTCGGCGATCAGCAGTTGCATGGACGCGCGAATCGAGGTCAGCGGCGTGCGCAGTTCGTGGCTCACCATCGACACGAACTGTGACTTGAGCCGCTCGAGTTCCCGCACCGTGGTCACGTCGGTGCCGATCGCGATGACGAACGCCGACTGGCCGTCCTGGTTACGCAGCGGCGCGACCGCCCATTCGATCAGCCGCCGCGAGCCGGCCTGGTCAACCCAGGTGCGGTCGACCTTGGTGGCGGCGGTCAGGTTGGCCAGCAGGGCGATCCGCTCCGGCACGCTGATATGGTCTTCCTCGACCAGGAACGGCAGTTCCCAGAAGCGGCGGCCGATGACTTCCTTGGCGCTCAGCCCGGTCAACACTTCGCAGGCCCGGTTGAACCGCACGACCTTCGACTCCTGGTCCATCACCGTGACCAGCAACGGCGCCATGTCGAGGATGGCCGAGACGAAGTCGCGTTCGGCGCGCAGCTCGGCCTGGGCGTTGACGCGGTCGGTGATGTCGCGGGCCATCCCCTGGAAGCCCTCGACCTGGTCACCGGTCATGATGACGCGCACGTGCTGGCCGACCCAGATCTCGCCGCCGTCCTTGCGCCGGACCGGGAATTCCAGGTACGACGCCTCGCGCAGCCTGGCCGACTTCTCGTAGAAGGCCATCGCCCTGGGCACCCAGTCGGGCCGCATCAACTCGAAGTACTTCATCGCGAGCAGCTCGGCTTCCGAGTAGCCGAGAATGCGCGTCGCCACCGGGTTGACGAACGTGAACCGCCCGAACGGATCGGTGCGGTAGATCATGTCGCTCGCGTTGTCGACGAGATCGCGGTAGCGCCGCTCGGTGCGCTCGACGGCCTGCGTCCGCAGCCGCACCTGTTTCTGGAGCGATCGGTTCCACACGGTGCCGCCGGCGAACAACAGCAGCACGAGTCCGCCGGCCATCCCCAGCATGCCGGCGTAGCGATCCAGCCAGGTCTGGCGGACTGGCCCGCCGAGGTGCTGCTCGACGATGCGGTCGAACTCACCGGTGGCCTTGAGCCGATCCAGCGCGACCCGCAGTGGCGCCACCACCAGGTCGCGGCCGGGGAGCACCGCGAGGTGGTACGAGCGCGCCAGCAGCGGCACTTCGATCGCGGTGTCGGCGAGCGCGCCCATCAGGTTGCGCAGCGTGAGGTGATTGCCCGCCACCCCGTCGACGGCGCCGCTCTCGAAGGCGCGAATGGCGTCGGTGCGTGTCGCCACCACGTGCAGCGCCGGCCGCCGGGCTTCTGGCAGGGGAGCGAGCAGGCGGTGGTTGATCGACCCGTCATCGACCGCGATCCTCACGCCCCACAGGTCGTCGAGGCCGGCCGGGTAGCGGGACAGGCCCGGCCGCATCATCACCACCTGCGACAGCGTCCAGGTCTGATCGAGAAACTGGTAGCGGGCGGCGCGTTCCTCCGAGTACGACAGGAACATGACGTCGGTGCGGCCGGCGTCGAACTCGGCCATGCGCTCGTCGCGCGGGCCCAGGCGGATGTCCACGGTCACCCCGGCTTCGCGCGCGAGCGCCCGCATCAGGTGAATGTTGAATCCCTGGGGCTGGCCGTCGGCGTCGAGGAACTCGTAGGGTGGAAACTCACGATCGCCGCCGAAGATGATGACCGGCGGCTCGCCGGCTGCCGGCTGCGCCAGGGAAGGCGACGCCAACACCACGAGCGTGCCCACGGCGAACGCGATGGTGAGCCGGCGCAGGGCCACGGCCGATTGTAACCGTGCTACCCAAGTGTGGTGTCCGCCTTTAGGCGGACCTCTGCACACGCCTGTAGAATAGAGCTTGGCCTTCATTCCAAAGGAAATCGTGCATATGTCCGAGATCACCGCCCGCCGCCGGGTTCCGCGCCCCGAGAACGACCCCAACCTGACCTACGCGCCAGGAACGCCCGCGCGTGCCGAATTGAAGGCGCGCCTGGCGTCGATGGCCAACGAGACCATCGACATCCCAATCGTGATCGGCGGGCAGCAGATCCGGACCGGCGATACGGAGCGGTCGGTGATGCCGCACCGGCACGGTCACGTGCTGGCCAACTTCCACAAGGCAACGGCCGGACACGTGCGCCAGGCCGTGGACGCGGCCATGGCCGCCCGGCAGGAGTGGTCGAGCTGGTCGTTCGAGGATCGCGCCGCCGTTTTCCTGCGTGCCGCCGAACTCCTGACCACCTCCTGGCGTTCCACCATCGTCGCCGCCACCATGCTCGGACAGTCGAAGACGGCCTACCAGGCCGAGATTGACGCCGCCTCCGAGCTGGTGGACTTCTGGCGCTTCAACGTCGCGTTCGCTCAGGAATTGCTCTCGGAGCAGCCTGACAGCAACCACGCCGTCTGGAACCAGATGGAGTACCGGCCGCTCGAAGGATTCGTCTACGCCATTTCGCCGTTCAACTTCACGGCGATCGGCGGCAACCTCGCCGGCGCGCCCGCGCTGATGGGCAACACCGTGGTGTGGAAGCCTGCTGGTACGTCCATGCTGAGCTCCTACTACGTGATGAAGCTGCTCGAGGAGGCCGGCTTGCCTCCCGGCGTCATCAACTTCGTACCCGGCAACGCGGTGGAAATCTCCAACGTGCTGCTCGATCATCCCGATCTCGCCGGTATCCACTTCACCGGCAGCACCGCGGTGTTCAACAGCATGTGGCAGCGCGTCGGCCAGAATCTCGGCAAGTATCGCGGCTATCCGCGCCTGGTCGGCGAGACCGGCGGCAAGGACTTCATCGTCGTGCACGCCTCGGCCGACCCGCAGGAAGTGGCGGTCGCCGCCGTCCGCGGCGCCTTCGAGTACCAGGGCCAGAAGTGCTCCGCGGCCAGCCGCATGTACGTGCCCAAGTCGCGCTGGCCAGACATTCGCGATCGCATGGTGGCCATGATGAAGGACATCAAGATGGGCGACCCTCGCGACTTCCGCAACTTCATGGGCGCGGTCATCGACAAGAAGGCCTTCGACAAGATCAGCGGCTACATCGATGATGCGAAGAAGAATGCGAAGGTGATCCAGGGCGGCGGCTGCAAGGGCGACGAAGGCTACTTCATCGAACCGACCCTGGTTGAAGCGAGCGACCCTGCGTATCGCCTGTTGTGCGAGGAGATCTTTGGACCCGTGCTGTCGGTCTACGTCTACGACGACGCGAAGTGGGCAGAGACGCTCGAGATCGTGGATCGCACGTCGCCCTATGCGCTGACCGGCGCAGTGTTTTCGCGCGATCGGGCGGCGGTGCGGCAAGCCTCGGCAGCCCTCAAGAACGCCGCCGGCAACTTCTACATCAACGACAAGCCGACCGGAGCCGTGGTGGGCCAGCAGCCGTTCGGCGGCGCCCGCGCCTCGGGGACCAACGACAAGGCCGGCTCGAAGATGAACCTGGTCCGCTGGGTCAGCATGCGGACCATCAAGGAGAACTTCGCGCCGCCGACGGACTACAAGTATCCGTTCATGATGGAGGAGTAGTCCGGCTGAAGCCGGACGCCACATTGCCGATGTAGCCTCCGGCTTCAGTCGGACGCCACATTGCCGATGTAGCATCCGGCTTTAGCCGGATCAGAACCGAAACAGCTTCGTCACCTTCACCACCAGGCTCCGGTTGTCCAACTCTGGAAAACCGGGGCCTGTCGTGTTTCGGCCGTCGCTGTAGACGACGAACAGCTCGCTGCCGGGCTGGTACTCCCAGCGAAAACGGGCGTTGGTGCTAATCGCGCTGCTGGCGGACTGGTACTGCACCAGCGCCGACGCGAACATCCGCGGTGTCAGCGTATAGGTCAGGCGCGAGCTGATGATGTTGGCGTCGCCGTCGCCGAACGGCGTCCTGAAACGGTTGAGCGACAGCGTCGGCTCGGCATAGAAGCGCGGGCCGAACTCGAGCCGGCCGCGCCAGGTCAACTCCTGCAGGGTGCCGCCGTAGAAGCCGCCGTAGGTCAGCGTCAATGTGCCGGAGACCGGCCGCTGCGGCGAGCTGGTGTAGAGCAGGCGTGCCTGCCGGAAGTCGTAGTCCCCGGCCGGGATGGCCACACCCGGCGTTACCTGGAACGAGGCGGCCAGCCCCTCGAATGCCTGCGAGTACTCGACCGCCCACTGATCGCCGTTCGACAACTCCATGCGGTACGCCGCCTGCGCCTCGCGCGACTCCGGGCGGCCATGGCGATCCTCGAAGTAGTCGTAGCTGGCCTCGTAGTAGAACTTCCGCACGGTCCGCCAGCGCGCGGGCCGCGGGCTGAAACGGGCCCGCCCATAGCTGCGCCTGAAGGCGGTCCGCCGCAGGAAGCCGATCTCGGGATTGAACTGATCGCCGAGGAACAGGTGCTCCACCTGCACGCCGGCGAGATCCGCGTTCCAGTTGACGTTGGCGCGGTAGCTGCTGCGATCGTTGAGGGTGCCGGTCTTGCCCGAGGTGCCCGCCCAGTAGGTGTTGATCGAGAGCGTATCGAGCGGATTGAGCGTGCTGTCGATGCCGTACGAATACGCGGTGTCGCCGTCTGTCGCGCCGGGGCCCCGGCGTGTCGCGATCAGCCCGATCCGGCTGCGCCGCAGGACGTCGCGGTTGACGCGCAGGACCGAGAAGTCGCTGGCAGGGGCGCCAGCGGCGTCGACGCCTTCCGTGCGCATCTGCAAAGCGCCGACCTGGAAGCCGTTACCGCGGCCCAACAGGCGGGCACCGCCCAGAATCGGAACCACCTGGCCGTTCTGCAGGCCGATGCGGCGGCTGAAGAACACGATCGGCGTGACGTTGCCACCGCCGCCACCGCCCATGTTGATGGCGGTCGGACCCTGCCCGCCGCCGCCCTGGTTGGCGCCGGCGCCGGCGAAGTTGAAGACGTCCTGACCCTCGAGAAAAAAATCGCGCTTCTCCGGGAACAACACGCTGAAACGGGTCAGGTTGACCTGCGCCTCGTCGTCTTCGACCTGGGCAAAGTCGGTGTTGTAGGTGAAGTCGGTGACGACTGACTGGGTGATGCCCCACTTGGCGTCGACCCCGAACTCGCCGGCGCCATCGTTCGAGAGGGCCGGCGTCGACCGGTGGTTGGTCGTGGTCGAGCCGAGCGCGTAGGGCTTGACGTCGAAGTTCCGCAGCTTGTCCGGCGACTGCAGGCCGACCAGCGTGCCGACCGACGACACCTTCGATAAACCGCGCCGCCCCCACGACACGGGCACCTGCGACAGGAAGGTCAGCTCGTTGCGCCACCGAACCATCCTGCGCACGTTGATGCCCCATTGCTCGCTGCCTTCCTTGAAGCGCATGGAGCGGAACGGAATGACGAACTCCGCCGTCCAGCCCTGGTCGAACACCGCCGTGCGCACCTCCCACAAGCCGTTCCAGTTGTTACTGGGCTGCTCGTTGGTGACCTGCCAGTCGAACATGCCGCCCTGGGCGTTGGACGAGAACCCAAACCCATTGCGCCCGTCTTCGAAGGTGTCGAACAACACGCCGATGTGATCGTTGTTGTAGAGGTTGCTGGAATCCCGGCGCATGTCGCTGGTGACCCGGCGGTCGGGATGCGTCTCCCAGAGCCGGGCGCTGAAGTAGATGTTCTTGTCGTCGAAGAACACCCAGACTTCAGTCTTGTCGCTGGCGGGACTGCCCTCGACGGGTTCCTGCTGGAGGAAATCGCTCGCCCCGCGAATCGTTTCATAGAACGGCTCGTCGAGCCGCCCGTCGAACGTCATCGGCGATGGCAGGCGCGTCGTGCGAAGCACGGCGTGACCCTGCGCATCACGGGAGACGACCTCGGGGGGAACCGGCGGCTGTTGCGCGGCGACCGGAGTGGAGAGCAGACAGATGAGCAGGGGCCAGACGCGCCTCATGAAGCTGACCATTATACGGCGCGCCAGCGGCGCGCCGGGCGCTGATTCGCGGCTCGGCTACTGGCGCCGGGTGACCTGCATGAAGCCGGTGGTGTTGACGTCGCGGAACATCGGCGTCTTCGGCGGCAGGAGGCTGGGATTCAGGAACTCGATGTCGAAGTTGTAACCGCGGGTCGGCGCGCCGTAGACGTTGACGCAGCATTTGTAGACGCCCACCGCCTGCCGGTTGTAGTAGAAGCTCGCGATTGAGCCGCGGTAGTTCACCGTCTGTCCCCCGCCTTCGAGCATGCGCAGGAAGTTATGCACGCCGGCGTCGGTGCCGAAGTCCTGGTAACAGGTGCCGCCGCAATTGGTGCCGGCGCGGGTGAAGCCGCGGTTCTTGCCGGCGATGGTCGCGAACCGGTAATGGGTGGTGGTGCGCGGCCGGTTGGCCGGGTTGTTGGGATTGGCGAACGAGTTCGGGTCCGACCAGTTCGGCGACAACAGGGTCACGGCATCCGCGATGATCGCCGCCGGCGCGTGCGGGTCGGCGAACGCGGCGTTGGTGGCGTTGAACGGACCGACGACGTAGGCCGGGTTCTCGGACGTAAAGTTGAAGCCGTCGGCCGGCAGCTGGCCCTGGGCGCCGTTCACCAGCTTGACCGCGCGACGGAACAGGATGGCGCGGTTGGTCTTGGCCACCGCCGGGGTAACGACCGTCCACGGCCGCGCGGCGGTGGTCAGCGGCAAGGCGGCTTCGTTGGCCGCCAGCACCCCGGGCAGTCCGGCCACGTCGGCCATGCCGGCCGGGAACCGTGGTGTGCTGCCGTAGCTGTCGAGCGCGTTGTTGCCGTTCAGGTCCTCGCCTTCATCCAGCGTATTGTTGGCGGCGCCATTCGCGTCGAGCGGATTGACGATGTCCTCGAACCCGAACTCGCCCGTTTCGTTGCCGCCGGCATCGAGGTTGGTCCGGCGGTCCGAGAAGTAGACGGTATAGCCATCCTCGTTCGACACCAGGTCGCCGCTCTCGCCGATCGTGCCGTTCAGCCAGCGCCGGAAGTTGTTGACGTCGAACTCGACGTAGTGCATGACGCCGCTGAGGAAGATGTTGGCGCTGCCGGCCGCTTCATTATCGCGCGGCTTGCCCTCGCGGGTGTCGTACAGCGTAAGCGGCCAGTAGTCGGTGGCCTGCATGACGTTGAGGCCGGCAACAATCGGGGAACATTCCGCCGTGCCGGCCGTGCCGGTCGACGGCACCGTCTTGATTCGCTGCAGGCGGATGATGGCGTCGGGGCTCGGTTCGAACGCATCACACTGGTTGGCGACGCTCGGCTCGAGGTTTCTCCGCGTGAAGCCCAGGTTGAGCACTTCGGCCGTGACGTCGATCCACGCGCCGCCGGTGTTTCGGTATTCCACCTTCAGGAAGCCGTCGATGAGCGGCGTGTCCACGCCCATCCGGTAACCGTCCCCCGTCACGCCGGTCGACGCGGCCGGCTGAATGGTGCCGGTATAGGCGCCGTTGGCATTGCCGGCGGTCAGGCTGGCCAGCGTATCGAGCCGAATCGGTGCGACCGCGCTCGAGCTGTTCGGCAGGTCGGTGATCGCCGCGGCGGTGTTCGATAGCAGAATGCGCACGTTGGCCTGCGAATAGAGTCGCTGCCCGGTGACGACGGCCGCCTCGCCCACTGCGGGCCGCCGGATCAGGTCGACCGGCGTGCTGCCGACGGTAATCAGCGGCAATTGCAGGCTCTTGGCGCCGGTGTTGCCGCTGCGGATGTAGCCGTGATAAGTGCCGATCGATCGATTGGTCCACATCGGCTCGTTCGGGTCGGAGCCCAGCGTGTTGACCAGGCTCCCCTCGGTCGTCAGCAGCGAGCGGAACGCGCCGGGTGCGGTGATCGGCTGCACGTTGCCGGTGTAGCTGTTCGATGTCGGCCAGCCGTTCGACAGGTGCGTCCGGATGACTTCGCCGAAGGCGGTGACCTTGTCAGCCAGGCGCAGCGTCCTGCCATTGCCCGAGGCCAGGTACAGGTTGCCGTTGGTATGGACGCGGCCGCCGAAGTTGAAGTCCGGGCCGGCGAAAAAGCTCAAGTCGGTTTCTGAAAAGACGCCGAACTGGAACACCGGAATGCTCACCGTCTGGATGCGGCGGCGCAGCCGGACCTCGGCGCCATCGGCGCCGTGGGCCGTCACCCACAACCAGTAGGGCGTGACCAGGCCAACGAACCCCTCATACGGACCGGAGTCGACCGTGCCTGATGCGGCGATCGGGTTGCCGTCGGCGTCGAAGCCGTTGGCCGGAATGACGGTGTAGCCAAGGCCGTCCGAGGCTTCGAACGCCATGTTGGTCATGGCCGGCGGATCGGCCTCGAGGACTGCGAGGTCCTCATCGCTCGGCGCGAAGTCGGTGGCAAACAAGTCGCCGAGATCGGCCGTCAGCTTCTCGATACCGCCGTGGGCCGCGTACAGGGCGCGCGTGCGGGAGCGGTCGACGTTGCGCAGAGCGGTGTCGGTGCCGGTCGTCACCAGAAAGCCGGCGAGAATCGCGCTCGACAACATGAGCAGCAACAAGACGGTGATGAGCGCGATTCCGCGTTCGCTGGCAGCGTGGCTGGGCATGTTCACGTCCCCGCGTAATCAATCCTGCAAGTCGTAACGGCTGACGAACGCCAGGCTGCGCAGGCTCACCTGGGTGCTCAGACTGGTGCGCAGCGGCTGGCCGGTTCCTGAATAGATGTCCTGCGACCGCGCGGCCAAGTAGACGTTGGCCTTGCGAATCTGGCCCTCGGCCCCGTCCTCGTCAAACGTTTCGACATTGGTCGGGTTGGTCACGCCGTCGACCAGGTCCCAACTGAGCTGAAGGTTCTCGATGCCGACCGCGATGACCCGCTCCGGTCCGTAGTTGACGCGCCGGATCAATTGCGGGACGCCGGCCTCGGTGACCCGGATGTAATAGGTGATCATCTGCACCCGGCTGACTTGCAGGTCCGGAAACGTCGGTTGGCCTCCCTTCATCTCCATCACCGAACCCTGCGGCGCGTCGCGCTGGTTCAGGTTCGACGCCGCGCTTTCGTGGAAGTGCAGCGTCCGTCCCGCCCGCAGCGTCACCTCCTGGATCGCGCCGTTGCCAAAGCGGATCAGATCGCCTTCCTTCAAGGCCGTCGGGCCAGTCCCCATGTCGAAGCTGACGGGGAAGTTCATGCTGGCGCCGCTCGCCGGGATATTCGGCACCACGCCGCCGAATTCGAGGCTGCGATCCTCGAAGAGCAGCGTCACGACATCGGTGGCAATGCCGTTGACAACGGGACCGAGGCCGCTGGCGGGGCTGACCGCCGGCAGTATGGTGTAGGTGTCGGGAAAGTACCAGTCGGCATCATCCGGGCTGGGCCGCACGATTGCGTCCGTGCCATCGCCGCTCGGAATCGACACGCCGGTGCGCAGGCTGTAATCGCCCTCGCCGGCCTGGCTGAGGTCCCTGAGAATCGTGTTCATCGCCACGCGCAGCGTCTGGTTGGCATCCGACATCACACCGACGGCTTCAGCGGCGCGGTTGGCGTCGCGCAACGCAGAAAACGAGGCGCCCGCGACCGCCAGCATCACGGCGCTGGCGACCAGCAGTTCGGTGAGCGTGAAGCCGCCCTGGTCGGCGGCGAATCCTGATGGCATGGTTATGCGTAACTGGAGATCAGCGTGGCCAGCACGAACTCGCGGTTGTCGCTGCCCACCGTGTAACGAATGATCACGCGCAGTTCCCGCAACGTCGGGCTGACTTCGCGAATCTCGACCTCACGAGTGAAATTGGCAAGCGGCTGGACCACGTCATCGGCCGTGCCGAGCAGCCCGTCCACGCCGGGCTGGACCATCGTTTCGACGGTTTCGGGGTCGTCCGCGGTGTTCACCAGGCCATCGACACCCACGATATGCATGGGCTGGGGGCCGTCGGAGAAGATGCCGCCGTCGCTGCCGCTCTCGCCTTCGACGTTCTTGATCTGCGCCCACAGGATGGTGCGCGTGTCGCGCGCGGTGAAGACGCTTTCAATGGCCTCGGCGGCTTTCTCGCGAGCCAGGATGTCGAAGTTCGAGCCTTTGATCTGCGACAGGCCCTGCAGGAATCCCGCGGCGACCGCCAGCAGGCCGACGGAGAGAATGCCGACGGCAACCAGTGATTCGACCAGCGAGAAGCCGGCATCGTTGCGGACTCGATCGCTCATCGTGCCATCCAGCCGGCGCCGTCGGCAGCCCACGCGTAGAGGCGCGGCCGGGCGGTCGCGCCGGTCACCGTCAGCGCCCGCGCGGTTTCCGGGCGGCCGGCCACGCCCAGGAAGAACGTGCCGTTCAGCGGCACGTTGTCCTCCGCGAGGAACGACCCGTCGGGTGCGAATATCATCGATTCCGCCTCGCCGAAGTCGACGGCGCTGGCTGCGCCGTAGCCGTCGGGGCTGTCACCCATGCCCGCGAACTGCACGAACGAGACGTTGTACTCGAAGATCAACTGGCGGACCGGCACTTCCTCGTCCTCTTCGTGACGGACGACGAGCACCGAGTTGTCATCCGGGTCGATTCGCACTTCGACGTCACGCTGGCGGGTGATGGCGGTCTCACGCGCCAATTGCAGGATCCCGATCAACCGGTTCACCTCGCCGTCGGTGCGGACCGACGGCAACGCCGACCCGAGCAGAGCCATTCCGACGCCCGTGACGGTCATGAAGAACGCGCCTGCGACCAGGAGTTCGGCGAGCGTGAAACCGCGCTGGTTGGACATGGCCTCAGGGAGCCAGACCTACAAGCCGGGTGCCACAGCCCGTCAGTAGAAATGAGCCGTTAAATGGCGGCGATCCCACGCTCGCGCCGAAGCCTTCACAGTTTGACGAGTCGATTTTCGTCATTGAACTTACAAACATGGTTCGGCAGCCAGATTCTCGGTGGATACCGGCGATACCATGAGGCTCGGCGACCGCCCGCGTGGGCCCGATCACAATTTTGTATCGTCCTGCTCTGTTCTAGGACAGTCTGGCCCGCCGCGAGTGTTCACAAGCTGCCACAATGTCATGCTCAGCAACGAGTTAGGCCAATGACCGGGCGCTGGAATCGCTCTTGCTGTCTCAACGGTGTGCGAACAGACCGCGGCTACACCCTCATTGAAGTGCTGATCGTGGTTGCACTGATCGGCATCGTCACTGCGATTGCCGTGCCGGTATTCACCGAGTCGAATGCGCGCAGCCGGCTGTGGACCGGATCGGAGCAGATTGGGGCGACGATCCGCCAGGCCCGCTTGCAGGCGATCAGCACCAACACCAGGCACCGCGTGGTGTTCGATTGCCCGTCGGCGGGCGCGATCCGCAACCTGGTGATGACCGGCGACCCGGCGATTGATGACGCCGTGAATCGTTGTGATCAGACGCTTGATGGTGATTCCGGCACGCTCAGCCTGCCCACCGGCGTCGGCTTTGACTCGGATGGGGCGACCTCGCTCGAGGTGAGCGGGCGTGGCGTCTTCACCGCCACTGGCGCGGCCATCCCCCTCACCATCGATGTGACTCATGGTACGGCGACGAGGACGCTCACCGTCAGCGCCACCGGCCAGATCACCTTCAGCCATGTCGAATAACGAGCGCGGTTTTACCCTGGTCGAAGCGATCGTCGCCATGCTGGTCTGCACCATCGGCCTGGTCGCCATGGCCGAGCTGATGGCCGTCACGCTGCGCTTGCAGCAACTGGGTCGCAATTCAACGAGCGCCGTGCGCCTCGCTCAAGACCGCGTCGACGAATTGACGACGCTCAGTTTTGCCGCCGATCCTTCGGTGGCGTGCGGCGGCTCCATCGACGCCGATGTCGCCAACTACAACGACATTCCGATGCAGGACAACGGCACGCCCGACGATCCCGCGGACGATACCGTCACCAAGGGCTACAAGGTCCGCTGGATGGTGGCGGCTGGTCCCGACGGCGACCTCAACCTGCGCACACTCACAATCCGCGTGCTGCCGGACGTCACCGATCGGCGGACCGCGTCTCCCTACGACCTGGTCACCGTTATCCGGGGGGTGTCGGCGCCGTGCCCATGAACCCTTGCAGCCAACGCGGTTTTACGCTCGCCGAGTTGTTGGTGGCGACGCTGGTCACCACGCTGGTGCTGGGCGGCGCGGTGATGATGACGTCGCAGGTGCAGCAGAGCTTTACCCGGCAGATCGAAGACGCTGCCGGCGAACAGGAAGGGCGCTACGCGCTCGAATGGGTCAGCCGCTTAATCCGCGCGTCGGGCAACAACCCCTTCGAGCTGCCCCAGCCTGCGCCCGCGCCCCAAACCTCCGATTGCCCGGCGGTCGACACCGAGTTTGCCTGGCTGATCATGGATCCGGACGGTGACCTCGCGAACGACGACCTGCGGCTGCAAACCGACTCGAATCCTCCGGACGGTTTGCTCGGCGGCGAGGCCGGCGATTGCAGCCAGGCCAACGAAGACGTCACCATCTCGTTTGACCCGCTCACCAACAGCATCACGTTCCTCGACAACAACCTTGGCGGCGGCGCGTCGATCCGTACTGACGCGGTGATTGACAACCTGAACTTCGTCTTCAAGGACATCAACCACAACCCGACGGCGAATGCGGCCAACGTGATCTACATCGAAACGCAGATTACCGTGCGCACGCGAACCATCAACGCGGCGACCGGGCTGCCGCAAACGCGCCTGCTTACGCAGGAAGTGCGAGTCCGCGGGCGCGACTACTAGGCAACCATGAACATACATCCCACGAACCCCGCGTCGGAAAAAGGTGTCGCGCTAATCGTCGTGCTGCTGCTGCTCGCCGTGATGGCCGGTCTCACCACCGGGTTGACACTGAACGGCCAGACCGAAATCGCGATGGCCACCAACGAGGCGTACTATGCCGGCACACGAGCCGCCGCCGAAGCCGGCATGAACCGCGCCATCGAGCAGATTACGGCCGACACCGCCACCGACATCCTGGCCGCCGGTGCGGTGCCGGTGATTGGCAATGGGCCATTCAATCTCACCACGGACTACGCCTATCGCTTCGAAGTGTACGACGACGATGATCCGGCGCTGTATGTGACCGCCCTGACCGCGGGCCAGTTGGCGCAGATGGGTGAGAACGACGATCCCGACGTCGATGCAAACACGCGTCTGATCCTGCGCGCCATCGGCACAGGGCCGAAGGGGACGACCGTCATCATTGGCCGGGTGCTGTCGTCCACGCCAACACCGGGCATTCCGATCATCAACAACATTCTCTCGAACCCCGCGGTACTGGTGAACGGCAACCTTGACATCAGCGGCAACATCAAGGTGCTCGGCACCAGGGGCAACGTCCACGCCAACGGCGACATCACGGGCGGCGGCTCCGAAGACATCAGCGGCGACGTCACGGCCACCGGCACGGTGGACGACGACCTCGATCCGGATGGCTTGAAGGCCGGCGGCATGCCGCCGATGACCGTTCCGGAGATCAAGGCGTCGGACTATTTCAACCTGGCTGATTGGGTTCTCACCAGCAGCGGCACCATTACCCGTCCCGACGGCACCGCCTGCGGCGGCGGGGACCCGTGTCCGAGCGGCTGGAGCTTCAGCGGCGGCATCTGGAGCGCATCCGGAGCCCTGCCCACGTCGTCAACCTACTACGTGGAGGGCAGTGCCGAGGTTCATGGCACCGGCAAGTCGAGCTTCACGGAGATTTCGATCATCACGGAAGGCTCGCTCAAGATTACGGGCAACGGCAAGTTTCAGCCCGAGAACGGTGCCGGCATCCAGTTCGTGACCAACGGTGACTTCGAGCTCGGCGGCACGGTTGATGCCGACGATTTCGTTGACATGGACGGCCAGATCCTGGTCCGCGAGCAAATGAAGGTCTACGGCAATTCAGAGTTCCAGGGCCGCATCATGGTCGAGGACCGCGACAGCGACACGAACGCCTACGACGCGTCGACCAACCCGAATGGACGGCGAGGCTCCTCGACCTTCGACACCAACAACATGTCCGGCAACATGACGGTCACCTACAACGGCAGCCTGGGCGAAATCACCACGACGATCACCATCCCCGGCGGCGCCACCACCTATACGAACAACTTCTCCGGGTGGATCGAGCAGTGATCCCGACCGCGCGGCTGGCGTGGGCTGCGGCCGTCGTGGCGGCCAGCCTGCCCGCTCACGCTCAGTCGCTTGGCGAGCTCGCCCGGCAGGAAGAGTTGCGCCGCAGGTCGGCGCCAAGAGCCGTGACGACATTGTCGAACGCCGACCTGGCCGGCGTTCGCGATCGCGGCGCGCCGTCCGACGAGGCCGCGCCGGCAGACGCCGCGGCTCCCGAATCCTGTTACCGGAGCAGGAGCCTGGGACGGTGCGTTCGCCCTGTGGACCTGGTATCGCTGAGCGTCGCTGGCGTCGTGACGGAAGAGAACGCGCCCTTCGAGCAGGCGTGGCGCCGGGACGCGCAGTCGCTGCGAACCCTGATCGAGGCGGCACGAGGCCGATTGGCGGGGCTTCGAGCGGCCATCGCCGACGAGGAGCGCTCGCCCGGCGAAAGGAAAGTCGCCGGGAAGGCGCTCGACACGGCGCGCGAGGCCACCATCACTTTGGAGCGGCAGTGGCAGAAGCTCGAGCGGAACGCCGCCGACCAGCGGATTCCGCGCGCATGGATCGAACCGGTTCCAGTCTTTACGAGCCTTCCTCCGCAATAGTCTTCTGCCAGGCGTCGACGAAACCACTGGCGAACACCGCCGGTACGCCGCCGGTGTGCAGGAACGCCACGGTGTCGGCCGGCGGCAATTCGCCGCTCCGGACATGCGCGATTAGCGCCGCCATGCCTTTTGAGGTGTAGCACGGGTCGAGCAGGATGGCCTCGGTGCGCGCCAGCAGCGCGATTGCCTGGAGTCCGCCTTCCGTGGGAATGCCGTAGCCTTCGCCGATGAACGACTGGTCGGTCACCAGGTTGGCCGGTTCCAGCCGCTCGGGCAGCCCCAGCCTTTCGGCGGCCTCGTTGCCGATGCGGCTGGCGCGCTCAATCTTCTCGGGTTCGCCTGCGCTCACCGCCACGCCGTAGACCTCGTAGGGTGCGTCGCACAACAGCGCGCCCAGCGTCAGCCCGGCCTGCGTGCCCCGCGATCCGCTGGCGTAATACAACCGCTTCGGCGAGGCGCCGATCGCCGACAGTTGTTCGATGAGCTCGGCCGTGCCGCCAACGTAACCGAACACGCCGATGCCGCTCGAGCCGCCAACCGGAATCACGTACGGGACGCGGCCCTGTGCCCGCTCGCCGGCCGCCACCTCGGCGACCACCGCCTCGTCCTGGCCCACGGCCAGCATGGGGTCGATCGACGGCACCAGCCGCACCGCCGCCCCGTAGAGGCGATCGAGCAACAGGTTGCCCTCGAGTGGCGGCTCGGCCGCGGTGGCGGTCAGCACGAGCACGCAGCGCATGCCGGCGATGGCCGCCGCCGCGGCGGTCATGCGCGCGTGGTTCGACTGCACCGCGCCGGTCGTGATCAGCGTGGTCGCCCCCTGCGCCTGCGCATCGGCGACCAGGTACTCGAGCTTGCGTGCCTTGTTGCCGCCCAGCCCGAGCGCGGTGAGGTCGTCACGCTTGATCAGGATTCGGGGGCAGCGCGCCGGCCCGCCCAGGGCCTCGCGCAGCCGGACGGCGTCGTGCAGCGGAGTGGGCAGCTGCGCGAGCGGCAAACGTGGCTGTCGGGCAAGTGCGGAACGGACGCGGTCAATGGCGCTCGAGGTCATGAATGGGCAAGCATAGATCGCGGGCGAGGTTCTTCATGTCGCCCGGCAGCGGCGCCACGATCTCGATCGGCCGGTTCGTCAGCGGATGGCGCAGCGACAACCGCCACGCGTGCAGTGCCTGCCGGGGGAAGGCGTGGGCGACTGCCTCCAGCGGCGTTGGCTCGCTCCCTTGACGCTTGCGCCCGTACACGGCGTCGCCGACGATGGGCCACTGCCTGGCCGCCAGGTGCACACGAATCTGGTGGGTGCGGCCGGTGATCAGCCGGCAGCGAACCAGGGAGAATACAGGCAACCCAGAAGGGGTGCCTCCCCCTGCAGACAGGCGCGAAGACACCGCCAGGCGCTCGTACTTTGTCACGGCCGGCTGGCCGCCACGATCGGTCACGGTGATCCGGCGCCGATCCCAGGGATCGCGATCCAGGGCCAGGTCGATGGTGCCGCGCCGGGGAGACGGGCTTCCCCACACGATCGCCGCGTACTCCTTGTCGATGCGCCGGGCGTCCATGGCCCGCTGCAGGGCCGCATGAACCGCCGGCCGCTTGGCGATCACGACGACGCCGGACGTGTGCTTGTCGAGCCGTCCGAGCAAGCCGGGCCGCGAACCCTCTGGCCAGCCTTTGGCGAGTTCCAGTACGCCGTTCATCAGCGTCCCGCCGGCATTCTTGTACGACGGATGCACGACGACTCCGGCCGGTTTGTCGAGTGCCAGCAGGTCGTCGTCTTCATACAGCACCTCGAGGTGCATGGCCTGCGCGGCCGGCCGCGCCTTCGGCGGCGGCTCGGCCACCCGCACCCGCAGGTCGTCGCCCGCCTGCACCCGCCACGCCGCCCGCGACGCCGGTTCACCGTTGACCAGCACGTCGCCGGCGTCAATCCACTTCTGAATGCGGTTGCGCGACACCATCCGCTCGTTGCGGAGGTGCCGCAACAGCACGAGGTCGACGCGCAGCCCGTGGTCGCCGCGGTCGAGCGCGATGGTTCGCCAGGTCACGGCACCAGCGTACAAGCAAACCGCCACGGTGCGCCGCGGCGGCGGGCGTACAAAAAAAGGCCCGGACACCCCTGGAAATGTCCGGGCCCACGGTGTTGCGTGAAGGACGTTAGTGGAGAACCGTGGCCGCTCCCATCAGCTGCCGCTGCAGGCAAAGTCCAGCACCAGCCGGGCGCCGTCGAGGAACAAACCGGTGCCCCAGAACCACCCGAGGGCGAAGCCCCACTCCGCCGTGGCGCAGCCCGGTTCGAGCGAGCGAATTTGGAAGATGCCGACAGCGGTGGTCATGCCGGCGGGCACGACCGCGAAGCAGGCGTAGTTGCCGGCCTGGCGTTCGCGCTGCGCCCACAGGATGAAGCGCTCGAAGCCTTCGACCGTGGTCGGGGGCGGCGAGATGAAGTGCGACACTTCCTCGGTGGTCAACATGGCCAGCGGCGAGGCGGCGTCTTCGAGCTGCAGTTCGCGCAGCGTGAAACCGGCGCCGGTCAACACCGGCGCCGGTTTTCCAGTCGGAGGTCGTAACCGCCGTGGTTGAGGTGGTGGTGGCAACCATGGTCGCGGTCCGGGTCAGTTCGGGCTGGAAGGGCATCTCTTCCATTACTGCACTACTCCCGTCAGCACCAGCATGC
>JBFWUK010000003.1:87119-94468 GCA_050247355.1 Vicinamibacterales bacterium | reverse complement strand
CCCACACGATGTCCTTATTTGGAACACGGACCAGATGGAAGCGGCGTGCAGTTTTGTCTACTTGATGGCAATCAGCTCGACGTCAAACACCAGCATGCCTTTCGGTTCCCGCCCCTTGTAGGCCAGCCGTTCTGGAATCCAGAAGCGCATCTGCTCGCCTACCGTCATCAACTGAACGCCCTCAGTCCAACCCTCGATCACTTGCCCCAGGCCGAACGTGGCCGGCGCCTTGTCTCTCGAGGTGTCGAACATCTTCCCGTCGGTGGTCCATCCGGTGTAGTGCACGGTGACAAAGCTGCTCTTGACCGGCGACTGGCCGCCCTTGCCCGGGCGCAGCGACTTGTAGGACAGGCCCGAGGCGGTCCGCTTGGCGTCGGCCGGCGGGGCGGCGACGTCGGGTGGCGGCGCGCCTGGCGCGGGGCTGAACTCGATCAGCTCGATGTCGAAGACCAGCATGCCGGCCGGCCGCGAAGGCTGCCCGTTGTAGGCCAGGGCCTGGGGAATCCAGAAGCGGCGCTTCTCGCCGGCGACCATCAGCTGCAGGCCTTCGCCCCACCCCTTGATCAGCCGATTGAGTGGAAACGTCACTGGCGCCGGCAGCGACAGCGAACTGTCGAACATCTTGCCGTCGGTGGTCCAGCCGGCGTAATGCACCGTCACCAGGTCGGTCGGTCCCGGCATGGCCGTGCCTTTTCCGGGCGTCAGGACCTTCGACGCCAAACCCGACGCGGTCTTGGCGGCGTCGGCGGGCGGAGACGCGACGTCCGCGGGGGCGGGAACAGGTGTTGGGGCCGGGCGTTGCGCGGACATCGCGGCTGCCAGGGCCAGCGTCAAGACGATGGTCGAAAGTAGACGGGTCATCAGTTCATTCACCTTTCACTCTGTTCCTGCAAAGTCTTCTCTTGTTCCTTTTTACCTTCTCACGAGTGCAACGGTCTTTTCAGCATCGTTACATACGTGGTACCGTTCCGCCACCCTGCCGCCCGGGGTATATGACCAGATCCGAACCGCACGCCAGGACGAATCGGCTGTTGCTCTCGCCCCAGGAGCCATTGGTCGCGGGCGGCCGCGCCGAAGAACTCGAACGGCGCATTCAAGAAGTCTTCAAGGCCGGCTACGAGCACGTCGTCATCGATTTGCGCGGGGTGCCGAACGCCGACAGCGCCGGCATACGCGCGTTGGTGCGCGGGCACACCTCGGCACAACGGCTGCACCGCCGGTTCACGCTCGTCTCGCCCAATCCCCGCGTCCGCGAGCTGCTCGAGCTGTCGTTGCTGACCCGGGTGCTCGAAGTCGTCGACACGCTGGTCGAGGCGAAGACGCAAGTCATTCCATGGGACCGCGTGTGGTCTGGTGTGGCCGTGGCAGTTGCGGGTCTCGCGCTGGTCGCGGTCGGCATTACCTGGCCCGACCTCGGTCTTGAAGGCACGGTGCCCGGGGGTGGCGGCGGCTCGTTCCCGGGCCAGGCGGCGGCGCCAGGCACTGCCGCCAATGTGCTTGCCAATCCGCTCTTCGAGCTGGCGAAGCTGGTGGCCGCCGCCGTCATCGGCATGCTGGTCACGGTGGTGCACCGCCAGTACCGGACGGACAAGAGCGCCAATCCCGGATTGGACCAGGCGCAGGTGCTGTTGTGCATTTCCGGCGCTCTGATGATGATCATCATCGGCAACTCGGTCGCCCGCGCCTTCGGCATCGCCGGCGCCGCGAGTGTCATCCGCTTCCGCACCCCGGTCGAAGACGCGCGCGACATCACCATCCTGTTCATCCTGATGGGCCTGGGCATGGCGGCCGGGCTGGGCGCGCTGGCGGTGGCAGGCATGGGCACGCTCTTCCTGTGCGCCATGATCCCGATCCTCAATCTTTTCAGCGCCGAGCGGCCGCGCACGATGATGGTCGAGATCGTCTCCCAGGACCGCGATTTCCCGACCGCGCACGTGCATCACGTGCTCGCGGTGAACGGCATCCTGTTCGAGCCTCGCGAGGTCTCGCAGGGCGATGAGGCCACTGCCAAGTACCTCACCACGCTCAAGCCTACCGACTTGCTCGAAGACTTGAGCAACCAGCTGATGGGCGACGGCAAGAAGGGCATCAAGAATGTCTCCTGGTCGCCGCCCAAGCGCGCGTAAGGGCCGCGGTGCGGCCGGCCGCGAAACCCTGGTGCTCGATCCGGCGGCCCGCAAGGCGGCGCTGCTCGGGGTCATTGCCGGCGCGAAGCGCCGGCTGGTGCTGTCGTTGTTCCGGTGCGACGATTTCTCGGTGCTCGACGCCCTGGCCGCCGCCCTCGAACGCGGCTGCGAGGTCGAAGCGATCCTGACCAAGCGCGCCAAGGGCGGCAAGAAACGGCTGAAGCAACTGTGGGGCGCGCTGGAGGAAATGGGCGCGGTCGTCACCCGCTACGGCGACCCGGTCGTGAAGTATCACGCCAAGTACCTGGTCGCGGACGAGTCGCTCGCCGTCGTCACCACCCTCAACCCGACCAGAAAATGCTTTTCGCGCACCTGGGATGCGGTGCTGATTACCCCGGATCCATCGGTCGTGAAGGGGCTGCTGGCGCTGTTCCGGGCCGACGCCGCCGGTGCGGCGTTGCCGTCGCGGCGGCCGATCAGCCGCCGCCTGATCATCGGCCCCGAGCGGTCGCGGGCCGAGATCCGGTCGCTGATTGCCGGCGCCCGCCAGAGCATCCGCATTCTCGATCACAAGCTGTCGGATCCCGACCTCGTCGGGCTGCTGCGCGAGCGGCGCGGCGAGGGCATCAAGGTATCGGTGATTGGCCGCCACCCGATGGGACCGATCGAACCGCACGGCAAGATGATGATCATCGACGAAGACCGTGCAGTCCTGGGCAGCACCGCCCTGTCGACATTAAGCCTCGACTTCCGCCGCGAGGTCTCAGTCGTCATCCACCAGCCGTCGCTGGTCAGGCAACTCGCCATGGCGTATCAACAGCTGAGCGCGCACGCCGGGCCGGCGGCGGCTCAACTCCCGGGAGACCGCACCGCATGAGGACCATTCTGTTGACGGCGCTGGCACTGGCCGCGGCCACCGTCGTCGCGTCGGCGCAGGAGCCGCCGCCGGCCGCCGAACCGGCCAGGCGCGGGCTGGTCTGGGACGATCGGCCGACCGTGGTCCTCGGCGAGGACGTGACCATCGGGATTCGCGGCCGCCTGCAACTGGACTGGCGCCGGTTCGACCCCGAGATCGGCGAGGAGACCTACGACTTCCGCACCGCGCGGATCGGCGTGCAGGGCGACCTGACCCGGCATTTCAGCTACGAGGTCGAGCGCGAGATCAGCCGCGACGGCGAGTTCACCGACTGGAAGGACGTCTACCTTGCCTGGAAGACGTTCGACGCGTTCCGCATCAAGGCCGGCCGCTTCAAGATGCCCTTTGGCCTCGAACAGAATACCGGCCCGACCGAGACCGACTTCGCCTATCGCAGCCTGGCTTCGTCCGCGATAGCTCCCGGGCGCGACCGCGGCGCGATGATTTACGGCGAGGCCGGCCGCATCACCTACGAAGCCGGCATCTTCGACGATGACGGTGACAACGCGGAACTGGAAGCGGAGCGGTTTGCCGAACCGGGTCAAGACCTCGAAGGCGTCGGGCCGGCGTTCGCCGCCAGGGTCACCGGCGACCTGCTGCGCCTGTTGCCGGTTCCGCCACTGGTCCGGGGCGCGAACTTCGGCGTGGCCTACACCAATGCTTACGTCCCCGAGGGTCTCAACAGCCTGAAGGGCGAGGCGGTGTGGGGCGCCGACTTCTTCGAGCGGGTCTACGTCAAGGGCCGGCGCCAGCGTCTCGGCGCGCAGTTCGACTGGACGCCGGGACCCACCGGCCTGAAGGCCGAGTGGATGCAGTCGCGCGAACAGCGCCTCGGCCAGAGCAATCGCAACGAAGACCTGTCGGACTTCGTCACCACCGGCTGGTACGTCAGCGGCACGTGGTTCATCACCGGCGAGGACAAGGACAACAACATCAACCCGCGACGGCCGCTGTTCCAGGGCGGCATCGGCGCCGTCGAGATCGGGGCGCGATTCGATGAACTCGAAATCACCAGCGCCGGCGATGAGGGCACGCCGTTCACCAACCCGCGCGCCGATCACCAGGTGCCCAACGCGGATCGCACCTGGACGTTCGGCGTCAGCTGGATGCCGGTCCGCTGGGTCCGCGTCGTATCCAACGCCATTCACGAGACCTTCGACGATGTCTCGCGCGCGCCGCTGACGGGCACCGAGTCCTTCTGGTCCGGCCTGGTGAGGCTGCAGGTTGTCTTCTGAGGCACGGCCGGTGACGGCCCTGGCGTGGCTGCGGCGCGGCCTGCTGGCACTCACGGCCGTGCTGTTCCTGGCGGGTCCCGCCGGCGCCCAGACCGCCGACGACTTCTTCAATCCCGACAGCCTGCAGCGCATCGACCTGTGGCTGAACTCGTCCGACTGGTCGAAGCTGAAGGCGGCGTTCCAGGAGAACACCTATTACCCGGCCGACGTCACCTGGAACGGCCAGACCATCCGCAACGTCGGCATTCGCTCGCGCGGCCTCGGCTCGCGCAGCGGCACCAAGCCCGGCCTGCGGGTCGACTTCGATCGCTACTCCACCAGCCAGACGTTTCTCGGGCTGAAGTCGTTCGTGCTCGACAACCTCACGCAGGACCCATCGGGCGTCAAAGAGACGGTGGCCATGCGCTTCTTCGCGCGCATGGGCATTCCGGCGCCGCGCGAAACCCACACCCGCCTCTACGTCAACGGCGCGTATGCCGGTCTCTACGCGCTGGTCGAGTCGGTCGACAAGACGATGATGGGCCGGGTGTTCGGCAGCATCGGCGACGACGTCCAGAACGACGGCTACCTGTTCGAATACAACTACGTGCAGGGCAGCCCGTGGCGGTTCGGCTACGAGGGCGCCGGCCTGGCCGCGTACCAGCAGCGGTTCGCCATCAAGACCAACGAAAGCCACGGCGACATCGCAATCTGGGGTCCGATCGAGGAGCTGGTGCGGCTGGTCAATACCACCGACGCGGAAAGCTTCGAGCAGGCCGTCGGCGCCAGGATCGATCTGCCGGCCTTCGTCCGCTACCTGGCGGTGCAGAACTTCGTCGCCCAGAACGACGGCTTCGCCGGCTACGACGGCATGAACAACTTCTATTTCTACCGGCTGGAGAACAGCGACCGGCACGTTTTCATCGCCTGGGATGAAGACAACGCCTTCCTCTCGCCCGACTTCCAGCTGACGACCCGGCTCGACGACAACGTCCTGGCCCGCGCGACGATGCAGGTGCCGGCGTTGAATTCGCAGTATTACAGCGTGCTGGAGGAGGCCGCGTCATCGGCCACCGACTGGCTGCCGGCGGAGACGGCGCGCCAGTTATTGATGATCGCCGAGGCCATGCAGGAAGACACGCTGAAGCCCTACGCCGATGCCGAGCATGCCGCGGCCCGCGATTCCATGCTGGCGTTCGGTCCGGCGCGCGTCACCTACGTGCGCTGCGAGGCCGCGAAGGCCGTGGCGGCGCCGGTGCCGGCCGGCTGCTCCGCCTCAGCGGTCCAGTAGCCTTACCAGCCGCCTTGACGACCCGATCGATGCCGTCTGCGGAAAGCGAGTAGACCCGCCGACCCGGCGTGTTGGCCAGCGCGGCGTTCATCGTCGCGCGCGCCTTCTTCGACAGCAACCGCGGCGCCGACCCTTCGAATACCGCGGCGCAATATTCCGCGAAGCCGCGATCGAAGCGCGGCTTCCACCCGCGGTCCACTTTGCGCTCGCGTGCCAGGCACTGCAGGTCTGGCGCCGGCGCGAACCGGAACAGCTCTCGCAGCCACGGCTCGGGCAACCCGCAGGTGGCGCCAAGGGCGACGGCGGTCTCGCGGTACGGCGCGGCGATCACGACCACGCCGGCGGCCAGCGCGGTGCGGATCTCCCAGCGCAGCCGGAACGCCAGGTCGGCGGCGTAAACCAGGGCCAGCGTTCGCGGCGAGGCGGCGCCGCGTTCGCTGGATTGCGCCAGCTCGCCAAACAGTCCCGAGGCATCCCAGCGGCTGATCACGCAGTCCACGCTGCGCGCGCGCAGCGCTGCCGCCAGGCGGTCGGCCGACTTCACCAGGTCGGCGCCGCGCGAGCCGTCGACGGCGATCAGTCGCGCGGGAGGCCTGGTTTTCTGAGCCATTCTTCCACTGCGTCCTTGCTGAATACCGGCCACGGCCGCTTCTCGGCGGCGGCCACCAGCTCGCGCACCCGGGTGTGCTGGCGGTAGACGGCGTCACCGGAGTCGACGGTGACGAACTTGAAGATCAGCGCCAGGTTCTCGTACTCGGTGACGACCCGGTCGATGAACCGGCCGTAGCTGGCCAGCGGGTCGTCAATGCCGGTGACGTCCTGTCCTGCCTCGTAGAAGTGCGGCGACCGGGTCGAGGCGATGCGCCGCTGCGAGTCCTCCGGTGTCATCGAGAAGTAGATCACCAGGTCGGGCCACAACAGCGGGGAGTAGGCGTGCAGCAGCCAGTCGAGCTCCAGCCCGCGCGCGGCGTCGCGCGCGAGCGCGGTGAAGAGGTAGCGATCGGCCAGCACCGTCTTGCCGGCCCACAGCGCCGGCAGGATCGTGGTCTCGATGCGGTGCCTGAAGTCGACGGCATGCAGCAGCGAGTACTCCTCCGTCGAGAGGGTGTGGATCCGCTTGCGGACCTTGAGCAGCGGCTTGACCAGCGGCGACGAAGCCCAGCGCGTGGAAACCACCTGTTCGCCCCGGCTTTCGAGCCAAGTCTTGAGGAGCTTGCGCTGCGTGGTCTTGCCCGATCCGTCCGGGCCCTCGAACGCGATCAGCAGCCCGCGCGTGGCCTCCCGCTGTGCGATCAGCGGCCCAAGCGTTCGCGTCCCTGCTGTTCGCGCCATCCGCGTGCGCTCTACGCGTCGAGCAGCATCCAGGCTGGATCCTCGATGTATTCCTTGATCTTGACGAGGAACTGCACCGCCTCGCGGCCATCGACCAGGCGGTGGTCGTAGCTGAGGGCCACGTACATCATCGGCCGGATCACCACCTGGCCGTTGATCGGCACCGCGCGGTCGGCAATCTTGTGGAGCCCGAGGATGCCGACCTGCGGCGGGTTGAGGATTGGCGTGCTCATCAGCGATCCGAAGACGCCGCCATTGGTGATGGTGAAGGTGCCGCCCTTCAGGTCGTCGAGGGTCAGCGTGCCGTCCTTGGCTCGGGCCGCGAAGTCGCGAATCGCCAGCTCGATGCCGGCAAAGCCCAGGCGATCGGCGTCGCGCAGCACGGGCACCACCAGCCCGCCCTCGGCGCCCACCGCCATGCCGATGTCGTAGTAATGCTTGTAGACGATCTCGTCGCCCTGGATCTCGGC
>JBFWUK010000003.1:0-87019 GCA_050247355.1 Vicinamibacterales bacterium | reverse complement strand
TCCAGCACCGCCAGCACTTCGCCGACCTTCACGTCGGCGCCTTCCTGGTGCTTGATGCTGGCCAGCACGCCGGCGCGATCGGCGCTGACCTCGAGGTCGATCTTCTCGGTTTCGAGTTCCACCAGCGCATCGCCGGCCGCGACGGTGTCGCCCTGCTTCTTCAGCCACTTCGCGACGCGCGCTTCGACCACCGACTCGCCGAGTTCCGGTACCACAATGTTGGTTGCCATAAATCCCTAGACCTGCTTCGACAGGACCCGATCGAGTTCCCGGGTCTCGGCCTTCGCTTCGAAGGCTTGTTCGACAATCGCGCGCTGGTTGGCGGCGTGCCAGCTCGACGACCCCTCGGACGGGCTCGAGTTGCGCACGCGCCCGATGTAGCGCAGCGGCCACCGTTGGTCGATCAGCTCCTCGAGCAGGGGCCGTACGAACTCCCAGGCGCCCATGTTCTCCGGCTCTTCCTGCACCCAGCACACTTCGCGCAGCTTCGGATAGCGCGCCATCACCTCGCGAATCGCCGCGTCGGGGAACGGATAGAGCTGTTCGACGCGGGCGATCGCCACCGCACTGTTGCCCTGGCGCTGCTCGCTGGTCAGCAGGTCCACCGCAACCTTGCCGCTGCACAGCACCAGCCGGCGGACCTTCGCCGCGTTTGCCGACGCGTCATCGATCACGTGCAGGAACTTGCCGTCGGCCAGTTCCGCCGGGGTCGATGCCGTGAAGCCGTGCCGCAGCAGGCTCTTGGGGGTCATCACGATCAGCGGCAGCGGGTCGGTTTCGAGCAGCAGCGCCTGGCGCCGCAGCACGTGGAAGTACTGCGCCGCCGTGGTGCAGTTGACGACCCGGATGTTGGTGTCGGCGGCGGCGTTCAGGAACCGCTCGAGGCGGGCGCTCGAATGATCCGGCCCCTGGCCCTCGTAGCCATGGGGCAGCAGCAGCACCAGCGAGGGCGACATGCCCCACTTGGCCCGGGTCGATGTCAGGTACTCGTCGAGGATGATCTGCGCGCCGTTGATGAAGTCGCCGTACTGCGCTTCCCAGATCACCAGCCGGCCAGGCTCCTGCAGACTGTAACCAAGCTCGAACCCGACGCAGGCGTACTCGGACAGCGGGCTGTTGCGAATCTCGAACGCCGCCCGGGCCTGGCCCAGCCGCTGCAGCGGCACGTGCTCGTCGCCGGTGACCGCATCGTGGTACACGGCGTGGCGGTGGCTGAAGGTGCCGCGCTCGACATCTTCACCCGTGAACCGGATGGCGATGCCGTCGGCAAGAATCGACGCCAGCGCCAGTTCCTCGGCCGCCGCCCAGTCGATCGACCGCTCGGCGGGATCGGCGAACATCGCCCGCCGCCGTTCGCGGCCGCGCTCGAGCTTGCGGTGGACGCTGAAGCCCTCTGGCACCTTCAGTAGGTCGGCGTTCAACTCGTCGAGCCGCGCCAGCGGCATCGCGGTCTTGATCTTGGTGGCGGCGCCGCTTGGCGGCACCTCGGGCACCGGCGGCACGTAGTCCTGGTCCGGCTTGACCGCGGCGTAGGCCTGTTCCAGCGCCGCCATCCGCTCGCGGACCATCCCGTCGGCCTGCTCCTGCGTAAGGGTGCCGGCCTCGACCAGCGTCCGCGCATACAACTCGCGCACCGTCGGATGGGCGGTGACGGCCTGGTAGAGCGCCGGCTGCGTGAACGCCGGCTCGTCGCCTTCGTTGTGGCCGTAGCGGCGGTAGCCGACCAGGTCGATCAGGTAGTCGAGCTTGAAGCGCTGGCGGTAGGCAATCGCCAGCCGCGCCGCCTCGATGCACGCCACCGGATCGTCGGCGTTGACGTGCGTGATCGGGATCTTGAAGCCGCGCGCCAGGCCGCTGGCGTAGCTGGTGCTGAACGACTCGTCCGGATCGGTGGTGAAGCCGACCTGGTTGTTGGCGATGATGTGGATGATGCCGCCGACGTCGTAACCGTCGAGCCGCGACAGGTTCAACGTTTCGGCGACCACGCCCTGCCCGGGGAACGCGGCGTCGCCGTGGATCAGGATGGCGAGCACCTTGCCCTTGTCGACGATCGCCGGTCCCGGCTGATCCACCGCCGTGGCCGCGGCGCGGGCCATGCCGTTCAACACCGGGTCGACCGCTTCGAGGTGGCTCGGGTTCGGCGGCATCGAGATCACCACCTGCTTGGGCAGGCCGTCGGGCTGGGCCTCGACCCTGGCGCCGGCGTGATACTTGACGTCGCCCATCCAGCCCAGGTCGACCCGCAGCCGATCCTTGAGGATCGGATCCTTGAACTCGGCCAGGATCTGGGTGTACGGCTTCTGCAGGATGTGGGCGAGCACGTTCAGGCGGCCGCGATGCGCCATCGCGATCATCACGTGCTGCACGCCGCCCTCGGCGGCGTCGTGGATGATCTCGTCGATGATCGGCACCATCATGTCGAGGCCTTCGATCGAGAACCGCGTCTTGCCAGGGAAGGTGCGGTGCAGGAAGCGCTCGAAGGTCTCGACCTCGGTGATGCGATCGATCAATTCCAGGCTGTTGATCGGATCGACCGGCGGCCGGAACTGCCGCGCCTCGACCGCCTGGCGCAGCCAGGCACGCTCGTCGGGCACGAACACGTGGCTGTAGTCGTGGCCGGTGGTCGAGCAGTAGATCTCGCGCAGCCGGGCAATCGCCTCGAACGCGTTGGCCGCGCCGTCCGCGGCGGGGCCCGACACGATCGAGGCCGGCAACTGCTTCAGCGTGTCGCTGGTCAGGCCGTGCGATTGCGGGTTCAGCGACGGGTCGCCGATCGGGTCGTGAAATCCAAGCGGATCGAGCTGGGCCGCCAGGTGGCCGAAACGGCGGATCTTTCCGGCCAGCGTGAAGGCGGCGATACTCGACTGGACGTCATTGGCAGGCGCTATCGATTCTGAGGGGGCAGCGGGCCCGCCGTCACGGCCGGAGGCCGACTTGGCGAGGCCCCGCCGAAGCTCATCTTCTTGGTGTTGAGCGAAGGCGGGGGTCCAGGAAGCAAACGCCCGGCGGGTCGCCTCGTCCACGGACAAGGGATCGCGCTGGTAGCGCTCGAACAACTCGTAGACATACCCCGCATTGGCCCCGGTAAACTGGTCCCACGGGTTCATAACCTTCTTACTTTATCCCGCCTTGGCTCTTTGGCCTACGGCGGGAACCCGCGTGTGCCTGCAGCCTGCCCGCCGTAGCGTCCGCGCGAAGGCGGGAGACAAAAAATGACTCAAAAACCAACCTATGACGACGCCAACTTGATCCTGCGCCTGTACGAGATGCGTCGCGACGAACGCATGAGAAAGGCGCGGGCCTGGTTCACCGCCAACTGCAAGGCCAAGTCCTACCAGGACCTGCTAAAGCTGGCTCCCGGCGGCAGCGACGAAAACGCCTCGGTCCGCATGGTCACGTCGTACTGGGACCTGGTGGCGTCGTTCATGACCTCAGGCGTGCTCAACAAGGAGCTGTTCTTCCAGAGCGGGCGCGAGCTGCTGCTCGTGTGGGAGCGCGTGCGCGATTACCTGCCGTCGATGCGCGAGGCTTACCAGGACCCCAACTACCTGAAGCACCTCGAGGCCATTGGCAACGAGTACGCCGCGTACTTCAAGAAGCAGGACCCGGCGGCCTACGAAGCGTTCCTCAAGCGCGTCAAGTAAGCCATTGATCCGACTGCTCGCCATCGACATCGACGGGACGCTGCTCGACTCGCGGGGCCGCGTCCCGCGCGCCAATCTCGACGCCATCCATCGCGCCGCCGGCGCCGGCGTGCGCATCGTGATTGCCACCGGCCGCAGCTTTCACTTCGCGCTCCAGGCATTGGGCGGGCTGCCCGACGACCTCACGCTGCTCGTCTACAACGGCGCCATCGCCCGTTCACGCGCCGGCGAAACCCACCTGCGCCGGCTGCTGCCGCAGGCGGTGGCCCGCGACGTGCTGGCCGCTACCGTCGCGTGGCGCACCGACACCGCGTGCGTGTTCGATCGGCCGTCGGCCGGGCAGTTGCTCTACGACCGCATGGACTGGTCCCATCCCAACCGCTCGGGCTTCATGCGGCGTAACGCGGAGATCATCCAGGCGGTGGATTGTCTCGACGCTGCGGTGATCGAGGATCCGGTGCAGGTCACGTTCAACGGCGGCGTCGAGGCCATGCGCGCCATCGCCTCGCACCTGGCCGGGCACGCCGTGGCGCCGGCCCTGGCCGTGATGCTGACCGAGTATCCCCAGCGCGATTTTTCGCTGCTGGACGTATGTGCCGCCGGCACCAGCAAGGGCTCGGGCCTGGCTGCCGTCGCGTCGCAGTTCGGAATTGCGCAGTCAGAGGTCATGTCCGTCGGCGACAACCACAACGATCGCGACATGCTCGAATGGGCCGGGGTCGGGGTGGTGATGGGCAACGCCGAGCCCGAACTGAAACACGCCAGCTTCCACCTGACCGGCACCAACGACGAGGCCGGCCTGGCCCAGGCCATCGACCGCTTCATTCCCGGCCGGTAGGGGGCTCGGGCTGCGCCCTCGTGGGGCTCGGCGGCTGCGCCGCCTTGTAGGGCTCGGCGGCCAACGCCGCCTCGTGCGGGCGGGACATCAGTCGCGAAGTGATCCCATCCGACCGTGACCCCTGCACGCTTTTGCACACTTCATACAGTTGGCTCAGCCTTGAACCGATAGCCGGAGTGTCATGGGACAAAGCAGCGGCTGCGGCCAGGGGCATGCCAACGGGAACGGAGTGGGGGCCAACCTCGCTTACACGAAGTTCCTGTTCGTGATGGCCCGAACCGACGACGACGCCCACGGGGCGCGGCTGAGGACGGCGGGCGGCAACATTGCCCGCGGCTTCTTCAACGACTTTGACATCGACGACAGCCGCGAAACCCAGGCCCAGCCGTTCGAGACCATCCAGTTCTTCGTGCGCGACGGCGACCTGCCGGAGCCGTCGCCCGGCTGCGTCGGGCCCTGCATCAACAAGGCCCGCCACCTGGTGCAGGTGTCAAGCAAGTACCGCCCGCGTCTGCAGGAAATCGAGGAAGAGCTGCGGCGCCGCATCGGCGATGCCGCCGACGTGCTCGCGCTCGATGGCGCGGTGCGGGTGCCGCGCTATACGAGCCCCGAGATGGCCCACTACTCGAACAAGGGCGCGCCGGTGCGGCGATCGGGCCGCGCCAGCCGCAACGCCATCATCGTCCCGATTCGCAAGACGGCGGAATGGTGGCAGAAGACGCCGCTCGAGCGGCACGCCTACTTCTATCCTCACGTCGACGAGAAGAGCGCCTGCCCGGTGAAGGGCCATGCGGTCGCCGCCGAGCGCGGCATTCCGTCATTGTTCCGTCGCGTGTATCACAACCCCGACGGCTATCAACGGCCCGGCGAGTTCGATTTCGTGACCTACTTCGAGTGCGAAGACGAGGGGCTGCCGGTGTTCGACGGCGTGCTGGAATCGCTGCGCGACGTGACCCAGAATCCCGAGTGGGAGTACGTGCAGGAAGGCCCCATCTGGCGAGGCAAGCGGGTGCTGCGCTGGTAGCTTGAAAGTGGAAAATGAGAAGTGGAAAGTGAAAAGGGAAAAGGGAAAAGGGAAAAGGGAAGTTGGCAGTTCTAGTTTTCAGTAATGAGCGATGGCGGCCAGGTGGTCGCGCAGCAGGTCCCGCCCGAAGTCGCCATTGAAATCCCGCCAGACCGAGTGCACGTGGTTGCCGTTGTTCTGCGTGTTGTCGAACTCGATCAGGAACGTCGGCCCCTGAATGCGGTAGTAGTGCTTCTGTCCCTTCTCGGTTGATCCCGCCCACACGAACCGCAGCTTGTCGAGGCCGGCGCGCCCGGCCACCGCCATGCGCTCGGCCGCGACGTCGGCCTCCATGGTCGAGGTGTAGACCTCGATGATGCGGACCAGCAGTTGCTGTTGTCCGGGCTGCAGCGCCGCGTAGAGAATGCCTTCCTCCGGCAGCGGCGAAATGTCGTTCTTGTTCATGGTCAGGATGTCGGCGGGAGCCGTGGCGCTGATCACTGCAGCGCGCGCCTGTTCGGGCGACAGTGCCTGCACCAGGGTGCGGGCCGCGTCTTCTTCTTCGCCGAGGACGCGGGTACCCTTTCGATCGCCTTCTCGCACCTCGGCCGGGTTGCTGCCCAGGAACATCGGCGAACTGGCGACGTGATTGGTCACCGAGCCGTCATTGATGGTGAAGCGGACCGAGATGTGGTGACCCTCGACACGCCAGCCCCATGGGCCTTTCGGGCCGGGCGTGCCGAACACCGAGAACAGGTACTCCTCCTTGTTGCGGGCGAAGCGGCCGCCTGCCTCCATGACCTTGAGCACGTCCTCGAGCTGCATGATCCCCGTCACCTTGTCGTAGCCGCGCGCGCTCAGCCCGGTGCGGAGCAGGCCGTGAGCGAGGCGCCGTTGCGGCTCGGTCATGTTCTTGATCATCAGCCCCTGGCGCGGAAACATCTCGTTGGGAATGAAGTGCCAGCGGAGCCGATCGTCGCTGTTGAACGCAAACGCCGCCTTGGTGCGCTGCTCGGGTGTCAGGCTAGAGAGGAATTGCCCGGCGGCCCGGGCCATGGCAGCGGCCGAGCGCTGCGACGCGAACATGGTGCTGCCAATGAGGGCGGTGGCGAGGGCGGCGGCGACGACGAGTCTGCGCGCGTTCAGTCGGCTCATGGCGATGCTCCCTGCGGCGGAGTGTAACCCGTCCCGGGGACCTCTTGAGCCCGGTGGAAAGCTGGCCCGAATCCGGTACTGCAGGCTCAGCACGACAGGCCAGCAGCCCTCCGGTTAACAGCCGGAATCTAGGAGGCCTGTCCATCCGGCTAAAACCTTCGCCAGAGGCCACGGTGTTCAAGAAGCCGGACCCTGGGTTGCTTGTCTATCCGGCTAACCACCTTCGCCAGGGCTACGGTGGTCAAGAAGGCGGACTCCAGGTTGCTTGTCTATCCGCCTAAAGGCGGATTCTACTTAAACGTGACGCCGAGACCGAAGTGCCAGCGGAACTTGCCGGTTTCCTGGGCCCGGGCGACGTCGAGCGCCAGGCTCAGGATGGTCAGGTGCAGGTAGGCGCCGGCGCCGTAGCCGCGGTCGAGGCGCTGGTCGGCGAGCTTCTCGCCATGCGCGTAGGCCGTGCCGGTATCCGCGAACACCTTGATGCCGAAGCGCCCCACTGACAGAGGGGTCGTCAGTGGGATGCGCAGCTCCGCCGATGCCGCCGCCACGTTATCGCCCACGCGGTAGCCGGCGTCGTAGCCGCGCATGTTGGCCGCGCCGCCGAGCAGGGCCTTCTCGTAGTCCGGGAGCGGCGCATCTGCGGTCAGCGAAAACGCTCGCACGGCGAGCACGGTCTGGCCGAACAGTCCGACGTAGCCACGCACGTCGGCCGAGCGCCGGTTGGCCGTTGAGGCATCGAACGCCAGCCGCTCTATGCCGAACGTGGCGTGGACGGCATTGCGCGGGAACGCCGGATCGACACGCGTGTCGAGCGTGATGTCGGCGCCGGCCCGAACCAGCTGATCGCGCTGTTCGCCAAACTTGATCTTGTCGCCGCCGCCGCCGGCACCCAATCGCAGCCAGCGCTGCACGGACGATTCGACCCGGCCGTGGAACGACGTGCGGGTGTCGCCAATCTCGAAGTGCGGGTTCTCGCGGCGGCCGATGCCGGCCTCGCCCGAAAGCCGGCTGATCGGACCGCTGGTAAAGGTGCGCTCGACCTGGGCCCGCGCCTGCCGCTCGCCGCCCCACGAGACGGGAAACGAGATGCGACTGCGCGGTCCGAGCCGTTCGACGAAGCTAACCCGCATGCCATAGGTGAAACCGTAGCCGTCTTCGCTGCGGACGATCGGCAGGAACATGCCGCTGCTGGCCAGCTTCTTCATGGGGCCAGGCGTCAGGTCGTCTTCGGTGATGCCGGGCACTTCGTCGACCACCACCATCAGCAGGATGTCGTCGGGATTGTCGATGGATCGGAAACGCTTGCGGACCTCGATGCCGTCGAAGCGCCCGCTCTTCTCGAGCCGCGCCGACACCTCGGCCACCAGCGCGTCGGTGGCGGGCTGGCCGACGACCTCGCCGACGATGGCGAGGACATCGGCATCGGGCGTGGTGTGGTTGCCGTGGACGCGGACCTCGGCGACGACGCCGGGTGAAGGCTGCCCTGGCAAGGTCCGGCTTCCACCATCGCCAAGGCGATGGTGGACAGGAAAGCCGGACACCACATTGGCACCCGGCAGGAGCAGCGCCAGGGTAAAGGCGGTGAACGTCCTGCGCCACCCGCCCGACCAGCCCCACCCGCCAGACCAGCCCTTCATTTGATCCGGTAAGTGACGTCGGCCTGCTTGTAGTTCAGGTAGTCGACCTTGTAGCGGGCGTCCACCGAGCCGAGCGCCATCATCATGCCGAAGCGCATCTCGATTGTCCGCGGCAACCAGACGTCCGGGAACGGCTGGCCCATCCGCATGGTGGCCTTCAGGTCGCTCACGCGCACGAGCGCGCGGCCGGGGAAGAAGTCCATGTCGATGTCGTCGAAGGTGTACTGCAGGATCTGGTGCGTCTTCGGGTCCACCCACAGCGTGACCAGCGACACCTTGTTCATCTTCTCTTCGATCTCGTCTTCGCGGTCACGGACCTTGCGATTGGGGCGCGACTTGCCCTCGTTGAACAGCCCGGTCTTCGGGTAGTACTCGATCTTGAGCGCCTCGCGGCCGTCAACCGCCTCGCGGCCGGCCAGCGCGTACTGGCCCTTCTCGAACCGGAACTTCAGGAAGTAGGCGGCCGAGACGAACTGCGGATCACCACCCTGCTTGAGCAGGTCGTCCATGTTCGACGGCAGGTCGGCCGGCGTGGTCGGCGTCTCGTCCTTGACCTCCACGCCGGCGGGGCTGACGACCACGGTCCGGGCTTCGGACTCGGCCGGCAACCCCTCTTGCGCCCGCTCTTCCCGGCGCTGCCGCCGCTCTTCGCGCCTGGCCTCGCGCCTGAGCCACTCGTCTTCCGCCTTGCGGCGGTCCGATTCCGACAACGTGACGCCGTTGGCCTTGACCGGGCTGCGCACGAAAATGCCCTTGCGGATGAACCACGAGTACTCGCGCCGCATGCCCCACAGCGGCAGCCCGCCCGGCCCGGTGAGGTCGAAGGCCTCTTTCTCTTCGAGGACGTACTGCTGCAGCTTCTTCCAGTTGTCGTCGCGCCGGGCCAGCACCCGTTCCATGAACGCATCGAGATCGGATTGCGCCGCCATCGGTTGAGCGGCGGCACCGGCGAAAACGACCAGGTACAGCAGGGCGGCAAGGGTCTTGGTCGGCATGACAGGTCGTGCTCTCAGACGACGGCAGGCAGGTATTAGTTGACCCCGCTGGCGAGGGGTCGTGCAATGAGACGGTTACGGGGTGGTATTTGTTTCGAGCGGTTCGCGGCGGTAGACCACCTTGCCGTCGGCGATCGTCACCATCACCTGCACGTCGGTGAGGGGGGCGGCGCGATCCGCGAAGATGTCGTCCGACAGCACGACCAGGTCGGCGAGCATGTCGCGCGCCAGCACGCCCTTGCGCTGCTCGTCGTACGACGCCCACGCCGCGTCGCTGGTGTAGGCGTCAACGGCCTCGCGAATGGGCAGGCGCTCGGCCGGCAGCCAGCCGCCCTTGGGCAGGCCATCCACCGTGGTGCGGTTCACCGCCACGTGCAGGCCGGCCAGCGGGTCGAACGACATCACCGGCCAGTCGCTGCCAAACGCCAGGCGTCCGCCGGCCCTGGCAATGCTGGCCCACAGCCAGCCGCGGGCGGCGCGGTCGGCGCCAATGTTCGTGCTCCAGACGTCGCCGGGCGTGGGGCTGGGCGTCGCGTGTACCGGTTCCATCGACGCGATGACGCCGAGCTTGCCGAACCGCGGCACATCCGCGGAATCGACGGTCTCGATGTGCTCGATGCGGTGGCGCCGGCCGCGTTCCGGTGCCGGATTCACCCGCGCCGCCGCTTCGTAGGCATCCAGCGTCATGCGCACCGCGGCATCGCCGATGGCGTGCGTCATCACCTGCCAGCCTTCGCGATCGAGCATCGCCACGGTCTGGTTGAGCTGCTCGGCGGTAAACCGCGCGTCGCCGGTGCTGCCGGGCTTATTGGTGTACGGCTCGAGCATGGCCGCCGTGTGCGATTCAATGACGCCGTCGGCCACCAGCTTCACCGCTCCGGTCTTCAGCAGCGGGTCGTCGGCGAAACGTTCGCGCACCGCCGCCAGCCGGGCCAGGTCGGCTTCGCTCACCTCGCCGTCGACCGAGAGGGCCTGGTAGACGCGCATGGTCAGTTCACCGCGCTTGCGCAGCCGGTCGTACAGTTCGAGCTCCTCGGCCGAGCCGCCGGCGTTCTGCACGCTGGTGATGCCCAGGCCGTGGGCTTCCACCACCGCCGCGCGAATGGCCGCGACCTTGTCTTCGGCGGTTGGTTGCGGCGCGGCCGCAGCCACGAGCGCCATGGCCGCTTCCTTGAGCGCGCCGCTCGGTTCGCCGGTGCGCGGATCTTTGACGATCACGCCGTTGCGCGGGTTCTTGGTGTGACGGGTGACGCCGGCCAGCTTGAGCGCCGCGCTGTTGGCCCAGCCGGTGTGGCCGTCGTAGGCCACCAGGTAGGCGGGACGGTCGGGCACCAGCGTGTCGAGCAACTGCCGGGTCGGCAGCGTGCCGGCAAACGGCTGGTAGTACCAGCCGCGGCCAGTGATCCACGTCCGTTCCGGATGGGCTTCCGACCAGATGCGAATGGTGTCCTTGATCTCGTCCAGCGTCGTTGCCTCGAGCAGGTTGATCTGATCGAGCGACAGGCCGCCGCTGATGAAATGCGCGTGGGCGTCGTTGAAACCCGGCACCACGGCGCCGCCCTTGGCGTCGACGACCGAGGTCTGCGCCCGGCGCAGGCGCTGGATCTCGCGATTCGACCCGACCCGGACGACCTTGTTGCCGCGAATCGCCACCGCTTCAGCCAGTTCCGCCTCGCCGCCGCCCGCATAAACCCGGCCGTTGACCACGATCAGGTCAACCGCGTCGTCGTCTGCGCGCTGCGCGCCGACGATCAAACCGGCGATCAGCGTGACGCCGACAATGCAGGCCACCAGATAGGCCGTGAGACGGGCCGCCATGAGCAAATTCTAGCACTGTGCTAAAACCTCTGCGGAGGTTCGATGAAGTTCGCGATTCTGGGTTCCGGTGCGGTTGGGGGCTATTTCGGCGCGAAGTTGGCGCGCGCAGGCCAGGAGGTGGCGTTCATTGCGCGTGGCGCGCACCTTGCGGCCATCCGCGAGCGCGGATTGGAAGTGCAGAGCGCGGCCCTCGGCGGCTTCACCGTACGGGCCGCCGCCGAAAGCGATACCGCGAAGGTCGGGCCGGTGGATGTGGTGATCGTCTCGGTGAAGGCCTACGACAACGCCACCGCGCTGCCCATGCTGACGCCGATGATCGGTCCCGACACGGTCGTGCTCACGCTGCAGAACGGCGTCGACAGCACGAACGAAGTGGCCGCGGTGGTGGGCGAGAAGCACGTGCTGGGCGGAACCACCTACGTGGCTACGGCGCTCGAAGGGCCGGGACTGATTGTCCAGACCGGCGTCCACCGTTCGATCATCTTCGGCGAGGTGTTCGGCGATCGCGCCACCGTGTCGCCGCGCGTCCAGGCCATCGCCGACATCATGGCAACCGCCGACATCCAGGTGACGCCGGTGGCCGACGCGCGCGTGCCGATCTGGGACAAGTTCGTCTACCTCGCCGCCTTCTCGGGATTCACGGGCGCCTCGCGGCTGGCCATTGGCCATATCTGGAAGTTCCCGCACGTCCAGGAGATGTTCTACGCCGCGTCGCGCGAGATTGCCGCCATTGCCCAGGCCGAGGGAGTGACCATCTCCGCCACGCGCTTCGACACGCTGCGGGAGTACATGGATCACCTTCCGCCCTCGACGCGCTCGTCGCTGCTGATCGACCTGGAGCAGGGCAAGCGCATTGAAGTGGAGGCCCTGCAGGGCGCGGCCGTGCGCCGCGCGCGAAAGCTGGGTGTGCCGGTCCCCATTACCGCGACGTTGTATGCCGTCCTCAAAGCGTGGGAAGCCGGCCCGGTGAAGAGCTAGCGAACTCTTCGTTCGACGAGCAGGCAGCGGTCGCGCAGCGGTTTCGGAAGCAGTGGAAAGCTGCCCACGACATGCGCGTAGTCGTCGCTGGTCAGTCCGTACAACGCTGAGACGATGGCGTTGAGGCGGGCGTAGGCATCGGGCGCGGCGTCAATCCCTTGATCGGCCAGCTTCCGGGCGTGGCCGGCGAGCTCACGAAACGCCGCCGACCCGTCCGGGGGCCGGGGCACCGGCAAGCGCGACATCAACGCCGTGGTCACATGCGTGGTGACGTTGAGCCGGACCAGGTAGTTGGCCACCAGGCTGTTGAGCAGCGCGAGCAGGCACCATTGGGCGTTCTCGTTGAGCGGCGTCTTCAAGACGAACAGCGTGTGAGTGGAGATCGCGCCCGCGGGCAGCAGGCCGGCGATCAAGGTGAGGCGATTGGTGGCGCTCGCCACGTCCCGGTAGGCAATGCGCTGGCGATCGAAGCTGGCCGAGGGATCGATCAACGTGGCCGCGGCCGCGCGTGAGATCTCGAGGGCGGCGGCATCAACGAAAACCTGGAACGGCGCCAGGTGCTTGCCCTCGACCACCGGCAACGCCGTTCGCCCGGGCCGGCGCGAACGCGCGGTGAAGTGCCCGCGGTCGTCGGTCGCGTTCAGCTCGCGGCCAAATCGCGCGTGCCATCCGGCGGCCGAGCCCAGTGGCGGCGCCGCCGAGGCGGTGCTCAGCACGGCAAGTGCCGCCGGCGAGCTCAGGGCCGGCACGGTGAGGTGCTCCGGATCCCAGGCCTCCAGCCGCGAGCGGGTCACGTTGAGCCACTCGCCTTCCTGGTCCTGGCGCGGGTCGCTCGCCAGCCGGTCGAGGTCGGCCGGGTCCTGAATGCCCGAGCGGAACCTCAACACCTCGGTGCGGCCCGCGTGGGTCGCCGTCAGCACCACGAAGCGCACGCCGCGGTGAATCGGAAAAATGCCGGCCTTGTTGTCGAGACCGATCCACGTGTCGACGCAGCACCGGTCGAACAGCCGGCGCCGCAACTGCGCGCTGCCGTGATCGCTGGCGATGCCGGATGGCAGGATCAGGCCGAAGCGGCCGCCCGGCCGCGTGATCTGGGCAGTGCGCTCGAGGAACAGCTGGTAGCGATTGGCGTGTCCCTGGCCCTGTGCGGTGTAGATTCCCGAGCGGCGCAGAAAGCGGTGCACTGGAGCCGTTCGCTCGCGGTCCGCCGCACGGTCGGTCGCAGTTCCCGTATCGGCGCGCAGCATGTCCCACGGAGGATTGCCGAGCACCGCATCGAAGCCGCCATCGGCACGCCTGCGGCCGTGCGCGTCGAAGAACAATTCCGGGAATGCCAGTTCCCAGTGAAACAACGAGTGGCGGGCGGCAACGCTCGCGGCCTGTCGAAGCCAGCCCGTCAACTGATCCTTTGGCAGGGTCGTCGCGCCGCCCAGCACCGCTGCCAGCCATTCGTTCACCACTGCCGGAGCGGGCGCCTGGCCCGGCCACAATCCTGCCGCGCACCATGCGTCGGCCGCCTGCGCCCAGGCGGCGAACGGACCACCCGGCGCAGCCAGCCGCTCGAGCCGCCGCTCCTTGTCGCGAACAGCGCGCGGCGAGTCGGACGGATCGAGCGCGAGGCGCAGCCGATCCGGCAGGACGCCGGCCATGACCTCCGATACCTCGTCATCGAACAACGGCAAGGAAGCGGGCGGCGCCGCGCCGCGGCGCAGGGGCGGCTTGCCGAGATCCGCCAGCCACCCGCCGAGCAGGCTGTTGCCGACCGACAGGTGATGATCGAGAAACGTCAGCGGCTTGTCCACGGCCAGCGTGGTCAGCCACAACGACAATCGTGCCAGTTGCACCGCCGTCGGGTTGAGGTCGACACCGTAGAGGCACTGCTCGGCGACCTGGCGGCGCAGGCCGGCGCGATCGGCGGCGGTAACGCCCGCGGCGGACCAGTCGCCGTCGCGGACCAGGGCCCGCTCGCAGCTCTCGGCGAGGTAGTGACAGGCGGCGACCAGGAACGCGCCGCTGCCCATGGCGGGATCGACCACGCGCAACGACAGGATGCCGGCGGCCGATCGATTCGCCACGAGCGGCGTCAGGGTTCGCCGGACCAGGAACTCGGTGATCGGCCGCGGCGTGTAGAAGCTGCCGGTGGTCTTGCGCTCGGTGGAAGTTCGCCGCAGGACGACCTCGCCCCGGCTGGTGACCGGTTCGTGCTCGAGCACGCGCTCGTAAACGGCGCCGAGTTGCTCGACACCAAGGTCGTGATAGGAAATGCGCCGGCGCCCATCGGGCGACCGGGTGGTGGCCAGCGCCAGCACCATGGTTCGCACCACCTCTTCCGGGACACGGCGCCGCTCGACCAGCGGCGCGTGCCGCGGCGAGAACAAGCGGCCGTTGAAGGCAGTGACCGCGAGGTCGCCGGCCCGGCATCCGGCATGCGCCATACGCGCAATCGCCTGCAGCGCCGCCCACAACCCGCGCGGCGCGCTCGGCGCGATCGATCGCTGGTACAGCGCGTCGATGGTGTACGCCTCGCGATAGACGGGATGCCACACCGGGACCAGGCCACGCGCTTCCGCGAACAACAGGAAGAGCACGCGATAGACCACGGTGAGCGCCTGATCGTACGGACTGGTGGCGCACTGGCCGTCGTCGGCGAGCGCCGCAGTGAGCGACGGCAAGGCCGCCAGTACACCGTCGCCAAGCGAGTGACAGACACGGGCGGCATGCTCGTTCGACGCTTCGACCCGGGCCCGCAACGCCTGCGGTCCCGAGTACTGAACGGCCTGGCAACTGGCGAGCGTCCACATGACCTGCGGACCCCGCGGGTCAGCGAGCAGCGCGGCGAAGTCGAACTGCAGGCCGTGGCGTGTCCAGGGCCGCCGGCAATCCACGACATGAAGCGCCCGCCCATTTGTAACCAGGGCCCACTCGGCGTCGGTACCCACGCCGCCGCGCACGGCGTCGCGCCATGCGCCGTCCACAGGCGAGGACCATGGCAGCGTGATGATCAGTGCCGCCAGTGGGCCCGGCGAGACGCCGATCACCCGCTCCTCGATGCAATGTGTCGCAGGTGGCGGGTAGCCGAGCGCCGCCAACAGCGGCATGGTCGCCACGTCAAACACCTGGCGCGCTCCGGCCGAGGGCCCGATGGTTCGCGAAACCGACCGCCACCACCGCGCCGCCTGCTTCGCGAACGGCGTGACCACGGCCATATCGAGGGCCGGCATCACCTGTTGCTCCAGGTATGCATGCGAAACCAACTGGCCGCTCAGCCCGGGAATCATGGCGTGGAGACAAGCGGCCAGAGGGCGATCAGCCGCGATCGGATCGGCCGCGCCGCTTCGATTGCGAACGACTGCTCGCGCCTGGCGAGCGCCGCGTCGAGGCGGGCGATCGCATCGCGCCGACACCGGGCCTCGCGTTCGGCGCGGCGATCGAACAGCGATGCCTGGTGCAGCATGGGCTGGGCGGCCAGTTCACGCCTGGCGGCGGCAGTTCGCGCCAGGGCGGATTGCCAAGATGCCTCGGACGTGACCTTCTCGACGCCGCCAAGGCCTGCGGATTGAAGGGCTGCTGCCAGGTCGCGCCACGCGCCGCGACTGGCCGCGCCACCGACGTTTGCGAGCACGGCGTGCGCGCGCCGTTCGCACAGCCCGCCGGTGGTGCGGAAGGTCGAGATTTCATGAAGCACGACGGCTGTCCAGTCGCGCCCGCCCGGCCGTCGCGGCCATGTCACAAGCGCCTGGTCAAACGTGGTGCCGGCGTGCGGTCGCCAGCGGCGCAGGCCGATGACGCGAGCCAGCTCACCCGCGGCATCGACTCGAGCCGACGTCAGCGTTGCCGCGCGTAACTGCGGCAATGCCACTTCATCGAAAATGGCCTTCGCTACCTCGTCCTCGGTAGGAGGGTCGTCGCTGCCCAGTGCCTGTCCGGCGCGGGCGCGCCGCAGCTCGACATGGCGCCAGACCCGCTCTTCCACCGACCCGCGGTGCAAGAGATGAGTGGCGTGCACCCGGCGCTGCTGACCGATGCGGTCGACGCGGCCCGCGCGCTGTTCCAGCCTGAGCGGGTTCCATGGCAGTTCGAGGTCCACGACCATTCGGCAACGTCGATGCAGGCTCAAGCCTTCGCCGGCGGTGTCGGTGGCCAGCAGCACGTCGAGGCGGCCACTGTCGAACTGGCGCAGCACTTCTTGCCGCATCGGCGCCTGCACGCCACCGTGGATAACGCCCAACCGGAACGATGCGGCCAACACGGTAGCCGCAGCAGACAGCGTGTCGCGGTACTCGGTGAAGACAACGACCGGTTCAGCGGCACGGCGCAGCATCCTCAGCAACCGGAGGAACTTCGACGACCGTGATGCAGCGCGCTGGGCCAGGTCGATCAGCGCATCGAGCTGCCGGCGCTCGGCTGCCGCATCCGGCAGGCCGGGCCGAGCCAGCCGCTCATCCAGTTCGTCGCCATCCTCATCGTCCACGTCGTCCCACGGCAGCACCGCTTGCGCGACAATCGGCGGCGCCCCCGGTGCCAGCAGCGCGCGGCGTCTGGCGAGGGTTTCGGCAAGCGCGGCCGCGCTTGACGCGGCGCGGCGGGCCAGCGTGATCGCCACCAGTTGCACCGCGCGATCCGATTGACCGCGCGCGTGCCAGATGGCGCGGGCGTAGGCGTCGGTGGCGCGCAGCAGCGTTGCCTCGTCTGCGGTAGGCACGACGTGGATGAGATGGGTGTGGCGGCCGGCCGGCGACCCGAGGTCGCGCCGCGTGCGGCGGAAGACCGTCAGGCCATCGCCGAGTGCGCCAATCTCCGTCAGGTAGGTGAAGGCGTGGTGATCGCCCGAGTGAGGGGTCGCAGACATCAGGACCAGCCACGGCGAGCGCCGGCCGAGACGGTTGACGGCGTGGCCGCGGTCGCTACCCGGTGTCAGGTGGTGGGCTTCGTCGGCGATCACCAGATCGAACGCGACTTCTTCGACTGCCGCGAGTACTTCCGGACGCTTCACGAAATCGATCGACGCGACAATCACCGGGTGTGACGACCATGGATTGACGCCTGGCGGCAGCTCCGCCAGGCCAAGCGCGATCGAGGAATGGTCGAACACCGCCGCCGCAATCCGGAAGCGCTCGCGCAGTTCGTTGACCCACACCTCGCGGACGCCGGCCGGGCACAGGATCAGGGCGCGATCGACCAGGCCGCGGTCGCGCAACTCGGCCAGGATCAGCGCGGCCTGGACGGTCTTGCCCAGCCCGACGGCATCAGCCAGCAGCACCCTGGTTGCGCCGCGCAACACGGCGAGGGCGGGTTCCAGTTGATAGGCGAGCAGATCCAGGTTGGCCGGCGCGGCGGTCCACAAACCGCCGGCCGGCCGCTGGTCGGCGAGCGCCGCCAGCGCCTGTCGCAGCACCGCGCGCCTTTTGCGGAGGCGCGCCCGGTTCGCCGGCAAGGCGCCGACCTGATCGAAGGGCGTGACGGCGTGGAAGCGGCGGCCGGCGTTGCCGGGACCACGGCCTTCCAGTGTCAGTACGGTACATCGCCCGAAGGCGTCGGCGCGCGCCACGGTCCACGACTCGTCGCGAACGATCACCAGGTCACCCGGTCGCATGCCAGGGAGACCTGCAAACGAGCGCCCCGTCGTCCGATCGAGGTTTTGCGGGAGATCTATCGGCTGCGATGAGGAAGCGGCGCAGAATCTTCCACGCCGCAGCCTTCGCGAGGTCTCAGTTTTTGATCGGTGGCGCGGTATGGAGCGCGTTGAAGAACAGGCGGAACGTGGCGTGCGATTGGCCGCGATGCTGGGGGCGGAACGCGAACACCACGGCGCGGCCCAAACCGGACTTGATCTCGGCCATCGCACCCTTCCCGGCAATTACCTTCTCGCCTTCGAGCCAGCCGCTCAACAGGACGCCGGCGCCGGCATAGCGGCCAACGATGCGGGCGGTCGCCGGTGCGGTTCCGCCCGCCGCGGCCGCCGGCAGCACCTCGAACGCGCCGTTGAAGGTGCAGAAGCCGGCGGTGTCGCGCGGCACGCCGAAGGTGAGCGGATCGGATTCCAGTTCGAGTTTGATCACCGAGCCCGGGCAGAAGTACTCGCCCGGCGCCAGGCCGCGAGTGAGGTCCTTGACCGGCGCGCCGAGCAGGTTGATAGCCAGCTCGCTCGCCGAATCGAGCGCGACCAGCGTGCCGCCCGCCGCCACGAACTGGCGCAGCATCTCGGTGCCTTCCGCACCCAGCCCACCGGCGTACTCAGCCGGCATCGTCCCCGCCGGGTGGCCGGCGATCATGCGATCGGCGTTCATGTCGGGAAGGACAATCGCGTCGAAGCGGGCGCGCAACCCGCCGCGCCGGATGTCGGCGTCGGTGATCGTCTCGAACGGGAATTCGTACTGCTCGAGCAACCAGCGCGTCCAGCCTTCGTCGATGCTCTCGACCCAGGGCTTGTAGAGCGCGACCCGCGCGCGGGCAAGCGGCAGGGTGCCCTGCGGCGGCCGCCCGGCGACGGCGGTGACGCGCAGGCCGAGGTCGCGCGCCACGGCTGCGACGACGGGGGCAACGCCCCGGGCTTCGTTCACCAGCAGCGCGCCCGGTTCGTACGTGTGGCCCTGGATCGGCAGCGGCGAGGTGAGCCAGGACACCCGTGCGCCGGCCTTCTGCAAACGGTTGATCGCCAGGCTGGCGCCGTTGCCGCGGCCGTCGATCACCCAGTACGACGGCTTGCGCGTGTCGCCCCAGATACGTGACGGCACGACGGTCGCGCGGTCCAAACGCGTCGTGGCCGGTGGTTCGAAGTACTGGTCAATGCGATCGACCTTGACGTTCATCTGCAACGGCAACGTCCAGCCGGCGACATCGTAGGGCCGATCGATCGGCGCGCCGGCGGCCGTTCGGCGAATCGGGTATTGCTGGACCTCCAGCAGCGTCTTGGCGTACGCGCGAAACGGCTGCGCCATCAGGATGATGTCGGTGCCCTCCGGATAAACGGTGTCGGCGACCCGGAACGCCTCGACCGCGCGCCGCACTTCGACGGCGCCCTCGATCAGCAACTGTTCGAGCTTGCGCGCCGCGTGAGCGTCGTACTGGTCCGGCGGAATGATGAACGCGAACGGACCGCCCTTCAGCCCGAGCTCCACCTGCCGCTGACCCATGCGGTAGAAGTTGCGCACGAGCTCGCCGCGATAACGCGCCGCCGCGCCGAGCAGGCCGCGGACCGCCGACAGGTCGTAGTCGACGATGTCGCGCAACCGCCACTCGCCGCCGGGCCACGGGTTGGGAAACGTCGTTGACGGCGAATGATCCGGGAAGCCGCGGCCGCCGCTCAGCTGATCCGGCGCCACCGTGATTGGCGTGGCCACCCGCACGCTCGCTGCCTCGGTCAGGACCGTGACGGTGTTGTGGCCAAGCGGCGCCGAGTCCTCGTAGCCGGGCCAGTAATAGTCGTAGAGCGCGTTCTGCAGCACGCCCTGGTGTCCGTCTTCTTCGAGAGAGAGGGCCATGGCATGGCCGAGCAGGCCGGCGGTGCGCCAAATCAGGGGGTCGTAGTTGCGATCGATCGGATCGGCGTTGGGCGGCACGAAGAAGCGCGCGCCGCGCGGCCCCATCTGGTGCATGGCCAGGAACACCTGCGGATGCCACCGGCGGTAGAAGAAGTCCGCGATCGAACGGTTCTCCGCCATGTTCATCATGAACGCATCGCGGTTGATGTCGTGGCCGACGTAGCGGTGGTACAGCCACGGCATGCCGCTGCCTTCGAACTCCGTGCCCTTCCACTTGCGATACCAGTCGACGGTCAGGACGTGGCCATCGGGATTGAGCGACGGGAACAGGATCAGCACGACATCGCGCAGCGTCTGCAGCACCTCGGGGTCCTGTGACGTTGCCAGGCTGTGCAGCAACTCGGGCGCCGCCTGCGTGGCGCCAATCTCGGTGGCGTGAATGCTCATGCCGAGCGCCACAATCGCCGGCTGGCGCTCGACCAGCGCCATGGCCGCCGGCTCGTCGAGGGTCCGCGGATCGGCCAGCCGCAGCGCAGTGGTCCGAATCTGTTCGAGCCGGGCGATGTTCTCCGGCGCCGAGACGATGGCGGCAATCAGCCGCCGGCCGTCGGTGGTCGGGCCGGCATCGACGATCTCCACCCGATCGGACGCGGCCGCCACCGTCGTGAAGTAGGTCTCCAGCCCGGTCCAGTCGACCAGTTCCCGGTCGGCGCCCATCTTGAACCCGAACACCGCTTCCGGGCTCTGGATGGTGGCCTGGGCCGCCGGCGCCTGGGCGCCGAGCGAGGCCGACATGAGGACGGACAGCAACAGGCCAATCGATCGGGCGCGCATGATGGAGGATCTTACCGCCAACGCAGACACCAGGGCCGCAGATGACGCAGGTCACGCAGACACCAGGGCCGCAGATGACGCAGATGACGCAGACACCAGGGCCGCAGATGACGCAGATGACGCAGATCACGCAGACACCGGCTTGCGGGCGCCTGTGCCAATGTGGCGTCCGGCTTTAGCCGGACCGTTCCGGTCCGCTTCGCCCTATTCGAGTCGTAACGCCGTCACCGGATTCACCTGCGTCGCCCGTCGGGCAGGGATGTAACAGGCCACCGCCGTGACCACCAGTAGGGCGGCTGCGGCAGCCGATAGCGAGAGCACGTCACGGGCCGCCACGCCGAACAGGAGAGACTCGATCAGCGACGACAGCAGCACCGCGCCGCCCATGCCGACCGCCACGCCGGCAACACACGCGGCGACTTCCTGGCGCAGCACCAGGGTGAGGACGCTCGACGGCTGTGCTCCGAGCGCCATCCGCACTCCGATCTCGTGCGTGCGCTGTGAGACGGTATACGCGGTTACGCCGAACACGCCGATTGACGCCATCAGCAGCGCCATGGCGGCGAACCCCGACAGCATCACCATGCTCAGCCGCCGGTTGCCGATGCCGATGCCGATCACCTCCGCCATCGTTCTCACGTTGTAGATCGGCAGGGTCGGCTCGACGGCGTGAATCGCCGCCTCGACGTCCCGGCCCAACCCTAGCGGGTCACCGTGCGCTCGGATTACGAAGCTGCCATAGTTCGCGGACGACTGAGCCGCCGGCAGGTAGATCTGCAGGCGCGGATCGCCATCGAGCCCCGCGACCGCGACGTCGTTGACCACGCCAACGATCTCTCGCCACGGTGCTTGACCTTCCGGCCACCCTTGCTTGATGCGCGTACCAATCGGGCTGCCGTCGCCGAAGAACCGCCGGGCGAACGCGCGGTTGACCACCACCACTTCTTGCGTGCCGGCCACGTCGAGGGTCGTGAAACCCCGGCCCGCAAACAGCGTGATCCCCAGCGCGTCGAAGTAGCCCGCGCTGACCTGGGTCATCGCGGCGCTCGGCAATTCGCTGCGCGGCGGCACCGTTTGCCCCTCGATGATGAAGATCGAGTTCCAGTTGGAGCCCTCGACTGGAAGCGAATTCGTGTAGGCGGCGCCGGCCACACCGGGCAGCGACCGGAGACGCTCGATCGCCTGGTCGAAGAAGGCCAGGCGCTTCTGCCGGTCGAACCGGTTGGGTAGCGAGAACTGCGCCGAGATCACGCGGGCGGCGTCAAACCCGGTGTCAACGGCCAGCAGGTTGCTCATGGTACGGAGCATCAGCCCGGCTCCCGCCACGAGCATCACGGCGAGGGCGACCTCGACCAGCAGCAGTGCGCGGCGGGTCAGCGCGCCGCCCTGCGCGGCACCGGTGACGCGCGCGCCGCGGAGCAACTCCATGGCGCGGCCGGAGGCCGCATGCAGCGCCGGGGCCAGGCCGAAGAGGATCCCCGTGCCGAGAGTGACCAGCGCCGACATGGTCAGCACGCGAAGGTCGATGGCCAGTGTGTGCACGCGCGGCTGGTCGGCCGGCAGCAGCGCCACCACCGCGGCGAAGCCGGCAAAGGCCAGGCCGATGCCGGCGGCGCCGCCGGCCAGCGCCAGCAGCGTGCTTTCCGTCAGCAGTTGCCGGACGATGCGGCTGCGGCCGGCGCCGAGCGAACGTCGCACGGCAATTTCCTGGGCTCGGGAGGCCGCGCGCGCCAGCAACAGGTTGGCGAGATTGGCGCAGGCGATCAGCAGCATCACCGCGACCGCGCCAAGCAGCACCAGCAGCATCGGCCGCGCCGGCCCGACGAGCACGTCGTGCAACGGTCGGACGATGCCGCCGTTGCCACTGTTGGTGGCCGGGTGTTCGAGCTCGAGTTGCCGGGCCAGTCCGGCAATCTCGGCGTTGGCCTCACTGACGCTGACCCCCGGCTTCAAGCGCCCGATGCCCGCGAGCCCAAAGTGGTTGCCGCGGCCCAGCATGAATGAACCGGGCGCGAGGAAGTTGCCATAGGGCAGAAAGACGTCCTCGACCCGGGCCACAGTGAAAGACTCAGGCAGGACGCCGACGATGGTCGTCGGCACCTCGTCGAGCAGGAGCCGCCGGCCAATCGCGCCTGGGTCGGCGCCGAGTTGCCGCTGCCAGAACCCGTAGCTCACCAGGCACACGCGCTCCACGCCTGGCTGGTCATCCGCAGCGGTCAGGTCGCGTCCCAGGATCGGCGCCACGCCAAGCACGCCGAACAGGTTGGCCGTGACCTGCCGTGCCATCAGGCGCTGCGGCTCGCCGATGCCGGAGAGGTTGGTGGTGACGCCGCGCCAGGCGGCCAGTTGCTCGAACGAAGTGGCGCGATCGCGCCAGTCCAGGAAGTTCGGCCACGATACGCTCAGCTCATCGCCGTTGACCAACTCCCGCGTGAGTACGACCCTATCGGGCTGGTGAATCGGCAGCGGCCGCAGCAGGATTCCATCGACCATGGCGTAGACGATGGTGGCGGCCGAGATGCCGAGGGCGAGCGTCAGCACCGCAACCGCCGTGAATCCCGGCGCGCGCGCGAGCGCCCGGAGCGCGTAGCGAACGTCCTGTACCAATCCCGTCATGAAGCCTCCGGTTCCGGCGCCCGCCGCAGCGGGTTCAACGTACGGCCGCTCGATTCGCGTCAGCGTGTCCGCGAGGGCTGGCCAATCGGGCACTTCGGCATCGGCGGCTGCCCGCGCCGCCGCTTCAGTTGCGCCCCCGGCGAGTTCGCGCTCGTAGGTGGCCGACAGCTGGCTGGCGAGTTCTTCGACGATCTCCGTCTCGCGGCCCGCGTCGACCGGCAAATGCGAAATCCGCGAGCGGACATAGCGCCGCCAGCCGGCCTCGCTACGCATTGCGGATCTTCGTCACTTGTTGGAGCGCGTCGACAAAATCGCTCCAGACCTGGCGGCGCGCGCCGAGCACCCTTCGGCCCGCGGCCGTCAGCTTGTAGAAGCGGCGGCGCCGCTCGCCGGCCTTCTCGACCCAGCGGCCCGAAACCCATCCTTCCTTCTCGAACTTGTAGAGAAGCGGATAGAGCGTCGCGGCCTTGAATTTCAGCCGGCCGCCGGATCGCGCCTCGATGATCTGCGCCAGTTCGTAGCCGTGCCGGTCGGGGCCGTCGAGAATCGACAGCAGCAGGAACTCGGCGCTGCCCTTCTGCAGCGAGCGGGTGGAGATGTCAATTGGCGACATAGGTATGCAACATACCTATCTGACGGCCACTGGTGGGAAAGGGTTGCCGCGGGCGAACCCAGAAAAAACAAGGTGCCGCGCATGCGGCACCCCAAGGACGTGGAGGAACGGTGGTTACTTGGCGTCGCGTAGCGACGGCCGGTCGACAATGGGGGGAAGCTCGGTGACCTGGGCACTGGTGCTCGCCGCCGGCTTGGCGGGTGCGTCGAGTCGCGCGAACAACGCGGCGAGGCCAGCCTGCTCGGGATCGTAGACGCCCCATTCATCTTTCGCGGGGCGCGCAGGTGGTCGAGTATTGGAAATGGCCATGGTCCTTGACTGGGGGTGCACGGACCCTAGAGCAAGGCACATGCCGCACACCGGCCGGCCACCGGCAACCGGCGAACCTGTCCGGATGCTGTGACTTACCGGCTGGTCCCCGGGAACCACCCGCCGCGGCGGCGGCTGGGCCGGCCACCATTCGGTCGCCCACGCTTACATTTGTGCAAGCTGTTCGACCCTGTGCCGGCCCCTCCCCCGGACGTCCTCATAGGGGCAGGACGATTTGCGCGGTGTGGCACACGAGTTGCCTCTACCCGCTGCATGATCGTCAGCTATCTTGGCACCAAGGGCGGCACCGGTACCACCACGCTGGCCGTGAACGGCGCCGCCGACATCCGCCGCATCACCCGCAAACCAACCGTCATCGTTGACCTCAAGACCGGGCCCGGCGACGTGTCGCTGTTCCTCGGGCTGCGGCCGCGGCACACCGTGCTGCAGGCGATCGATCACCTGTCGTGGATGGACCCGGGCGCCGTGTCCAAGTACGTGGTCCATCACGAGTGCGGCCTGCACGTGCTGGCCGCCGGCGACGACTTCGGCCGTCCCGCGCCGCGCGACGTCGACGGCATTGAGCAGATGCTGCGCTGCCTGAACGCCCTCTACGATTTCGTGATCGTCGATATCGGCAGCACGCTCAGCGCCTGCGGCGCGATGGCGCTGCAATTGTCGGAAGCGGTGATGCTGGTGGCCAATCCCGACGTGCCCTGCCTGCGCAACCTGCAGCGGCTGATCGATGCGGTGAAGCTCACCGGGGTCGGCGCCGATCGACTGAAGATCGTCCTCAACCGCGCCTCGGAATTTGGCGTGCTGTCAACCGGCCAGATCGAGCGCGTGCTCGGCCTCGGCATCGACTACAGCGTCAACAGCGACTACCGCACCGTGGCCTCGGCCGTGAACTCGGGCGTGCCGGTCTCGAACCTGCGAGCCTCGGCCGAACTGCACCACCAGCTCGACGCCATCGCCCGGGCGCTGTGCGGCGTGCCGGCCGGCCGGCCCCGTCATGACGGCCCGGAACTGAGTGACGAAGGCGAGTCCGGGGTGGAGGCGCGCCACCAGCTCTAGCGCCACGCGAAACTGTGCAGGCAAGTGCAGTTCCGCCGCCCGCCGGTCTCAACCCTTCCCGTACTCGGCCGTGACCTTGGTGGTGATGCCGCCGCGCGCGGTGAAGTCGCCGATCACGGTCATGCGCCGTGGCGCGCAGGCCGCCACCAGGTCGTCCAGGATCTGATTGGTGGCCGCCTCGTAGAAAATTCCCTTGTTCCGGAACTCCAGCAGATAGTATTTGAGAGACTTGAGCTCGAGGCAGCGGTCCGCAGGCACGTAGCGGATGCGGATCGCGCCAAAGTCGGGGAGGCCCGTCTTGGGGCACATCGACGTAAACTCGGGGCAGTCGATCGCGATTTCGAAGTCGCGCCCGGGCCGCGGGTTGGGAAACGTCTCGATCGTCGACGCGGTAGACATGGTGATCAGTCTACGGCAAAAGGATGCAGCCGATGGCCCGGCGCCACGGCCTTCGGCTGCGTGACGGATGAGTGGTGATTGACAGCCCCCAAGGCCGGGGTTAGCATACACGCCGCCAAACATTGACCGAGGGGGACACGATGGACGAAGCCCGGAGGATGGGCAAGTCGGAACTCTTTTCGCACTTCGCTGAACGGTTCGACGTCAAGCGTACGCAGTCGCGCGAATTCTTCGACGAACTGGCAATCCTGTGCGAGAAGGAACTGAAGCGAACCGGAGAGTTCGTGATCCCCGGCATGGTGAAGCTCGTGGTGCAGCACCGCAAGGCGCGCACCGGGCGCAACCCGGCCACGGGCCAGCCAATCGAGATCGCACCGAAGACCGTCGTCAAGGCGCGAATCGTCAAGCAGTTGAAGGACGCCATCCTTCCGAAAAAGGCGACGTAAGCGCGTCGGTCCGGACTGGCGGGGGATCTACTTTCTGATCTTCCTCGCCAGCTCCCGAATTTCCAGCCGTTCCATCTTGAACTTCAACGTGCTCAGCGGCACGCCCAGGTAGCGTGCCGTCTGCGTGACGTTCCAGGCGTTGCGCTCGAGCGCCCGCACCAGGAAGTTGCGCTCGAAGGTGCCCAGCGCCCGGTCCAGCAGGCTGGTGTCCGACCTGGTGCGGTCCAGTTCGACGACGTGAAATTCGAAGGGCAGGTCCTCGTCGGTAATCCACTCGTGATCCGACACCGCGACGAGCCGCTCGATCAGGTTCTCCAGCTCGCGGATGTTCCCCGGCCACCAGTAGTGCGACAGCATGCGCAGCGTTGACTCGGCAATGCCGCGCACCGGCTTGTGGAAGCGCGCGCTGTAGCGGCGGATGAAGAAGTCCACCAGCACCGGCAGGTCCTCGATGCGCTCGCGCAGCGGCGGCAGCCGCACCGGGATCACGTTGATGCGATAGAACAGGTCCTCGCGGAAGGTGCCGTCCTTCACCGCGCGTTCGAGGTCGACGTGGGTCGCGGCAATCAGCCGGAACGCGGTGCGGACCGGCCGCGTGCCGCCGACGCGCTCGACTTCGCCTTCCTGGATGGCGCGCAGCAGCTTGGCTTGCAGATCGAGCTTGAGGTCGCCAATCTCGTCGAGGAACAGGGTGCCGCCGTTGGCCAGCTCGAACTTGCCGATGCGTTGCTGGATGGCGCCGGTGAACGCGCCCTTCTCGTGCCCGAACAGCGTGCTTTCGACCAGCTCGCGCGGAATGGCCGCCAGGTTGACGGCGACAAACGGCGCCTCGGCGTTGACCGATTCGCGGTGCAGCAGCCGCGCCAGCAGTTCCTTGCCGGTGCCGCTTTCGCCCAGCACCAGCACGGTCGCCGACAGCTTGGCGACCTTGTGCACGGTCTCGAGCACGTCCCTGAGCGCGGTGCTGGGGCCGGTGATGAAGTCGCGCGCCGCGGCGTCGCCCGCCGCGTCCTGCAGCGTCAGCACGTGGCGGTTGAGATCCTGGCGTTCGCCGGCGTGCCGCACCAGCGCGCGGAACACGTCGGCATCGGCGTCCTTGGTGAGGAAGTGGTAGGCGCCGAGCTTGATCGCGCTGACCGCGGCGTCGACTTCGGGGCCCTCCGACGTCATGATTACTTCGACCAGCGGGAAGTTCTCGCGCACGACCTGCAGCAGGTCGAGGCCGCCCAGGGCCGGCAGCTGCATGTCGGCCAACAGCACGTCGACGTCCTCGCGATCCATCAGCGCCAGGCCGGCCTCGGCCGACGAGGCGCGAATCACGCGATAGTCGCGCCGCAACGTCTGCGACAGGCGCTCGCGCGCCTCGTCGTTGGCGTCGATCACGAGCACGGTTTTTCGGCGCGCCGACATCGGCTGGAGTATAACGGGGTCTGACCCCGAGACGAGTTGACCGAGGGGTCTGACCCTATGACAAGCCTGTGGATCGTGACCCTGTCGGCACTGGCGGTGGCCGTCGTGGCCTACGCGCAGGCGCGCCGGACCGCCCGCCAGCTCGCGCAAATCACCGAGATGTACTGGCAACTCAAGTTCGACCACGGCGAACTCAAGGCCAAGGTCGATCCCGCGCCGCCGGCCGCCGCCGCGCCGCAGCAGACGTTCATCCCGCTGACCCAGCTCAAGAAGTGACCCGCCTTCGCCAAGGCTACGGCGCGGCAGGCCCCGCCTTCGCCAAGGCTACGGCGCGGCAAGCGCTCTGGTTACTGGAGCGCTTGACCTTCCGTTCAATTTCGAGCGACATTGAGGGGTTGGCCGCCTTCGCCAAAGGCTACGGCGCGCCGAACCTCCGCCAATGCGCGGAGGGCGATGTCCTCGTCATGAGGGCCACGCATTCATACCAGTAGATGTCCTTATGGCGAACGAATACGACGTGGTAGTGGTTGGCGCGGGGACGGGCGGTTACGTGGCGGCCATCCGCGCCGCGCAGCTGGGCCTCAAGGTGGCGGTGGTCGAGAAGCAGAAGGCCCTCGGCGGCACCTGCCTGATCTGGGGCTGCATTCCCACCAAGGCGCTGCTCGAACACGCCCACGCGCTCAAGGTGGCGCAGAGCGCCAAGGAGTGGGGCCTGACCGGCATCGACGGCGCCGGCGTCGGCATCGACATGGCGGCGGTGCACGCCCGCAAGGACAAGATGATCTCGGGGCTGACCGGCGGCATCGAGATGCTCTTCAAGAAGAACAAGATCGACTGGCTCAAGGGCACCGCGCGCCTCACCGGCAAGCAGGGGGTCGAGGTGGTGCTGCACGACCCTTCGACAGGCTCAGGGCCAGGCGGCACCAAGCAGTCGCTCACCGCCCGCAAGGAGATTGTCGTCGCCACCGGCTCGGCGCCGCGCAGCGTGCCGGGCATTGAAGTCGATCGCAAGAAGATCATCTTCAGCGACGAGGCCATCCACCTGGCCGCCGTGCCCAAGTCGATTGCCATCATGGGCAGCGGCGCGGTCGGCGTCGAGTTCGCCTCGATCTTCAAGAGCTACGGCAGCGAAGTGACGGTCATCGAGCTGTTGCCGCGGCTGGTGCCGGGCGAAGACGAGGCGGTGTCGGCCGAACTCGAGCGGACGTTCAAGAAGCGCGGCATCAAGGTGCTGACCGGCTCGAAGGTCACCTCGGCCAAGGCCGGCGCCAAGGGTGTCGACATCGAAGTCGAGACCGCAGGGAAGTCACAGAAGCTGAGCTACGACCTGCTGCTGGTCGCGACCGGCCGCGGCCCGGTGACCGAGGGACTCGGCGCCGAAGCGGCCGGCCTCAAGATGGACCGCGGCTACGTCGTCGTCGACCCGCTCTTCAAGACCAGCGTGCCCGGCATTTCCGCCATCGGCGACGTCATCACCATGGGCGGCCCGCACTACCAGCTGGCGCACGTGTCGTCGATGGAAGGCATTCTGCTCGCGGAGCGGATTGCCGGCCACGCGGTGCAGCCGATCAATTACGACCACGTGCCGCGGTGCACGTATACCGAGCCGGAAATCGGCAGCGTCGGCCTGACCGAGGCGCAGGCGAAGGAGCAGGGTTACGACGTGCGTGTCGGCAGCTTCCCGTTCCGCGCGCTGGCGCGCGCCCGCATGGCCGGCGAGACCGACGGCTTCGTGAAGATCGTCGCCGACAAGAAGTACGACGAGATTCTCGGCGTGCACATCATCGGTCCGCGCGCTACCGAGCTGATCGCCGAAGCGGTGATGGCGCTGCGCATGGAAGTGACCGTCGAGGAGTTGATCAAGACTATTCACGCGCACCCGACCATGTCGGAGGCCGTTGGCGAAGCCGCGCACGCCGTGCACGGCGCCGCGATTCATATTTGAGAGTTTCTGAGGTCTTGGGGTCTTGAGGACTTGAGGTCTTGGGGACTCTGGACTTGGGTTCTTGAGGTCTTGAGGTCTTGAGGGCAAGCCCCCAAGCCCCCAAGACCGCAAGACCGCAGGACCCGATAGCGAAGGTATCTATGTCCACACCCGTAGTAATGCCCCAGATGGGCGAGTCGATTGCCGAGGGCACCATCGTCCGCTGGATCAAGAAGGTCGGCGACGCGGTGGATCGTGACGAGCCGCTGTTCGAGATTTCGACCGACAAGGTCGACGCCGAGATCCCGTCGCCCGCCGCCGGCGTGCTGATGGAGATTGCCGTCAAGGAAGGCGAGACGGTTCCGGTCAACAGCGTGGTCGCGACGATTGGCGCCGCCGGCGAGAAGGCGGCCGCGCCGGCCGCCGCGCCCGCCGCCGCCGTGGCGACGAAGCCCTCCGAAAAGGCTGATGCCACCGGCACGCCCGGTGCTGCCGTAAGCGCGCCTGCCTCGCCCTCAACGACCAATGTTTCGCCGGCTGCGGCCCAACCCGCCCAACCCGCTCCAGCAGTCGAACCAGCCCCTTCCGATAGCGGCGACCGGCAGAAGTCGTCGCCGCTGGTTCGTCGCATCGCCAAGGAACACAACGTGGATATTGGCCGCATTGCCGGTTCGGGCATTGGCGGGCGCGTCACCAAGCAGGACATTCTCTCGTTTATCGACAGCGGGGCGTCTGCAGAGCCGTCCTTCGACTCGCGGCCCGCTCGCGCTGCGAGCGCACCGCTCGCTCAGGATCAGCCCCGTGTGACCAGAGGGGCTGGCGACGAAGTCGTTCCCATGTCCGTGATGCGCAAGAAGATCGCCGAGCACATGGTGGTCAGCAAGCGGACCTCGGCGCACGTCTATTCAATCTTCGAGGTCAACTACTCGCGCGTCGACCAGATCCGCAAGGCCAAGAAGGAAGAGTTCGAGCGGGCCGGCGCCAAGCTGACCTTCACCTCGTTCATCGCCAAGGTGGTCGTCGACTGCCTGCGCAAGCACCGGGTGATCAACGCCTCGATCGACGGCGACAACGTCATCTACCGCAACGACATCAACCTCGGGATTGCGGTGGCGCTCGACAACGGCCTGATCGTGCCGGTGGTCAAGGCCGCCGGCGAGAAGAACACGCTTGGCCTGTCGAAGGCCATCCAGGACGTGGCCGACCGCGCCCGCGCCAAGAAGCTCAATCCCGAGGAAGTGCACGGCGGCACGTTCACCATCACCAACCCCGGCAACTTCGGCGCCCAGTTCGGCCTGCCGATCATCAACCAGCCGCAGGTCGCCATTCTCGGCGTCGGTACCATCGAGAAGCGGCCGGTGGTCGTGGATGATGCCATTGCCATCCGGCTGATGGGCTTCCTGACCCTTGGCTACGACCATCGCCTGGTCGATGGCGCGGTCGCCGATCAGTTCATGGCCGACGTCAAGAAGGGCATCGAGAACTTCGAGCCTGGGCAGGCCTGATGTGATCGACGTTCGCCGGCTCGGGCTCGTCTCCTATGCAGACGGGCTCGAGCTGCAGCGTGCGCTGGTCGACGACCGCAAGGCCGGCCGCATTCCCGACACGCTGCTCCTCCTGCAGCATCCACACGTTCTCACCATCGGCGTCAAGAAGGACGGCCGCCGGCACATCCTGGCGGCGCCGGAGCTGCTTGCCGCGCGCGGCGTCGAGGTGTTCGAGACCGGCCGCGGCGGCGATGTGACCTATCACGGCCCCGGCCAACTGGTTGGCTATCCGATCGTCGACTTGAATCCCGATCGCCGCGACGTGCACAAGTACGTCCGCGATCTCGAGTCGGTCATGATTGGCGTGTGCGCCGACTACGGGCTGGTGGCCGGCCGCGTCAAAGGCATGAGCGGCGCGTGGTTGGGCGACGCCAAGATCGGCGCCATCGGCGTCCGCATCTCGCGGTGGATCACCAGCCACGGGTTTGCCTTCAACGTCACCACCGACCTTGATTTCTTCAACCTGATCGTTCCCTGCGGCATTGCCGACAAGGCGGTGACTTCACTGGCCGCCCAACTCGGGCGCGCGGTGCCGATGCCCGAGGTGGAAGACGCGTTTGTCCGCCATTTTTCGGCCGTTTTCGCAAAACCACCCGCCTGACCGGCGGCTGGGAATAATCGCATGCCGGCCGGGGTTCTACTGGCCAACATGCGAGATCAAAATGAAGACCAACTCGTCGAACGGTTGCGGCTCAGGGACGAAAGCGCGCTGGCGGAGCTGGCGACTCTCTACGGCGCCCGGATCTTCCAGTTGGCCTTCCGCTACGTGAAGAACAAGGAAGACGCGGAAGAAGTGGTCCAGGACGTCCTGCTGAAGGTCTACCGCAAGATCGACGCGTTCCGCGGCGACTCGGCGCTCTCGTCCTGGGTATATCGCATCACCTTCAACACGGCGATGTCGCGCCTGCGGCATACGCGGGCGGCGCGCCTGGCAGAGGTGCCCGAGTTGCCGCCGGCTGCGGGCCAGGGCGACGGGCCGGCCCGCGCCCATGAACCGGCCGACTGGTCGAACCTGGCCGACGAGACGATGCTGCGCCGGCAGATGCGGGAGCGGCTGTTTGCGGCGGTCGACGGCCTGCCCGCGATCTACCGCGAACCGGTGATCCTGCGCGACCTCAAGGGCTTGTCGACGGAAGAGGCGAGCCAGCGCCTGCGCGTGAAAGACCAGACGCTGAAGTCGCGGCTGCATCGCGGCCGCCTGCTGCTGCGCGACCGGCTGTCGGACTTTGCCGGCGGCCTCTCGATGCACCGCCCGGCCGAGGCGTTCTAGGTCCTAGCGCAACGACGACTCGTAGCGCACGCGGTCGCGCGACGACAGCACCGGCGCCACGATCCCGGCAATGCCCGAGGGCCGCAGCGTCACCGGCATGATCGCCGAACGCCCGGGCGTGCCTTCCTCGCGCGTGACCGCGACGGTGGCCATGTGCAGGCGTGGCGAGCGCGTGAGGGCAGAGCGAATCATCCGCGCCGCCGCCGCGGCCAGCGCGTAGGGCCCGGGCGGCCATAGCCGGGCGACGCGTGCGTCCAGCCGCGCCAGTTGCGCCGCCGACAGCACTTTGGCAATCGAGCGCCCGGCAATCGCGCCTTCATCCCACGGCACGATCACCTGGTGCGGCGGGCGTCCCAACACCGACAACGAGATATCAGAGGGCGCCGCGCCCGCTTCGAGCGCCGTGACGGCGGTCACGGCCGCGCGCAAAGCCTCCGCGCCGCTGCCGAACAGCCGCGCGCGGGCAATGCCGGCCTCGTTCACGCCGCGTTCGATCAACCCGCTTTGCACCGCGCCGGCACAAAGCAGCGGCGCCAGCTGGTTCAGCCCCGCCACGCGCTTCAGCAGCGCCAGGCCGGCCTCGTCTTGCCACTCGCCTCCCGGCTGGCCCGCATGGTCCGCCATCACCACCACCGTGGCGCCGACCACGGCCGCGACGTCGCCGGTGCCGGACATGGCCGTGTGATAGCGGTCCACCGGCGCCGATTGCGCGACATCCAGCGCCTTTCCGGCGGCGACCGCCGCCAGGTCGTCGACCAGGACGATGCGCGATACCAGGTCGGTGGCGGCAAGTTGGCGCGCCAGCGCCCCGCCGATTTCTCCGGCGCCGAGGATTACGACGGTCGACACGGGGACTATTCTATAGGCATGGCACGTGTCACCTTGATCACCGGCGGGACTCGCGGCATCGGCTACGCGCTGGCAGAGGCGCTGCTGCAGAACGGCGACCACGTGGCGGTCACCGGCACCTCGAACGACGGCGTGGTGCGCGCGGAGCACGGGCTGGCAACCGCGTGCGGCGATGGCGGGCGCGTCGCCGGCATCGTCTGCGACGTTCGCGATCCGGCGAGCGCCGAGCTGGCGGTGCGGACTGCGACCGCCAGGTTCGGCGGCCTTGATGCCCTGGTCAACAACGCGGGTGTCGGCGTCGGCGTGCCGATCAGCGAGATGCCCCACGACGAATGGGATCGGATCATCGGCACCAACCTCACCGGCGTGTTCAATTGCTGCAAGGCCGCGATCCCGGTCCTGCGCCAGCGCGGCGGCGGCTGGATTGTCAACGTCAGCAGCCTGGCCAGCAAGAACCCGTTCGTCGGCGGCGCCGCGTACTGCGCGTCGAAGGCCGGGCTCAACGCCTTCAGCGAAGCGCTGATGCAGGAACTGCGCGGCGACAACATCCGCGTCAGCTACGTCCTGCCCGGGTCGGTGGCCACCGGCTTCAACTCGCGCGACAGCCACGCCGGGGCCGACTGGAAGCTCCATCCCGAGGATGTGGCACAGGCGATTGTCGACGTGCTGAACCATCCCGCGCGCAGCCTGCCCAGCCGCGTCGAGATTCGCCCGTCGCGGCCGCAGAAAAGCTAAGTGATCGCCAACCGCTACGAACCGCTCGAGCCGGCGCCGGCCGGGGCCGCCGTGAAGGCCCGCGACATGCAGACCGCGCAGACCGTCATGCTGCGGCCGTTGACCAGCCTCGACGAGCGGCTGTGCGGCATCTTCCATCCCTCGCTGGTCGTGATCTTCGACATCGTCCGCGACGGCGCCGCGACCTTCGCGGCCTGCGAGTTCGTGCAGGGGCGCAGCCTGCGCCTGATCATGGGCGGCCAGCCGTTCAACGGCCGGCGGGCAGCGGAGATCGTGGCCGAGGTGGCCGATGCGGTGGCCGAACTCCATGCCCGCGGCATTCACCACGGCGCCGTCAACATCGACACGGTGTTGCTGACGGCAAAAGGCAAATCGAAGCTCGACCTGGTGCACGCCAACCAGGCCAGCGAAGGTGCCGACGTCGATCAGTTGCGCGCGTTGTTCAAGCACCTGACGGGGCACCCGCATCCGGGACTGGCCGGCGTGGAATCGGCGGCAGTACTCGCGGCGACGTTGCGATCTAACTGATCGTGAACAACCACTTCGGCAGGTCGACGTTGCCGCCGGTCACCATCGCGACCACGCGCTGACCCGGCGCCGAGGCCTTGCCCGCCATGATGGCCGCCGTCGCGGCGCAGCCAGCCCCTTCGACGATCAACCGTTCCTCGGTGGCCAGGCCCTTCATGGCCCGCGCCAGGTCGTCTTCGCTGACCGTGACCACGTAGTCGACCACTTGCCTGACCAGCGGGAAGGTGATGGCGCCCGCCTCGAGGTTGCCGACCAGACCGTCGGCCAGCGACTGTCGCGGCGTGATCTCGGTGATCCGGCCGGCCTCGAGACTCAGCGTGAACGGCGACGACGCCTCGACCTCGACGCCGACCACGGTTGCGTGCGGGGCCGCCGCCTTGATGGCCAGGCCCATGCCGCTGGCGAGGCCGCCGCCGCCCAGGGGAATGACGACCACGTCGAATGCCGGCATCGACTCGACGATTTCGAGGCCGATGGTGCCGGCGCCGGCAATGACGTCGGGGTGGTTGTAGGGCGAGATATAGATGCCCCCTTCCTCGGCCGCATACTCGCGCGCCTGGGTCTCGGCCGCATCGTAGTCGTCGCACTCGCCGTGGAGCACGGCGCCGTGGCGGCGAATCGCGTTCTTCTTGGCCTCGGGGGCGGTGGCCGGCGTGAACACGACGCAGGCCAGGCCCAGCCGCTCGGCGGCCAGCGCCAGCGCCCGGCCGTGATTGCCGGCCGAGGCGGTGACCAGTTGCGGCGCCGCGCCGGAGCCGCTGGTCTCGATCAGACGCAGCGCCGCATTCAGCGCGCCCCGGATCTTGAACGAGGCGGTGAGGTTCAACGACTCGAGCTTCATGAACACGCTGCCGTCGGCAATCGACGACAGCCAGTGCGACGGCAGCAGCGGGGTTGGCTGCAGGTGCGGCGCGAGACGCCCCCTGGCTTCGTAAATGTCGAGAACGGCGGGCAGCGTCATGAGCCCTGCAGCAGCTGGGGTAACTGGTTGACGAAGGCGGAGCGGGCCAGGACCTGGCCGACACCGGCGGCACGCGCCTCGGTGATGAGGTCGGCCTGCACGTGCGACACGAATCCCAGGGTCGGCACGCCGGCCAGCGCCGGGTCCGCCCGGAGCGCGGCGACCGCTTCGAGCGGCCGGACTTTCAGACTGTTCAGGTCGAGGATGACCAGCCGCGGTGCCCGTGTACGTACTGCCTCGACAATGGCCTCGGGGGAACGCGCGAACGCGATCTCGACGCCGAGCGCCTTCGCCGCGCTCGAGATCCGCGACGCAAACAGCAAATCGTCTACGGCAACGACCACCACGCTTGTATCCTAGCTCAATGATTATCGGGGCCGCGGCGGATGGGCCATTTCAGAAAAACGGCTACGTTCTGGGTTGCGAGCGCACCCGCGAGGCCGTCTACATCGATCCCGGCGATGAGGTGGAGCAGTTGCTGGCCTTCATCGCCGAGCAGGGCCTCACGGTCGGGCACATCCTGCTGACGCACGCGCACGTCGATCACGTCACCGGTGTCGCCGAGGCCAGGCGGCGTCTTCGCGCCCCGATCAGCCTGCACCGGGCCGACCAGCCGCTGTACGACAACGCCGCCAGGCAGGGCGCGATGTTCGGGATGCAGGTCGAACAACCGCCGCCCGTGGACCGTTATTACCTGGACCATGACCGCATCACCTTCGGCGACTACGTGGTCGACGTGCATCACACGCCGGGTCACGCTCCCGGCGGGGTCTGTCTCGCGGTCGCGAAGCCGGGCGACCCGGCCGCTCCAGCCCTGTTCGTTGGCGACACGCTGTTCGCGGGCTCGATCGGACGCACCGACCTGCCGGGTGGCGACTACGGCGTGCTGATGAAGGCCATCACCGAAGTGTTGTTCGCCTTTCCCGATGACTCGGTCGTCTACTCAGGCCACGGGCCCGAGACGACGATTGGCCGTGAGCGGCGGACCAACCCGTTCGTGCTGGAGTACCTGGCCGGGGCCTGAGTCCGGTCACTTGCGTCGATTTGGCTGACTTGGTAGATTGAGGTTAAACGGTGGAGGAACTAATGACGATTTACATCCGGCGGAAGCTTAAGCAGTCCTAGGATTCATCGACCCGATCTCCAATTGGCCGGTCCCGTAGCGGCAGCCACGCGATGTCATACTCGCTGCCGCGTTTCGGTTTTGGCACTGTCAGTGTGCAGTTCTGTCCCCGCGCGAATTGTCCCTCTGAGTCGACCCGCTGTTCTTCTCCGGTGTCCAGCGTCTCTGAACCCTGAAAAAAGACGACTGGTTCGATTTCGGCGTCGAATCCTGGCGGAAAGAAGACTCTGATCGTAAGCTGGCGGACCGGGACTGTAGAGGCGAATCCGAAATACTCTCCGACCCACTGGTTCTGTCCATAGGCCTGCACCACCTCATCGCGAAACATGTAGAACGCTTTATTGAGGTGTTGGGTGATCTTGAAGCCCACGAAGCCGGTCTTAGGGTTCAGTTCGCCCTCAAGCCGGATCTTCCCGATGACCTTGTCCTTATCGACTTCACCTACGAACGTCGCCTTAAGGACGCTCGACTCGAACGTCTCAACGAGCGGCTGATCCAGCGTGCCGCGCGATACTGTCAGGATGTAGGGGATCTCGAGATTCGTGACCGCGTGGAGAGAGGCGACGCCTAAATACTCGCGGATCATGTTGCCCGATCCATCTGGCTGAAGGATCAGGGTGCAAGTGATGTCCGAGATCTCGTGGGGGACAGGAAGGTGTTCGACGGATTGTCGAAGCAGCGTGAACTGTTTGACGAGGCTGTCGCGTTCAAGAATCGCCAAGCGGAGACGCGTTTGGTCGTCGAGAGCCAGCCCCTTTGCGGCAGCAGTTGGACGAGCCGGGTTCGGAAACAGCGGTAGATCGGCAATGCTGCCTTCCCGCTGGGCCGGCTGGTGCATCTCGGGCATGCTGAATCGATTTGGGTGCCGCCCGCCGATGACGTTGGCGACCTGCTGACGAACGAAGTCCAGGGACATCCGCCGTGGCCAAGTCTTATCTCCGCGGCCGATGACCTCCAGCAGGGCACCGGAGAACATCGTCAGGGGCTCGTGCGGAGGTGCCCACGCATTGGCATCGGCCCCGCTCGCGCAGAGCAGGGCGACGCCGCGCCGCGGAAAGGCCTGACGGCTGAGAGTCGCGATTGGGTCCACCGCGCTGCTCATGAAACCGGGAAACGCAGCAGCCGAAAAACAGCAGTCAAGGATCACGTACAGCCGGTGACTCCGAAGACTGCGCTTTAGGGAAGTGGCGAGGTCCGCGACAGACAAGCTCGATGCCGCGACATACTGATCGTCGGTCTCTCGGATCGCCAGAAACAAGCTATTGTCGTTGACCGGCAGCAGGCCGTGACCGACGTAGTAGACAATTGCATCACTGGCTTCCGCCGCTCGTTGGCCGGCGAACTCCTCTACGGCCCTGCAAAGGTCAACCGACGAGCCTGGATTGTCGAACAGGTTGCAGACATTGCTCTCGGAAAGCCCGAGCGTCTCTCCGGTCAAGTAACCCAGCAGGGCGTCCGATGACTGCTTGAAGGACGAGGGAGCGTGCAGACTCTTCCTTCCAGCCTGGCCGGTCTTCGGAAAGGCGCTGGCACCGAGGACCACGGCCAAACATCGCCCAGGAGCAAAGATCGAGGAAGCCGCCATGAGCAGTTGGATGAATGGCTGTGCTACTGCGGGTCCTTGAGTGCCGCCTCGACGATCGACGCCAAGTCACCGCTCTCGGCACCAGTAATCATGATCTCTTTGTCCTTGCCTTCGCCTTTGATCGATACCGCACGCCCACGAAGTCTGATGAAAGCAGCAATCCCCTGAGCAACGACCACCACGGCGGGCGCCCCCAGGACCAGAATCAGCGTCCCTCCGAAGTCCTGGGCCGCAGGATCACCCTTGAGGCGAGCTTCGGCGCTAACAGGGCTTTCGCGAACCATCCTCTCCAGTTCTTGAGCCCATTGCGCAGCTTGGGCCGGCGTGGCGCCAGGAAAACCAATCTCGCGAGTCATAAGGGCTCCTTTGAACCATCGCACTTTAACACTGGCGACAGGGTGCGACACAACTCTAGATCGACCACGTCGTCCTGGGGTTGCCGGCGCGCTTGTCGTTCGTCTCGGCGTTCACGACGAATTCCACCCGTCCGACCGTCAGCTTGTCGCCGTCGCTGAGAACCGCCTTACCGACCTTCTGGCCATTCAGAAACGTCCCGTTCGTGCTGCCGAGATCCTCGAGCAGCAGCTCGTTGGCATCGCTCAGTGTCAGGCGGCAGTGCACCCGCGACACCAGCGCGGCGTCGACCACGAAGTCCACGCCTGGCGCCCGGCCCATGGTCTTCAGCGTGCCGGGCAGGAGGCGGAAAGTCAGATCAGCGTCGGCAGGATCGATTGATTGCAGCGTCCACATGTCAGGTGATGCCATTTTAAGCGACACCGGTCCAGTTGTGGTACAAGCACGCCAGTTGAGTATGCGAACGGGCGTGAGCCGTCACCGCGTCGCGCGGACGCTCGTCTATTCGCACCGGTGGCTGGGCATCGCGCTTGGCGTCATTTTCGTCACCTGGTTTGCCTCTGGCCTGGTGATGGTCTACGCGCGCATGCCGGTCCTCGACCCGGCCGAGCGCCTGGCCGCACTGGCGCCGCTCGACACCGCCGCGGTGCGACTCGAACCCGGTGCGGTTGCCGATCTGGCGTCGAGCTTCACGCTGACCACCTTCGGCGGCCGGCCCGTTTACCGGGTGATCACTGGCGGCACCCGTCGAACGTTCTTCGCCGACACCGGCGACCCGCTCGCGCCGCTATCGCCGGCCGACGCCGTCCTGGCCGCCAAACCGTTCGCCGGCCGAGCCACCGTGCGGTATGGCGCCCGCCTCGAAGACGCCGATCAGTGGACCTTCAGCGTGCGTGGCCGCATGCCGCTGCATCGGCTCGACATCGCAGACGAGGAGGGCACGCAGCTGTACGTCGCCGAACTGGGCGGCGATGCGGTGATGAAGACCACCACGAGGGGCCGCCGCTGGGGTTATCTCGGTGCCGTCGTCCACTGGTTTTACTTCACCCCGTTCCGCCGTCAGTCGGCCCTGTGGTCTGCCGTGATCATCTGGGTCTCGATTGCCGGAACGGTCACGGCACTGGCGGGCTTCGCATGGGGCCTGTGGCGGTTGTCGCCGATTCAGCGCTACCGGCTCCGGCGCCAGTTCTCTCACACGCCGTACGCCGGCCTGATGCGCTGGCATCACTATGCGGGCCTGGTGTTTGGGCTCACCACCATTGCCTGGGTGTTCAGCGGCTTGTTGTCGATGGACCCGTGGAAGTGGAGTCCGGCCACGACTGCCAGCCGCGCCCAGCGCGAAGCGGTATCGCACGGACCGCTGCGCCCGCCCGACGTCACGCTGGCGGCCCTGCGGAGGGCGTTGGCGGCCTTCGGCGTGGCGCCGCCACGCGAGATCGATCTCATTCGCTTTCGCGGCCACCACTACCTTCGCGCCGACGCCGGCCTGGTGGCAGTCGACGCGCCGGCGCAAGGACCGGTGGAGATGCTCCGGGCCGACGACATGCTGGGCGCGGCCCACGACGCCATGCCGGGTGTCGCCGTTGACGGTGTCTACTGGATGAGCGAGTACGACGCTTACTATTACAGCCGCGGCCGGTTGAACCTGCCGGTTCTGCGCGTTCGCTTTGGCGATCCGCAGCGCACCTGGCTCTATCTCGACCCCAGGCGCGGCGCCATCGTCCGCAAGGAGGAACGATTGAGCCGGCTCAATCGATGGCTGTACCACGGCCTGCACAGCCTCGATTTTCCGTTCCTGTATCACCGGCGCCCGCTGTGGGACCTGGTCGTGATCGCGTTGAGCGCGGGTGGCATCCTGCTGAGCGCGACCACGATGTCGGCCGCGTATCGGCGGCTGCGAAGAGGAATGCGCTCCTGGTCCGCCTGAAGGCGGACACCACATTCAGCCCGGCGGGCCGGCGGCCGTAGCCGCGGCGGTAGTTCTTGTGGCACGACGTGCAGGATTCCAGGAGTGGGAGCCTGGCACCGGCGGAAATGCATTAACATCCGGCGTCAAAAGGAGGCTCACGTGATTCGACGGTCGCTTCTTGCCCTGATCGTGTTTGGCAGCCTGTCGGCACCGGGTTCCCTTCATGCGCAGGCCCCCGCGGCACAACCAGCCGCGCCCGCCGCGGTCACGCCCAACGATTACGCCGACGACAAGTCCTGGCTCTGCCGGCCCGGCCGCAAAGGCGACGCCTGCGACATTGATCTCGCGACGACGGTGGTGGCCGCCGACGGCACCATGACGCGCGAGCCCTGGACGGCCGATCCGAAGGCCCCGATCGACTGTTTCTACGTCTACCCCACGATCTCCACCGACCCGACCGACAACAGCGACATGACCGCCGATCCGGCGGAGCTGAACGTGATCGCGCAGCAGTTTGCGCGCTTCGCCGCGAAGTGCCGCCCATTCGCACCGCTCTACCGGCAACTGACGCTGGCCGGCCTGCGCAAGCAACTGGCCGGGCCCCGCTTTGAATTTGGCAAGGGCGTGCAATACGACGATGTTCGCGATGCGTGGCGTTCGTACTTGAAGCGCGACAACCAGGGCCGCGGTGTGGTGCTGGTCGGCCATTCGCAGGGCGCGTTCATCCTGACCGAGCTGATGCGCCAGGAGATCGATGGCAAGCCGGTGCAGAAGCAACTGGTCTCGGCGCTGCTCCTGGGGGCGACCTTCGAGGTACCCACCGGCAAGGATGTTGGTGGGTCATCGGCGACGATTCCGCTCTGCCGGAAGCAGGGTCAGACTGGTTGTGTCGTCAACTACTCGGCGTTTCGTTCCGACGTGCCGCCGCCGGCCAACACGCGATTCGGCAAGGCCGCGGCTGCCGGCATGTCGGGATCGTGCACGAATCCGGTCACGCTCGGTGACGGCATCGCGCCGTTGCGCGCCTACCTCTCGGCCACCGGCCGCACCATCACCGGCACCACGGCAGTCAAGAGCTGGGCCGGGGACAAGACGGTGGACACGCCGTTCGTCAGCGTGCCTGGGCTGCTTACGGCAAAGTGTGCCACCAACGAGCACGCGACTTACCTGGAGGTGACCGTTCACGGCGATCCCGCCGATCCGCGAACCGACGACATCGTCGGCGACCTCGGCATGCGCGCCAGGCCCCTGGCCGACTGGGGACTGCACCTCGTTGACGTCAACCTGGCCATGGGCAACCTGCTCGACCTGGTGGGACAGCAGGCGAGGGCGTACCTGGCGCGCCGCTAGCGCGGAACCGGCGATGCGAACACCGCCAGGCTGGTCGCCACCTCACGGCCGGCCGGGTTGTCGGATGAGGTGTTCACCAGGGCCGCCTGGCCCGACGCCGGATCGCGCATGGCCATTGAAGTGGAGCCGCCGCCGTCGAGATTGAGTGCGTCCCAGGCGCCGTAGTCGCGAATCAACACATCCGCGACCTCCCCCAACCGCATGCCCTCGCTGCCGCCGCGCACGTCGGCCGTGAACAGCGTCAGCGTGCGACGGTCGCGCGACAGGCCGATGGCGGTTCGCGCGGTGGCCACTTCGGACCACGCCTTGGCGTTGGAGTAGCCGCCCGGACCCCCGGGCATCAGCAGCGCCCCGGGGTTGGCGGCATCCCGGTAAGCTGGCACCGACGCCACGCCGTTGGTGACGATCTGCGACGATCCGGCGATGACGTTCCACAACGTGACCCGCTCGAGGACGTGCCGCCCGCCTGGCTGCGACGGATCGCGATGCACGATCGTGGCGCGGTTCTCTCGATCGATGTTGATGGCCGGCGCATCCGCAACCAGAGCGTAGTTTTGCTCCGGCGACTCGAAGGCGGAGTAAACACGGCCCTCGGACGCGGCCAGGCCGATTACCCACGCCTCGCGGTCGGTGGACGGAAACGGCAGGAAGAAATGCCCGTTGATCGCCAACTGCGCGTTCTCCTGCTGCAGGAAGGCGAGGGTTGATTGCCGAACCACCTCGCGATTACCGGCGGGCGATGAGACTTTGAAACGCAGGCCCGGCGCCGCCAGGTCGATCTGGGCGATGTGCATGTGGATGCGGCGTGGCGCCTCGACCCACCGGTCGATATAGGTCACGCCGACGTACGGCTGCGAGACCTGGACCTGCGCCGCCGGTTGGGTCCACGACAGCAGCAACGCAGCCAGCACAATCGCGGCGAGTGCCCTTGTGCTAGATTGCCGGGATGACGACGCGAAACAAGGTGGCGATTGGCTTGACACTGGTGTCTCTCGGCCTCCTGATACCGGGCTTGTCGCAGCCGGCCCTGACCATCGTGGCGTCGATTCCGTTTGGCAACAAGCCGATGGAGATTTTCCGCCAGACCCAGAACGTGGTGCAGGCGGTGAAGAGCCTTTACGAATCAGGCAATTACTTCGTCTCCGGCCTGGTACTGCTCTTCAGCATCATCGTCCCCTTCATCAAGGCGGCGATGCTGGCGGTGATTCTCACGATCAAGGCCCCCGCGCAGAAGTATCGGCTCTACCTGTTCGTGCGGTCGATCAGCAAGTGGGCCATGGCCGACGTGTTCGCGGTCGGCGTCTTCATTGCCTTCCTGGCGTCGAAGGCCACCGACAATCTCGACGCCGTCATCGGCTCCGGCTTCTATTACTTCGTCGCCTACTGCCTGGTGTCGAACGTGGCGTTCCAGTTCCTGTCGGTGCCGCCCGCCGAGACGAACTAGCCAATAAGCCACAGAGGACACAGAGTCAAACCTTCTAAATGCGATCGATCCGCGAACGAGCCGACACGCCTTTTGAACAGTTAACTCTGTGTCCTCTGTGTCCTCTGTGTCCTCTGTGGCTTATTTGGGTTGGTAGTACTTCTTGTACATTCCTCTACGGAACAGGAATCCGCCGAGCGGTCCGCCCCAGTCGAGCACATAGTGCATGAAGCCCAGGTCCATCAGCTCGATCAGGTTGCCGTCGCAGTCTTTCGCAAAGAAGAAGGTATGACCGCGGGGTGACTTCTCGGGCTTCGAGACGCACTCGACGCCCTTGCTGACCAGGTAGTCGTACCACTTCTGCGTGTTGCGCACGTTGAGGCTGAAGTGGGTCAGGCCGACCCGGTTCCAGGGGCCTTGCACCAGCGGCTGCTGCGGCTGAAACTCGAAGATCTCGAGAACGGCGCCGCCGGGAACACGAATCCAGCCGATCTTGCAGCTTGGCGTTGGCGAATCCACACCAAAGAAGCTGCGCACACGGTCAGGAGGCGTGTCCGACACGCCGACCAGCGGGCAGCCGAAGACATCCCAGTAGAAGCGGACAAAGGTGTTGAAGTCGCGAACGGTAATGCCGACGTGACTGAAGGAGCGCGCTTTCATCAGCGCTATTGTCGCTCAGCTGCCTCCCGCGCCGCACGTGGCGGCGAGCTGCGCCCACCCCGCAGGGTTGTCCTTCACCCATGCCGTCAGCAGGTCTATGGCCGCCCGGTCCTGCACCACCGTGCCGACCGGCGGCATTTGCGACGATGGTCGCCGCGAGCGCACGCGTTGGATCAGTGAGCTCAGTTCGGGCCGGCCCGGATTGATCACGCGTGACTGCTCGGGATGGGCCGGAACCACCCAGTGCCCCTTGCGGCCCACGGTGGTGGCAAGAGCCGGCGTGCACGCCCCGCGCCGTGCTCCCTGTTCCCCGATCCCCGCGCCCTGATCCCTGATCTCGTGCTTCAGGATCAGGCCGAGCGAGGCAATGGAGCTCTCGCGGTTGTGGCAGCTGCCGCAATTGGTCGAGAGATAGCCGAGGGCGGCGCGCGCCAGCGGTGAGCTGGCGTCGATGCGCGGCGATGACGCGACGAGCTCGGTCCGCTGCGGCGACATCAAACGCTCGGCGGCCAGCGACCGCAGGGTGAGCATGCCGGCCGCGAGCGGGTCGGCATGCAGCGCATTCGGGTCGCGATCGTCCGAAAGCTGCAACGCGTTGAATCCAAGGATCTCGGTGCGCGCCGAATCGTGGCACGATCGGCACTCGGTCAGCGACGGGATGCTGTGCCGCTTGCCAGGGGCGATGTCAGCCGCGTCTGCCAGGCCTGACTCGGGCACCAGCGAGGCGTCGGTTTGCGCTTCGTTCCACGCGTAGGATGCAAACACCCATTCGCCTTCGCTCACCTTCCACAAGAACCGCGTTTCCACTTTACGTCCGTCAAAATCGAACTCCTTCCAGAATTTGGTGCCGACCGGGAACACCCAGCGGTCGATGTCGCTGACATCAATGGCCGAGCCCGGCGGCAGCTGTACCCATCGGCGCTTGCCGGCGCCGTCGCTCCAGAGAGGGTATTGCGGTGCGAAGGGGCGGTTGCGACTGTCCACAACGCGCGTGCCTTCGCCCGCATACAGACCGGTCTCTGACAACCACCCCGGCGCGGCTGCCGCGCCGGGGACCCCGGTGGCAGGCCGCGGCGCCACCGGCGCCTGCGTTCCTGTCTGCGACAGGCCGGTCGCTCCCAACAAGGCAACGAACCATCCGGCCAAGGCCCATCTCGCGTTCATGTCTGCACTCCGCGTTGGCGGCACTAAAGTGCCGCCCTTCTGGCACCTAGTCACCTTCCGGAGGGTCGATGGGCTGCGGCACGCGGTTCTTGGTCGGCGGCAGCGACTGCAGGTAGGCGAACACGCTGGCGATGTCGTCATCGCTCAACTTGGCGAGGTTGAAGTACGGCATGGGCGGCAGCAGCGGGCGGCCCTTGCCGCGGTCTTTGCCCGTCTTCATCGTGGCCACGAACTGCTCGAGGGTCCAGTCGCCCAGGCCGGTCTCTTTGTCGGGCGTGAGGTTCATGGTGTAGCTCACGCCCCAGGGGCCGGCCCACGCGGTCATGGTGGCACCGACCGCGCCGATCCAGGGTCCGGGCGGCAACGCCGGCGCCGGCGGCATCTTCATGTCTTCCGGGTGTCCGCTGAGCGCGCGCGTCATGTCCATCTCGGGACCCTTGGGTCCCATCTTCCACGGCGTGTGGCAGTCGTGGCAGCCCATGATGTCGACGAGGTACTTGCCGCGGGCGACCGACGCGGCGGCCGCCGGCGCCTGTTCGGTCGAGGACGCGCCAACGGTGGCGGTGGCCAGCACGCTGGTGAGGATGATGGCGGCGGCAATAAGAAGGGTCGTGAATATGAAATCGGCTTTCTTCATGATTGTTCTGTCTCCGTGATCGTGTTGGACGGAGAAGAACGGCGGCCGCACCCTAACCCCTCATTAGCAGATTCTTAAGAAAATCCTAACCGGCTATACTCAGAAGTCTTCGCCCCATGATCGACGAAATCCTGGCCGAATTCCTTCAATCTGGACTCGGCATCCATCTGGGAACCCGCAACGAGCAGCTCGAGCCCAGCGGCTGCCGCGTCGCCGCCGTAAAGGTGGAAAGCGACGGCAAGCACGTCGTCGTCTACGTGCCGAAAGCAGCTTCGCCCCGCGTGTTCGACAACCTGCGCAGCAACGGCAGTGCCGCCGTTTCGTTGGCCCGTCCGGCCGACGAGCGGGCGGTGCAGGTGAAGGGGCTGATGCTGTTCTCGTGGGACGCCAAGCCCGAGGAAGAGGTGCTGGCGCGCGCACAGTGGGCGGGCTTTCTCAGCCAGCTCGATGCCATTGGCCTGCCCGGCGTGGCAACCAGTTCGTGGCAGATGTTCCCGTGCGTGGCGGTGCGTCTCAAGGTGACGGCCCTGTTCAACCAGACGCCCGGACCCGACGCCGGAGCGGTGCTGTCGTGAGCCTGGGCCTCGAACGCCTGACCTCGTGCTTCCAGGGCATCATCCCGGCGTTGCTCTACACCTGCGCGAAAGACGGCACGCCCAACGCCGCCTATTTGAGTCATGTCGAGTATGTCGATGCGACACATGTGGCGCTGTCGTTCCAGTTCTTCAACAAGAGCCGGCGCAACATCGCCGAGAATCCGCGCGCGGTCGTGCACGTGACCGATCCTGATACCGCGCAGGGGTGGGCGTTGCGGCTGACATACGAACGATCGGAGACGGCAGGGCCGATCTTCGATCGCATGTTCTGGCGCATCGAAGCCATTGCGTCGTACACCGGCCTCAAGGGCATCTTCAAGCTGCTGGCCGCCGACATCTACAAGGTGGAGTCGGTCGAGCCGGTGCCCGAAGAAGACGGCCAGCCCGATCGGTCGGCGCCGCCGCTGCGTGCCCGGCCGCCCGACCCGGTGTTCACGATGAAGGCGCTGCAGGATCTGTCGCTGCAGATCAACACCGCCGACAGCCTCGAGCACCTGCTGGACTCGATTGTCGTCGGCCTCAAGCGGCACTTCAACTTCAGCCACTCGATGATCGCGCTGGCCGGCGAACGGCCCGATACGCTGGTGATGATCGCGAGCCGGGGCTACGAGCAGAGCGGCGCCGGCGCCGAGGTGCAGTTCGGCGAGGGCATCATCGGCCTGGTCGCCGAGGCCAAGAAGCCGATCCGGATCTCGGGGCTGATGCGGGGCATGTTGCACGCCTACGCCGCCAAGCGCCGGGCCGAAGAGAAGGGCTGGTGTTCGGGCGAGCGCCGCGTGCCGCTGCCGGGACTCGAGAACCCGTCCAGCCAGCTTGGCGTGCCGTTGATGGTGCGGGGCGAGTTGATCGGCGTGCTCTGCATCGAGAGCGAAACGCCGTATCGCTTCCACGAGGAAGACAAGACGGCGATCGAGCTGCTGGGTTCGTACCTGGCCGTCGCGATCCAGAACATGCAATTGCGGCAGGACGAAGACCAGCCTGAGCCCGCGCCACAGGCGGGGCCGCCGGCCGGTGCAGCCGCCGGGTCGCGGGCGCGGCGCGAACTCGCGTTCTATCGCGAGGAAGAGGTCGTGATGCTCGACGGCGAGTACCTGATCCGGAGCCTCCCCGCGCGCATCCTGTGGAAGCTGCTGCAAACGCGCCGGCAGGAGGGCCGTTCGGAGTTCACCAATCGCGAGCTGCGGCTCGACAAGACGCTGGGCCTGCCCGACTTCAAGGACAACCTGGAGACGAGACTGTTGCTGCTGCGGCGGCGCCTCGACGAGAAGGGCGGTGGCATCCGCCTGGTGCCGCTGGGAAGGGGCCGCTTTGCCCTCGACGTGGCGGGCGAACTCGAACTGGTCGAAAGGGACTGAGACATGCGAAACAACCTGGTTGCGGGCGTGCTCGCCGTGCTCGTGCTGTCGTCGCCGGCGTCAGCGCAGGAACCGGTGAAGTGGGGAAGCGGCTCCGACCTCGACTTTCATACCTTCTCGATTGTCGCCGTCGACCCGCGCACCGGCGAAACGGGCGTGATCGTGACGACCCGTAATCCGTGTGTCGGCAACGCCGTGCCGTGGGTTCGCGCCGGCGTCGGCGCGGTGGCCACTCAAGGCGGTACGCGGCTGGAGTACGGCAACGACCTGCTGGACCTGCTGGAGAAGGGCGTGGCACCGCAGGCTGCCATGGACCAGGTGGTAGCCGCCGACGAAGGCCGCGAGAACCGCCAGGTCGGCGTCATCGACGTCAAGGGCCGATCGGCGCAGTGGACCGGCAAGCGGCAATACGGTTCAGAGAAGCAGGGCGACTGGGTGCACATGCGCAAGGGGACGACGTTTGCCGTGCAAGGCAACTCCCTGGTCAGCACCGCCGTGGTGGATGCCGTGGCCGACGCGTTCCAGGCCAGCGAAGGCTCGGTCCGCACGCTCGCCGACCGGCTGATCGAGGCCTTGAACGCCGGTCACCTGCTCGGCGGCGACGGCCGGCACGGCGAAACGCAATCGGCGGCGGTGCTGGTTGCCGATCCGCGTCCCGGCCGCTCGCGCCGGCCCGACGGCGTCACCGTCAACATCAACGTCTGCGAGCATCCCGAGCCGGTCGCCGAGTTGCGCCGCATTTACGACACGGCCGCGGAGCGGCTCGGCTTTCGCCGGCTCGAACAGTTCGCCGGCCGCGACGTGATCGAGCTGAAGTTGATGCTGCACGCGCTGGGCTACTACCGCGCGAACGAGAAGGACATCGCGCTGACCGGCCCGGGCGCGAACGTCTATACCGAGGAAGCCGTCAAGGCTCTTGATGCGTTCCGCGCCGCCCAGGACTGGGGTACCACGGTGCCGGGCTTCGTCGACGCGCGGGTGATCGAGCGGCTGTGGAGCCGGTTGAAAGAGAAGAAGCTCGACGACCAGGTGCGCCGCAAGCTGCTGGAGATTCAGACCATCCGCTAGGCGCGAGGCCGGCGAAGTCCCCACAGCGCCAACACGGTGGCCGAGACCATCGCGATCGAGACCGAGATCAAGCCGAAATCAACCAGGTTCTCCTGCCAGGGCAGGCCGCCGAAGCCGGCCCCGGCGATCGGCGTGTTCCTATTGGTGGCGAAGAAGGCCGCCAGCAGTGTGCTGGCCCAGTTCGTGTAGGTCCCATACAGGACCAGCCAGAACAGGGCCGTCGCTCCGCGACTGGACAGCGTCAGCCGATGCCACATCAGTCCGAGGATCGCGACGAACAGCCCGTTCATGACGCCCTCCAGATGGGCCGACAGGCCCATGCGCGGATTGGGAAGCATGGACACGACCAGTCCAGTGAGCAAGCCCAGCAAGAAGAGCAGCAAGCCGTGCCACAGCAGGCGACGGCTGTAATCCGGCTTATCCATTGATGCTGCCTAGAGTTGGGAGGCGCGGATGTGGTCCGCTGCCCGCAACGCTTGCGCCACGATCGTCAGCCCCGGGTTGACCGCCGCAGACGAGGGGAAGAACGACGCGTCCACGACGAACAGGTTCTCGATGTCGTGGGTGCGGCAGTAGGTGTCGAGCACCGACTCGCGGGGGTCGGTGCCAAACACCAGCGTGCCGCACTGGTGTGTGGTGTTCTTCGACTTGTGCGAGTGCGTCATCACCACCCAGAAACCCAGCTTGCGCAGCATCCGCTTGGCCTCGGTGACCAGCGCCTCGTGGGCGCGCAGGTTGTTCGGCTGATACTGCAGCCGAATCTTGCCGTTGGCCTCCACCGTCACGCGATTCTCGACGCGCGGCAGGTCTTCCGTCATTGCCAGCCAGTCGACGCCGCGCGCCACCCAGGCCGCGTACGCCCACAACGGAATGGCGGGCGCCACGGTCTGCGCCATCACGCCGTGCGTGCGCCCCTGCGACTGGATCTGGCCCAGCGGAAACGCGCTGTGAGGGCCCTTGAAATAGAAGTCGTTGATCGCCACCGTCTTCTGGAACACGGTGTCGTTCACGCGGAAGGGGTGAAACCCCTGCATCATGGTCGCCAGGTGCGCCATGTAGCGCCGGCCCACCAGCCCGGATGAGTTGGCCAGCCCGTCAGGATGCTTGTCGTTGGCCGACCGCAGCAGCAGCGCGGCCGAGTTCACCGCACCGCACGACACGATCACCAGGGGCGCCGACACGCGGAACGTCTCGCCGGGACGTTCGACCTCGACCGCCTCGATCCGCTTGCCGCTGGGGTCGGTGATGAGGCGGCGGGCCCTGGCGTTGGTCCACAGCTCAACGTTCGGATGGCTGGTCGCCGGGCGCACGCCGCACACCTCGGCGTCGCTCTTCGCGTGAATCTTGCAGGGGAACGAATTGCAGGTATTGCACAGCACGCAGTGCTCCTGCAGCCCGAGCGGCAACGGCGACGGATGCAGGCCCTGTTCGCGCAGTCGTTCGACGATGTCGCCGACCACGCGAGCGTGCGGAACCGGGGGGAACGGGTACGGCCCGCGCGGTCCCTCGGTCGGGTCGCAGCCGTGCTCGCCATGCACGCCGTAGAGCGCTTCCGCGCGTTCGTAGTACGGAGCCAGCGTCGCGTAATCAATCGGCCACGCCGGCGAGACGCCGTCCACGTGTTCGACCGCGCCAAAATCCCCGGGCCGCAGGCGATACATCACGGTGCCCCAGAACTTGGTGTTGCCGCCGACGCAGTAGTGCGTGTACGGACGGAACGGCTGACCGCCCTCGTCGAGCCAGGTCTCGGTGGTGCGGTAGCGCAACTGCTTCCACACCGCGTCGGGGTTCCAGTTCTGCTCCTCCTGCGCGATGAACTCGCCGCGCTCCAGGATCAGGATCTTCGCGCCGGTATCGGCGAGGGCCTGCGCCATGGTGCCCCCACCTGCACCACTGCCAATAATGATGATGTCGAAGGAAGTCGTCACTGCGCGTAGATCTGATCCATCAAGCGTTGATCTTCCATCGCGCGTTCGAGGCTCATCTCCGGCGCGGTACCGTTCAGGATCGACTGGCGGAAGTCGCGATACATCGCCTGGTAGCCGCGGATGTCGCGGAAGCCCGGGAAGATGAGGCGCGGAAAGCCCTGCCCGCGCGCCAGCAGCACGACACCATTGGATTCGAACGTGATGATGCCTTGACGGCCAAACAGCTTCGACAGCCGCAGACCCTTCAGCAGCGACGGGATCTCGCGCGAGTAGTACAGCGAGCCGACCGCGCCGTTGTCGTAGTGGAACGCCACCATCATGCTCTTGGCGCGCCGGTCGGGTCCCGCATGCGATGGTACCGGCCGGAAGCCGGTGATGCGCGTGATGGTCGGGCCCAGGCTGCCGGCCAGGTGCAGCCAGTGAATGCCCTCTTCGAAGAAGGCGTCGCCGCCGGCCATTGACTCGTCGTTGCGCCAGTCGTCCGCGCTCTTGAGCCGGTGGACGATGCTGCTGAAGTGGCCGAACACCATCTCGCCGATCACGCCCTCGGCGAGCAGCTTGCGCAGCGTGATCGCCAGCGGCTTGTAGTGATCGTTCTCGCCGATCAGCACCACGCGGTTGGCGCGATCGCGCGCCTCCTTCACCACCTCGTAGTCGGCCATCGTCGGGAACGCCGGCTTCTCGACCAGCACGTGCTTGCCGGCGGCGAGTGCCTGCAGGGTGAGATTCAGGTGAAATGCCGGCGGCACGGCCACGACCACCGCGTCGACATCGGGGTCGGCAATCGCCTCGGCGTAGTCGCCGTAGCTGCCGGTGCCGCGGTACTTGCCGCAGAACTCCGCGGCCCTGGCCTTGTCGCGGCTGGCATAGCCGCAGACGATCTCACTTCTGAATCGCCGCAGGTTCCGGCTGTGCACGCGGGTGATGAAGCCACAGCCCAGAAAGGCAATGCGGAGGGGTGCAGGCATCGGAAGAATCCATCATACCCGCTGAGAGTAGAATCGACCCCTTGGCTCCCCAAACTGTCTGGACGGTCTTTGCGGCCACGGTCGCGAAGTTCGGCAAACGCGTCGCCATTGAGGTGCAGCGGCCCGACCGGGTCGACCGCTTCACCTACCAGCAGCTGCACGATCTCGCGGTGGCGCACGGCGCCTGGCTGGCGACCAACGGCGTGCAGCCGGGCGACCGCTGCGCCATCCTGGCGCACAACGATGCACACTGGTGTGCGGTCTACCTGGGCATTCTGCGGGCGGGCGCGACCGCCGTGCCACTCGACACCAACTACTCGGCGAAGCAGGTCGCGACGATCGTCAAGGACTCGGGCGCGCGGCTGCTGTTCGTCAGCGAACGGTTGCGCCCGGTCGCCGCCGAGGCTCTCGAGAGCGGCCTCATCGACCCTGGCCTCGACATCGTCGACGTGCATGCCTCGCCCGGCACCGGCGCGCTGGCGCTGGCGGCGCCAGACAAGCCAGCGGCGCCCGCGGTGATCCTTTACACGTCGGGCACGACCTCCGACCCGAAGGGAGTCGTGCTGACGCACGCCAACCTGCTGGCCGAACGCGATGCCGCGTTCAAGGTGGTCACGGTCACCGACCAGGACGCGCTGCTGGGCGTGCTGCCGCTGTTTCATTCGCTGGCGCAACTCGCCAACCTGCTGCTGCCGTTCGCCGTCGGCGCCCGCGTGGTGTACCTGGAAACCGTCAACTCCACCGACCTGGTGCGCGCCCTGAAGGAACGGCAGATCACGATCTTCTGCTGCGTGCCGCAGTTCTTCTACCTGATTCACCAGCGCGTCATGCAGCAGGTGCAGAAGTCCGGCCTGGTGACGCGGGTCGTGTTTCGCATGTTGCTCGCCCTGAACTTCCGCCTCCGCCGGATGGGCGTGAACCTGGGCCCACGGTTCTTCGGCAAGGTCCACGACGTGATGGGCCGGAGGATGCGGCTGTTGGTGACAGGTGGTTCCAAGTTCGATCCGGCGATTGGCCGCGATCTCTACTCGCTGGGCTTCACTATCCTGCAGGCCTATGGCCTGACCGAAACCAGCGCCGCCGCCAGCATCAACACGGTGGACGAGGCGCACATCGACACCGTCGGCCGGCCGCTGCCGGGCAACGAGATCAAGATCCTGCCGCCCGAAGCCGGAGCGCAAGACGGGGAAATCGCCATTCGCGGTCCAATCGTGATGGCCGGCTACTACAACCGGCCCGACGCGACGGCGCAGGTGATGCGCGACGGCTGGTTCCTGACCGGCGACCTGGGCCGCATGGACGCCGAAGGCCGGCTGCAGATCACGGGCCGCAAGAAGGAGATGATCGTGCTCGCTTCGGGCAAGAACATCTACCCCGAAGAGATCGAGGCCCACTACCGTCAGTCGTCGTACGTGAAGGAAATCTGCGTGATGGGCCTGGCCGAACCCGGCCGGCCGAGTACCGAGCGGCTGTTTGCCGCCGTCGTGCCGGACCTGGAACTGATGCGCGAGCGGAAGATCGTCAACGCCGGCGAGATTCTGCGCTTCGAGCTGGAAGGCCTGGCGGTCGGCCTGCCGGCGCACAAGCGCGTGTTGGGCTACGACATCTGGTTCGAGCCGCTGCCGCGCACGACCACGCAAAAGATCAAGCGGCACGAAGTCGAGCGCCGCGTGCGCGAGCGCCAGGCCGCGGCGGCCCAGGACGCGGCGGCGCCGCTCTCGAACGACCACCAGGCGTGGCTGGGCGATGCGCATGTGGCGGCGGCAGTGGGCGTGATCCGGGCGCGCGTGCGCGGGGGCACGCGGGTCCGGCCTGGCGCCAACCTCGAGTTGGACCTCGGCCTCGACTCGATGGAGCGCGTGGAACTGCTGACCGAACTGGAGCAGCGGTTCAACGTGCGCGTGCCGCAGGCGGCAACGCACGAGATTTTCACCGTTCAGCAACTGGTCGAGGCCGTCCGGCCCGGTGGTATTGCCGACCAACCGTCAGGTTTGTTGGCTCACGACGAATCGTGGGCGATCCTGCTGCGCGATCTGCCGCCGGTGACCGACCCGGTGCTCGGCGGCTTGCTTGATCGGCGGCCCGTTGCCACGGTGATGATGTTCGTTGCGGTCCGGCTGGCGCGTGCCGCAGTCGGACGCGTGCGGGTATCGGGACTTGACCGGTTGCCGGTGACCGGTCCGTTCATCATCAGTCCTAACCATCAGAGCTTCTTCGACCCGTTGTTCGTGTGCAGCGTGCTGCCGTTCCGCGTCGCCCGGCAGCTCTTCTTCGTCGGTGCGGTGGAGTACTTCCAGACGCCGTTCACCAGGTGGTTTGCCCGCCTCGCCAACCTGGTGCCGGTCGATGCCGATTCGAACCTGGTGCCCGCCATGCAGGCCGGCGCGTTCGGCCTGTCGCACGGCAAGGTCCTGGTGTTGTTCCCGGAAGGGGAGCGATCAATCGACGGCACCGTGAAGAAATTCAAGAAGGGGGCGCCGATTCTGGCGCAGCACCTGCGGGTGCCGGTCGTCCCGGTGGCCGTCAAGGGCGTCTACGAGCTGTGGCCGCGCAACCGACCCATTAACTGGCACCTGATGCTGCCGTGGAGCGGACACCGAGTGCGCATCGAGTTTGGTGAGCCGATGACGTTTGACGAGAAGGCGAGCTACGCCGACAGCACGGCACAACTGCGCCAGCGGGTCGGTGAGATGTGGGACAGGTCCGCCTGACCACCTTCGCCAAGGCTACGGCGGTCAAGAAGGCGGACACCACATTGAATGTAGCGTCCGGCTTTAGCCGGACCATTCAGACCCCGATGTCGCGGTCCCTGACGCCGATCAAGTAAAGAATCCCGTCCAGGCCCATCGACGAGATCGACTGGCGCGCGCCCGAGCGCACCACCGGCTTGGCGCGGAAGGCAATGCCCAGTCCCGCCAGCCGCAGCATCGGCAGGTCGTTGGCGCCGTCGCCCACGGCAATGCACTGTTCCAGGCTCAGCCCTTCACTGGCGGCAATGACCTGCAGCAACTCCGCCTTGCGCGTGCCGTCGACGATGGGTTCCACGACTTCGCCGGTCACCAGGCCGTCGCGAATCTCGAGGCGGTTGGCATGCACGTGGTCGATGCCCAGCCGTTGTTGCAGCACGCTGCCGAAGAAACTGAAGCCGCCCGACAATATCGCGGTCTTGTAGCCGAGGCGCCGCAGTGTCGACACCAGCCGTTCGGCGCCGTCGGTCAGTGGTATGCGCTCGACCACCTGCTGCAGCGCCGATTCCGGCAGGCCCTTCAACAGGGCCACGCGCCGGCAGAACGACTGCTGGAAGTCCAACTCGCCGCGCATGGCTGCCTCGGTGATGGCGCGCACACGGTCGCCGGTGCCGGCCAGGGCGGCCAACTCGTCGATCACCTCGCCCTGGATCAAGGTCGAGTCCATGTCGAATGCGACAAGCCGCCGGTTGCGGCGGAAGATCGAGTCGTGCTGGAACGCGACGTCGACGTCGCCGTCGGCGGTGAGCGTGGCCAGGCCGGTGCGCACCATGTCTTCATCCACCACGGTCGCCGCGTCGGGCGAGGTGGCGGTGAACTCGACGCAGAAGCGCGGACCGACCTGAAGGTTGGTCCCCAGGCCACTGGCCGCGACGAGCGGCACGCGCGACGACAGGCGATCGATGCGATCGATGTTGAGTCCCGCCTCCGCCAGCACCCCCGACACCCGCGCGATGTGCGAGGCGCCGATGGCCGGGCCAAGCAGCGTGATGATGAAGCGCCGGCGTGCCTGCGCGTTGACCCAGGCTGCGTACTCGTCCGCGGTCGACGCCGAGAACTTCACCTCGACGCCCAGGCGATGAGATTCGAGCAGCAGGTCGGTGAGCAGCGCCGACGAGCGCAGCGCCTCGTGCATCTCGATCAGGATGCCGAAGGCGAGGCCGTCGTGGATCACCGCCTGGCCGATGTCGAGCACGCGAACGTCGTACTGCGCCAGGATCGAGGTCAGCGCATGCGTCAGCCCGGGCCGGTCGTGCCCGGTCACCCGGATCAGCAGCGCGCCTGGTGCGGTCACTCCCGCAGCGACCTGGTCATGAACGCGGCGATGGCGGAACTGACCTGGGCCGACACCGCGGCGTCGGGACCGAGCGACGGATACTCGGACACCTCGCCGGTCTTCGCAGCCACCAGCAAGTGATTCACGCCCGGCACCTTGACCAGCTCGGCCGCCGCCTTGGTTCTTCTGGCCTTCGCAAACTCGAGCAGCTTGTCGGCGTGGTGCGGCTTGACCTGGGTGTCGAGCTCACCCTGCACGATCAGCACCGGCGCGCGCGTGTCGCGAATGGCGCGTTCGGGATCGAACGTGAGGAAGCTGTAGAACCACGGCGTGTCGGCGATCTTTCGCGCCGCCTCGGGCAGGTCCTGCCAGCCGCGGCCTGACACCACCGCCGCGTTGATCTTCTCCTGCAGCGCCACCTTCTCGGCGCGCTGAGCGTCATCCACCTTCATCTGATCCAGCAGGTGCTTCTGCTGTTCGAGCACGATGGCAGCGCCGTTGGTCGACGGTCCCGCCAGCAGCGCGATGGCGCCCACCTTGCCGCGCTCGCGCCCGGCGAGCAGCATGGCCACCGCCGCGCCCTCGCTGTGGCCGACCAGGCCAATCCGGTCCTTGTCCACGTCCTTGCGCTTCTCGAGCCACACCAGCACCGACCGCGCATCCTCGGCATAGTCGGCAATCGTCACCGACTCGGCCCGGCCGCCGCTCTGGCCGACGCCGCGCTTGTCGTAGCGCACGACGATGAAGCCGTTCGCGACCAGGTCGCGGGCCAGTTGGCCGAACACCGGAATGCCGGCGACGGTTTCGTCGCGATCGGTCGGTCCCGACCCGCCAATAAGGATCAGCGCCGGCAGCGGCGTGGTGGCATTGGCCGGCTTGGTAATGGTGCCGGCCAGGTTGAAGCCGGTCGCGGGAATGGTCACCGACTCGTCGCCGGGCAGCGAGAACGCGGCCGTGCGCGACGCCGCCGAGGCAATGTCTTCGCGCGCCATCTCGAGCGTTTGCGACGGGATGCTGAGCCGCAACAGGTTACCGTTGGGATCGACCCACAACTGCACCGGCAGGTCGCCGGCCGGCGGCGGGTTCGAGAACACCAGCGAGAACAGCGAGGCGTTGATTGCCGCTTTCGGCGTATCGATGCGCTGGGTCGTCACCGCGGTGAGCTTCACGGTGATCTCGGCCTGCGGCGCGACATAGGCTTTCAGTTCGGCGCCCGGCTTCAACCCCTGCAGGCGTCGGGCCAGCGCCGCATAGGTCCCGAGAAACGAGTTGGCGAGCACGACCGGGTCCGCGCTGACCGCATCGGCCTTCGACTGCGGCGCGCCTTGCACCGAAATCACGCTGGCGGCCTTGCTGCCGTCGAAGGTGGTCTTCAGCGTGACGTCCTGCCCGCGGACGACGCCGTCGATCAACAGCGATCGCGGCCGCCACTGCGGGTCGTAGATCACCTCGGCCGTACGGGAGGTGATGTCGATCGGCGGCCCGAGCCGGCTGGAGCCGCGGACAATCCACCCGTCGGCCTGGCGAATCACCGCCACTTCCTCACGCCCGATCGGCTGGGAACGGAAGAACACGAGGAAGGACGTGCCCGCCTCTTGACTGGGCGGCGGCGGCAGCGCGGCCTGGGCGGCGGCGCCCTGGGCTGTCAGCAAGACGACGAGCACAACGCCGGTAAGATGGAAGAGAGTCACACGACAGCTTAAAACATGTTTTCCCTAGACGGCTACCGGGCCCTCCGGACAGATGGCGGCGTGGTCAGGCGGACCGATCGCGGCGTTTTGGCAGTGACCGGCGCCGATCGCGGCGCCTGGCTCCAGGGGTTGGTGACCAACGACGTGGCCTCGCTGGCGCCCGGCGACACGCGCTACGCGGCTTACCTGACCCCCCAGGGCCGGATGATCACCGACATGCTGGTCGTGGCGCGCCCCGACCGGCTGCTGCTTGACGTGCCGGCGCCCCTGGCGGCGTCGCTCTGCGAGCGGATGGATGCCTTGGTCTTCGCCGAAGACGTCCAGGTGCAGGACGTCAGCGATTCGATGGCGGTCTGGACGGCGATCCTTCCCGGCTCTGGACGGACCTTGGCCCATGTGATTGTCGGCGCCGGCGAACCCCACGGCTTCACTTATCCAGAAGTCAGCCTCGACACGTTCGAGGTGGTGCGCATCGAGAGCGGCGTCCCGCGATTTCTTGCCGACATGGACACTGACACCATTCCGCTCGAGGCCGGCATCGAGGATCGGGCCATCTCGTTCACGAAGGGCTGCTACGTCGGGCAGGAAGTCATCGTCCGCGTCACCCACCGCGGCGGCGGGCGCGTCGCCAAGAGGCTGGTGCGCTGGAAAGCCGATCCGTCGGCCGCCGTCGTTCCCTTGCCCGGTGCCCGCATTGTTTCGGGAGATCGGGATATTGGCAAGGTCACGAGCGCCGCGTTCTCGCCGGAGCGTGAGGCGGTGGTCGGCCTTGGCTACGTCCACCGCGATTTCGTGACACCCGGAACGGAAGTTACAGTGGTGTGGAACGATTGGCGATCGAAGGTGACCATCGAATGATGTCGAGCCCGCGCCTCTTCTTGATCCTGTCGGCCTGTGCCGTGGCCGTGGTGTCGGCCTCGGCGCTGTCCCTGACGGCCCCACTCGCCCAACCTGCCCCACCCGCCCAACGGTGGTTCAAGGGCAACCTCCATACCCACACCGTCAACAGCGACGGCGATTCGACGCCCGACGATGTGGTGCGGTGGTATCGGGAGCGGAACTACCAGTTCCTGGTCCTGACCGATCACAACTACCTGACCAGCGTTGACGGCTTGAACGCCGTGCACGGCGCCGACGACAAGTTCCTCGTCGTCAAGGGCGAGGAAGTGACGAGCCGCTTCGGCGACAAGCCGCTGCACGTCAACGGCCTCGAGGTTGACAGGTTCGTGGCGCCGCCCTCTGGCGGATCGTCCGTGGTCGGAGTGCTGCAGCAGATGGTGGATGCCATTCGCGCGCAACGCGGCGTCCCCAGCATCAACCACCCGAACTTCGGCTGGGCGATCTCGCCCGACGAACTGGGCCAGGTGCAGCGCACCCGGTTGTTCGAGGTCTTCAATGGCCACCCCACGGTGAACAACCTCGGTGGCGGCGGCGTGCCTGGGCTCGAAGAGACGTGGGATCGCATCCTGTCGAGCGGCAAGCTGCTCTACGGCATTGCCGTGGACGATGCGCATTACTTCAAGCGGCCGGAAGATCCGACGGCGCCGAGGCCAGGCAAGGGTTGGGTCTACGTCCATGCCCCGCGCCTGGAGGCGCGCGCGTTGGTCGACGCGCTGGAGCGCGGCGAGTTCTACTCTTCGACGGGCGTGGAGATGCTGTCGGTCGACGCCAGCGCGACCGCGCTGTCTCTGGCGGTGAAACCCGAGACCGCGAGCAAGTACCGCATCCAGTTCCTTGGCCGGCAGGGCCGCGTGTTGAGCGAGGTGGCCGCGCCATCGGCCAGCTACACGTTCAAGGGCGACGAAGGCTACGTGCGCGCGAAGGTGCTGGAATCGAACGGCAAGGTGGCCTGGATTCAGCCGGTGCCGGTCGGCGCCTCCGCACCCAAATGACCGGGAATGCCACCATTGTCGTCGTGGCCGCGGTCATCGAGCGCGACGACGCATTCCTGCTGACGTTGCGGCCGGCCGGCACTCACCTCGCCGATCACTGGGAGTTCCCCGGCGGCAAGGTCCACGAGAGCGAGACCCACGCCGACGCCTTGCGGCGCGAATTGTTCGAGGAACTCGACATCGTCGCGCAGGTCGGTGACGTCGTTCACACCGTGACGCACGCCTACCCCGAGAAAACCGTCGAGCTGCATTTCTATCGCTGTGAGTTCGAGGGCGAACCCAAGCCGATGATGGGGCAGGGGATGCGCTGGGTACCCCGCGGCGAATTGGCCGACTTGCCGTTTCCCGAAGCCGACCGGGATCTCGTAAGAATCCTTTCCGCCGCGCCGATGTCTACTTCCTCAGAGAACAATTGAGGAGGACGTCATGAGCGCATTCTTGAAGGTCAACGAACACCCGGCAGAGCGCATTGCCCGTGTATTACTCGGCGTTGCGCTGGTCGGGCTGGCCGCCACCGGCACGGTCGGGATGTGGGGTTACATCGGCTTGGTGCCGATCGTCACCGGCCTGGCCGGGACCTGTCCGGTTTACAGCCTGTTTGGAATCTCCACGTGCCCGATTCCCGCGAAGAAGGCCTGATCGACCTGGCCCTGGTCCGTCGATCGGCCCAGGGCGATCGAGAGGCGTTCGACACGCTGGTGACCCGTCACCAGGCCAGCGTGTTCCGGCTGGCTCGCTACCTGACAGGCAATCAGGACCAGGCCGAGGACGTGCTGCAGCAGACGTTCCTGTCGGCGTGGCAGGGCGCGGCCGGCTTTCGGGGAGAGTCGAGCATTCGGACCTGGCTGTTGACCATCGCGCGCAACGCTGCGCTGACACGTCGCAAGCAGGCGGCGCGCGAGCCCATTGATGAGACCCCGCTCGAAGACCTTGGTATTCGCGCCGGGTGGGGTGGTCCCGATCCCGAGCAACTGGCGGCTGCCGCTGAGCAACGGGATCGTCTGGCTGTCGCCCTGGCAGGCCTGGTGCCGGAAGAGCGCGAGATCCTGACACTGCGCGACCTCGAAGGCATCGCCGGTGACGAAGTGGCAACCATGCTCGGGCTGAGCCTGGCGGCGATGAAAAGCCGGCTCCACCGGGCCCGATTGAGCCTGGCCGCCGCCGTGAGAGGAGGGATGACCCATGCGACCCATCGAGCGTGAAGTGGCCGGGCTGAAATGCTCTGAAGTCCTGGCGGACCTGTCGCGGTACCTGGACGGCGATCTGACCTCGGGCCGGCGCCTTCAGATCGAGGCGCACGTGTCCGAGTGCCAGGCCTGCGCCACGTTCGGCCAGGCTTTTGGCGGCATGATCGACCTGGTGAGGGCGCGCCTGGGTGAGCCGGAACCGGTGCCCGCCGAGATCGCGGCGCGGCTCAAGACCGCGCTTGGCTCATGACGCCGGGAGGCGGGAGCGGCAGAAGCGGTTCATCGGGCAGGCGCCGCACTTCGGCTTGCGCGCGCTACAGTGCGTGGCGCCAAAATCCATCAACGCCTGGTTGAAGTCGAACACGTGCTTGTGCGGCAGCACGGCTTCGCTGTGCGCCCACAGCCGCTTCTTCATGCCGTGGCTCTTGGGATCGCCCTTGCCGATGAAGATGCGGAACAACACGCGCGCCACGTTGGTGTCGAGAATGGCGGCGCGCTCACGGAATGCGAAACTGCGCACCGCGCCGGCGGTGTACTCGCCGATGCCCTTGAACGACAGCAACGTCTCGCGATCCGACGGCAGCCGGCCGTCGTGCTTTTCCATGGCCTGCTGCGCGATCGACTGCAACCGCTTCGGCCTGATGTTGTAGCCGAGCGGATACCACGTCTTGGTGACCTCGGCCGGCTTGGCCTCGGCCAGTACTGCGAAGCTCGGGTACTTGCCGAGCCACTCGTGGTACTTCGGCAGCACGCGATCCACCTGCGTCTGCTGCAGCATGATCTCCGATACCAGGATGTGGTACGGATCGCTGGTGTTGCGCCACGGCAGGTCGCGGCCGTTCTTGCGATACCAGGCCAGCAGGTTGCGCCGGAAGCGCTGGCGCAGCGCGGGCGCGGGCAGTGGGAGCGTGCGTTTGGGCGGCAAGTGTGGTGCTAGTGGTGCCGGAAGACCGGGACTTCATTCCCGGCGGACTCTATAATCCTACCAGTGTCCATCTACACAAAAACCGGCGACACCGGCGACACCAGCCTGTTCGACGGCACCCGCGTCCCCAAGACCGATCCGCGTGTCGTCGCCTACGGTGATGTCGACGAGGTGCAAGCATGCCTGGGCATGGTGCGCGCCGCCGGGTTGCCGCAGGACCTGGACGACATGTGCGTGTCGCTGCAGCGCGACCTGTTCGCGCTGGGGGCGCGGCTGGCCGACCCGGCCCACAAGATCGCGAAGCGGGTCGAGAAGATCGTCATCGACGAGGCCAGCATCGCCAGGCTCGAGGGTTGGATCGACAAGCTGGACGAGGAGATTCCGCCCCTGCGGCACTTCATCCTGTCCGACGGCTGTCCGGCCGGCGCCGCGCTGCACTACGCGCGCACGGTCTGCCGACGCGCGGAACGGTCGGTGCTGCTGCTCGGCGCAGATGCCGTCGAACCAGTGGTGATCGTCTACCTGAATCGCTTGTCGGACCTCCTGTTCACCATTGCCAGGGCCGCCAACCATCGAGCCGGCGTCCCCGAGACTCAATGGTAGACACCGACCAAGCCTACGCGGCTTGTCAGGCGCTCGCCCAGTCCCACTATGAGAACTTTCCGGTTGCATCGCGGCTGATGCCCGCGCGGTTACGCCCGCACGTGGCCGCGATCTACGCCTTCGCGCGAACAGCCGATGACTTCGCCGACGAGCCTGGCCGCGAGCCGGAAGAGCGCTTGCGTTTGTTGGATGAGTGGGGGCGTCGGCTTGACGGTGAGCACATTCCCGACCTGGCGTGCCCTCCCGACCCGCCTTCGCGCGAGCGCTTCGGCGCGGCAGGCAAGGAGTGCCCTCCCGACATGATCTTCAGCGCGCTCGCGGACACGCGCGTCAAGTTCAACCTCCCGGCAGCGCTTTTTCATGAACTGTTGAGCGCGTTCAGGCAGGATGTGCTGACAAACCGCTACAGATCCTGGGCCGATGTACTTGATTACTGCCGGCGCTCGGCTAATCCGGTGGGCCGCCTGGTGCTGCGTCTGAGCGGCTATCGAGACGATGACCTGGATCGAGCGTCTGATGCCGTGTGCACGGCGCTCCAGCTCACCAATTTCTGGCAGGACCTCGCCATCGACTGGCCGCGCGGCCGGCTGTACGTGCCGGAAGAGGAGTGGCGGGCTGCTGGTGCCGACCCGGTGGCGCTCGATCGCGGAGCCATGACTCCGGAATGGACCAGCACCATGCGCGCGTGCGGCCAGCGGACGCGGCGGCTGTTCGACCAGGGCCGGGCGGTGTGCGACGGCGTCGGCGGCCGCCTGCGCTACGAGCTGCGCGCCACCTGGCTCGGCGGCACGCGCATTCTCGATCGCCTGGACGAGGTGGACTTCGACGTCTTCACCTCGCGGCCGAAGCTCGGCACCGCGGACGCATTGGTGATAGCTTCTAGAACGCTGCTGTGGCGCGCGACACCTCGTTCTCGTACTCGTTCCTAGTCCTGCCGGCCGAACAACGCCAGGCCATTGGCCTGGTGTGGGATTTCTGCCGCGCCGTGGACGATGCCGTGGATGAGGCGCCGGACGAGCCGACCGCCACCGTCGAGATTGGCAAGTGGCGCGACGAGGTGGCCCGGGTGTTCGGCGCCGGCGTCGCGCAGACGCCGCAGGGGCAGAACCTGAAGCCGCTGGTTTCGGCGTTCGCGCTGTCGCGGCCGCCGTTCGACGACCTGGTGGATGGCGTGGAAATGGACCTGCGCCACAAGCGTTACCAGACCTTCGACGAGCTGTCGGGCTACTGCCGGCGCGTCGCCTCCACCGTCGGCCTCATCTGCATCGAGATCTTCGGCGCCCGCGACTCGCGTTCCAAAGACTATGCCTTCAACCTCGGCCTCGCCTTGCAGCTCACGAACATCATTCGCGACGTCGCCGTCGACCTGAAGAACGGCCGCATCTACCTGCCGCAAGAAGACCTGGCGCGGTTCGGCGTGACCGAAGCAGACCTGCGCGCCGGAGTGGTCACCGAGCCGATCCGCCGCCTGTTAGCGCACCAGTGCCAGCGCGCGCGTCACTTCTACACTGCTGCCGCGCAAGCCATGCCGCACGCCGACGCGCATCGGCTGGTGGCGGCCGAGATCATGGGCGGCATCTACTTCGAGATCCTCCAGCGAATCGAGCGCGGCGGCTACGATGTGTTCTCGGAATTGATTCGTGTGCCAAAGGCGGTCCGCGCCCGGATTGCCCTTTCCATCTGGGCGCGCGGCCAGCTGTCGGCACTCGGCTACCGCCTGTTCTCACGCGCGTGAGCGCCGACGTCATCGTCATTGGCGGCGGCGTCGCCGGCTTCAGCGCTGCGACCGCGCTGGTCGAGGCCGGCGCCCGCGTGCTGGTGCTCGAGGCGCGCCCCGGCCTCGGCGGCCGCGCCGCGGCCTTCACCGATCCCGAAACCGGCGAGCGCGTCGACAACGGCCAGCACATCCTGATGGGCTGCTACACAGACACGTTGCGATTGCTCCAACGAATTGGCGCGTCGGATCGCGTGCGCTGGCAGGCCGGGCTGGCGCTGACGATGATCGATCAGCGGGGGCGCGAGTCGGTGTTGAAGCTGCCGCCAATGCCGTCGCCCCTGCACCTGCTGGGCGGCGTGCTGGCGTGGGACGCGCTCGATTGGAGCGAGCGGCTGTCGATCTTGCGGGTTGGCGCGGCCTTAGGTCCGGCTAACCACCTTCGCCAAGGCTACGGCGGTCAAGAAGCCGGACACCACATTGGCACGACGTCGATGTGGCGTCCGCCTTTAGGCGGACCTCAGTCCGTTGAAACGGTCCGCGAGTGGCTGACCCACTATGGCCAGGCGCCGCGGCTATGCGAGTTGTTCTGGGAGCCGCTGGCGCTGGCGGCGCTCAACCAATCGATCGACCAGGCCGCGGCGTCGTACTTCGTTGGCGTCCTGGCGCAGATGTTCGGTCCCGATCCAGCAGCGGCGTCGCTGGTCATGCCGGCGGTACCGCTCGACGAGCTCTATGCCGAACCGGCGCGGGCGTGGCTCGAGCAGCGCGGGAGCGAGGTTCGGGTCAACGCTCCGGCCAGGGTGCTGATCGACGGCGATCGCGTAACCGGCGTGCGGGTGCGCGACGAGCACATCTCCGCTCCAGTGGTGATCTCCACCGTGCCATGGCATGGGCTGGCGGCGCTGTTCGAGCAGCCGCCACCGGCGTTGGCTGCCACCATTGCGGATGCGTCGGCGACGGCAAGCCTGCCGATCGTGACCGTCAACCTGTGGTTCGACCGGCCGGTGATGCTCGAGCCGCTGATCGGCCTGCCGGGCCGCGCCTTCCAATGGGTCTTCGACCGCCGCGCCATTGTCGGCGGCTCGGGTTCGCACCTGTCGATGATCTCGAGCGGCGCGGAGTCGATTGTCGCCATGACCAACGAGGCGTTGATTGCCCTGGCGCTGGCCGACGTGCGCGCCGCGCTGCCGCCGGCACGGGCGGCGGTGTTTCGCAAGGGCCTCGCCGTGCGCGAGAAGCGCTCGACGTTTTCCCTGGCGCCCGACGCGCCGCCCCGGCCGCGGACCGAGACGGCGATTACCGGTTTCGTCCTGGCCGGCGACTGGGTCGACACGGGATTGCCGGCGACCATCGAGTCCGCGGCGGTCTCGGGCCACCGCGCGGCAGCGTTCGTCCTAACCGCGAAGGACACGAAGCCAGGAACCACGAAGTGTCCCTCGTGGTTGCGTGTTTGAAATGACATCAATACTCGCGCACTACTCGGAGGTGGCCCTCAAGGGCAAGAACCGGCCGTGGTTCATCAACCGGCTGGTCCGTCACCTGCACATGGCCCTGGCGGGTTTGAGCGTGAAGGAGATCCGCACGCCGATGGGCCGCATCGAGATCGTGCTCGGCCGCGAGGCGACGTCCGCCGAGATCCGCGATCGCATGTCCCGCGTCTTCGGCATTGCCAACTACTCGGTGGCGACGCGGGTGCCGCTCGACTTCGACGGCATGGCCGAGGCCATCGTGTCGCGGCTGCCGCCGCGCGAGAGCGCGGCAAGCTTCCGGGTGCTGGTGCGCCGGGCCGATCAACACTTCGCGGTGCCGTCGCCCGACCTGGCGCGAGACCTCGGTTCGAAGGTGTGGCACGCGCGCGGGTGGAAGGTTGACCTGGACCATGCCGACCTGGTGATCACGGTCGAGATCGTGCCGGGCCAGGCCTATCTCTACATGCAGAAGGAACCCGGTCCGGGCGGGTTGCCGACCGGCACCGCCGGCCGCGTGACGGCGCTGCTGTCGGGCGGCATTGACTCGCCGGTGGCGGCGTGGCGCATGATGAAGCGCGGTTGCCAGGTCACGCTGGTGCATTTCCACAGCGCGCCGTTCCTGTCGAACACGTCGCAAGAGAAGGCTCGCCGGCTGGCCGGCGTGCTGACGCGCTATCAACTGCGATCGCGATTGTTCCTGGTGCCGTTCGGCGAGTTGCAGCGGCACGTCACGCTCAGCGTGCCCGGCGAGCTGCGGGTGATCATCTATCGCCGCTTCATGCTGCGGATTGCCGAGCGCATTGCCCGGGATTCGCGGTCGAAGGCGCTGGTCACCGGCGACGTCATCGGCCAGGTGGCGTCGCAGACGCTCGACAACCTGGCGGCCGCCGACAGTGCGACCCGGCTGCCGATCCTGCGGCCGCTGGTCGGCATGGACAAGGAGGAGATCATCGACCAGGCCCAGCGGCTGGGGACCTTCGAGATCTCGATCGAGCCCGACCAGGACACCTGCACGCTGTTTACGCCGCGCCACCCGGAAACCCACGCCCGCCGCCACCAGATCGACGAGGTCGAGGCCGGCCTGCCCATTGCCGAACTGGTCAAGGCCGCGGCCACCCAGGCGGTGGTGGAAGACCTGGTCTATCCCGGGCCTTCCTGATCTGAGTCATCCGTGTCATCTGCGGCCCCGGTGGGCAGCCATCTGCGGCGGTGGTAAAGTAATTCCGCATGCCTAACGTCGCAGACATCCTCGGAGCCGACGCCAGCAACCTGCTGAATCACCAGTGCAGAATCGCGAAAGAGACGCTGCACCTGCCCGGGCCCGACTTCGTGGATCGCATCCACCTGTCGTCGAACCGGCCGGTGCCGGTGCTTGGCCGCCTGCAGTCGCTGTTCGATCACGGGCGGCTCGGTGGCACCGGCTACGTGTCGATCCTGCCGGTCGACCAGGGCATCGAGCATTCCGCCGGCGCGTCGTTCGCGCCCAATCCGCAGTACTTCGATCCCGAGAACATCGTGAAGCTGGCCGTTGAAGGCGGCTGCAACGCGGTGGCCTCGACCCTCGGCGTGCTGGGCATGGTGTCGCGCAAGTACGCGCACAAGATTCCGTTCATCCTGAAGCTGAACCACAACGAGTTCATCTCGTATCCCAACGCCTACGATCAGATCCGCTTCGCCAGCGTCAAGCAGGGCTTCGACATGGGCGCGGCCGGGGTCGGAGCGACCATCTACTTCGGCTCGGAAGAGTCGAAGCGGCAGATCCAGGAAGTAACCGAGATGTTCCAGCACGCGCACGAGCTGGGCATGTTCACGGTGTTGTGGTGCTATCTCCGCAACTCGGCGTTCAAGACCGAGGATGCCGACTACCACCTGGCCGCCGACCTGACCGGCCAGGCCAATCACCTGGGCGTCACCATCGAGGCCGACATCATCAAGCAGAAGCTGCCCGAGACCAACGGCGGCTTCACGCACATCGCCTTCGGCAAGACGCACAAGAAGGTCTATACCGACCTGAGCAGCGATCACCCGATCGACCTGACGCGTTACCAGCTGGCCAACTGCTACATGGGACGCGCCGGCCTGATCAACTCGGGCGGCGCCTCGTCTGGTGAAAGCGACCTGAAGGAAGCCGTGAAGACGTCGGTGATCAACAAGCGCGCCGGCGGCATGGGCCTGATCTCGGGCCGCAAGGCCTTCCAGCGTCCCATGAAGGAAGGCGTCGGCCTGCTCAACGCCATCCAGGACGTCTACCTCGACAAGGGCATCACCATCGCGTGACGATGTGGCCTGGGCAACCCTTCAGGGTTGCCTTGTTCACTCTCTTCGCGATCATCCTGATCGCCGGCGCTTTCGAGCTCACGCGTGCCGGCTATTCCGTTGACGAAGAGTTCACCGTCTTTGCCGTCCGCGGCATCCAGGCGCACGGCCTGCCGCTGCTGCCGTCGGGCCTGCTCTACGATCGCGGTCTTGCCTACTCCTACGCCGGCTGGCTCGCTTCCGCCGTCACCGGCACCGAGTTGCCGGCCTTTCGGGCGCTGAGCCTGCTCTGCGCCATCCTCTCGGTCTTCCTGACGTTCCGGATCGTCCGCCGCCATACGACCGAGCGGACGGCATGTCTGGCAGTCCTGTTCGTATCGCTGTCGCTGCCCTTCTGGGCCACTGCGACGACGGGGCGCTTCTATGCGCCGTTCATGGCCAGCTACCTTGGCGTGCTGTTCCTGCTGAGCGGTCAGGGTTGGGCTGCGCTCGCTGTCCTGGCGGCGGCTTCCTTGGTCAGCCGTCTGACCCACGAACTGGCCTTTACTTTGGCCGCGGTTCCCGTTGTCTGCCTGCTCCTTGACGATCGAAGCCAGCGCCGGCGATGGCTCAAGGCAGGCGTTGCGGTGGTTGCCGGCCTGGTTGCGGCACAGGCGCTGCTGTTCCTTCTTCACTACCTCGCGCCGTCGAGCGGCGAGACCATGGTCCGCCGGTTCTTTCTGTGGCAGGTACTGAACCTGTTCGAAGTGCCGGGCGATCGCCAGTACGGACTGATCGTCGCCGCGATGGTGGCCGGCTGGTTGCTGGCGCCGAAGCGCGCGGGTCTGATCGCGGTGATCGCACTGTCGGCCACGGCGATGGTACTTGCGTATTCACTCGCGCGGGCCTCGAATGCGGCGTTGTTCACCACTGCGCTGGTGGTGTCGGTGTTGTCGGAGGGTGCGCGGTATCCGCTCGACATGTTCCGGCATATTGCCGCGGCGACCCCGGTCCTCACCGTGCTTGCGCTTGGCGGGCTGGTCGCGCGTCTGGCCGGGGCGGGCGGGCAGTGGCCCCTGCCGCAGCGCGGCGTTCACCTCGCCTGGATCGGTTGGGTGGTGTGGTTTGGCGCCATCGATTCCGGGATCGCCGTCAACTACCTGCTGATCCCGATGTCGCTGATGCTGGCCGCCGTCGCCATCGACGTGGATGCAATTGTCAGCCACAGGCTGCCGCCGGTGTCGCGGACCGGCCGCCGGCTTGCCTTGGCAGTGGTTGCGCTGGTCGTCGTCGCCGTTGGCGCCGACCAGTGGCGCGGCAGCGGCTCGGTGAGCGAACGTCTCGATGTCGCGCGCCCGACCATCGTGATCGACGGCATCGACGAGGTGCGCGCGTCGCTGCTGCCGGCGGATCGCATTGCCTGCACCGACGAACTGGCCTGCCTGCTGCTGGTCGGCCGCATCGACCGCTGGCTGGCGCTAGACGACTTCGTCCGCGAGCGCTTCCTGGTGACGCGGCCGGATGATTCGCTGGTCGGCGTCTACACCGGCGCCCCGGCGGTGTTCCGTCCCGCCGACCTGTTCACGCCCAATGCCGACGGCACTCTGCCCGATCGCGTGCTCATCGTTGACGTCTTCAAGGAGTACCCGATCGGCAGCTCGCGGTCGTGGGTGCCAAGGGCAATCGAGCTGGACGGACTTCAGGTGACACCGCTTCTTGAAACCCCTCAGGGCCGCGTGCTCCAGATCTCGCCGCAGGAAAGACACGCCGTCCGGCGACCCTAGCCACCAGGGATCAGCCCAATCTCCCAGGTGCCGCGCCAAGACCACGTGTAGAATCGCCCTCCAGCGACCGCCGCGGATTAGCCGCAGTCGCGAGTCCGGTCAAGCACAGCGAGGCAGCGTGACCTCTTCACACCGATCCCCAAGCGGAGGACGCATCGCTCTCGTCGGATTCTTCCTGTTTACGTTTGCCTTCACCTGGATGGTGTGGCTGGCGCCCGCCGCGCTGGGGGCGTCTGGCAACTCCGGGATCTTCGCCCTCGGTGGGCCGATCTTTCTGCTTGGCGTCTTTGCGCCGGCGATCGTGGCGCTCGCGCTCACCGCATCCAGAGAAGGTCGCGCGGGGGTTGAGCGGCTGCTGGCGCCCATCGGCAGGTGGCACGTTGGCGCGCGCATTATCCTCGGCGTCATCTGGGCGCTATGGAATCTGCCGCTGTTCTTTCTGCCCGGCAGCGGCAGCGACGGCCAGTCGTCGACCCCATGTCGTTCGCCGGTACTCCGGTGGCCTGGATGACCGTCGCCGTGTCCTGGGCGGTCGCCGCGCTGCTTTTGTCCCGAATGCGCGGGGCCGCGATCGGCGCGATGCTCGGGCCAGGCTCACACCAGTCTTTGCCTGGAGAGTCTGTCTTCTGAGAATTGGCTCTCGGGTACGCTAACCGTGGCGGTGTAAACGTTCAGAAAGGTTTGACCTGCGCGGCATGCGCACCACTCGGCCCAACCGACTCAACAAGCGGCAACCGGGTATACTCGACTTCAGAAGGCCCTATGCCCAGCAAGCCCAGCGCGGTGCACAGCCATCCAGGCATCTTGAGCGGGACACCGGTGTTCGTGGGCACGCGGGTGCCGGTTCAGTCGCTGTTCGACTATCTCGAGGGTGGCGAGACTCTCGACGAGTTCCTCCGCCAATTCCCCTCGGTCACCCGCGATCAGGCGCTGGCAGCGCTCGAACAGGCCAAGGAAAGCGTGCTGACCAGTGCGCGTCCTGCTTGATGAGAACGTGCCGCACGACCTGAAGACCACGTTGGTCGGCCACGACGTCGTGACCGTGCAAGGGTTGGGCTGGTCGGGCACCCTGAACGGCGAACTGCTCAAGCGCGCGAGCGGTACCATCGAGGCGTTCGTCACGATGGACCGAAAGCTCGAACACCAACACGACATCAGCGCATTACCTTTCGGCGTCGTCATCCTCCGCGCACGATCGAGCAAGATGCAGGATCTCGCGCCGCTCGTTTGGGGCATTCTGGATGCTCTCGCCAGTTTGCAGCCTGGCCAGGTTGCGCAGGTTGGTGACTGACTGGCCGCCGGCGCGCGCCGTAGCCTTGAGAGATGGACACTGACCTCGGTTTCACCAACGGCACCAAGACCATCGCGGCGTTCGTCATCGTCGCTTATGCCATGTCGGTGGCCCTGAGCCTCATCGTCGGCCTCACGGGTGGATACCAAAGTCCGCTCATAGGACTCCAGTTGCTCTCGATGTTCATCCCCGCGCTGGCGGTATTGGCCGTGCGCCCGCTACCTGGAGGAACTCTCACTCTCGACTGGCATCGCCTTTCCTGGACGTACCTGCCGGTTGAGATTGGCTGGCGAGCCTGGTTGCTGCCCCGGCTTCAGACGCGCGTGGGACCCCGGCGCGCGGTCATCATTACGTCGGCAGTCTGGGCGGCCTGGCATGTTCCTTTCCAGTTGTCCGGCGTTCAGCACATCGACGGCGTCGCTCCGGTGATTCTCGCCCTCACGCTTCCGATTGGCCCGTTTGGAGCCGGATTGGTCATCGGTTGGCTCTGGCTTAGAACCGAGAGCATCTGGATTGTCTCGTTGGCGCATGGAGCGTTCAACAACTGGGGACAGTACGCCTTCAAGTACATGCAGTTCGTGCAAGCGCCGGGCATGGTTGTCGTAGGCGCCGGGTCGCTGGCTGTTGTTGTGGTCGGCGTCCTTTTGCTCACGTTCGCGATGAGTTCTCTCGCGCCGCACCTCGAGACGGCGTAACTGGTTCGACCCGCCAGTCGACCCAGGCTTGCAGCCGTCGGCGACCGGTGGAATGATCGGTCGCGACGGCATCAGGTGGACGCGCCCGTCGGCAAAAGGAAGTGGCATGGCGAAGCTCGTGTTCGGAATGAACCAGTCGCTTGACGGCTACGTCGATCACACGGCATTTGCGCCGGGCCCGGCGCTCTTCAGCCACTTTATCGAAGAGGCACGGCGGCAGGCCGGCAGCATCTACGGTCGCAAGATGTACGAAATCATGCGCTACTGGGATGACGATCAGCCTGAATGGGGCGCAGACGAACGCGCCTTCGCGGGCGCGTGGCGGAACCAACCGAAATGGGTCGTCTCGCGCTCGCTGAAGTCGGTTGGCCCCAACGCCAGTCTGGTTGGCGATGACCTCGAGGCCGCGATCCGTGCGCTAAAGGCCGGGCGCGACGGGGAGATCGAAGTGGCCGGCCCCCACCTGGCGCACAGCCTGACCACGCTCGGCCTGATCGATGAGTATCGAATCTACCTGCACCCTGTCGTCGTTGGTCACGGCCAGCCCTATTTCGCCGGCCCCCGGCCGCCGCTCCGCCTTCTCGCCCATGACCGCATGGGCGAGGACGTGATCAGGTTGACATACGTTCCCGCTGATGCGAGCTGACCCGCGCGGATGCACTAGCATTTACATCATGACGCGCGACACGAGGTAACCTGGTCGCGACTTCGGTATCCTTCGGTTCGGAGGTGACACGTGAGTTCCTCGAATCTAGTCGCCATTTCGACGTTCCGCTCCGCTGCCGACGCGCAGATCGCCAAGGGAATCCTGGACGAGGCGGGAATTGACTCGATGATCAGGAGCGACAACGCCGGCGGCATGTATCCGGCGATTAGCGGAGCCGACCTGCTGGTGAGGCCCGAAGACTCGGCCAGGGCCCATGATGCGCTTACCAGCGCGGGCGCCGGCTCGGCCGATCCAGGTAGTGCGGCAGAGTAGCATCTTCGTGAATACGGTCCGCATCGCGCTCGCCAACCTTCGTGTGCCCGCGACACCCGCCGAATCCGTTCGCCTGGCGACGTCGGCCGTCGCCGAGGCCGGAAGTCGGGGCGCGGCAGTGATTTGTTTCCCCGAGTGCTACATCCCCGGCTATCGATGGCCGGGTACGAGCGCGCCAGCACCCGATCCCGTTTTCCTCGAGCGGGCATGGGCCGAAGTGGCAGACGCCGCCCGGGCGGCGCACATCACGGTCATTCTGGGCACAGAGCGCGTGACAGGCAGCGGCCTGCAGATCACGGCATGCGTGATCAACCCCGACGGCACGGTGGCCGGCTGGCAGGACAAGGCGCAACTCGACCCGTCGGAGGAGGGCACGTACCCGTCGTTCGGCATCGAACGCCGCGTGTTCACGGCTGGCTCGCTCACCTTCGGCGTGGTGATCTGCCACGAAGGCTGGCGCTACCCCGAAACCGTGCGGTGGGCGGCGCGACGAGGCGCGCAACTCGTGTTTCACCCTCACGCGCACGTCGCCGAACCCGGCAGCTATCGTCCACACACCTTCGCCGATCCGGCGAACAGTTTTCACGAGAAAGCCATGCTCTGCCGCGCGGCGGAGAACACCTGTTACTTCGCGTCGGTGAACACCGCCAGCGAAGGCTCGGGGACCACATCCGCGGTCGTTCGCCCCGATGGCACGCTGCAGTGTTTCCAGCCGTACGGCCAGCACGGGCTGCTGGTTGCCGACCTCGACCTCGATACGGCAACTGGGCTGCTGGCGTCGCGCTGCCGGACATCCCCGTTGTAGAACGGCCTGCTCCAGAAGCCATTTCCAACGATGACCAACACTGACTCACGCGTGACAATCCACATGGCGGCCAGCCTCGACGGCTTCATCGCCCGAACCGATGGCCGCGTCGACTGGATGGAGACTGCCGACAGGTTCGAAGGTGGGGAGACTATGAGCGCGGAGTACGTCGCTGATTTCCTCAAGACCATCGACTGCTACGTCATGGGATCGAAAACCTACGAGACCGCGCTGGATTTCGAGGCGAAGGGACTTGGCTGGGCCTACGGCGACAAGCCGACCTTCGTGCTCACCAGTCGCGACTTGCGCAAGTGCAGGGACACCGTTCAGTTCTACTCGGGCGACCTCGCGCGCCTGATTGACGAGAGACTGAAGCCGGCGTTCCGCAGTATCTGGGTTGTCGGTGGCGGCGCCGTCTCCGGTGAGTGCCTGCGCCTTGGACTGGCCGATGAAGTTCGCTATTCGATCATGCCGGTCCTCATTGGCGAAGGCGTCTCGTTCTTCGACCGGCTCGACAAGGACGTTGCCCTGCACCTGAGCGAGGTGAAGGGATACGTCAGCGGCATGGTGGCGCTTCGCTACGAAGTGCGGAGGGATGGCAAGTCGGATGGCTAGCAGGCGTGGCGCCGGACTGATCTGCGCGAGTGCCGCGGGCCTATGGCTGGCCGCAGTGGCGAGCAGCCAGCCGGTGGCTCCGGCTGCCTTGTCCAGCGCGCTGCAGGCTCAAGTGAAGGACGGGCGATTCGGCGTCGTGACCTCCATCAGGGGACTGCCGCTTGGTGTTCGCGACGGACTGCAGGCGTTGTTCGGCAGCTCGATTCTCGACATTGCCGAGCCCGGTATGCCGTTCCAGTCCGGTGACGTGGCCGCCACGCCGCCGCTGCCGCTGCGTCGCCTGGTCGCGGCGGGCTGCACCGCGGAATATTGTCTCGTCTACTATCAACGCGGCGGCTATGCCCGCTCATGGCACGTCGCGATCTTCCTCTGGACACCGGATGCCACTCGCTTCGAGTGGGGCGGTATCGCACCACCCGGCCTGAAGACCCTGGACGAGGTGCGCAACGCCATCCTCTCGGGAGCAATCAAGGTTCCGGCCGGACCCTGGTAGCAGCGACCGCCAGGCGCACTCAATCCGGTCGCATGGCGCGGATCGGATCGATTCGACTGGCCCGCAGCGCGGGAACGATGGTGGCCACCAATGCCACCGCGGCGACGACGATGGCGGCGGCAAACAGCACGAGGGGATCGTCAGCCCGCATCGCGTAGACGCGGCTGGCAACCAGGCGGCCGCCGGCGTACGCGCCCGCCAGGCCAATCACGACACCGGCCATGGCCAGGCGCTGGCCGCTGCCCAGCACCAGCCGGAACACGCTGCCGGCCGACGCGCCCAATGCAATGCGCGTCGCAAACTCTTCGCGCCGCTGGGCCGACGCATAGGCGATGACGCCGTAAATCCCAATCGCAGCCAGCACCAGCGCCAATGCGCCGAAGATCAACATCAAGATCATCCCCAGGCGTTGTCGGCGCAGCGTGGTCTCCACGATCTCAGGGGCCGTGGTCGCCGTCATCATCAGCAGCGGATCGAATGCCGTCAGAGCCGAGCGCAGGCCCGGTTCGAGCGCGCGCGGGTCGCCGGCACGCGCCGTGACCACGATTGCCGGGCGAAGAATCGGAAACTGTTGCGCCTGGACGACATAGAACGCGGGTGTCGGCGGCAGCGCCAGCGACTCGTACCGCATGTCGTCGACCACTCCGACGATGGCCCGCATCATCTTGGGGTTCGGGGCCGGCAGGCCGAACGCAAACGAACTCGACAGCGGATCCCGCCCGCCAAGGAACAACTGCACGAACCGCTGGTTCACAACGGCGACCGGCAACGTGCCCCGGCGGTCGGCGTCGGTGAACAGGCGTCCGGCAATGAGCTTGACGCCCATGGCTTCGAACAATCCCACCGAGACGTTGCGGACGTGCGCACCGTGCGGGTTGTCGGGATCCCACGTCTCGCCCTGGATACCGACAATGACCGTGCCGTCGCGATTCGGTTGCAGGGGGAAGGTCGCGGCGCCGCCGGCCAGCGCCACGCCGGGAACGGCGCGCACCCGGCGCATCAACTCGTCGGTCCACGCGTAGACCTCGTCTTGCTTTCGGAAGTCGAAGGTCCGGCCCGGTCGCACCGACAGCACCAGCCGCCCCTCGGCGGTGAACCCGGGGCTCACCGTCCCGAGACGCGCGAAGCTCTGCACCAGCCAGCCGGCACCGGCCGTCAACACGATCGCCAGCGCGACCTCGGCCACGATCAGCGCCGACATCGAACGCGACGTGGCGCGGCCAGGCGATGCGCTGCGGCCGCTTTCATTCAGCAGCGCGCGCACATCCACGCGGGCCAGCCGCCAGGCCGGCGCCAGCCCCATCACGAGTGTGCTGAACACCAGCACGCCGGCCGCGAACAGCATGACGTTGACGTCAAACGGCACCGAGTTGAGTCGCGGCAACGTCGACGCGCCGAACGCAAGCAGCAGCCGCACTCCCACATAGGCGAGCCCCAGGCCGGCCGCCGTCCCAGCCGCGGCCAGCACGACCGACTCCGTCAGCATCTGCCGCACCAGCTGACCGCGTCCAGCGCCCAGCGCGGATCGGATCGCCAGTTCGCGCATCCGCGCCGCGCCGCGTGCCAGCAGCAGGTTCATCACGTTGACGCACGACAGGAGCAGCAGCAGCGCCGCTGCGCCAAGCACGATCAGCAGCATGGGGCCAAGGTCGCCGACAATCGCGGTGGTCAGCGGCCGCATCACGAACAGCCGGTTTACATCAGTGGGGCTGGTCTTGGCCTGCTCGGCCAGCAGCACGTCCGCGCGCTCGCGCAGCGCGTCGAGCTGTGTTCCGGGGCGGACGCGCACCACCGCATCCAGGCCATGGCCAAAGTCCTGCGGATTGAGGCGTAGGGCCAGCCATGCATCGGTCCCGTGCGGCAGATCCAATTCCGGCGGCGCGACGCCCGCGATGCGGATTCCTGTCGGAATCTCCACCACTCGCACGATCTTGCCGACGACGGCTGGGTCTCGAGCGAAGACGGTGATCCAGATGCGATGGGAGAGGACCCCTGCCACTTGTGCGCCCGGCCCGATCATGGCGTGGTCTGTTTGCGCAAAGCCAGGACCGACAGCGAGGGGAAGACCGAGCACGTCGAAGAAGCCATCAGCGACGCCGGTGACCAGCAGGTTGGTGGGCACACCATCGTCGCCGACCATCGTCAGTTCCTGGGGCGAAGGCGACAGTCCGGCGGCGCCCGCCACCGGCAGGCCTGGATCCTTGAAGAGCCCGAGGTTGAGCGCCGATAGTAGACCGGTCGTGAGCTGGCCATTACTCAGGCGGCTGCGGACGCTGACGAGCTGTTCAGGATCCGAATAGGGCAGCGGCCGGAGCAGCGTCGCGTTAACGGTGCTGAACAGCGCCGTCGTCGCGCCGACGCCGATGGCAAGGGTGACTACTGCCACCGCCGCAAACCCAGGCTCGCGGCTCAAGCCCCGGGCCGCGTAGCGAAGATTCCGCCACAGGTCGGTCATTGCCGCGTATCTTACAAAACGTCAGAGTGAAGTCAAATGAGAAATGACCACAACCGTCGGCGGGGCAACCCTGGCTGGCGGGGCGCCGTCCAACATGTCGCCATGTTGATCCAGGACATTCGCCATGCCCTCCGCAGTCTCGCCAAACGGCCCGGCTTTGCCGCCGTTGCCATCGTCACCCTGTCGCTCGGAATTGGCGCCACGACCGCGATCTTCAGCGTGGTGCAGGCAGTGCTGCTGCGTCCGCTCGAGTACCCGGCCGCTGAGCGGCTGGTCAAGATCAACGGCCTGGACGAGGCCAACGGCGAGGTCTCGAACCTGTCGCCGGCCGACTTCCTGGACTTCCAGCGCGATGCGACATCATTCGCGCGGATGGGCGCCAACGGCTTTGTCGGCCTGGCCACCGTGACGGGCGGCCAGGGTGAACCCGACCGCGTGGGTTCGGTCCAGGTGACCGAAGGGTTCTTCCCGACCCTGCAGATTCAACCGGCGCTGGGCCGGACGTTCCTGCCCGAAGACGATGCGCCCGGCGCCGCGCGGGTGGTGATCATCAGCGACGGCTTCTGGCACCGCCGCTACGGCGGCAACCCGTCCATTGTCGGTCAGTCGATCATCGTCAATGCCGTGCCGACCACCGTTATTGGCGTGCTGCCTTCGTCTTACCGGCACCTCGAGATCAACCCGGAACGCAGCGCCGATCTCTTCATGCCGTTCCGCTTCGATCCGGCAACGGCCAACCGCGGCGGGCACTTCATCCGCGGCGTCGCGCGGCTGAAAGACGACGTGAGCGTGACGGCGGCAAGGGCCGAGCTCGACGGCATTGCCGACCGGCTCGAGCAGCAGTACCCCACCGACAACACCGACCAGGGCGTGGTCGTCCGGCCGCTGCTGGAATCGATCGTCGGCGACTCGCGACCGGTGTTGCTGTTGCTGTCGGCGGCCGTCGGCCTGGTGTTGCTGGTCGCGTGCGCGAACGTCGCGAACCTGCTGCTGGCCCGGGGCACCGAGCGCCTGCGCGAACTGGCGTTGCGCGCGGCCATCGGGGCCGATCGCGGGCGCCTGGTGCGCCAACTGCTGACCGAGAGCGCGGTGTTGAGCGTGGTCGGCGCGGTGGGTGGCTTGATGGTGGCTTTCGCAGCGACCCGGGCGCTCACCGTGCTGGCCTCCGCCGGCATGCCGCGTGCGGACCAGATACGCCTCGATGCGCCCGTGATGCTGTTTGCGATTGGCGCGGCGCTGCTGACCAGCGTGGTCTTCGGCTTGCTCCCGGCGATCCAGTTGTCGGGCATCGATCTCAACGACTCGCTCAAGGAGGGCGGCCGGCAGCACGGCGCCGCGCTTGGCCGCGCCTCGCGCGAGTTGCTGATCGTGGGCGAAGTGGCGATGTCGATCATGCTGCTGGTCGGTGCCGGGCTGCTGGTCCGCAGCTTGTGGGAACTGCAGAGCATCAATCCCGGCTTTGCGGCCGACCAGGTGCTCACCATGGAAGTGGCGCTGCCGACCGCGCGCTACGAGGAAGGTGAGCAGATGCCGTTCTACCAGCAGTTCGAGCAGCGGGTAGGCGCGCTGCCCGGGGTGGCCGGCGTCGGCGCGGTCAACATCCTGCCGCTCAGCGCGAGCTACGACAGCCGCGGCGTGCAGGTTGAAGATCACCCGCGGCCCGAAGGGCAGGGGCTGTCGCCGCAGGCGCGGTCGGTGACGCCGGGCTACTTCGATGCCATGGGCATTCCACTGCTTCGCGGCCGCGGCTTCGAGCCGCAAGACACCGACGGCCGGCCGCTGGTGGTGATTGTCAGCGAATCCATGGCGAAGAAATACTGGCCGGGTGAAGCGGACGTCGTGGGCAAGCGCATCACGTTTAACAGCGGCATTCCACGCGAACTGCAGCAGAACGTCGGCGGCGCCGGCTCGCGCGTGGTGGTCGGCGTGGCCGGCGACGTGAAGCACCTGGGCCTGGATGAAGAGGACGTGCCCATGTTCTACACGCCGCACACCCAGCAGCCGTCGTATCACACCATGCGGGTGGTGGTGCGTGCCGTGGCGGATCCGGCGTTGCTGACCCGGCAGGTGCGGAACGAGCTGACGCAGATGGATAGCCAGGTGCCGCTGTCGCAGGTGGCGACGCTGAGCACCGCGCTGGATCAGACGGTGGCCGAGCCCCGCATGCGCGCCACGCTGCTCGGCCTGTTCGCCGGTCTTGCGCTGGCATTGGCCGCGATCGGCGTTTACGGTGTCGTGGCCTATCTGGTCGGTCAGCGCACGCAGGAGATTGGTGTTCGCCGCGCGTTGGGCGCTAAGGCGGCCGACGTGCTGGTCATGCTGATTCGTGAAGCCATGCGGCCCGTCGTGCTGGGGATGATGCTGGGCGTCGTCGGTGCCATCGGCATGACCCGCGCCTTGTCAGCCATGTTGTACGGCGTCTCGGCCACGGACGCGTGGACCTATGTCGCGGCGTGCGTGCTGCTGGGCGCGGCGGCGCTCGCCGCCTCGATCATTCCCGCACGGCGGGCGCTTGCCGTCGATCCCATGTCGGCCGTGCGCGGGGTCTGACCCCGACCAGGAAATGGGGTCTGACCCCGACCAGGAAATGGGGTCTGACCCCGACCAGGATGTGCGGAGGGGTCTGACCCCATCGTACAGGTGGCCATGCGGGGGCTGACTCCCACGTAGGGGTAGTAACGCGGTGAGCAGCCGGGTATTCTCTCGTCCATGATTACCCGCCGCGATTTCGTGAAGTCCGCTTCCCTCGCCGCCGCTGCACCGCTGTCGCTGGGCCAGGCTCCTGCGCCCCAGGGAGGAGCGCCGGCGGTCATGCGCACCGTCCGGCCCGTCGTGATCTCCGACTACTCGGGCTGGGAGTTCAAGAATGGCGGCACCGAGAATGCCGTGCAGCGCGCCTTCCGCCTGATCACCGAGGGCCAGGATGTGCTCGACGCGCTGATCGCCGGGGTGAACATTCCCGAGCTCGATCCGCTCGAGACCGGCATTGGCTACGGGGCGCTGCCCAACGGCAATGGCGTGATCGAACTCGACGCGTCGTGCATGCACGGGCCCAAGAAGCGCGCGGGCGCCGTGGCGTGTCTCGAAGGCGTGCGCACGCCGTCGCTGGTGGCCAAGGCCGTGATGGACTACACGGACCATCACCTGCTGGTCGGCGCCGGCGCGCAGCAGTTCGCGCGCAACGTGGGATTCACGATCGAGGACGACCTGAACACCGACACTTCACGGCGCCTGTGGCTCGAGTGGAAGCGGCGCGTTGATCCCTCGCGATGGCTGGATCCCACCGGCGACGAGCGCAAGCCCAGGCCCAGGCACGAGAAGGATCCCGGTGACGAAGCGGCGTGGCAGGCGCGGGCCATGGCCGCCGGCCGTTCGATGGTGCGCGACGGCCTCATTCCGGAGGGCAGCTTCTGGGGCACCATCAACTGCGACGGCCTCGGCCCGAACGGCGACATCTGCGGCGTCACGACCACCAGCGGCCTGGCATGGAAGATTCCCGGGCGCACCGGCGATTCGCCCATTCTTGGCGCCGGCCTCTATGTCGACAACGAAGTGGGCGCGGCGGGTTCGACCGGTCGCGGCGAAGCCAACCTGTACAACCTGTCGTCGTTCCTGATCGTGGAGTCGATGCGCCGCGGGCTGTCGCCGAAGGACGCCGGCATGGAAGCGCTGAAGCGCATCAAGGCCAACACCATCGAGTCGCGTCTGCTCAACTCGAAGGGCAACCCGAACTTCAACATCCGTTTTTTCGCGCTGAACAAGCAGGGGCAGTACGCCGGGGTCGCGATGTATCGCGCCGGCGAGACGAAGTTCGCGGTGTGTACCGAGAACGGCGCCGAAGCCCTCGAACTCGAACCGCTGCTGCCGGGGTCACCCGAAGAGTAGGCGGAACTGAAGTTCCGCTCTTCTGGCACTAACCTAAGTGCGTGGCAACGGCCCCGGCGCGGCGAGGTAGTCGCGCAGCGCCTCGTTGGTGCTGCGAAACGCGAGTTCGTCCCACGGAATGGCATCGAGGTCGAACTCGCGCGCTTCCAGTCCCTCGTCGTCCACCGCCAGTTCGCCCGAGATCTTGGTGGCGGCATAGACGATGATCACCGGCGCCCGGCCGGCATACGAGTAAATGTCGATCAGGTGATCGAGCCGCACGTCGAGACCAACCTCCTCGCGTGCCTCGCGGATGGCCGCGAGCGTGATCTCCTCGCCGCGATCGACGTATCCCCCGGGGAACACCCACTTGCCGTAGCCGGGTTCGATCGCCCTCCTGACCAGCACGATCTGGCGCCCATCGTTCACGCGGATGATGGTGCCGACCGCGATCTTGGGATCCAGGTAGAACACGAACCCACAGGCCGAGCTGGTGCACACCAGGCGTTTCGGCTCGGTCACCTTCAGCACCCGCGCCTCGAGCGGGCTGCCGCAGACCGGGCAGAACTTGTACGGCGGGTTCACGTCGTGCGAATGCATTCTCAGAGTGCTCAGGTGCTGATGTGCTCAAGTGCTGATGTGCTCAAGCGCAAGTGCACCAGACCCGCACCATAGCACTTCAGCACCACAGCACTACAGCACCCAGTATAGAATTCCTGTATGTCGATCCTTAAAGTTGCGCGGATGGGCCATCCCGTGCTCCGGGCCAAGGCCCGCACCGTGGACAAGCTCGAGCTCAAGAACCAGGCCGTGCAGGACTTCATCGACAGCATGGTCGACACCATGTTCGAGTACTCGGGTGTCGGCCTGGCGGCGCCGCAGGTGCACGAAAGCCTGCGCCTGTTCGTCGCCATGCTCGACCCCGACGGCCAGGGCGAAGGCGATGCCGTGGTGTTCGTCAACCCCGAGATCACCGTGGTCGGTGACCAGACGCTCGAAGGCTGGGAGGGCTGCCTCAGCATTCCCGACGTGCGCGGTCGCGTGCCGCGGGCCCAGCACATCCGGGTGACGGCGCTCGACCGTCACGCCAAGCGCTTCGAACTGGATCTCAAGGATTTCCCCGCCCGCGTCGTGCAGCACGAAACCGACCATCTCGACGGCGTGCTGTTCTTCGACCGCATGAAGTCGCTCAGCTCGCTGACCTACCTCGAGGAATACTCGCGCTACCACGCGCGCCGCGATAAGGAAGACGAGGACGAAGACGAGGAGTAGGCCGCTACTTCTTCACACCCGTTCCGGTCATCGAGAACATGCCGGCGTTGATGTCGAACACTACCTTGACCTTGTCGGTGCCGTCCGGCGTCAAGGTGATGACCGCGTCGAAGGGGTTGCCCTGGAAGTTGCCGGCGAACTTCAGCACCAGGTTCTCGCCTTCCTTCGCGACATCGGTCACCGTCTGGGTTTCAGGCTGCATCTCGTTGGACATTTCGCCAACGACCTTGCCGGCGTCGTCCTTGAGGAGCAACGACTGTTCGAACGCGCCTTGCGGGCCTTCGAGGGTCAGGGCCCAGTTGCCCATGAAGCTGCCGGCGTCGGCCGGTGCGAGCTGGGCCGAGGCCACGAGGGGTGAAAGCACGAGCGCCAACGCGAGTGTTCCGATCAAGCGTGCCATGGTGAAAATCCTTCTGACTCCGCCGGGTGCATCCCGGTGGATAGCTGCGGATAATAGCACTAGCTCGGCCGCAAGAAACCCTGCGCGGGCGCGTATAATTGCGTGCAGCTAATGCCCGCCCTGGCGCTCGATACCGCACCTCCGAAAGTCACCTTGCTGTCGTCGCCGGCTATGCCGTACGACGGCGCTATTGCCGCGGCGCGCACCTGCTATTCGCCCAGGGTGATTGCCCGCAGCGAGGTCACCGACAAACAACGTGATTCGATTGGCCCGCTCACCTTCGAGGGCGGGCACCACACGGTGTTCCAGCACGCCCATTTCGAGTTCGGCCTGGAGAACATCTCCCGCCAGCTCGTGTGGAGCGTCCTGCACTCCTATCCGTTCTACAACTCCGAGCAGTCGAGCCAGCGCTACGTCAAGCTGAACGAGCCCCGCGCTTTCGTGCCGCCGCTTACCGGCGAGGCCCTGGACGTTTACGAACAGGCCGTGCTGCGGGCGTGGGACTCTTACTCCCGGATCTCGGCGCTGCTCAAGGACGATGCGTGGGCCATTCTCAAGGAGCTGCGCTACGTCCGCGCCACCAACAGCGCGGCGCGGCTCAAGGCGGTCGAGCGCGAGGCCGAGAAGAAGGCGATTGAAACCGCCCGCTACGTCATCCCGATCGGCGCCTTCACCTCGATGGTGCACACCGTGTCGGGCATCGTGCTGCATCGCCTGCACCGCATGCTCAATGCCGGCGACGTGCCGTACGAAGCCGCCATGGTGATTGGCGCGATGGTCGATCTCGTCAAGGAAGTCGACCCGATGTTCTTCGAGAAGATCGGCCTCGACACCCTGGCCCGCGAGTCGTTGCCGGAACTGCAGTTCCCCAATACGCGCGCGTCGGGAGATGCCTTTGCCGCGGAATTCGACCGCCGCCTGCAGGGCCGCGTGTCGCGGCTGCGCGACTGGTCGGCCGGCGCCGAACGCGTGGTTGCCGACGCCGTGCGCGCCACCTTCGGCATCACCACCGTGGAAATGGACGATGCGGAAGCGATCGACCGGGTGATGAACCCGGCGCGCAACCCGTACCGGGTGGACATGCTGGATGTCGCGTATCACTCGCCGATGATGCGCACCCTCAACCACGCCAACTACGTGTTCGAGAAGAAGCTGAGCCACACCGCCGACTCGCAGGACCAGCGCCATCGCATGGTGCCGGCGTCGCGGCCCATGATGACGCTGGCCGACACCACGCAGCCCGACTACATCACCCCGCGGCTGATTCGGCTGAACGCCGAGGCGCTGGCGGTTTACGAACAGGCGATGGCCGACGCCTGGACGGCCAAGAACCGTTTGCTCGCGCTGGGTGTGCCGCTCGAGCACGCCTTGTATGTCGTGCCCAACGCCAAGGCGCTGCGCCTGGTCGAGTCGGGTTCGTTCATCGCCCTGCAGCACAAGTGGACCCTGCGCACCTGCTTCAACGCGCAGGAAGAGATCTACCTGGCATCGATGGACGAGATCAGCCAGGTGAAAGAGATCCACCCGCAGCTCGGCCGCCACCTCGGGCCGCCATGCGTGCTGCGCAACAAGGTGGTGTCGCCGCGCTGCACCGAGGGCTCCCACTTCTGCGGCGTGCCGGTCTGGAACTCGTTCCCGAACGCCGAGCGCCGCCTCTGACGTCGTGCAGATCCTTCCCTGGATCGCACACGCCTACACCGCGTCGGGTGCGGTGATCGCGCTGCTGGCCACAGGTGTGACTTTCGCGCACAACTTCCGGGCCGCCTTCATCTACCTGGGAATCGCCACGCTCGTTGACGCCACCGACGGCGTGCTGGCGCGCGCGCTGAAGGTCAAGGAACGCCTGCCTCACTACGACGGCGCCCGCCTCGACGATATCGTCGACTACCTGACCTACGTGTTCGTGCCGGTGTTGATCGTGTGGCAGGCGGAACTGGTGCCGGTGCCGTTCCCGGTCGGCGCCGCGATCTTGCTGTCGAGCGCCTACGGATTCGGACAGGCCAACGCGAAGATCAAGAGCAGCGACCACTTCTTCACCGGGTTCCCGTCCTACTGGAACATCGTGGTCGCGTATCTTTACCTATGGCAGCTCGAGCCAGCGATCAACGCTGCCATTCTGCTGGCGCTGGCCGTGCTGGTGTTCGTGCCCATCCGCTACGTGTATCCGTCGCGGACGATGGCGTTGAAGGGGCCGACACTGGTATTGGGGACGGCCTGGGGCGCGGTCTTTGCCTGGATGGTCTGGCGGTTGCCGGCCACCGGCGGCCCGTGGATCGCGTTGTCGATGGTGTATCCCGTGTACTACTTTGCGCTGTCGTTATGGCTTCATTTTCGCCGCTAGCGGTCATCTTCCTCACGGTCTTCATCGACCTGCTCGGCTTCGGGATCATCATCCCGCTGCTGCCGTTCTACGCCGAGTCGTACGGCGCGTCGGCATTTGCCATCGGGCTGCTCGGTACCAGCTTTTCGCTGATGCAGTTCGTGTTTTCGCCAATCTGGGGCCGGTGGTCCGACAAGATCGGGCGCAAGCCAATCATCCTGCTCGGCTTGATGGGGTCCTGCCTCTCGTACCTGGCGCTGGCGCTCGCGACGTCGCTGCCGCTGATCTTCGTCGCCCGCATCATCGGCGGCATCGCCGGCGCCAACATTCCGACCGCGCAGGCCTATATCGCCGATGTCACCACGCCCGAGAACCGCGCCAAGGGCATGGGCATGGTGGGCGCCGCGTTCGGGCTGGGGTTCATCTTCGGCCCGGCCATCGGCGGGTTGCTGAGCCGCTTCGGACCCGAAGCGCCGATGTGGTTCGCCTCTGCCTTGTGCCTGGCCAATTTCATCGGCGCCTGGTTCCTGTTGCCCGAGTCGCGCCGGGTGTCGGCCGCCACCAAGACGCTGGGCCGCATGGAGGCGTTCCGGCACGCCCTGACCAAGCCGGCGCTGGTGCTGCTGCTGGCTCTGTACTTCATCGTCACCGCGGCGTTCTCGAGCTTCGAAGCCACCTTCGCATTGTTCAGCGAGGCGCGGTTCGGGTTCACCTCGACGTCGATTGGGTTCCTGTTTGCCTTCATCGGGCTGGTCCTGGCCACCATCCAGGGCGTGCTCGTACACAAGGTGGTCAAGCGGGTGGGCGAGGCGCGCCTGGTGCCGGTGGCGATCTTCTGCATTGCCCTGGGCATTGGCCTGGTGCCGTTCGCGTGGAGCGTGCCGACGCTGCTGGTGGCGTTGGGCGTGCTCGCCGTCGGCATGGGCTTCAACAACCCGTCGCTGACGTCGATGGTGTCGCGCCTGTCGGATGCCGACGACCAGGGCGGCATTCTGGGCCTCGCCTCGTCACTGGCCAGCCTCGGCCGCGTCATTGGGCCCGCCTGGGGCGGATTTCTTTATGATGCTTACGGCATGACCACTCCGTACCTCAGTGCGTCAGGGCTGATGCTGGTGGCGTTTGCCGTGTCGTTCGTCGGACTGTCGCGCCTGCGTCATGAAACCCACGCTCCTGCACGCGGCTAATCCGGGGCCGTTTACGGGCGAAGGCAACTGGACCTACCTGGTGCCCGGCGATCGTCCGCTGTTGATCGACGCCGGGGTTGCTGAACCGGCGCATCTCGACGCCATCGCCTCGGTTGAACCCGCGGGTCCGGCCGAGGTCGTCGTTACCCACGCCCACGCTGACCACTCGGCGGGTGCCCCCGCCTTGCAGGCGCGATGGCCGGCCGCTCGCTTCGCGAAGATGCCGTGGCCCGACCGCGATCCCGGTGTGCCGTGGCGGCCGCTGGCCGATGGCGACATGGTGATGACCGGCGCCGGCCCGCTCGAGATCCTGCACACACCGGGTCACTCGCCGGACCACATCGCGCTGTGGCATGCCGACTCGCGCGCGTTGTTCGTGGGGGATCTGCTGGTGTTGGGCAGCACCGTTTTCATCCCGGCCTCGTCGGGCGGTAGCCTGGTCGACTACCTGGCTTCGCTCGAGCGCCTCCGCCGCCTGTCGCCGGTGCGGGCCTGGCCGGCGCATGGCCCGGTGATCGAGGATCCGGTGGCGCTGATCGAGCAGTACGTCGAGCATCGCCGCCAGCGTGAGGAGCAGGTGTTGGGCGCGCTGCAAGCGGGGCTGGGCAGCGTTGATGAGATCGTGGCGCGGATCTATGTCGGCCTGACGCCGGCGCTAATCCCCATGGCGCGCGAAAGTGTGCTGGCGCACCTGGTGAAGCTCGAGGGCGAGGGCAAGGTCCGACGCCGCGATGTCAACTGGGAGATCGCGTCTTAGCGAGCGCGCCCGAGATTTACTGCAGGACGCCGGAGGCGTGACGATGGCGGAATCGTTCGAGGACTATAGAACCCGGGTGCTGTCCTACCTTGGCAAGCGCGATCCGATGCACGTTCTCGCCACTACCGGTGGCAGGCTGGAGCGGCTTCTTGGCGGCGTCCCGGCCAGGGCGCTCAGCCGACGTCGAGCGCCTGACAAGTGGTCGATTCGCGAAATCGTCGCGCACCTCGCGGACGCCGAGTTGGCGATCGGCTGGCGGTTTCGCAACATGATCGCAACGCCGGGTGTGCGCCTGCAGTGGTGGGACGAGCACCTGTGGTCACAGGCGTGCGGCTACGCCCGGGTTCCGGTGCCGCAGTCGCTTCGGCTGTTCACGTCCCTTCGTGGGAGCAATCTGCGCCTGCTTCGCTCGACACCGCGAGCTCGCTGGCAAACATCCTACGGCGTTCACGATAAGCGCGGCCGGCAGACGGTGGCGGAGTTCGTGATGATGGAGGCGGCTCACGACCTCAACCATCTCCGGCAGGTAAGGGCGCTGCTCGAATGAAGCGGCCTCGCGCCTCGGTGAACTGGAGCGAAGCGTGAACCGGCGACAGACCCTATTCGGATTCTTGGTCCTGGCACAGGCTGCCCACTCGGTGGAAGAATGCGTCGGGCGCCTCTGGGAGTCGTTTCCACCCGCTCGATTCCTCGTCGCGCTCGTGTCGACCGACCACGCGCTTGGTTTCGTGACCCTCAACATTGGCTTCGTCGCGTTTGGATGGTGGTGCTACTTCTGGCCCGTTCGTCGCGAGTGGCCGTCGGCGGCATCTGTCGCTTGGCTATGGGTCGTCGTCGAGACCATCAACGGCATTGTCCACCCGGCGTGGAGTCTTGCCCAGCGCGCGTACTCACCCGGGGTGGCGACCGCACCGCTGCTGCTGGTGCTCGCACTGATGCTTGGCCGCGAACTCCGCCGTCCATCTGCCGCTCGCCAAGGGACCACGTAACCATGGAAAGTGGTCCACAAAAAACGTCCAAGCGGGTCACCATGCTACCGGTGCGCCATCTCAGAGAATTGGAGCCAGTCATGCTTGAAGGGTCCCCCCGATGATTGCCATCGTCTGGGAGTTCCAGGTTCACGAGGCGTCGATCTCGACGTTTCAGCAGGTCTACGGCCCTGCCGGCGACTGGGCCGCA
>JBFWUK010000002.1:160281-278112 GCA_050247355.1 Vicinamibacterales bacterium | reverse complement strand
AGTGCGAATCCCTGGTGCCGGGATACCCGCTCGACTTCGTCTTCGCTCGGCTCATTGCAGGATTCGACCAATCGTCCAACCGCCAATGCTCAAATCCGATAGCCTAGTCACCAAACCGCAAACCCACAAGATCACCAAATGAAGCAGCTGCTCGCCGCCACACTCTTTTTGTCCGCCTCGATCGCCTGCGGCGGCTCCACTCCAACTTCCGAACCCACTGAAGGGGCACCCATGGCTGATACCGGCGTGAACGAATTGCAGATGGTCGATACCAAGGTCGGCGACGGTGCGGAAGCGCGCCCCGGGCGCGTGGTGCGCGTGCATTACACCGGCTGGCTGTTCGACGCCGCGAAGGGCGACAAGCGCGGCGAAAAATTCGACAGCTCGAAGGACCGCAACGAGCCGTTTGAGTTTCCGCTCGGCGGCGGGCAGGTGATCCCCGGGTGGGACCAGGGCTTCGCCGGCATGAAGGTGGGCGGCACCCGCGTACTGACCATTCCTCCCGCCATGGGCTACGGCGCGCGCGGCGCCGGCGGCGTGATTCCACCCAACGCGACGCTGGTCTTCGAAGTGGAACTGCTCGAGGTCAAGTAGCGAGCCATCCGGCTAAAGCCGGACCCCACAATTGTGGTGTCCGCCTTCAGTCGGATAACTACCATGCAATGTAAACACTTTGGTGTCTGCGGCGGTTGCAGCCTGCCCGGCGTCGTCTACGCCGAGCAGTTGCTCCAGAAGCAGGCGCGGCTGGCGCGGCTGCTCGGCATGCCGGTGCCGCCCGTCATCCCGTCGCCGCGCGAAGATCGCTTTCGCACCAAGGTTGCGTTCGTGTTTGGGCCCGAAGGCCAGGGCCGCGGCCTGGTCATGGGGCACTATGCCCGCGGTTCGAAACAGATCGTCCGCGTCGACGAATGCCCGGTGCACAGCGACCGCGGCAATCGCATCGCCTTCGCGCTGCGCGATCGCCTGATCCGCGCGCGCATCTACGGCGCCGGCGCCCAGCGCAATGGCCTGGTCCGCCACCTCATCGTCCGCACGACCGAAGACGATCGGCAGGCGGTCGCGATGCTGGTGGTGACCCGGAACGACAAGGCGCTGCGGACGCCGATTCGCGGCCTGCTGGCGTCGGCCGATCGCCCCGACGGCTTTTTCATCAACATCAACGACCGTCCGGGACCCTACATGGTCGGTTCGGAGACCATCAAGATTGACGGCCATAGCCACGTCAAACAGGACGGCATTGTCGAGACGTCGTTTCTGGTGTCGCCGACCGCGTTCTTCCAGACCAACGTTGGGGCGGCCCGCGAGATTGTCACGCTGGTGCTGGCCGGGATTGCCACGCTCGACACACCGAACGGCTTGTCGCCACGGGTTCTGGACCTCTACAGCGGCAGTGGGCTGTTTGCGCTGCCCTTGGTCAAGGCCGGTGCCCGCGTCACCGCGGTGGAAGAAAACCGGCAGGCCATGAAAGACGCCGAAGCCAACATCCGGCTGAACCGCATTCCCGGCGGCCTGCTGCGGCTAATCACGTCAAGCGTTGAAGACGCGCTGCCGCGCGTTGCCCGCGAGCCCTGGGACGCTGTGGTGCTGGATCCGCCCCGTCAAGGCTGTCCGCCCGAGGTGCTGGACGCGGTGTTCAGCGGAATTGCGCCGCGCCGCGCCGTCTACGTGTCGTGTAATCCCGAAGCCCTGGCGATGGAATTGCCGGTTATCCTCAAGGCTGGCTACGGCGTGACCAGCATTCAACCCGTCGACATGTTCCCCCACACCGACCACATTGAAACCGTGGTGACCCTCTCCCGCGGATGAACCGCTTCACCAAGGGCGTGGTCATTGCGTCAACGCTGGTAGCAGCGTTCACGCAGCTCTACCTGGCGACCCGGCTCACCTACATCGAGCTGATGGGCCTCGCCAGCGCCGGCTTCGCCGCCGCCGCCGTTGCCGGACTCTGGCGTCCGGGCCTGGTCACCACGCTTCTATTGTCGGTGGTCTACGTGGCGCCGGCCATTCACGTCGCACTCGGGCGCTTCGAGAGCGCCAGCCTCGAGATCGCCTGGGCACTGCCGCTGCTGGGCCTGATCCTCTCCGGCCGCGACGGCTGGCGCTGGAACGTGCCGCCGCGCTTCCGCTGGCCGCTCGCCGCCTGGGCCCTGGTCATCGCGGTCTCGTGGCCCATCGTCTTCTTGCGCGAGCTCGACTTCCGCATCTGGATCTTGCCGATGCCCGGTGCGGCAAACACCAGCATCGGCATCACGCCGTGGGAGGCCGCGCACAGCGTTGCTTACTGGGCGGTGGTCAACCTGTTCGGCTTGCTGTGGTTCGACCGGTTGTTTGGCTGGTACTCGGACGGCGGGCTGGCAGCGTTCCGCGCCCGCGCAATCTACCCGCTGGCAACGGGTGCACTCGTGGCGTGCTTCACCAGCTTCTATCAGGGTGCAATCGACATCCAGTTCCTCAATCCTCACCAATGGCCGTACATGCGCCGCGCCGCCGGCACCCTCGGCGACGCCAATACGCTTGGCGCGGTCGCCGCGCTGTGGGCGCCGGCGTTGGTCCTCCTGGCCCGCCGGCTGCCGCAGCCCTGGCCGGCGATTGGCGGCATCACGGGCGTGGCGTTGGCGGCACTTGGAGTTGCCATGTCCGGCTCGCGCTCGGCACTGATCGGCTTCGTGCTGGGGCTCGGCGCCATGGCCATCGAGAGCCTGCTGGCGTGGCGTCGATCGGCCGGGCCATCGCGGCCCATGCCGTCGGCCAGGCAGGTGGCGCCGATTCTGGCCGGCCTGGTCGCACTCGTCGTCGTCGGCTGGCTGGCCGCCACCGGTTCCGCGGTCGCCAGCGTCGTCAGCCGCGGCGTGCTCCGCTACATGCCGTTCTACGGCGAGGTTGGTATTCGCCAGACGGTGTTCGAGATCTTCTGGGAGCGCTACGGCTATGGGACGGCGGCGGTGCAGATGATCAAGGAGTATCCGCTGAGCGGCACCGGTATTGGCAGCTTCCACACGCTGGTGAACGACTATTCAGTCACGACCAATGGCTGGAAGCTGGTGCCCGACAACGCGCAAAGCTGGTACCGGCACATGCTCGCCGAGCTCGGCGTGCTGGGCAGCCTGCCGTGGATAGCCTGGTGCGCCGTGTTCGGGTGGACGCTGTTCTCACGGCCGCCGCCATCGGCCGATCGCTTTGCGGTCGGCGTGCTGCGAGCCACGCTCGTCGCGTTTGGCGTCATCTCGACGATGGGAATGCCCGGGCAGTCGATGCCCGTGGCCCTCACGTTCTGGACGCTCGCGTTCTGGTTCGTGATGGAACACGGGACGCGAGAGCCGGAGAAGCCGTGGTCCCGAGCGCTCTGGGCCGCGACCTTCGTCCTCGTGATCGCGCATGCCGGCCTGACCTATGCCGACGCGCGCGGCGACCTGCTGCCCCGCAATCGGTCGATGCGGTTTGGCTGGCAGTATCAATACGGACTGAGTGACCTCGAACCCTCAGCCGACGGCACTCCCGGCCGCCGCTGGACCGAGCTCAATTCGCTCGCGGTCATTCCGGTCGAGGGTCTGGTGCTGAAGTTTGTCGGGTGGGTAGATCATCCCGACGCCGATGAACGTCCCGTTCATGTGCGCATCTGGGCCGACTCGCGTCTCGTCTGGGACGACGAGTTGAAGCGGAGCGCGGCCATCTACCTCGACATCAGGCCGACCGCGGGCCGGAAACACCTGATCATCGAGACGGAGATTAGCCGCATGTGGCGGCCGACCGACTTCGGGCGGACCGACCGGCGGTTGCTCGGGTTGTCGGTGCGCGACTGGACCTGGGAATAGGAGATCAGGAGTTACCGAGATCAGGAGCCGGCTTTTCTGACGGTCCGCTCGAGGTACGCGCGAATGGTGTCGTAGGTCTGCGGCTGCATCCACGCCTCGACCACCCTGGTGTTCAGGCTGGCGAGGGCGGCGGTGCGCTCAAGCACGGGCGTCGTGAAAGCCTCCTTGGTCAAGGCAAACGCGCCGGCGGGTATCGAGGCGTACTGCACCGCTACCGCCAATGCGCGCTCCAGTAGTGAATCGGCCTCACACTTCTCATCGATCAGCCCCAGGGCGATTGCTTCATCGACCTGGACCGTGCGGCCGCTCAGCACCAGGTCGCGAAATGCCGCGTCCGCCGTTCGCGCCGCCATGATCTGCAGCGGCAGCGCCGGGAACGGCACTCCGACCACCAGTTCCGGCACGCCGATCCGGCCGTTGCCGCTGGCCATGATGCGCCGGTCGCAGGTGGCGGCGAGAATGCATCCGCCGGCAATGGCGTGACCGTTCACCGCCGCGATCAGCGGCTTGGGAAACGTAAGCGCGTCTCGCAGCATGGTGTCGAGCACCGGCAGGAAGCGCCGGCCGTAGGCCGCACCGTCCTTGATGATGCGAAACAGGTCGACGCCGGCGGAGAACGACGCGCCGGTGCCCGTGATGACCACCGCGCGCACCGCGGGATCGGCCGCGGCCTTGAGCTCGGCGATCAGCGCTTCGCCGAGTTCGATGTCCATGGCGCTGACCTTGCCGTGCGCCAGACGCACAACACGGATGCCGTCTCTATCTTCGCGGACGATCATCCGAGGCAGATTATCCTAAAACACAGATTCACCAGGGACGGGATGACGCCGAAGTCGGCCAGGGCCGCAGATGACACAGATTACGCAGAACACTCATGTTGAGGCCCGGCCGGCGGCCACGGTCGTCGTGCTCAGAGCCGGCGAACCGTTTGAATTCCTGCTCCTGCGCCGCAACGACCGCGTCGCATTCATGGCCGGGTCGTATGTCTTTCCCGGCGGCCGGGTCGATGCCGCCGACCACCCCGCACCTGGCGCGGCGCTGCCGCCGCCGACGTTCCTCGACCTCACCGATACGGAAGAGGCCGCCTATCGCCAGGCCGCCGTGCGCGAGCTGATGGAAGAGGCCAACGTTGCCATCGCGGCCGCCGACCTGGTGCCGCTGGCCCACTGGGTCACCCCGGAAATCGAGATCCGCCGGTACGACACCCGCTTCTTCCTGGCCCTCATGCCCGGCGGCCAGTCTCCCCGGCATGACGATGGCGAGATGACGGCGCTGGAGTGGATGTCGCCGAAGGCGGCGATCGCAAGGTTCGAGCGGCGGGAGTTGTTGTTGCCGCCGCCCACCTGGACCACTATCCGCCAGCTCGAAAAATGGTCTTCGATCGACGAGGTGTTCGAGTGGGCGCGGCGGCGCAAAGTGGTGCGCGTCATGCCCGGCTTCGTGAAATCCGAAAACGCGACCATGCTCACCCTGCCGGGTGACCCCCTGCTTCCGACCATCCCTGGTTGGGATGTGCCCGAGGAAACGCGATTCGTGCTCGAAGACGGCGCCCGATGGCAACCGCTCAAGGCCTGACCGGCGCCATCGATCGGATCATCGCGCTCTTCAACGCGAAGGGGATGGATTTGCCAGACGGCTTCTTCGATCGCCGGACCCAGTTCGTGCTGAACGGCGCGCCGTTCGAAACCCTGTTGGGTCAGTCGCCGGCCGATCCCCTGGTGTTGATGCTGGCGCGCGGCCCCGCCGGTTATCGCTTCATGGTCAAGGCCCTGCAGCACGCGCTCACCGGCGCCAAGGTTGAACGCGGTGAGGTGCGTGCCGATGGCGGGCCCTCGACACTGACGACCAGCCTGTGGCTCTCGGGCACCCTCCGCGGCACCGGCGAGGCGCTGAACACGGTGGTGTCGGTCACGCTCAGGCTGGCCGCGGCGGGGCATGTCGAGACGGCCGAGGCCAGTATCGAGACGGCCGACCTGGACAAACTGCGCGCCGCGCGCGTCAGGCCGTGAGGTCGATTCCTGTGCACCTCGTTCGTCATTGACGCGGAGGTTTTTGAATGCCGGTACTGCTCATGCTCGCGCTCGCCGCCGGCCTTGCCACCCAGGGCGGCAGGGATCCACTTCTGTCGCAGCTGGCGGGGAAGTGGTCGGGAAGCGGCACGGTCCTCAACCAGCCTGCGAACATCGAGATGGAATGGACATGGGAACTCGGCGGGCAGTTCCTGAAGTTGACGTTCGCCAATGCCATGCCTTCGACTCGCTCCGCTCGCGCAGGCCAGGGGGCGGCTGGAGAAGTCACCACTTTCGAAGGGCACGCCTATTACCGCGCCGTCGGCGACGGCCGCTATCGCGGCATGTGGTTCGACAACTCGGGCATGTTCCGGCCGCTCGATGCGCGCCGCGAGGGCGACGCGCTGGTGTCGCTGTGGGGGACCGCTGACACCGAGCAGGGCGAGACGACCTATCGGCTCATGCCCGGCGGCGGGATGGAGGTCGTCGATCGCGTGAAGGGCAAGGACGGAACGTGGCGGACGTTCGGTCAGTCCGGGTTGATGAAGCGGTAGAGCACGCGGATGATTCGATACGCTTCGGGCATCGACTCGCGCGTGAACTCGACGGTATCGGGCGCGACGAGCTGGATCTCGCGAAACGCGGTGGCCACTTCGGGAATCGTGAAGTTCCGCAGCTGCATGCGAACCTTGTAAGCCGGCAGCCGCTCGCGAGCCGGCTTGCGGGCCGCAGCCACCCCTTCTTTCGCGGCGGCCTGGATGTCGCGGCGGGCCTCGACCGGCGCCCGGCCCTCGACCGCGCGCATGTTGATGGCGCGCTTCACCACCACGCCGCGCACGCCGGGCGTCCACTCCTTCTGCTGCTCCACCGCCACGTCGTCGCCGGTGATGACCACCACGGGCACGCCGTACCAGTTGGCCATCAGGGTATTGAGTCCGCCTTCGCCGGCCGACTTGCCGTTGACCTGCACATCTTTCACGACGCCGGAGCCGGTGTGGGCAAACAGCCCGCGCGGCGAGTCGGCCTTGGCGTGATAACCGACGAAGATGGCCGCGTCGAATGTTTCGTCGAGGCCTTCGACCATGCCGTGGCGCTTGAAGGTGTGGCTAATGAGCCGGGCGCGCGGATCCAGGTCCTCGGGGAGCAGGTTGCGCTGACTGCCGTGTGAGTCGTTGACCACCACTTCGGTGGCGCCGCCGTCGAAGGCGCCGCGAATGGCGGCGTTGGCGTCTTCGGCCATCAGCTTGCGCGAGCGGTTGTACTCCGCCCCGCCGGCACTGGTCTGATCGTCGCCGATCACCCCGCTGATGCCTTCCATGTCGACCGAGATGTAGACCTTCTTGCCCTGTGCGGACGCCTCGAATGCAGACACGAAGAGCACGAGGGTCACGAAGAAGAGCGCTTTTTCAAATGCTGCCGTCATGGGCACTCCCAAAATGCTTCGTGATCTTCGTGGCCTTCGTGTTCATGGAGCGTCTGGCAGTTCGAGCGCGGCGCGGACAAAGTCCTGTTCCGGCAGCCCGCCGAGGATCTCGATCGTCTCGTTGACGATCGTCTTCGGCACGCCGGTGACGCGGTACTTCCGGCTGAGATCCATGAACTCGGTGGCCTCGACCGCATCGGCCGTGATCAGCGGATTCGCGGCAGCCATCTTGTGTGCGAGGACGACCGCCCTCGGACAGTGCGGTCAAGTGGGTGTCGAGAACACCTGGATATGGGTGGGCTTGGCCACCGCCTGGACCCAGGCCATCGTTTCGGGTTCGAGATCGATCTTGCCGGTGCCGGCGACCAGGATGGCTTCGACCAACCCGACGAACTCATAGCCGGTGGGTGCGCCGTACATCCGCATGCGCGTATCGACGTTGTCGCTGAGGATGACAATGGCCGGCGCCTTGTCGATCTTGTATTTCGCCTTGTCGTCGGCATCAAGGACGAAGCTCTTCTCGACCACCGTGATCTTGTCGTTGAGGCCGGCGATCTCGTCGAGGATCTGCTTGGCGACCGGGCCGCTTTCGGAACCGCCAATGGTCTGGGTGAAGAGGACCAGCTGCACCGGTTGGCTGATGCCTGAGAGATGCTGCTTGAGCGTGGCTTCGTCTTGCGCGCTGAGTAGACCCATGGCTCGATTATCCCTCAGCTGTTCGCGTAGACGCGCATTCGGAAGCCCGACACTAGAATTTGAAGAGGTCGTCGAACGCTTTCTTGGCGCCGGTCGGCTCCTTCGGGTTGTGGCTGGCGGCCGCGGTGGTTTCGCGCTCGAACGACGTGCGGCCTGAGAACAGCGGGCAGTCGTTGGCCACGTCCTTGGGCGAGACCCGCGCCGGGATCTTCTCGGCGCATTCGAATCGGGCGCCGGGGTCGAAGTTGACGCACTGCACGCACGAACGCAGGTCGACCTGGCATTTCGGGCACTTGCTGCGCGACATGATCGCGGCGTCGACAATCGTGCCGCAGCGCGCGCAGCGGGCGACCTGGCGCGACGTCATCATGCGGGGGTTGCGCGCGCCTTCCGACGAAATGCGCCGGGCGCCAGCCGGCGCACCGGGCTCGCGGTCGGGTTTCGGCCGTTCGGGCGCGTCGCCGCGCGGGCCCGACGGGCGATCGCTCTCCTGGTAGCCGCGCTGTTTGTATTTTCGATCGTCCGACACTACGGCTGCTCCCGCGCCGATGTGATGGTCATAGTGCGCAGAATATACGCGCGGCTGGCGATGACGGGAAATTGTTTCTTGTCGGGATGGTGTTTCTTGTCGGGATGGTGCGTCTTGTCGGGATGGTGCGTCTTGTCGGGATGGTGCGTCTTGTCGGGATGAGGTGGTGTTGCCGGGATCCTGACAGGAGGTGCCCTCCCGACAAGGAGTGTCCTCCCGACAAGGAGTGTCCTCCCGACAAGGAGTGTCCTCCCGACAAGGAGTGTCCTCCCGACAAGGAGTGTCCTCCCGACAAGGAGTGTCCTCCCGACAAGGAGTGTCCTCCCGACAAGGAGTGCCCTCCCGACAAGGAGTGTCCTCCCGACAAGGAGTGCCCTCCCGACAAGAGGCGCCTCCCGGCAAGAAATTGCCAAGGCGCATGGCGTTGGGCGACCGACAGTGGGGGAAGCACCGGGTGGCCCGTCACCATGCGCTGGCAGGATGCTAGTTATGCGCCCCTAAGATGCGTTTGTCAAGGGAGAGGTATTACCCGGCCTTATGATGCCGGCGCGGCGCCGGTTCGGGCTGACCTCACGGTGAGTAGCATCGCGGCGAAATCAACACCTGGTCGGCTTGGCAGGGCACTAATAGTGGTTGGTCATGCGACCAACCACCACCGACTATCCGACCTTTTGAGTCGGCAATAGAGCAAGCTGGACCCTTGTGGAAAAGGCGATCCTTTTTCTATACAATCGGCTTGCGAAATTTTTCACAAGAGTCGCCCCCGAGAGTATTCGGGGTAAAGTGTGCGACTTCGGCACCGCTATTTTGAGCTGGTGCCCTAACACCCCGGGGGCTGCAAGGACGCATGTCGCAGGTATTCCCAAAGAGCGCTAACGCCTGGTCCAAGGCCAGCGTGCTCGCCATCGTGTTCGTGCTGCTCAGCCTCGGCTGGGTGGTGCTCACGATCCAACGATCCGATTTCGTCACTACGGCAAATCAGTTCGTCGAGCAACCTGTCCAATTCAGTCACCAACACCACGCGGGTGGCATCGGCATCGATTGCCGCTATTGCCATACCTCGGTGGAGGTGTCGCCGTCGGCTGGCATCCCGCCGACCAAGACCTGCATCAACTGCCACTCGCAGATCTGGTCAACCAGCCCGTACCTCGAACCGGTGCGCGCCAGCTTCCGCGACGACAAGCCGCTCAACTGGGTCCGGGTCCACGACCTGCCCGACTTTGTCTACTTCAACCACAGCATCCACGTCACCAAGGGCGTCGGCTGTGAAACCTGCCACGGCCGCGTCGACAAGATGCCGCTGATGATCCAGAAGGCCTCGCTTCAGATGGAATGGTGCCTCGACTGCCACCGCGATCCCTCACGCTTCGTGCGGCCGCGCAGCGAAATCACGACGATGGGCTACCAGCCGGCCGTGGCGCAAGCCGAGCTCGGCCCGCGCCTGGTCAAGGAATACAAGATCGCCGGTCTGGAGCACATGACTAGTTGCTCGGTATGCCACCGATGACCAACACAGAGGGCGCCTTGCCAACCAGGGCCACAGACAACGCAGACAACGCCGATCAGAAGGCTCACCGATCCATGAGCGTGCCGATCGATCTCCAGGCCGTTCGTGCCCGTCTCGAGCAGAAAGGCGGACCGCAGGTCTGGCGCAGCCTCGAAGCCGTCGCCGAGACGCCCGAGTTCAAGAACTACCTGCACCGTGAGTTTCCGAGCAACGCATCGGAGTGGCTCGATCCGGTCGGCCGCCGTTCGTTCCTGAAACTGATGAGCGCGTCGATGGCGCTCGCCGGGGTCACCGCGTGCACGGTGCAGCCGACCGAATTGATCGTCCCCTACGTGCGCCAGCCCGAGGAAACCATTCCGGGCCGGCCGCTGTTCTTCGCCACCGCCATGTCGCTCGGCGGCGTCGCCACCGGCCTGCTGGTTGAAAGCCACGAAGGCCGCCCGACCAAGATCGAAGGCAATCCCGATCATCCCGCCAGCCAGGGCGCGACCGACCTGTTCGCGCAAGGCTCGGTGCTCACGCTCTACGACCCGGATCGCTCGCAGACGATTTCGCAACTGGGCGAGATTCGTCCCTGGAGCTCGGTGATCGCGGCGGTTCGCGGCGGCCTGTCGGCCCAGGCGACGACCAAGGGCGCCGGCCTGCGGATTCTCACCGAGACGGTGAACTCACCAACCCTGGCCGCGCAAATTCAGCAGGTGCTGCAACTGCAGCCCAATGCCAAGTGGATCCAGTGGGAACCGATGCCGCGCGACAATGCGCGCGCCGGTGCGCGCACGGCATTCGGCGAGTACCTCGAGCCGGTGTACGACCTGGCCAACGCCGACGTCATTCTCTCGCTCGACGCCGACTTCCTCTCGTCTGACGGCGCCGCCAACCTGCGCGCGGCTCGCCAGTTCGCCGCCCGCCGCCGGGTCGAGCAGAGCGCCGACAACCTCAACCGCCTCTACGTGGTCGAGTCGAACCACTCGGTCACCGGCGGCCGCGCCGACAACCGCCTGCCGCTCAAGACGAGCCAGGTCGAGGCGTTCGCGCGCGCGGTCGCTCAATTGGTCGGCGTAGCCGGTGTCACCGGCGCCGCGCCCGCCGGCAGCGAAGCGTTTGCCGACGCTGTGGCCAAGGACCTGACGGCGCACCGCGGCCGCGCCGTGGTCATGGCCGGCGACGCCCAGCCGCCCGCCGTCCACGCCCTGGCGCATGCGCTGAACGCCGCCCTCGGCGCCGCCGGGTCGACGGTGTCCTACCTGCCCCCGCCGGAAGCGGTGCCGAGCGAGCAGCACGCCGCGTTGCGCGAGCTGGTGACCGACATCGAAGCCGGCCGGGTGCAGATGCTGGTGATCATCGGCGAGTCGAACCCGGTGATGAGTGCGCCTGCCGACTTCAAGTTCGCCGAGGCGATGAGCAAGGTCGCCCTGCGCATCCATTCGGGCCTGTTCTTCGACGAAACCGCGACGCTCAGCCACTGGCATGTGCCGGCGGCTCATTACCTCGAAGCGTGGAGCGACGCGCGCAGCTTCGACGGCACGGTGACGATCGTACAGCCGCTGATACAGCCCCTCTACGGCGGCAAGTCGGCGCACGAAGTGATTGCGACCCTGTCGGATCGCCCGGAACGCAACGGCTACGACGTGGTCAGGGAGTACTGGCAAGCGGCCGGTCGGGCCGGTGTCGCCGGTCAGGCCCCGGCAGCAGTACCCGTCGCGGCTGCTGCGAACGCGGCACCCGCACCCGCCCAACCGGCCTCACCAGCCGACGGGTTCGAGCTGCTGTGGCGCAAGTGGCTGCACGACGGCTTCATTGCCGGCACGGCGTTCACGCCGTCGGCGGCGATTGTCGCGCCCGATGTCGCGACCCGCATCTCGGCGTCGGCGCCGGTCGAGGGTCTCGAGATCAACTTCCGCCGCGACGAGACGATTTACGACGGCCGCTTTGCCAACAACGGCTGGCTGCAGGAGTTGCCGAAGCCGGTGACCAAGCTGACGTGGGACAACGCCGCGTTGATGGCGCCGTCCACCGCCGAGGCGAACGACCTGCACAGCGGCGACCTGATCACGATCACCCACGACGGCCGCACCCTGGACGTGCCGGTCTGGATTACGCCCGGCCATGCGAAGGACGCGATCACGGTCGCGGTCGGCTACGGCCGCACCAAGGCCGGCCGGGTCGGCAACCTCACCGGGTTCAACACTTATCAGCTGCGGGGTTCGGCCGCGCCCTGGTTCGGCGCGGCGACCATGGCCAAGACCGGCGACAGCTACGACCTGGTTGGCACGCAGGATCACTGGTCGATCGAAGGCCGCAACATCATCCGTTCGGCGACGCTCGAGGAGTTCAAGGCCAACCCCACCTTCGTCAAGGAGATGGAGCACCTCAAGCTCGACAAGCGGATCTCGCTCTACGCCGATAAGGAATACAAGGGCGACCAGTGGGGCATGGCGATCGACATGAACGCCTGCACCGGCTGCTCGGCCTGCATCATCGCCTGCGTCGCCGAGAACAACATCCCGGTGGTCGGCAAGGCGCAGGTCAAGCGCAACCGCGAGATGCACTGGCTGCGCATCGACCGCTACTTCGCGGGCAACCTCGACACGCCCGACACCTACTACCAGCCGATGCCCTGCCAGCAGTGCGAGAACGCGCCCTGCGAGGTGGTGTGCCCCGTGTCGGCCACCGTCCACAGCGACGAGGGCCTGAACGACATGGTCTACAACCGCTGTGTCGGCACGCGTTACTGCTCGAACAATTGCCCGTGGAAAGTGCGGCGCTTCAACTTCCTGCTGTTCCAGGACTTCACGACGCCGCAGTTCAAGATGCAGCGCAACCCGGACGTCACCGTCCGCAGCCGCGGCATCATGGAGAAGTGCACCTACTGCGTGCAGCGCATCAACGCTGCCCGCATCCAGGCCAAGCGCGAGGATCGCTCGATTCGCGACGGCGAGATCGTGACCGCCTGCCAGGCGGTGTGCCCGACCGGCGCCATCGTGTTCGGCAACATCAACGACCCGGACAGCCAGGTCGCCCGGCTGAAGTCGAGCCCGCGCAACTACACCACGCTCGAAGACCTCAACACCCGCCCGCGCACCACTTATCTCGCGGCGGTGCGCAACCCGAACCCGGCCCTGCCCTCGAACCCGATGGTCGGCGGCCACCATGCCGACACCGAGTCGCATGAGCCCGCCTCTGGGGGCGGACACTAATGGCCAATCAGTCGCACAACACCGCGTTGCTTGAAGAGACGCCGGTCATCCTGCCCGGCCACGACTTCGAGACGGTCACCGAGACCGTCGCCGAGATCCCGCTGTCGAAGCGATTCCCGCTCGGCTGGATCGGCCTGCTCCTGGTTGGCCTCGGCGGCGCCGGCATGCTGCACATGGCCCTGGGCTACCTGGTCCTGAAGGGCATCGGCATCTGGGGCAACAACGTCCCGGTCGGCTGGGCGTTCGACATCATCAACTTCGTCTGGTGGATCGGCATCGGCCACGCCGGCACGCTGATCTCGGCGATTCTGCTGCTGTTCAAGCAGCAGTGGCGCATGTCGATCAGCCGCTTCGCCGAAGCCATGACCATCTTCGCGGTGATGTGCGCGGCGATCTTCCCGGTGTTCCACACCGGCCGTCCGTGGCTGGCCGCTTACTGGCTGTTCCCGTATCCCAACGCCATGGGGCTGTGGCCGCAGTTCAAGAGCCCGCTGATCTGGGACGTGTTCGCGGTCTCGACCTACGCCACGGTTTCGATCGTGTTCTGGTACATCGGCATGATTCCCGACATGGCGACTCTGCGCGATCGCGCGGTGTCGAGGGTCAAGGCGTCGATCTACGGCATCCTGTCGCTCGGCTGGCGCGGTTCGGCGCGCCACTGGCATCGCTACGAAGTGGCGACGCTGATTCTCGCCGGCCTGTCGACGCCGCTGGTGCTGTCGGTGCACACGGTCGTGAGCTTCGACTTCGCGGTCTCGGTGATTCCCGGCTGGCACGCCACCATCTTCCCGCCCTACTTCGTCGCCGGCGCCATTTACGCCGGGTTCGCGATGGTGTTGACGCTGGCCATTCCGGTCCGCCGGTTCTACGGCATGGAAAGCCTGATCACCATGCGGCACATCGACAACATGGCCAAGATCACGCTGGCCACCGGCCTGCTGGTCAGCTACGGCTACGCGATGGAAGCGTTCTTCGCGTGGTACAGCGGCAGCCCGCACGAGCGGTTCATGATGTGGAACCGCATGTTCGGCCCCTACGCCTGGTCGTACTGGACGCTGATCGCGATCAACATGGTGATGATTCAGTTGCTGTGGTTCACGAAAGTGCGCCACAACACCACCATCCTGTTCGTGATGTCGCTGCTGATCGGCGTCGGCATGTGGCTGGAGCGCTTCGTCATCATCGTGACCTCGCTCAACCGCGACTTCATCCCGGCGGCCTGGGGCATGTATTACCCGACGCAGTGGGACTTCATGACGTTCTTCGGAACCATCGGGTTGTTCCTGACGCTGTTCCTGTTGTTCCTGCGGTTCGTGCCGATGATTTCGATCTTCGAGGTCAAGATGCTGCTGCCGCAGTCGAAAGTGAAGTCCGACCATGCACACTAACGAGCCCACCAACCGGCTTCATGGCGTGATGGCCGAGTTCGACTCGGCCCAGGCCGTGGTCGACGCGGCGCGCCAGACCATGGCGAACGGCTTCACGAAGGTCGAAGCCTATTCGCCCGTGCCGATCGAAGAGCTGAACGACATCATTCACAAGAAGCGGACCAAACTGTCGCAGATAGTCCTGGTCGGCGGCCTGACCGGCATGGCCACCGGCTTCGCGCTGCAGTACTGGGCCTCGGTCATCGAGTACCCGATGAACATCGGCGGACGGCCCTACGCCAGCTGGGTCACCTTCATCATCCCGTCGTACGAGCTGACGATTCTGTTCGCCGCCCTGTCGGCGGCGATCGGCATGATCGTCCTCAACGGCCTGCCCCAGCCGTATCACCCGTGCTTCAACGTCGATCGCTTCTCGATGGCCAGCTCCGACAAGTTTTTCCTGGTCGTCGAGTCGGCGGATCCGAAGTTCGACCAGACGCGGACCAGCGAGTTCCTGCGCAGCACCGGCGCGAAGGGAGTCTACGACGTTGATGAATAAGACCTTCCCACCCGGGCTTGCGCTCGTGCTGCTGGCCGCCTCGGCGCTCGTCGCCGCCGGCTGCCGCCAGGACATGCACGACGCGCCCCGCTACGAAGCCTTCGAGGCCAGCACGTCATTCGCCAACGGCGCCGCCTCGCGCACCGCCCCGACCGGGACCGTGGCGCGCGGCTGGCTGCGCGACGACGAAGCGCTCTACACCGGCAAGGTCGGCGGCCAGCTCGTCGACCAGTTCCCGTTCGCGATTGCCCACGCCGACCTCGAGCGCGGCCAGCAGCGCTTCAACATCTACTGCACGCCCTGCCACGGCAAGCTCGGCGACGGCAACGGCATGGTGGTGCAGCGCGGACTGCGCCAGGCGGCGTCGTATCACCAGGACCGCCTGCGCGAGGAGAAGGCCGGCTACTTCTTCGACGTGATCACCAACGGCTTCGGCGCCATGCAGGGTTACGCGGAGCAGATTCCGGTGCGCGACCGCTGGCTGATCGTCGCCTACGTGCGCGCGCTGCAACTGAGCCAGCACGCGTCGGTGAACGACGTGCCGGCCGACCGGCGCGCCGAGCTCGACGCCGCCCCGGCATCCACGGAGAGGCACTAGTGTCGACCGTTACTTCTGAAACGTTCAAGGCCGGCGAGACGCCGCTGCCCGGGCTCAAGCAGTTCGGCCTGATCGCGGCGGTGCTGGGCCTGGTCCTGACCGGCGCCGGCTTCATGATGTCGGGCCTCGACCGCTTCTTCCAGGCCTACCTGGTGGCCTACACCTTCTGGATGGGCGTGGCCCTCGGCAGCATGGCGCTGCTGATGGTCCAGTACCTGACCGGCGGCGCCTGGGGCGTGGTGCTGCGGCGGCCGCTCGAAGCCGCGGTCCGCACCATCCCGTTCATGGCGGTGCTGTTCCTGCCGATCGTGTTCGGCATGCACTCGCTCTACGAGTGGACCCACGAGAGCGCCCAGAGCGACCCGGTGCTGATGCTGAAGGCCGGCTACCTCAACACGCCTTTCTTTCTGATCCGGCAGGCGATCTACTTCGTCCTGTGGTCGGTCATGGGTTACCTGCTCACGTCGTGGTCGGCCGAGCACGACCGCACCGGCGACGCGGCGCTGGTCGACAAGCTGGCGCGCCTGTCGGGCGGCGGGCTGGTGGTCTACTTCCTCAGCGTCACGTTCGCGATGGTCGACTGGACGATGTCGGTCAACCCCCACTGGTTCTCGACCATCTGGGGCATGCTCTACGTCGGCGGCCAGGCGTTGTCGGCGTTTGCCTTCGGCATCACCGTGCTGGTCATGCTGTCGCAGACCGCTCCGCTGAACCGGATCCTGACCACCCACCACTTCCACGACCTCGGCAAGTTCCTGTTCGCCTTCCTCATGATGTGGGCGTACTTGTCGTTCTCGCAGCTGCTGATTATCTGGTCGGCCAACATCCCGGAGGAGATTCCGCACTACCTGGTGCGCTGGGAGACCAACTGGAAGTACCTCAGCGCCTTCATCATCGTCGGCCACTTCATCGTGCCCTACGCGCTGCTGCTGTCGCGCGACCTGAAGAAAAACGCCGGCAAGCTGCGCGTAGTGGCGACCTGGATCATCCTCGCCCGCGTCGCCGACTACTACTGGCACGTCGTCCCCGAGTTCCACAAGGCCGGTTACACCTTCAGCCTGCTCGACTTCGCGCTGCCGCTGGCGCTGGGCGGCATCTTCATTTCGATCTTCGTGGCGCAGCTCGCCGGGCGCTCGCTGCTGCCCGTGCACGATGCCGGCCTGGAGAAGGCGCTGACCCATCATGTCCACTAACGAGCACGTGACCGATCAGGACCTCGAGTACGGACCGACGCCGGCCGGCGCGAAGTACGAGCACACCGACATCGACACGTCGGTCGGCTACAAGTTCGCGCTGTGGCTGGTTGTCGCCATGCTGATCTCGGTGGCCATTGTCTACGGCACCTTCTGGTTCTTCGAAAACCGGACGCAGGCCGCCGACGCCGCGGCGCAGAAGTACCCGCTGGCTGTCGGCCAGCAGCGCAACCCGCCGGCGCCGAACCTGCAGATGCAGCCGTTCAAGGACGTCTACATGCTGCGCCAGGGTGAAGCCGACAAGCTGGGCAGCTACGGCTGGGTCGACAAGGACGGCGGCATCGCCCGCATTCCAATCGATCGCGCCATGGAAATGCTGCTGCAGCGCGGCCTGCCGGCGCGCAGCGGCGGCGGCAACGGCGTCAACGTGGTGACACAGGACAGTTCGTCGGGACGGACGATCGTCCCGCGATGACTTGGTGATTTGGTGATTTGGCGATCTCGTGATTTGCGGACGGCGGTGATGGCCCTGAGTGCGGTGGCGCTCATGACAGCCGTCGTGTCGGCGCAGGGCGAGGCGCCGGGTCTGCGTCCGGCGCAGGCGCTGCCGTCAAACCAGGTGCCGGGCGTGCTCGGCAAGGTCGCCTTCGAGCAGCGGCTGAACGAACAGCTGCCGCTCGACCTGCCGTTCACCGACGAAGCCGGCAAAACGGTGCGACTCGGCGACTACTTCGGCCGCAAGCCGGTGGTGCTGGCGTTTGTCTACTACGAGTGCCCGATGCTGTGCACGCAGGTGCTGAACGGGCTCGAAAGCGCGCTGCGCGTGATTGACGAGACCGTCGGCCGGGAATTCGACGTCGTCACCGTCAGCTTCGATTCGCGCGAGACGGCGGTGCTGGCGGCGGGCAAGAAACAGGCATACCTCGAGCGCTACAAGCGGCCCGAGGCGGAGCAGGGCTGGCACTTCCTGACCGGCAGCCAGGCGTCGATCGACGCGCTGACCAAGGCGGCGGGCTTCAGCTACGTGTGGGACGAGGCGTCGCAGCAGTTCGCGCACGCCAGCGGCATCATCGTGACGACGCCCGAGGGGCGGCTGTCGCGCTATTTCTTCGGCATCGACTACTCGCCGCGCGACGTCAAGTTCGCGCTGATCGAGTCGTCGTCCGGCAAGATCGGTTCGCTGGCCGACCAGCTGCTGCTCTACTGCTATCACTACGATCCGGCCGCGGGTAACTACGGCTTCGTGGCCATGAGGGCCGTTCGCATTGGTGGCGCCGCCACGCTGGTGGCGCTGTTTGGATTCATGTTCGTGTCGTTTCGGCGCGACCATCGCGCGGCCGGACACTAGCTAATGACAATATTCGGCATCCCCATCCTTCCCGATCAGGCTTCGACGTTCGCCAAGGACGTCGATGCGCTGTATTTCTTCATCCTCGCCACCTGCGCGTTCTTCGCGGTCGGCGTCGCGATAGCGGTGATCTACTTCGGCATTCGCTATCACAAGACGCACGACGGCGAAATCGGCGCCCGCATCGAGGGCAACCTGCCGCTCGAGCTGCTGTGGAGCGTGATCCCGACCATTATCGCGATGGTGATGTTCGGGTGGGGAGCCTCGGTCTACTACCACCTGCGGCGGCCGCCCGCCGAAGCCATGCACATCTATGCCGTCGGCAAGCAGTGGATGTGGAAGTTCCAGCACCTCGAAGGCCAGCGCGAAATCAACGAGCTGCACATTCCCGCCGGCCGGCCGGTGAAGATCACGATCAGCTCCGAGGACGTCCTGCACAGCCTGTATTTCCCGGCGTTCCGCACCAAGATGGACGCGATTCCCGGGCGCTACACCGAGCTGTGGTTCGAGGCGCAGCAGCCCGGCGAGTACCACATCTTCTGCACCGAGTACTGCGGCACCAACCACGCCGGCATGATCGGCACGGTCACGGTGCTCGAGGCGTCGGCCTACCAGGCCTGGCTGCAGGGCGGCGGCCTCGAAGGCACCCTCGCGCAGCGCGGCGCCCGGCTGTTCAATGACCTCGCCTGCTCCACCTGCCATCTCGACACCGGCCAGGGCCGCGGCCCGTCGCTCAAGGACATTGTCGGCAAGGCAGTGGAGCTGCAGGACGGCTCGACAGTGATGGTCGACGAGGCCTACCTGCGCGAGTCGATCCTCAACTCGCAGGCGAAGATCGTGAAGGGCTTCCAGCCGCTGATGCCGACCTTCCAGGGGCTGGTCAGCGAAGAGAACCTGGTCGCCCTGATCGAACACGTCAAGTCGATGTCGCCCAACGCGACGCCGGCCGCCGCTCCCGCGTCGGGCGCGGCTGTTTCCACGCAGAATCCGGCCGCCGCCGCGGCTGAAAAGAAGTAAGCCATGCTGGACAAGCTCAAGATTCCCGAGCGGAACTACCTGAACAACGGCCACGGCCTGGCGTCGTGGCTGCTGACCAAGGACCACAAGCGGATCGCGATCATGTACCTGATCTCGATCTCGGTGATGTTCTTCCTCGGCGGCCTGTTCGCCGTCGGCATCCGCCTCGAGCTGGCGACGCCGCAGGGCGACTTCGTCGCCGCCGACACCTACAACAAGTTCTTCACCGCACACGGCGTGATCATGGTGTTCTTCTTCCTGATCCCGTCGATTCCGGCCGTGCTCGGCAACTTCCTGATCCCGCCGATGATCGGCGCCAAGGACCTGGCGTTCCCGCGCATCAACCTGCTCAGCCTCTACATCTACTGGATCGGCGGCGTCTTCACGCTTTACGCGATGCTGGCCGGCGGCGTCGATACCGGCTGGACCTTCTACACGCCCTACAGCGCGACCGGGTCGAACACCAACGTCGTGCCCGTCGCGCTCGGCGTCTTCATCGCCGGCTTCTCGTCGATCCTGACCGGCCTCAACTTCATCGTCACCATCCACCGCATGCGCGCGCCGGGCATGACCTGGTTCCGCCTGCCGCTGTTCGTGTGGGCGCACTACGCCACCAGCCTGGTGCAGGTGCTCGGCACGCCGGTGATCGCCATTACCATCGTGATGCTGTTTGTCGAACGCGCCTTCGGCTTCGGCATCTTCGACCCGGCCCGCGGCGGCGACCCGGTGCTGTTCCAGCACCTGTTCTGGTTCTACTCGCACCCGGCCGTCTACATCATGATCCTGCCCGCGCTCGGCGTGCAGAGCGAGCTGATCTCGACCTTCTCGAAGAAGACTATCTTCGGCTACAGCTTCGTCGCCTTCTCGTCGCTGGCCATCGCGGTGTTCGGCTTCATCGTCTGGGCGCACCACATGTTCGTCGCCGGCATCTCGACTTACGCGGCGATGGTGTTCTCGTTCCTCAGCTTCTCGGTCGCCATTCCCTCGGCGGTCAAGGTCTTCAACTGGACGGCGACGCTCTACAAGGGCGCCATCTCGTTCGAGACGCCGATGCTGTATGCCTACGGGTTCATGGGCCTGTTCGCCATTGGCGGCCTGACCGGCCTGTTCCTGGCGACGCTCGGCATGGACATCCACCTGCACGACACCTATTTCGTCGTCGCGCACTTCCACTACATCATGGTCGGCGGCGCGATCATGGGCTACATGGGCGGCCTGCACTTCTGGTGGCCGAAGATTACCGGCCGGATGTACTCCGAGTTCTTCTCGCGGATCTCGGCCATCCTGGTGTTCGTCGGCTTCAACCTGACCTTCCTGCCGCAGTTCGTCGTCGGCTACCTCGGCATGCCGCGCCGCTACCACTCGTATCCCGACGAGATGCAGGTGCTCAACGTGATGTCGTCGGCCGGCGCCAGCGTGCTCGGCCTCGGCTACGCGCTGCCGGTGATCTACCTGCTGTGGTCGCTGAAGAAGGGCGCCGTCGCCGGACCGAATCCGTGGGCCGCCTCCGGCCTCGAGTGGCAGACGCAGTCGCCGCCGCTGACCGAGAACTTCCTCGAGGTCCCGGTCGTCGACCACGAACCCTACGAGTACGAGCACGTCGTCGCCAAGGAGAAGCATCTTGTCTAACGCGGTAGTGCACGCTGACGGGCACGATCACGCGCACGCGGCGCACCACCCGGCGCTGCAGCACCACTTCGACACGATGTCGCAGCAGAAGGAAGCTGCGGTCGTCGGGATGTGGGTGTTCCTGCTGACCGAAATCCTCTTCTTCGGTGGTTTGTTCGCGGCCTACATGGTCTATCGCATGTGGTACTTCGACGCGTTCGCCGAAGCCAGCCGCTCGTTGAGCCTGTTTTGGGGTGGCCTCAACACCGCCGTGCTGATCGGCAGCTCGCTGACCATGGCCATGGCGGTGCGTTGCGCGCAGACCAACAAGCGCTCGGCCACGGTGAACTGGCTGGTGCTGACGATGATCCTCGGCGCGGTGTTCCTGGGCGTCAAGGTGATCGAGTACGCCGACAAGTTCGAGCATCACCACGTGCCGGGCTACAACTTCCAGTGGGCCGCCGCGCACGAAGAGCCGGCGGCCGGGGAGGCCGCTGCGCCCGCCGCCGCGGCTGAACCGCACCGCGAGCTCACGCTCAGCCCCGCACAGCTGCAGCTGACCACGCAGATTTACTTCAGCCTGTACTTCACCATGACCGGGCTGCACGCCCTGCACATGATCATCGGCATCGGCATCATGTGCGTCATCACGTGGATGGCGTATAAGGGCCGGTTCGACGAGCAGTACTACACCCCGGTCGAAATGGCCGGCCTCTACTGGCACTTCGTCGACATTGTCTGGATCTTCCTGTTCCCGCTCCTCTACCTCGTCGAGAGGCACGTCTAATGTCTGGACACGTTTCCCCTGTCAGCCTCTACGTCACCATCTTCCTGGCGCTGATGGTCCTGACGGCCGTCACCGTGGGCGCGGCATTCGTCGATCTCGGCCAGTTCAACTTCCTGGTCGCCATGGTCATCGCCGGCTTCAAGGCGTCGCTGGTCATCTGGTACTTCATGCACGTGAAGTACGCGAGCAAGCTGACCAAGCTGACGGTGGCGACGGGCCTCTTCTTCCTGGCCATCCTGCTCGGCCTGTTCCTGGTCGACTACGGCCCGAAGGCGCTGTCGCCGATGCTGCCGCCCTTGCAGTAGACCGGCGGACCACGACTTCAGAGGCGCGCGAACACGTTGTAGCGCGCCTCTTTCATTTCCTCGCCGTCCTCCTTCATCGTCTCCAACTGCACCGCCGAGCCGCCGATCTCGGCGAAGGCGTGCAGCATCCAGCGGCGGTCGAACCCGGCCTCAGGCACCTCGAGAATCGCGACCGCGTGGGTGGCCTTGGCCGCCATGCGCGTCAGCACGGTCCGCGCGTAATCGGCGTCCGGAAACAACCCGAACCGCCGGCACAGGACCACGTGCCACGGTGGCACTGCATCCAGCGACAAGGGCGGGCCAATGGCGAACCGCCCGCCGGGCATGGCCTCCCGCGCCGCGCCGACCAGGCCGGCGTCATCGTCCACCCCGCCTACCAGGTAGCCGTTGTCGTGAAGGGGCAGCAGGAACTCGCCGGCGCCGCAGGCAACCTCGAAGACTTCAGTGCCCGGACCGATGTCCAGCGTTTCGGCGACGTGTTCGACGAACTGCAGGTCCAACCAGCCTTCGCGCTCGCGGTGACCCGGCAAGGCGCCTACTTCTGGTCGATCGACGTGAGGTCGATGCTGGCGGTGTCGATCTGCACCGACGCCACCTTCGTGCCGGCCGGCACGCGGAACGGAAACGCGCACTTGTACTCGGGCACCGACCCGGGATCGATGATCGCCACCGACGTGTTGTAGACCTTGCCTGAGGCATCGGTCAGCACCGGCTTCTTGACGATGGTTTCCTTGAAGGCAGGCGTGACCTTGAACGACAGGTTGATCACGGCGAACTCCTCGCCGCCGCGGGCATTGCCCCGCTGGGAGTTGGTGGTTGGCGGGCAATCAACCAGGGCCACGTTCTGGGCGCGCTCCACGCCGGTCGCCACAATCTCCAGCCCCTTGTAATTGACCTTGGGCTGCCGCGCAATGCCGACCGGCGAAGTGAGAAGTGAGAAGAGAGAAGTAAGAACAAGAACCTGCCGGCCCGTTGCTCGTATCGCGGGTCTCCTCATTTCCTTCTTCTCACTTTTCACTTCTCTCTTCTCACTTTCCTAGAGCGGCGCGTCGGGGTTGGCCAGCGTCCGCCACATGTGCGCGCTCGGGCTGTTGTCGTTGCCAAGGCCTTCCTTGGGCTGCTTGAAGTGGCGGCCGATGATGTCCGTAAACGGCTCGATCGACACCTTTGCATTTGGGTCGAACGCATAGAGGTCGTTCACCGTGACCAGGCGCGGCTCCATGTACCACTTGTGGTTGCGGAGCATCTTGTAAGTCGCCTCGATGTGTGGCGGCGGCACGTAATCCTGACCGAAGATGCGGTAGTACAGGTCGGGATACTCGTATCCGGCGTCGGGATCGGCGTAGAAGCGGAGCGTCTGGTGATAGCGGATGCCGAACGTCGACTTCTCGGGGATGTACGGCTCGAACAGCTGCGCGCCCCACCAGCCGTGGTCGGCCTTCATCAGCGCCTGCGCGCAGTCGTGCAGCAGGCAGGCCAGGATGATCTCCTCTGACATGCCGGTCTTCAGCGCCCGCGTCGCGCTTTGCAGCACGTGGTTGGCCGGCGCGAAACGCAGCCGGAAGAAATCCTGCAGCGTCGGGTTCTTCGGCATCGGCTCGAGGCGCTTGACGTTGCCGCCGCGGTTGCCCGAGGTGAAGACGTTGCCGGCGCCGCGGCGGAACGAGCGGGTCTCGATCTGCGATTCGAGTTCGGCGACAGTGGGGAACTTCTCCTGCCCACCTTGGGCCGCGGCGGCCTGCTCGTCGAGCTGGTCTTCCATCCAGTGCTCGAGCGCGTCGGCCTTGGCCTCTGAGTCCATCAGGCTGACAGCGGCGGTGCCGCCCAGGCTGGCGATGAAAGCTCTGCGGTCAATCTCCATAAGGTCTCCCCCGGGCAGACGATAGACCCATCGGCCCGCCGGTTCAACCCTATTTCAGCCCGTGCGGCGCCATGGCCCCGGCGACGCCGGCTTGCGCCTCGAGCTCGGCCAGCCACTTCCGGGCGAACTCCCGGGCGGCATCGGTCGCTGGTTTTCCGGCGCGGAAACACATCTTCCACTCGCCTGGCTTGGCTTCGAGGGCGGGATCGGCGAACTTCCGAACCTTGCCTTGCTCGACGAGCCTGGCCGTGAAGTCGATGTCGCCGGTTGCGGCCAGGAACGCACGCAAGCGCATGGCCACCAACCGCCTGGGGTCGGCCGGATAGACGCTCTCGAACTCTTTCGTCGCGGCGGCGTGCGCGCTCACCTGCTGGGCCCGCTGAGCCTTCAAGGCGCTGTCGATCTCCACGCGCCGCTGCCCGGTCTCCATCTCCGTGAACTGGGCCCGCATGGTGACAAACCCCTCTTCGAGTGTCGCGCGTTGCTCGGGGGTGATCGCGTCATCGACGAACTGCTTGCGCAGGGCTTCCACCTGCTTCTCGAAGTCGGCTCGCTGCTTGGCCAGAACCTGGTCGGCGGTCTGTTCATCGGGCAGCGGATCGGGTCCGTTCGCCTCGCGGTGGTCGGCGTAGCGCCGCTTGAACTCGTCGCTGTCGACGAACGCGCGGGCCAGCGCCGTGGCGGCGTTGACCATGGCCACGCGGGCCTGGGGCGATGCGGCGGTGAAGACCTCCGCCTTGCCGGCGATCGAGATGGCCCCGGCCATGAACGAGTCGAACACCGCCTCCTTGGCCCGCCCTTCGGTGATGCCTAGTTGGGCGGTGACCGCCTGCCCGCTGAGCGTGGCGGCACTGATCGCCAAGACAGAGACCCCGACCACCATGCGCTGATTCATGGGGTAAGGATAAATGCAAACACGAAGATCACGAAGGACACGAAGCAAGAGTCGGGACGAACCTAGTCCGCTCGTGTGGCTGTGAGCGGATCGACCCGCACGGCGCGCCAGGCGGGCAGAATACTGCCGGCCAGGGTCATCAGCAGGGCCAGCGCCACGGCCGACGCAAACACCGCCGCATTCCCCGGCTCGACACCCGCCAGCAGCGATTGCATGGCGCGAGCGGCGGCATAGGCCAGGACGGCGCCGATGACGACGCCGATCACCGACAAGCCGGCGCTGCGGCCGACCACGATCCTGAGGATATCGGCCGGCTTCGCTCCCAGCGCAATGCGGACGCCGATTTCGCGCGTTCGCGCCGACACCGTGAACGCCAGCAGCCCGTGAATGCCGATGGCGGCCAGCAGGAACGCCGCGGCCGCGAAGGCGCCCAGCACGCGCAGCTGCACGACTCGCGGCGCCGTATCGAGGCCGACCACTTCTTCCAGCGTCTTGATGTCGGTGATCGGTTGTTGCGGGTCTGCGCGGTTGATGATCGATCGCACTGCCGCAATCAGCGTGGACGACGGCACTGTCGAGCGGACGACAAGATCCTGCGGCTTGTAGAACGACAGCTGGCCGTTGAACTGCTGGGCGGCCGGCATGTAGACCTGCGGTTCGCTTTCGCGTTCGAGGCCGCGAACGCGGATGTCGCCAACCACGCCAACGATGGTGCGCACCGCGAAGGCGACCGCGAACTGCCGGCCGATGGGATCCTGGCCGGGGAAATGATCGCGCGCGAACGACTGGCTCACGACGGCGACCCGGCGCGTGTCGAGTGTGTCGCCGGCGCCGACATCGCGTCCCTGCAGGAGCGGTGTGCCGATGGCGTCGAAGAAGCCGGGCGTGACGAATCGAACGCTCGCCACGCGCTGGTCCAGCGCGTCGGGAGCCACGAAGCCGCCTGGACTCTCCGGATCCTCCGTCGTCGTCAGGATCGGCCAGATCCCGCCGCGCATCGTCATGGGCAGAAAGCTGATGTAGGCCGCCCTGGCGACGCCGGGCAGCGCCTGAACCTCGCCGAGCACGCGGTCGTAAAACTGCGAACGCGTCGCGGTCAGCTCGTACTTGGGCGTCGGAAGGGACGTCCGCAGCGTCAGCACGTTGGCCATCTTGAAGCCAGGGTCAATGGCCTGCACCCGCACCAGCGCCTGGATCAGCAGGCCGGCCGACACCAGCAACACGACCGAGGCGACGATTTCGGCAACGACCAGCGCCGAGCGCAAGCGTTCGGTCGCGCGCCCGGTGCCGCCGCGCCCGCTCTCTTTCAACGCCGCGCCATCGGCCTTGCGGCACACCCTGAGCGCGGGTAGAACGCCGAACGCCACGCCCGTGATCACGGTCACGATCGCGGCGCCAAGCAGCAGGCGCAGGTCGAGCGGCGGCACTTCCGCGATTGGCAGCGCCGAAGGCACCATGCGGACCACGAGCGGCGCCGAGACCGTTGCCAGCACGACGCCCAGCACGCCACCGGCGCCGGCCAGCAGCAGGCTGTCGGTCAGCATCTGGCGCACCAGCCGATCGACGCTGGCACCCACCGCCGCGCGGACGGCGAACTCGGCGCGCCGAGCCAGGGCCCGCGACATCAGCAGGTTGGCCAGGTTGGTGCACGCGATCAACAGCAGGCACAGCGACGCGGCGACCAGCGCGGCCAGCAACATCCGCGATTGCGCCCTCACCTCGTCTCGCCAGCGGAACGCACTGGCGCTGGTTTCGCTCAGCTCTTTCGGATACTGCTGCCGGAGCTGCTCGGCAATCACCCGCATTTCAGAGCGTGATTGCTCGAAGGTGACGTCCGGCTTGAGCCTGGCGACGACTCCCAGGTAGTGGTTGTTGCGATCCTCGTCGCCGCTCTCAGGATTGAGTCGGAACGGGCGCCAGAAGTCGGTCGCCCGATCGGGGAAGATGAAATCGGGCGGCATCACACCGACGATGACCGAGGTGGCGTCGTCGAGCGACAGGGTCTGGCCGAGGATGTTCGGGTCGGCGGCAAAGCGCGTTCGCCACAGACGGTCGCTAATCACGATGGGATTCTGGCCGGCGTCGATGTCCGACTCGACCAGCGTGCGGCCCGTCGCCGCGGAGCGGCCCAGCAGCGCAAACATGCCGCCGGTCACGCGCTGTCCGGCAATGCGCTCGGGAGCGCCGTTGCCCAATAACGTGGCGGCGGTGGCGGTGTAGGCCTCGACGCCCTCGAACGAGGTCGCCAGGCGCTTCCAGTCCAGGTAGTTGGGTGGCGACGGCTCGAGGCGAGAATAGCCGCGCGAGACCTGCGTTTGCCACAGCTTGACCAGCCGCTGCGAGTCGGGGAACGGCAGCGGCCTGAGCAGTACGTGATCGGCGACCGAGAAGGCCGCGGTCGTCGCGCCGATGCCCAGCGCCGCGACGGCCACCGCCGTGACGGTGAACCCTGGAGTCCGTCGAAGCGAGCGGACGGCGTAGCGGAGATCCTGCCGCGTGATGTCGGCGTGCACGCGCGCGGCGTTGACAAGGGTATCCACGAGAGCGCGCGCCAGCAGCATGGCGCGGGCGATGCCCCTCGCCGACTCGAGCTCGCGGGCAAACACCGCGCACATCTCGGCGCCGTACTCCCCGCGGAACGATTTCGGGTAGAGGTGGAGCAGGGCGCGATAGAAGCTCATCAGGCCTTCCTCGGCACGAAGCCGCTGGCGCGTGCCAGCTTGACCAAATCAGTGAGCCGTGACGCTTCGGCCTGGGCCACCGCCTTGCCGAACCTGGTGATGCTGTAGTACCGCCGCCGTTCATCGTCGAGTTCCGGTGCCGGCCGTTCGTGTTTCTCGACGATCAGGTCGTCGTCCAACATGCGCTGGATGGAACGGTAAAGGGTGCCCGGACTGAGCCGCACCTCGCCGGAGGTGCGGGCCAGGACCTCCTGGATGATGCCGTAACCGTGGCGGTCGTCGTCGGCCAGCGCCATCAGGATGTGAAACACCGCCGGCGGCAGCGGCAGGAGCGATTCGGGACGGGGGTCGGCAGGGCTCATCGTGCGTCTATATCCATGGTGGATATACCTTCCATGGACATAGACGGAGGGAACCCCCGAAAGGTTTGGCGTCTCCCTTCCGACCCGCCCTACGCCGCCCGACCAGCCCTACCGGCCCGAAGAGGGTTTTGACTGGACTGTCACGCGGTGGCCGCGAATCTGGGTGCGTTTGAGCGCCGTGATCACCCGCTCGGCCAGCTCGTCGGGAATCTCAACCAGCGAGTAGTCGTCGTGAATCTTGATCGCCCCGATCACGCCCGAGGGGATCTTGGCTTCGCCGGCGATGGCGCCCACGAGGTCGGCGGGCCGGATGCTTTCGTCCTTGCCGACGCTGATGCGCAGCAGGGTCATCGGCCCTTCATCCCTGGGCGCCCGCGCGGCGGGCCGCGGGGCGCGGTCGTAGCCGCGGTCGTCGCGCGGCGGGCCGTCGTACGACCGTGGCTGCCGCTCGTCGGCAACCGGGATATCGCTGACCACCGTTTTGTCGGCGCTCTCGTTGGCCATGGCCACGGCGGCGGCGGCGATGTCGATCATCTCGAATTCCTGGGCGAGCGACTCGACCAGTTCCCTGGTGTCGTCGAGTCCGCCGGCCGTGATGCGTTCGCGGATCGCATCCTTCGCCGCTTCGAGCCGGCGCTTGCGCAGATCCGCCTCGGTGGGCAGCTTGCCGATCTCGACCCGTTGCTTGGTCAGGCGCTCGACGTACTGCAGGAAACGCTGCTCGCGCGGCGCCGCCAGCGTGATGGCCACGCCCTCGCGGCCAATGCGGCCGGTCCGGCCAATGCGGTGCACGTAGACTTCGGGCGCCGTCGGCAGGTCGTAGTTGATGACGTGCGAGACGTGATCGATGTCGAGGCCGCGGGCGGCGACGTCGGTGGCCACCAGGATGTCGGCTTTCTCGCTGCGGAACAGCTGCATCACGCGGTCGCGCTGCTTCTGCATCATGCCGCCGTGCAGGGCCTGGGCGCCGTAGCCGTGCGCGTTCAGCGTGTCGGTCAACTCGTCCACTTCGAGACGGGTTCGGCAGAAGATGATCGCCGACTTCGGGCTCTCGAAATCAAGAATGCGGCTGAGCGCGCCGGTCTTCTGGCCGCGGCCGACGATATAGGCGACTTGCCGGACTTGCGGCAGCTTGCCGGCGGCGCGCTTCTCTTGCGCGATCTGCACCTTCTTCGGCGTCTTGAGGTGCCGGCCGGCAATCGACATGATGCGCGGGGCAAACGTCGCGGCAAAGAGCGCCGTCTGGCGGGTATCGGGTGTCTCAGCGACGATGGCATCGATGTCTTCGGAGAAGCCCATGTCGAGCATCTCGTCGGCTTCGTCCAGCACCAGCACTTCGACGTTGGCCAGGTTCAGCGTCTGCCGGCGCAGGTGATCGAGCACCCGCCCGGGCGTGCCGACCACCACTTCCGCGCCGCGGCGCAGCGCGCGAATCTGGTGATCCATCGGCGCGCCGCCGTAGACTGGAACCACGTTCAGGTTCGAGCCCTTCGCGTACTTGTGCAGCGCCTCGGCCACCTGCATGGCCAGTTCGCGCGTCGGCACCAGCACGAGGGCGCGCGCCTTGCCGCGGTTGGTCTTGGTGTCTTCCGACAGCTTGTTGAGCAGCGGCAGCGCGAACGCCGCCGTCTTGCCGGTGCCGGTGGCGGCCTGGCCGAGCATGTCGTGGCCGGCGAGCAGCACCGGGATGGCTTCACGCTGAATGGGCGTGGGTTCTTCGTAGCCGAGGGCCGAGACGGCGGCCACCAGCGGCGCAGCGAGTCCGAGCGAAGCAAATCCGGACACGTCGCCGGCGGTTGGGGTCTTCATGTGCGTTGTTCTCTGTTTCTGTTCTGATGTCGGTGTTCTGATGTCGGTGGAGGCAACCCTTTAGGGTTGCCTATTCGTTGGTCTTGCAGCTGCCCTTCAGCCAATTCGCGTAGCCTGCCTCATCAAGTTCGCCCGCGGCCAGGGCCAGCGTCTGAATGGTGGCGTCGACTTCCGATGCCCGGAATGTCTCGCCGTTGAGCTCGAGAAAGGTCACGGCGATCGTGAACCCCGTCCTCTTGTTGCCGTCGATGAACGGGTGGTTCTTCACCACGCCGAAGGCATAAGCCGCTGCGAGCTCAAAAACCGACGGCTGACCGTAGGCCTGGAGATTTTCCGCGCGCGCAAGGCCAGAATCGAGCAGCCCGGCATCACGAACGCCCGAGGCGCCACCGAACTCAGCCAGCAGGCGCTCGTGAGTGGCGATGACCGCCTCCCGGAGCAACCAGACCGGCGTCATTTCGCAAGTTCGCGGAGGGTATTCCGGTAGCGACTGATCACGCTCTCCGCCGCTTCCATCTGCTTCTTGAACTCGTCGTTCGACGGACCCACGCGCAGGCTGCCGTCAACCGTTTCGGTCACACAGATGGTGTCTCCTTCGCCAACTTTCAAGTGGTTGAGCACTTCCTTCGGAAGCACGACGCCCACCGAGTTGCCGATCTTGCGGAGCTTGAGCTCAACGACCATGGGTCATTGTATCAACAAATGTTATAACGCCAACCACCAAAACGCCGGCCGCTGAGAGTTCTCGGAAGGCAGGCCGTCTATCTCTGCAGTGGCCAAACTGGCCACCCCGGTTCAATCAACGCGCTTTCAGAGGAACGCCATGCCCCTCCGCCCCCTGGTCCTCGGTGTCGCCCTTGTCACTAGCGGTTCGGCGAACGCCCAATCCCCCCAAAGCGCGAAGCCCTTGATCGTGGGTGTGGACAACAGCCAGCCAACGGCTGCGCCCGCGGCCGATCTGACGGTCCTCGAGAACAAGCTCGGGATCGGAACGGCGACGCCGGCGTTCAAGCTGGATGTCATCGGGCAGATCAACGGTTCGGGCGGGCTGTGCATGGGTGGCGATTGCCGCACGACCTGGCCCGGTGGCGGGACTGCCGGTCCGTGGACTTTGTCGGGGACTAGCGTCCTCTACGGCGATGGCAACGTGGGAATCGGCAGTTCGTCACCGCCTACAAGCTCGATGTGACGGGCCAGGTGAACGGCTCCGGCGGGCTGTGCATGAACCGCGACTGCCGGACTTCATGGCCATCGACGACGAGCAGTTGGACGACTTCTGGGGAGAACATCGGATTTACCTCTGGCCGCGTCGGCATCGGGACGACGGCGCCAAGTGAGGAGCTGCATATTGCCACTACCGGTGATGCGGCCTAGGGATTTGGTTTGCGGGGCGCGGGGCGGAACGACCCGAGCATCCAAACGATCGAGATGTGAGTATGGACCTACTTCCGTTTGAGGGCGGCGTCTGGCAGCGGCGGTTCAACGGCGAGCTGTTCAGTGGACTTACCCATTGGCAAGGTGCCGAGATTGGCGAACATTTCAGAGGACGGGATGGATGTAAGGCGAATCCACCGTGGAGTTGGCCGATGGGGAAACCTTGGTTCTTCGATCCTGCATGGTCCACAATCGAAGGGGAGTATGTGCCGGGACAGTACACGTACAACCCCTTCATAGATGCAATGCAGAGCCCTGCAATACCAGGCGGCTCAATAACGCCTTGCCCTTAGGAGTAGCCGATGGCCCTCTCGTCGTTTGTGCGCACCTCCATGTTCGTAGTGTGTCTGACGGGATCGACCATCCCGGGTTGGGCCGCGCCTGGCGATACGCCGATCGCGGACTCCGTCAAACGACTCGTCAGGGAATCCACCCCCAAGTATGACCGAGCGGAGGAGAAGGCCCAACAGACGCGGCGATCCGCTGCGCATGGCGCCATAAAGGGCGCGGTGATCGGTGGGCTGATTGGGTTCGCCGTTGGCGTTCTCGTGGCGGAAGTCGCTGCTCACGATTCCGGCGAGCCGAACTTCGTGCTGGTCCTGCCCCCACTCATTGGCTTCGGGGTCGCTGGTGGGTATCTCGGATATCGGTGGAGCAAATGACTACGGAGTGTGTCCTCGGCGCTGGCCGGCTCGACGTCTATTGAGGCCCGCTAGCTAGCGGCAGCTTCCGGGATCCCGATCTCCGTCACCGAACACGACGACACTACGGTTCCTCTGAGCCTCCGGGTCGACGGAGCCGCCTGAAGGGGCTTACGGCCTACTCACTCCTCAGGGCCACAATCGGGTCCACCATCATCGCGCGCCTCACTGGCAGGTGGCTGGCGATGAACGCCATCGCGGTGAGAAGCAGCGCCACGCCAACAAAGCTGACCGGGTCGCTTGGCGTCCGTTGTCGAGCAGCTAAGATTAGGCGATCACTCGCGTGACGGCTCATCCAGGCCCTCGAGAAACTGTCTCGGCGTCTCGATCCGAATCCCTTCGTAGACGCCAAGAACCAGCAGATCCTTGTCGCCGGTCACGATTACCTCGGCGCCGGCGGCCATGGCGGTTCCCAATACGATGTCATCGTCGGGATCCCGGCAGACCGGTTCGGGCAACACAAAGGGATCGACCAACATCGTCTGCTCTCGCAACAGCGCCAGGAAGCGGGCGACGACTGGGGTGACCTCGAACTTCAGTCGCAGCGTGGACTCGAGTTCGTCCAAGAGCGCCGACGATGACACCAGGCATCGCATCCGGATGGTCCGCTGAACGACTTCCAGGCAGAGTCCCTTCGCGACCAGCGCCGCCACCAGGACATTGGTGTCGAGGACGACCGTCACGACACGATGTCGAACACGTCGTCGTCGGTAAAGACGCCCTTCGCGCGGGCGCGGGGCACCAGCTCGGCTCGGGCTGCCTTGAGCGCGCTGTTCAGTTGCTCGGCGTCCAGAGCCCGGCGGACGTACTGGCTGAGCGTCAGGTCCGCAGCCTTCGCCTGCTTTTCCAGCTTGCGGCGCGTGCCCTTCGGCACTCGAATGGTGAGAATCTCCTCCATTTGTATGACTCTGTCATACAGTCGGTTGGAGGATCAATCCCCCATCGCTACTCGTTCCTCAACGCGACAATCGGATCCACCGTCATCGCCCGCCTCGCCGGCAGGTAGCTGGCAATAAAGGCGACAGCGGTCAGAAACAGCGCCACGCCGATAAAGCTGATCGGGTCGCTGGGCGTGACGTTGTAGAGCAGCGACGCGATGACACGCGTCACGCCGAACGCGCCGACGACGCCGACGACCACCCCGATCAGGGCCAGGGTGACGCCCTGCCGCACCACCAGGCGCAGCACGTCGGATTGCTGTGCGCCGAGCGCGACGCGGACGCCCATCTCCTGCGTCCGTTGCGACACCGCAAACGACAGCACGCCGTAGACGCCGATGGCCGCGAGGAACAACGCGGCGGCGCCGAAGCTGCCGAACATGTAGCCGAACAATCGAAACCGCCAGTAACTAGACTCGCGCAGGTCCTCCATGGTCCGGACGCTGAACACCGCGAGGCCCGGATCCGCGGCGCGGATCTCGCTCCGCACCGCGGCCGAGAGTCGGGCCGGATCGCTGGTCGTGCGAATCACCACTCCGGTATTGACCGATGGGCGGTATGGATAAGGCACGAACGCCGCCGGCCTGGGCGCGTCGTCGGTCATGTCGAATTGCCGGATGTCCGGCGCCACGCCGATCACGGTGAACCACTGTGGCGGCTCGACGTCGGCCAGCCTGAACCGCCCGCCAATCGCGTCGATGTCCGGCCACAGCTTCCGGGCCATCGTGTCGTTGATTACAGCCACCGCGGTCTGGCTGGCGCCTTCCGCCTCCGTGAAGTCGCGCCCCTTGATCAGCGCCAGGCCCATTGTCTTGTGAAAATGCGGTGTCACCCCAACGAAGAGAATGATCGGCTCCTCTCCCTTCGCGAACGGGCGGCCATCGACGATGGTGAAACCACCGCCACCGCCGCCGTCGAGAGGGATGAAGTTCGAGGCGTAGGCGCTCTCGACGCCAGGCAGGGTCTCGATGCGCCGGACGATGTCCTCGGTTCGCTGCTGCCGTTGCTCGGGTCGCTCATACGCCTCGCCGGCCATAAAAAAACGCAGCGTCAGCAACGAGTCGGTGGCAAAACCCGGACTGGCGCTCTGGAGGTTGAGAAAACTCATGACGAACAGCGACGCGCCGATGAGCAGTACCAGCGCCAGTGCCACTTCAGCGATCACCAGTCCATTGCGCAGCCGCGCGCGGCGGCCGCTTTGACCTGACCCGCGCGCGCCGTCACGCAGTGCTTCGGTCAGGTTCAGTCGTCCTGCCTGCAGTGCCGGCGCCAGGCCGAACACCAGCCCTGTCAACGCCGAGACCAGCACCGTATAGGTGATGACACGGGGGTTGATTTCCCAGCTGATGTAGTACGGAATGTCGTCAGGCGACACCGCACCGTCGAGCAACCAGATCCCGAAGTAAGCGATCGCCAGGCCAACAGGTGCAGCGCCCAGGCCGAGCAGCACGCATTCCGTCAGCAGTTGCCGTACCAGTTGCGCTCGCCCGGCGCCGAGGGCCGCGCGCACGGCGAATTCGCGCTGTTTGCCCGACGCGCGCGCCAGCATCAGGTTGGCGACGTTGGCGCACGCGATCAGCAGCACGAGCGTAACAGCGCCCATCATCGTCAGCAGCACCAGCCTGACGTCCTCGGGAATGAACTCGTCGGCCATCGGCCTGGCCATGGCGCTCCACCCATCGTTCGTCGCGGGGTACCGCGCCGCCACGCTGGCCGCCAGCGCCGCCACTTCGGCCCGCGCGCGAGCCAAATCCACGCCCGGCTTCATGCGAGCAAGCACGAACAGGCCGCGATTGGTTCGCGGTTCTTGCTGCGCCACCGGCGCAAGTGGAATCCAGACCTTCTGGTTCTCCGGAAAACTGAACCTTGGTGGCATCACACCGACGATGGTGTGCGGTCGGCCGTTGACGCGGACCGAGCGACCAATGATGCCGGCGTCACGGTTGTAGCGGCGCAACCAGACGTCGTCGCTGAGAAGGACAACAGCTTCGGCACCGGCCTGATCGTCCTGTTCGTTGAAGTGCCTGCCGAGCGCTGGCGGCACACCAAGGGTTGGGAACAGGTCCCATGTGATGGCTGCTCCTTCGTAGCGTTCGGCCTCGGCGCCGTCGGCCAAGGTGACACTGCGACCGCTCAAGGCAGCGACGGCCGTGAATGCCGCGGCCTGCGCCCTCCAGTCGCGCAGCGCCAGGTACGACACCCCGTCTTCGCGAATGCCTCCGCGCTCGAAGGTTTCGTTCAGAATCAACAGGCGATCGGCCTCGCTGAACGGAAGTGATTTGATCAGGATGCCGTCCACCATGCTGAACAAGGTGGCGTTGATGCCAATGCCAAGCGCCAGGCACAGCACGACCAGGGCGGTGACGCCGCGGTCGAAGACGAGGCTGCGAACGGCGTACCTGATGTCCTGGAGGAGCATGCCTCTGGTTAATACGGCGGCCGGCTAGGAGTGTTCGCCTCGCGGGGTCCTTCGAACCGGCCAATTCCGGTCGAAACCACCAGGATCAAGACGACGACCAGCGCCCACGAGTAGAAATTGTGAAGGCCGGCGTCCAGCGCCGAGACGCGTGGCATTCCCAGCGCCAAGCCAGACTGCGTGGCGTTTGCCGACAGAATGGTCGGCAGGAAATAGGGCAACAGGAAAGGCCAGGTGCAGGCGGTGAGGTCGAGCAGGTTAGCCCGCCGGTATGGTCCAACCCCGGCGCGCGCTCCGGCCGCCTTGGCAAACGGCCCGACGGCCAGGATGGCCACGACGCTGTGCGTGGTCAACAGCACGGCCGCAGACACGGTGGCGACCATCCACGACTCGGCGCGCGCCCGACTGGTTGGCCGGGTGGAAGCCGAGACCAGCCGCGCCAACGTGCCGGTGTCCGCGAACGCCGCCACCATCCCCACGAGCAGCAGCGTGAACACCGATACGCCCACGCCGCGTTCGAGGCCATCGATGATCAGGCTGCGCGCGGTGAAGCTGCCGGCCTCGAATCGCAGGATTTGACCGGGCTGCAACAGATCCAGCGACAACCCCAGGACAATCGCTGCCGCGGCGCCGGCGATCAGCGATTCCACCAGGTGCCGCTTCGCCAGCAGCATGCCAATCACCATCGCCGGCACCAGCACCATCGGCAGGGCGTCGGGCCGGCCGACCGCCGTTGCGATCGAGCCGGCCGTCACCGCGTCGGGCCGGGCGCCGGCGATCGCGTAGACGGCCAGCGCGACCAGCGCTGCCGGCAACACGTACTTCAGCCGCGCGCGTACGGTGCCGGCGATGTCGGCATCCTGGGTGCCGGCCGAGGCGATAGTCGTATCCGAGATGGGTGAGATGCTGTCGCCGAACGTCGCGCCGCCGAGGATGGCGCCGATTAGCATTGCCGGGTCGGCGCCGGTCGCCGCGCCCGCCGGGTAAAGCAGCGGCCCGCCGATGATAATCGTCCCGAAGCTGGTGCCCGTCGAGGTGGCGACCAGGGCACAGACCACGAATGCCGCGGCGACGTACACGCTGCCGTCCACGCCGCCGGCACGGGCCAGCCAGATCAACGCTTCGACGAACCCGCTCGCGCCGAGCAGCGTGCTCAGCACGCCGGCCAGCAGCCAGGCCATGATCATCAGCATGACGATCGGCTGCGCCATTCCGGCCAGCAGCGATTCGCAATACCGGCGGCGGTCGCGCGCGAGCGCGATAGCCGCGGCGATGGCGGCCAGCAGGATGGGCCAGAAACCGCGCTCGTCGGGCGCGCCCATCAGCGCCAGCCAGCCGACACCGGCCAGGAACACCACGAATGGCACCGCCGCGCCGGCCGTTCCTCCGTGCATCACGACGATGTGGCGTCCGCCCTCAGGCGGACCGTCAATTGCCACGTCCGGCATCGGCGCTATAGTACCCGGCATGGCCGTTCGTGACGACAGCTTCGAGCTGTATGACCTGCGCGTGGAAGTCGTCGCCACCAGCCGCCCGATGGTCTGCAGCCATACCCCCGGCGACTGGTTCGAAGTGCGAGGCGAGAACCTGTGGCTGCCTCCGGGCCAGGGCTTTTCAATTTACGCCCTGGCGGCGCTGCTGCCGCTGCTGCCGGCCAAACAGCGCATGACGCACGCCAACGACTGGATGACGACCGACACCGACATCGCCTGCCCCGATCCGAATTGTGGCGCCCGCTTCCGGATCACGCGGGTCGGCACCCGCACCTTCAGCCACGGCGCCGTCACCGCCGTGCCGCTCCCGCCTTCATGAACATCCCGAGAATCGAGATTGCCCCGGGTTACCACGTCTCTCGGATCTTGAAGGGCGGGTGGCAACTGGCCGGCGGTCACGGCGCGGTCGACGAGGCCGCGGCCCTCGACGACATGGCCCGGTTCGTCGATGCCGGCATCACGACCTTCGATTGCGCCGACATCTACACCGGCGTGGAAGCGCTGATCGGCCGGTTCTTGCGAGGGCGGCAGGGTGACGCGCCGATCCAGGTTCACACCAAGTACGTGCCCGACCTCGACACGTTGCCGGCGCTGACTCGCCGCGACGTCGAGACAGCCATCGATCGGTCGCTGACACGGCTCGGCGTGGAACGGCTGGACCTGGTCCAGTTTCACTGGTGGGACTACTCCGTGCCACGGTACGTCGAGGTGGCGCGCTGGCTCGATGAATGCCGGCGTGCCGGGAAGATCGCCAACCTGGGGGTCACCAACTTCGACGCGCCGCGTTTGCGCGAACTCCTCGCGGCCGGCATTCCCGTAGAGACACACCAGGTGCAGTACTCCGTACTGGACCGGCGCCCTGCGCTGAGCAAAGCCGATGAGCCCGATGCGAGCATGACCGCGCTGTGCCAACAGGCGGGCGTCAGCCTGCTTTGTTACGGTGGCCTCGCGGGAGGCTTTCTCTCGGACCGCTACCTCGCCGCGCCCGAACCGGCGTTGCCGCTCGAGAACCGGTCTCTCGTCAAGTACCGGCTCATCATCGACGAGTTCGGTGGCTGGGATCGCTTTCAGGGTTTGCTTCGCGTCCTGCGGGCGGTGGCCTCAGTTCACGGCACGTCAATTGGCGCGGTCGCCTTGCGATGGGTGTTGGATCAGCCGCGCGTCGCCGGCGTCATTGTCGGCGCCCGCCACTCCGGACACCTGCCCGACCTTCAGCATGCCGCCACGCTGGAGTTGACAGCCGCCGACATGGCGGCCATTGCCGCAGTGCAGGCCGCTGCCTATGGCCCGGCTGGCGACGTGTATGCGCTCGAGCGCCAGCCTGGCGGAGTCCACGGCTCAATCATGCGATATGCGCTGAACGCCGTGTCCGCGAAACGCTAAAGTGGATCGTCGGGATCATCCATGAACATAGTCATCGTCGGCGGCGGCGAAGTCGGTTCGGCCCTGGCCCGAGCCTTGGCGGCCGATCACGAAGTGTTCGTGATCGACCATGAACCGACGGTCGCCGACCGATTTGCGTCGCTCGACGTGGAGTTCCTGCTGGGCAGCGGCACCAGCGAAGACCTGCTCGCACGCGCGAACATCAAGGACGCAGACTTCTTCATCGCCTGCACCGGCCTGGATGAGGTGAACATCGTCGCTTGCGCCATCGCCAATCGCATTTCAAACCCCCAGACCATTTGCCTGGTATCGCGCGCTGACTTCCTCGGCTCGTCGACCGATGCCGGCCTGCAGCATTTCGGCATCAACCGCGTGCTGTGGCCCGAGGCGCAGCTGGCCGTTGACATCGAGCAGGTCGTCACCGCGCCCGGCGCGATCGACGCCGAAGTGCTCGCGGGCGGCGTCGTACGACTGCTCGAGTACAAGCTCGACGCCTCGTCGCCGCTGGTGGCGGCGCCGGTCGGCGGCCTGCACTTGCCAAAGGGTTCGCTGATCGTGGCGGTCAAGCGCGGGGGCAAGCTGTTCGTGCCCAGGGGCGCAACCCAGCTCGTGGCCGGCGACAAGGTGATCCTGATGGGCACGCCCGACGCCATGAAGGAGGTCGAAAAACTGGTGCGGCCCGGCACCAACCAGGGCCGCCAGCGCATCACCATCATCGGCGGCGGCGATGTCGGCCTGCAGATCGCCACGCGCCTCGAGGCCGCCGACGATGTCGAGGTACGGATTGTCGAGCGCGGCGAAGAGCGCGGTGCCATGCTGGCCGCCCGCCTGAGCCGCACGCTGGTGCTCAACGGCGACGGCACCGACCTGGAGTTCCTGGAGTCCGAGGACGTGGGGCGCAGCGACGTGCTGGTGTGCGTGATCGATAACGACGAGCGCAACCTGCTGGCTTCGTTGCTGGGCCGCCAACTCGGTGTGCCGAAGATCGTCACGCGGGTGAGCCGTCCCGGCAACCTCCGCCTGTTCGAACGCGTCGGCATCGACGTGGCGTTGTCGGCCCGCGGCGCTGCCGTCGCGTCAATCCTCCACCAGATTTCCGGCGGCACGTCCAGCCTGCTGGCGGTGCTGGAACACGGCGAGGCGCGCGTGCTGGAGCTGACGGTCTCCGCCAACTTCGAGCCGCGCCAGCTCAAGGGGATCGGCACGCCCGAGGACGTGATTGTCGCCGCCATCCTCCGCGGCGATCACGCGATTGTGCCGCGCGGCGACGATCGTATTGATCCCGGCGATCGCATCCTGGTGTTCTGCACGCGGGCTGCGGCCGAACGCGTGCAGGACTACTTCGCCGGCACGGGCAGTTAGCAGCCGACGCGCATGCGCATTTCCCTGGTCGTCCACGTCTGCGGCCTGATTGTCCGCGTCTTCGGCCTGATGTTCCTGGCGCCGGCCGCGGTTGCGGCGGCCTATGGCGAATACGGCGACGGGATTGCCTTTGTCGTGTCGGGGGCGCTCACCACCGCCATTGGCCACGCCATGCGCCGGGCGGGCGGCGTGGATGCCGAACAGGCGATTGAGCGCATGCGCCGGGTCGAAGGCCTGGCCGTCGTGTCGCTGGCGTGGTTGTTCATCGCCTGGTCCGCCGCCTTGCCGTACCTTTGGGTGGGCCTGTCACCGATCGACGGGATGTTCGAGTCGATGTCGGGCCTCACCACCACCGGCGCGACCGTGCTGCGCGACTTCTCGCTGTACGGCCAGGGCCTGTTCTTCTGGCGCTCGATGACGCAGTGGCTCGGCGGCATGGGCGTGATCGCCCTGTTCGTGGCCGTGCTGCCGCGCCTGGCCATCGGCGGCCGCGAGATCTTCTTCGCCGAAGCCTCGGGCCCGGACGACGAAAAGGTCAGCCCGCAGATTCGCCGGACCGCCTCGCTGCTGTGGCGGGTCTACGCCGGCCTCACCATCCTGCAGACCATCGCGCTCAGGCTGGCCGGCTTTTCCTGGTTCGATTCGATCTGCCACGCGTTCACCACGCTGGCCGCCGCCGGCTTTTCGCCGCATCCGCAGTCGATTGCCGGCTACAACAACCCGGCCGCCGAGTGGGTGATCATCGTGTTCATGTTCCTGGCGGGCGCGAACTTCGCGCTGCAGTACCGGGCGCTCGCGCAACGCAGCTACCAGGTCCTTCTGCGCGATGAGGAATTGCGCGCCTACACCGGGGTGGTCGTCCTGGCCACCGCCGCCCTGGTGTTCATTCTTTGGGGCACCATGTCCGCCGGCGCCAACCTGCGGACCGCGCTGTTCCAGGTGCTGTCGATCCTGACCACCACCGGCTACGCCAGCGTCGACTTCGAGCTATGGAACCAGCAGGCCAAGGCAGTCCTGCTCGGGTTGATGTTCATCGGCGGCTGCGCCGGCTCGGCCGGCGGCGGACCCAAAGTCGTCCGCCACGTGCTGCTCGCGAAGTTCACGATGCACGAACTGCGACGCATGCTGCATCCACGTGCGGTGCTGCCGGTCAAGCTTGGTGGCCGGGTGGTCCAGCCCAGCGTGCTGCAGGGCGTGATCGTGTTCTTCCTGTTCTACCTGCTGACCTTTGCCGTCTGCTCGATGATCGTGATCCTGCTCGGCGCCGACATCGTCACCGGCATTTCGGCGACTGCCGCCTGCCTTGGTAACGTCGGTCCCGGCTTTGGCGCCGTCGGCCCGATGGGTCACTTCGCCGATCTGCATCCGGTGAGTCGCATCGTTCTGACCCTGGCCATGTGGATCGGGCGCCTTGAAGTGCTGACCGTGCTGGTCATCCTGCGTCCCGAGGCGTGGCGATCAGGACGGTGGTCGGCGGCCGATCGCGTTACTGCTGGTTAACCTCCACGTTCATGTCGGTGATTCGATAGGGCGCCGCCTGCTCGAACGCGAAGCTGAAGACCGCGTTCATACCGGCCGGGTGTTTCACCGCGACCGATATCTGATCCGCTGACGCCGATAGCACCCGCAGAATCGTGAAGTCGCCAAAATCCTTGCGCATGCGCGCATACATGGTCTTGTGTTGCTCTGGGGTGCGCTTGGGCAGCATGTTCTCCGCCTGAAACGCGACGAACGCCGTCTCGCTGGTGCGGAACGTCGTCACGAACGCGTCCAGTTGCCTGCCTTGCGGCGTGGCTGGAAGCGACACGGCGGGAGCGGCCTGGAGGCCAAGGCTGAGAAGGGCAGCCACGAGTGTCAGCATGAGATCTCCTATTCGATCTTGAGAGCGGAGTTGGGGTCGACCCGCATGGCTCTCCGCACGGGGACGACCGTCGCCGCGATGCCGGCGACGAGCACCAGAACAAGAACCGCCGCCGCGGTGAGCGGATCACCGGGCTCGATGCCGAACAGCAGGCTGGCAATCGCCCGCGACAGCACGAAGGCTCCGGCGAGTCCCGCCACGATGCCGCCGCTGATGGTGATGACCGAACTGCGCGCGATCAATCGGGCCACCTCGTGCCGGCCGGCGCCAATCGCCATGCGAATGCCGATCTCGCGGCTGCGGCGCGCGACGCCGTAGCTGAGCAGGCCGTGGACCCCGACCAACGCCAGCACGAACGCGACCAGCGCGAACGCGGAACTCATCAGGCTGATAAAGCGGGGCTGGGCCAGCGTGCGGCCCAGCATGTCGTCCAGGGTCCGGATGTTCCCTGGAGGCAGGCTGGGATCCGCGGACCGGATTGCGGTTCGCAGTGCCGCCACGGCAGCGTCAGTGTTTGAAGCCGCGCGAACCACGATGGCTGCGCCACGCAGCGCGCGCTGTTCCATCGACAGGTACATCTCGGCTTCGGGCGGCGTCGCCGGACCGCGATGATGCACGTCGGCGACCCGACCAATCACCTCGCACGACTGGCCCATCACGAAAAGACGCGCGCCAACCGGCGAGTCGCCGGGCCAGTAGCGCGTGGCGAGCGAACGGTTGATGGCGACCACGCACGGCGAGTCGCCGCGGTCGGTGTCGAGAAACCCGCGGCCCTCGTCCACGCGAATGCCCATGACCCTGAAGTAGTCGTGGCTCACGATGCGAAACCAGGCCACCGGTTCTTCGGCGCGGCTGGCGGGCAGCGGCCGGCCGACGATGCTGAAGCTGGTGTCGGTGTCAGAGCCGCCGAGCGGCAAAACCGACACGACACCGGCCGCACTCACCGCCGGCGCCGAGGCCAGGCGCTCGAGCACACCCCGATAGAACTCCCGAAGCTGCTCTTCAGACTGATAGCGCGTCCGCGGCAGTGACACTTGTGCCGCCGTTACGCCGCCGGGACGGAAACCCAGGTCGACGCGCTGCAGACGATCGAGGCTCCGCAACATCTGGCCGGCGCCGCTCAGGAGGATGACGGCGAGGGCGACTTCGGCAATCACCATCCATCGATGCAGCCTCGGCAAGCCGACGACCGGGCTGTTGTCGCGCAACAGCGACATCAGGTCCGCTCGCGACGCCAGGGCCGCCGGCAGCACGCCCGCCAGCATGGTCGTCGCCATCGTCACCGCGATTGTGAACAGGAGTACCGAACCGTCGACCCTGACCTCGCGCAGGCGGGGCACTTCGGCCGGCGCCAGCGCGACGATCGAGTCGAGCGACGCGAGCGTCAGCAGCAGACCGGCGACGGCTCCGAGCGCGGCCAGCAGGAACGTCTCGGTGACAAGTTGCACAAACAAGCGGCCGCGCGAGGCGCCGAGCGACGCGCGCAGGGTGATCTCCTTCGCGCGGGTCGCCGCGCGTGCCATCAGGAGCAGGGCGACGTTCACGCACGCGATCAGCAGCACGAACCCAACCGACGCCATCAACGCCAGCAGCGGCGTCCGCACCGGCCCGGTCATCTCTTCGCTCAGCGGCTCGAGCAGGATGCCTGAGCCCTCTTCGCCGATGTGCTCGGTCACCAGTTGTTGAGCCATCGCCGACATCCGCTCGCGCGCCACCTCCAGTGCCACACCCGGCTGGATGCGGCCAATCGCGCGCAGCACGACCATGCCGGTCGGGGCGCCTGGCGGAATCCGGGTTGTCGACCAGATCTCGGCGTTGATCACCGCCGGATCGAAGTCCGCCTCAGTGATCCCAACTACCGTGACAGGCACCTCGTCCAGCAACAACGTCGAGCCGACGATGGCGGGGTCGCCGGCGAAGCGGCGCAGCCATAGCCCGTGACTGATTACTGCGGTGGTCGGCGCGCCCGGCAGGTCATCGTCCTGGGTGAATAAGCGTCCGCGGGCCGCCTTCGCTCCCAGGACGTCGAAGTAGGCGCCCGACACGGCGGCGCCCTGCAGCCGTTCAGGCTCGGCCACGCCCGTCAGGCTGGGAGCCCAGCCGCGCAAGACCGCGATCGACGACATGACCTCGGTCGACCGGCGCTGCCACTCGATGAAGAGGCCCGGCGATGTCCACTCCCGCTCGCGGCCGCTGATCTTCCTGAAGTCCTGCCACACCACGACAATGCGATCGGGATCGGGGTAGGGGAGCGGGTCGAGCAACACCGCCGACACGAACGAGAAGATAGTGGTGTTGGCGGCGATGCCCAACGCAATCGCCAGCACCGCGGCAGCGATCAGGCCGGGCGTTCGCTTCCAGCTCCGAAACGCAAACGACAGATCACCCAGGACGTGGCCCATGTCCAGAGGCTAGCCAACGATTGTGAATTGCTTGTGAGGACGGGGCAGGGTGATGGCCACGCGGAAGCCGCGAGGCAGGTTGACCGCCTCGACCGTGCCTCGCTGGAGGGAGACCAGTTGCTTGACGATGGCGAGGCCGAGGCCCGCGCCGCCCGTGCGTCGATCGCGCGATTCGTCCGCCCGGAAGAACCGGTCGAACAGCCTGGGCAGGGCGTCTTCGGGGACGCCTGGTCCCTCGTCTGACACGCTGACGCGCACCTGGTGTTCGCCGAGCGGCTCAGCGGCAACCTGCACGGCGCTGCCTGGGGGTGCGTGACGAACCGCGTTATCGAGCAGGTTCACCAGGACCTGGCGGAAGCGAGCCCGATCGGCGAGCACCTCCGGCACGTCACCAGCGGTGACTTCGATGCGTAACGCCCTGGTCCGCGCCACCGACTCGAGCGACGCGGCGGCTTCGTGAAGTGCGGCCCGAAGATCGACCGGTTCGATCGTGAGCCGGAGTTGCCCGGCTTCCGCTTGCGCCAGGTCGCGCAGGTCATCGACCAGGCGCTCGAGATGGCGGGCGTCGGCGTGCAGCCGGTTGATGACCTCCGGGGTCGGCTGTCGCAAGCCGTCTTGCAGCGCCTCCAGTTCGGCCCGTACGTGTGTCAACGGTGTCCGCAGTTCGTGCGCGACGTCGTTCAACAGCGAGCGCCGGAGGCCCTCGTTTCGTTCGAGACCTTCAGCCATGGAATTGAACGCGCCGGCGAGCTGCCCGATCTCGTCGGTTCGGGCCACGACCACGCGCTGGCTGAGGTCGCCGCCGGCCAGCCGGCGGGCCGCATCCGTGAGTTGTTCGAGCGGCCTGACCAACCGGCCGGCCGCCCAGCCGGCCAGCATAACGCCGGCCACGCCAATGCCCGCGGCCACCCACCACAGCCCGCGGTTGACTTCGACGTCGACCTCGCCGCGGCCCCGCTGCGGCGCCGGCAGTGCGATCAACGACGCCAGCGGCTCGCCTCCGGGACCAACGATTACCGGCAGCGGCCCGGCGAGGGTGAACTCGGAGTGCATGCCGTCGCTGGCGATGGTGATCGTGATGCCGTCGGACGTATACAAGATGGTCGACGGTTCGGTGGGGGCGGCCGCAATCGCGTGTCCGTCACGAAGCAGCACCAGCAGGGCCTGGGTCCGCTGATGAATGCGGCCAAGTATTTCGCCGACGCCCTCTAGGGTCCCCGTGCGGTCCACGAACGCCTGGACTTCGGCCACCAGTTGGTCCGCGGCCCGCGACTGTCCGCGTTGCATGAACGCGTCGAACTCCGACACCACGACCTGCCGCGACAGCAGCAGCGTCGCCGAGACGACTACGGCAACCAGCAGCAACGCCGCCGCGAGCGCGCGGGTCCGGAGGCTACGCATCGGCGGCCTTGTCATCGAACCGGTAGCCGACACCGTAAACCGTCACCAGGTAGCGGGGCTTCGCGCGATCGTCCTCGATCTTGCGCCGCAAGTTCATGATGTGGGCGTCGACCGTCCGCTCCAATACATCCTCGCCGCCCTGGCGGAGGTGATCGACCAGTTGTCCGCGGCTGAAGACGCGTCCGGGGGAACGAACCAGCAGGCTGAGCAGGTCGAACTCGGTCGCCGTCAGCTCCACCGCTCGAATGCCGACGGTGACCGTGCGCCGATCGCGATCGATCTGGATGGCGCCGGCTCGCTGCACGCCCGCCACCCCGTGCCGGCGCAGCACCGCGTGGACCCGCGCGACCAGCTCGCGCGGCGAGAACGGTTTCGTCAGGTAGTCGTCGGCGCCAATACCCAGCCCCTGCAGTGTGTCGTCCTCGGTGGCGCGCGCGGTGAGCATAACGATCGGCACGGCCGACTCGCGTCGAAGCTCGCGGCAGACGTCGAAGCCGCTGGCGCCGGGCAGCATCAGGTCGAGCACCACCAGGGCCGGCGGTTGTTCGCGGACCAGCTCCAGCGCGCGTTTGCCATCGCCGCAGGTGACCACGTCGAACCCGGCATGCGACAGGTACATGCTCACCGTCTCCACCGTCCGGTCGTCATCGTCGACGACGAGAATCCGCAGAGGCACGGCGTCAGTGTTTCACGGCAGGCGTGAAGAAGTCATGAAGGGGCACTACTTGCCGGGGCGGTACCATTGGACGGGGCGGCAACTTTAGACGGGCGACGCCTCTTGTCGGGACCGCCTAGTCCACTCGCAGGGCGACCATTGGATCTACTTGCGTCGCTCGGCGAGCTGGCAGGTAAGAGGCGAGGCCGGCGACCAGTGCGAACGCGATGCCGACGCCGGCGAAGGTCGAAAGATCGAGTGGCTCGATTCCGAAGAGCATCCCCTGCAAGTAGCGCGCGGCAGCGGTGGCACCGAACAGCCCCAGCGACACACCAATCGCCGCCAGCAGGAGCCCTCGGCTCAGCACCAACCCGAGCACCTGCGAGCGGCGGGCACCCAACGCCATGCGAATGCCAATCTCCTGCGTGCGCTGAATCACGGCGTAGGCCAACACGCCGTAGATGCCAATCACAGCCAACAGACCCGCCACACCCGCAAACGCACTCAGCATCACGGCGTAGAAACGCTGTTGCGCCACCGAGTTGGAAACCAGCTGCTCCATCGGGACAATCGCGTCGATGCCGGCATTCGAATCCACCGTCATCACGGCCTGTCGCACCAGCGGAATCGCGGCGGCGGGATCTCCGGTGGTTCGGATACCAAACGAAAGGAATCCAAATGCGAGTCGCTCGATGAGCGCCGGCGGCGCACCGCGGCGCTGCTGCGCGGCGATCACCTGCCGATAGTCCATGAAGATCTCGCTATACGGGGGCCGCGAGACAGGGCCCTGCCTGACGTCTTCGACGACACCCACGATCTCCACTTGAATCGGCGCCGTCGCGCCGCCGGAGTGCCAGGCCAGTGTCGAACCGACTGGGCTTCCTTCACCGAAAAGCCGGGTGGCCACCGAGCGATTGACGACCGCGACAGGCGCCGCCGTCCCGTTGTCGCCGGCTTCGAGGCTGCGGCCATCGAGCAGGCGCACACCCATCGCCTCGAAGTATCCGTGACTGACCGACTTCAGGCGGGGCTTGCTGGTCTCTGATTCCAGCTCCGCCAGTGTGAGACCCGGTGGCACCCATGTTCCGACCGTGTCCTCAACGCCTATCAGGATTCCGGCGTAGGCAAACCCCGCCGCCTCGATTCCGGGGGTTTGTCGCAGGTGCGATAGCAAGGTGCCGATCGTCTCGGACTTTCTCGCCGTGGAGTACTCAGTCGGCAGCACCAACTGGAACGCAAGCGCGTGCGAGGGGTCGTATCCTTTCTCGACCCGCGACAGGTTGATGAAGCTTCGCGCCAGCAGGCCGGCGCCAACCAGTAATACCGTCGCCATCACCAGTTGGCCGACCACCAGCACCGTCCGCGCGTGTGTGTCGCGGCGTCCCTTTCCGCTGCCGCGTGAGCCCATAGCCAGCAGGTGATTGGTGCGGGAAAGGTGAAGTGCCGGCAACAGGCCGAACAGCAGGCTCGTGGCCAGCGCCAGCGCCAAGGCGGTCGCCAGCATTCGCAGGTCGACGGTCACCTCGTTCGCGCGTGGCAGGATGGTCTCTCGGAACACCAGCCGGAAGATGCCGTCCGCCGGGACCGTCGCAAGTTCTTTCACCAGCGCCACGCCCGCCGCCCCAATCATCGCGCCCAGCACGCCGCCGATCGACGCCAGTACAAGGCATTCGGTGAGCACCTGCCGGACAATGCGGCTGCGTCCGGCTCCGAGCGCCAGCCGCACCGCCATCTCGCGCCGGCGCGCGGTGCCACGCGCCAGTAACAGGTTGGCGACGTTGGCGCAGACGATCAACAGCACCACTGCCACCGCGGTCAGAAACACACGCAACGCCGGCTGCAACGTGGCGACCAGATTGTCTTTGAGGGGCTCCATCAGGACGCGCGGGCCCGTCAGCGGTGGCGCCGAGGCCGGGCGCGGGGAAAGCAAGGTGCGGGCGATCGCGTCGGCCTCCTCGGCGGCTGCCGCCAGCGACACCCCGTCGCGCAGGCGGCCAATCGGCTGGCCTATTCCGGACTGCGCGCGGTGGTTCGGGGCAATCGCAATCGGCACGTAGTAGTCGAGCGGCGTGCCTAACTGCTCCATGCCTTCCGGCATCACCCCGAGCACTGTGAACAACCGACCGGCCTGGCTACCGGAACGAAACTCTATTGGCGAGCCGATGACCGACGGATCCGCATCGAAATACCGCGTCCACATGTCATGGCTGAGAACCACGACATCCGGATTGGCTTCATCAGACGGCGTGATCGTTCTGCCGAGCAGTGCCTCGACGCCCAGCACTTCGAAGTAGTTAGACGAGACGGTGCCGCCGGTGAAGCGCACCGTCCCGGCGCGCGTCCGGATCAGGCCCTGGGGATTCAAGGTGGCGGCGGCCATGCCCGACAGCAGCTTGGTTCGCGACCGCCACTCGAGAAACTCCTGATAGGAAATGGACGGGGTGTCGCGGGTCGGCTGGTTGTGGCGGATGCGCACCAATTGATGGGCGTCGGGAAACGGCAACGGCTGCAGCAGGACGCGATCGACGACGCTGTAGATAGCGGTCGTGGCGCCAATGCCGATGGCGAGCGTCAGCACGGCGGCTATGGTGAAGGCCGGGCTCTTCGTCAGTGATCGCACCGCGTAGCCCGCGTCCCGCCGCGCATCGTCGATCCAGCGGAACGACCGGGCATCGCGCTGCAGCTCCTTGGCCTGCTCGACGCCGCCGAATGCGCGTCGCGCGGCCAGCCGGGCGTCTTCAGGCGTCAGGCCGTCGCGCAGGAACTTCTTCTCGAGGAGCGCGAGGTGCGACTGGACCTCGCGGGCCAGCTCGTCTTCCGCCCGCTCGTGCCGAAAGGCCGTGATCAACCGCTGCAGGAACTGACGCCAGGACGACATGCTACGACTCCGTCAGCAGCTTGTTGACGAGACCCGCCAGCCGCCGCCAGCGTTCGGCCTGCTTGCCAAGAGCCCGCTCGCCGGCCCTGGTGATGGCGTAGTACTTCGCCTCGCGATTGCTCTCGGTGGTCTGCCAGGTGCCCTTGATCCAGCCCTTCTGCTCGAGCCGCACCAGCGCCGGATAAAGCGTGCCCTGGTTCAGCGCCAGCGGGTGGTCGGACACCTGCTCCAGCCGGGCGGCCAGCCCGTAGGCGTGTTGTGGACCCATGGTCGAGAGGGCGCGCAGCACAATCAGATCGAGCGTGCCCTGTAGCAGCTCGACACGAGAGTCTTCACTTGACATGCAAGTAGAGATTCCACGATCTTCACTGGTACGTCAAGTAGAGTCCTCAACGGCGTGCAGGCCGAACCGCTGCCCGCGCTGGGTTGGCACGGCTGCTACTTGACCGAACCGGGGAGTGTTGGCATGACTCGCATCGCGGCCGCCTTGATCGCCATCGCAGTTGTCGTACTACTCGCCTTCATCGGTGTCCCGCCAGTAACGGCCGAGCAGAAGCCGTTACCGCTTTCAGGTCAGGGGATTCCGCGCTGTGACATTCCAAAGGCGTTTGGGCGACTCGTGTCCTTCCTTCCGGGGAGCGACACCGGCATCGCCGGACAAGTGACGGCACGCAGCGCGAACGGTAACATTCTCGCCGGACAAGCGATCTTCGAAGCACCGGACGGCACGATCCGTTGGGTGGCGGTGGTCGCCCCGGCGAACGCAGCTGGTACCGGGAAGCCGGCGCTGCGCGTGATGCCGCGGAACTTTCCAGTGCTACCGATCTACGAATGCGCCCTTGGCCACGTCTGGCAACGGCCGTAGCTGGTGTTCACTTTCGCGCGTCGATGGCGGCGACGTCGTAAGCGAGGACGTTGGGATCGGCGGAGACCAGCGTCAGGCCTTCAACCTGTGCTTGCGCGACGAGGAGCCGATCGAAGGGATCCTGGTGATGAACGGGCAGGGAGGCCATTCGCAAGGCGTGTTCGATCGTGATGCCCAGGAACGCCACGCGATCAGATCTCAGCTCGGCGACCAGGCGCTCCGGTCCACCCTCCAGACGAAGGCGCCCCGCAGCATGCTTGATGCCGACCTCGATGATGCTGACCGAAGAACAAACCAACTCTGCCGGGTCACGCAGAATTCGGCGGCGAACGGGTGAAGGCAGGCGACTCCAGTCGCCAGTCAGCCAGATCCAGCAGTGCGTATCGAGCAGGAACTTCAATAACCCCACGCCTTCAGTTCTTCTTCGGACAATGGGGCGTCGAAATCCGGCGACATCCAAATCTTGCCCTTGAGGGAGCCGAGTCGGAAGCCCTTCTTCTTGCCGTCACCTACGAAGGGGACCAGTTTCGCGACCGGCTTTCCGTTGCGGGCCACCACGATCTCGCTACCAGCCTCAACCTCGGCGAGCAGCTGCGACAGCTTGGTCTTGGCCTCGTGGACGTTGACCTGCCTTGGCGCCTTCATGCCAGGATCGTAGGTTAGCTAACTGTGTTAGTCAACGATCGCCCTACCGCAAGTCCGCTGAAGCCGGCATGGTCCGGTTGAAGCCGGTCGCCACAGGGAGCGGAGTCAGTAACGCTGCGAAGGCGGTGACCGCAATGGCGGCCGCCAGGAGGTAGAACATGCCGCCATAGCTGCCAGTCAAGGCCACCCACCACGCCAGGAGCAGTGGACCGACGGCCGAGGCCAGCACGGTCATTGCCTGTGCCGCGCCCTGGATGCGGCCCAGGTGCTTGCGCCCGTAGACGCGCGGCCACACGCTGAAGAACAGCACCATCACCAGGCCGCCGCCAAGGCCCATCGCCGTCGCCCACGCCATGACTTGGCCGATGGTGGTCACGAACGGCAGGGCGGCGAGGCCGGCGGCGAGGACGAACAGCGAGACTGCCATCAATCGCGTCAGCGACATCCGTGTTGCGAGAAAGCCGCCGCCGAAGTTGCCGAGCAGCCCGGTCATCGCCGTGACGATCAGCGTCTGGTAGTAGACGTCGGCGCTGAAACCCCGCTCCGCAAGAATGGACTCGTTGAACAGGCCGATGCCCGAGGCCACCAGGCCATAAAGCGCGGTGCCGACCGAGAAGAGCCAGAAAGCGGGAGTGACCGCCGCCTGCCGCCAGGTGTATCCGGATTCGGGCGGGTGGGGCTGGTTGGCCGGGTGGGGCTCGGGGGCGGCGTCGCCGTCGGGCCGCAGACCCATGACTTCGGGACCGCGGCGGGCCAGCAGCCAACTGAGCGGCGCCAGTCCGATCGCCAGCGCCAGACCGACGACCAGCCACGCGCCGCGCCACCCCCAGAACTGCACCAGCGCGCCGACAATCGGAAACGCCATCATGAAGCCGATGCTCAGCACGATGCTGTAAACCGCCATCGCCGCGTCGATGCGGCGGGCGAACCAGTGGCCGACCATGGCAATGCTGATCACCGACAGCGCGCTCTGGCCCAGTCCGCGCGTCAGCGTCACCGTGACCGCCAATCCCCAGAATGTCTGCACGTAAGCCATCACGATGACGACGGCGCCAAGCGCCAGCGCCACCGTCGTGAGCACGATGCGGGCGCCAAGGCGATCGAGAACGCGGCCGACGCCGATCGCAAACCCCGACCCGATCAGCGTCGCCCAGAGATTCAACTGTGCGTAGTCGACGCGCCCAATTCCAAGGTCGGCCAGCAGCGGCTCGGTAACCAGGCCCAGGCCCTGTGTGCGGCCCGGCAGGGTGCCCACCATCGCGGCGGCGGCGAGCACCAGCGAGATCCATCCGTAGTACAGGCGCGTCATGCTGAGGTAGTCAAGAAAACCACACTTTCGGATGAACGCACATAGAATCTGGCGGTGACTTTCTGGGCTCGACAACCCATCGCCCTCAAGTTGCCGTTCACGCTGGCGGCACTGCTGCTGGCCGCCACCGCGGCCATGGCCGCAGCCTCGTACATCGAAATGCGTCGCACCGTCGTTGCCCTCGCGTCGGAGCGGCTCGAACAGGCCGCGGCGCAGATGGCGAACGTGCTGGCCACCTCCGCCCGGCAACGCCTCAACCTGCACCAGCAGCTGATGCGTGACCCCGCCATCACGGCCTACTTCCGATCGCCTGATGCCACGACGGCCGCCGCCGCATCGGGCGTCATGCGCGCCTACCTGGGCGCGGCCGCCGAGATCGGCGACGTGGAACTGCGTGATCCCTCCGGGCGTCTCCTGCTCAAGGTAGGCGCCGAACTTGGCGAGATCTCGGGCGCCGCGCTCGACGCCCTCACCGCCGAGTTACAGGCGGTGGACGCGCCGGTGGTAGGTGCGCTGCGTGCCGCCAACGACACCCTGGTCTACAGCGTCGGCGCACGGATTGCCGACTCCGGCGCCATCCTCGGCTACGTCGTCGAGCGCCGCCGGCTGGCCAACGCGACGCAGACCCAGCAGACGCTGGCGCTTCTGACCGGCTTCATCGGCGGTCAGGCGTCGATTGTGATCGGCAACGCCGACGGCAGCGCCTGGACCGATCTGTCGCGACCCATTCCGCCCCTGGCCATCGATCCCGCCGCCGGCTCGCAGCTGTATACATACCGCCGCGCCGGCATGCCCGAGACCTTTGCCCGCGGCAGCGCCGTCGCCAACACGCCGTGGATGGTGCTGGTCGAGTTTCCTCAAGACGTCGTGATGGCGCCGACCCGGCGCCTGCTGGGGCTGATCATCCTGATCGGCCTGGCAGTGGTGCTGATCGCCGCCCTGGTTGGCTGGTGGCTGAGCCGCATGCTCACCCTGCCGTTGCGCCAGGTGACCGAAGCGGCCGAAGCCGTCGCGCAGTCGCGGCCGTCGGTGCACGTCGATTTCAAGCGAAGCGACGAACTGGGCCGCCTCGCCGAGTCCTTCAACACGATGGCTGGCGAAGTCGAGCGCGGCCGACACGAGCTGGAACAGCGCGTCGAGGAACGCACCGCGGAACTGAAGGCCGCCAACGCCGACCTCGAAGCCTTCAGCTATTCGGTGTCGCACGACCTGCGCGCGCCGCTGCGCGCAATTGGCGGCTTCGTCGAGATTCTCGAGGAAGACCACGCGGCACAACTGGACGTGGAAGGCCTGCGCTCGCTCGACGTCATCAAGCGCAACGCCCGCCGCATGGGAAAGTTAATCGACGACCTGCTCGGGTTCTCGCAGCTCGGCCGCGCGCCGCTCAACCCCTCCCGGTTCGAGATGTCGGCGCTCGTACACCGCGTGGTGGACGACGCGAAGCGGTTGCCGGGGACGGAGCGGCTGCAGGTGTTGATTGGCGAATTGCCGCCGGCGGTCGGCGAATCACCGCTGATTGGCCAGGTGTGGGAGAACCTGGTCCAGAACGCCATCAAGTTCTCGCGCGAACGCGAGCGGCCGCTGATCACGATTGGCGCCGTTGCCGGCTCGCAGCGCGAGACCGTCTATTTCATTCGCGACAACGGCGTGGGTTTCGACATGCGGCACGCCGACAAGTTGTTCGGGGTGTTCGAACGGCTGCACCAGGCCGACGAGTTTCCCGGCACCGGCGTCGGGCTGGCGATTGTGCACCGCGTCGTGACGCGCCACGGCGGCCGGGTGTGGGCCGAGAGTAAAGTGGCGGAAGGAGCCACGTTCTATTTCACGCTGCCCATCGATCCGGTCCGCGAGTCCCATCCCCCGCTTACGACGGCTGGCCGCTAGCGCGGCCGCCTGGCTCGCGCTGGTGTGCGCGTGCGCGGCGCCGGCGCGCGCCGGCCAGTGGCCGCAGTTCCGTGGCCCCGGCGGACAGGGCCACTCGCTCGAGCAGAATCTTCCTGTCGAATGGAACGAGTCGCGCAACGTTGCGTGGAAGACGCCGTTGGCGGGACTGGGGTGGTCGTCGCCGGTCGTTGCCGCCGGGAAGGTGTGGTTGACGACGGCGGTCGAGCAGCACGGGGTTTCGCTGCGCCTGATCGCCTTCGACGTGGCAACGGGTCAGGAATTGGTGAACGTCGAGGTGTTCCGCCTCGCCGCCCCGCGCGACATCAACCCAAAGAACAGTTGGGCCTCGCCGACGCCGATTGTCGATGGCGATCGGGTCTACGTGCATTTCGGCGCCGACGGCACCGCCGCGTTGACGACGGCCGGTGTCGTGGTGTGGAAGCAGCGTTTCGAGTACCAATCGCAGCATGGCGCCGGTGGCTCGCCGGTGGTCTATCGCGACCTGCTGATCTTCAATTGCGACGGCAGCGACGCCGCGTTCGTCGTGGCGCTCGACCGGCACACCGGCAAGGTGAAGTGGAGAACGAATCGCCGGCTGCCGGCCGACCAGGCCTACACCACGCCCCTGGTCATTCACGCCGCCGGCCGCGATCAACTGGTCAGCGTCGGCGCCTACCGGACCGCGGCCTACGACCCGCTAAACGGAAAGGAGATCTGGCGCGTAAGTTACGCAGACGGCTTCTCGAACGTGCCGCGGCCGGTGTTCGCGCATGGACTGGTCTACGTCGCCACCGGATTTCAGCAGCCGTCGCTGCTGGCGGTGCGGCCGGATGGGACGGGGGATGTGACGAAGACGCACACGGCGTGGAAACTGAGCCGTGGCGCGCCGCTCACGCCCTCGCCCCTGGCGGTTGGCGACGAGTTATACGTCGTCACCGACGGCGGCATTGCGACCTGCCTCGATGCGCGCACGGGGGCGGCGCTCTGGCAGCAGCGGCTGGGCGGCACTTACTCGGCGTCGCCCGTTTTTGCCGGGGGGAGCATATACTTTCCGGCTGAGCAAGGCGTGACCACGGTGATCGCGCCCGGCAAGGTTTTTCGCCGGCTGGCCGTCAACCGTCTCGACGGCGGCCTGCTGGCCTCGATTGCCGTCGCGGACGGCTCGTTGTTCTTACGGACTGATAGTCACTTGTACCGAATCATGGAGATACTTCGATGAGCACACGTCGCGCGATTTCTACCCTGGGGATACTGGTAATGACGTTGATGGTCAGCGCGCCGGCGTTTGCGCAGACCGCGACGGGACAGAAGCCCTTCGAACCCCAGGTGGGGCAGGCCGGCAAGGACGTGGTGTGGGTGCCCACGCCCCAGGCCGTCGTCGACAAGATGCTCGACATGGCGAATGTGACGAAGAACGACTTCGTGATGGATCTCGGTTCGGGCGACGGCCGCACGGTGATTACCGCGGCCAAGCGCGGGGCGCGGGCCATGGGCATCGAGTACAACCCCGACATGGTGGAGCTCTCGAAGAAGAACGCCGAGGCGGCCGGCGTCAGCGCGCGCGCGACGTTCGTCAAGGCCGACCTGTTCGAGACCGACTTCTCGAAGGCCGACGTCATCACCATGTTCCTGCTGCCGTCGATCAACATGAAGCTGCGGCCGAAGCTGCTCGACCTGAAGCCGGGCACGCGCATCGCGTCGAACACGTTCACCATGGAAGACTGGCAGGCCGACGAGACCTCGACGATCACCGAGGGCTGCTCGAGCAGCTGGTGCACGGCGCTGTTCTGGATCGTTCCCGCCAAGGTCGAGGGGACCTGGAGCACGCCGAACGGCGAGCTGAAGCTGACGCAGACGTTCCAGATGATCTCCGGCACCTTGGGCAACCAGGCCGTGCAGGGCCGCCTGCGCGGGGCCGAGATTACCTTTACGGCCGGCACCACGAAGTACGCCGGCACGGTTGACGGCAACACCATCAAGCTGACGTCGCCGTCGGCGATGACGGCGACGAAGAAGATGTAGTGGTTTTCCCGGGCGCCCCCCCCACAGGAGGTGCCCGGTCTGGTTCGTTGAAAAGGGCGGGTTGGCCAACCGGGTCACCCCGCCCTTTTTTGCGTTTTCAGGCCCATTGTCTGCAAATGTCATCAATGGTCATACTTCCTTGACTCATCCATCAGGCTATGGGATTGGGTGTATAGTCTGCGCAGATAGGGAGGCTAGGTAGCCGAGCTAGCAATTGGCTTCGCCCTGGCTTGCGGGAGTGTTGGAATGAAAAGCGTCGGTTCCATCACCCTGGGCACAGCGTTCGTGTGCCTCGGGCTCGTAGTCGCACTCGCGGGACAGCAGCCTGCCCCTAAGCCGTCACCCTCTGCGCAGGGTGCCACGGCGGGTAAGTCGGCCACCGCACCCCCGACGGCGACGAAGCCGGCGTTGCCGGCCAACGCGCCCCGGCCCGTGACCTCGCGTACGGCGTCGGCGGCCTCCGTCATTTCGCACGCCGAGCAGAACGCTCTCGTGAAGCAGTACTGCGCCGGCTGTCATAGCGACCGCGGCAAGGCGGGCAACCTCTCGCTGGCCTCGTTCGATGCGGCGAAGGCCGGACACGACGCCGACGTGGCCGAGCGGATGATTCGCAAGATGCAGGCGAGCATGATGCCGCCGCCCGGCATGCCGCGCCCCGATCCGGCAACCTACCAGAAGCTGATCGCGTCGCTCGAGACGACCGTCGACACCTACGCGAAGGCCAACCCCAATCCCGGCGGCCGCACGTTCCAGCGCCTGAACCGCCCCGAGTACGCGCGCGCCATCAAGGAACTGCTCGACCTGGATGTCGATGCCGGCCGCTGGCTGCCGCTCGACACCATGAGCGCGAACTTCGACAACATCGCCGACGAACAGGCGTTGTCGCCGACGCTGCTCGAGTCGTACCTGAACGGCGCCGCCGACATCAGCCGCATGGCGGTGGGCGACAAGGACGCGCCGTCGATCGACTCCACCTACACCAACCCGAGCTACATGTCCCAGCATCCGTGGGACCACGTCGAGGGCGCGCCGTACGGCACGCGCGGCGGCATGGTGGTGGATCACGTGTTCCCGGCCGACGGCGAGTACTCCTTCGAGATGACGTTCAACGCCGGCGAGAACACCCGCTTCGAGGACATCGACATCTCGATCGACGGCGAGCGCCTCGCGCTGGTCGAGTACGAGCTGATCAACATCGCCGGCGCCGATGGCCGCGGCCAGACGCCGCTGCGCACCGAACCGTTCCTGGTGCGCGCCGGGCAGCGCAAGGTGGCGGCCGCGTTCATCCGCAAGATCGACGGCCCGTACGAAGACCTGATCCGGCCGCACGACTGGTCCTATGCCGGCGGCGGCTCCGGCGGCAGCGGCATCACGACGCTCCCGCACATGCGCGACCTGGTGATTCGCGGACCGCTCAAGACTACCGGCATTTCGACGACGCCGAGCCGCCAGAAGATCTTCACCTGCCGGCCGACCTCGACGGCCGACGAGGTGCCGTGCGCGCGCAAGATCGTCACGAGTCTCGGCACCGCCGCGTATCGCCGTCCGGTCACCACGGCTGAAGTGGACCGGCTGATGCCGTTCTATGAAGACGCCGCGGCCAAGGGCGGCTTCGAAATGGGCGTGCGCGGCGCGCTCGAGGCCATCCTCGCCAGCCCGCATTTCATCTTCCGGCTCGAGCGCGCGCCGACCGACGCGCGCTCCGGCGGCACCTATCGCGTCGCCGACGTCGACCTGGCGTCGCGCCTGTCGTTCTTCATCTGGGGTCTGCCTCCCGACAAGGAACTGCTCGACGCCGCCGCTCGCCGCGAGTTGTCGTCGGCCGCCGGCCTCGAACGGCACGCCCGGCGTATGCTGGCCGACCCGCGCTCCGAAGGCCTGGCCGATCGCTTCGCCGCGCAGTGGCTGCGCCTGCAGGACGTCGAGAAGGTCCATCCCGACCCGAACTTCTACCCGAACTTCGACGAGAACCTTGCCGACGCCATGCGCACGGAAACGCGCATGTTCTTCGCCAGCCTGATCAAGGACGATCGCAGCCTGCTCGACCTGCTGACCGCCGATTACACTTTCTTGAACGAGCGGCTGGCGCGGCACTACGGCTACCGCGGCGTGGTCGGCAACCAGTTCCGGCGCTTCACCTATCCCGACGCGTCGCGCCGCGGCGTGCTGGGCCAGGGCAGCGTGCTGGTCCAGACCTCGATGGCCAACCGGACATCGCCGGTGCTGCGCGGCAAGTGGGTCATGGAGGTGCTGCTCGGCACCCCGCCGCCGCCGCCGCCACCGAACGTGCCCGACCTCGAGGCCGCCGGCGAGGCCAAGGAAGGCCGGCTGATGACGACGCGCGAGAAGATGGAAGTCCATCGCAAGAACCCGACCTGCAATTCGTGTCACCGGTTCATGGATCCGATTGGCCTGGCACTCGACAACTTCGACGTCACCGCCAAGTGGCGGGTGCGCGAGAACGGCATGCCGCTCGACACCGCCGGCGACTTCTACGACGGCACCCGGGTGACCTCGCTCGTCGAACTGGCGACGGTGCTCAGTAAGCGGCCGACGCCGGTCGTGCGTAACTTCACCGACAACCTGATGGCATATGCCCTGGGCCGCCGGGTCGAGTACTACGACCAGCCGACGATTCGCGCCATTACGCGGTCGGCCGAAGCGAGCAACTACAAGATGTCGTCGTTCATCCTGGGCGTCGTGAAGAGCGACGCCTTCCGGATGAAGCGAGTAGCGCCTGAAGAGACAACGACCGAAACCAAGGCGGGCGGTCGCTGAATTCGATGATTTTGGCTTGGTGATCTGGCGATTTGGTGATTCAGCCGTAGGGAGAAAACATGTCGTATCTCACTGGTAAGCACATGCCGCGTCGCACGTTCATCCGGGGGGCCATGGGCGCCGCGGTGGCGCTGCCGTTCCTGGATGCGATGGTCGCCGCCAAGGGCATTGGCGCGGCGCCGACCGCGGCCGATCGCACCCGCTTGATCTGCATCGAAGAGGTTCATGGCCTCGCCGGCTGCAACAAGTGGGGTGCCACCAAGCACCTGTTCGCACCCGAACAGGTGGGCGCCGACTTCACCATGGTCGCCGACAGCGCGCTGAGCTCGCTCGAGCCGTATCGTGACTACCTGACCATTGTCAGCAACACCGACGTCCGCATGGCCGAGGCCTTCACCGCCCCGGAAATCGGCGGCGACCACTTCCGCTCGAGCGCCGTGTTCCTGACCCAGGCGCATCCGAAGCAGACGCAGGGCTCCGACATCTGGGCCGGCACCTCGTTCGACCAGCTCTACGCCCAGAAGTACGGGCAGGCGACGCCGCTGCCGTCGATGCAGTTCTGCATCGAGAACCTCGACCAGGCCGGCGGCTGCACCTACAACTACTCGTGCGCTTACACCGACTCGATCAGCTGGGCCTCGCCCAACGAGCCGCTGCCGATGATCCGCGACCCGCGGGTCGCCTTCGACATGCTGTTCGGCACCGGCGGCTCGCCCGAGGATCGGGTGGCCCGCCGCCAGTCGCGCCGCAGCATCCTCGACTGGATCCAGGGCGAAGTCGCCACCGTCCGCAAGGAACTGGGCACCGGCGACAAGAACCGTCTCGACCGCTACCTCAACAACGTGCGCGAGATCGAGCGCCGCATCCAGGCCATCGAAGCGCGCAACACCAGCGGCGAGCAGCGCGAGCTGCCCGAAGCGCCGGCCGGCGTGCCCGACTCGTTCTCGGAACACATGAAGCTGATGTTCGACCTGCAGGTGCTCGCACTCGAGACCGACATGACGCGCATCATCTCGTTCAAGACCGGCCGCGACTCGCAGAACCGCGTGTTCCCCGAAAGCGGATCGCTCCAGCCGTTCCACCCCGCCTCGCACCACGGCGACCGCGAAGACCGGATCATGGAGTTCAACAAGATCTGCAAGTACCGCGTCAGCCAGGTGACCTACCTCCTCGACCGCCTCAAGGAGTCGATGGACGGCGACAAGAACATGCTCGAAAAGACGATGATCGTGTGGGGTTCGCCGATGGCCGACCCGAACGTGCACAATCACCGCCGCTGCCCGCTGATCCTGCTCGGCCACGCCAACGGCGCGCTGAAGGGCAACCTGCACATCAAGGCCGCTGCCGACACCCCAATGGCCAACGCGTTCATGGCCATGGGCGAGGCGCTCGGCATGGAGCTGGATCACTTCGGCGACAGCACGGGCAAGCTCTCGCTCACGCAGGCCATGCCGGCGACCGCAGCAGTCTAAGGAAGGCCGGGGCCTGGATGCCGGGCCCCGGAAATTCTTGCCAGAAGGGCGGCACTCTTAGTGCCGCCCACGTTCGTTCAGGGAGAGCCGAATGAAGCGTCACGTTTCCATCAATCTGGTAATCGCGCTGATGCTCACCGCCGCGCTCGGGGCGCAGCAGCAAGCGTCGCCGGTCGCCGACGCCGCCATGCGCGGCGACAAGGCCGCCGTGCGCGACCTGCTCAAGCAGGGTGCCGACGTGAACGGTGCCCAGGGCGACGGCATGAGCGCGCTGCACTGGGCCGCCGAACGTGGCGACGCCGAGCTGGCCGACATGCTGATCTACGCCGGCGCCAACATCGCCGCCGTCACCCGCATCGGCCAGTACACGCCGCTTCACCTGGCCGCCAAGTCGGGCAGCGCGCCCCTGACGCAGGCACTGATCAAGGCCGGCGCCGACGTCAACGCCCGCTCCACCAACAGCGGCGCCTCGCCCCTGCACATGGCCGCCTCGTCTGGCAGCCCCGAGGTGATCAACACCCTGCTCGACGCCAAGGCCGATATCAACGCGAAGGAAGGCGAGGCCGGCCAGACGCCGCTGATCTTCGCCGCCGGCCTCAACCGCGTCACCGCCATCAAGGCGCTGATGGCGCGCGGCGCCGACGCCTCGATCACTACCAAGGTCATCGACATCCCCAAGTTCAACGCGCTCGACCGCGCCGCCGCCGATCGCCAGCGCAAGGTGATTGAAAGCTTCGTCGGCAAGGACTCGGAAGCCAAGGCCTCGCCGAGCCAGGTGCAGGCGGCCATTCAGGCCGGCCGCGAAATCATGCGCTCGGGCAAGATTCCGCCGCCAGATCCCAACGCCCCGCCCAACCCGCGCGGCAACTTCAACCCCGATGAGATCAACCCGCCGGTCGCCACCAAGGGCGGCATGACGGCGCTGCTGCACGCCGCCCGCCAGGGCTACATCGAAGCCGCCGAGGCGCTGCTCGACGGCGGCGCCAACATCGACCAGCAGAACGCCGGCGATGGCACCACGCCGCTGCTGACCGCGGTCATCAACGGCCAGTTCGACACCGCCATGATGCTGGTCAAGCGCGGCGCCAACACGAACATCGCCGCCAAGAACAACGGCGTCACGCCGCTGTGGGCGGCCGTCAACACGCCGTGGCAGCCGCGCACGCGCTTCCCGCAGCCGCAGGAGATGGAGCTGCAGAAGCACACCTATCTCGAGGTGATGCAGGCGCTGCTCGACAAGGGCGCGGACCCGAACCACCGCATTGGCTCGCACCCGTGGTACCTGGTCTACACCGGCTGCGGCAACCGCAACTGCGGCCTCGCCGACACCTCCGGCTCCACCGCCTTCTGGCGCGCCGCCTACGGCGTCGACGTCATGGCCATGAAGCTGCTGGTCGCCTACGGCGCCGACCCGAACATCCCGACCCTGTCGCCGCGCGAGCGGCCGCGCCGCGGCGGCGACTTCGCCGGCGGCCAGCCCCAGGGCGCCGGCGGCGCGATCATGCCGACGGCCGAGAAGGACATGGAGAAGTACGACGCACCGCCCATTCCGTACGGCGGTCCCGGCGCGTTTCCGATTCACGCCGCCACCGGCGTCGAGTACGGCGAGGGCTTTGCCGGCAACGCGCATCGCCACGCGCCCGAGGCGTGGATGGCGGCCGTCAAGTACCTGGTCGAGGAGCTGGGCGCCGACGTCAACCATCGCGACAACGACGGCTATACCCCGCTGCACCACGCCGCCGCCCGCGGCGACAACGAGATGATTCTCTACCTGGTCAGCAAGGGCGCCGATCCGAAGGCGGTTGCGCGCAGCGGCCAGACCACCGCCGACATGGCCAACGGCCCGGTGCAGCGCCTGTCGGCCATTCCCGAAACCATCGAGCTGCTGATGAAGCTCGGCTCGAAGAACAACAACCGCTGCGTCACCTGTTAGTCCGGCTAAAGCCGGACACTACATTCGAGTCTAAAGCCGGACACTACATTCGAATGTGGCGTCCGCCTTCAGGCGGACCAGAGTAGTTCGCCGGACCAGAGGGCCTATGAGCGAGATGAACCGTCGTGACGTGATGAAGACCGGGCTGGCCGTGGCGGCCCTGGGCGCGGCGAGCAGCTTCGACTGGGTCCTGCCGGCCCTGGCGCAGGGCGAGGTGTTGGTGCCGTTCTCCGACTCGCACCAGACCTTCAACGCCAACCCCGCGATCGACCGCCGGCTGTTCGATACGCGGGCGCTGAGCGGCGCGTTCACGCCGAAAGACCAGTTCTTCACCACCCAGCACTACGGCCACCCCGAGGTCGACGCGGCCGCGTATCGCCTGAAGGTGGGCGGCCTGGTCAACTCGCCCAAGTCGTTCTCGATCGACGAGGTTCGCAAGCTCGGCAGCACCGAGCTGATTGCCGGCTTCGAGTGCTCGGGCAACCGGCGCCCGCTGCAGGGCCTGATCGGCAACGGCCGCTGGACCGGCGTGCCGCTCAAGACCGTGCTCGATGCCGCCGGGCTCACGGCCGACGCGCACGAGATCGTTTTCTTCGGCGCCGATCGCGGCAAGGAAACGGTCGCCTTCCGCGGCACCAATTTCGAGGTTGAACAGCAGTACGGCCGCAGTATGCCGCGCGCCCGCGCGCTGGCGTCGGATCCGGCGCCGTTTCTCGCCTATGCCCTCAACGGCGAGCCCCTGACCAAGCACCAGGGCGCGCCGCTCCGCCTGATCGTCCCCGGCTGGTACGGCGCCCCGAACGTGAAGTGGCTGTCCGAGATCGTCGCCCAGTCGGAGCCCTACATGGGCAAGTTCCAGACCCACTGGTACCGCACGCTGAAGGGCGAGATGATCAACGGCGAGATGAAGTGGGTCGAGACCGGCATCACCCATCTCAACCTGAAGTCGTTCGTCGCGCGCGTCACCAAGAACGGCAGCGCGCACAAGCTGACCACCATCGTGCTGAACGACGGCACCCCGATCAAGTCGGTTGAAGTGAAGATCGATGATGGCCCGTGGCAGATGGCAACGGCCGATCCGTCCACGACAGCGAAGTACGGGTGGAAGCTCTACAACTACACCTGGAACGGCGCCACCGCCGGCGAACACACCGTCATCTCGCGCGTGACCGACGCCAACGGCAAGGTGCAGCCCACCGAAGCCGACCTCGCGAACAAGAAGACGTTCCTCGAGGACAACTCGCAGCATCCGCGCAAGATCATGATTTCGTAGCGACGGGTCTTCGGACCCGCCGCCGGCGTCGCTATTCGCTTCTCAGGGCCACGACTGGATCGACCAGCGTGGCCCTTCTTGCTGGCAGCCAGCACGACAGCGCGGCCACGCCGAGCAGCACCAGCGGCACCGTCAACAACACCGCCCAGGCGCCGCTTCCGCCGCTGAACAGGTGCATCTCGACCATCGCCGCCAGCACCCACGCCAGCACGACCCCGGCGGAAGTTGCGAGCAGCCCTTCCATGACGATTTGGCGCACCACGCGATCCGATGATGCGCCCATCGCGATGCGCACGCCGATCTCGCGCGTTCGCTGCGCCACCGAATAGCTGACCACGGCGTAGATGCCGATGGCCACCAGCGCCAGCAGCAAGGGCGCGATCACCAGGAACATGCGAGCCGGGATCTTGCGCAGGAACAGGTTGCGCTCCACGTGCTCGGCCATGGTGCGCGCGTTGTAGACGGCCAGCGAGGCATCAATCTCGCGTACCGCCCGCTGCACCTCGGATGCGAGCAGCGTTTCCGCGCCGGGCCGCGCCCGCACGTGCACCTCACCGAGCCACCGCGGTCGATCGCGCCACGAGAAGAAGAACGCCGGCGCCGGCGGCTCGCCGAACGCGTCGTAGGTCGTCGTCTTGACGACTCCGGCGATGGTGTAGGTGGTGTCGCCGTTCACCAGCCGCCGCCCGATCGGATCGGCCGGCGCCACGTAGCGCTTCACGAACTCCTCGTTGACGATTACCTGGGGCGGCAGGGCGGTGTTGGTGAGAGCGGCGAAGTCCTCGCCCGCCACGAACGGCACCTCGAGGGTGGCGAAATAGCCCGGCGACACGATGTTGCTGAGCGCCTGTTCCGCCTGGCGCTCGGCCTGCGCGCGGCCCTCGAGGGTGAAGCCGCGCATCGGCAGGCCATGGATGTCGAGCGGCATGGCGTTGGCCAACGCCACCGATTCCACCGCCGGCACACGGCGCAGGCGATCGAGCAGTTGCGACGCGAACTGGCGCGCGTAGTCGTCGCTCGGCTGCAGCGAACTCAGGTCGTAGGTCGCCACCAGCACGCCCTCGACGCGGAAGCCTGGATCGGAGTCCTGAGTCTGGGCAAAGCCCTGGAAGAACAATCCCGCCACGACCAGCACCAACAGGGCCAGGCCACTCTGCAACGCCATCAGGCTGTCCCGCAGTGGGCTGCGGCCGGTGGCCTGCGATCCGCCACGCAGCGCCTGCTGTGGGTCGACGCGGCCGAGTTGCAGCGCCGGCACCGCGCCGAAGATCAGGCCGCTGCCGATGCCGAGCGACATCGCGAACAGCAGACCAACGGCGTCGAGGCTGGTTTGAAAGCGGACGGGGAAGGCCCCGTACGGGGGCATCGAGCGCAGTGCCTCGGTGCCCCACCAGGCGATTACCATGCCCAGCGCCGCGCCCAGCACGCCGAGCAACAGGTTCTCTGCCAGTATCAGCCTGATGACCTGGGCGGGCCGCGCGCCAAGGGCGGAGCGCACGCCCATCTCGCGGTACCGCGTGCTGGCCCTGGCCAGCACGAGGTTGGCCGTGTTGCCGCACACAGCGAGCAGCACGAGCAGCATCACCGCCTGCAACACGCCCAGGGCGGTGACGAACATCGTTTGCGGTCCCCGCGCCGCCATCCAGAACGGGCGCAGCTCACCGCCAATCCGCGCGTTGGTCTCGGGGAACGCCGCCGCCAGTTCGCTCATGGCCGAAACGACCTGCGCCGAGGCTTCGGCTTCGGTGGCGCCGGCTCGCAGGCGCCCGATCGCGGCGTAGCCGCGCGACCCCCGCGCCTCGAGCTCTGTCGATCCCGCGACCAGCACCGGCGCCATCGTCGCCGGCACCCACAGGTCGAATTGCAGGCCGAGGATCGTGCCCTGGAAACCCTCGGGCGCCACGCCGACGATGGTCAGCAGGTTGTCGTTGACCTGGATGGTCTGGCCGAGGGCAGAGGCGCTGCCGGCAAAATGCGTCTGCCAGTAGTCGTACGAAAGGACGACGACCGGCTGGGCGCCCGCGACGTCCCCCTCGTCGGGTCTGATGAAGCGGCCGGCGGCAGGACGAAGTCCGAGGGCGGGGAAGTAATTGCCCGAGACCATCAGCGAGTAGGTGCGCTCGGTGCGCCCGGCATCGCCGACGTTGAGCGGCGCCATGCGGTATGCGATCAGCTCCTCGATACCGGTGAGCCGCTGTCTCAGATCCTGGTACTCACGCCAGGACATTCCGGGATACGACCCGCTGTCGGCCTTGGGCTCGACGTAGTAAAAGCTCGCGCTGTGCTCGACGCCCGGGATCGGCTTCAGGACGATCGCCTGGATCCAGGAGAAGACAGCGGTGTTGACACCGATGCCGATGCCCAGCGAGACGACGATCACGAGCGAGACGATCGGCGAACCGCCGATCGTCCTCATTGCGGGCCTGATCACTTGGGCTGCAGCCGTTCTCCCGTCCACTTGGTCGGCCCCTGGTTGGTCGTCAACTCGCCGGCAAACGTGCCATCGTCGAGCATGGTCGCGGTGATCGGGTGGGCGCCGGGCCCGCCGTGGTTGGTGGGATCACCGTCGGCCGGCTTCTCGCCCTTGAGCGTCAGCTTACGCTCCACGTAGTCGCCGATCAGCAGAATTCGCTGGCCCATGGCGAGCATCACTCCTTCCACGACCGTGCCCTTCTGCTCCAGCTCGAGGCCAATCTGGTGGCCGGCGACCAGCATGATCCACACGCCGGTGACATCGGTCAGCGAGCCACCAGGCTTCGTCGTTTGCGCCGTCGCCGTAGTCGCAAACACCAGAACCGCCAACGAGCAAAGGATGGTCTTGACCATGGTCTTACTGCCCTCCGTGAAGAATGCGCCCGAGCGCGGGCCCGAGTCCGAAGAAGTGCATCGCAATGGCGAGGGCGATCACGCCGGCCGCGGCGATGGCGAAAAGAAGCCTTGAACCAGTGAGCATAGGCAGAGAGCCTACCGGGCCGGGCCTGAACCGTTCGTGAAGGCGCCATTCAGGTGGCGTTCAGCCTCAAAGCAGGCACAATTGCCTCGTGCGAATCCTGGTCGTCGAGGACGAAGCCGCGCTGTCCGGGCAACTGGCGACCGCCCTCGCCGCCGCGGGTTATGCCGTCGACTGCGCGGCAGACGGCGAGCGGGCCGACTTCCTGGGACGAACCGAGGGATACGACGCCGTGGTGCTCGACCTGGGCCTTCCGAAGGTGGATGGCCTGACCGTGCTCCGGCGCTGGCGCGAGTCGGGCATTGGCATGCCGGTGCTGGTGCTGACCGCGCGTGGCAGCTGGCACGAGAAGGTCCAGGGCATTGACGGCGGCGCCGACGACTACATGGCGAAGCCGTTCGAGATCGAGGAGGTGCTGGCGCGCCTGCGCGCGTTGATCCGGCGCGCCAGCGGCCATGTCACGCCGGAGATTCGCATCGGCGCGCTCGTCCTCGATCCGCGTGGCGCCCGGGTCAGCCTCGCGGGCGTGCCGGTGAAGCTGACCAGCCACGAGTTTCGCGTCCTGTCGTACCTGATGCACCACCGCGGCCGCATCGTGTCGCAGGGCGAGCTCACCGAGCACATCTACTCTCAAGGGTTCGATCGCGATTCGAACACCGTGGAGGTGTTCGTGGCGCGGCTGCGCCGCAAGCTTGGCGGCACGTTGATCGAGACCGTGCGCGGCATGGGTTATCGCATCCAGGAGCCGGCATGAGGTCGCCGCTGTCGCTGCGGGCGCGCGTGTTCGCGGGCGCTCTGCTGTGGTCGGCCGGCTGGTTCCTGGCCGCCGGGCTGCTGCTGACGCACTACATGCTGTTTGCGCCACAGGCGCCGGGAATCTTCCACGGCTTCTTCTTCAACTTCATGTGGCCGATCGCGATCACCACGGTGGTGTGCCTGGTGGTCGGGCTGTCACAGGTCCGCCGCGGCCTGGCCTCGTTCGACGAGCTGCGCGCGCGGCTGGTTGACGTGCGGGAAGGACGGCACAATCGCCTCGAAGGCGATTACCCCGTGGAAGTGCAGCCCCTGGTCAGCGACCTGAATGCGCTGCTGAACGAACGCGAGCAGCGCGTGGCGCGCGCGCTGACCAAGGCCGGCGACCTGGCGCATGGCCTCAAGACGCCGCTGGCGGTATTGAACCAGGAGGCCGAGCGCGCGCGGGCGACGGGAAACAGCGACCTGGCCGCGGCGATTGCCCGGCAGGTCGATCGCATGCGCCGCCAGGTGGACTATCACCTGGCGCAGGCCCGCGCGTCGGCCTCGGGCGGCAATCCCGGCGTGCGCTGTCACGTGTTGACGTCGGCCGATGGCCTGGCGAGGACCATGCACACGCTGCATGCCGACCGCGGCGTCAGGGTGGACGTCGACGTGTCGCACGAGCACTTCGTGCAGGGCCAGCGCGAGGATCTCGACGAAATGCTCGGCAACCTTGTCGACAATGCGTGCAAGTGGGCGAAGTCGCGGGTCACCGTAACTTCGCGCCTCGACGATGGGCAGATCGTGATCGATGTTGACGACGACGGCACGGGCCTGGACGCCTCGCTGCGCGACGCGGTCTTGCGGCGAGGGGTGCGGGCAGACGAGGCGGCGCCCGGTTCCGGTCTGGGGCTGGCCATCGTCCGCGACCTGGCGGAGTTGTATGGCGGGTCGATCTCGCTGCACGAGTCGCCGGCCGGCGGTGTCCGCGCCCGCCTGGCACTGCCGAGCGGTGTCTGACGGCCAGTTCCTGGCCGCCGCGCAAGGCCGCGCGGATCGATCCCGCTTCGGCCTTGCGCGCCGACTAGTCGTTGCTTCCGGTCAGCTCTTCGCCTTTACCTCGATCTTCACGGCGGTGTTGGTCGTGCCGTGCGTCGAGTAGTGCACCGTCACCGGCGTCCCGCTCATCGTCGCCAGGCCCGACGCACCCTTGTCGGCACCGACGATCTCGGTCGTGGCCGTGTAGGCGAACTTCATTTCGTTGCCTGACTCGGTCTTGATCACGAGCGACTTCGCCTGGTCGTCGAGCGACACCAACTCGCCGCTGACCGGGGCGGGATCCGGCGCCCGCTGTTGCTCCGGCTCACGCGGCGCCGGCGTTTGCTGCGCCATCGCCGGCGCGGCACTGATGAGGCCAACGAACGCCATGGCCAGGGCGGAATGTCTGAGTGTCTTCTGCATCTGTAACCTCCGCCGCCGGTAGTGCAAGAACCGCCGCCATTCGGCATCCGCGCAAATGCGCCGGCATCGCGTGTAAGAAACGGCCGCCGGCCCAAAATATTTTCTCTCGATGTATTAACCGTGTACGCGTACCGAGAATCTTTCCTGTTACACTTTCGCCGTTCTTCCCAGAACAGGTTTTTCCAAGCGCATGACTCGCAACTGCGTTGTGTTAGTGGTGTCTGGTTTGCTGACTCTGCACTCGCTGGCTGCCTCAGCTCGTGAATCAGACGGCAATGGTCCAGTGCTGTTTGAACGGATTGATGTCGCGGGCCTTCAGCACATCACCGACCGGCTCCGCAACCGGCTCGAAATTCTCGAACAGGTCGAAGTCACCCTGGTCAGGCACAATCCGCTGGTGATGTCGGTCGAGACCCGCTCCGGGCGGAGTGGACCATTCCTGATCAGCGTGGACGAAACGTTCGTGTCGTCATTGAGCGGCGACGAGATCGAGGCCGCGCTCGCGCACGAGCTCGGCCACGTGTGGATCTACACGCATCACCCGTATCTGCAGACAGAGAGGCTGGCCAACGACATTGCCATGCGGGTCGTCAACCGCTCCACACTGGAGCCGGTTTACGAAAAAGTCTGGAAGCGAACCGGCGTCAAGGGCAACCTGGCCGAGTTCATTGGCCAGTTCTAGCCTTCCCGAATACTTCGACGATCGTCGCGGTCACCGTGCCGGTGTTCTTGAAGGTGTGCATGACGCCGCCTTTCAATTCGAGAACCTCGCCGGCCTTCACCTCGACCGGGGCCTGTCCTTCAATCGTGAACAGCAGCTGACCGGTTAACAGGGTCAGCACGTGGTAGGTAGTGTTGGGGTGGTTGTGCATCCGGCGCACCGCGCCGGGCTCTGCCCAGTCGCGCAGCACCCGAAACTCAGGACGATCCATCACGACCATGAAGGTCATGCCCGGGTCGCCCGCGACCGGCTGCCCCTTCTCGGGTCCACCGATCGCCTGGCCCTCTGCCGCCGGCACGGCCGCGTCGATTGCGACGGACAGGCCCCCTGACGGGAACAGCGCCGCGCCGAGAAGAAACGCCGCAAGCAGTATGTGTCGCATGCGCCCTATACTACCGTCGGGCATGGCCACGCGCGTACTTCTTGCAATGAGCCTGTTGACGGTGGCGGCGACGGCCTCGGCACAGCTGCCCGCGCGAACCCCCGACATCCACTTCACGCCGACCCGTCACGTCATCGCCGACGCCATGCTGCAACTGGCCGGCGTGACGGCCGGCGACGTGGTCTACGACCTCGGCTCGGGCGACGGCCGCATCCCGATCATCGCCGCGCAAAAGTATGGCGCCAGGGGCGTCGGCATCGAGATCGACCCGCGGCTGGTGACGCAGTCGTGGGGCAACGCCAACGACGCCGAGGTGGCTCACCGCGTCAAGTTCGTGGTTGGCGATCTATTCGAGGCCGACCTGAGCGGCGCCACCGTCGTCACGATGTACCTTTCCCCGAGCATCATGAAGCGCCTGTTGCCCAAGCTTCGCGCCTTGCCACCGGGCACGCGCCTTGTCTCGCACCAGTTCTCGCTGCCTGACTGGCCGCCCGACGCGCGCCGCCAGGTGGACGAGGCCGAAATCCTGCTATGGAGAGTCCCGAAATGACGACCGCCGCCCGTGTGCTCGAGATTCGCGGCACGCTCGAACGCGATTACCCCGATGTCCTGACGCCGGCCGCCATTGCCGCGCTCGAGCGCCTCGCGCCCTTCGACCGCGATCGCAAGCAGTTGATGGATGCACGCATCGAGCGCCGGGCCGCCCGGGCCGCCGGGCAGCGGCGCATCGGTTTTCTCGAACCCGGCGCTTTGATTGGGCGCACGGCGATTACGGTGAGCGACGCGCGCGCGGGCCAGTTCTCGGGCTGCGAGATTCCGGCCGACCTGCGGCGTCAGTGGATTCAGGGCACCGGTCCGGCGGCCCGGCCCCATGCGCCGGTCGAGGTGAGCATTCGCAACGTGGCCTACGCCCTGCTGTCGGGCGCCGACGGCTGGATGTTCGACGGCGAAGACGCGCTGGGCCAGATCGAGACAATGTCGCTCGACAACCAGCGGAACCTGAAGCTGGCCATTCACGACGACCCCGTGTTCCTGAAGGTGGCCGAACAGGTGGCCGCGGAAATGAACACATGGGCCACCGGCTTCTTCGGCCGGCCGATCATCGACGACTGGCGCCAGCAGCTTCGCTTCACCACCCGAATCTTCCGCGCCCGCGGCTTGCACCTTGACGACCGGCACATCCGCCACCCCAGCGGCGAAGGGTTCTCCGCCTCGATCGTCGACGCCACCCTCTATGTCGTCAACAACCACAAACGCCTGCGCAACCTGGGGGCCTCGGTGGTGCTGTACCTGCCGAAGATCCAGACCGCCGAAGAGGCCGCGCTGTGGAGCGACATCCTCGGCGCCCTCGAGGACCACCTGGGCCTCGAGCCCGGCGCCATCAAGGCCTACGTCCTGGTCGAACAGATCGAAGCGTGCTTCCAGCTGATGGAGATCAGGGCCGCGCTCGGCGCGCACTTCGTCGGTTTCAACACCGGCCGGTGGGACTACATCAACAGCGTCTCGGACGCGATGGCGTGGGACGCCGGCTTCATCAATCCGAACATCGACGCCATCACCATGACCTACGGCTATATGCGCCACTACGAGGACCGCGTGCGCCGGGCCGTCAACACGCCCGACCGCGCCGGCCGCTTCGCATTGTGGCAGGGCGGCATGGAGCCGAACATCCCGGTGGGATCGCAGGCCGGCGTGGCGGCCGGCATGAAGCGCGCGCTGGGCGGTGCCGAGCGCGAACAGCGCGAAGGCGCCAGCGGCAAGTGGGTCGCCCACTGGAAGATGGTGCACATCGTCCGCCCGGTGTGGGAGAAGGCCGGCGCCGCCAACCAACTGGGCCGCGCCTTCCCGGCCCTGACCTATACCGAAGACGACGCCGAAGGGCTGACGCGCCTGGAGCCGGCCCCGCGCACCATTCGCGGCGCGCGCGACCTGATCAGCGTGGCCATTCAATACGGCAACGCTTTTGGACAGGGCCTGCAGGCCGCAGCGCTCAAGCCCGCCGACTTCTTTGGTAATGACGACGTGCTCTACCTGATGGAAGACATGGCGACGGGTGAGATTCGCCTGAGCATCCTGTGGGAGTGGCTGCACAAGAAGGCGGTGCTGACCGAAGGGGAAGAGGCCGGCCGCACGTTCACGGCCGATCTGTGCGCGCGGCTGATCGACGAGGAATACGAGAAGCTGCTGCAAGCCGGCGACCGCGACGTGCACGAAGTGTCGAAGACGACGACGCTGCCGATTGCCCGGGAGATCGTCGCTGCCTATGTCATGGACGATGCGAAGCTGCCCTGGTACATCGACCTGCTCAACATCAACCTTGGCAATCACGATCTCCCGGAGGCCAGGCGGCGCATTCGCCTTCTCGCCGATGCCTTTGCCGCCGACGGCACCCGCATCACGTCGAACCTGGACTTCTGACGCTTCCTAGTCGGTGGCCGACAGGGCGGCGATGTCGTTGCGCGCTTCGTTGCGGGCGCGCTCGACTTCCGAGGCCGCGTCGATTTCCGGCTTCGAGGCGCGAATGGCCGCCTCGAGGGACTGGCCCTCGGCCAGCACGCGGTGCTTCAGCAGGATGAACGGCACCTGCGTGTTGCGCGCCGCGTGTGCGATGGTGGCGAACTGCTCCGCGTCCTTGAAACCCTCAACGGCCAGCGGGATCTTCGTGCCGCGAGCCAGCACGGGCTTCATGCGATCGTGCAGTTCCGGCGCCGACACCGGAATGGTCATCACCAGCTTTGGTGTTTCAGGCGTGGTGTTGGTGGTCGCGGCTCGCGCCACCCGGGCGCGCCGAGGCTGCTTCACCGGCGCGGGCGCCGGTTCATCCACGGCTTGTTCGACGGCCACGGGCGCCTCCGCCACCGTTCGGGTGGATGTCATCTCGGCGCCGATCCAGACACCGAGGGCGACGCCGCCGATCAGTCCGAGCACCGCAGCTGACGTTGCTCCTGTCTTCATTTCTCACCTCCATGAGACGAGCTCATGCCCCCTACCAGTCCAAGAACCATGCCTGCCGGTTCTCGGGAAGAAACGCGATCTTCGCCCTGTGTTCGGCGTACTTCTTACACGGTCGGGGATTAAGATGCAGCAGGCCGGGGAACGCCGGCGGTCTCAAGAGAAAAAGGGTATAGCTCATGCGCACCACGCTCGCGGTTGCCGTTGCCGGGTTGATCGTTGGTTGTGCTTCACACGCGCTGGCCCAGCTGCCGGCGCCGGCTCGTCCCGTTCCAACCAGCGCCTGGGCGCCCAAGCCCGAGAAGATCCCCGGCTACGTGCCGCCACAACAGCCGTGGGTGAAGCTGGCGGATGTGAAGGCCGCGCACCGTGACAACGCCAACTGGCAGCAGTTGCTGGTGGATGACGGACGGCTCACCGCGGAGTACGTGTCCGCGGCTCCGGGAACGAAGGTCAGCCCGCGGTTTCATCCGGATACCCGTGAATGGTTCGCCGTGGTTGAAGGAGAAGTGCGCGTCGAAATCGAGGGCCAGGCGCCGATCGTGGCCACGCGCGGTTCGTTGATCAACATCCCGCGCCAGACCATCTATTCACTCGCGACGGTGGGCGCCTCGCCGAGCCTTCGCTTCGTGGTGAACGTCGCCCGCGCCAAGACGCTGTTTACGCAGGACAGTCCGCCGCCGACCGTGAACGGCACGGCGTGGCTGCCGATCACCATCAACCGCAACCCGGGGCGATACGACGAGTTCAACCAGCCGCACCTGAACATCCATGAGGCGGCCGGCAAGAACGAGAAGTACGCCGGCGGCCGCTTCGTGCGCGACGACAAGTCAGAGATGCTCGTGCTCTACGGGCGCGAGAAGAACCTGCCGCCGCTCGATCCTGCGGACAAGGGCCACTTCCACGCCGAGAGCGCGGAGTTCTGGCTCGTGTTCGCCGGGAAGATACGCTACGCCTTCGAGGGGCAGCAGCCGTTCGTAGCCAGCGAAGGCGACGTGGTCTACGTGCCCGCCAACACGTGGCACGCCACGCGCTACAGCGGGCCGGACCCATCGTGCCGGCTGTCGATCACCGAGTACGTCGGCAACGCGCTGCTGTTCGAGCGCAAGTAGCGGCGGGTCGTCAGACCCGCCTTGGCCAGGCCTAGCGGTCCTGCAGTTTGATCGAACGCGCGACCCGGTCGAAGGCAACCGTGTAAGCGTCGATTTCGCGATCGGGTGCGACCGTCAGGTGGTAGAAGAGGTTGCCGTCGGCCAGCAGCGTGGTGTAGACGTCAACCAGTTCGCTGCCACCCAACGCCGATCGTCCTTCGAGGGGCGTGAGGATGGCGGGGCGGCCCGACAACTGCACGCTGCGCTGCGCGCCAACCACCCTCATGCCCTGGTTGCTGCGGACGAACCCTTCGATCAGCGTGTCGGTGGCCTGGCGCAGATCGCGCGATGACGCACGTGCCACGCCCATCTCAACACCGTGTGTCATCGTGGCCTGGCCGTTGGCCTCGCCGTAGCCGTTCTGCGGCACGTACTTGATCGAGCTCTCCGTGGCGAGCGGCGTCCAGTTGGTGGGCACGCTGACCCGGAATAGCTTGCCGCCCTGCACCGTTCGATACTGGCGCGCCGGGGCCGGGACCGGTTCACCGATGCGGCCGACCGAGGCCGGGGCGCGATTGCCCTCACCGCTGCGTGGCGCGTCGCGTTCAACCTCGGCCATCGTGCGGGCCGGTCCGAGCGAACCGAGGCGCGAGCGCACTTGCGTGAAGCCGTTCTCGCTGGGACGCGGTCCGATCCGCAGCTGCGCGGCTTCCTGCGTGATGTACTGCGTGCGGTTGCCCGGGTTGGGGTGGCTGCTCAGCCACTGCGGCGGACTGCCGCCGCCCTGTTTGGCAATCGTCTCGAACATGCGCGCCAGCTCCCGCGGGTCGTAACCGGCGCGCGCCATGATCTGGGCGCCAAGCAGGTCGGCCTGCTTCTCGTAGTCGCGGCTGTACTTCATCAGCCAGGTGCCCAGGCCGAACTGCGAACCCTGCGAGATCACTTCGCCCCACCCGCCGCCGATCACGGCGCCGGCAATGGCGCCGGCCAGTGCGCCGATCTGGAAGCCCTGCGCCTTGGTGGCGTTGGCGGTGCCGTGACGGAGCAGCACGTGCGCCAGCTCGTGGGCCATCACGCCGGCCACTTCGCCTTCACCGTCAGCGGCCTCAATCATGCCGCGGTTGACGAACATCGGGCCGCCGGGCAGCGCGAACGCGTTGATGTCTTTCAGGTTCACCGGCGTGAACGAGTAGTCGAACTGGGGCTTGTCGAGCTCGGCCGGCGCCGCCGCGACGAGCCGTTTGCCGAGCCGATCGAGGTAACCCTCCACCTGGTCGTCGGTGATGATCGGGTACTGCTGGCGGACCTCGGCCGAGGCCTCGCGACCGATCTTCACGTCTTCTTCGACCGTGTATTTGTTCTTGGGTGGTGTCACCTTCGTCTGGGCCACCACGGTGGTCGCGACGAGAGTGAAGACCAGTGCCAGCCGGCTGTGCAGTTTCATTTCCATGTCCTCACCGATCCTGTTTCAAGAACCGGGCCGTACCGGACTGTCCCCAGGGGCCCGTTCCTGCCGGGATTCCGGCGACGTGGGCACTCAGGTGCCTATAAAGTGTAAGACGGCCGAGCTGGAGGACAGTTACAGGCCCACTTGCCGGGCACGAGACTTGCTCCTCCCATCGTGAGCGCAATTATCGCGCTAGAGGAGAGAAAGATGAGAACCGTCATTGGTGTGATCGCGGCCGTTCTGCTGACCGGGATCGTCACATCCGCACAAACCGCACCGGATATTGCGACCTTGGAGCGGAAGCTCCAGGACGCCCAGGTCGTCTACGACCGGGCCACGGACACTGCCTCGGCCGACGAGCTGCGCGACCTGCAAGACGAGCTGGCCTACCTTCGTGTGAAGGCGCGACGCGGCGAGTCGGTGTCGGCCCGGGAGCGCCGCGAACTCGGCGAGCGCATCGACCGCTTTGCCAATCGCGTGCAGAACCAGGTGTCGAGCCGTCGTGAGCAGGCCATTGGCAGCTCGCAACGCATGATCCCGTCGGGTACCGAACTGGACGTGACGCTCCAGACCCGCCTGTACTCCGATACGGCGAAGGTCGAGGACCCGGTCGAGGCGACCACCGTTATCGACCTTTATCGCGGCGACGATCTGATTGTGCCGGCCGGGTCGCTGATGACCGGTTACGTGTCGTCGGTCGACCGCGCCAGCCGCACGGATCGCAAGGGAAGCCTGACCGTGCAGTTCACGAGGATCAACCTCAACGGCCGTACCCGCGACGTGCGCGCCCATGTCACGCAGGTGCTGGAAAGCTCGGGCCTCAAGGGTGAAGCCGGGCGCATTGGCGCCGGCGCCGGTGTGGGCGCGATCATCGGCGGCATTCTCGGCGGCGTGAAGGGCGCCATCGCCGGCATCCTGATCGGCGGCGGCGGCGTAATCGCGGCGACCGAGGGCAAGGACGTCGACCTGCCGGTTGGCACCGTTCTCCGCGTTCGCTTCGAAGACGCGGTCTTGCTGGGCCGGTAAACTTCTGGGGCGGTGTGGCCGGGGCAGGAGCCCCGGCCCACCTCTTGGATCCCAGATGCCGCTAGACAGCCTGCTCGCGCAACGCCTGCACCACCACAAGCTGCTACAACCAAACCTCACTTCTCCGGCCGACGTCGTCGCGTGGCTCGGCGCGGTCCAGGCGCAGGATTTTCCCGCCGCGAAGTGGGCGCTTTCCATGCGCGTCCGCGGCGGCCTGCAGGACCTCGACGTCGAGAACGCGTTCAACAGCGGCGCGATTCTCCGCACCCACGTCTTGCGGCCGACCTGGCACTTCGTCGCGCCGGCCGACCTTCGATGGCTGTTGAAACTGAGCGGGCCGCGCGTGCACGCGGCCAACGCCTACTACTATCGCCAGGCCGGCCTTGATGCGAAGGTGATCGATCGGAGCTGCGCCATGCTGCAGCGCGCGCTGGCCCGCGGACGGTTCCTGACGCGCACCGAACTGGCCGTGCATTTGAAACGCGCCCGGGTCGCCGCCGACGGATTGAAGCTGGCGTCGATCATGATGCACGCGGAACTCGAGGGCGTGATCTGCAGCGGTCCGCGCCACGGCAAGCAGTTTACCTATGCGCTGGTCGAGGGGCGGGTGCCGCTGAAAGGACCGGTGCTCGATCGCGAGCGATCGCTGGCCGAATTGGCCACGCGCTACTTTCGCAGTCATGGTCCCGCCACCCTGCGCGATTTCGTGTGGTGGTCCGGCCTCACGGTGAAGGACGCGCGGGCAGGTGTGTCCGCCGCCGGCACGGCGCTGGTCGAATCGACCATCGACGGACGCATGCACTGGGGGCCTCCGGACGAGATAGTGCCGGCTGTCCGCGGGTCGATCGCGTTCCTGCTTCCCAACTACGACGAGTATTTGATCGCCTACAAGGACCGCGAGCCGGTGCTGGAAACCGGGCGTAGCGCCAACCTCGTGGCGCGCACCAACGGTGGCTTCGCCCACCACCTGGTCATCGACGGACGCCTCGCCGGCGGATGGCGGCGGACGCTGAAAGGCCACGCGGTGACCATCGAAGTGGCACCCTACAAGCCGCTGACGCCGGCGCAAAAGGGGGCCGTCGCCACTGCCGCCGATCACTACGGCGAGTTTCTCAATCAGCGCGCCGAACTGGTGGTCGTCTGACCGGCGGCGGCGACCGCTGATGTAAGATCGCCCACGGAGAACCTCGCATGAGAACCCAGTTGATCGCGGCTGCCCTGACCCTCGCCGTGGGCGCCACCGGCGCGGCCGCGCAGGGCGTGGACCCGCGTCCGGCCAACAACCCCGAACAGAAGCCCGCGATGGCCGGCCAGACCGACGCGCCCGAAACCAAGTCGAACGTCGCCTTCGACGTCGTGGTGGTGGCCGAAGGCCTGCAAAACCCCTGGAGCCTCGCCTTCCTGCCGGGCGGCAAGATGCTGGTGACCGAACGTCCCGGCCGGCTCCGCGTGCTGAGCGCCGACGGCAAGCTGTCGCCGCCGGTGGCTGGCCTGCCCGCGGTCGACGCGCGCGGCCAGGGCGGCCTGCTCGATGTCGTGCTCGATCCCGCCTATGCCACCAACAGCCTGATCTACTGGAGCTATTCGGAGCCGAAAGAAGGCCAGCCGGGTGTGAACAACACCGCGGTGGCCCGCGGCAAGTTCGTGGACGATGCGGCCGCGCCGCGCGTCGAGAACATGCAGGTGATCTATCACCAGCGCCCGTCGCTCAACTCGCCACTGCACTTCGGCAGCCGCCTCGTCTTCGGCCGTGACGGCACGCTGTTCGTGACCCAGGGCGACCGGTCGGTCATCCCGGGCCGCATGCAGGCGCAGAACCTGGACAGCGGCATCGGCAAGATCGTGCGCATCAACACCGACGGTTCGATTCCGAAGGACAACCCGTTCGTGGGCAAGGACGGCGTGCTGCCGGAAATCTGGTCGTACGGCCACCGCAACATCCAGTCGGCGGCGCTGCACCCGGCGACCGGCGAGTTGTGGGAAGTCGAGCACGGCACCCGCGGCGGCGACGAGATCAACATCGCGCGCAAGGGCAAGGACTACGGCTGGCCGACGATTGCCTACGGCATCGAGTATCGCGGCGGCCCGATCACCGGCGGCATCACGCAGCAGGCCGGCATGGAGCAGCCGCTGTACTACTGGGATCCGGTGATCGGCCCGAGCGGCATGACCTTCTACACTGCCGACCTGTTTCCCGCCTGGAAGGGCAACCTGTTCGTGGGCGGCCACGCCACCAACGACCTGGTGCGCCTCGTGCTCGATGGCGACAAGGTCGTCGGCGAAGAGCGGCTGCTCAAGGACCTGCAGCCCAAGCCCGAGCGCATTCGCGACGTCCGCACCGGTCCCGACGGCGCGCTGTATGTGGTCACCGACAGCGCCACCGCGCGCATCCTGAAGCTGGTGCCGAAGAAGTAACGCCGCGCCGGAAGCCGGTCAGCGCCGGTTTCCGGTATCGACCTTCCCTTTGAGGATCGCGCCCTCTTCCATCACGAAGGCCGGGGCGCTCACGTCGCCTTCGACCGACGCGGTCCCCTTCAACTCCACGCGCGCGGCACCCACCACGCTGCCGACGACGGTGCCGCTGATGGTCACCACCTTGGCCGCCAGGTCGGCGACCACCGATGCGCCGGGCCCAATCGTCAGGCTGTGATCGCCCAGCTCAATGGTGCCTTGCACCTGCCCGTCGATCACCAGGTCTCCGGTCGAGACCACGTCGCCTCGGACCAGGATCGACCCGCTGATCCAGGATGCTCGCCGCCGTTCTTCCATTCTGCCTCCACTCGTGCGGTGTCGGCGGAACCAGCCCGCCAGCCTGACGTTGATGGTATGTCAGGAGGTGGCGCGCTGAACGAATGCTTCGATCTGATCCGCGCCCATGGCGCCGGAACTGCGGGCGGCCTCGCGGCCGGCCGCGAACACCGCGAGGGTGGGAATCGACTGAATGCGCAGCCGCGATGCCACGTCCTGCACGGCGTCGGTGTTGACCTTCACGACCACCAGGCGGCCGGCGTTGCGGCGGGCCACTTCGTCGATCTGCGGCGCCACCATCCGGCACGGGCCGCACCACGGCGCCCAGAAGTCGACCAGCAGCGGCACCGGCGACTGCCGCACCGCGGCGTCGAAGGCGGCCGCCGACCCGGCCTCGACCGGCGCCGCCGGCGCTGTGAGGCCGGCGTGGCACTGCGCGCACCTGGCGGCCTGGCCCAGCCGCGCGAACGCCAGCCGGTTGGCTTTACCGCATGCCGGGCACACGGTAATCACACCCCGATCGTCCATTTGTAGGCCGCTCATGCCGTGGTACATGCAAACTCCGCGCTCGCCGGCGCGCTGACCTCCGTAGCGGCCGAAAGCTCCCAAATCGTCTCAATCACCGGACAAAACAGGCCGCTTTACGCTGGTACCCGTCTTGCTCAGTTGGTCACCGGGCCCCCGCAGCCGGCGCCGGGGTGGGAGGAAATTCGCCATGATGCTGAAATCCGCGCTCGTGCTGTTGCTGTCGGTCACGCTGACCGGGTGCGCCTACGACACCTACGGCAACCGCGGCGGCTACGGCAACAGCGGTCGCAGCACCTCGCGCAACGAACGGGCCGCCTACGAGAACGGCTATCGCGACGGTCTGCGGCAGGGCCGCGATGACGCCCGCGACGGCGACCGCTTCGACCCGCGTGGCCAGCGCGAGTACCGCACCGCCGACAACGGCCGGTGGGGGTCGCGCTATGACGATGAGTACCGGAACGGGTTCGTGAACGGCTACGAACGCGGCTATCGTGATTCGCGCGGCAACCGGCGCGGCCGGCGGCGATAAGCCTGGCCGGCGGTCAGAACGTCTGCCGGGCGACCCATTCGCGATACAGGGAATCGCTCGCCGTGTAGCGGGCACCGTCCTTCATCACGATGTCCTGGCGCACCAGCGCGGCCAGCGCAGCCTGCACGGTCGACGCGCCGGGCAGCCGGTGGCGCGCGCGTACGTCGGCCGACAGCAGCTCGCGGCCGTCCTCGAGCACCAGGGCCCGCAGCACCGCCCGCTGCGGCAGGGTCAGCCGCTGCCACGACTCTTCGAAAATGGTGTGCTGCTCGCCCAGCAGGCGGGTGAGCGTCGAATGGAGGTCGGCCAGCCCCGCGGTCTTGCCCCCGGCGGCCTTGATGTCGTCCCAGGTCTCGTGCGCCAGGCGCTGCACGTCGTAGGGCACGTTGGCGGCCAGATCGACGATGGCCGCGCCGAGGCCGTCCTCCGGGCGCATGCCGCTGGCGGCGAAGCGCTGATCCAGGAACCCGGCGAACAGCGCTTCGTCAATCTTCTCCAGCCGCATCACCGGCCCGGCCTTGTAGAAGGGCCGCCGCGGCCCCAGCATCCGTTCCATCAACGACGGCTCTGACCCGGCAAAGACGTAGCCGACGGCGCGCTGCTCCTGCACCGCCGCGCGCAGCGCGTGCTCGACGCTGCCGCCGTTGAACGCGGCCACGGCCTGGAACTCGTCGAGGGCCACCGCCATCCGCTGTTTGCGGGCGGCGGCAATGCGGCCCGGCAGCGCGAACACCTCGGCGGCCAGGCGGGCGGTGTCGCGCGCGGTCTTGACCGAGGGAAAGGCAATGGCGAACCGCGACTTGCCCATCGGATCGGTGTCGAAGCGCAGTTCGGGCCTGGCCGCCTGCAACAGCTCGCCGGCCCAGCGGCGGAGCCGGCCGGCCGGCGTGTCGGCGGCGAGCAGGGCCTGGGCGTAGGACTCGAGGAAGCCGATGTACGAGCTGGACGAGGCGACCGTCACCTCGACGGTGAGGATGTTCTGGCGGGCGAGTCCGCGCAGCACGTCGCGCACCAGCGACGACTTGCCGTAGCGGCGCGGCGAGATCAGGAACACCTTCTGGCCCTCGGCCAGGTCCTGGCCGAGCCGCTGGCGTTCGCCGTCGCGATCGGCGAAGGCGCCGGCGGTGACGATCTCGCCGTAGATGAACGGGTTGCCGGTGGCCGCTGCCATTACGTCATTATACGTAACGATTACGTGAAACCGCGTAATGGGCGGCCTGGCTTGACAGCATCAATTAAATGAACGACCATTAATTTCCAATGGCCCGTCCCAAGAACGCCGACGGCCAGCGCACCCGCCAGGCCATTCTCGACGCCGCCCTCGACCTGTTCGCCGAGAAGGGCTTCTTCGGCACCAGCCTGCGCGACGTCGCCGCGGCGGTCGGCGTCCGCGAGAGCGCCCTCTACAACTACTTCACCAGCAAGGACGCGCTGTTCGAGGCGCTGATCCTGGCCGACCAGCACACCAAGATCGAGCAGCTGGCGGCCACCGCCGACGGACCGATTGCCGACGCCCGCACCGCGCTCGAGGAGATCGCGCTTGCCAGCCTCAACCGCTTTCGCGACCCGCGGCACGAGAAGCTGTTTCGCATCCTGATGTCCGACGGCATCCGCCTCGCCCGCACCGGCCGCATCAACCTGTTCGAGCGCATGGGCGGCGGCCACGAGCGGCTGCAGGCCTTGATGCGGCGCCTGATTCGCGAGGGCTGGCTGCGCGAGCAGGATCCGCAACTGCTGGCGCTCGGCTTTTCCAGCCTGCTGCTGATGTGGCGGCAGCTGCACGCCATCAACGCCGATCTGCCGATGATCCGCAACCCGCGCAAGTTCGTCCGCCAGCACATCGACCAGTTCCTGCAGGGCGCCGCCGCACCGCCGCCCGCCACCCGTCCGGCGCGGCCGCGACGTTCGTCGAAGAAGTCCCAAGGAGCCCGCGCGTGATTCGTCTCGACCTGTCTCTCATTCTCGCCGCCGCGGCCCTAGTGGCGGCGTGTAACGGCGCCGGCGCCAAAGCGCCGCCGGCGGACGCCGCGGCCATCACCGTGTCGGCCGCCGAAGTCGTCGAGCAGCCGATCAAGCGCTTCATCCGCGTCAGCGGCACGCTCACCGCCCAGGAAGACGCCGAGGTTGCCGCCGAAGTGGCCGGCCGCGTCGTGGCGACGCCGGTGGAGCGCGGCAGCCGAGTGAGCGCCGGGGACGGCCTGATCCGGTTGGCGGCGGCCGAGGGCGAGGCGCAGGCCGCCGAGGCGCAAGCCAACGCCGCGCAGATCGAGGCGCGCCTGGGCATGGCCAATGGCGCCGCCTTTGCCATCGACCGCGTTCCTGAAGTGGCCAACGCGTTCGCCGGCCTGCAACTGGCGCGCACCGAGTTCGAGCGCGCCAAGCGCCTGCACGATCAGCAACTGCTGTCGCAGGCGGAGTTCGACCAGCGCAGCGCGCAGGCCGAAGCCACCGAGCGCCAGTACGACGTGGCCAGGAACGGCGCCAGCCAGCAGTACCAGTCGCTGCTGGCGGCGCGCGCCAGGGTCACGCTGGCGCAGAAGGCGCTGGCCGACACCACCGTCCGCGCGCCGTTCGCCGGAGTCGTCGGCGAGCGCTTCGTCTCGATCGGCGACTACGTCACCCGCGGCACCAGGGTGGCCACCGTGATGCGGGTGGACCCCCTGCGGGTGGAGCTGACCGTGCCCGAACAGTACGTGGCCGCGGTTGCCGCCGGACGCGCCGTCACCTTCGAGGTGGACGCGTATCCAGGCGAGAGTTTTGCCGGCCAGGTGCGCTACGTGTCGCCGTCGGTGGCGGCCGACACCCGCGCCCTGACGCTCGAGGCCACCGTGCCCAATACCGCCCTCCGGCTCAAGCCCGGCTTCTTCGCGACGGCGCAAATCGAGCAGGCCACGCTGATTCCCGGCTTGCTGGTGCCGGCGACGGCCGTTCGCACCGTGTCGGGCACGGCCCGGGTGTTCGTGATTGCCGGCGACCGGGTCGAAGAGCGTGTGGTGATGGTCGGCCAGCCGGTCGGCGACCGGGTCGAGGTCACCAGCGGCGTGAGCGCCGGCGAACGGGTCGTCGCGAGCGGGGTCGATCGCATCGTCGACGGCGTCCGCGTCGCCGTGAGGTAAGCCGATGCAGTGGCTCGCCGAGATCTGCGTCAAACGTCCGGTCTTTGCGTGGGTGCTCGTGCTCTCGCTGACCGTGGTCGGCCTGTTCGCCTTCGGGCGGCTCGGCGTCGATCGCTTTCCCAATGTCGACATCCCGACCATTTCGGTGACGACCCGCCTGCCCGGCGCCGCGCCCGAGCAGATTGAAACCGAGGTCACCGACAAGATCGAGGAGTCGGTCAACACTATCAGCGGCATCGATACGCTCACCTCGACGTCGTCCGAGGGCATTTCGCAGGTCATCGTCTCGTTCAGGCTCGAAAAGAACGCCGACATCGCCGCGCAGGAAGTGCGTGACCGCATCAACCGCGTCATCCCGCTGCTGCCGCGCACCGTGCTGCAGCCGACGGTTGAAAAGCTCGACTTCACGGCGTCGCCGGTCATCACCGTGGCGGTGACCGCCGACAAGCCGGTTCGCGACATCACCGAGTTCGCCGACAAGGTGCTGCGCCGCCGCCTGGAAAGCTCCGACGGCGTCGGCCAGGTCGTCGTCATCGGCGGCCGCAGCCGCCAGTTGAACCTGTGGCTCAACACCGCCGTGCTGCGGGCACAGAAGCTGTCAGTCAACGACGTGGCGCGGGCCCTGCAGGCGCAGAACGCGGACATCCCGGGCGGCCGCATGGACCAGGGCGATCAGTCGGTCACGCTGCGCACGCGCGGCCGGCTCGAGAGCATCGACGCCTTTGGCGACGTCGTCCTGCGCGAGGTTGACGGCCACCCCATCCGCTTGCGCGACGTCGCCCGGATCGAAGACGGCATGGCCGAGCCGCGCACCCAGGCCAGCGTCAACGGCGAAGCGACCGTCCTGTTGCAGATCCGCAAGCAGTCGGGCACCAACACGGTGGAGGTCGCCAACAACGTCAAGCAGCGGCTGGCCGACCTGCAGGCCATCGTGCCGGCCGGCTACCAGCTTCGCATCGTCCGTGACGAGGCCCAGTTCATCGAAGCCTCGATCGCCAGCGTGCAGGAGCACCTGATCGTCGGCTCGATCCTCGCCGCCATTGTCGTGTTCCTGTTCCTGGGCAACTTCCGGTCGACGGTGATTGCCGCGGTCTCGATTCCCGCCTCGATCATCGCCACGTTCTCGCTGGTCTGGTACATGGGCTTCACGCTCAACATGCTGACCATGCTCGCACTCACGCTGTCGGTCGGCATCGTGATTGACGATGCGATCGTGGTGCTGGAGAACATCTTCCGGTTCATCGAGGAGAAAGGGATGCCGCCGATGCTGGCGGCGGTCGAGGCCACCAGGGAGATTGGCCTGGCGGTGATGGCCACCACCTTCTCGCTGGTGGCGATCTTCGCGCCGGTCGGGTTCATGAGCGGCATGGTCGGCAAGTTCATGCAGAGTTTCGGCCTGACCATGGCCTTCGCGGTGCTGGTGTCACTGTTCGTCAGCTTCACGCTGACGCCGATGATGTCGGCCTACTGGCTGAAGCCGCCTCCGAAAGGCGCCCATCGCGACTCGAAGCACAACCGGCTGTTCGACCCGATCGACCGCGGCTACACCCGCATGCTCGACTGGGCGATGGCCCATCGCGGGCTGGTCGCGGCCGGCGCGGTCCTGGTGCTGCTATCGAGCGTGCCGCTGTTCCAGCTCACCGCCGTGAACTTCACCCCCGAAGACGATCAGTCGCAGTTCGACATCACCATGCGCGCGCCGGAGGGGACCAGCCTGGCCAGCATGGAACTGCTGGCCAATCGCGTGAGCGCCGCCGTCCGCGCGATTCCGGAAGTCGAGTTCACCCTGGTCACGGTGGCCGGGGATGCCGCCGGCACGTTGAACACGGCGAGCATGCTGGTGCGGCTGCACCCGATCGAGCAGCGCGACCGCGATCAGTTCGCGGTGATGTCGCAGGTGCGCGACGAGATTCTGCCGGTGTATGCCAAGGCCGGAATCAGGACGGCGGTGCAGCTCGGCGGCGGGCCGGGCGGCGGTGGCGGCGGCATCCAGTTCATGATCCAGGGGCCCGACCTGGCGCAGCTCGAGAACTACAGCGAGGCACTGCGCGCGAAGGCCCTGGCCATCCCCGGCCTGGTTGACGTCGACACGACGTTGAATGCCGGCAAGCCCGAGGTCTCGGTCTATCTCGATCGGCCGAAGGCCGCCGACCTCGGGGTCTCGATTGCCGACGCGGCCGACGCCATTCGTCTGCTGGTCGCCGGCGACCAGGTGACCACGTTCAACGACGGCGGCGAGCAGTACGAGGTCCACCTGCGCGCGGAAGAAATCAATCGCAGCACCACCGAGGCGATTGCCGGCCTGCCCGTGCCCTCGTCCAGGCTGGGCATCGTCAGTCTCGACCACATCGCCTCGTTCAGCCGCAGCGACTCGCCGGCCAGCATCAATCGCATGGGCCGCCAGCGCCAGGTAACGCTGAACGCCAACATGCTCCCGGGCACGTCGCAGGGGGCGGCGCAGGAACAGATTGCCGCCGCGGCCGCCGAACTGAACTTCGGCCCCGAGTACCGCGCCGACTTTGCCGGCCGCTCACGGGAGTTGAACCGCACGGCGAGCGCGTTCCTGACGGCGATCGCGCTGTCGTTCGTCTTCATGTACCTGATCCTGGCGGCGCAATTCGAGTCGTGGCTGCACCCGGTGACCATTCTGCTGTCGTTGCCGCTGACCCTGCCGTTCGCGCTGCTGTCGCTGATCATCTTCCAGCAGTCGCTGAACATCTTCTCGGGGCTGGGCTTGCTCGTGCTGTTCGGTGTCGTGAAGAAGAACTCGATCCTGCAGATCGATCACGCCAACCAGCTGAAAGCAACGGGCATGAGCACGCACGACGCGGTGGTGCGGGCCAGCCGCGATCGGCTGCGTCCCATCCTGATGACGACGCTGGCGTTCGTGGCGGGGATGGTGCCGCTGGTGGTGTCGCAGGGGGTGGGGTCGGCGACCAATCACGCCATCGGCTGGGTCGTAATTGGCGGTCAGACGATGGTGCTGCTGGTGACGCTGCTGGTTACGCCGGTAGCCTACTCGCTGTTCGACGAGGTCCAGGGTGCGCGCCTGTTCGCGCGTGGCTGGCACTGGCTGCGATCGAAGGGTCCGGCCCAGAATCCGGTGACGCCGCTGTAAGGCGGTGGCCGTGGCGACCTGGTCGCGCCGGCCAAGCCTACTCAGGACGCGACCGGCCGGCAAAGGGTGCCTTGAACAGCTCGTCGCGCGCCGCGGCGGTGATGGCCAGCACACCCGGGTGCTTCAACCGCCGATCGGCCGAGATCGCGTAGTAGTGTTCGCGCACGGAACCAGTCACGCCGATGGTGCGCACTCCGTAGACGCGTCCGATGTCCTTGGCGATCACCACCGGAGCCGGAAAGACCGCCCCCGTATCGTGCGCGAACGCCTTCATCAGCGCCGTATCCTCGAACTCCGCGACGATGCGAGGCCGCAGGCCCGCGGCGTCGAACCAGGCGTTGAGGCCGCGGCGAACAGCGGTGTCGATCGAGGGCAGCACCACCGGCACCTCCTGGAGCGACTGAGGGAAACGCCGGCGGAGCCGGGCGGCGATCGCCGCCGGCGCGAAGAACGCGGTGTCGGATTCGCCCAGCAGATGATTGAACACCTTGACGCGGAGGTGCGGAGGCGCCGGGGAATCGGCAATCACGAGATCCAGGTGGTGCAGTGCCAGTTCCGCAACGAGCGGTTCGACGCTGTCTTCGCGGCACACGAGGTGCACCGGCGCGGGCAGGTGAGCGGTCGGCCGCAGGAGGTGGCAGACGATCAACTTCGGCACGGCGTTCGCGACGCCGACGGCCAACTGCATGGGCCGGCCCGTCGGCCGGCCTCGCAGCGTCTCCACCAGCTCGCGGCCGATGCCGAAAATCTCGTCGGCGTGCCGAAACACGATGCGGCCGGTTTCGGTCAGCGCCAGCGTCCGGCCTTGCCGCTGGAACAGGCGCTCGCCCAGCGATTCCTCGAGCAACCGGACCTGGGCGCTGATGGTGGGCTGCGACAGGCGCAGCTTCGCCGCCGCCTTGGAGATTCCGCCTTCCTGGACGACGGTCCAGAAGTAGAGCAGGTGATGGTAGTTCAACCAGAGCGAGGGCTCGGCGGGACACATGTTCGATTCAGTCTACGTCGGCCGGCGGCGGCATCGTCAGGCCCGCACCTCCTTCGGCACCGGCCGCCTGAGTAACGAGGCGCCGACGCCGGCGGCCAGCAACGCCCCGATGATGCCGAGCGACCAGCTGATGGGGAACTTCCCGCCGAACAGGTCATTCAGCCACACCATCTTCAAGCCGACGAAGATCAGGATGAAGGCCAGCGCGTACTTCAGCAGATAGAATCGGTCGATCGCGCCCGCCAGCATGAAGTACATGGCCCGCAAGCCGAGAATCGCAAACACGTTCGAGGTGAACACGATGAAGGGCTCGCCCGTGATGGCGAAGATCGCCGGCACCGAGTCGACTGCGAAGATGATGTCGCTCAGCTCGAGGAACAGCAGCGCGACCATGAGCGGTGTGGCATGCCACCGGCCGTTCAGCCGGACCAGGAAGTTCTGTCCGTGGAGCTCGGGGGCAATCGGCATCACCCGCCTGAACAGGCGGACCACGGGGTTCTTGTCAGGCTCGACCCGCTGCTCCGGCGCGAACAGCATCTTGACGCCGGTCAGCAGCAAGAAGATGCCGAACAGCAGCACCACGGCCGAGTACTGCATCAGCACCGACCCCAGCGCGATGAAGATGGCGCGGAAGACCAGCGCGCCGATGATGCCGTAGAACAACACGCGGTGTTGGTACTTCTGGGGAATGCCGAAGTAGGCGAACACCAGGACGAACACGAAAATGTTGTCGACCGCCAGCGACTTCTCGACCACGTAGCCGGTCAAGAACTCGAGACCGATCCGGCGGCCGGCCTCGGCGCCGAAACTGGCCGACGAGTAGGCATACAGACCGTAATTGAACAGCAGGGCGACGGTGACCCAGACTACCGACCAGCCCAGCGACTCGCGGAACGTGACGACGTGGGCCTCGCGATGAAACACCCCCAGGTCAATCGCCAGCAACACCAGCACGAAGGCCATGAAGGCGGCGTAAAACGACCAGTACTCGGCGAACGGAAACAGAAGATCCACGCCATCAATCTACGAACCGGGTGCTAGATAGACAAATAGATAGTTAGCGGGTCTAACTTAGTTTTTTGTTATAGGTGGGCCGCGGCGCGCGTGGCGCGCTGGTGCTGGTCGGTCCGGCGAGGACGCCCCGGGGAAGGGGCGCCCTCGCGAAACACTCGCTATTGCTTGTACGGCGGACGGGCCAGCCATTCCAGCGGCTCTTCGCCGATCGGCGCTCCCGGCGGCGCCGGCGACGGCGGGATGATCCGCCCCGACATCTGATCGTTCATCGTCCGCTCCATGAAGCGCTTGATGTCGGCGGCCATCATCAGCTTGTGGGCCCGTTCCGATTCCGCCTGCGAGCCCGGGGTGACCGGTCCGACGTTGGCCGCCCGGGTCCTGAGCCGTTCGAGCTTCAGCGACGCAATCGCCCGCACCTGGGCGTTCGGCGCCGCGCTGGCCAGCCACATCAGGCGATCGACCAGCACGCGTTCGGTCGCGCGCCGCACCTCGGCCTCGTAGGTGCCCGTGGTCGCCGCGTCAAAGGTCGCCCGGATGAGGCGGTCGATCACCTCACCCAGTCCGGGCAGCGACTGATCGACGGCGGATTGCGTGACCATGCGCGCCGCCCGATCGGTCTGCAGCATGAAGCCGATCGTCACGTCGGCGGCAATCGACGCCGGGTTGACCGGATCGAAGCCTTCGCCGGTGGTGCGCGGGAACAACTCGCGGTGGGCGGGGTAGCCCGGCGGCCGCGGCGCAAGCATGTCGAGAACCCGCTTCGGAATGGTCAGCTCCGACGGCTTGAGCGTGGCGGTCAGCGCATCGATCGCCTTGCGCTGGGCTTCGCCCGACACCCACGACGTTGGCGTGCGGCCATCGTCGCGCATGGCATAGACGAAGTCCTGGCCGCCGATCGACGAGGAGGTGCTCTCCACCGCGTAGCGGTGGTACATGTAGATCGGCACCAGCGGTTCCTCGATCATCACCGTCGGCGTCCCGGTGCGGATGGTGTTGGGGCCCATGCGGTCGAGCGCCGCGCGCCGCACCTTCATCAACCGGGTCAGCTCGTCGGTCTGGTTGGCGCCGTTGGTCCACTGGTCCGCGTTGGGGTGGATGTCGATGTCCTGGTTGGTGAAGTAGCGGAGGTCCGCCGCCCACGCGTCGTTCTGGATCTTCAGCAGCGCCGCGTCGTCATTGGCGCCGTTGGCGAACTCGCGATAGCCCCAGTTGATGGCGACCTTGTCCCACTCGCCGATGTTCTGGTGGTAGGCCCGCGACAGATCGATGGTGCCGTCGTCCTTCAACTCGGCGAGCGCGACCGGGTAGTCCATGACCGAGATCCAGCCCTTGCTGCTGTTGTAGTAGTTGTGACCGATCCCGAGGGTGTGGCCGACCTCGTGGGCCGACAACTGGCGGATGCGCTGCAGGGCGGTTTCGTAGAGGACCGCCGGCCGCTCGGTGCCGTTGGCGTACGGCGACAGCAGGCCCTCGAAGATCATGTAGTCCTGGCGATCGCGCAGCGAGCCGAGCGTCACCGTGGCCTTGATGATCTCGCCGGTGCGCGGATCCGAAATCGAGCCGCCCATGCTCCAGCCACGCGTCGAGCGGTGGACCCAGTTGATCATGTTGTAGCGGATGTCCATCGGGTCCGCGCCCTCGGGCAGGACTTCCACCTTGAACGCGTTCCGGAAGCCGGCGGCCTGGAACGCCGCGTCCCACCACATCGCGCCCTCGATCAGCGCCTTCTTGACGTCTTCGGGCGCGCCGGAATCCACCCAGTACTGGATCGGCTTCACCGGCTCGCTGATCGCCGCGGCGGGATCCTTCTTCTGCAGGCGATGGCGGCGGATGAAGTTGAACTGGATCCGCTCGCTGATCGGCTGGCTGAAGTCCACGAACGTTGAGCCGCCGAAACCGGAACGCGGATCGGCGTGGCGCGGGGTGTAGTTGTTGTCGGGCAACTGCACGAACGAAGCGTGCTGGCGCAGCGTGACCGATTCAGGCGAGGGCGTGACGCTGGCCACGCTGCCCGAGAACAGGCCGCCCCCAAAGCCGCCACCACCACCACCACCGCCGGTGCCCGGCGGCGTGATCGGGGCCGGCCCCTGGGTGGGGCCGCCGCCGCCGCCACCGCCGCCGGCCGGTTCATTGACGAACGTCAGCGTCATGTCCACTTCGGTGTTCAGCGGGAAGTTGCGGGTGTTGGGCAGGTAAAAGGCGCTGCGGGTGCGGTCGAGGCGATAGTTGCCCGGGCGCAGGCTGCCGGCGGCGCTGGCCACGTCGCGCAGCAGGAAGTCCGTCGCGTCCACCAGCACGCGGCCGCCCGATTCGGCCGCCACCGTGAAGCCCCACAGGATGGACTTGGCGAACGAGTCTTCGACCGACTTCACTTCGAGCGGGTTCTTGCTGCTGGAGCGGAACGACTGGTTCGGCTGCACCAGCATGACGCGCGGACCGACGCGCTGGAAGTAGACCAGCCGCCCGCCGCCGCGGCCGGTGCCGCGATCGAGGCCGATGTCGTTCGAGCCGAGGCCCGCCGACAGTCCCGTCGAGAACAGGAACTCGGTATCGAACCGTGAAACCTCGAGGAACATCGAGCCGCTGCGCTCGTCCCAGTACATCGGGAAGTAGCCGTCCATTTTCTTCATCCCGCTGGTGCGGTCTTCGATCGACTGCAAGGCGGCGGGACGTTGCTGCTGCGCGGGTTGTTGGGCCGTGATCGCAGGGCCCGCGAGCAGGATGGTACCGATGAGCAACACGCACTGTTTGAACATGACCACTCCAGAACCGCCGCGCGCGGTTAGTGCGCGCGGCCGTGGTCATTCTACAGGGAACTACTTTGCTTCAGATGCCGTAGGCGTAGGGCCGGCCCGGGGTGTGGTTGGTTGCTGGCACGGTCGAGGCGGAATGCCGCCGGGCCAATCGCCGTACGACATACAACGAGAGACAAATCGCCGCGCCCGCCGCCAGCAGGAAGACGGCCGCCGAGGTATGCGCCGGCTCGGGCGCGGCGGCTGATTCACGTGTCCGGCTCGCCTGGTGCATCCACGCCTCGGTCCGCCCCTTGGGGTGGGCCTTGCCGCGGCTGTTGCCCATTGACTGCCGCTGTTTCACCAGCTCGCGCGCCGCGTCATCGGGCGTCAGGCGGCCGGCCTGGGTGTAGGTTCCGGGGTTCACGCGATTTTCTCGACTCATGGTTTTCTCCCTCAAATCCGGAAGCGCAGTAACGCGCCGACGCCGCCAATGTCGGCCAGCAGCGCCGCATCTTCGATGAAGCGGATGCGGGCGCCGGTCTGTTGCGCCCGCGTGATCAGTTCCGCCGACAGTTTCAACCGGGACTCGTCCACGGCTCCTTGCGGGGCCGAGGTGTCGGCCACCATCGTCCCCGGCGCCGCATCGGCGGGCAGCTTCTGCACGGCCTTGAGTGCCTCCGGCGCCGCGGTGATGATCAACTCGTCGACCTGGCCCAACTGCAGCGCGCTCAGCGTCGACTCGGGTCCGGCGACGCCCAGGCCGCCGCTGCGCCAGGCGCCGATCAGTTCCGCCACACGTTCCGCGTCGGTTTCGGCGTCCTTCTCACGCAGGGACTCGAGCGAGCTGGCCAGGATGTCGGCCTCGCCGGCGGCGCGGTCCCATGCCGTCATGTCGATCACCTTCTCGGCCAGCGTCTTGGGCAGCTGCTCGCGGAAGATGCTCAGCGCGACTTCGTCACCGGCGATCACGACGTGCTGCAGTTCTTCCTCGCGGACCAGCCGCGCGAGCGTCTCGACCACTTCCTTGATGTGATGGACATGGACGTTGTCGGCGCGGCGCTGATAGCGCGCCTGTGACCAGCCGCCTTTCGACGTCCGCCGCGTCCTGGGATTGGTCACCGTTTCACTGCGCTCGGTCGCGCCGAGGCCGAAGACGAAGATCTGGGCCCGGTTGGTGTCGAGCAGCACGGCGGCGTAGCGCGGGTGGTTCTCGATGACCCGGGCCAGCGGATAAAGATGGGGCACCGAACCGACGAACAGCCAGTGCTGGTCGATCGGCACGTCCATCTGAACCGTTTCGAACAGATCGGCGCCAGCACAGGCAAAGATCGCGAGGCCCTGGCTCGCGCGATCGACCTCCTGGTCGAGGTAAGCGCGGATGCGCTCGTGGTCCCGCTCGAAGCTCTCGCGTTCGGGAGACTCCGGCGCCAGGCCCTTCGCCCGTTCCGAGAACACCTTGCGCAAGAAGGTGTCGTAGTTCTCGCGCCCGTTCTGTCCGGTGGCGAGGTTGAGGTAGAGGCTGACGACCGGGAACGGACTGGGCTCGGCGGCGGCAAGAACCTGAAGCCGCTGACCCAAAGACGGCACGGGTACGGATGGGGTTTCGGCCATACCCATGCCGGCTGCAAACGCAGTACCGCTCCTACGCGGCTTGAATGGACAGACTGACCTTCACGTCATCACCAACCAGGAAGCCGCCGGTTTCGAGCGCGGCGTTCCAGTTCAAGCCGTAGTCCTTGCGGTTCAACGTGATCTCTGTCTCGAACGCGACCTTGGCGTTACCCCACGGATCCTTGGCGGCGCCCAGGTAGGTGACCGGCAGCGTGATGGTCTTGGTGACGTCGCGAATGGTGAGCTCGCCCGTGACGTCGTACTGGTTGCCGCCGCGCGCAACGACGGCGGTGCTCGTGAACGTCAGCACCGGAAACTTCTCGACGTCGAAGAAATCAGCCGAGCGCAGGTGCTCGTCGCGTTGCGCCTGGCTGGTGTCGATGCTCCTGGTCTGAATCGTGAACGCGACCGACGAGTTGGCCGGCACGCTCTCGTCAAACGTGATGGTGCCGTCGAACTGGGCGAAGCGTCCGCCCACCTTGGTGATCAAGTGGCGAACCTGGAAGGTGGCCTCGGAATGGCCGAGGTCGATGGTGTAGGTCTTGGCGGTGGCGGTGGCGGTGGTCATGATGACGTCTCCAGCGGTTAATGGTTGAAACACTGATTGTTTAAACACGTATTGGATGAAAAAAAAGGGGTCAAGGTTTCTGACGAACCTCGGCCAGCCCGTCAACGACCGCCCGCAGGCTCTTTTCGCTGACGTGACCCAGCAGCGCTTGCAGCAGCTCGCGCATCGGCTTGTCGAGCTTGTCCACCAGGTCGAGTCCCTTGCGGGTAATGCGGGTCGTCACGTAGCGGCGATCCTCCGCGCCGCGCTGACGGGAAATCAGGCCGTTGTCTTCCATCCGGTCGAGCAGCCGGGTGACGTCTGGCACCTGCGTGACCAGGCGCTGGCCCACCTCGTTGCGGCACAAGCCCGCGGCACCGGCGCCGCGAAGAATGCGCAGCACGTTGTACTGGCTCGGCGTCAGGGCGTGGGCCTTGAGCGCCTGCGACACCTGGTGATCGAGCATCGCGGCCGTCCGGGCAATGCTCACCGCCGCCTCTTCCTTGAGGTTCACGAACGGCTTGTTCTGCTTCAGCTCCGATGCCAGCCCGGTCAACACTCCATCACAATACGTGTTTTAACACTTAATGTCAAGTACAGCTCTATTTCGGCACGAATACCGTCCGGGTTAATCGAACCGGTTGTACGGGATCTCGTTGAACATCGGCAGCCCGGCCATGGTGATGATGTCCACGAGCCCGGCGCGCTCGTGAAACTCCTTGCTGTCGCGATCCACCACGATGGTGTTGGGGTAGAGCGGCGCCAGGCGGCGGAACTCCGAATCGATCAACCGGAATCGGCGGACCATGTTCTCGACGCTCTCGTACTGGCGGTTGCGCTGGCGGATGTGCTTCTCGATGGTGTCGGTGCTCGAGGTCAGCACAATCACCCGGTCGGGCACCCACGCATCGCCGATGGCGAGCACCTTGCGAAGCGCGGCATGGTGCTGCGGCGGATACTCCGCGATGTGCGCTTCCAGCGTGATCCGCGCGCCCTCGAAGAAGATCACCCTGCCGGGCGCGTCGTTCAGCGCGGCGTCACGGTAGTTCGCGTCGTAGAGCCGCCCGAAATACTCGGTCACCCCGACGGCATTCACGCCGTTGGCAATGTCCTCGAGCACCCGCGGATCCCACACGCCCTTCTCGCCCTCTCCGTACGACCCGTTGTGGTACAGGTCAGCGAGCTGCCGCACCAGCGTGCTCTTGCCGACACCAGGTCCCCCGACGATGGCCACCCGCATTGGGACGATCTTGGACTCAACGGAGCAACCCCGTCCATAACTTTCCCGCCCCGCGCGTCAGCGGCGCGAGACCCGGCCGACCCCGCTCTTGCGCAGCCCGGCCAGCGTTGCCGCATCCACTGGAACCACGATCGTGGCGTAGGTGTCGATGCCGGCCAGGATGGCCGCGCGCGGGCCCTTGATCCACTCATCGCTGCCGTAGAAAGCGTCCTCGTCGCGCTGCCGTTGCTCCACGCTGGCAAAGCCGCGCATGAGGAACCACGAGTCCTGGTCGTGCGGAGACGGTCCGTAGGCCACGACATCCACGTTCCACCGCTGAAGCATGGGCAGCGCCTCGCGTTCGAACAACGCCTGGAACTCCGCCCGGGTGCCCGGCTTCAGGTTGTAGGACCGGATCTCGACGACCCGGGTCGGTGGCGCCTGCTCAGCGCGCACCGTGAGCAGCGGTCCGGTCAGAAACAGAATCAGTCCGGCCGCGAGCACTCGCCTCAGTTGCATTCCTCTTCCTCCCCAAGGCCTCGTCCGTCGCTGCCTGCCACAACAGCATCACCGCGTATGCGCGCCAGGGCCGCCAACTCTCTGACCGCTCGTCCAGAGCGTGGGTGGTGTCGCGCCCGGCCATCCGTCGCAGGACCAGATCGCCCGTCAGGAACGCATCCGGTTCGCCGAGGGCGCGTAACGCGATGTACTGCGCCGTCCAGGGGCCGATGCCCGGCAGCGCCCGCAGCGCCCTCGTGACGTCGTCGGCCGCCGCGGCGCCCGCGAAGGTCACAGTGCCCGCGGCGACGGCTCGGGCCAGCAAGCGAATGGTTTCGGCGCGCGACGCGATGACACCCAGCTCCTCGAGCGGAGCGTGCGCCAGTTGCGCCGGTGTCGGGAAAATCCGGTCCAGTCCTTCGTCGCCCTCGACGGGCGAGCCAAAGCGCCGAGCGAGCCGGCCGGCGATGGTAGTGGCCGCCGCCACCGACACCTGCTGGCCGAGAATGGCCCGTACCGACAGCTCGAATCCGTCCCACGCGCCCGGCGCCCGCAAGCCGGGATGCCGCTTCATCACCGGGCCGAGCAACGGGTCCGTTTGCAGGTGGCCGGCGATCACCGCCGGGTCGGCGCCGAGGTCGAACATGCGCCTCACCCGCTCGACAATCACCAGCAGCGCGCGCGAATCCGGAAAGCGGACCTCAAGTTCGATCGCCGGCCGGCTGCCGGCATGCCTGACCTGGATGGTGCCGGTCGCGCCGTCGATGGCGATCGTGCGCCGGTAGCCCGCGGCACCCGCTTCTTCCACGCCGGGCGTGGCCCGCGCGGCAAGAAACGCCATCAGCGCCTGCCAGTCGAACGGCGGACGATAGGACAACGTCAGGCGATAGCGCCCCGCCGCCGGGGAGGCAACCCGCCGCCTGAGGTCAGACGGCGTGCGCGAGTACGTGCGCTGGACCTGCGCGTTGAAGCGCCTGACGCTGCCAAAGCCGGCGGCCAGCGCCACCTCGGCGACGGGCAAGGTCGTCTCGTCGAGCAGCTTCTTTGCGAAGTGGCCCCGTCGCGTCAGCGCCACCTGCAGCGGCGCCGCGCCGACATGCTGCAGAAACAACCGCCGCAAGTGACGCGCGGTAATGCCCAGCCGCGCGCTCAAGGCCTCGACGCTTTCGCGATCGAGCGCGCCTTCACCAATCAACCGCAGTGCCCGCGACACCACTCCCGAGGTGCCGGCCCACGCCGGCGTGCCGGGCGATGCTTCGGGCCGGCAGCGCAAGCACAGTCGAAAGCCCGCCGCTTCGGCCGCGGCCGCCGTCGGGTAGTAACGGATATTGGCGTCATTGGGCGACCGCGCCGGACAGATCGGGCGGCAGTAGATTCGCGTAGTGGTCACCGCGATGAAGAACCGCCCGTCGAACCGCGCGTCGCGGGAGCGCCGCGCGCGATCACAGACGAGGCGGTCTAGCTCCATGCTCTGGAGCTTAACGCGGTTCCCCGCGACCGGCTGGCCGGAAACGGACGTGGTCAGTGCTCGAAGCGGTAGCCGAGCCCGTATACCGTGACGATCATCGTCGGGTTGTGCGGATCCGGCTCCAGCTTCTGGCGCAACCAGCTGACGTGCACGTCGACGGTGCGCGTCTCGGGTGTGGCCTGGTAGCCCCACACCGCATCCAGCAACTCGTCGCGCGAGAACACCACGTCGGGGTGCCGCACGAAGTGGCAGAGCAGCTTGAACTCCTGCGCCGACAGGCGGATCGGCCGGCCGCCGCGCAGCACCTGCCCGGCCCGCGGCCTCACGCACACGTCGCCGAAGACATACTCCTCCGCTCCCGGATCGGCGGCGCGCGTGCGGCGCAGCAACGCTTCGATGCGGGCCATCAACTCGGCCGACTCGAACGGCTTGGTCATGTAGTCGTCGGCGCCCAGCTTGAGCCCGGTGATCTTGTCGGCAACGGTGTCGCGCGCCGTCAGCATGAGCACCGCCGCGTTGCGGCCTTCGCGGCGCAGCTCCTGGCACACCTCGAGACCGCTCTTCGCGGGCAGGTTGAGGTCGAGAATGATCAGGTCGTAATCGCCCTTGCGGGCCATGTCGCTGGCGATCAGGCCGTTGGCCGCGGTATCGACGCCGTAGCCTTCCTTTCGCAAGCGATCAGACAAAGTGCGGCGCAGTCCCGGCTCATCGTCGACCAGGAGGATGCGCCGCCCGGCGTCGGCGCCGGCGCGGCTGCCTGGAGCGATCACGCTGCCGGCACCACCCGGACCGGCGCTCCGGCCTTCATGGCCGGCAGTTGCAGCACGAAACGCGCGCCTTGCCGGTCGCCGGCGGTCACCCGCACCCGGCCGCCATGCGACCGCGCCACTTGCCGCACGATGCTGAGGCCAATGCCGCTGCCTTCCACTTCCATCTCGTGCGCCAGCTTGCCCCTGAAGAACGGCTCGAAGATGCGATGCCGTTCTTCCGGCGGTATGCCGGGGCCCTCGTCTTCCACCGAAATCGTGATCTCCTCGCCGCCGGTGGCCGTGCGGGCCGCTCTCGCAGCGACGCGAACCGGGCCGCCGCGCCCGTACTTCACCGCGTTCAGGACCAGGTTCTTGAGCGCCATCTTCAAGGCATCGCGGTCCGCCATCAGCGCCGGCAGGCCGGCGTCGATGCTGGCGTCGATGCGCTGGCCCTCGGGCGACACCGCCCGGCTTTCCGCGAGCGCGCTCTCGACGATGGCGGCGATGTCGGTCGGCTGCGGGTTGATCGCGGCGTCGGGCGTGGCCTGCAGCCGGCACGACAGCAGGATGTCGCCGATGGTCTTGGTCAGGCGGCGCCCCTCGCCCTTGATCAACTCGCCGTAGTGCCTGGCCTCGGCCGGCGTGCTAATCACGTCGTCGGCCAGGTTCTCGCCGGCGCAGGTGATGGTGGCCAGCGGCGTGCGCAGTTCGTGCGACATGCGGGCCACCAGCTCGAGCTGCTCGCGGGCGGCGCGCTGCATGCTGTGCATCGAGGCGACCAGCAGGCCGACGCTGACCGCCAGCAGCACCAGCACGCCGATGCCGATGGCCAGGTTGCGGACGCGGACCGCGCCGAGCGTGGCCTCGAGTGCGCCGCTCTGGTGCTGCAGGTAGACCCGCCACCGGTGCGCGGCGGCATCGGGCATCAGGCGTTGCGCCGTCGCCGCGTCGAGATCGCGGCCGTGAATGGCGAACAGCGGAATGGGCGCCACCTCTGCGTCGAAGTCGGCTTCGGCCAGGGCCGGGCGCGAGCGGTAGACCGCCTGGCCCGGGCGGTCGTCGCGAATGATCAACACGTCGAGGGCTGTTGGAATACCGCCCTCGAAACAGCCGGCGAGCATGGTTGGAATCAGCTCGTTGGCGACATTGTCCATGTCGATTTCGGCGATCAGCCAGCGGCTGCCGGCGGCGCCGGCCGGGTGCACGACAATCGCCGGAATTTCGTCGAGCAAGGTGCGGCTGAGCAGCGCCGGCGTGCCCACGCCACCGTCGAGATCGGACAGCCAGGCCGGGATCGGAGCGCTTCCTTGGCTGGTGCCAGGACTGCCAACCGCGCGAACCGCGATCCGGTTGCCGGCGCGCTCAACCGAATAGAGCGCCTTGACGAAGCCGGCGGGCGCCGCGGTGTGAATTGCGTCGGCCGCGCCGGGCGCGCCGGCGTCGATCGACGCCAGGCTCGTATAAACGTGGGCCAGCCGGGCATCGAACTCGGTCGACAGCCGCACCGTCGCGGCCCTCAGGTTCTGGCGCGCCCGCAGGCCCTCCAGTCCGCTAAGCTCGCCGAGCCACCGGTACTGGAGAATCGCCAGCGACGGCAGCAGCACCGCGATCAGCGCTATCAGGGCCACGGAGCGACGGGGAGCGGTCCACACCATGAAGCAGATGGTAACAACTCTGCCGGTAACGCGGGGAAATCCCGTTCGTTTTTACGAGCTCTTTACCAGCCCTTATCGACCTCTTGAAGCCTCTGCGAACTGCCCCTGTTAGGGTGACCTACCGACCCTGGTTCCACCAAGCCAGCGTCAGTGGGTCCGGCCGGATTCGCGCCATCGACCGGCCGGGCTCTTCTTCCAGCCCAACCATTCCAAGCCATCCACCGGGTGTGGTTCTTGCAAGCTAAGATGGGATGGTGACCCGTGTTTCCTCCGTCCTCGCCGTCGTCATGGCGGCAATGCTCAGCGCCGCCTGCTCCAATCCGCCCCTGAGCCTGGCCAACATCCAGATCGGCCGTTCGCTCAATCCGGATCGCAGCGTGGCCAGCATCACGACCCTGTTCAAGCCATCCGAGACCGTCTACGTGTCGGTGCAAACCAGCGCCGCCGGGTCGGGCACGGTCGGCGTGAAGTGGATGTTCGGCACGCAGGTGATCGACGAACCGACCAAGCAGGTGTCGTACGATGGCGCGGCCAGTACTGAGTTCCACCTGCAGAACTCCGGCGGCTTCCCGCCCGGCGACTACAGCGTGGAGATTTTTCTCGATGGCGTGTCCGTCGGCAAGCGGACCTTCAAAGTGGGTGGATTGTAGATGCTCCAGCACGGTTTGATCGCCGCCGCGATCGCAGTTGTCCTTTCGGCCGGACAGGCCACCGTTCGTCCTGACCCGCCGATCAAGTGCTCGAGTTGCGACGAGTGGAACGAGCCGATCGAGCCGTTCCAGGTCTTCGCGAACACCTATTACGTTGGCACCGCGGGCTTGTCGGCCCTGCTGATTACCGGGGAGGCCGGACACATCCTCCTCGACGGCGGCCTGACCCAGTCGGCACCGCTGATCGAGGCCAACATCCGCAAGCTGGGGTTCAAGCTCGAGGACGTCAAGCTGATCCTGAACTCGCACGCGCACTACGATCATGCCGCCGGCATTGCCGCCCTGCAGCGCGCCAGCGGCGCTACGGTCGTGTCGAGTGCGTCAGGCGCGCAGGGTTTCGCCATTGGCAACGCCGTGCCCGATGACCCGCAGGCCGGCTTCGGCCAGGCCGAGAACGCCTTCCCGGCGGTGAAGAACGTGCGCGTCGTCAAGGACAAGGAAGTGGTCCGCCTCGGCCCACTCGCGGTGCAGATGCACAACACGGCCGGACACACGCCGGGCAGCACCACCTGGACGTGGGAATCCTGCCAGATCGGGCGCTGCCGGAGCATGGTCTACGCCGACAGCATTTCGGCGATCGCGGCACCTGGTTTTCGCTTTACCGGGGACGCCAGGACGCCGAGCCGCGTCGATCAGTTCCGCAAGAGCATCACCACGGTGGGCGAACTGCCGTGCGACATCATGATCACCACGCACCCGATGGCCACCGACCTGGCCGGGAAGCTGAAGAAGCGGGCTGCCAAGCCGGCGATCGATCCGTTCGTCGATCCGCAGGCGTGCCGTGTGCTGGCCGCCAACGCGATGAAGGTGCTCGAAGCCCGGGTGGCGGAGGAAAAGAAAACCGAGGTCAAGAAATAACAAGAGATCAGAAGATCAGGAGAAAAGAACTCTCCTGATCTTCTATCCTCCTGTTCTATTTCTGGGGCTTTCGGTAGCTGCTGACCGGCGGCAGGTACGAGCCGGTGCCCGGCGTTGGCGCCGGCTCCGACACGACCGGCATGGTCAGCGTGCCGATGCCCTCGATGCTGGCGGTGATCACGTCGCCCGCCTTCAGGAACGTCGGCTTGCCGCGCACGGCCGAACCCATGCCGACACCGCCCGACGTGCCGTTGTTGATCAAGTCACCCGGGAACAGGGTGATGATCGACGAGCCGTACTCGATGATCTCGTAGACCGAGTGGATCATGTCGCCCGGCAGGCCTTCCTGCATCTGCTGGCCGCTGACCGTCAGCGTCTGGCGCAGCCGCTTCATCGGGTCGCCGTAGAACTCTTTCGGCACGATCCACGGACCCATCGGCGCGAACGTATCGTGGCCCTTGCCGACGAACCAGTCCGAGCCCGGCCGTGAATCGGGCGGGCGCCCGCCGCGGTCCGACACGTCGATCGTCACGGTGTAGCCGAAGATGTAGTTGGCGGCCTGGCTGGCCGGCACGTACTTCGCCGCCTTGCCGATGATGATGCCCAGCTCCACTTCCCAGTCGATGCGATCGCGCCCGTAGGGCAGGATCACGTTGGCGCCATTGCCGACAATCGCGCCCTCGGTGGGCTTCAGGAACAGGTACGGCACGCCGCGCGTGGCGCGCCGCTCGGCGGCCGCCTTCTTCTGTTCCTCGGGCGTGCCGCCCTCGCCGACGTGGCTGTAGAAGTTGACGGCGGCGTTCAGGATCTTGCGCGGCTGGATCGGCGCCAGCGTGCGCACGGTGCCGAGGTCGTGGATGAAGGCCGGCCGCGGGCTGGCCGCCAGCCGCTTGTTGGCCACCAGGTCGTTGACGATCTCGTAGAGCCGGGCCTTCATGCCGTATTCGTATTGCCCGACCAGCGCCCGCATGTCTTCGGGCATCGGGATGCGCGGGTACGCCGGATTGCGCTCGAGGGCGCGGTTGGCGGCGTTGAGGTCGACGATCAGCTTGTCTTGCAGGACGATGCCGATTCGTTCATCGCCGGCGATCTCAAAAGTGCCGAGCTTGAACGGTTCGGCGCTGGTGAGGGCGGTTTGCGCGGACGACCAGGACGAGCTGGCCAGGAGCACGAGCAGGACGGGCAGGAGTAAGCGTCGCATGGCGGGTAACTGTGACGCCCGCGCCAACTCCTGTCAACCATCCCACCCCGGCCGGAACGCCCAGCCGCCCACCGCGACGGCTACTCGTAGCGCAGCGCCAGGATCGGGTCGATCTGGCTGGCGCGGCGGGCCGGAATCAGGCCGGCCGCCGCCGAAATCACCGTCAACAGCGCCACCGTCGACACCGCGATCCACGGGTCGTTCGGCTCGATGCCAAACAGTTGCGACGAGACGTAGCGTCCCAGCGCGATGGCGACCGGGATGCCGACCACCAGGCCGATCGTCAGCAACAGCAGCACTTCCTTCATCACCAGCCAGATCACGGACGAGGGTTCGGCGCCAAGCGCCAGCCGCAGTCCCAGTTCCTTCTTGCGGCGCGCGACGATAAACGCCATCACGCCGTAGAGGCCGATCGACGCCAGCAGCGTCGCCAGCATGCCGAAGCCGGCCGACAGCATGGCAATCAGGCGATCGCTCAGCAGTGTTTCGTCCAACTGCCCCTGCAGCGTCTTCATGTCGAACACCGGCATGCCGGCGTCGAGGCGCTTCACTTCATTGCGCACCAGGTTGAACGCGGCGCTCGACGCCTCGGTCGTTCGCATGTAGAAGGTCACGCCGCCGCGGCCCCAGCTCGGGATGAACACCTGACGACGCACGCCCTCGCGCGGTCCTTCGTAGAGCGAATCGGCGACCACGCCGACGATCTCGATCGACAGCTTCGTCTCGGGCCCCGAGCCGAAGCCGACGTGGCGGCCGACCGCGCTCTTGTCGCCGAAGAAATGGCGCGCAAACTTCTGGTTGACGATGGCCACCGTCGCATCTTCCTTGGCGTCCACGCGGGTAAAGTCACGTCCCTCGAGGAACGGAATCCCCATCGTCTGGAAGTAGCCGGGCGACAGCGAGTTCATGAACGCCTGCATGTCTTCGCCTTCCTTGGCGGCGTGGCCCTCGACCGACATGGTGCTGTCCCATTCGTCGCCGGCGAGGATCGCCACCGACGCCGTGCCCGCCGACTTCACGCCGGGCGACGAGTTGAGGCGATCGAGCAGTTCACGATAGAAGTTCACGCCCTGCTGGTTCTCGTAGCCGCTCAGCGCCGGGTTCAGCCGGAAGGTCACCAGGTTGTCGAGTGCGATCCCGGTGTCGGTGGTCTGCAGGTTCTGCAGGCTGCGCACGAAGAGACCGGCGCCAAACAGCAGCAGAAAGCTGAGGGCGACCTGAGCCGCGACCAGGCCCTTGCGGAGGTAGAGCGACCCGCCGGTGCCGGCAATGCCGCCGACCGTGTCCTTGAGCGTCGCCCACTGGTCGGGATTGCTGGCGCGCAGCGCCGGCAGCAGGCCGAAGACCACGCCGGTGACCAGCGTGAGCGAGAACGTGAACAGCAGGATCCGCAAATCCGGCGTCGGCCGTACCAGCAGCGGCTGGTCGGCGGGAATCAGCGAAATCAAGGCTTGCGTGAGCGCGACCGACAGGAAGATGCCGATGGCGCCGCCGATGAACGACAGCAGCACGCTTTCGGTCAGCAGTTGCCGCACCAGCTGGCCGCGGCTGGCGCCGAGTGACAGGCGCACGGCAATTTCCTTCTGCCGCATGAAGCCGCGCGCGATCAGCAGGTTGGCGACGTTTGCGCAGGCAATCAACAACACCAGGCCGACCATCGCCATCAGCACCACCAGAGCGGTCGAGAAGTCGTTGCGCAGCGCCGAGTAGCCCATGGCCGCCGGCTCGACCTTGAGTTGCCCGGTCATGAACCGGTCGCGAATGAACTGCGACCAGTTCTTGGCGCCCGGCAACGTCATCTCGTGCTGGCGGATCTGCGTGAACAGTCCCTGCATGGGGCCTTGCGCGGTTTCGGCGGTGTAGCCGGGCTTGAGGCGCGCGAACACCTGCACCCAGCGCGTCCGCTCGTCGTTCATCCGCACCCATTCCCACTCTGGCACCACCACCGGCTTCATCAGGATGGGCACGCGGATCTGCGGCGAGCGCGCCGGGTCGATGCCGGCAAAGCCCTCGGCCGACACGCCGACAATCGACATCGGGTAGTTGTTGACCAGGACCTTCTTGCCGATCACGCCCGGGTCGCGGCCGAAGCGCGTGACCCAGTAGTTGTGGCTGAGCACCACGACCGGGTGGCCCTGGTAAACCTGATCGTCTTCCTGCGAGTTGAAGACGCGTCCGAGGGCCGGGCCCACGCCCAGCATGGTGAAGAAGTTGCCCGACACCATCTCGACCTCAACCCGTTCGGTCTGGTTGTCGACGCTGATCGACGCTGCCGCCAGCCGGCGCGCCAGGACTTCGGCCAGCGGCTCGCCGCGCTTTCGGTACTCCTCGTAGATGGGATACGAGTGCATCCGCGAGCCCATGTTGCTGCCGCTGTGCGGACCCTGCTGGTAGAGCATGACCAGCTCATCCGGGTTCTTGACCGGCAGCTTGCGCAGCAGGATCTGGTCGATCAGCGTGAAGATGGCGGTGTTGGCCCCGATGCCCAGCGCCAGCGACAAGACGGCGACGATCGAGAACAGCGGGCTGCGGAACAGGCCGCGGATGGCAAGTTTCAGGTCGTTCATGCAACAAAGTTAGACGGTACGCGCAGCGCAGGGGTTGGGACGTGCCAACCCTGAACCGATTTCGTCCGTCTTACGTATCAAAGAAAAGTGCTCCGCCCGCCTCCGCGGCCGGAGGCCGCTACGGCGAGGTTTCGCCGTAGCTCACCAAGAACCTTCGTGAGCGAAGGCGGAGAGGTTTCATGTCGTTTCTGAATCGTCTGTTGGGGAAGAGCGAACCGCCGAAGCAGCGCGTTCAAGTCTGCGTCGAGTGTGGCATGCCGGTGGCAGACCACAAGCAGTGGTGCTCCATTCTGCAGGGTCAGAACGAGATGAAGCTCAAGGCAGCCGACAAGCAGACTGCCTGACGCTGGCACGCTAGTGGCAGTGGCACGAGGGCCCGGAGGCCCATGTGTCACTGCACAGCCCCGATTCCCCACGTCCTCGAGACGACTCGGACCCGTTGCTGATGTTCGCAACAGAGCCAGGCTCACCCCAGCCTGCGCCCGAGATTCCTAACGAAATCGCCAGCTCTCAGCCGCCACCTGAGTTGGAAAAGTTGCGCGAGCGCGCCGCTGCGGCCGAACGCGATCTTCGTGAGTCGAGGCGCCAAGTGGCCGCGCTCGAGCGCCGGTTGGCGACCTTAGTCAGCGCCAACGGCGACAAACTACGCTCCCGCCCGGCGATGTGGCCGGCCGCCGCCAGTCTCGCCGCCGCGGTGCTGGCCGCGGCTGCCGGCGTCGCATGGCGATTGACGCCCGCCGCAGCACCGGCCGTGGTCGAACAGGTGGCGGCCGCCGCCGCCGATCCCGCCCTTACCCCGCCATCGCCACCCGTTGCCGAGGCCGAGAATCCGATTGAGCCCGTGACGGCCGCAGCGCCGCCCACGCAGGAGGCGCCGCTCCCACCACGCCCGGCACCCACGCCGAGCATCACGTACGTCGGCACGCTGTCGGTTGATGCGGTGCCCGACGGCGGCGAAGTCTTCATCAATCGAAAGAGCGTGGGCAAGACGCCGGCGCTGGTTCGGGGCCTGCGCGCGGGATCGCACCTGGTCTGGATCCAGCGCGAAGGTTATCGCCGGTTCACCCGCGTGGTGACGGTGCCGGCCGGCAAGGTGTCGCGAGTCAGCGTGACCCTCGAGCGCGACAGTGCGGCAGGGGTGCGCCATTGACGCCTACCGCTGAACGAGCAGGGGGGTCCCGACATGAGTTGCCCTCCCGACAAGAGTTGCCCTCCCGACAAGAGTTGCCCTCCCGACAAGAGGCGCCCTCCCGTCAGGCTCCTATTCGGATCGCAGCGCCTGCATCACATCCACCCGCGCGGCTCTCGCGGCCGGCATCAACGACGCCAGCACGGCCGCCGCAATCAAGAGCAGCGCGGCGCCGGCGAGCGGCAGCGGTCCGGGCATGCTCAGTTCGCCGATGAACCCGCCGGCGAAACGCGCGAGCGCCAACCCGCTGACCACGCCGGTTGCGACACCCAGGCCGGCGATTACCGCGCCCTCGCCAAGAATCTTCGCCAGCAGGCTCGTCGGCGTCGAACCAATGGCGAGGCGCACACCGAACTCGCGCGTCCGCGCGCTTACCGAGAACGCCAGCACGCCCGCGACACCGACCACGGCAATGGTCAGCGCGACCGTGGCAAAGCCGCCGAACACGAGCGCGTTCAGGCGATTCGGCGCGAGCACTTCGGCGCGCACGTCCTCGAGCGTCGCCGGCTGCTCCACCGGCTGTTCCGCCGACAGGTCGCGGATGATCTTGGTGACCGGCGGCACCAGCGCGTAGGGATCCGTGGCGGCGTGCACGAACAGGCGACCCTGGAACATCTCCTGCTCCATCGGGTGGTAGACCGCGATCACCGGCTCCGCCACGACGTTCTCGTCATCGAGGTCCGCGACCACGCCGATGATGCGGCGAGGCCCGTTGTTGACACCGATGAACTTGGTGACCGGATCGGTCCACATCAGGTTGCGGTTCAACGCATCCTGGCTCGGGAACATCCGCTTGGCCAGGCTCTCGCTGACGATCACCACCTTTTCGCCGTCGGCACGATCGTCGGCGTTGAAGTCGCGGCCGGCGATGATCGGCACGTTGAGCGAGCGGAAGAAGCCGGGCGACACGGTGCGGAACTTGGCCCGCGGATCGTCTTCACCGTCGGCCTTGCGGTAGCCTTCGACCGTGAACTGGGCCGCAAACCACTGGCCGGCATCGCGCCACGGCACCATGGTGCCGACCGCCACGGTCTCGACGCCCGGCAGTTCGCCGATGCGGCGAATGATCTCGCGATAGAACGGCACAATCTGCGAGGGCGGCCGCTCGAAGTTCACCGGCACGTTCAACACCAGCACGTTGCGCGTGTTGATGCCGGTCGACGCCGACTGCAGCGCGAGCAGGGTCGTCACCAGCATGCCGGCGCCGGCCACCAGCACGAACGAGGCGGCGATCTGCGTGACCGCGAACAGCCGCAGCCGGCGGTTGGTGCCACTGGTGATGCGGACGCTGCCGCTCGACAGGCCCAGGCCGTTCGAGGCTTCGGCCGAGGGAAGGCGGGGCACGAACGCCAGCAGCACGGCGGCAATCAGCGCCAGGCTGACGCCGACCAGCAGCAGCGTCGAATCGACCGTCAGGTCGAGCGCGCGCACCGAGTAGCGCGAGGCGTAGCGCGCCAGCACCGTCACCATGGGCCTGGCGATCAGCACGCCGAGAATGGCGCCGGCGCCGCACAACAGCAGGCTCTCGGCGAGCAGCGTGCGGCGCAGCGCCGCCCGGCTGGCGCCGAGGGCCGCGCGCACCGCCAGCTCACCCTCGCGGCGAACGGACCGCGCGAGAATCAGGTTGGCCACGTTCGAGCACGCGATGATGAAGATCAGCCCCGAGGCCGCCAGCAGGATCAGCAGCACGGTTCGCGCCGGCGACACGATCTGATCGCGCAGTTGCACTGCGTTGATCTGGAAGTCGGCCGACACCGGGTAGTCTTCTCGGTGCTCGGTCAGCATGGCGCCGTGCGCGGTCTGCAGCTCGGCGCGGGCCTGCTCCAGCGTCGCACCTGGCGCCAGCCGGCCAAACAGCTCGGTCATGCGGTGCACCCGCCCGTCGACCATGGTGGCGTCCATGTGGTGCGAGCTGGTCACGACGTTCGCGATCAGTTCGGTCTGCGCCGGATACGGGATGGACGGTTCCAGGACGCCGACAATGGTCACGGCGCGATCGCCGAGCTTGATCACCCTGCCGATCACTGAAGGGTCGCTGTTGAAGCCCGTGCTCCAGAAGCGATGCGTCAGCACCGCCACCGGCGCGGCTGACGGACCGTCATCCGTGGCATCGAGCAGGCGCCCGGCCACCGGCCGCAGGCCCATCACGTTGAAGTAGTTGCCGCCCACCACGCCGGCCCGGACGACGCGCGGGTCGCCGAGACCGACCATGGTGAACTCGATGGTGGAGAAATCACCGAACGCCGCGACGCTCTTGACCCGCGCGCGCAAGTCGCGGATTTCCGGCACCGAGAAGTTCGCGTTCTCGGAGCCGGCGCCCTTCGCGCTCTGACGGATGTAGATCAGCCGCTCTTCGTCGTCGTTGACCAGCGGCTTGAGCAGCACGCCGCGGACCAGGCTGAAGATGGCGGCATTCGCGCCAATCCCGAGCGCCAGGGTGATGATGACCGTCGCGGCCACCCCCTTGACCCGGCCGAGCGAGCGAAGCGCAACGCGGAGGTCGGTGATGAGGTTCATGACCGCTGCAACTCCGCGACCAGGTCTTCGAGGCGGTCGTAGCTGATGCCGGCGCCCTTCTCCATGCCGGTGCCCATCACCATGTCACGCACGTCCTTCGACGGATAGGCGACGGTCGCCGTCATTCGCGTCTTGCCGTTCTCCTCCGTCAGGACGCTCGTCACCACCGACGGGACGTCGGGGTAGGGCGCGAAGATCTCGGTGAAGACGATGCGGCCCGGCGCGTCGATCTCGCGGTATTCGCCGTAGAACTCCACCTCGCCGCCGGGATGGGCGTTGATGAAGCGCCACTTGCCGCCGACGCGGAAGTCGATCTCGCAGACCGGCACGGAATAGCCGGGGCCAAGGTTACCCCACCAGCGCTTGACATGCTCTGGCTGGCTCATCACCTCGAACACGAGCTGGCGCGGGGCGTTGAACAGGCGCGTCATGACGATCTCGGTGTCTGACGGCGTCGAGACCTGGAAGGTCTCCTTATTTGCGGCGGGACTTACGACCATTGGACGTCTCCTTCGTCTGCAGTTCCTGCAAGTAGTTGTCGAGGCGATCGAGCCGCTGTTCCCAGATCTGGCGGTACTGCTCGGCCCAGTCCGCCACTTCCTTCAGCGGCCCGGCTTCGATGCGGCATGGCCGCCACTGTGCTTCCCGCCCCCGGGCGATCAGGCCGGCGCGCTCGAGCACCCGCAGGTGCTTCGAAACGGCGGGCATGCTCATGTCGAACGGCTCGGCCAGTTCGGTGACCGAACATTCGCCGGTCACGAGCCGCGCCAGGATGGCGCGGCGCGTGGGGTCGGCGAGGGCGGCGAAGGTGGTGCTCAGTTGATCAGCGCTCATGTTAGTGAACCAATAAGTTAATTAACCTATTGGTTTAATACATCCACACGGGCGCGCTGTCAACCACCTTCTCGAAGCTCAGCAGCGCCGGCACCGCCGGTCGCTCCTGTCTTCTTACCTACACGTCGAACCAGGTGCGCACGGATCGACAGCCGCGAACGCTTTTTTGTAACTTGTTGCCTGGTGGTGGGTTGCCGGTCAGCCGTTACGCCCGATCCGTCTGACCGTGAGCCCGGCAAAGAGTACCGTCACGCCGGCCAGCGCCGCCGTGTGCATCGCCACCGGCAGGATGGCGCCGACGCCGGCCATGTTGAGCGCCAGTTGATTCAGGTGGAAGGCCGGCGAGAACAGCGCGACGAAGCGAATGCCTGACGGCAGGGGGATGAACAGGCCTGACAGGTAGATCATCGGCAGGTAGACCAGGTTGACGATTGCCGGCGCGGTGCGTCCCGTGACGCGCGCGCCGATGAACAGGCCAATCGCGCAGAACGGCAGCGTGCCGATCACGTTGATGGCCAGGATTCCGGCGAAGCGCGCGGCGCCGAGCGCCAGCGGGCTAAGCAGCAGCGCGGCGGCAGTCAGGGCGAGCGACGCCAGCCCGCTGAACAGCATGGCCATCAGCATCTTCGCCGCCAGGTACGCCATTGGCGGCATTGGCAGCGCGCGTTTGAGCCGCAGCAGGCCCTGCTCCCGTTCGAGCGCCACCGACATGCCGAAGCCGAACAGAGCGGGACCCATGATCGCGAAGACCGAGAAGCCCGTGAACAAGTACGCCGGGGTATTGGCATCGGCGCCGCCCGAACCCTCGGCGGTCAGGGCGACAAAGAACGAGTACAGCGCCACCGGAATCAGGAGGAACGGCCCGGCGAACGCCGGCGAGCGCAGCATCCGCAACGACTCGTACTTCGCTTCGGTGAGGTACGCTCGTCCCACCCGTGCCAGTGGCATCGCCGGCGCGATCATGCGGCCTCCTGCGTGAGTTCGGTAAAGGCCTCGGCCAGGCCGGCCCGCTGCACCTCGAGATCGCGCGCCTGTGCGTCGGCCGCCAGCAATCGGCGGACAACCGCATCGGCATCGGTGGCTCCGATCAAAACGTGATCGCCGTCCACGGCGGCGCTGACCACGCCGGCCCAGCCGCGAATGTCGTCGACCGCAATCGTGGTCGCGCAGCGAATCCGCTTGCGCGCGACCAGGGCACGCATTTCGTTGACGGTGCCGGCGGCAATCAGGCGGCCGTTGGCGACCACGGCCACGCGGCTGGCCAGCGCCTCGGCCTCTTCGATGTAGTGCGTGGTCAACACGATCGCCACACCCTGGGCGACGAGCTGTCGCAGAGTGGCCCACAGCATCTCGCGAGCCTGCACGTCGAGACCAACAGATGGCTCGTCCAGGAACAGCAGCGCCGGCCGGCCGCACAACGCGATGGCAAACTGCACCTGCCGCTTCTGCCCGCCCGACAGCTTGCCGTACGGACGATCGGCGAGCGCGAGCGTGTGCGTGAGCGCCATGGCTTCGTCGGCCGACATCGGCGACGGATAGTAGGTGGCGACCAGGTCGATGTGCTCGCGTACGCGCAGTTCCGGCGACAGCGCCGCTTCCTGCATCATTACGCCTACGCGGTAGCGAGCTTCCACCAGGCCTGGCGCCAGTCCCATCAAGGTGGCCGAACCCTCGTCTGGCTCCTGAAGCCCGAGCAGCAGCGAGATGGCGGTCGACTTGCCGGCGCCGTTCGGACCCAGGACGGCCAGCAGTTCGCCCGGCCGCACTTCCAGCGAGAGTCCGTCCAGCGCCTGGACCTTGCCGTAGCGCTTGCGCACCTCGCTGAGCTTGGTGAGTGGCACGCCGGTCTCCGATGTGGCCTCAGGCGTCAGCCGGACATCAGACCCCGATGTGGCGTCCGGCTTTAGCCGGACCTCGAACGCCGCCTCCCCAACCCGTCGATGCCGCCGCCCATTGAGCACGTCGCCGATGAATGAGTAGCGAACCAGCGCGTGGTAGCTGGCGAGCAGCACAACCAGTGCGACCACCACGACCAGTGAGAATTTGACGCTCCAATGCCAAGGACGGTCCAGCACCGCCACTTGCAGCGCGAACACCAGTGGAAGATGAACGAGATAGATCCAGTACGAGGCATCGGCGAGGTATCGCCGCACTGGACTGGCCTCGGCGAAGAACCGCAACGCCACCCCGATCAACCCCATCGTCCACGACCACGTCCCCAGGGCATAGATCCCGGCGTAGGCAAGCGTGTTCCAGCCCGGCGGCGCGGCCCTGAACACCGGCGCTGCGCCCACCATCGACACGCTCGCGATCGTCGTCGCGATCGCGATGGCAAGGTGAACCGCCCACTGGCGCTGCCATGCCTGCAGCAGGCCGGGCTGGCGGTGCATGACCCAGCCCAGGGCAAACGCGCCGCCATAGGCCACCGCCGCCGTGGGGTTGGGAATCAGCGACTGGTCCGGCGTGGGAATGCCAAACCACGCCAGCCAGCCGGGGGTCAAGTACAAGGCGGCGGCGAGCGGCAAGGCGAACACGACAATCCCGAAGTAGCTCGAGAGCACCGCCCTCAACCAGCCGTCGATTCGAGACCGCAGATCTCCACGTGGATCGATCACGCGGACGAAAACCTCTCGCCCAACCAATACGGCGGCGTAGAGCAGCATCAGGGCGTAGAGGAACCACAGGTGGGTCAGGGGAAACGCCAGCGCCGGCGCCGGCGGTGGCGCGACCGTGGCCACCGGCGTGGCCTTGCTCGCCGCCCAGACGAACGTCGCGGCGATGGCCGGGAACACCACCATCCAGCCGACAACCAGCGGCACCACGATGCGAAGGCTGCGATTGTGCGCGAACCCGCGAACGCCGCGCCGGTGAAACAAATGGTGGGCGAAGAAGCCGGCAACCACGAAGAACAGCGTCATCCGGAACATGTGGATGGCGAAGAACGCGACGCTCAGTGCCGCGCTGGGCGAGTTGTCGACAATCGGCCAGCCGCTGGCTCCGAAGCCGGGCAGAAACGACATGGCCGCATGCAGCACCACGCCGGCCAGCAAGGCGAAGCCGCGGACCGCATCGAGTGAGTGCAGGCGATCGTGCGAACTCACGTCAGTTGAACCCGCGCCGCCTGTTCTCGCCGGCGTCGCCAGAAGTAGCCCGCGTGCTGCACGCACAGCCACACCATGAAGGCCGCATTGACCAGCCAGTAAAACGAGAAGCCGGTTACGACGCTCCACCAGATCAAGGCGTTGATGCGGCCAGCCGCCGACACCGCCGCGATGCTCGCGTCAGGGACAGACAGCACGTAGGGAAACGCCTGGGCGATGGGATACACCAGTGCAAGGCTGGCGCCGTTGGTCAGCAAGCGGACAACGGGCTGCAGCCAGTTCCAGTGGGGACGCGCGAGCGTGACGGCGCGTTGGGCCGTGCCGATCAGCAGCAGCAACAGGATCGGCAGGTAGAACATCGTCCAACCCTCCGCCAGTTCAAGTTCACTGGCGCCGTCGCCGAACACCAGCTGCGGCGCATAGGGAACGCCCGCCCACCACAGCGAGAGGCTGCCCAGCACCACGAGTCCGGCGGCCGACTGCCAGCGAGGTACCGGCTGCAGGTGGGGCGGCGGAAAGCTCCACGACGTCGAACGCGACCGCCGCTGCAACGCGTCGATGGCGATGAAGATCGACGTCGTGACGATGAAGTGTCCGCCGAGCGGGACCGCGTATCGCATGATGCCCAGAGGTTGCTCGACGAAGAACCCGACACCGAATACCACCAGGATCGACAGGCCGAACTGAAACAGCAGGATCCGGAGGTAGATGGGGAATACCTTCGGGCTGATCAACTGGCGGCCGAAGGCGAGGCCGAGGTTCGACCCGCCGTAGCGCCGCGCCACTGTTTCCGGGTCACCATGACGTGCCAGCACCTCCTCCTGTTCCGGTTCGGTCAGCGCCCGGCCAAGCTCCTCCTCTCGCTCGTCCATCTTCACGCACAGGTGCTCGCGCAGTTCGGTGAGGATGTCGTCCTTGTCCCGGCTGCTCGGCAGGTAGAACCGCACCGCCCTCAAATAGTGATCGAGCAACGACATCTCAGGCTGCCTTTCGAACGAGGCGCGCAATCGCGCGGTTGATACCCGCCCATTCCACGAGCAACTCCTCGAGCACGCGCTCGCCGCGTGCCGACAGGCGATAAAAGCGCTTCTTGCGCCGGTCCTCTTCGCGCCACTCGCTGGTCAGTAACCCCTGGCTTTCAAGCCGCCGCAGCAGCGGATAGAGCGTGCTCTCCTCGATCTCGAGACCGCCGTCGGCCAGCGCCTTGCGCAGCGAATAGCCGTAATGCTCGGTCCGCAGTTGCGCCAGCGCCGCCACCACCAGGCAGCCGCTGCGCAACTCGATCCGGAGGTTGTCGAACAGATCCGCGTCTTTGACGATGGCCATATGGTGTGTAAAGCACACTGTATATAGCACAGTATGCGGCGATTGCAAACCACCGGTTCCAGGCGTAGAGTGCGCCCATGTCCCTGAAACGCGCCTCCGCCACCGTTGTCGTCTCGCTTGTCCTGGCCGGCACGCTCTCCGCCCAGGCGCCGCCGGGCCGGGCACTGGCGATCGAGGACTACTACCGCATCAAGACGGTCGGTGACGTCTCGATCTCGCCTGACGGCAAGCGCGTCGCTTACGCCGTGTCGAGCCGGATCGAGGACGACAACACGAATGCGATCGAGACCTTTGTCGTCAACGCCGACGGCAGCGGCCAGCGGCGCATCACGCACAACGGCGCCAATGTCGCGAACCCGCGGTGGACCGCCGACAACCGGCTGTCGTACTCCCTCAATGCGCGAGTGGCCAGCGCCGTGTTCGTCGGCCCCGGCGCGCCACCGCCGCCTCCCAGCGTGCGCACGACCAACGGCCGATGGCAGGTGTCTGTGGATGCGCCGACTGGTGCGCCGGTGCCCTCGCCGGCAGACCCGCCGGGCATTGTCAGTCCCGACGGCCAGTGGCGTGCGCACGCGCAAGAAGGGCTGCGGCCGCCGGCGCCGGAGGCGACGGGCTCCGACTTCGAGAAGCGCCACATGAGCCGCTTCCAGGGACGCGCTTTCGACTGGATGCGCTTTCAGCAAGACGGCCAGGACTACCCGGTCGCGGACCCCCGGCTGCGTCGGGCCGCCGAGATCACGCTGACACCGGTTGCCGGCGGAACCGGCAAGGCGCTGACCACCCTGGGCATGCGCCCGGCGACTCTGGCCTGGCACCCCGACGGCCTGCAGATTGCCTTCACCGCCGACGAGGAGTGGCGCGACGAGCAGTCATACGAGGATCCCGACATCTACATCGTGACCACGGCGGGACAGGTCAAGCGCCTGACCGCCGATGGCTACGTGTGGAGCTCGCTGGCCTACTCACCCGATGGCCGATTCCTGCTCGGCGAGCGCACCTTCGGCACCGACATGATCATCCAGCAACGGCTGACGCATGGCGGCGCCAACGACCTCCTGCTGTGGCCGGCGGATGCGGCGCCCGGCGTGGCGCCCATCAACCTCACGGCGTCGTGGGACCTCGACCCGAACGCGCCGCGCTGGTCGCCGGATGGCCGGTACGTGTACTTCGTTGCCGAAAAGCGCGGCACCACGCACCTGTTCCGGGTTGCCGCGCGGGCCGGCGCCGAAGTCGAGCAAGTGACGCAGGGCGATCGCCGTCTGGGCAGCATCACGTTCGACAAGGCGATGACCCGGATCGCATACACGGTTGGCACCTACGACAGCCCCTCGGACGTCTGGTCCGCCAACATCGACGGCTCGAACGAGCGGCGGCTGACCAACCTGCACGCCGGCATCCGCGACACCATTGCCATTACCAGGACCGAGCGCCTGACCTGGCGCAGCCCCGACGGGACGATGATCGAGGGCTTTCTCACGCATCCGCATGGCTACGAGCGTGCCAGGGGTCCTTATCCGCTGGTCGTGTTCAATCACGGCGGCCCGCACTCGGCCGTCGGCTACGGCTTCAATTTCAAGCAGCAGTACTTCGCCGCCAACGGCTACTTCGTGCTCGACACCAACTTCCGCAGCTCGACCGGCTACGGCGACGCGTTCAAGTGGGGCACGTGGGGCGCCTGGGGCACCAAAGACGGGCAGGATGTCGTGTCGGGCGTCGACTTCGTGCTGGCCAACTACCCGGTCGATCGCGGCAAGGTCGCGACCATGGGCCATTCGTACGGCGGGTTCATGACCAACTGGCTGATCACGCAGTACCCGGACCGCTTCGCAGCCGCCGCTTCAGGCGCCGGCATCTCGAACTGGTTCAGCGACTACGGCACGGCTGACATCTATCGCACGAAGGAAACCGAGTTCTTCGGGACGCCCTGGGACGAGCGCGCCATCGGGCGCATGATCGCCCAGTCGCCCCTGATGCAGGCCGGCAAGGTCCGCACGCCGACGCTGTTCATCCAGGGCGAGCAGGACCAGCGCGTCCCTTACGAGGAGGGCGAACAGATGTACTTCGCCCTGCGCCGTCAGGGCGTGCCCGCGAAGATGATTCAGTACGCCGGCCAGCCGCACGGCATCAGCGGGCACTGGAACAACGTTCATCGCATGCTCAACGAGCTGAAGTGGATTGACGGCCACCTCAGGCCCGGCTCGACCGCCACCACAGCCCCGGCACAACGGCAGCAGTTCGAATTCCAGCGACGTGATTAAATATCACCCATGAAATTCGCCTGCCTGGTTTATCTCGAAACCGACAAGCTGCACGCCGTGCCCGACCGTGAATGTATGGACTGCGGTGATGCGTTTCGCCAGAGCGGCGTGATGCTCGGCGGCGAGGCGCTGCACCCGGTGACGGCCGCCGCCACTGTCCGGGTGCGCAACGGCAAGGCCACCATCACCGATGGCCCTTTTGCCGAAACCAAGGAACAGCTGGCCGGCTTTTACTTGCTCGAAGCGGCGAACCTGGACGAGGCGATTCAGCTGGCCGCCAAGATCCCGCCCGCGCGGGAAGGCAGCATCGAGGTCAGGCCGGTCCGCGACCTCGCGCCGTAGCCTAGCGCCTCAGATCCTTCAGCGTGTCGCGTCCGATCCACCGGGCTGCCGGGTGCGCCGAGGCCGCCAGCCGTTCGGCCGTCTCGAGGGCGGCGTTTCTCAGCTTCGCGCTGCGATGACCGATGGCGCGCAACGCCCAACTCACGCCCTTCTTCACGAAGTTCCGATCGTCGGTCGCGGCGCGCTCAATCAGCGGCAGCGTTTTCAGGAACGCCGCATCTGTTGCCGGCTTGTCGTGCAGGGCCAGACTCGCCAGCAGCGCAAATGCCCCGCGCTTGACGAACTCGTGCTTGCTCGCACTCCACTTCGTCACCTTCGCGAACGCGTGCGGCACCTGGTCGAACAGCTTGAAGCATACGGTGTCGCAAATGCCCCAGTTATCGAAGTCGTTGCACCAGCGATCCATCTGGGCTGGCGTGACACGGTCCGGTTCATCGACGAGCGAGGCCAGCATGCGCGCCTCGTACCAGCCGGTCTGCCACAGCGCCTCGGCCAGTGCATGATTGCGGCCCAGCGGTTTCGCGACCTTCTGGATGTTGGCCATCGACACGCCGAGGGCTTTCGTCGTGACGATGCCGAACCGCTCGAGGTTGTCCCAGTCCTTCCGCGTGCTCAGCCGCTTGAGGTCGGCCACGGCCGCGGCCGCTCCGGCCGTCGCGTTGATGGTGCCTGCCCGCTTAGCCACGCCCGCCTCGCGACTCCAGCTGCTTGATGATCGTCGTCAGCGCGGCATTCACGGGGCACGCGATGCCGAACCTCTCGCCCAGCGCCACGACCGCGCCGTTCAGGTGATCGATCTCCGTCCGGCGGCCCTTCTGCAAGTCTTGCAGCGTTGACGCCAGCGTCGCCGCCGATGCGAACACGCGGTCGATCAGCTCCATGAAGTCTTCATCGAACCTCACGCCGTCGGCCGCGGCCACCGCCAGGCATTCGTCGATCACCAGCCGCTTGATCGGCGCCAGCCTTGGATCGACGATGCCACCGACCGTGGAGCCGGTGATGGCCGTGATCGGGTTGATCACGCAGTTGAAGACCACCTTCCGCCACATCGCGACCTTCATGTCGGCAATCACGCGGCCGTCCAGGCCGCTTGCGGTCAGCACGTCGGCAATCGCGGCCGCCCGCTCGTGCGCCTCGACCAGCGTGTATCCGGCCACGGTGTGCTCCACGACGCCGGGCCCGCGCAGGATGGCGCCGACCTGCGTAATCGCCCGCAACGTCAGTGCCCGATCGCCAACCAGGTCGCGGACGATGCGCTCGGAGTAGAGGCCGTTTTGCACGCACAGGATGGTCACCGACGGCGTCAACAGTGGGACGATCGGCGTGACCGCCTCAACCGTGCTGCTGACCTTGGTGGTCAGGATGATCAGCGTGCCGGGCTCGATTGCCTCGAGGCGAGTAACCGCCTTGAGTGGGAAGGTGCCACTCCCGACGGATCCTTCGATTCTGAGCCCCCCGTCGCGAATGGCCTGCATGTGGGCCGCCGTCCCCACCAGGGTGACGTCGTGATGTCTCGACAGCTGATATCCGTAGGCGCTCCCGATGGCGCCGGCTCCCAGCACGACAATATTCACGCCGGCTATCGTACTCGCACTGCCCGGCCAGCCGACCACTCCTGGCGTAGATGAGTATGATGAGGGCTTCACATTCCGAGGAGGCTTGCATGGTTCGCACCCTGGTGGGATTGATTGCCGGCGCCGGCTTGTTGGCCGCCACCGTATCGGCACAGACACCGTTCAGGTCCGCCCTGCACGACTACCGCGTCGTCACCGTCGTCGACGCCCTGGTGCAGCCGTGGTCCATCGCCTTCCTGCCCGGCGGCGACATGCTGATCACCGAACGGCCCGGCCGCCTGCGCATTGTGCGCAACGGCAAGCTGCTGCCGCAGCCGGTCGACGGCGTGCCCGCCGTGGTGCATTCGAGCCAGGGCGGGTTGCTCGAGGTGGCGCCCCACCCGGACTTCGCGTCCAACCGGATGCTGTATCTCACGTTCTCGAAGCCGATGGCCGACGGCAAGGAGGCCACGACCGCGCTGGTGCGCGGCCGGTTCGAGAACGATCGCCTCACCAACGTGCAGCAATTGTTCGAGTCGGTGTCAAAGGGCCGCGGTCACTTCGGCGGCAAGATCGCGTTCGATGGCAAGGGCTTCCTGTTCCTCACCCTCGGCGACCGCCAGGTGCCGCCCGAGGGCGATCTCGAGGCGCACCCCGCGCAGGACCTGTCGAACCATCACGGCAAGATCGTGCGGCTGCACGATGACGGCCGGGTACCGGCGGACAATCCGTTCGTGAACCGCGCCGGCGCGCGACCCGAGACGTGGAGCTACGGGCACCGCAACGTCCAGGGCATCGCCATTCATCCCGAAACCGGTGACGTGCTGGCTACCGAACATGGCCCGCAGGGTGGTGACGAGTTGAATCGCATTCTGCCTGGCCTCAACTACGGTTGGCCGGTGATCGGCTTCGGCGTGAACTACACGACCGGCCTGGCGATTCACAAGGGAACGATGCGCGAGGGCATGGAGCAGCCCCGTCATGTCTGGGTGCCGTCGATCGGCATCTCGGGAGCGATGATTTACACCGGCGATCGTTTTCCGCAATGGAAGGGCAACTACTTCACGGCGGGCATGGCCGGCCAGCAGTTGGCCCGCCTGACGCTGAAGGGCAGCTACGTCGTCAGCGAGGAAACGCTGGTGCCGCAAATGGGCCGCATCCGCGACGTGCGCATGGGACCCGACGGTTATATCTACCTGGTCATCGACGACCGCGACGGCAAGCCGACGCCGGTCTTGCGGATGGAGCCGGTCGAGCGCTCCACCGTCCGCGAGTAGATGTGGTGTCCGCCCTCAGGCGGATGGCCGCCGCGCCGCGCTAATGTGGTGTCCGCTTTCAGGCGAATGGCCGCTGCGCCGCGCCAATGTGGTGTCCGCCTTCAGGCGGATGGCCGCCGCGCCGCGCCAATGTGGTGTCCGCCTT
>JBFWUK010000002.1:115299-160181 GCA_050247355.1 Vicinamibacterales bacterium | reverse complement strand
GCGCCGCGCCAATGTGGTGTCCGCCTTCAGGCGGATGGCCGCCGCGCCGCGCCAATGTGGTGTCCGCCTTTAGGCGGATTACTGGCGCGCCAACACTTTGCCGGCCAGCGCCTGCGTCAGCTTGCCGGCATCGACGACGGCCACGCCGTTGACGAAGACGTAGTCAATGCCTTCGGAATGCTGGTGCGGCTCGAAGAACGTGGCCTTGTCGCGAATGGTGGCGAGGTCGAACACCACCAGATCGGCGGCGAACCCCTCGCGCACCTGGCCGCGGTCGGCCAGCCGCATGATCCGCGCCGGCAACGATGTGGCCGCGCGAATGGCGTGCTCGAGCGTGATGGCGCCGCGCTCGAGCGCGTAGTGCCTGATCTTCCGCGTGAAGCTGCCGTAGAAGCGCGCATGGGTGGCCGGTCCATCCGCCGGCAGTGCGATCCCGCCATCGGTCGAGGTCGCCACCCACGGCTGCTTCGCAATCAGCTCCATATCGAACTCGGCCATCGAGAATCCGCGCATGCGTGCCCCGCCATTGCGTGTCGCCAGGCCTTCGAGCTGGATCTTGATGGCGGTCTCGACCGCATCCAGTTTCCATAGCCGCGCAATCTCCGCGAGCGACTTGCCGTACAGGGACTTGTCCGTGAACTCGTAGACGGTGATGTTGTCGGCGCCGCCGCGCCGGCGGATCTCGTGCGCGATGTCGCCGCGCACCTGCGCCGCCGTCGGCGGATCGCCGAGCACGCGCTTGAGCATGGCGGCCCGGTCCGGCGGCGGTTGGTTGGCGGCCGCGCCAGGTGGCCTGGTAGCCCACGACGGGATCAAGACCGTCGATCCATCGGTGCCGCTGGTCGGGTAGGGATACTGGTCGGCCCACACGTCAACGCCGCGATCGCGCGCCCGCTGGATCAGCGTGACGGCGGTCGCGCTCGTGCCCCAGTAGTGCTCGCCCTTGGCCTTGAGGTGCGAGGCCACGACGCGCGCGCCCGACTGCTCGCCGATCTCAATCGTTTCGCGGACCGCGTCGAGCAGCGTCGGCGCCATCGGGCCGTCCTGGCTCGGTACGTACCACAAGGGATCGCTGCCTTCGCTCCGCTCGTGAGCGATGTAGACGCCGTCGAACGCCGGCAGTTCGCGCGCCAGTTCCACGACTTCGGCGGTCGTGCTCCAGCGGCCGGGGTCGTACTCGAGGCCGGCGGACAGGCCGACGGCGCCCTCCTGCAGCGCCTGCTTCACCAGCGCCCGCATCTTCACGATCTCGTCGGGCCGCGCCGGCCGGCGCACATCATTGCCCATTACGTGCCGGCGCACGGTGCCATGGCCCACGAGCAGCATGGCATTGGGGCCGATGCCGTTCTTCTCCAGGTGGGCTCGCTGGCCGGCGACCGGCCACGGTGATCGGCCGTCCTGGTTGACGACGACGGTGGTGATGCCTTGTGAGACGAGGTTAGGCGCCGATCGCCGAATCGGGTCGGCATCGCGAAAGCCGCCGCGCGGTCCCGAGCCATCGTCTGCGTGCGAGTGAATGTCGACGAAACCCGGTGCCACGTATTTGCCGCTGGCATCGATGACGCGAGCCGCCTGGGCGCCGGCGAGCGATCCCATTGCGACAATGCGGCCGTTCTGGACGGCGATGTCGGCTGGGAACCAGGGATTGCCGGTGCCGTCGAGCACCCGGCCATTCCGGATCAGCAAGTCATACCTGGCGGGCGCCGGCTGAGCCACTGGCTGGGCCGTCAGCACCGTAATCAGCACGAGACTTGCAGTGGCGAGCTTCATGAGCGCCATTCTACGTCCCACGCGCGGCCGTGTTTATCAGCCGTTCATCCTGGGTGCGCCAACTTTGACGAGTCGGTTTCTCAGGTTCGCCTCGGCCTGTGCCGTCGTGCTTGGAACGGGCGCGGCTGCGGCCTGTTCGCGCAACCTGCAGAAGGTGGAGGCCGCGGCGGGTCCGCCGGCGGTGATTGCCGAGCTCTGGCAGGAACCGGCCGACCTGTCCGGCCGCGACCTCTTCCATGGCGCCGGCGGGCCGTCGGCGGCTCCTGCCCACACCGAGTTCGACCACGTCGCGTCCGACACCAGCGGCTGGAGTCCCGGCTTCGACGTGAAGGATGCCGCGGGCATCGAGTGGTCGGTGAAGACCGGTCCCGAAGCGCAGTCCGAAGTGGTGAGCTCGCGCGTGCTGTGGGCGGTCGGCTTTCATCAGCCAGCGACCTATTACCTGCCCAAGTGGTCGATGACCGGTGTGGTGAGCGGCCCACAGGAGGCCGGCCGCTTCCGGCCAACGCTTCCCGATCACGAGGTGGTGGGCGAGTGGTCGTGGTATGAAAACCCGTTCATCGGCACCCGCGAGTTCGGCGGGTTGATCGTCACCAACCTGATCCTGAACAACTGGGACTGGAAGACATCGAACAACAAGATCTACCGATTGTCGTCGCCGCAAGGCGGCGTGTCGCGATGGTTCGTGGTGCGTGACCTCGGCGCCTCGCTCGGTCGAACGAAGTACCCGCGCGTGTTGAAGTTCCTCCGCCTGCGGGGTTTCGGACAGGGCACGCGCAACAACATCGACGACTTCGAGAGCCAGGGCTTCATCACCGGCGCCACCGCCGAGTCGGTGGAGTTCGACTACCGGGGCATCTATCGAGACGTGGTCGAATCCGTCACCCCCGCCGATGTGCAGTGGGCCTGCTCGCGCCTGGCCCGGCTCACCGATCGCCAGTGGCAGGATGCTTTTCGCGCCGCCGGCTACACGCCAGAACTGAGCGCCCGCTTCATCGCGAAGATCAAGGAGAAGATCGCCCAGGGATTGGGGGGATTGGGGGTCTGACCCCTAATTTCACCATTTGGTGACTGGGGGCCAGACCTGCACCGACAGTTCGGTGAGATCGCTAGGGAAACCTGTCGTTTCGGTCTTGGAGCTTGTCCCCGCTACACCATTTGGTGATTCTGGGGGTCTGACCCCGTCCCACCATTTCGCTTGGTCGTGGCGAGGTAGATGGCCGAAGCGGCAGCGACGCATACGCCGAAGCCGAGCCATTCGTCGCTGGTCAGGCCGGTGAGCAGCCAGAGGATCACGGCGCACGCCAGCCAGGGCACGACGCCGGCGGCGGGCACCGTGAACGCGGAGGCCGGCCGATCGCCCTGGACACCCATCTGCCGCAGGCGCCACGAAGCGAGGGCACAGCCCAGGTAGAGCGCCAGCGCCGAGACATTGGCCAGGATCGCGAGCTTTTCGAAGGTCCCTGAAATCGCCAGCGTCAGCCCCAGCATCGACTGCGCGACGATCGCGGTTTGCGGCGTGCGGTGGGTCGCATGCACCCGCGCCAGCGCGCGCGGGAGGAAGCCGTCGCGGGCCAGCGCAAACACCATGCGCGGAATCGACAGCGTCATGCCGCCGAGATAACCGAACATCGACAGCACGGCGCCGCCCAGCAGCAGGCCCCGAGCCCAGCCGCCCATTGAGGCGCCGGCGGCATCCGCCAGCGGCGACACGGTCGCCTGCGCCAGGCCATCGCCCAGAATCCCCTGTGCCGAGGTTTGCAGCGCGATGTACAGCAGCGTGATGCCGGCCATGGCCAGCGCGATCGCGCGCGGCACCGTGCGCGCGGTGTCGCGCACTTCGCCGCTCGGCACCAACGCGCATTCGATACCGGCGAACGCGAAGATCAGCAGCAGCGACGTCCGGGCGATGTCGCTGGCCGCCGGCATGGCTGCGACCCGCAGGTTGCCGGGGTCGATGAAGAACAGTCCGCCAATCGCGATCAGCAGCAGTGGCAGCAGCTTGGCGACGGTCGCGATCGAATTCAGCCGCACGCCCAGGGTGACGCCCTTCAGATTGACGATGGTCCAGAAGCCGAAGGCGGCGACCAGGATGCCGATCTCCATGGCACGGCCGGCCAGCGCCGGCACCAGTAATCCAAGGCTCGACGCAAACACCGTCGACACCGCCGCGGTCGCAAAAGTGCCGAGCATCCAGAGCAGCACTCCCGACAGGAAACCGGCGTAGGCGCCGAACGCCGTGCCGACATACGCGTACGGCCCGCCGGTCAGCGACACCCGGCTGCCGGCATCGGCAATGCACAGCACGATCAGGCCCATGGCGACGGCACACACCAGGTAGGCAATCGGCGCGGCGGCGCCGAGCGAGCCGGCCACGTTGGCCGGCAGGCGGAAGATGCCGCCGCCGATGGTGATGTTGATGATCGCGGCGGCGAGTCCGAACGTGCCAATCACGCGGACGAGCGACTCGTTTCCAGCCGTTGATGAAGGCATGGACCGGGATGTTATCGTGTTCGTTGCAATGGCCCTTTGGGATATTTCTCCGACCGTCTTCGCCGACACGCCGTGCTTTCCCGGCGACACCGCCTACTCGCAGCGCTGGAACGCACAAATTGGGCCCGGCTGCCCGGTCAACGTCAGTGCCATCACCCTGTCGCCCCACATCGGTGCGCATGCCGATGCGCCGATGCACTACGCCGCCGGCGAGCGGGCGATCGGGAACCTGGACCTGTCACCGTTCCTCGGCCCTTGCCGTGTGATCCATGCTATTGATTGCGGCGCGCTGATCACGCCGGAGCACCTCGCGCACGCCTGCACCGACGGCCACGCCGAAGGGTTGCCGCCGCGAGTCCTGGTGCGGACTTGCCGGTTCGCGCCGGTCACCTGGTCGCCAGACTTCAGCGCCTTTGCCCCCGAGACCATCTCCTGGCTCGCCGGACTCGGCGTCCGCCTGGTTGGCATCGATTCGCAGTCGGTGGACCCCGCCGAGAGCAAGACCCTCGACAGCCACCAGCGGCTGCTGGCCCACGACATGCGCGTGCTCGAGAACCTGGTGCTGGATGAAGTGGACGAGGGCGACTACGAGCTGATCGCGCTGCCGCTGAAGCTGGCCCATGCCGACGCCTCGCCGGTGCGCGCGGTGCTGCGGTCCCTGCCATGACGAGAAACGCCTGCCTGGCCCGCGACGCCGCCGACCCGCTGGCGCCGCTGCGCGCACAATTCGCGATGACCCGGGCGGATAAAGAGGGCGTCATCTACCTGGATGGCAACTCCCTTGGCGCACTGCCCGCCGCCACCGCCCGGCGGGTGGCCGCGGTGGTGGAAGACGAGTGGGGCGCCGGCCTGATTCGCAGTTGGAACAGTGCCGGGTGGATCGACCTTGGCCAGCGCATTGCCGGCAAGATTGCCGCCCTGATCGGCGCGCGACCGTCAGAGGTTGCCGTGGCCGATTCAACGTCGGTCAACCTCTACAAGGTCCTGAGCGCCGCCTTCGCGATTGCCGCGGCGCGCCGGCCCGAACCGCCGAAGCGGATCATCCTCTCGGAGCGCACGAACTTTCCGACCGACCTCTACATTGCCGACACGCTCGCGCGCGCGAATGGGTGTGAGCTGGTGCTCGCCGACGCGGATGACCTTCCGGCAATGCTCGAACCCGGCGTCGCCGTCCTGCTGCTGACGCACGTGAACTACCGCACCGGCCGCATGCACCGCATGGCCGATGTCACGAAGGCCGCGCACGACGCCGGTGCGCTGGTGGTGTGGGACCTGGCGCATTCGGCGGGCGCGGTGACGGTCGATCTCACCGGAGCCGATGCCGACTTCGCGGTGGGATGCGGCTACAAGTACCTGAACGGCGGGCCCGGCGCGCCGGCGTTTGCCTGGGCGCATCCGCGCCATGTCGAGTGGATGGACCGCGAGGACTGGCGTCAGCCGCTGTCGGGATGGCTCGGCCACGCCGCGCCGTTCGCGTTTGCCGCCGAGTATCGTCCTGCCCCTGGCATGTCGCGTTTCATCTGCGGCACGCCGCCCATGCTCTCGCTGGCAGCGCTCGAATGCGGGGTCGACACCATTCTCGCCGCACAACCGTTCGGCGGGCTCGAGGCGATCCGCCAGAAGTCGATTGCCCTCACGGAGCAGTTCATCGAACTGGTCGAGTCCCGCTGCGCCGGCCACGGCCTCACGCTGGTCACGCCGCGCGAAGCGGACGATCGCGGCAGCCAGGCCAGCCTTGCCCATGCCACGGGCGGCTATCCCATCATGCAGGCGCTGATCGCCCGCGGCGTGATCGGCGACTTCCGCGCGCCCGACATCCTGCGCTTCGGCTTCACGCCCCTCTACACCAGGTTCGTCGACGTGTGGGATGCCGTTTCTCACCTGGAGCAGGTGATGACGTCCGGCGAATGGCGCGAGCCGAGATTCAACATCCGCGCCGCCGTCACGTAATCTGCCACAGAGATCACAGAGACAAAGAGGACACGGCAGGGTGGTTGGCGGCCCTACGCGCCGCGGGTCTGATGGTGGGCCGCGAAAAATGAGTCGTCCAGAACGGCAGCCGACTCATTTTGTCGCGGCCCACCATCAGACCAGGCGCCGGCCAAAGGCCGGCCTCCAACTACCCTGCCTCTGTCATTGCTGTCTTCTCTGTGAACTCTGTGTCCTCTGTGGCTAGCTGATCGCGATACCGTAAGACCTCAAACGGGCAACGTGATCGTAGATGTGCGACACGACGATCAGTTCGTCAGCTCGGGTCCTCTCGACGAACGCCGCCATCTGCGCATGCACTGTCTGCGGCGATCCGACAAACGACACGCGCGTTCCCTGGTCAACGGTCGCGGTGTCAGACGGTTCCCGCTCCCATTCCTTCGAAGGCGGCGGCAACTGGATGGGCCGCCCCGACCGCAACGCGGCAAACGACTGCCGGCCTGATGAAGCCAGGAACCGCGCCTCGGCATCGGTGTCGGCAGCCACCACGTTGACGCCCAGCATCAAGTACGGCTGGCTCAACTGCGATGACGGCGTGAAGCGCTCGCGATAGATTCTCGATGCTTCGTCCAGCAGCGCCGGCGCGAAGTGCGAGGCAAACGCAAAGGGCAGGCCCAGCGCCGCCGCCACCTGCGCGCCGAACGTGCTCGAGCCGAGAATCCAAATCGGCACCGGTAGGCCGCCGCCTGGAACCGCGCGCACCGGCTGACCCGGCTGCGGCTCGCGGAAAAAGTCCATCACCTCCAACACGTCCTGCGGGAACGCCTCTGGATTGGTGTTGAGCGTGCGCCGCAGCGCATAGGCCGCGGCGTGATCGGTGCCGGGCGCGCGGCCCAGCCCCAGGTCAACCCGCCCGGGGAACAGCGACGCCAGCGTGCCGAACTGCTCCGCGACCTGTAACGGCGCGTGGTTGGGCAGCATGATGCCGCCGGCGCCAACGCGAATCGTCTTCGTCGCCGCGCCGACCTGGCCGATGAGCACCGCCGTGGCCGCGCTGGCAATGCCGGGCATGTTGTGATGCTCGGCCAGCCAGAACCGCTTGTAGCCCCAGTGCTCCGCGTGCTGCGCCAGGTCCACGGAGTTGCGAAACGCCTGCGCCGCCGTGCCGCCCTCGACGATGGGGCAGAGGTCGAGCACCGAGAGTGGAATGGTCATGAACGACTCTTGAGGTCCGGCTGAAGCCGGACACTACACAAATGCTGAAGCCGGAGGCTACATCACGATGTGTCCGGCTTTGGCCGGACTAGTTCGCGAACGCCGGAATACCGGTTTGCGCGCGGCCCAGGATCAACGCATGAATGTCGTGCGTGCCCTCATAGGTGTTCACGACTTCGAGGTTCACCAAGTGGCGGATCACCGCGAACTCGTCGGTGATGCCGTTGCCGCCCATCATGTCGCGCGCCAGGCGGGCAATCTCCAGCGCCTTGCCCGACGAGTTGCGCTTGAGCAGCGACGTGATCTCGACCGCCGCCGTGCCTTCCTCCTTCATGCGGCCCAGCCGCAGGCAACCCTGCAACCCCAGCGCGATTTCGGTCTGCATGTCGGCCAGCTTCTTCTGGATCAACTGGTTCGCCGCCAGCGGCCGGCCAAACTGTTTGCGCTCGAGCACGTACTCGCGTGCGCGGAGCCAGCAGTCTTCGGCGGCCCCGAGCGCGCCCCATGAAATGCCGTAGCGCGCGCTGTTCAGGCAGGTGAACGGTCCCTTCAGCCCCTTGACCTCGGGAAACACGTTCTCGTCGGGACAGAACACGTTGTCCATCACCACTTCGCCGGTGACGCTCGTGCGCAGGCCGACCTTGCCATGAATGTGCGGCGCCGTCAGGCCCTTCATGCCCTTCTCCAGCACGAACCCGCGAATCTCTTCCTCATCGTCCTTGGCCCAGACGATGAAGACGTCGGCGATCGGGCTGTTGCTGATCCACGACTTGGTGCCGGTCAGCTGGTAGCCGCCATCCACCTTGACCGCGCGGGTCGTCAGGCTGCCGGGATCGGATCCCGCGTTCGGCTCGGTGAGCCCGAAGCAGCCAATCCATTCGCCGGTGGCCAGCTTCGGCAGGAACTTCTGCTTCTGCGCCTCGGTGCCGAACTCGTTGATCGGCACCATTACCAGCGAGCCCTGCACGCTCATCATTGAGCGGAAGCCCGAATCGACCCGCTCGATCTCCCGCGCCACCAGGCCGTAGGCGACATAACCCAGTCCGGCGCCGCCGTACGCCTCGGGAATGACGATGCCGAGCATGTCGAGGGCGCCGAGCTCACGGAAGATCGAAGGGTCGGGCTTCTCGTTGCGGAACATCTCGAGCGCGCGCGGCGCCAGCTTGTCCTGGCAGTACTCGCGCGCGGTGTCGCGAATCATCCGTTCGTCAGCGGTGATCTGCTGGTCGAGGAGGAAGGGATCGCTCCAATTGAAGCGGGTCTTGGTGGTGGTGGCCATGTCAGCAATATCGTCCCCTTTCCTCAATATGGAAACCACAACTTTCTTATATTGGATATGAGACGGCCTCTACCTATTCAATATCGTCATGAACACCGCCGACATCGCGTGGATGCTCGTCTCCACGGCGCTGGTCTTGCTGATGACGCCGGCGCTCGCCTTCTTTTATGGCGGGTTGGTGCGTTCCAAGAACGCGCTCAACACCATGATGATGAGTTTCGTCGCCCTTGGCCCGGTCGCCGTGGTGTGGGCGCTGCTGGGTTACTCGCTGGCGTTCGCGCCGGGCGGCCCGGCGATTGGCTCGCTGGCCTACGCCGGCCTGCGCGGCGTCGGTCTCGAGGCGCAGGGCGCCATTCCGCACCTGCTGTTCATGTGCTTCCAGGGGACCTTCGCCATCATCACGCCGGCGCTGATCTCGGGCGCCGTGGTCGAGCGGATGCGCTTCAACGCCTACCTCGCGTTCATCACCGTGTGGGTGCTGGCGGTCTATGCCCCGGTCGCGCACTGGGTGTGGGGTGGCGGGTTCCTGGCCTCGATGGGCGCGCTCGACTTCGCGGGCGGTGCCGTCGTGCACGTCAATGCCGCTGCCGCGGCGCTGGTTGCGGCCATGGTGATCGGACCCCGCAAGGACTACGGCCGCCACGCCATCCTGCCGCACAACGTGCCATTCGTGATGCTGGGTGCCGGGCTGTTGTGGTTCGGCTGGTTCGGCTTCAACGCCGGCAGCGCGTTGTCGGCCGGCACCACCGCCTCGCTGGCGTTTGCCAACACATTGCTGGCGCCGGCGGCGGCGTTGGCCACCTGGACCCTGATCGACCTGCTGCGCGGCGGCACCGTGACCGCCGTCGGCGCCGCCACCGCCATCGTCGTGGGCCTGGTGGTGGTCACTCCGGCCGCCGGCTTCATCAGCCCGGTGTCGGCCCTCGCCATGGGTTCCATCGGCGCATTCCCCAGCTATTTCGCCCTCATCTATCGCGCCAAGACCAAGCTGGATGACTCGCTCGACGTGGTGGCGGCGCACGGTCTGGGCGGCGCGACCGGCGCCATCCTCACCGGCGTGTTCGCCGAGGCGGCGTGGAGCGGCGGGCCCAACGGGCTGATTGGCGGCAATCCCGGGCAGGTGCTGACGCAGGCGGCGAGCGTGTTGCTGGTGCTTGCGTACAGCGGCGGTGCGACGTTCGTCATCCTCAGGCTGCTCGCGCTGGTGATGCCGCTCAGGATTGGCGTCCGCGACGAGGGGGTCGGCGTGGACGTGACCGATCACGGCGAGGAGGCGTACACGCACGGTGACGGCGCCATCCTGGTGAAGCCCAAGTCGGCGGCCATGGCCGGCTCCGCCGTCGATGCCTTTGCCGTGCATAGCGGGGGCCGTCTATGAAACTCATCGTCGCCATCGTCAGGCCCGAGAAACTGAGCGACGTGCTCGAGGCGCTGTTTCATGCCGACGTGCGCGGCCTCACCATCAGCCGCGTTCAGGGCCACGGCGGCGAGATCGAACACGTCGAGAACTACCGCGGCACCAGCGTGAAGATGGCGCTGGCCGAAAAAGTGCGCATCGAGATCGGCGTCTCGAACCACTTCGTCCAGCCGACCATCGACACCATCCTGAGTGCGGCGCGCACGGGCGAAGTCGGCGACGGCAAGATCATGGTGCTGCCGATCGAGAAGATCTTCCGTATCCGCACCGGCGAGTCGGACCAGGACGCGGTTACGCCGGTCCCGCCGATCGAGCCGGTCGAATCCATCTGATTTACGGTTCGAACCCATTCACGCGGTTCGGGAATATCAATCTGTTTTAGTCACGCTTCGTATAAAGAGATTGCGCTTTTGTTATGCATGGCGATTCTCTCTAATAGCTCCTTAGCTCGAGGACGCCATGGACGATCTCAGTGACCAGCGGGGCTCCCCGCGCAGCAGCTCCCTGCAGCCTGGAGCCGGGGCGGGCCTCTACCGCGCTGCCGACGAACACGACGCCTGCGGCGTCGGCTTCGTCGCACACATCAAGGGCGTTCGCTCGCACTCGATAGTCCGCCAGGCCCTCGACCTCCTGATCAACCTCGAACACCGCGGCGCGTGCGGTTCCGATCCGGACACCGGCGACGGGGCCGGCATCCTGGTCCAGATGCCCGACACGTTCCTGCGCAAAACCGTGCAGTTCCTGCTGCCTTCGGCCGGCGCCTACGGCGCGGGCCTGGTGTTCCTGCCCCACGATCACAAGGCCCAGGCGCGACTGCGGGCGCTGGTGCATCACATCGCGGTCGAAGAGGGGCTGGCCGTGCTGGGCTGGCGTCCGGTCCCGACCGACCTGGCGAGGATTGGCAAGAGTGCCGCGGCGGTGGCGCCGGTGTTCGAGCAGGTGTTCGTCTGTTCGGCCGACACCGGGCCGCGCACCCGGGGGCCGGTGTTCGAGCGGCAGCTCTACATCGCGCGCAAGCGCATCGAGCACGAGACCGCGAGTCTCAACCTGGCGCCGGAGCATCGCCGGGACTTCTACATCGCGAGCCTGTCGTCGCGCACGCTGATCTACAAGGGCATGCTGACGGCGACGCAGATCGAGGGCATGTTCCCGGACCTGTCGGACCCCGACTTCGACTCGGCGCTGGCGCTCGTCCACCAGCGCTTCTCGACCAACACCTTCCCCTCGTGGCCGCTGGCCCACCCCTACCGCTACGTCGCGCACAACGGCGAGATCAACACGCTGCGCGGCAACGCCAACTGGATGAAGGCGCGCGAGGGCCTGCTGAAGTCGAGCGTGTTCGGCGACGAGCTGCAGAAGGTGCTGCCGGTGATCACGCCCGGCGGCAGCGACACCGCGACCTTCGACAACGTGCTCGAGTTCCTGGTCATGGCCGGCCGCTCGCTGCCGCACGCCGTGCTGATGATGATTCCCGAGCCGTGGGCCGGCAACCCGGCCATGGACCCGGCGGTGCGCGCGTTCTACGAGTACCACGCATCGCTGATGGAGCCGTGGGACGGCCCGGCCTCGATCACCTTCACCGACGGCACGCTGATCGGCGCCGTGCTCGACCGCAACGGGCTGCGCCCTTCGCGCTACTGCATCACGAAGGACGACCTCGTGATCATGGCCTCGGAGGTCGGCGTCCTCGACATTCCCGCCGACAACATCGTCCGCAAGGACCGCCTGCGGCCGGGCAAGATGCTCTTGATCGATACCGGCCAGGGCCGCATCGTCAGCGACGATGAGATCAAGCGCACGCTGGCCGGCGAAGCGCCGTACGGCGACTGGCTGCGTCAGCACCAGGTCGACATCGAGAACCTGCCGGCCGCCGCCGCCGAGCGCCCCGACCACCAGACGGTCGTCCGCCGCCAGCAGGCGTTCGGCTACACCCAGGAAGACCTGCGCGTGCTGATGACGCCCATGGCGCAGAACGGCGAAGAGCCGATCGGCTCGATGGGCACCGACACGGCGCTGGCGGTGCTGTCGGACAAGCCGCGCCTGCTTTACGACTACTTCAAGCAGCTCTTTGCGCAGGTCACCAACCCCCCGCTCGACGCCATTCGCGAGGAGCTGGTGACGTCAATGGGCTCGACCATTGGTCCGGAGGGCAACCTGCTCGAGCCGGGGCCGTCGAACTGCCGCCAGATCAAGGTCGACTTCCCGGTGCTTCACAACGACCAGGTGGCCAAGCTGCGCCACCTGCCGCCGGGCTCGCCGTTCCGATCGACCACGTTGCCGCTGCTCTATAACCCGGACGACGACGGACCGGGGCTCGAGCGGGCGATGGCCGAGTTGTGCCGCAGGGCCAGCGCCGCGGTGGCGTCGGGCTACGGCATCCTGATCCTGTCGGATCGCGGCGTGGATGCGAAGCACGCGCCGATTCCCAGCCTGCTGGCCACGGCCGGCGTGCATCACCACCTGGTGCGCGAGGGCACCCGCACCAAGTGCGGACTGCTGGTGGAAACCGGCGAGGCGCGCGAGGTGCATCACGTGGCGCTGTTGATCGGTTACGGCGCCGGCTCGGTCAATCCCTACCTGGCCTTCGAGACGCTCGACGACCTGATCCGGCAGGGCGCCCTTCCCGACGTGACCCACAACCAGGCCGTCACCAAGTACATCAAGGCGCTCAACAAGGGCGTGCTGAAGGTGATGTCGAAAATGGGCATCTCGACGCTGCAGAGTTACTGCGGCGCCCAGATCTTCGAGGCGATTGGCCTCGACCGCGAGTTCGTCGACAAGTACTTCACGTCCACGGCATCGCGCATTGGCGGCGTCGGCGTGAAGGAGATTTCAGAAGAGGTTCGCCAGCGCCACGCCCGCGCGTTTGGCGGTGCGGTGTCTGCCGCACTCGTCAATGGCGGAGAGTACCAGTGGCGCAGAGATGGCGAGGTCCATCTCTTTAATCCCGACACCGTCTTCAAGCTCCAGCACGCCACCCGCACCGGCCAATATTCCATCTTCAAGGACTACACCCGCCTGGTCGACGACCAGAGCCGCCAGCGCGCGACGTTGCGCGGACTGTTCGGCATGACGCCGCTTGGTGCGCCCGTGCCGCTGGACGAGGTCGAGCCGGTCGAGGCCATTCTGCCGCGCTTCTCGACGGGCGCGATGTCGTACGGATCGATCAGCGGCGAGGCGCACGAGACGCTGGCGATTGCCATGAACCGCATGGGCGCCAAGTCGAACACCGGGGAGGGCGGCGAAGACCCGGCGCGTTACGTTCCCGACGCCAACGGCGATTCGCGGCGCAGCGCCATCAAGCAGGTCGCCTCGGGCCGGTTCGGTGTCACCAGCGAGTACCTGGTCAGCGCCGACGACATCCAGATCAAGATGGCGCAGGGCGCCAAGCCCGGCGAAGGCGGGCAGTTGCCCGGCCACAAGGTCTATCCGTGGATCGCGAAGGTGCGCTATTCGACCCCGGGTGTCGGGCTGATCTCGCCGCCACCGCATCACGACATCTACTCGATTGAAGACCTCGCGCAGTTGATCTTCGACCTGAAGAACGCCAACCCGGCGGCGCGCGTGCACGTGAAGCTGGTCGCCGAATCGGGCGTCGGCACGGTGGCCGCGGGCGTGTCGAAGGCCCACGCCGACGTGGTGCTGATCTCGGGCCACGACGGCGGCACCGGCGCGTCGCCGCTTACCAGCCTGAAGCACGCCGGCGTGCCGTGGGAGCTTGGCCTTGCCGAGACGCAGCAGGTGCTGCTGATGAACCGGCTGCGCGACCGCATCGTGGTCCAGGTCGACGGCCAGATGAAGACCGGCCGCGACGTCGTGATCGCCGCGCTGCTCGGCGCCGAGGAGTTCGGCTTCGCCACCGCGCCGCTGGTGGTGATGGGCTGCGTCATGATGCGCGTTTGCCATCTCAATACCTGCCCGGTCGGCATCGCCACACAGGACCCTGAACTGCGCAAGACGTTCGCCGGCAAGCCGGAGTTCGTCGAGAACTTCTTCCGCTTCATCGCGCAGGAAGTGCGCGAGCTGATGGCCGAACTGGGTTTCCGCACGGTTGACGAGATGGTCGGCCGGGCCGAATGCCTCGACTTCGCGCCCGCGAAGGATCACTGGAAGGCCAGGGGCGTGGACCTCACCCAGCTGCTGCACGTACCCGAGTTGCCCGCCGGCGCCGCACGCCGCGCGACCTGCCGGCAGGACGCCGGTCTCGACCGCGTCCTCGACCGGCAGATCATCGAGCAGGCCGCACCGGCGCTCGAGCATGGGTCGCCGGTGCAGCTGTCATTCGCCATCCGCAACACCGACCGCACGGTGGGCACCATGCTCGGCTACGAGGTCACCAGGCGTCATGGCGGCCAGGGCCTCGCCGACGACACCATCGCCGTCAACTTCACCGGCTCGGCCGGCCAGAGCTTCGGCGCCTTCCTTCCGCGCGGCATCACGCTGACGCTGGCGGGCGAGGCCAACGATTTCGTCGGCAAGGGCTTGTCGGGAGGCCGGCTGGTCGTGCGGCCGCCGCGCAACGCGGCGTTCGCGGCCGAAGAGAACGTGATTATCGGCAACGTCGCCCTCTACGGCGCCACCAGCGGCGAGGCTTTCGTGCGCGGTGTCGCCGGCGAGCGCTTCGCGGTCCGCAACAGCGGCGCCCAGGCGGTGGTCGAAGGCGTCGGCGATCACGGCTGCGAGTACATGACCGGCGGCCGCGTAGTGGTGCTGGGCCCCACCGGCCGCAACTTCGCGGCCGGCATGAGCGGTGGTGTCGCCTACGTGCTCGATACCGATGGCTCGTTCGCCCTCAACTGCAACATCGACATGGTGGCCCTCGAACACCTCGAGGAGGCCGCCGGGATCGAGCAGCTGCGCGCGCTGATCGCGCGGCACGTGGCACTGACCGGCAGCGCGGTAGGCGAGCGCGTCCTGCAGACGTGGTCCACCATGCAGCAGCAGTTCGTCGTGGTGATGCCAAGAGACTTCAAACGGGTGAGAGAGGCGGAGGCCAGGGCGCGGGCCGAGTCCCGCGAACCCGCGTTCAGCGACCTGGTGGCGTGAAAGGAACTGGCCACAGAGGACACAGAGGACTCAGAGAAACACTTTCTGGATGCGATCAAGCTTCGAAAGCGGCCGATGCGCATTGTGAAAGATTGACTCTGTGTCCTCTGTGTCCTCTGTGGCCCAAATATCAAGATGGGCAAGCCGACCGGATTCATCGAGTTTCATCGCAGTAAGCCGCCGTCACGGCCGGTGAGCGAGCGCATTGGCGACTACCGCCACGTCTATCGTGCCTACCCGGTCGAGGACCTGACCCGCCAGGCGGCGCGCTGCATGGACTGCGGCATCCCGTTCTGCCATCAGGGCTGCCCTCTCGGAAATCTCATCCCCGACTGGAACGACCTCGTCTACAAGAACAACTGGCGCGCGGCCATCGAGCGTCTGCACCAGACCAATAACTTCCCAGAGTTCACCGGTCTGTTGTGCCCGGCTCCGTGCGAGGGCTCGTGCGTGCTCGGCATCAACAAGGAACCGGTCGCCATCAAGTCGATCGAGTTGGCGATTGTCGATCGCGCCTTCGACGAAGGCTGGATCGTGCCCGAACCGCCGGTCACGCGGACGTGGAAGAAGGTCGCGGTCATCGGCTCCGGCCCGGCCGGCCTGGCCGCGGCGGTGCAGCTCAATAGAGCCGGCCACAGCGTCACCGTCTTCGAAAAGTCCGACCGCGTCGGCGGCTTGCTGCGCTACGGCATTCCAGAGTTCAAGATGGAGAAGCGGGTGCTCGACCGTCGTCTGGCCCTGATGACGGCCGAGGGCGTGGCGTTCCGCACCGGCGTCCACGTTGGCGAAGACGTCTCGGCGGATGACCTGCAGCGTGACTTCGATGCGATTCTCCTGGCTGGCGGCGCCGGCCAGCCGCGCAATCTTGACGTACCCGGGCGGGAACTCGAGGGCGTCCACTTCGCCATGGAGTTCCTGACGCAACAGAACCGGCGTTGTCAGGGCGACGACATCGGTGGCGATGCCAATGTGGCGTCCGGCTTTAGCCGGACTGATGCGGGAAGCCGGACCGAGACCATCACCGCCGCCGGCAAGCACGTCGTGATCATCGGCGGGGGCGACACCGGCGCCGATTGCCTGGGGACTTGCCACCGCCAGGGTGCGCTGTCCGTGACTCAGCTCGAGCTTCTCCCGATGCCGCCTACCGAGCGTGCCGGCGACAACCCGTGGCCCCTGTGGCCCAACGTGTTTCGCACTTCTTCTGCCCACGAAGAGGGCGGCGAGCGGGTCTACGCCGTCGCCACCACCGAACTGAGCGGCGATGCCGGAGGGCATGTCCGCGCCTTGCACGGCCACAAGGTCAGCCGCGTCACCGCGAACCGCCGCGTCTCGTTCGAGCCGCTGGCCGACAGTGGCTTCGAGATGAAGGCCGACCTCGTGTTGCTGGCCATGGGATTTGTCGGACCCGGGAAGAGCCGGCTGCTCGACGATCTCGACGTCCACCTGAACGACCGCGGCACCGTCGCTCGCGACGAGCAGTGGATGACCAACGTGCCCGGTGTGTTTGCCGCCGGCGACATGCAGCGCGGCCAGTCGCTGATCGTCTGGGCAATCGACGATGGCCGCCGGGCGGCAGCGGCGATCGACCACTTTCTCAAACAAGAGGTCTAGCCTCTCAAACAAAGGTCTAGCCACAGAGGACTCAGAGGACGCAGAGAAGACAGCAGGACAGAGGCCGGGTCGCTGGCGGCGCTTCGCGCCGCAGGCCTGATGTTGAGTGGCGAAAAATGAGTCGAACCAGTGACCCGCAAGACTCATTTTGTCGCCACTCATCATCAGGCCGGCCACCAGCGGCCCGGCCGTGTCCTCTGTGCTCTCTGTGTGTTTCGTGGCCAATCTGACGGGAGTCGTCCCGAGACCTACTCCCGCCTGAGCGCGACCGCCGGATCGATGCGAGCAGCCAGCCGGGCAGGTCCCAATCCTGCGACCACGCCGATTGCCACGAACAGCGCGGCTGTCAAGGTCAGCGTGACCGGATCTCCTGGGGCAATGCCGAAGGTGAGCGACGACAGCACCCGGCTGGCGGCATAAGCGGCCGGCAGGCCAATCGTCACGCCGACCACCGTCACCCACAGCGCCTCGCGCATCAGCATGCGCAAGACCGTCGCCGGCGCCGCGCCAACCGCGGCCCTGACGCCAATCTCGCGGGTGCGGCGGGCTACCGCATACGACTGCAACCCGAAGATGCCGGCGAAGGCCAGAACCACAGCGAGCCCCGCGAGCGCGACGGCAAGGGCGGTGCTCATGCGTTCAGACGACGGAGCGCGCGCCAGCAAGTCGGCAAGCCCGCTGACATCCTGCACGAACTCGCGGCCACCCCGCGCCACCAGCTCCCTAACGCCGGCAATGACCGGTTCCCGCAGCCGGTCGTCTGCGCGAATCACCAGGCTGGGGTAGTTGCCGGTGCGTCCGACTTGCAGCGGCGGGCGATAGACGATCGGCAGGTCGGGCCGGCGTGGATTGCCCATGGTCGCGTTGCGAACGACGCCGACGATCTCCACATCCTGGTTCGCGGCATTGGTGCCGTAGCGAATGCGCCGCCCGATGACGTCGCCGTTTGGCGCCAGGCGGCGAGCCAGACGTTCGCTGACGATGGCGACCTGGCGGGAGGCCGCCGTGTCGGTCCACGCTGGCCCTCGGCCCCTGAGCAGGGGAATGCCGACGGTCTCGAAGAACGTGGGCGAGGCAACCTCCCACATGCTCCGCATGTCGCCGAACTCCTGGCCCGCGAACGCGACCGGGTCACCCGGCGTTTCGCCGGTGGATCGCGGAAACAGCCGGGCGTAGCCGACCGACTCGACCCCTGGCAGGGCGGTGATGGCCTCGAGCAGTGGCGGATAGAACGACGCATTATCGATATCGCGATAGCCGTCAGGTACCGGCATCAGCCGCAAGACGATCACGCCATCGGCCCGTACGCCGGGGTCGACCTGCTGCAGCAGGTATAGCGATCGCGCCAGGAGCCCGGCGCCCGCGACCAATACGATCGAGAGCCCAATCTGGGCCACCACCAGTCCCTTCGACCACAGGCCGGTCGCTGGCGCGACGGCGCGGGTGGCGCCCAGCCTGAGTGCCGTCGGCCCGGCCAGCCAAATCGGCAGCACGCTGATGACGACACCCGCCAGCAGTCCTGCGCCAACGGTGGCCGCGATGGTGAACGTATCGGGCGTGAAGGCGCGAACCGGATCAACGAACATGGGCGGCAGAATCGACACCAATCCAGAGACCAGCGCGAATGCCACCGGAATGGCCAGCGCCGCGCCGGCCGTGGATAGCACCAGGCACTCCACCAGCATCTGGCGGCTCACGCGCCAGCGGCTGCCGCCGAGGGCCAGGCGCGTGGACATCTCCGGCCGCCGTTCGACGGCGCGGCTGAGGAACAGACCACCCAGATTGAGGCACGCCATCAGCATCAGAACCACCGTGAGACCGAACATCAGCGCGGCGGGGCGGGCGTAACGATCGCGATAAGCCGACAGCCCGGAGCCGATCCCCTCGACCTGCGGCTGGGCACTCAGCAAGCTCTCGCGCTCGGCGGCGCCCAGGGTTGGTGGCACGGCCTGTTCGAGCACAGCCGGCCACAGCGCCGCCAACTGGCTCGCGGTCGCCGCGAACGTGGCGCCGGGACGAAGGCGGCCGATCACGTGGCTGGCGCCAGGACGTCGGTCGGCGCGCGCGGGGAATATCGTGTCGAAAGGCGCGAACACATCGACGCCTGAGTCGGCATGGAGACCGCTGAACCTCTCCGGCATCACGCCGATCACGAGCATCTCCGTACCTTCGAGCCGGATCGACTTCCCGACTACCGACGGATTGGCAGCGAACAATCGCGTCCACAACCGGTGGCTGATCACGGCGACATGACTGCCCGCGCGCAAGAGCGGCGCATCGGCGTCGACAATGCCGCGTCCCAGCAGCGGCCGCACGCCGAAGGCGTCGAAGCAGTTGCCGGTGACGAGAGCGCCGGTGGCCTGCATGACCGAACCGCCGGCCGCCACCGCCACCACCACGCCGCCGTTGTAGCCGCACACGTGCTGAAGCGGACCGTCAGCGTGGTCCAGCAGTGCCACCGCCGGAATTGGCGTGAGCCGCAACTGCTGTTCGGCGTTGCGGCCCGACACGCCAACGAGACTCTGCGGGTCGGCGATCGGCAATGGCCGGAGGACCAGGGTGTTAATCAGGCTGAACATCGCGCTGTTGGCGCCGATGCCAAGCGCAAGGATCAACAGCCCGGACACGGCGAAGGCCGGTGAGCGCAGAAGGTGTCGCACCGCTTGTCGAATGTCCTGCCACATGGCCCGGAGTCTAGGCCAGTGCAAACCCGGTGAGAAGAGGAAATCCCGAGTCGATCAATTTGCCACAGAGGACTCAGAGGGCACAGAGAAGACAGCAGGGCAGAGGCCGGGTCGCTGGTGGCCGGCCTTTGGCCGGCGCTTGGCTCGATAGTGAGCGGCGACAAAATGAGTCCCGCGGCGATCCTGGAGGACTCATTTTTCGCCGCTCATTATCGAGCCCGCGGCGCGAAGCGCCGCCAGCGACCCGGCCGTGTCCTGTGTGATCTCTGTGTGCTCAGTGGCCAATATTGATTCGCCGTACAAGAAAAAAGGGCCGGACACATTGCTGTGCCCGGCCCTTCCAGTCTCGGGACGCTTACGGGAGAGCGAGCGTCGTGTAGCCGCCGTTGCGCGGCATCACGATGTACTGCTTGCCGTTGTGCATGTAGGTCATCAAGCCGTACTGACCCATCACGCGGGTGGCCACCTGGCCCACGCGCTTGCCGGTCGCCTTGTCGATGGCGAACAGGTGCGGGCGGTTGTCGGCCGTCTGGCCGGTCGCCAGCAGCAGTGTCGACGTCGCGGCCATCGCCGGGTGACCGCGGCGGCCCCAGTTGGTCTCGAACGTCAGGCCCTTCATCAGCGGGTTCTTGCGGAACGCTTCCTGCTGCGCCGCCGGGGTCTCGCCGTGAGGAATCATCCAGGTGTGCTCACCGGTGTTCATGTTGATCGCGGTGATGCGGCCGATCGGTCCCTTGAAGATGTCGGGAATGCCGAACAGCGGATCGTTCGGATCCGGCTTGGCCGGCGGACCGCCTTCACCACGCGCGACCGCGAACATGGCCAGCGTCTTGCCGGTCATCTTGTCGTTGTCCTTCTCCGCCGCCGGAGCCAGGAGAGTCGGCGAGCAGCCGTTGAACGACGCGACGAACAGCATGCCGGTCGTCGGGTCGGCGGCCGGCGGGCCGGTGATGTTCGCGCCGCCCGCGCCGCCGGGGCAGATGTTGGCCGGGCCCTTGCCCTCCTTGTTGCCGCGGTGCCTCGGGGCGGCGAACAGCGGTGCCAGCAGGTCGCGTTCCTTGGCGCGCGCGAGCGCCAGGCGGCGAATCTCGGGCGTGTAGTCGATCAGCATCTCTTCCGTGCGGCCCTGCAGGTCGAACGGCGCCGGCTTGGTCACGTGCGGCTGCGTCGCCGGCAGCTTCTCGGTCGGCACCAGCGACTGCGGCGCTGGTTTGTCGACGAACGGCCAGATCGGCCGGCCGTTGGTGCGGTCATACGAGTAGACCCACGACTGCTTGGTCACCTGGAACAGGCCCGGGATGCGCTTGCCGTCGACGGTCACGTCCATCAGCACGGGCGCGGTCGGCGTGTCGTAGTTCCAGATGTCGTGGCGCACCAGCTGGTGGTGCCACACGCGCTTGCCGGTCTTCACATCCAGCGCAATCACGCTGGTGCCGAACAGGTTGTCGCCGGGACGGAAGCCGCCGAAGTAGTCGATGGTGGCGCCGTTGGTCGGGATGTAGACGAGCCCGCGCGCCGGGTCGGCCGACATCGGCGCCCACGACGAGATGTCACCGGTCCACTTCCACGCGTCGTTTTCCCACGTCTCGTGGCCGAATTCACCCGGCCGCGGAATGACGTGGAACTTCCAGAGGTACTTGCCGGTCTTGACGTCGTAGCCCAGGATGTCGCCGGGCACGTTCTCGATGCGGGTCTGGTTGTAGCCCTGCTCGGCCGAATTGCCGACGACCAGCGTGTCGTTGACGACGATCGGCGGCGACGAGGTGGTGATGTAGCCGAGCGTCAGCGGCAGGCCCTGCGCCGCGTCGTACGGCAGCTTGGCGTTCAGCCACGGATCCCAGTCGGCGATCAGGTCCTTGAGCAGGTCCACCGAACCGGTGGTGGGGAAGCCGCGCACCGGCACGGCACCGCCCCACTTCTCGAGCGGCTGGCCGGTCTTGGCATCGAGGGCGTGCAGGAAGAAGCCCGGGGTGGTGACGAACACCACGCCGCGGCCGTTGATGCGGCCGTAGGCCACGCCCTTGCCGTGGTTCGAACGCATCGAGTACGCGTGCCGCGGCGTCTCGGGTTCCTGGAACGTCCACAGCGTCTTGCCGGTCGCCGGATCCAGCGACACCACCGTGCGGCGCGGGCCCGACGTGGTCAGCAGCATGCCGTCGACGTAAATCGGCAGACCGCGGCCGTTGACGTCGCCAATCTCCACGCCTGGAGCCGACGCGGCGCCCCACTCCCAGGCCACCGTCAATGAGTTGAAGTTCGACGCGTTGATCTGATCGAGCGGCGAGTATCTCGTGGAGTCATTACCTCCCGTGATCGTCGTCCAGTCGGCCTTGTTCTGCGCGACACCGGCAAGTCCCGACAGGACCACCGCGACCGCGACCACCAACCCGCCCACGAGACCGTGGCGGGTCCACTTACCCGATATTCCCCTTGTCATCGGCACCTCTGCTATGTGCTCGCGCGCCGCCCCGTTGTGGCGCTCGCGCCGAACTATAAGTACAGCCGGCCAAGAGTGCGCTGTCTGGAGGGTTTCTGTCAATCCATTTGCGGAGCTCAATCGGGTGGTGTACAAGCTAAAGACTCACCCAATCGTCCATGTCAGCCGCAAGACGCCGGGAACGGCGCGAGGACGCCCCTCACCGAACTGAACGATCGTTCGAACAACCGCCGGCTTCGCCGCTGAAGCCTCAGGCCGTGCCCCTGGCTTTCACGGCCGGGCTGTTCGGCCTGACCCTGCTACCCCGGATCCAGGCCTCGCAACAGCTGCTGTGGTCGTTCTGGGGCGCTGCCGGCGTCCTGCTGGCCTGGCAGGCGCTGCTCGCGGTTTCGGGCGGCAAGGGAGGGTGGCGGGCGGCCATCCACCTGGCGCCGCCACGTCCGCAGCACTACATCCAGGCCTGCTGTCACTTGTCGGTTTACGCCTACTGGGGTTATTACTGGCGGCCGGTCTACGACTTTGCCCCGCTGCTCGCCGGCCAGCTGCTGTTTGCCTACGCCTTCGACATCCTGCTGTCGTGGTCGCGCCGCGAAAGCTACGGGCTGGGCTTCGGCCCGTTCCCGATCATCTTCAGCACCAACCTGTTCCTCTGGTTCGTGGACGACTGGTTTGCCTTCCAGTTCCTGCTGGTCGCGGTCGGCTTCGCCGGCAAGGCGTTCGTGCGGTGGGAGCGCGACGGCCGCCGCGTGCACATCTTCAACCCGTCGGCGTTCTCGCTGGCGCTCTTCTCGGTGGTGCTGCTGGCGACCGGCACGACCCACCTGACCTGGGGCCAGGAGATTGCCACGACGTTCAGCCTCGGCCCCGACGTTTACAAGGTGCTGTTCCTGATCGGCCTCGTCGTCATGTATTTCTTTTCGATCACGCCGGTCACGGCCATGGCCGCCATCACGCTGTTCGGCGGCAGCCTGCTCTACACCGCGATCACCGGCGTGCCGTACTTCGTGGACTCCGACATCCCGTCGGCGGTGTTCCTCGGCCTGCACCTGCTGGTCACCGATCCGTCGACCTCGCCGCGCACGCCGCTCGGCCGCGCCATCTTCGGCGTGCTCTACGGGCTCGGCGTGTTCGGGTTGTACGCGCTGCTCGGCGCGCTGGGCATGCCGACGTTCTACGACAAGCTGCTGTGCGTGCCGCTATTGAACCTGGCGGTGCCGGCGATCGATCGCGCCGTGAAGTCGCTCGGCCAGCGGCCGCTGATCCACGCGCTTGGCCTCGACCCGCCGCTCGGCCGCGCCAACCTCGCGCACATGGCGGTGTGGGTGATGGCCTTCGGCGTGATGACCGCGGCCGGAGCCGCCGACGGCATGCACAAGGGCGACTCGCTGCCGTTCTGGCAGCAGGCCTGCGCCGCCAACAAGCCGCAAGCCTGCGCCCGCCTGCTGCGGATTGAAGCGTCGTACTGCACCGACAACGCCGGCTGGGCGTGCAACGAGCTGGGCGGGCACTACACCGAGGGCACGCTCGTGCCCGCGGATCCGGAGCGTGCCTTCGCGTACTTCTCGCGTGCGTGCGAAGGGCGCTTCCAGGCGGGGTGCGTCAACCTGCTCGACGCCGCGTCGCCGGCCCACGCCAACCCGCGTGAGTTCGACTTGCGGCTGTTGCTTCGAGAGGGCGGACCAAACCTGATGGCGATGCCGGCCGCGGATCTCTACGCGCGGGCCTGCCGCCACGGCTGGGAGTTCGCGTGCCGCACGCAGACGGCGGCGCGATGAAGCGGTTCGCCCTGATCGCACTGCTCGCCGGCCTCGGGCTTGTGGGCCTGCAAGCGCGTCAGGCCGACGTGAGCGCGTCCGTTCCTGATTTCGTGGAGATCCCCGCGGGGCCGTTCACGATGGGCGCCGATCCCGCGGTTGATCCGCGCGCGTTCGACAACGAGAAGTGGTCGCCTTCGGCCGGCGAAGGCACGGTGGATCTGCCGGCCTTCTTCATCGCCCGTCATGAAGTGACCGTGGCGCAGTTCTCCGCGTTCGTGCGCGCCACCGGTGCGGCCATGGATGCCAGGGCCACGGCGGGCCCGCCCAGCCATCCCGTCACGTTCGTGACGTGGCCCAACGCGCTGGCCTATTGCCGCTGGCTCGAGCGCACGCTGGCGAAGCAGCCGGGTCCACTGGGCGACCGCGTGCGCGCCGGCTGGCACGTGCGCCTGCCCTCCGAAGCGCAGTGGGAGAAGGCGGCCCGCGGCGGCGATCGCCGCGCCTACCCGTGGGGCGATCAGCCGCGCCGCGAGTTTGCCAACTTCGAGGGCACCGGCACCACGCCGGTCGGACAATTCGCATGCCCCGAGTGCGCCTACGGCCTGTCGGACATGAGCGGCAACGTGTGGGAGTGGACGAGCAGCCCGTACCAGCCATACCCATACGATCCGTCGGATGATCGCGCCAACCTCGACGCCGACGCGTTGTGGGTGATGCGCGGCGGCCACTACGGCGATCCGGCTCGCCAGGCGCGGACCACCACCCGCGGCGCCGCCGACCCCGGCGCGCGCCGCGCCTTCATTGGTTTCCGGGTCGCGCTGGTCCAGTGATCCGGGGACGGGTCGTCCTCGCGCTCGGCATCTCGCAGCTCGTCTGCTGGGGCATCACCTACTACCTGATCGGCGGCTTCGGCGAACGCATGGCCGCCGACCTCGGCTGGTCGCGCGGCGTCATCTACGGCGGTTTCTCCACCGCGCTGCTGGTGATGGGCCTGGCGTCGCCGTTCGTCGGCCGGATGATCGATCGACAGGGCGGCCGCTACGTGATGTCGGCGGGGTCGCTGCTCACCGCGGCGGCGTGCGCGGGCCTGGCCCTGTCGCACTCGCTCGTCGCCTACTACGCGTCGTGGATGCTGCTTGGCATTGCCATGCGCATGACGCTGTACGACGCCGCCTTCGCCGTGCTGGCACGCGCCGGCGGCGCCGCGGCTCGCCGCCCCATGTCGCAGATCACGCTGCTCGGCGGCCTGGCCTCCACCGTGTTCTGGCCGCTCGGGCAGGGCCTGGCCGCCATGTTCGGCTGGCGCACGGCCGTGCTGCTCTACGCCGGCATCGCGCTGCTGACCCTGCCGCTGCACATGGCCATGCCGCACGACAGCGATGCCGGCCACGTGCCACCGGTGCCGCCGGCCACCGCGCCGCCGCGGCTCACCGGCAAGGCGGCGACCCGCGCCGCCATCCTCTATGCGTCCAGCACCATGCTGGCGCAGTTCCTCAACGCCGGCATGTCGGCGCACATGATTGGGATCCTCGCGGGGATGGGATTGGCCGAGGCGGCGTCGGTTTGGGTCTCGACCCTTCGCGGCGTCGGCCAGTCATCATCGAGGCTGTCGGAGTTGCTGTTCGGCGGCAGCCTGTCGCCACGGACGCTTAATGTGCTGGCGGCGATCATGTTGGTGGCCGCCTTCGCGGCCGCCCTTCTCAGCGCACAGTTCCTGGTCGCGGCGCTCACGTTCGCCTTCGTCTATGGCGCCGGCAACGGGTTGATGACCATTACCCGCGGCACCCTGCCGCTGGCCATGTTCGACCACCGCACCTACGGCGCACTGGTCGGCCGCCTGCTGGCACCCAGCTTCCTCGTGGCGGCAACCGCGCCCGCCGTCTACGCCGCCGTCATCGATCGCTGGGGTGAGCCCGCCGCCCTTGGCCTGTCGCTGGCCATCGCCCTGGCCACCCTGGCCGCGGCCCTTGCCATGCAACTTCCGGCCGATCCGGCCGATTAAGAGGGAGCGAAGTTTACTTGATGTAACACACAATTAACATTAACGTTACTTAGCTGTTGTATGTCGGTGGGCCAATCTCGACGGTTCGCCTCTTGGGCAATTGCGGCATGTGTTCTTGTCGGAACATCGACGTCCGCCCAGTCGCCGGCACAAACCTCACAATCCGTCGAACAGTCGCCGCTTCAGGCCAGCCACCCGGCCTTCATGGCCAGCCTCGGACGCCTGTACGCTGGCAGCGCCGCCTGGCGCCAGGCGGTTGATACCCTCTCCAGCACCGGCCGCCGCGCCGTCATCGTCACACCCAACCTGGTCCGCGTCGCCGATGCCAACGGGCAACCGTCGCGGCCGTTCGACGACGATGTGCTCGCGGAGGTGCAGCCCATTCCGGCCGGCGGCGACGCCGTCGAAGTCGTCGTGGTCGTGATCAACCTCGACTTGCTCGAAACCCTGCACGCGCGCCACGGCCGGCTGTTCGATCTCGACCACGACCTCGATCGCATCCTCGCGCACGAGGTCTACGGCCACGCCATGCCGTACCTGATTGCCGGTCACATGTCGGGCAAGTGCGCCGATCCGTTGCCCGGCCAGCGGGCTACCGACGCCTGCGCCATCCAGCGCGAAAACGAAGTGCGCATGGAACTGGGCCTCGGGCGCCGCATCGACTACGGGCTGAATGGCCTGGCGCTGGCCCGGCGCCACAACCGCTAGGTAACCCTGCGACTTGAACTGCCGCCGCTCGGGCGCGTATATTACCTACACTCAGACTATGCGAACGTTCCTGGGCGAGTTCGAACAACTGCTGCTGCTGGCCTTGATGGCCGCGAAGGACGAAACCTACGGCGTGGAGATTCGCCGCGCCATTGAAACAAGGGCCGGACGAACCGTCTCGCCCGGGGCCGTCTACACCGCCCTCGACCGCCTCGAACGGCGCGGCCTCGTTGTGTCGCGCCTTGGCGAACCGACCCCGCAGCGCGGCGGCAAGAGCAAACGCTACTACCGCATCCTGCCTGCCGGTGCCACGCTGTTGCGGCAATCGCAGCGCTCGCTGGCGCGCATGGCCAGCGGCGTGCCGAAACTGGAGACGCCGTGACGCCGCCCGCGCTGGCGTTGTGGTTGCTCCGCCGGTTGCTGCCGCGCGACCTGCGCGATCCAATCGGCGGCGATCTCGAGGAAGAGTGGAACTGCACCGCGTCGCCGTCGCGGCGCCGGTTCTGGAGCCTGGCGCTGCGATCGATTGCCATGTGCTGGCTCGATCGGCTGCGACCCGACGGCCGTCGCCATCACCACGCCGCATCCGCGACAGGAGACCCCGCCATGCAATCGTTGCTGCAGGACATCAAGTATGGCTTCCGCCTGATGTGGCGCAATCCCGGCTTCACGGCCGCCGCCGTCGCCACTCTCGCGCTCGGCATCGGCGCCAACTCCGCCATTTTCAGCATCGTCAACGTGCTGGCGCTGAAGCCGCTGCCGTACCACGAACCATCGCGCGTGGCGTTCGTGCTGGGATGGGATGTCGAGGAAGGCGAAATGCGGTTCAACCTGCGCGCCGCAGACCTGGTGGAGCTGCAGCGCCAAGCCGTGTCGTTCGACGCGCTCTCTGCCTACACCTATGTCAGCGCCAACCTCACCGGCGGCGACATTCCGGATCGGGTGCAGGCTTACCGCGTCACCCCGAACACGTTCCCGCTGCTCGGCGTGGACGCCCTGCTCGGCCGCACGTTTGCCGACGCCGACATCCAGGGCGGGCGTGATGCCGTTGCCGTGATCAGCCATGGCCTGTGGCAGCGCCGCTTCGGCAGCGACCCCGCGATCGTCGGGCGGCAGATCCTCGTCAACGGCGAGCCGCGAGAAGTGGTGGGCGTGATGCCGCCGCGGTTCGAGTACCCGGTGTTCAACTTCAAGGGCGACGTCTGGCTGCCGTGGGTCATGCGCGATGCCGGCCGCGGCGAACCGGGCGCCACAGACAGCGTTACGGTGGTCGGCCGCCTGCGTCCCGGCGTGGCCTTTGTCCAGGCGCAGGCGGAACTCGACGTCCTGATGAAAGCCGCCGCCGACCGCTATCCCGGCACCAACCGCGGCCTCGGCGCCCGCGTGGTGGAGATGGGCAAGCTCGATGACGAACAGGCCGGCCCCGCCATTGTCATCCTGCTGGCCACCGTGTCGCTGGTCCTGATTCTGGCGTGCGCCAACGTCGCCAACCTGCTGCTGGCGCGCGGCGTCGCCCGTTCGCGCGAAATCGCCGTGCGGTCGGCCATCGGCGCCAGCCGCCTGCGCATCGGCCGGCAACTGCTGGTTGAAGGAGTCTTGCTCGCGATTGCCGGCGGCGCTTGCGGAGTGGCGCTGTCGGTGCTCGCCCTCGATGGCATTCGCGCGCTGCTGCCCGAGATGCTGCTGACCACCGTGCCCAACATCAACGAGCTGGGCGTCGACCGCGCCACGCTCGGCTACACGCTCGCCGTCTCGTTGCTGACCAGCGCCATCTTCGGCGTGTTGCCGACCTGGCGCGCCTCGCGCGATCGGTTCGAAGGCGCCCTCGAAGAATCGGCGTCGGCCGGCGGCAGCCGCGCCACGCGCCGCCTGCGCTCGACGCTCGTGGTCGGCGAAGTGGCGCTGGCCACCATTCTGCTGGTCTCGGCTGGATTGCTCGCGCGCAGCTACGGCGCGCTGCAGCGCGTCAGCCCGGGCTTCGAGGCCGCCGGTGTGCTGACGATGGCGATGACGTTGCCGGACTATAAGTACGAGGATGCGGACGCGCGCCGTCGCTTCTTCGACCAGTTGATCGATCGCGTCGGGCAATTGCCAGGCGTGTCGTCAGCCGGCCTGGTCAACGTGCTGCCGTTCAGCACCTACAACCGCGGCACGCGCCTGACGGTGGATGGCGCACCGGTGCCGGAACCGGGCCGCGAACCATCCGTGTCGTACCGCGTGGCCAGCGCCGGGTATCACCGGACCATGGGCATTCCGCTGGTCAGCGGCCGCCTGTTCGATGGCCGCGAGCTGCCCTCGGGCGACCGCGTGGTGATTGTCAATCAGGCACTGGCCGGCCGGTACTTGTGCCCGGCCGAGGTGTCGTGCGTCGAGGCCGCGCTCGGCCGGCGCATTCGCCTGGGCGGCGGGGATGCGCCGTGGCAAACGGTTGTCGGTGTTGTGGGCGACGTGCGTCACGACACGCTGACTGAAGCGCCGGACCCGGAAGTGTATGTCCCGATGTCTCAAGCGCCGGCCAGCATGATGATGCTGGCGGCCCGCACGACCGCGCGGCCCGGCGATCTCGTCGCCCCCATTCGTGCCGCCGTGCTCGCGATTGATCCGGCGCAGCCGATCTATCACGTGAAGCCGCTTGAAACACTGGTGAGCGAATCGACCATGCCGGCGCAGACCGCCGCGCAACTGGTCACGCTGTTCAGCTCGCTGGCCTTGGTTCTTGCCGCGGTCGGCATTTACGGAGTGCTGGCGTACGGCGTCAGCCAGCAGACGCGCGAGTTCGGCGTCCGCATGGCGCTTGGCGCCACGCCGCGCGATGTGCTGCGCCAGGTCCTGAGACACGGCGGCACGCTGGTGGCCCTGGGCATTGGATTTGGCCTGGCCGCCGCGCTGGGTGTGACGCGCCTGCTGGCCGGCGTGCTGGTGGGGGTAAGCCCCTCGGATCCGGTGACCTACCTTGCGGCCGCATCACTGCTGGCGGCAATCGGCCTGGCCGCGTGCGCGGTGCCGGCCTGGCGCGCCTCGGCCACCGAGCCGGTGACGGCGCTTCGGGGCCGCTGACCGCAGTCAAACGGCGTGACGCCGCACTAAGCCAGCACCGGCAGGTGGCCCCGCTTGATGCCGATAGCCACCGCCCGATCGTCGGCCGTCCTCACTTCGTCATCGACGTGATAGTCGGCGAGGTCGGCGATCGTGATCTTGCAGCCGCGCCATGACTTGAGGCCGGCGTCGCAAGGTTCGCCGGCCGCCCGGGCCTGCAGGTACGCGCGCAGCCGTGGGCGATCGGCCTCGGTGGCCACGACCAGCGACAACAGCCCGTCGGCGGGATTGACCTCCGGCGTCAGGCGAATGTTGGGGCCGACCGACGGCATGTTCAGCACTTCCACCAGGAGGTAATTGCCCGCGACCAATGTACCGTCGATGTTGATCTCGTAGCGTCGGGCGACCAGGCCGTCGGCCAGTTCCACATACATGTCCCGCGCTTGCCGAAGTTGCGCGGCGGCATCGGCGTCGGCGTCAACGGCCGCGTCTCCGAGCCGGATTCCCGCCGCCACCAGGCCGGTGCCGACGCTTTCGAAGAACGGTGTTTCACCGGCGGTGTCATGGACGAGGCCGGCGTCGATGCGCACGACGCGCTGCGTCGCCCACGTGTCGATCATCTCTTGCGGCGTGCCGTGCAGGCCCAGGCTGTCGGCAATGTTGTTCGCGGTGCCCAGCGCGAGGATTGCCAATGGCACCTCGCCGCCCGCGAGTGCCCTGGCCACGACCGCGACCGTGCCGTCGCCGCCGGCGGCCACCACGGCATCGACGCCGGCATGCGAGGTATGCGGCAGCTCGGCCGGATCCCTGATCACGCGATCGACCGTGTGGCCGGCCTGCCGAATCCACCCCGTCACCTCATCCAGTGACAGTCCGTCGCCGGCGTTTCGATTCCAGAACAAACAGGTGTTCATTCGCCTCAGTTACCAAGCACATCGCGTGCCGCTGGCCGGGGTCTTGCATTTGCCCTGGTATGAGGATTCTCGTGTGCAATGACGATGGGATCTACAGCCCGGGCATTGCTGCGCTGGCCGAGGTAGCCTCGGAATTCGGCTCGATTCGCATTGTCGCGCCCAACGTCGAGCAGTCGGCCATGGGCCACGCCATTACCGCCAGCCGGCCGCTGTCGTACCGGGAGACGCCCATTCACGGCTTCCCGGCATTTCGCGTCAACGGTACGCCGGCCGACTGTGTTGCGCTCGGTGCTCATCAATGGGAAAAGGTTGACCTGGTCGTGTCGGGCTGCAACCTTGGCCTCAACATCGGCAACTCGATCTGGCATTCCGGTACCCTGGCCGCCGCCAAGCAGGCCGCACTGCTCGGCCTGCGAGGCATTGCCTTCAGCGCGCCGTCGGGCATTGACGACTTCACCGCGTTGAAGCCCTGGGTGCGCCGCGTGCTCGAGGTGCTGGTGCCGGCGCAGGAACTGCCGCTGGTCAACGTCAACCTGCCGCGAGAGCCGCGCGGCATCATCTGGACCCGCGTCTCGGTGCGCCACTACGACGGGTTGATCGTGCCGACCACCGATCCGCTGGGCCGCGAGCTGTTCTGGTTCAGCGTGAAGCCGCTCGAAGGCGCAGACGAGGGCACCGACCGGTGGGCAATCGAGCAGCGCTGGATCTCGATGACGCCGCTCAGGCTGGACCTCACGGACGAAGCGCAGTTGGCGGAAAGCCGCGAGCAGCGGCCGATGGATGAAGAACTCGCCGCCGTGGTGTCGCCGCCCAAGTCGTCGCCAGAGGACGCCAAGGAAGTGGAACTGGCGGAAGCGCCGGTGCTGCCGCGCGTCTCATGACGCGGACGGCGACCAGGTGGAGGCAACCCTTTAGGGTTGCCTGTCACTTCTGGCAGACCGGGCAATAAAACGTCGATCTGGCCGCCTGCGTGATCCGCTTGATGCTGCCGCCGCACCCTTTGCGCAGGCAGCGCTCGCCCTCGCGCTCGTAGACGCGAAAGCGGCCGGCGCGGTACGGCGATTCCGAACGGCGAATGGCATTCGTCAACACCGCCTTGATCGATGCCGCCAGCGTCTCGGCCTCCTTCTTCGGCCTGCCGGTGATCGTGGCAATGCTCGCCGCCCTGCGGAGCGGCGACAGCCGGGCGTGGTGCAGCGCCTCGCTGGCGTAGATGTTGCCCAGCCCGCCGACCACGCGCTGGTCGAGCAGCGTCACTTTGAGCGCCGCCTTCTTGCCGCGGCACGCGCGCGCCAGCGAGACCCCGGTGAATTCGGGCGACAGCGGCTCGGGACCCATGGCCTTCAGCGAGGGATAGTCGCCGGCCACCGCCGCCAGGTCCATGAAACCAAACCGCCGGGGGTCGTTGAACACCACCGCCTGGCCCGACGACATCAGGAAGACGACGTGATCGTGCGCATCGACGTCTCGCGAGCGATCGCCAATCGGCGCAACGTGGAACCAGCCCGACATGCCCAGGTGCATGATCAGGCTTTCGCCGGAGGACAGCGCCACGATCAGGTACTTGCCGCGCCGTTCCACCGCGGCCACGGTTGCGCCGCGCAGCCGCTCCGCGAACCGGTCGGGAAAGGGGATGCGCAGGTTCGGCCGGTTGACCATCACGCGCCGGAACTTCGCGCCCTGCATGGCCGGCTCGAGCAGCCGACGCACGGTTTCCACTTCTGGCAGTTCCGGCACGACACAGATTCTATCGAACCCGCTTCTCCTGTATAACTCTCTCCATGAATCGCCGTTGCTCCGCTGGTCTCGTGTGTCTGTTGTGTGTAGTCCTGGCTGCCTGCAGCCAGGAAGCGCCCGTCGCGCCGTATGAAGTCGAAGAGGTGCCCCTCAGCCAGATCTCGGACGATCTCGCCGCGCGACGCACCACCTCGATGGCCGTTACGCAGGCGTACATCGAGCGCATCAACACCTACGACGGTCCGTTGAACGGCGTGATCGCGATTGCTCCTGACGCGCTGCAGCAGGCGGCCGCTGCCGATGCCCGCCGCAAGGACGGCCGCGCCCTGGGACCGCTCGACGGCGTGCCCATCCTGCTCAAGGACAACATCGACGCCGCCGGAATGCCCACGACCGCCGGTTCGTTTGCGCTCGAGAACAACCGGCCGGCGCAAGACTCTGAAGTCGCGCGGCGCCTGCGGGCCGCCGGGGCCGTGATTCTGGGCAAGGCCAACACCTCGCAGTATGCGGGCTTCCGCACGTCAACAGGATTGAACGGCTCGCCGCTGGGCGGACCCACCCACAATCCGTATGACCTGACAAAGTCGGCCGCCGGTTCATCCAACGGCTCGGGCATTTCCGCCGCCGCGAGCTTTGCGGCCGGCGCCATCGGCACGGAGACCTCGGGTTCCATCACCGGCCCGGCGAACGTCAACGGCGTGGTTGGCATCAAGTCGAGCATCGCGCTGGTGTCGCGCCGCGGAATTGTGCCCATCAGCCTGACTCAGGACATGGCCGGCCCGATGACCCGCACCGTGCGTGACAACGCCATGATCCTCACCGCCATCGCCGGCAGCGATCCCGGTGACCCATGGTCGGCCGACGCCGACGCGAACAAGAAGGACTACGTCGGGTTGCTATCGACCGACGGGCTCAAGGGCAAGCGCCTGGCGGTGCTGCGCGGCCTGCGCGGACACAACGACGTCACCACCCCGGTATTCGAAGCGGCGCTGGCGGTGCTGCGGGACCAGGGCGCCGAGCTCGTGGAGGTCCCCGATACGAAGTGGATCGACATTCGTCCAGAGATGCGCACCGTCCTGCTCACGGACTTCAGGGTGGATCTCAACAACTACTTCGCCACCATGCCGGCGGCGGTGAAGGTGCGCACGCTGACGGACCTGATTGCGTTCAACAGTTCCGATCCACGGGAGAGCATGCACAAGCAGGAAGTGTTCGTAGACTCGGACCAGACCGTCGGCGGGCGAGCTGATGCGGGCTACCAGAAGGCGCTGGCCGAGATGTTCCGGATCACACGGGACGAGGGCATCGATCGCGTTCTCCGGGAAACCGGTGCGGTGGCGCTTGTGACGATCACCGGCGCTCCGGCCGGCGCCATCACGCCGGACGGCACGAGCACCAGCGGCGCGGTGTCGGCCGGGCCGAGGGGCACGCAGGCGTCGCTGACCGCCTATGCGGCCTCGGCAGGCTACCCGCATATCTCGGTGCCCATGGGACAGGTGGACGGCATGCCGCTCGGCATTTCGTTTGCCGGCACCAAGTGGACGGAAGGCGAGTTGTACACCCTGGCCTACGCCTATGAGCAGGCGTCGAAGAAGCGCGTGCCTCCAGCCGCATACAAGCAGCCGGTAGCGCTGCCGAAGTAGCGGTAAGGCGTCTCGCCCTGATGAGCTGCAATTCGGCGCCGAGGGTGCACAATGGACTTGTCCCGTCGGTCTGCGATGCCACCTGACGGCGGGGGCAACGACATGCGTTTCGTCTGCGTGCTTCTGGTCGTGCTGGGTCTGCCGCTGACGGCGAACGCCCAGCGGCAGCATCGAGCCGATCGTCCGCCAACCGGACCGGGTGCAATTGGCCTTGGGTTGTCGCCCATTGGCTTGCCGGTCCAGATCCCGTACCAAAAACCCTGGGAGTGGCGTGTTCCAACGCCGTCCTGGGAACGGCCACAAGTACCGGCGTGGGAGCGGCAAGGTCCGCCGCCGTGGGAGCGCGGCCGCGTCGCGCAGCCGGTGTATCCGGTTCAGCAACACCGGCGCCGGCGATCACCGTCGGTGGTTTACGTCCCGTACCCGGTCTACCAGGCCCAACCGAACGTGGCCGCGCCGCCGCCACAGGTGGTGGTGGTTACCGCGCCGCCTGCGCCGCCGCCGCCCGAGCCCGAAGTCGAGCCCGAGCCGCCGCCCGAACCCGCGCCGCCCATCATGCTGCCCACCGGCAGCCGGACGATTTACCTGATTCCCGGCTGCTATCTCGGCAACGTGATGCCCGAGGCCGACCGTTTGCCCAAGACCTGCGACATCAGTCGTCTGAAGACGTACGAGCCATAGTGAAAACGAAACAGGAGATCAAAAGATCAGGAGTAACTCCTAGTCTTCTGATCTCTTGTTATTACTGGATGGTCTCGCCGGGGAGCGCTGGTGTGCTCTTGGGGGGCACCCGGTGCTTGCTGGCCTGTTCGTAGCCATGCGCGATCTTCAGCAGCGTGGCGTCGCTGAACGGCCGTCCCATGATCTCCATGGCCAGCGGCAGTCCTTCCGAATCCCAACCCGCCGGCACCACGATCGCCGGCAGGCCGGCCGTCGAAATCAGATTGTTGTCCCGCAGCCCATCGTCTGACGCGCCGACGTCTGGCGCACCAAGCGGCTTCATGGGATACACGAGCGCGGCCACGCCGTAACGATCCATCAGGGCTACCAACTCCCGTCGCATCATCTGCTGGTTGAGCAGGCGCGCCTGGTAATCGACGTTGGTGTTCAGGTCGCCGGCCTTCATGGTGTCGTTGAAGCGCGCTTCGAGCACGCCGCCCTTCAGCCACTTGCCGCTGTTGAACAGCTCGGCGAACGACTTGACCGGGCTTGGCCCGCGGCGCCGCAGGTAGCTGTCGAACGACGCGCGCAGCTCGTAGCTGTTCACGCGCAGCGACGGCATCAACCCGATCAGGTCGGTACCGGTCGAGAGTCCGTCGATGACGATGGCGCCGTTGGCGGTCATCACCGCCAGTTGCTTTTCAATCACGGCGTTGCCGGCCTCGACCTCCGCGCCCTTGCGGAACAGGTCGCGCAGCACGCCGACGCGAACGCCGCTCAGGGTGTTGCCAGCTGGTATGGCCAGATCGGCGACCTGGTGTTCGAGGCTCTGGCTGGTGGCCAGGTCGTCGGCGTCGAAGCCGCGGATGACGCTCAGCACGACCGCCGCATCGGCCGCGGTCTTGGCGTGCACGCCGACCCGGTCCTGCGTGAACGAGATGGGCAGCACGCCGGCGCGGCTCACCAGGCCGCGCGACGGCACGACGCCAACCAGCGCGTTGTTGGACGCCGGGCTGCGCACCGAGACGCCGGTCTCGGTGCCGAGCCCCACCGTGGCAAAGGCCGCCGCCACCGCGACGCCGGTGCCGCCGCTCGACCCGCCGGGGTTCTTCGCCAGGTTGTAGGGATTCAGGATCTGGCCGCCCACGGTGCTGAAGCCGCGCACCGACTGCGCCATTTCATCCATGTTGGTCTTGGCGATGATGATCGCGCCGGCCGCGCGCAGTTTCTGGATCACCGTGGCGTCGATGGCTGGACGGCTGCCGGCAAACACCTCGTTGCCGCCGGTCGTCGCCATGTCGGCGGTGTCGATGTTGTCTTTGACGGCGACGGGAATGCCGTGGAGAGGGCCGCGGCGGCCCTTCGCCTTACGCTCGGCGTCGAGCTCGCGGGCAATCTCGAGCGCCCGCGGGTTCAGCGTGATCACCGCGTTCAGGCGCGGGCCTTTCTTGTCGTAGGCGTCGATGCGCTTGAGGTAGAGCCCGGTCAGCCCCTCGTAGGTCAGCTTGCCGGCATCAACCGCGGCGTGAATGTCGGCAATGCTCGCCGTAGTCAACTCAAACGCCCGCGTCTGTGCACGAGGCGTGGCGAGCGAAACGACGACCAGGGCAAGAACGAGAACGAATCGGCTGTAACGCATGGGTAATGCTATATCAGCACCTCAGCACAGTTGTGGAGGCAACCCTTCAGGGTTGCCTAGCGGCAGGCTGTGGCCGATGGTCGAGGCTCGGCCAGCCGCACGTCCAGGTACTGCACCTTCGGCGGCATGGTCGGCGCCAGCGTGATCGCCACGCGCAGGTCGCCGCGCTCGCACTTCATCGTCCAGTCGCCGCGCAGCCAGTTCTCGACCGAGTCGAACGCCGCCGGCGCCGTGCAGGTGCCCACCTTCGCGCGCAAATCAGCGATCTGCTTCTGCCGGCGGTCCTTCGAGATGTCGATGAACAGGTTCATCGCCGCCATCTCGTCGGCCTGCTTGTCGTCCCAGTTCATGATCAGCCGCGCCACCGCATCGCGCGACGCCACCAGCGTGGGCGACGGTTGTGGCATGCGCGGCTGCAGGCCGCCGGTCTTCTGCAGCAGGTCGAAGGCCTGCGTCACGACGCCGCCCCAACCCGTGTAGGTGACGTTGCCGAAGGCGATGATGCCAACTCCCGACTCGGGCAGCCACTGCATCAGCGAGCCATAGCCCGGCAGCCCGCCGCTGTGCGCGACGATGTGGTTGAAGTCGCAGGACTGCGAGATGCGCAGGCCGAAACCGTAGCCGCCCGAGTTGAGCGCCACGCTGCCGTCGTCTGCCTTGGTCACAATGGCCGGGCGCGAGCGCCAGATCTGCTGCATCTCCCGCAGCGAGGCCCGGCGGATCGGTCCGGTCTCGGCGCCGTCGCGCGGCGGCCACGCCGCCAGCAGCGCGCCGACGTACTTCGAGAGATCCGAAATCGACGTCAGCATGCCGCCCATCACGCCGAAGGCGCCGTCGGCCAGCGCCGGTTCCAGCTTCCACTGCTCGTCTTCCCAGCGATAGCCGAGCGCCATGCGATCGCGAGCCACGGTGGCCGGCTCCAGCGTGGTCGAGGTCATGCCCATCGGCTTCAGGATCTTCTCGCTCAAGTACTGCCGGTACGGCTGGCCCGAGACGTTGGTGACAATGCGGCCGAGAATGGCGAAGCCGTAGTTGGCGTACTCGTAGGCTACGCCCGGCGGGTTCGAGAACGGAATGCCCTGCTGCATCATCCGCGTGAACGCGTCTTCGGAGATAGCGAGCTGCTGGTCGCCCCACGGGTTGTCTTCGGGGAAGCCGGCGGCATGCGACATCAGGTCGCGCACGCGGATGCGCGGCGAGTCGGTGGTCGGGTAGCGCAGGTTCTTCAGCTCGGGAACGTGCTTCTCGGCCAGATCGTCGAGCGACAGCTTGCCTTCGTCTCGCAGCGCGAGAATCGACATGGCGGCAAAGCTCTTCGACATCGAGGCAATGCGGAACACCGAATCGCGCGTCACCGGCGACTTGGTGGCGAGGTCGCGGTAGCCGGCGACGCCAATGTGGGCGAGCTCGCCGTCGATGACAATGCCCCAGGCGGCGCCGGGCACATGCGCGCGCGCCATGAACTCGGCGACGACCTTGTCGATCTCGGGGAAGGCGGTCGCCAGCTTCGCGCGGCGATTGGGATCGGCAAACACTGCCGGCGGATTCACGGCTGCGGTCGCAGTGGCGACTTGTGCCGCCGTGCGCGTTGCCCCCTGGGCAACGGCCATCACCAGCGCGAAAAGGGCGAGGGACCAGCGGATTCGGGCGTTCATGCCGAGCACTTTACCTCAGCCTTCAGGTAACCGAGTCCCAACGGTCTTATGAAGTATTCCTGGCCACCGGCGGCGCGTCGGGGCAGCTAGATTCTCTCCTTACCTCGTGATCTCCTGTTTGCCCAGCGCAACGAGGTATCGCTTGTCTTTCTTGCTGGCGGCGAGCTCGCGGACCGTGCGCCGGTCTTTCGTCGTTGCCGGCACGTCGGGATTGGCGCCGAGCCGGATTAGCGTCTTGAAGGTCTTCACCCGCCTAGCGACCTGATCCGGCTTGGCATCGACCGCCTTGATCCACAGGCTGAGCGCCATGTGCAAAGGCGTCCCGCCGATCACCTCGTCCAGATTGGCGCCGTGGCGAACCAGGTCCGGCAGGATCTCCCAGTTTCCCCACCACACCGCCGCGAACAGCGCACCGGGCCTGGCACCGAGCTTCAGGAAGTAACGTGCCAGCGTGTTGTTCTGCGCACGGGCGACGGCGAACCACGCGAGCGACAACTCGGCGGCTTCCGCCTCGCCATCCTCCCCGGGCTTGGTGGTGTGAACTACCAGCGGATCGAATCCGTGACCGGCCAGCCACTTCGCCAGCCGCACCTGTGAGGCGGCGGATGTCTTGTCGTCGATGGTGCAGCGCGAGCAGCAGTACTGCAGCAGGTTGAACCCCTGCGGCGAGCGCCACTTCGCAAGCGAGGGATCCTTCTTCAGGATGGCGGCGACGCGGCCGACGTCGAACGCCTTGATCGATTCGATGAGTGCCGTTCTGCTCATGCCCCAAGCCCCAAGCCCCAAGCCCCAAGCCCCAAGCCCCTAAGCCCTCAAGCCTCGAAGAACTCCGTCAGGCAATCGCCCAGCACGTCGACGGCGTATCCGCCTTCCTGGACCACCAGGGTCGGCAGCCTCAACTCGCGCACACGCTGGCCAATCGCGCCGAAGTCGTCGGCCTCGAGCTTGAGCACGCCAATCGGATCGCGGGCGTGGGCGTCGAAGCCAAGGGCGACGACCAGCGCATCCGCGCCGAACTGCTGGATGCGGCCGCAGGCGCTGTCAACCGCCGCCAGCATCGCCGTGCCGGTCGAGCCGTGGGCGAGCGGCAGGTTGAGGTTGAAGCCTTCGCCTTCACCGATTCCCGTCTCGCCGGTGTAGCCGGTGAAGAACGGGTAGTAGTTCTTCGGGTCGGCGTGGATCGATACGGTGAGCACGTCGGCTCGCGAGTAGAAGATCTGCTGCGTGCCGTCGCCGTGATGTGCATCCACGTCGAGGACGGCGACGCGATTGAACGTCGAACGGAGCCGCTGTGCCGCCACTGCGGTGTTGTTGACGAAGCAGAACCCCGAGGCCCGATCGGCGCGGGCATGATGTCCCGACGGCCGGCACAGCGCGTAGAGGGGGCTTGGGGCCTGGGACTTGGGGCTTGAGGTGGTCATTTCGACTAAGACATCGGCGGCGGCTACCGCGGTGTTGCACGATTCTCGAATCGACTCCCAGCTGTCCGGCCCGAGCGCCACCGACATGTCGCCCAGGTACCAACCCGTTCGCGCGACAATGCTTTCGGCCGGACAGTCGGGGCGGGCGCGGTCTTCCGGCCGCCCGCTCCAATAGGGAAAGGTGTTGGGCCACACCTCCGGACCGTGATCCGGCAGGGCTTGCCACTGTTCCCATGCCTTCTCCAGGAATGCCAGGAAGCCGGCGGTGTGCACCGACTGTCGCGCATCCGGGTGATCACCCGTCGGCGCCTCCGGCTCCACGCCCATGGCGCGCAACGCGTCGAGCAACGCATCCACCCGCGCCGGCAGGTCCTTCGCCGGCACCACCCGGCCATAGCGCATGAACTGCTGGGGATCGTGCGCCGACTGCCGCGGGTGATAGAACGCCCGCATGGGCTAGGCGACCGCGGCCCGGATGCGATCGATCTGCTTCAGGTGCGCGAGGTCGTGTCCGGCGTACAGGCGATACAGGTGCGCCACGCTTTCCTCGCCGCGCTCGGCGTGCACGCCGACCCGCTGCATGTCGTCCGGGGTCGCCCGCTCCAGCAGCCGCAGGTTGTCGCGGCGGAGCACGCGAAACGCGTCGAGCGCTTCCGCCGGAACACTGTCCGCGTAGTGCAGGCGATCGGCCCACAGGTCCTGGTCGAAGCCGGTGATGGCCGGGCGATCGTGCGCCAGGATCAGCCGCATGCGCCATCCCCACACCACTTCCGAATCGGCCAGGTGGCGCAGCACCTGCGCAATCGACCACTTGCCGGCGGCCTCGGGTTGGCGCAGTTGCGCCGGCGTCAGGCCGTCAATCGCGCGCGCGAGCTGGGAGTGAGTGTCAGACAGCACCGCGAGCGGCTCGCGGCTGCCGAGCATGCCGAGGATGGCGGCGGAATATCCGGCCCGCTCCTGTGGCTGATCGATCGAGCGGTTGCTCAGTACAGACATCGACAAACCTACTTTCGCGGAAACAACCGTTTCTCGGCGGCTTCCATGCGTTCGTTTTCCTTCTGGAACCGTTCGCGATTGGCCGGCGTGTCCGAGATCAATCCCTGGTTCATGGCCTGCACGAACTGGAACGCCTCGAAGTACGGACCGTCTTTCAGCAGCCGCGCCTGCCGGCGCCCGAATTCGACCATGAAGCGGCCCTTTAGCGTGGCCGCCATGCTCGGCCACCGTTCGGCCGGCGCCTTGAAGCCCTTGGCGTCGGCGAACTCGGGGTACCAGGCCCGTGGCGACGGCACCAGTGTCCACCGCTCGAGCCGCTCGACCACCGCGGCAAAGCTGGCCGGCTTCAACATGATGGCGGGGCTGACGCTCTGGCCGATCGAACGGCGCAGGTGCCCGAGGTAGGTGGCGGTGTTGGTGCCGTCGGGAGTGTTGTTGACGTCGTAGCGCGAGAAGTCGAAGGCCGCGCGCAACTGCGCCGCATAGAACAGGAAGGCGGCGTCTTCAATGCGCTTCAGGCCGAACGCCGTCTTCGACGCCCAGAACAGCAGCATCGGGCTGACCAGCGACGGGTCGGCGACAATCGCGTCCACCGTGCGCGTGAGTTCCGCGGTCGGCCCAATGAAGCCGTCGCCCGCGGGATCGCCGTCGGTGGCCTTCAGGCTCCGTAGCCACTCGACCGTGACCTTGGTCTGGGCATGGGCCTGGCCGGCGCCGCCCAGCAGCAGGGCCGCCAACATCACACCGGCAAGCAATCGGCTGCGCGTCATCACCCTATTTTCCACCGAAACCCGGCCGCGTGGTCATTCGCCTCAGCGCCCGGAAGGCCGCCAGCATTTCCGCATAGGTGAAGTTGGCGTTGCGCCCGCTCGGGTTGGGCAGCACGAACACGGTTGTGCCGCCAATCCGCTCCGGCTGCGGCCCCAGCGTCACCGCGTCTTTCCGCTCGGGAAACATGGCCCGGAACACCGTGACCCCGACCATGGCCACCACCGAGGGCCGGTAGCGAAGGATCTTGCGGCGCAACCGCAACCGTCCGGCCACGTACTCTGCCGGCGTCAGCGTGCTGATGCTGGGCGTCGCCCGCGCCACGATGTTAGTGATGCCGTATCCGAATTCCGGCAGCCGGTCGTCGTCTTCGAAAGTGATGGGCTTGGGCACCAGCCGCGACTCGCACAGCAACCTCCAGAAGCGATTCGAGAAGCCGGCGAAGTGATGTCCGGTTTCGGCCGACCGCACGCCGGGATTGATCCCGACAAACAAGACATTCACCCCAGGCTCAATGCGATCGCGCAGCGGCGGATACGACTCGAACCGGCGTTTCTTCACGGGCACTGGTTAACATTGTCCTCTACCAATGCCCACCGTAGCCTTGGCGAAGGCGGGAGGCCTGCTCTTCGGTTGCGGTGGAGGCAACCCTTCAGGGTTGCCTGGACAAGAAGTTCAAAAAGGAGATCAGAAGATCAGGAGAACCTAATGGGCTTTCTCTTGAACTCCTGTGATCATTGCTCTCCGCGCAGCGCCTGGGATGGTGGCACGCTGCTGGCGCGGAGCGCCGGGATGTAGCTGGCGACCACCACCACCGCCATCAGCACCATGGTCACCCCGATGAAGGTGATCGGATCCGTCGGCCGCACTGTGTACAGCAATCCGCTCGCAACACGGCCTAGGGCGAGCGACACGATGATGCCGAGCACGATGCCGGCGGCGGCGGGGCGCAGGCCCTGCAGCAACATCAATCGCACCACCTCCTGCTGCCGCGCGCCCAGCGCCATGCGCACGCCGATCTCGCGCGTGCGCTGCGACACCACGTAGGCGACGACCCCGTAGATGCCGACCGCCGCGAGCACGACGGCAAGGGCCGAGAACAGGCCGAGCAGCAGCACGTAGAAGCGCGGACGCGCCAGGTGCTCGTCAACGATCGCCGCCATGGTTCCTGGCTGGATTACCGGCAACCGGCTATCGAACTCGCGCACGACCTGCCTGACGCCGGCAAGCAGCGCAGCCTCCGATCCCTGTTCCGCGATCCCCGATCCCTGGAGAACGAACCGCGCCGACCGCGCGCCCGTCTGGGCGAGCGGCTGGTACATCTCCGGTTGTGGCGCCTGCGTCACTTCCAGCGAGCGCACGTCGCCGACCACACCGACGATGGTCGAGTCCTCGCCGCCGATTCGGATGAGCCGGCCAATCGGGTCGACCTCGGGCCAGAACTTCTCGGCCATGCCCTTGCTGATGATCGCCACCGGCGGCGCGCCGGCGCGGTCGGCCGCAGTGAACGAGCGGCCGGCCAGCACCGGAATTCCCATGGCCGAAAAGTAGTTGGCGTCCGCTGACTGATGCCGCGCTACCGGTGTCAGGCCTGGCGATGCCGGCGGCTGGTCCGGCCTCATGAAGTTGAAGACGTTCTCGGCCGATCCCAGCGGCAGCGCGGATACGCGCGCCACCCGTTCGACGCCGGGCAGTGCGGCGAAGTTGTCGCGCAGCTGGTCCATGGCGAGGACGACCCGATCGGCGGGGTAGTTGGCGGGCGGCAGCGACAGGGCGAACACAATGCGGCCGTCGGCCTCGAAGCCCAGCTCGGTGTCCTGCTGCGCGGCGAGGCTTCGCAACAGCAACCCCGCGCCGAGCAACAGCACCAGCGACAGCGCCACCTCACCGGCCAACAGCAACGAACGGGGTCTGACCCCGAGAGGGTGGTTGCGAGGGGTCTGACCCCGTCGCACCGATCCACCCACGATGCCACGAGATCCCAACGCCCCGGCGAGCGGTGTTCTCGCCATCGTCAACGACGGCCCAAACCCGAACAGCACCGTCGTCAGCATCACCATGGCCAGGGCGAACGCGAAGGCGGGGAGGTCGAAGCGCACCTCGTCAAGACGAGGCAGGTTCGCCGGCGCCACCAGCTTGAGCGCGTCGATGCCCCAGGCGGCGAGCAGCAGTCCGCCCACGCCGCCGGCCAGGCCGAGCAGCACGTTTTCGGCGAGCAGGTAGGAGAGGACTCCGCGATAGCCGGCGCCAAGCGCCATGCGCACCGCCATTTCGCTCTGCCGCGCGGCGCCGCGGACCATCACCAGGTTGGCGACATTGGCGCAGGCGATCAGCAGCACCAGCACCACGGCGCCCAGCAGCACCATCAACGCCAGCTGCACGCTGCCCACGGTCCGGTCCTGCAGCGTCTGCACCATCACCGTGACGTTGGTGTTGTCGTTGGGGAACGCCTGCTCGAGCGCGGCCGCGATCCCGGTCATCTCCTGTTGCGCCGCCTGCGGCGTGGCGCCATCGGCCAGCCGGCCGATCACGTCCAGGAACACGCAGCTTCGTCCGCACTGCGTGTCGTCGTTGCGCACCGGACCCCAGAGCCGCGCCTGGTTGGGATAGTCGAACCCAGGCGGCGCCACGCCGACAATCTGGCGCGGGATGCCGCTGACCTCGATCGACTGCTGCAGCACATCCGCGCGTCCGCCCATCCGGTCCTGCCAGAACGAATGCGAGACGATGATGGCGCGCGGTCCGCCCGGGAGGTTCTCTTCATTGGTGAAGTCGCGGCCCATCATCGGCGGGCTTTTCATCACGCCGAAGAACCCCGGCGACACGACGCCGCCATCCACCACGTCGGCATCACCAAGGTTGGTGACGACGAAGCGGCCACCGGTCACGAGGGCCATCTCGTCGATGGTCTTGGCCTCGCGCTGCCAGTCGAGGAAATTCACCGGCGACACTGACCCGCCAACCGGCTCGGCGGGGTCATCCTTTGCCGTCTGTCCGAGCGTGACCAGCCGATCCGCCTCCGGATACGGCAGCGGCCGCAGCAGCACGCCGTAGACGACGCTGAAAATGGCGGTGGCGGCGCCGATGCCGAGGGCAAGGGTGAGGACGGCGGCCAGCGAGAAGGCGCGGTGGCGGAGCAGCGACCGGGTGGCGACCTTGAGGTTCTGCAGGAGCTGGTCCATGGCGGAGCCGGTCAGTGCAATCCGAATGCCCGGCAACGCGTGTTTTCAGGCGCGTTTGCGATGGCCGAAATCCGTTCATGCCACGCCCCGTCCGTTGCCGGGACACCGCTGTCCGCATGTGATTGTGTATTGTGCGGGCAACCCTTCAGGGTGGCCTGAGGTGGAGACAACACCTGGCGGCATCGGTGGGGGCAACCCTTTAGGGTTGCCCGGCGATCAACTGGCTCACCGTGATCGATACTGGGCCCATGCCCGCCCAAACCATCGGCATCGTTGCCCACAGCGCCGAAGGCGCCAGCCTCTGCTTCCTCACCGCCTGCCGCGAAGGCGCCGTCCACATGGGCGAGCACATGCATCCGCCCATCGTGATGAGCGCAGTGCCCATGGCGCTCAGCATGCCGGGGTGGCGCAGCGGCGATCACGACGAGGTGGCGCAGCACCTGGCGGCTGGCGTCGAGATGGTGGCGCGGGCCGGCGCCGCCTTCTTCATCTGCCCCGACAACACCGCGCACATCGTGCTCGAGCAGATCATCGACCGGTTGCCGCTGCCGGGCCTGCACATTGCCCACGTGGTGCGCGCCGAGATCATCGCCCGCGGCTTCCGCCGAGTCGGCCTGCTCGGCACCAACTGGACCATGACGGGTCCGGTGTACCCGCACGCGCTCACGCCGAAAGGCATCGAGGTGATGGTGCCGGACGCCGCCACACGCGGCATGCTCGACGGCTTGATCTTCAACGAGCTGTGCAACGGCATCTTCACCGATGCGTGCACGCAGGCGTTCGTCAAGGCGATCGATGACCTGAAGTCGCGCGGGGCGGAGGCGGTGATCCTGGGGTGCACGGAGATTCCGCTGGTGATCACCGCCGCGAACTCACCGCTGCC
>JBFWUK010000002.1:0-115199 GCA_050247355.1 Vicinamibacterales bacterium | reverse complement strand
GCTCGTCATCACCGCCGTGTTGTTAGCGGCCTGGAACAGCGCGTAGCCGATGGTCATTACCACGATCGGACCGACGTAGCCGGGCACGCCCAGCGTTGCCGGCAGCAGTGCGAGAATGAACGCGCCCGCCGCCAGCGTGGCGAGTCCGGCCAGCGTCATGCCCGGTGCGCCCATGCCATCGACCAGGCGTCCGGCCATCACGCTGGTTAATGCCGTCGCCAGGGGGCCGGCGGACATCGCGAATCCCACTGCCGCCGGGCCCAGCCCGAGACTGCTCGAGAGGTAGAACGGGCCGACCACCAGCGTCGCCATCATCACCGCCGACACCAGTGCGTTCGTGGCCAGGCTGGCAGCCAGCGAGCGATCGCGGAGCAGCGTCAGGACCGGCGTGCCGGGTCGAGTCGAGGCCGAGGCACCTGCCGTCGCCACCCGATCGATTGGCAGGTGCCGATGCGCGATCAGAAACGTGGCGATACCGAGGGGCACGTTCACCAGGAAGATGGCGCGCCAGCCGGCGCCGGCGATCAGCACGCCGCCGAGCGACGGACCGAGCGCGGTGCCGATCGCCGACATCGTTCCCAGCAGTCCCATCGCGCTGCCGGTGCGGGCCTTGGGCATCAGCTCGCCGGCGAGCGCCATGGTCATCGCCATCATGATTGCGGCGCCCACTCCCTGCGCCGCGCGGGCGGCAACCAGCAGCCGCAGCGTGGGCGCGACGGCGCAGGCGATGGACGAGGCGGTGAACAGCAGGATGCCGGCCAGCAGCAATCGCCGGCGGCCGGTCACGTCTCCCAGGCGGCCGGCGCTCACCATCAGCACGGTCATCGAGAGGAGGTAGGCCAGGACAATCCACTGGACGCCGTGGAACGGCGCGTCGAACGCCCTCGCCAGCGCCGGCAGCGCCACGTTGGCGATGCTGGTCCCGAGCGACGACAGCAAGGTGGAGAGGGAAAGGCCGGCCATGGCCCATCGGGTTGACGAAGGCCGCTCTATGCTGTTCTCGATTGCCATGACCGCAGAGTAGCCGCCGGTCTGACATGGCGGAAGACGCAACGTTTGCACTGTATCAGTGCGTTTGACGCTATGTTCTGGGCATGGCGATTCCCGACCTCAATCTCCTCGTCACCCTGGATGTGCTGCTGACGGAGGGCAGCGTGGCCGGCGCCGGCCGGCGCTTGCGGCTCAGCCCGTCGGCGATGAGCCGGCAGTTGGCGCGACTGCGCGAGACCACCGGCGATCCGCTGCTGGTGAGGGCGGGCCGCGGCCTGGTGCCGACGCCGCGCGCGATAGAGCTGCGCGAGCGGGTCGGTCAGTTGGTGGAGGACGGCGCCGCGGTGCTGCGGCCGGTCGAGAAGCTCGACCTGAGGACGCTGGTGCGCACCTTCACGCTACGCACCAGCGAGGGTTTCGTCGAGAACTTCGGCCCGGCGCTGCTGGCCCGCATCGGCAAGGAAGCGCCCGGCGTGCGTTTGTGGTTTGTGCAGAAAGCCGACAAAGACAGCGCGCCGCTCCGCGAGGGCGCGGTCGATCTCGAGACCGGCGTGGTAGACGCCGCCACCGCCCCCGAGCTGCGCGCGCAGCCGCTGTTCCGCGATCGCTACGTTGGCGTCGTGCGCAAGCGGCATCCGCTCAGCAAGGGCAAGGTCACTGCCGCCGCCTACGCCGCCGGCCGGCACATCTACGTATCGCGGCGAGGTCGCGACAAGGGACCGATCGACGAGGCGCTCACCAAGCTGGGATTGCAGCGACAGGTCGTGACCATCGTCGGCGGCTTCGCCACCGCGGTCGCGCTCGCGCGCGGCACGGACCTCATCGCGACCGTGCCTGAGAAACACACCGGCAACCTGCGCACCGGGATGCACAGCTTCCGGCTGCCGGTGTCGGTGGAGGAGATGACGGTGTCGCTGCTATGGCATCCGCGGCTCGACGCGGATCCGGCGCATCGCTGGCTGCGAAGGTGCTTGCATGACGTGGGCGGCGCGTAGCCGGACGACGACAAGGGGCCAAGCCATTGACTCTTGCCATACTAGTATGGCTCAATTATATGGCATGAAGAAGACGCTCCACATCGACGCTGTCCTGCTTCGCGACGCCAGATCCGCGAGCGGCGCCAAGAGCGACACTGACGCTGTCCGCCTTGGGCTGGAGGCGCTGGTGCGCCAGGGCGCCTACGACCGGCTGCGGGCGTTACGGGGTCACGAGCCGCGCGCGACCGATACGCGCCGGCGCAGGGAAGAGCCGAACGCCAAGCACTCGGCGGCGTAATGGTGCTCGTCGATACGTCGGTCTGGATTCGCTTCTTGTCCAATCGCGCGCCGTACGCGAGCGGACTGGAGACGCTGCTCACGGGGGGAGAGGTCTGCGGCCACGACTTCGTTCTCGGCGAGTTGTTGATCGGCGACAAGGGCGGGCGTCACGAGCTGCTGAAGGACTATGCCCTGATACACCGGGCACCGGTGGTTCCGCATCAGGAGGTCGTGGCGTTCGTCCGCCACCGGCGTCTTGAGGGCCGCGGCATTGGTTGGATCGATGCGCACCTGCTGGCGTCCGCACTGGTCGGCCGGGTCAGTCTCTGGACGGCGGATTCGCGGCTCGCCGCGGTTGCAAGCGACCTGGGAGTTGGCTACGAGTGATCCCTCGCAAACTCAGCACCCAAGCACCCAAGCACCTAAGCACCCAAGCACCCAAGCACCCAAGCACCTAAGCACCCGAGCACCCGAGCACCTAAGCACCCAAGCACCCAAGCACCCGAGCACCCGAGCACCCAAGCACCCGAGCACCCAACCACCTAAGCACCTACCACCCTCCTCCCCCGCCGCCCCCCGACGATCCCCCGCTGCTGCTACCCGAGCTGCTCGACCCGCCACCCGAACTGCCCGAGCTTTCCGCCGAGACGGGTGCCGCGAGGCCGGCTACCGCGGTGCTCCACGCTGCGCCGCTACCGGCGCCACCGGATCGGCCACCGGCAAAGCCTGTCCATGTGCCCGGTGATGAACCCGAATTGCCGGAGCTGAAGGAGCCGGGGGAGATCGCGCTGGCGAGCGCACCTGTCTCGCCCTCACGGTGTGCCGACCAGTCGTCCATCTGCTTGCCGAGCCCGAACGCCAGCACCCACGGGAACCACTCGTCGCGCAGCGCCGGTCGTTCCTTGGCGAGTTCAGCGATGAAGAACTCGCGGCCTGACGCCAGCGTCTTGCGGAAGGCCAGCGCGGCGCGATGCTGCGTAGACTTGAGCGCGCCCACGCCCGCGAACAGAACCGACAACGCGAGCATCACGACCCCAACGATGAAGCCGTCGGAGGCCGGCTCGACGCCGCTGTCGGCCCATCGAAAGAGATAGAGCGCCGCCAGGCCCATGGCCAGGGCAACGGGCAGCAGGGTCCATAGCGCCTTCGCCGGACCCCACTGGATGTTGGCGCGGAAGCGCAGGCCCAGCTGCCGCGCGGCCAGGATGAAGGGCAGCACGCCGAATGCCAATACCAACCACACGGGGGTGCTGATGTAGCCATTCATCCATTCGCGCCAGATCAGGAAACCGCCGGCGAAGTACAGGAGGGTTGCGACGTACGGCACGCTCCTCGGCTTCTGGCCGGGCGGCAGGATCGCCTCCGCTCGTTCCTTCAGGCCGGAACGAATCAGGCCCGCAGGATCGAAGCCGGTCTTCTTGTAGTGTTTCTGGATCCCTTCAGTCGAGGTCTCGGTGCGTTTCTGGAAGAACAAGCCGTCGACCAGCGCGCGCTCGTAGCCGTCGAACTTGTCACGGTCGGTCGCAAGATGCAGCGTCATTGACTTCTTCTTCGTGGTCGCGCTCTTCAGCTTGCCCTCGGCGACCAGCCGCGCAATCAGCGCCACCACCTCCGCGCTTTTGATCTCGTTGTCCCACGCCGCTGCCACCACTTCGGCGGGATGTTTGAGGATGTGCTCGCGAATCCACGCCTCGTCCACACGGGCGTGGAGCGGCGCGAATCTCCCGTTCCGGCGCTCGCGGGCAAGCACCCAGCCAACGACGACGAGGGGAATGAGCAGCAGCGACCAGAGGGCACGGACAATCGCGGACGGCAGAGTGGTGTCGCGCGCCACCGGCGCGCCGGCGCCGGCGTAGCGCAGCGGGATCCGCAGCACCAGCCCTTGCCCGGGCGGCACCCGCTCGGCCGTGTAGACGCTCTTCACCTCCGACTGCGGCTGCCACGCCGGATCGAAAGTCAGCGCCACGCTGGCGCGGGCGATCACCCCCTGGCGATCCGGAAACAGGAAGTCGTGATCGAGCGTGTAGTCGTCGCCGTTCACGAGGAGGATGTTCGACAGTTGGTAGCGGATGACGTAGGTCCTGCTGGCGCTTTCGAACGGCGCATCCGCCGGCAGCCGGCTGCGCCAGCGCAGCGTCGTGTCATCGGTAAACGCGTAGTCGTCCACATCGTCCAGGCCGCTGTCGCGCACCATCGGGATCGAGCGGCCGCCTTCGACGCGATCGAGGCCGAGCAGCCGTAACTCTTGGCGCGGGCGGATGTTGAAGCGCCGCTCGCCGCCGTTCCAGTCGCCGTTGAACACCATCGTCTGGGTTTCGGTGACCAGCAGCCGGCCTTCGGCGTCGAGGTGGGCGGCGACCTCGACGTTGTCCCAGTGCAGCGCGCGCTGTGCCAGTGCGTCGGCGGGCAGGGCAAGGGCGCAGAGCGCCACGGCGCAAGCGGCGATGAATCGAGGAGTCATCGGCACTAGCCTACCCCTTCGCGTCTTGACAGGGTCAGCGGCAGACCTTACCTTGACTCTATGAAAGTCGATCTTACGCCGGACCAGCGGGCGTTTGCTCAGCGGGCCATCGACAGTGGCCGCTTCGCATGCGAAGAAGACGCGGTCGAGGAGGCGCTCGCGCTGTGGGAAGAGCGCGAACGGAGGCGGCACGAGATCCTGTCCGCTCTGGACGAGGCTGAGGCGTCGCTGGCGCGCGGGGAAGGACTTCCCGTGACCGAAGCCTCTATGAAGGCCCTTGCCGATGATGCGAAGCTCCGCCTTCGCCGCCGCATCGCTGCCGAAGGCTCAGCCACGACGCGCTGATGGCGCATCGGCTGTCGCCGCAGGCACAGGCCGACGTCGACAACCTCGCCTACTACCTGTTCGTCGAAACGGGCAGCATCGCAACCGCAGACCGCATCATCGAGTCACTCACCGCCAGGTTCCGCCTGCTTGGATCGCATCCACGGGCCGGCCGTCGGCGTGATGATCTCCGTCCAGGTCTGCGAGGGTTTCCCGTCGGTGAGTACGTCATCTTGTACCGCGTCGAGGGAGACGACGCAGTGATTCTGCGGGTCATTGGCGGTCGGATGGATATCGAGTCGATCCTGCGAGACGATCCCTGAACGGCCCTCTGCGTGCAGCCACCCTTCGGCACCCGAGCACCCGAGCACCTCAGCACCCTACATGCCGCCGCGGCGCTTCCGCGCGGGCTTCCGCTTGGACGCGATCATCCGCCACGCCTCGCGCAGGTGACTCTCGAGCGCGTCGTCCGCGATCTGATCGAGGAGGACGCCGACCCAGCCCGCGGTGCCGACGTACGGCGGGTTGAAATAGACGCCGGGCGATTCTTCGATCATCAGCGACGCCAGGCCGTCCGCCACCGGTACCCAAACCGCCAGACGGCCATCGTCCCGGTGATGCTCGGCAAACATCGCGAAGCAGCCCTTGCCCTGCTCGACGAAGAAGCAGGGCGTGCCGTGCGACATCTTCTCGAACGCGCTGGGAAGCGCGGCGCAGAGGCGGCGGATCCGATCGACCTGTCCTTCCCGTCCGCCTTTGCGCCGGCCCGTCGCCCCGTCGCGCGTGGTCACTTGCCGGGCTCGGAACTTCGCGATTCGCTCGATCAGGCGGACCGGCACAGGCTCGGACAACGGGAACTTGAGCGTCCCCTTGCTGCGTTCGTATGGCGCCAGCTCCTTGGCGAACGCCTCGACCAACGCATCGCTCGCGGGATAGAGCGAGTAGTGCGACTTCCACCCGGCGAAATACAGCACGCCGACGCCGTTCAGCGAATAGGCCGGCATTTGATAGGCCAGCCCTTCTTGCGCATTCGGAAGTCCCTTGAGAATCGCCCGGCGCACCGCTTCCAGGCGGGCTCGAGATTCTTTCGGCTTCGACGCGATGTACTCACGCACCGATGCAAGCTTTCTGGACCGCTTTACCGGCATGCGCAGACATGCTACCCGAAGCCGACAAGTGATACCCCGGCTGGAGAATCTAGCCTCGGGTCCTTGGCTCGCCCAGCAGGTCGTCGATCGCGGTGTCGAGCTTCTGCAGGTCGCGTTCCACGACGCGCCAGACGAGATCGAGATCAACACCGAAGTAATCGTGCGTGAGGCGATCTCTCATTCCAGCGATCTGCTTCCACGGAATCTCGGGTCGGCGCGCTCTGGTTGTCTCAGAAAGCCGCTTGACTGCCTCGCCAACGATCTCGAGCTTTCTAATCACCGCATCCTGCTGCATTCGATCCGCAAGGAATGCCGTCTCGCCAGCCGCGGCGTAGCTCTTGATGTCGTTGATGGCATCCCGGATGTGCCCGAGATAGACGCGCTCGTTTTTCACAGGGCTCGCGCTTCGGCAGTAATCCGCTGTCGAATAGCAGGATGGATGCTCGCGTCAGTTAGGACGTCAACTTTGCGTTGGAGAAGCTCCTCGAGCTCCTGCTCAAGGCCGACGAGGTCCAAGAGCGATCTGTCGTCTTGCATTTCGACGAGCAGATCGATGTCGCTGTCGAGCCGGTCTTCGCCTCGCGCGACTGAGCCAAATACGCGAACGTTCCGCGCGCCGTGGCGTGCGGCGATGCGGAGGATCTCCTCGCGATTGCGTTCAATGGTCATGGCTCTCGAGTGAATTGTAGCCCCCAACGCGACGGCCGACGTTGTATACGGATGGAACTTCCACCCACGTGGCACCGCGTCAAGTGCAGAACAGATACAGACCTGCTGTCGAGGCTTGTAAACTGTTGATTCTAAGGATGATTGTGGCGGAGGGGATGGATTCAAGCCCACCCCGCCGCACTAGACCAAGCTCGAAGTCCCAGTCGCGAATGGTACCCGCCTCATCCTGACGCCCGTCGCATCGAACACCGCATTCGCGACCGCCGCCAGCATCGGCTTCACCACCGTCTCGCCCGCCCCGTAGTGCTGCAGGTCAGGACGATTCGGGTTCGGGTCGCCGTTCACGATCACCACGTCAATCCGCTCCGGCGTGTCCTCGTGGCGCAGCGTCGGGCTGCTGTTCCAGTCCACGCTGGTCACCTTCTCCGCGTCGAACTTCACCTGCTCGTGCAGCGCGCGGCTGAGGCCGTAGAGGGTGCCGGCTTCGAGCACGCGGGTCAGCCCCTCGGGGTTGATCACCAGACCGCAGTCGTGGGCCACGACGATGCGCTTGGCCCAAATGCGGCCGGTCTTCTTGTTGACTTCCACCTCGCAGATGGTGGCGACGACGGTTTGACTGCGGTAGGCGTAGGCTATTCCTCTGCCTCTCAGGGGCTGGTCAGGCTGGTCGGGCGGGGTGGGGGGCTTGGGCGAAGGGCGAGCATCCCAGCCGAACTTCTCGGCGGCCGCTTTAATGCAGGCGATGGAGCGGGCGCGTTTGAAGCCGCTGTCGTCTTGCGTGCTGGCTTGCAGCATTCGTAGGCGGAACTCGACGGGATCGGCCTTCGCCTTGTGTGCGAGCTCGTCGATGAACGACTCGAGCGCGAACTGGACTTGCGGGCCGTCAGGGTCGCGCAGGTTGCCCAGGCGCAGCGGCGTCTCGAACGGCTGCGGCAGCGGCACCACGCGCGTGGTGTTCTTGCGGTTGGGAATGGCGTACATGTCCGACGGCAACGACGCGCGCCCCGGCGAGGGCGGCGACTTGCGCGTGCCCATCAGCTGCGAGATCAGCACCGTCTCGTGCTCGTTGTAGCCAACGTGATTGTGATCCGCCGCGCACGCGTCGTAGTGCAGCGCCACGACATTGCCCTGCGCGTCGAGGCCGCCGCGCATCCTGAAGGCATAGGCCGGGCCCTTGGTGTCCCACGCCGTCTCTTCCTGCCGGCTCCACTGCACCCTCACCGGCCGTCCGATTTCATTCGCAATATACGCCGCCTCAAACCCCGCATCGTCCGCCGCCGTGCGGCCGTAGCCCTGCGGACCTTCCATCCAGATCACGCGGACGCGCTCGCGCGGCATCTTCAGGAACTGCGCCACGCCGTTCCTCATGCCATACGACTTCATATCGTTGGTGTAGATGGTCATCTGGCCGTTCGACGGATCCGCCATGGCATGCGCGGGACCAAACGAGGTATGACCCTGGAACGGCACGTCGTACTCCGCCTCCACCACCGCGGCGGCGCCGGCGAGAGCTGCATCGACGTTGCCCGTCTCGGTGGGCTTGCCGGTGGATGACGGCGTCGCCGCGCGCATGTACTCGAACAGCTTGTCCGAAGCAGGGAAGGGCGCGGTCGCCGGCTTCTTCCACTCCACCTTGAGCTGCCGCGCCGCGCGAATGGCGTTCTCTTCGCGCTCGCACACCACCGCCACGTAGTTGCCCTTGCTCACCACCTTGACGAAGCCGGGAATGCCCTTCACCGACGCTTCGTCGATGCTGACCAGCGTCGCGCCCACGAACGGCGGCCGCACGTTGCGCGCGTGCACCATGCCCGGCGCCTTTATGTCGACCGCCCACTTCAGCGAGCCATCAACCTTCGGCGGCACGTCATATCGTGGATGCGACTTGCCGACGTTCTTCATCTCCTGCACCGGCTTCAGCTTCGCGACGCCGGTGGTGGAGTTAACGTCCTTGCCGGTCAGCGTGACGTTGAACTTGCGCCCGCCGATGAGGTCGCCGTAGGTGATCGAACCGGGTCCCGTGGTGTTGCCGCCAGTCACGGTGATGATGCCGTCGGAAACGGCGAGCGTGGAGACGGGGACGCCAAGCTGTTTCGACGCCATGTCCAGCAACACGCGGCGCGCTTCAGCCGCGACCCGCCGCATGGGATAGCCATCGGTCTGCAGCGCATCGGATCCACCCGATCCACCTTGATCGACGGTGTTGTGCGTGCTGCCCATCACGCAACTGGTGTTCTCGTAGGCAATGTCGAGCTCGTCGGCCATGATCTGCCGGAAGGCGGTGCCGGTGCCCTGGCCCAGGTCGGTCTTGCCGACAAAGAAGGTAGCGGTGTTGTCGGCGCGGATGACGATCCACGAGTCGAGCTGCAGGAAGTCGGGATCGGGGTAGGGTCCGGTTTGAGATCCCGACAGCTGAGCGAGCAAGCGTTCAGGGGCGAGCGAAAGCACCCCTCCCGACACGATTAGATATCCCGACGTCTTGAGAAGCTGCCGGCGGCCAAGCGGGCTCATGCGAGCCTCCGCACAGCGAGCTTAATGGCCGCTTGTATCCGGTAGTACGTCATGCAACGGCACAGCGTGCCGTTCATGCCCTCGCGAATCTGGGCGTCGGTGGGATTCGGCGTCTTGTCGAGCAGCGCCTTGGCGGTGAGGATCTGCCCGTTCTGGCAGAACCCGCACTGCGGCACCTGCTCGTCAATCCACGCCTGCTGCAGCGGATGCAGCTTGCCGTCCTGCGCCAGGCCTTCGAGGGTGGTGATCTCGACGTTCTGCACCTGCGCCACCGGGCGGATGCACGACCGCACCGCCTCGCCCTTGATCAGCACGGTGCAGGCGCCGCATTGGCCTAATCCGCAGCCAAAGCGAGGGCCGGAGAGGTCCAGGTCGTTCCGCAGGACATAGAGCAGGGGTGTGGCCGGCTCGACGTCTACCGTGTGAGCCTTCCCGTTCACCCGCAAATTGATGACAGCCATGCCCGGGAGTGTGGCCCGGACCGGCGCGCGAATCAAGGGCGGCCTGCGGTGATGACGCCGCCTACAGGCCCTTCGTCTTGGCGACCGCTCCGGCCGCCTTGGCACCGAGATCGTTCATCAGCATCATGTCCAGGCCAGGCAGGCCGAAGTGCGGTTTTGCCGGCTCGAGAAACTGCTTCTTCAGAATCGAGATGTCCGGCGTGCTGACGCGGGCCATGATCTCGCTCGTCCGGGCAACCACGACCTCGCTTGACTTGGTCTGATCGGAGACGCCCGCCTCGACCAGCACGGCCTGCGTCTGTGTGATCGCGGCAATTCGCTCCGACGCCTCGACACTGCTGAGCGAGGCGTTCTGCATGATCGGCAACACGACCAGGTCAGCGGTGCGGGACTCGAACACCGCTCCGGTCGCCTTCTTCAGTGTGACCTTGAGCGGTGCCGCGACCTTGTCGCCGTCGCCCTCGTAAACGACGAACAGGTTTCCGATGTCGCCGGCAATGTTGTCCCTGTAGAGCGAGAAGATTCCTCTTTCCGAGGTGCGGTCCTGGGCCAGGGGTTCTTTCAGCGCCTGCGACGTCGCGTAAAGGCGAACCAGCGCGCCGGGGATGCGCTGGCCGCTCTTGTCGACCGCTACGCCAACGATCACCAACGTGTCGGCCATCAGCGTGCCGGGTGTAGCAAGCAGCAACGCGACGAGAGCGACTGCAATCTTGATTGTCATGGTGTCACCATACGACCGCAACTGGCCGGCCAGTTACGACCTCTCCTCCGGGGCCACGTTCGAGGATCAACTGTCCCGCTTGAATACCAGCGGGTAACGACAAGGCAAACACCACCATGCGACCCTGGGTCGGATTGTCGACGCGATCCTTCCGCACCATCGCTCCACACTGTGGGTCTGCGCACAAAGCCAGCAACAGCCGATCGGTCTCGGCCACGCTGAAGCCGTTGAACCGGGCGGTCAGCATCACGCGTGGCGGGTCTGCGCTGGTCGGCTCGCCAACCAGCGACTCCAGTTGGAGTGAACCCGGCAGCGGCCCCTCAGGCGCCGGCGGCGGCACGATCTGATCGCGCAACAGCAGCATGAGGAACATGACCGCTATTCCGCCCCCCAACCTGACCGCCAGCGGATGTTGGTTAAGTCCTGGGACCGGAATGTGACCCTCGGCGGCGGCATACCCGCCGAGCCCACCCGCCCCGATGCCAGCGCTGATGGCGAGGACCAGGACCAAGAGGAAACGGCTGCCGGCGGGAACCTGATACCCGACGATCGAAAGACCCACCAGGCCCATCAGGAAAAGCAGAGTGACGAGCAGCGCGCCGACCGAAACGACCAAGTGCCAACTCGGCGACTTTCTGGGGGCCATGGCAACTCCTCCGGCTGGGTTGTGGAACCTACCGGATATAGACGGCCGAGCTTTCCCGAATTCTCAGGGTCGATGTCCTGCCTGGCAAGAACGTCGATTGCACGACGGTACCGGCCGGCCCATAGCCGCTCCCCGGAAACCATCCGATAGGGCCGTCTGAGTGTCGAGTTCAGAAAGGGAGGACAGCCATGGCGTGCAAAGACAAGGACAAGGAGTATCACCACTGGCACCTCGTGGACGCCAACGCGCGCTACGAGTTGTCGGTGACCGGGCCCGCGGGGTTCAGCGCCTATGCGTCATTCGACGAATCGGGCCCCCCGGGCATGGTCCTGTGGCCAGACATCACGACCAAACCGCGCTCCGCAGTCCTCAAAGGACCAGGGGGCACGCACATCGTCCGCATCTACGTGTTCTTCGCCAGCATCGCTCCGATCACCGTGCAAGTGAAGGCTTCGGTGCTACCGGCCGGTTCGACCGTAACCAAAGACTTTTGCCGCGAGATCACGGCGGCCAGCGGCACAGAGATCGAGATCGCTCACAGCCTCACCATGAAGTAGGTGGATCATGAAAACGACACTCGTCCTCGGAATGCTCCTCGTGGCGGCTGGGTCAGCTGACGGCCAGCCCCTGTGCTCGGGCGACGAAACCGCGCTCGCCTGCCTTAATCGATTGTCCAGGGCGCCAGCTCGAGACGGAGCGGAAGAGAAGGCCTCTCTCACCGAGACCAGGAAGAAGACCGAAACCGGTGACCTCAATCCGGCCAACGGCCTCAGTTCGAGTGTCAAAGACTTCCTGCCACTCCTTCGCTTCACCGGCGTGCTGGGCGACTTCACGAAGGCCGACGACTCCGGTGTCATCACGGTGGCGCTGAACACACCGTTCCTGGGTTCGAAAGACCCTGCATTCCAGGCGAAGGCGCTGATCGAGACCAAGCCGAGACTGTTTGGACCCCTCAGGCAGGGACTTCCGGCCGACAAGCGCGACGACATCGAAAAGACCCTGCTGGATGTCACCAACCGCCAGAACGTGACCGTGCAGTTGGCCTACAACGTCACCAATCGAACATTGGGGCGGTCATTCGAGCAGTACCAGTCGCTCCTCGACAACCTGTTCCTGGCGACCCACCCGCTGATTCGTCCGGCCGAGACGTTGGCGAACGCGCTGCGCGAATCGGTGATCGAAATCGTCACGCGCCCGCGCGCCGGAGCGCCGGCAACCGACACTCACAATGCCGACAAGGTTCTGATGAAGGATCTTCCACTCGAAAAGCGCGCACAGGTCGAGTCTGCGCTTGCAGTGGGTCGCGACGCCGGCGCCTTGAAACTCCGCGCGGTCTTTGCCAAGACGATCAGGAAGTCGGGCCTCGACGCGCTCGGCCAGTTGATCAACAACCAGCCGCAGCTCCACTTCACGTGGTCCAAGAAGTTCCGGGATCCGCTGTTCGGACCAAACGCGTTCTCCGGACGCGTGAGTTACGAGATGGGACTCGGCAACAGCCTTAACGCACTGCGCTCGCGCGCGGCCGGCAAGTGTGACGATGACGCGGCCGCCGACGCGGCTGGTTGCCTTGCGGCGCTCGAAGCATTCGCGGGCCGGCCCTCGACCAAGGCCGCCATCAAGGCTGGCACACGCCTGGCCGTCTTCGCGGAGTTCACCCAGGTCGATGCCTACGCTCACGCGATCGACGAGCACGACGTGAATGTCTCCTTTGACAAGGGTACCGGCTGGTCCGCGGGCATCGACTTCGGCCGCCTGATCGGCGTGGATGAGGAAGGGACCGCCTCGGCGCGGATTGACGGCTCGTTTCGCTACGAGAAGCCGGCGCACGAGGTGCTTGGGAACGAGCGCGCGGTGGCATCGATGACGGTGACCAAGAAGTTTGGCGACATCTCGGTGCCGTTTGGCATCGTCTACGCCAACAAGCCCGAGTTCCTGAAAGGCGTTGACCACGAACTGAGCGCCCATCTCGGCGTGAAGTTCAACCTCTTCCCGGGCCGCTGAAGCTCGGTCGGTGGCCCGCTACTTCCTCGGCGGCGGAACTGGCGTGTACTGCACCGACGCAATCCGCCAGGCGTTCGCCTGTCTCCTCAGCTGCGCCGTCACACGCAGGGTGACCGCGCGCGGGGTGCCGCCGGCATCGATGTTGATCGTCTCGCGCACGATCACCACCGCGTGGTCGCCGTGGACCCTGATGCTCGGCTCGTCCAGCACCACCGACGAAGGCTGCGGACCCTTGCCGCGGGCCTCGGGGGCGTAGAAGCCAAGTACTTCGTCGCGTGTGTCAACGTCGCCCACCGGCGAAACCTCGATGTAGTCGTCCGCGAGCAGCCGATCCATTGCTTTCTGATCGAACGTCCGCTGGGCATCCGCCAGGCCCTGCACCACGCCCAGCAACTCGCGCTCAAGGGCCGAGGGCGCCTGCGCGCGCAGCGACCCGCCGCCCATCACCACGATGGCGAAGACGAGAGCGGACTTGATGAACTTGACGTAGCCGTCCATGAACTTCTGCACCTGCTCGCGCACGGTGTCGTCCTGCAGCTCGCCCGCCGGGCCGAACACCGTCTTGGCACCGCTGATCGCGAGGCGGGGGCCGAACCAGGGACGCGTGCCCAGGGTGCGTAGCACCGGCAGCCACGCCGCCTGCGCCAGGATGGTGCCGCCCTTGCCGGGTGTGGCGCCCATGATGGCGACCGGCTTGTCGCGAAACACGCGGGCAATGTCCGATGCGGGCCTGGAGAGCCAATCGACCGCATTCTTGAACACGCCGGGGATCGAGTTGTTGTACTCCGGCGTGACCAGCAGCAGGCCATCGGCCGCCGCAATGCGATCCTTCAACGCCGCCACGTCAGGCGGAACGCCGTCGGCGGCCTCGCCGTCGCCGTCGTAGAGGGGGATGCCGCGGATCGACGCAATCTCGACCGCCGCCTCGCCCGGCGCCAGCGCCTTGGCGGCTCGCAACAGGGCCGCGTTGAATGAACCCGCACGCAGGCTGCCGGACAGACCAATGATGGTGACCATCGTCATACGATAGCGGAGATCGAACCATGAGGCTGATCTGCTGGAACCTGCACGCGGTGCCCCTGATCGGCGTCCGGGTGGCGCAGCGGCTGAAGGCCGCCGCCGCGGCGATCGACCACGAGGCTGCCGACGTGGTGATGCTGCAAGAGATCTGGACCGCCGAAGCGTTCCATGTGATCCAGCAATCGCTGGGCGGCAACTACACGGTGATGGCCGGCGAGAACGGCGCGGGCCGCAACTGCGGCGGGTTGCTCACGCTGCTGCGCCGCGAGCGGTGGCAGAACACCAGGCCGGCCGCGTTCACGCGGTTCACCGTGGCAGCGCCGGCATGGAAGTTCTGGCAGGGCGACGGGCTCTTCAGGAAGGGCGTGCTGGCGGTGACGACAGAGCATGTGGCGAGCGGCCGCCGCATGGTGTTCCTGAACACCCACCTGCAGTCGCAGTACGGATACTTTCACGCCGATGGCGTGTTGCGGGCACGGCAGGCGTACGTGGCCGAGCGAGTTGCTCAACTCCGCGACTTGGAGGCCGTCGCTCGACGCTACAGCGATCTCTTGATCGTAGGCGGCGACTTCAACACCACGCCGGACGAATGGCCCGATATGGGATTGCCCCACGGGTGGCAGGAGCTGACCGCGCAGTTGCGGATGACCGGCTGCCTCACCTACATCGAGCACACCGGTCCGCACTCCTGGTACGACTACGTCTTCGCCCAACCCGGCGACTCGGAATGCATCACCGCCCACGCCCGGCTGATCGAGAACACGGCGGTTGACGTGCCGTTCTCCGATCACCACGGGCTTGTTGTCGAGCTTGGGCTCGCGCCAGCTCAACCTTAGCAAGGCGCAGTTGGACGATGGGCGACGTTCGTGGCATTCTCGGAATGCGCGTTCTCGTTATTACGCTTCAGCTTGGCGTGAACGCGGACCGATAACCCCCGCATGGCGTCCAGCTTCCCCCTGAGCCCAATTGCGCCCCTCGTGCTCTGCCTTGCCTTCGCGAGCGCGCTGCCGAGCGCGGCGGCGGCCCAGTCGTCGCAGGATCTCAAGCGCATGACGCTCGAGCAGTTGCTCGCCGTCGAAGTCACCACCACGCGCACGCCAGAAGCCACCAGCCTGTCGCCGGCCGCGGTGTTCGTGATTACGCAAGACGACATCCGCCGCGCCGGCGTGACCTCGCTGCCTGAAGCGCTGCGCATGGCCCCCGGCATCCAGGTGGCCCGCATCGACGCCAGCCGCTGGTCGATCGGCATGCGCGGCTTCGCCGACCGCCTGTCGCGCGCCATGCTGGTGCTGATCGACGGCCGCGCCGTCTACTCGCCGCTGTTCGCCGGCACCTACTGGGAAGTGCAAGACACGCTGCTCTTCGACGTCGATCGCATCGAGGTGATTCGCGGCCCCGGCGGCACGCTGTGGGGCGCCAACGCCGTCAACGGGATCATCAACATCATCACCAAGCGCGCGGAAGAGACGCAGGGCTGGCTGGCCACCGCCAGCGCCGGCAGCGAGATCAACGGCCTGGGCGGCATTCGCTACGGCGGCCGCGCCGGCAGCCGCGGCCACGTGCGCGGCTACCTCAAGGGCTTCGATCGCGCGTCGCAATCCACCGCCGATGGCTCGGAGTTCGATCGCTGGCACATGTTCCAGGGCGGCTTCCGCGGCGACTGGCGGCTGTCGAACACCAGCGGCCTGACGGTGCAAGGCGACGTCTACCAGGGGCAACTTGGGCAGCGCGCCACGCTCACCAGCTTCACGCCCCCTTTCTCGACCACCATCGTCCGCGACGCGCCGCTGTCGGGCGGCAACCTGCTGGCGCGATGGAACGGCCGCATCGGCGAGTCGGCCGACGTGCAGCTGCAGACCTATTACGATCGCACCAGCCGCGACGAGCAGCCGGTAGCCGAGTCGCGCGATACCTTCGACATCGACTATCAGCAGCGCCAACGAGGCTGGGGGCGCCACGACGTGGTTTGGGGCGTCGCCTATCGCACCACCACCGGCCGCATCACCGCGATCGCGCCGTCGGCTATCACACCCGGCCGCCGCACCGATCACCTGTTCAGCGCGTTCGCGCAAGACGACTTCACGCTGGTGCCGCAGCGCCTGAAGCTGATCGCCGGCAGCAAGATCGAGCACAACGATTACAGCGGCGTCGAAGTGCAGCCGAGCGGACGCGTGGTGTGGACGGTCAACGCCGCCAACACGGTGGCCGCGTCGGTCACCCGCGCAGTGCGCACGCCGTCGCGGGTCGAGACCGACTACACCACCGCCAGCCTGGCCAACCCCAGCACCCCGGCGTTCGTGCGGCTGCTGCCAAACCCCGGCTTCGTTCCCGAAAAGCTGATCGCGTATGAACTGATCTATCGCTCGCGCCCATTCGCCCGCGCTTTCTTCACGGTGTCGGCGTTCTACAGCGACCTGGAAGATGTGCTGAGCACGGAGCTGGCGACGCCGTTCGTCGAGACCAGCCCGCCGCCGGCGCGCGTGATCCTCCCGGTCAGCTTCCTGAACGGCCTGAGCGGCTACAGCCGCGGCGCCGAGCTCACCGCCGATGTCAGGGCCACCGAGCGGCTGCGGGTCACCGCGAACTACTCGTACCTGACGGTCGAGGTCAATCGCGACCCGGGCAGCAACGACGTGTCGCAGGAAAACCGTTACGAGGGCCTGATCCCGAACCATCAACTGCAGGTCCAGGCCTCGCTCGATCTGCCGCGCCAGGTCTCGTTCGACTGGACGTGGCGGCGCATCAGCGAACTGCAGGCCGGCCCAGTGCCAGCCTATGCCACCTCAAACCTGCGACTCGGCTGGCAGCCGCGGCCCGAGATCGAGCTGTCGATTACCGGGCAGAACCTGCACGACAAGCAACACCTCGAGTGGTCCGGCGGCGCCGCCAATAACGTCTTCATCCAGCGACACGTCTTCGCCAGCATCACGTTTCGACGACCCTGAACACCGGCGCCGCGCCTGCGGCATACTTTCACCCGCGACACCCGCCAACCCTTGATTGAGGAGCCTTCCATGACCCGCGCGACTTCCGTTCGACTGATGCCTGCCCTGCTGCTGATGGGCGCCCTGAGCTTCACCGCCGCCACCCAGGCCCAGGCTCCCGCCCCGGCGCCGCAGGCGCTGACCTACGAGATGGCCGTGCAGGTGATCGACGCCGCCGAAGCCGAGGCGCGCAAGAACAAGTGGAACGTGACCATTGTCGTCACCGACGCGGCCGGCATGCCGGTGGTGCTGCGGCGGCTGACCGGCGCGAGCCCGCGCTCGTACGACATCGCCATGCGCAAGGCGGCAACGGTGGTGGCGTCGAAGATGACCACCGCGGAATACGGCGCGCAGATGAAGGCCAAGACGGTCACCGAGGTGCCCAATGGCATCACCTTCGCCGGCGGCGTGCCAATCCTTCGGGGCGGCGAGTTCATCGGGGCGGTGGGCACGAGCGGCGTCACCGCCGCGCAGGACGAGATCATCTCGAAGGCTGGGGCAGAGGCCGTCAAGTAATTCACTACAGGAGGCCAAGAGATCAGAAGGAAGTCCTTTCTTCTGATCTCTTGATCTCTTGTTATTGCGTCGGCTTGCGGCGCAGGCGGCTCGCGTCACGGTGCATCGGCGATGTCACATCGCCGGCGATCCGCTGAAGTAGATCAGCGTTCTCCGATCTCTTGATCTCCTTACTGGCTCGGCGGCGACAGGGGATTCTCCCAGTCCAGCCCCGCGAATCGCGCAAAATCGCCGTCGGTGGAGCACAGCGTCAACCCATGTTCGATCGCGAGCGCAGCGAGGTGGGCGTCGGGGACCAATCGCGCCGTCATCGAGGAAGGCGCGCACAAGGCCCCGAGGACTTCAGCGTGGCGGACGGTCGGCTGCGGTATCCACGCCGGACTCGCCGAGAGCCACTGCTGCACCTGTGCCCACGCCTGCGCGGCAGAAACCGGGTAACGCACGACCATCGGGTTGCTGGCAAGTCGAACGAACGCCAGCAGTGACGGCCAAGGCAGACCGACCCGTGCCGTGCCGCTAAGTTTCGCATCCAACCACTCGCGCGCTGCGGCGTGTTCGGCCGCCGTCCGGTTGGCGGCATACAGCAGCAGGTTGGCGTCGACCAGGATCACCGATGATCCTCACCTTCGATTCGCGCCAACACGCCCGTGACATCGTCCAGGCTGCCAACTAGGCTCGGGCCGAGGTCGAACCCGGCGGTTCGAAATGCGGTCGTTTCCAAGGGCCGGTCGAGCACCGCCAAGCCAACCCGCAAAGCATCGTTGACGACCGTCTTGAACGGCAGGCCGCGCTTCTTCGCGGTTTGCGCAAGGCGAGCCGCCACGTCTTTTTCAAGAGTGAGTGTGGTCCGCATGACTTGATGCTAGAATTGTGATGCCTTGATGTCAAGGCAAGGATGCTTTGATTTCTGCCGTTCTAGGGCAGCGGGTAGCGGGCGGCGATGGCGTCGAGGTAACGCCGCGTTTCCCGGTAGGCGACGGCGGTGCCGTCGCGCACGCGATCGGCGTGCTGGGGGCCGGCGTTGTAGGCGATCAAGGCCAGCCGCGTGTCGCCGTTGTAGGCGCGCATCAGCTCCGCCAGGTAAGCCACGCCGCCGCGCAGGTTCTCGCGCGGCTGCCATGGATCCACACCAAGGGCGGCGGCCGTCGCCGGCATCAATTGCATCAGCCCGACGGCGCCGGCAGACGACACCGCCCGGTGGTTGCCGCCTGATTCGGCGGCGACCATGGCGCGCACCAGTCCGGCCGGCACGTTGTGCGACAGCACCAGCGCCTCCAGTTCCTGCTCCAGGTCAACGTCGAGCCAGGGGATGTCGCGATCGCCCGCGGCAACCAGCGCCGGCGCCTCTTCCGGTGCCGGCGGCTCGAGCGGCATGGCCCGCGGAGCGCGCCAGCGCGAGTCCAGGAAGTCGGCGACCGCAGCGCGGGGCTGACCGGCCATCAACCGCGCTCGTGCCTGATCCAGGTCGGCGCGCGCCAGGCGGCCGTCCAGCACATCCGCGATCTCGGTGGCGCTGTAGCCGACCATGGCCATCTGCGAGGCGCGGTGGTCGCGCGCGCGGACCGCAGGTGAGCAGGGCAAATCGGCGTGTGTCGACCAGTCGACATCGCCGTCCATGGCCCGGCCAAGAATACTGGCGGCGACCCGCGCGAAATCCGCATTCGCACCGGCCGCGCTGGATTCGTTGGCTTGCCTGAGGGCTGCGAATTGCCGCGACAATCCGGGGAGTTTCGCCATCGCGCATGGCTCGTCGTCGGCCGCGGTCGGTGCCGCCGGCGCCACCCCGGCCACGAGTCCCGCGAGGATCAATCCGAGCATCCCGTCCAGTGCAGCAATCGGCATGCCACGCTGTGCCGCGGGGCAGAAGGCGGAAGAAGCGCGACACCTGGGCGCCCGGCTGACTACGGCGCGGCTGTCTCGAGTCTGGCGCCTGCGGCGGTAAACAAATGCAGGCGATCGCGACGCAATCGCAGGCCAATGCGATCGCCGGCCTTGATCGCCCCGTCGGGCGCCGTCACCACCCGCGTCAGTTCGTCAACGCCGTCCACCGCCACGTGCACCGTCGTCATGGCCCCCAGAGGTTCGACGATCTCGATGCGGCCCACGGCATCGCCACTGTCGGGCTCGACGAGGGCAATCTCGTGCGGCCTGATCCCCACCGTTAGATCGCCGGTGGCGCCGCCCGGGTGGCTGCCCGCCAGGTCGATTGACCACGCAGCCATCACCAGGCGCACGGCGCCGTCGCGCCGTTCGACCGTGCAGGGCCACAGGTTCATCGACGGCGATCCCACGAACTGCGCGACAAACGTCGTCGCCGGTCGCTCGAACACCTCGAGCGGCGGCGCGATCTGCTCGACGCGTCCGTCGCGCATCACCGCAATCCTGGTCCCCAGGGTCATGGCTTCTTCCTGGTCGTGCGTCACGTAGATCATTGTCGCGGCCAGGCGCCGCTGCAGCAGGATCAGCTCCGCGCGCGTGCCGACGCGCAGCAGCGGATCGAGATTCGACAGCGGTTCGTCGAGCAGAAACGCCTGGGGTTCGCGGACGATGGCGCGGCCGAGGGCGACGCGTTGCCGTTGACCGCCCGACAGCTGCGCCGGCTTGCGATCCAGCAGCGCCTGTATGCCAAGTGCCGCGGCCGTGCTCGCGACCCGCTCCGCCGCCAGCGCGGCGTCAACACCGCGGGCGCGCAGCCCGAACGCCAGGTTCTCGCGCACGGTCTTGTGCGGATATAGCGCGTAGTTCTGGAACACCATCGCCAGGTCGCGCTGCTGCGGCGGCACGGCGGTCACATCGCGGCCGTTGATCTCGATGCGGCCGCGCGTCGGCGTGTCGAGGCCGGCAATCAGCCTGAGCGCCGTGCTCTTGCCGCACCCTGACGGTCCCACCAGCACCAGCAGCTCGCCATCGCCAATCGTGAACGACAGATCGCGCACCGCGGCGTGGCCGTTCTCGAAGATCTTCTCGACGCCGTGCAGGGTGATAGCCGCCATGTCAGCCCTTGACCGCCCCCGCGGTGAGCCCGGCGACAATGCGCCGCTGGGCGACGAGCACGATGATTGCGACCGGCGCCGTGGCCACCACCGCCGCGGCCAGGATCTGTCCCCACGGCACCTGGTACTGTCCGCGGAACAGCGTGATGGCCACCGGCACCGTGTGCCGTTCGGGACCAAGCGTGAACGACAGCGCGAACAGGAACTCGTTCCAGCAGTAGAGGAAGGTCAGGATGCCGGTGGTGGCCAGGCCGGGCGCCGCCAGCGGCAGCATGATGCTCCAAAGCGTGCGCAGCCGGCCGGCGCCGTCCATGTAGGCCGCCTCTTCGAGCCCCGCCGGCAACTGGCGGAAGAAGCCGACCAGCATCCAGATGGTCAGCGGCGTGGCAAACGTCAGGTATGGCAGCACCAGGCCGGGATAGGTGTTCAACAAATGCAGCTCGCGCAGCAGCATGTAGAGCGGCGAGACGATGGCGATTTGCGGGAACATCGAGACGGCAAGCACGAACGCGAGTAAGACGCCCTTGCCGCGAAAGCGCAGGCGCGCCAGCGCATAGGCGCATGCGCCGCCCAGCACGACCGACAACACGGTGGTAGCGCCGGCGACGATCAGCGAGTTGCGCAGTGGCGTCCAGAAGTCGCGCTCGTCGAACAGGGCGCGATAGTGATCAAGGGTCAGTGTCCGCGGCTCGAAGCCGGGCGCGGCGAACAACCGGTTTTCTGGCGTGAACGACGACCAGGCCGCCCAGGCCAGCGGGAACAGGAACGGCAGGAGCGCTAGCGCGGTGACGAGCGGCCACCAGCGCGCCCCGCGGCTCATGACCGCACCTCGCCGAACAGGTCGTTGCGGAACAGTCGAATCACCGCCAGCGCGAACACGAAGGCTACGCCGAACACCATGACCGACAGCGCCGAGCCGAAGCCGAACCGCAGGTTCTGCAGCAGCATGGTGAAGGTGTAGAGCGCCACCGGCTCGGTGGCGGTGCCGGGGCCGCCACCCGTCATCACGTAGATCACGTCGAAGACGCGGAAGGCATCGAGGGCGCGGAACAGGAACGCCACCAGCAGGGCCGGCGTCAGCAGCGGCAGCGTGATGTCGATGAACTGGCGCCAGGCGCCGGCGCCATCCACGCTGGCCGCCTCGTACAGCGACCGATCGATGTTCTGTAGTCCAGCCAGCAACAGGATGGCCACAAACGGCGTCGTCTTCCACGCATCAGCGAGGATCAACGGCAGCCACGCCCACTGCGCGTCGGCAAACCAGGTTGGGGCGGCGATTCCGGCTTGCGCCAGCGATGTCGAAACCAGGCCGGCGGGGCTTTCGAACATGAACCGCCACACCAGCGCCGCAACCACGGTGGGAATGGCCCAGGGCAGCAGCACGGCGGCGCGAGCGATGCCTCGCAACCGCGAGGCCCGGTCGAGGATCAGCGCGAGCACGAGTCCGCCGGTCAGCTCGAGCGTGACGGTGGCTGCGACGAATGCCGCGGTGTGAGCGAGTGCGCCGGCGAATCGCGGATCGGACAACGCCTCGGCGTAGTTGTCGAGGCCGACGAAGGGGCGCCCCAGCCACGGCATACGCAGGTCGTGCAGGTGCAGCGACTCCCACACCGTCCAGGCGATGGGGAAGAGCGCCACCACCGCGATGGTGGCCAGCGCTGGCGCCGACAGCATCCAGCCCAGGCGGGCCTCGTCTTGCCGGCCGTGCATCATTCGCTCAACCTCACGCGTGCGAGCAGAGTCCTCATCCCTGCCGCGGCGCCGTGCAGCGCCTCGCGCGGCTCCTGTTGTTGGGTTAACGCGCGGTGCAGGGCTACCTGCAGGATCTCCGACAACTGGCTGTAGACCGGTGTGGCCGGCCGGGCCACCGCGTGCTGGATGACGCGCATGGCGTCGGCGGCCGGAATGGTCAGCGCCTTCTCGAGCGCCCCCGTCTCGTACAGGCTGCGGCGCGGCGGGAACTGACCGGCGATTGCCGCCCGCTCGATCATCTGTTCGGGCTGCAGCAGGAACTCGATCAGCCGGTACGCTTCATCCGGCAGCTCGCTGTGTGCGTTGACGGCCAGAACCGCCCCGCCCAGGGCCGCAGCCGGCGCGCCGCCGGCCGCGGCCGGCATGGCGGCGACGGCGAACCGTCCAGCCACGGACGACTGTGCGGCATCGGCAAGCAGCGAGTATGCGTACGGCCAGTTGCGCATGAACGCCGCTTCGCCGTTCTGGAACGCGAAGCGTGTCTGTTCCTCTTGCCAGGTCAGCACTGACGATGGCACGAAGCCATCGGCATGAATGGCATCGCGCATGTAGGTCAACGCCGCAACCGCCTCGGGCCGATCCACCACCACCTGCCCGGCCTCGTCCAGAATGGCGCCGCCGAAAGCGCCGAGGTGTTCGAGGAACACCGTGACGAGCCCTTCGTAGCGGGCGCCCTGCCACACGAAGCCGTAGGGCACACCGTGCTGACGGCGCGCGTCCAGTGCCGCCTCGCGCAGGGCCTGCAGATCAGCCGGCGCCGCCGGCATCAGGTCGGTGCGCCAGTAGAGCATGCCGACATCGACGAACCACGGAAGCGCGTAAAGCGTGCCGTTCCAGCGATTGGCGGCCACGACGTTGGGAAAGAAGTCGTCCACAACAGGAGTGAATCGATCGAGCGGCGCAATCCACCCGGCGGCAGAGAACTCCGCCGTCCACACCACGTCGAGCTGCAGGACATCGGGATCCGTGGCCCGGGCGTTGAGCCATTGCACGTAGAGCTGGTGCCGCTGGTCGGCGGCGTCGGGTGTGGCCCGCAGCTGCACGTCGAGGCCGGGGTTCGCCTGGCGGAAGCGATCGAGTTGCACGCGAAGGACCTGACCTTCGCGGCCGAGGAAACTGCCCGAGATGGTGAGCGCCCGGTCGGGCTGGCCCGCGCACGCGGCCAGTAGCGCCGCCGCGAGCGACAGCGCCAAGGCAAACGCCGGGACCCGGGTGTTGGTCACGGTCATCAATAGGGACGGGCAATCTCACACGGGCCCGGACGAATTCGGCACTGCCGAAAGAACGCATGCGTCGTCTGCACGTAGGTCCACGCGTCGGCCGCGCTTCCCCAGCCGGGCACCTTCGACCACGTCGAGGGATCGTCCTTCTTGTAGTTGCGGAAGAAGATGGCAATCCGCTCCTGGTCGGCCTCGGTGAGCTGGTGCAGCGGCTTGCCGTCTTCGCCGGCCGGCGAGATGACGACCTTGGAGTCGAGGCCCTTCTCGTCTTCCATCTGCATCAAGCCAACGACCACGCCCTGCACGGTGCGGCCGCCGGGAATGGGCGGGCCAAGCACCAGCACGTCGAACGGGTCGCCGTCGTACGACACGGTTTGCGGCACGAACCCGTAGTTCACCGGGTAGCCGCCGATGTGTTCAGGGATGACACGGTCGAGGCTGAGGGCGTTGCGCAGCATGTCGAACTCGTGCTTGTTCCGCTCGCCCATCGGGATCTCGATGTAGCCGTTCACCAGTTCGCCGGCGACCGGTGGGACGTCGCGCCAGGCGTGGGTGGCGTGGCTCGCCGCGGCCTTCAGGCTTTCGACGAGCTTGACGGCGGCTGGTTCGGGCAACGTCAGCGGAGCGGAAGCCGAAGGCTGGGCCGCGAGCGAAACCGACGCCAGCACAACAGTTGTCAGGGCCTTCGCCGCGCGGCTCATGCCCGATTGTAGTCACACGGCATCGGCCAGCGCCGCAGGGCCGAATGCCCGCAGCGGTGTGACGGAAGCCGGGCTGGCCGGTCGACGTCCTGCGGTACTGTTGAGGTGATGCCTCCCGCGCGGGCTCTCTGGCGAAGCGCCATCCTGTCCAGCCTGCTGGTCTGGACCGTGGTCGCCATCGTCCACGGCCTCGCCGGATATACGGATCAGCTTCGGCGCGGCAGTCCCGGTCCGCTGCTTGCCGGCGTGGCGCTCTACATTCCTCCGTACCTGCCGTGGATGGCCTTCACTTCCGTGCTCTACGTCCTGCTTGCGAGCGAGCCGTTACGCGCGACTCGTCCCGGGCGAGTGGCGCTGCTGACGGCGGTGTTTGCGGTTGCCTTCTATCTGCCGGAAGTGGCGTACCAGATTATCTGGGACATGTACATGCGCCAGCGGCCGTGGAGCGATTTCGCGCGGGCGGCCGCGGCGTGGCCGGCCATTTACTGGCTTGTCGACTTCGGCCTGTTTCTCGCCACTGTTGCCGTCGTTGCCGCCATTGTCGCGGCGCGGTCGGGGCTCGAGAACCAACGCCTGCGCCAACGCCTGGATGCCGAGAACCTGGCACTCCGCCTCGACATCGAACAGCATCGGCTGGCCGCGCTCAGGGCCCAACTCGAACCGCACTTTCTGTTCAACGCCCTGAATGCGATCAGCGGACTCGTCCGCGCCGAGAACAAGGCCCTGGCGCTGTCGGCGCTGCAGCAGTTGAGCGCGCTGCTCAGGTACGCGCTGGTCGCCGCCGGCCGCGAGCGGGTCTCGCTGCGCGAGGAGCTGGAGTTCGCCCGCGATTACATCGCGCTGCAGGCGCTTCGCTACGGCGGCAGGCTGCGCTTCACGGTCACCGGCGAAACCGACGACGTGATCGATGCCGAGGTGCCGCCGCTGCTGCTGCAGCCTCTGATCGAGAATGCGATTCGCCACGACCTCGAGTGTCACGAAGGCGACAGCGACATTCGCCTCGACCTGAAGCTGGCGGGACCGCAACTGGTGATCCGGATCACCAACCCGATGCATCCTGAGGCCACGCCCAACCCCGGCACCGGCCTCGGCCTCGCCGCCACCCGTGCCCGGCTCGGCCTGCTGTACGGACCCAGGTCGTCGTGCGCCGGCGCCGTCGCCGACGGCCGGTTCACGGTGGAACTGAACCTGCCGGCGCATTCAGACGACTAATGCCGCCCTCGACTTCTTCCATCCAGGCGCTGATCGTGGACGACGAGCCGCTGGCGCGGGCCAACTTGCGTCATGCGCTGGCCGCGCACCCGCGGTGGCGGGTCGTTGGCGAGAGCGGCAGCGCCGCCGACGCCCGCGAGCAGTTGGCGCAAATGGCGGCCCACGTCGTGTTCCTCGACGTGCAGATGCCGCGCGAGTCAGGACTCGGCCTGGCGCGGTCGCTCTCGATGCTGAAGGAGCCGCCGATCGTGGTGTTCGTGACCGCCTTCGACACCTTTGCCGTCGGGGCCTTCGAACTGCACGCCCTCGACTACCTGCTCAAGCCGTTTGACGATGAGCGGCTGGCGCAGGCGCTGAGGCGGGCCGAGGAGATGCTGGCACTGCGATCACGGGCGGCGTACGGGCAGGCGTTGCTCGGCTACCTGGACGACGACCCCGGTCGCTCGCCGGGCCAGGCGCCCTGGCTCACCCGGCTCAGCATCCGCTCGATTGGCCGGATCGAGTCCATCCAACTGCGCGACGTCCGGTGGATAGCCGCCGCCGGCAACTACGTGGAGCTGCACCTCCGCGATCGCAAGGTGCTGCACCGGGTCACCATCTCGCAGCTCGAACGGCGCCTCGACCCGGCGTCGTTCATCCGCGTGCACCGCAGCACCATGGTCCGATGCGATGAATGTGCGGCGCTGCGCACCGATGGCGACGGCGTCTATTCGCTGCGGCTGGTGGGAGGAGGAAGCGTGTCGGTGAGCAGCCGCTACGTAAAAAGGGTGCGGGCCGTCATCGGCGTCAGGCGATAGGCGCAACTCCGCTACTGCCGGCCCGAGCCCGCGAACTCGAATGGCTTGACGACCTGCCAGGTGACCCCGCGGTCGTCCGACGAATCGACCCGCCACGACCAGCCGCCGGCACCCGGCGTCATGACCAGGCGGTTGTGCACGGGCTTGCCGTTCGCGAGGTAGTGAGTGCCCGACTCCAGGTTGGTCATGACCAACGCGCCAGAGTCATCGAAGTCGCCGGTATAGGTGTCCAACAGTCCCGAGCGGCTGTCGATCGACGAGAAGCGATAGCGCCGCTGCACGGCGTCGTAGGCCAGCACGTACTGATACAGGTTGTCCCTGACCCTGGCAATGCCCTCGAGCCTGGTCGCGCCGTCGCCCAGCCAGAACGACGCCGCGGGCCAGCGGCCCAGCATGAAGTGCAGGCGCTGCACCCCGGCCTGCAGCGGCGAGGCCTCGAGGCTGGTCTTCGCGGCGCGCAGTTCGGCTTCGAGTGCCGCCACGTTCATTTGCGCGATGGCCAACTGGCCCAGGCCGTAGGCGGGTTGCCCGGCGAAGCGGTCGGCGATCAGCTGCGCGGCCGCATCCCGGCCCGCCTGCGACAGCCGGTTGCCCTGCCGCCATGCCGGCGTGGCCAGCGCCATGGCCACCACGTCGCGGTAGAACCGCACGGCGCTGATGTTGGCATCGACGACGGCCGCCAACGGCGCCGGCTCGTAGTGTCCGGAGTACGCCAGGCCCACGCCGGGCAGCTTCGCCGGCAGCGCGGCGAGCACCTCGAGCGCGGTCTGCGATCGCCCCTCGCCGACGTAGAACGGCGCGTTCGACACAGTGACGTCGCCCGTAAACGCGGCTTTGAGGTCCTCACACACGATCACGGTGTTGTTCGACGCCTCCATGGGGCCCACGTCGTGAAACGTGAACCGCATGCCGGCCAGCGTCAGGGTGGCGCCCGGCGCGACGATGGTGCCGGGAACATAGGGCGCGCCGTCGTAGTTGTCGCCAAGCGCCTTCACCCACGGTGCCTTGCTGGCCTGTTCATGCATGGGCATCACACCATCGGCGGTGGCCTGCGTGGCGTACACCGGCGTGCCGGGAAACGCCGATACGATGGTTCGAATGCCACCGAAATGATCGAGGTGCGGGTGCGTGAGGAAGATTCCCTTCAACGGTTTCCCGGTCGCCTTCATCGTCGCGGCCAGCAGCCGCGCATCCGACTTCAGCAGCAGCGCGTCGATCAAGACAAGGCCGTCGGCGGATTCGAGCCAGTAGGCGTTCTCGTGAAATGACTGCGACACCGCGGCATAGCGATGCACGACGATCGGCGGCGGCAGGAACGTCTGGTGGCCCATCGCCACTGTGATGGCGGCGAGCACGGCGAGTTGGTGTGCCATGTTGCCACGATGGCAGCGTCACCGGGGCGGTTCAACGCAAGTGGTACCGGTAGCCGAGACCAAGTGATCAATCCGGTTGCCCGGCCGGCATGGCGCCGGTACGATTGGCGGGTGTCGAACACCACCGTGGCCGCGTTGCTGCTCGTCGTTGTTGCCAGCGTCGCGTCGTGCGGCAGCGTGACACCGCCGACACCGGATCCGGCGAAAGACCGCGAGCTGGTAATGGCGCTGGAGCGCAACGTCGCGCTTGTGCTGGCCAACGAGGGCTTCGACGCCTACGCGGCGCAGTTTCATCCCGGCTACACCAACTGGTCCGGTGGCGACGGCGTGCTCGATCGGCAAACCTACCTGGATCGCGTGAAGCCCTGGTATGAGGCGGGCAACCGGGCCGTGGCCACCGACATCCGCCCCGTGTCGATCGAGATCATGGGCGACCTCGCGTTGTCGCGTTACACCCTGCGGGAGGAGTTCTCCGACGGCACGGCGTTCGTTGGCCGGTTCGCCAGTCTCGCCAGGCGGCACGAAGGACGGTGGCGGCTCTATCGCACGTCGTTCTCGACGATCTTCCGCGGGCCGGCCAAGGATGCGCCCGCCCTGGCGCCGTAGCGCAGGGCAACCTTCGGGCCGTCTGGCCCATCCAACCGCCCATGAGAGACCTGCGCTACGCACTGCGGGGCCTGCGCCGGCAGCCGTTGTTCACGCTGGTGGCGGTGCTGACGCTGGCCGTCGGCATCGGCGCCAACACCGCGATCTTCAGCCTGCTCTACCAGGTGCTGCTGCGGCCCCTCCCATACGCCGACGCCGACCGGCTGGTGTTCATCTGGAACAGCTACCCGCTCGGAAACCTGCCGCAGGCCAGCGTCTCGATCCCGGATTATCTCGATCGCAAGACCCAGGCGACGGCTATCGAAGACGCCACGCTGTTCGCGCAACGCAGCGTCAGCCTGGCTGACGGTGGCTCACCGGAGCAGGTGCGAGCGCTCAGGGTGACGCCGTCGTTCTTCTCCACCCTCGGGCGCGAGCCCCTGCTCGGACGGGCCTTCACGGAGCCGGACGCTACGACTGGCGCCGACCAGTTCGCCATCCTGACGTTTGGCCTGTGGAACTCGCGGTTCGCGGCCGACGCCGGCATCGTCGGCAAGGACATTCGGCTCGATGGCGTGGCCCACCGCGTCGTCGGCGTGCTGCCGTCCGATCTCGAGCTGCCGGCGCGCGACATCGCACTGCTGGTGCCTTTCTCGTTCACCCCCGAGCAGGCGAGCGACCAGGGCCGTGGCAACGAGTTCAGCGCCATGATCGCGCGCCTGGTACCGGGTGCCACGCGCGAGCAGCTCGACGCGCAGATGCGGACCATCATCGGCCGCAACCTCGAACGCCTGCCGCAGCTCCGCGGCTTCGCCGAGCGCAGCGGCTTCACCGGCTACTCGGTCCCGCTGCGCGAGCAGATCGTCGGTGACGTGCGCGCGCCGCTGCTGGTCCTGCAGGCGGGGGTCCTGCTGGTGCTGCTCATCGCCTGCGCCAACGTGGCGAACCTGCTGTTGATGCGCGCCAGCGGCCGGCATCGCGAGGTGGCGATCCGCTCCGCCATTGGCGCCGGCCGCGGCCACCTGGTCAAGCAGATGCTCACCGAAGGTCTCGTGCTGTCGCTGCTTGGCGCCGTAGTCGGCCTGGGCCTCGGCCTGGCCGGCGTGCGCGCACTGGTGGGGCTCATCGGGCAGCAACTGCCGGCCGCGGCCGACGTGACGCTCAGCTGGCCCATGCTGGGCTTTGCGCTGACGATGGCGGGGCTCACTGGCGTGGTGTTCGGGCTGGTGCCAGCGCTGGCTACGAGTGCTACCAGCGTGAACCAGGTGCTGCGCGACGACAGCGCCAGGGGATCGGCGTCACGCGGCACAGGGGCCACGCGCGCGGGACTGGTGGTGGCCGAGGTGGCGCTGGCGGTGATGCTGCTCGTGGGAGCCGGTTTGCTGGGTCGCAGCTACGCGCGCCTGCAGGAGGTAAACCCGGGCTTCTCGCCCGAGAACGTGCTTACCGCGCAGTTGGCGCTGCCCGCGACGACCTACCCCGACAACACGGCCCGCGCCGCCTTCTGGCGACGGGTCGTGGACGACACGAGCCGGATTCCCGGGGTGCTCGCCGCCGGGCTCACGAGCAACGTTCCGTTCAACGGCATGGTCGGCTCGGGTTCCTACAGCATCGTCGGCTACACGCCGGGTCCGTCCGAAGCCGCCCCCCACGCACGACAGGAGATCGTCGGCGGCGATTACTTCCGGGCGATGCAGATCCCGCTCGTCAAGGGCCGCACCTTCACCGACGGCGACGGTCCCGACAGCCCGCCGGTCGTCGTCATCGACGAGTATCTCGTGGGCCGCTACTTCCGCGACAAGGACCCGATCGGCCAGCAGATCCGCCTCGGCCGTCCCGATGCGCCGCCCTTCACCGTCGTCGGCGTCGTCGGCACCATCAACAGCATCGATCTCAGCGAGCCGGTGAACAAGGAGCGCATCTACTACCCGGTCACGCAGGCTCCCCGGCCGGGCCTGGCGCTGGTCGTCAAGTCCACGCTCGACCCGCAGACGCTCGTCGCGCAGGTGCGGTCGGTTGTGCAGGCCATCGACCCCGGACAGCCGATGGCTGACGTGCGGACGATGGATCAATGGATCGGGCGGTCGCTGGCCACCAGGCGCGCGCCGACCTTGCTCCTCGCCCTGTTCGGGACCGTGGCGTTGCTGCTGTCTGGCATCGGCATCTACGGCGTGGTCGCATACGGCGTCACGCAGCGTGAGCGCGAGTTCGGCATCCGCCAGGCCCTCGGCGCCGACCGCCTGACCATCGTGCAGATGGTGCTGAAACAGGGTGTGCGCGCGGCCGTCCTCGGCGTGACGCTCGGCCTGGTGAGCGCGGTGGCGCTCAGCCGCTTCCTGCAAAGCCAGCTCTACGGCGTGGGCGCGCAAGACCCAGTCGTCTTCGTCGTCGCCGGCACGGCGCTGCTGGCGGTCTCGGTGCTGGCGTGTTACCTGCCGGCGCGCCGCTCGACCCGCATCGATCCCATGGTGGCGCTGCGCGATAGCTGATTCGTGACGGACCATGGTTGCCGCGGCCATCGCCGGGAGCGGCAACCGGCGTGAGAAACGAGTTCCAGGACGGCGAGGACTGCCGCCTCAGCGCGGATAGGCCAGCGCTTCGTAGAACACGTTGTATTTCAAGCCGGTCGGATTGGCGGCCGTGTTCCGAAACGTCACCGGCAGGGTGTCGCACCGCAGGTTGTCGCCGCAGGTGGTGATGTTGAAGTGCAGGTGCGGCGAGTTGCCGATGTCACCGGTGTCGCCGGTGATCGCCACCGGATCGCCCGCGCGCACCGTGTCGCCGAGGGCGACGAGGTTGCCGCCTGGCGCCAGGTGAACGTAGTCGCTGAACACGCCATCGGCGTGGCGAATCTGCAGGTAGTTGGACGAGGTCAGCCCGCGGACACCCGCCGGCTGCGACACCCGCAAAGCGGTGACCACGCCGTCGCGGGCGGCGAGGACGACCGAGCCGAAGGGCATGTGCATGTCGTACGAGTAGCGCAGCGTGCCCTGGTGGCTGGCGGTCGTGCAGTTGCCCTGCGAAATGCGATGCGAGCGGCCCACATCGTACGGCAGCACATACGCCGATTGCTGCCAGTCGGGATAGCCGCTGCAGTCTTCCGTGGATCGCGGAATCGTCGGGATGCCATTGCAGGACGTGCCCACGAATCCGAGCAGCGCAGCGACGAGACGAACGGTCCTTGCCACGCTCACTCCTGCCGAAGGGCCACGAGCGGATCCACCGTGGCGGCCCGCCGCGCCGGCAGCCACGCGGCGAAGGCCGCTACCGTGACCAGCAGGATCGGCACGCTCACGAAGACGAGGCCGGTTCCCGACGCGCCGTACAGGACACCCCGCAGCAGTTGGGCCGCCCCGGCGGCGCCGGCCAGGCCCAGTACCCCGCCGGCCACGACCAGCACCATGCCGTCGCGCATGATGGTGTTAGCCACGCCGCCCGGCTGTGCGCCCAGGGCGATGCGGACGCCGATTTCTCTCGTGCGCTGCGACACCGCGTGCGCGACGACGCCGAACAGGCCGATGCAGGCGAGTGCCAGGCCCAGCGCGCCCATGGCGCCGATGGCCACGCCACTGATGCGAGCCGGCAGCAGCGCGGCGCCGATTGTCTCGTGCAGGGTGGCGATGCTGGCCACCGGAAGGTCGGGATCGAGCGACCGCACCGCCTCGCGCAGGGCCGGCGCCAGCGACTCGGGCGCGCCGTTGGCGTGGATCAGCACCGCGGCACCAGGTGTCCATTCCTGCGCGTTCGCGAAATACATGAACGGCGTCGGCCGCTCGCCCAGGCTGCGGTACTTGCCGGTCGGCACGACTCCCACGACGGCAAAATCCCGGGGTTTGGCGCGTCCGATCCTGACCACCTGGCCGAGCGGCTCGCGACCCGGCCAATAGCGATCGGCAAACGCCTGGTTCACGATGATCACCGGCGGCGCGCCAGCGCGATCGGCAGCGGTGAAGGCGCGCCCCTGCGACAGCCTGATGCCCAGCGTGGTGAAGAAGTCCGGGCTCACCGTGTTGTACATGATCGACATGCGCTCGTCTGGCCTCGGCTGGTAGCCGGGAATCGTGATGCCTCGGTCCGAACTGCTCAAGCCGAGCGGCAAGGCGCCCGCAAACGCCACCGACTGCACTCGCGCGTCCGCGCGCAGCCGTTCCTCGAGTTGGTGGTAGAACGACTCGGTCGCCGCGCGGTCATGCCCCTGGAGGCTTGGGTTCACGAACGCGACCAGGCGGTTGTCGGCGTCGAAACCCTTGTCGAGCGTTTCGGCCGCGCGCAGGTTCATCAGGAACAGGCCGGCCGAGACCAGCAGCACCACCGACATCGCCATCTGCGCCACGACCAGAGAAGCGTGCGCGCGCGAACGCCGGCGTCCCGATCCCGACTCGCCTTTCAGCGTCGTGGTCACCGCCGGACGAGCCGATTGCCAGGCCGGCATCAACCCGGTCATCACCGCGGTCACGAGGGTGACGGCCATGGTGAAGAGCAGCACTCGCGGGCTCAGGCGGAGGTCAGGCGTGGCCGTCACGCCGACCAGGGTGATCTGGTTGACGCCCTGCATGGCGCTCCAGGCCACCGCCAGGCTGACGACCGACGCCACCGCCGCGAAGAACAGGCTTTCGGTCAGCAGCTGCCGGACCAGTTGCGCGCGCGAGGCGCCAATCGCAAGGCGCACCGCCATCTCGCGCGACCGGTCGCGGGCGCGCGCCAGGAACAGGTTGGCGACATTGACGCAGGCAATCAGCAGCAGCAGCGATACCACCGCCATCATCGCCGCCGACATCATCACCTGCGCGTCGCGCATGGTCGGGTGAATGCCGGCGTCTGACTGACGCACGACGTTGATCTCGGTGTCGGCGTAGCTATCGGGATAGATCTCGCGCAGCCCGGCCATCGCCGCCTTCAACCCGTCGGCGAGCCGCGGTGCTGTAATCCCTGGGGCCACCCGCCCCAGGCCGTTCATGAACCGTTCGCCGCGGAACTGGAGCGCTCCCGTCGAGCCGGGCCGAATCTGGTCGAGTTGCATCAGCGGCACAAACAAGGACGGCTGCAGTATCGGCATGGCGCCGCCGAACCCCTCGGGCGTGACACCGACAATTTCCATGCTGCGGCCGTTCAGGACGACCTGGCGGCCGACAATGCCCGGGTCGCCCCCGAACAGGCGCTGCCAGCCGCCATGACTTAGCACGACGACCGGATGAGCCATCGGCCCTCGATCTTCATCGGCCGTGAAGGTCCTTCCGATCAGCGGCGGAACGCCGAGCACGTCGAAGTAGTTCGCGGTGACCAGGTTCCCCATCAGGATGCGCGGCTCGCCGTTGACGGTCATGCTGATGTTGGCGAAGGTCCAGCCGGCCAGTCCCTGCAGCACCCCGGTGGTGCGGTCGCGCAGGTCGTAGACGTCGGGTACGGCCAGTGAACCGAACCGGTCGCCGGGATAGGCGCGATAGAGCTGCACCAGTTCGTGCGGACTCCGCACACCCGGCAGCGGCCGCAGCAGCATGGCATCGACGGCCGAGAACACGGCGGTGTTCAAGCCGATGCCCAGGGCCAGCGTGGCCACGACCGTTGCCGAGAACAGGGGGCGCCGGAGGAACTGCCGGCGGGCGAGATAGAGGTCGTTCAGGAAGTCGCGCATGGGGGCCTCGAGAAGTCTTACGGCCTCCCGAACGCTCCCGTTCGTGCGATGTGATGAAACCCCGGCGCGGAGGTGCGAAGCCGCGCTGGAGGCACCCTGGGCCGCACTCTGCCCGGGACACTTCCAGCGCGTTGTTGCTACGACGCCGTCATGAAGGGATTCTCATCCGCCGTCGGACCGTAGACCGACGGCAGCGGCACGTTGTGCATGCGCAGGTAGACCAGCAACTGGCCGCGGTGGTGATACCAGTGGTTCAACATGATCATCCGCGCCACGGCCGCGCGCGGCATCGCCATCAGTTCCTTGCCGTCGGCCACCAGCCGCCACGTCGCTGCCATGGCCTGATCGTCGAAGCCGCCGAGCACTTCGCGGGCGCGCGCGACGCTGGCCGTCAAGGCCGGCACCAACTCGGCGGCGGTCGCCGCCTCGGCCTGCACGAACTGCGGCGGCGCGAGGCTGTCGAGCGCGGCCATCTCGGCGACCATGCCGGGAATAGTTGCCACGTGCAGCGCCAATTGGCCCAGCGAAAACGACTTGGGGTGCGGCTTCCACGACAGGTGTTCCTGCGGCACTCGCTCGAGCACGCGAGCCGTGGCCTGCGCCTCCATCTCCAGCTCGCTCAGCAACGCATCGATGATTCTCATTTCGGTTCTCCTGCTACTTTCCAGCCGCGCCTTCGGCCACGCGCTTGACCCGCGCATGCATCGCCTTCCATCCCGTCGCGAGCTGCGAGCGGTGTTCCTCGGGGAACGGCCCGACGACGGTGTGACGGAAGTCGATGCGGGTGCCGCCGTCTCTTTCGGTGAGCCGGTACTGCATGTTGGAGGTGGCGCCGGTCGACATGAACAACGGGCCCCAGAACTCGAGCAGCACGGGCCGCTTGATGCTCTGCACGTAGGCCCACAAGTGGCCGTTGTCGCCGCCGAGGTCGCGATACCAGCGGCCGCCGGGATGCGCCTCGAGCATCATCGGCAGCGGCTTGCCGTCGGGCGTCTCGTTCTGCCGCCCGAGCTGCGTGATGATCGAGTCAAAGGTGTCTTCAATCGAGGCGTTGACCTGGATCTCCTCGGTGACGGTGAAGGTGTCGACGATTGGTGCCGTGGTCGTGGTCATTTCTTGTCCTCCGCGTGAGCCTTGATGCGCCGGAGCTGGCCGCGCCAGTGTTGCGCGAACATGCTGCTCCAGTCGTGAACGGTGCGAAGCGTGTCGAAGTTGGTGCGATACATGGTTCGGCGGCCATCCCGCCGCATGTCGACGAGGCCGACGTCGCGCAGCACCTGCAGATGCTTGGTGACCGACGGCTGGTTGAGCTCGAGTGCCTCGGCAATCTCGGTCACCGAGCGTTCACCGCCGCCGAGAAACTCGAGGATGTGGCGGCGGCGCGGTTCGGCGATGGCGTTGAAGGGGTCTGACGTCGTGCAAGCGCGAGCCACGAGGAAGGTTATACATTCCGATATGGGAATGTGTCAAGCCTGGCTTACAGGAGGGCAGAAGATCAGGAGAAGAAACTTCTTCTGATCTCTTGACCTCCTGTTTCTAGGCGGCCTCGCCCTGCAGGATCGCGGTCACCGATCGACCGAGCGCCTCGCGCAGTTCGGCGTCGGAGTCGAACGGTGGCCGCACCGCCCGCGCCATGACCTCGAACGTGACCGGCGCGCCACCGAATATGCCGGGCGTGACGACGACGCGAGGGCCGGAGAGCTGGACGGTCCAGTTTCGGAATTGCTGTGGCGCCACGGTGCCCGTGCAGAATGCCAGCGAGATCAGGTCGCCAAGGCGCAGGAACGCGTAATCGGCGAGCAGCAGCTCCAGGCCAAGGCCGCTGGCCTGCACCAAGGCGCTTCGCGATGTCTCCAGCCCCGCGAAGAAGGCATCCCATGCCGGGTTGCCGCGGAAGCGGTCGTAGGCAAACATCGCGTGGTTGGCGACCAGCGCCGCCGCCCAGGGCTCGTCGGCCAGGCCGGCCACGGCCTTGGGCCACACGTCCTGGCGCACGGTGACCGGGGCGTGGATGAAATCAACCACGTCGCCGGTCCGCATGTCCACCGTCGGCTCGGCGTCGTACTCCCGCCAGCCGTTGTCGTGGTCGCCGATAGCCCGCAGAATCGCATCGCGACGCGGGTTCTCGACCAGCAGCACGCAGTGCTCCATGATGCGGCGGGCCAACTGGGCGTGGTCCGGCTGGGTGATCAGCACGCAGCCGGACTCGGCGGGTCTGACGATCATGATCTATCCGGCTAAAGCCGGACTCCACATTTCCGCCACGGCTACTTTGGTGAACCGAGGTCGACGATGGTGATGGCGTTCCAGTCGTTCATGGGAATGACCAGCCGGTTGCGCTTCGAGTCGTAGGTCATCGACGCGGCGGTGGGAATGCCGTCGGCAATGCGCTCGGCCTTCTGGCCCGGGCGAATGCGGGCAATGGTGCCCTGGCGCACGCTGCTCACGTACTTGGTGCCGTCGGGCAGCACGGCAATGCCGTCGTTGCCGGGGTCGGTGGATTCCTCGGTGGTCAGCAGCTTGCCGTCGGTTGAGAACGTCAGCACGGCGTTGTTGCCGATGTTGACCACCACCAGGTTGCCCTTGGGGTCGAAGGCAATGCCGTTCGGCAGGCTGAGCGGCGCGCCGCTGATCAGGATCGTCGCCTCTCCCTTGGGCGTGATCTTGTAGACCCGCCACGAAGTGGGGTCCATGGTGCCGGTCTGCGTCGCGTAAATGGTGCCGTCGGCCGCGACCTCGAGGTCGTTGAAGCGCGTCGCGCCGGCCACCGGGATGGCGCCGCTCGGCTTGCCGGTCTTCATGTCGAACCACCGCACCGTGTCGATGTCGACGACGTAGAGAAAGCCGTTGGCGATGTCACTGCCGAGCGGGTGGTTCAGCGTCAGGCCGTTGCGGTTGACGCCAATCCACTTCAAGGTGTGGGCCGAGCCGTCGGGGTTGACCAGCGACACGTAGCCATCGTTCGGCACCACGTCTTGCGCCATGCCGGCGTTGACGGCGACATACAGATCGCGCTCGGCATCGTAGGCCACGCTCTCGGCGAACCGGAACCCGCCGTAGGTCTTGACGTTGGGCTGCTGCTTCAGCGGCGTGCCTGCGGCGAACGGCATCGAGGCGGGATTGGGCATGGCCGGCTGCTGGGCCAGCGCGGGTGAAATGCCCATGACGGTGGCGAACAAGACCATCAACGTGAAGAGTGATGTAGCGTCCGGCTTTAGCCGGACCAGGGCGTGTGTAGACATGGTGCCTGAATCTTACAACGCCAGGTCGTACAATCCCGGGATGCCCGGCCGAGAGTGTTACCACTGCAAGCAGTGGATCGAGGAAGGCGAATTCCACGACTGCTGGACCACGACCGAGGCGGCGCTGACCGAGGACCTGTCCGAAGAGCTGCGCGAAGCGTGGGAGCGCATTCGCGAAGCCGCGGTCGAGCTGGGCGAGCAGCGGATTTACGCGTCGGGCAGCTGCATCATGTTCGCCCGCGACGTGTGCTACTTCTTCGTCCGCCCCAAGCGCAGCTATCTCGAAGTGTGCGTGCTGCTGGCGCGCGCGGTCAAGGGACCGCAGGTACGCCGGGTCGAGCGCAAGTCGAAGACCAAGATGGCCAACCTGCTGAAGATCACCCACCGCGACCAGGTCGAGCCGCCGGTCACCGACTGGCTGCGCGAGGCCTATGAGTTGTCAGCAGCTCGCGCCGCACGTCGCGGGTGACCTGGCGGGCGGCGTCGGTCTCCCATGCCACCCGGCCGCGCACCGGCCGCTCGTCGCCAATCCGCCGGTACAGGGTGGTCAGGGTCTCCGGGTCGCGCACATCAGGGTGATCGATGAGTTCAGTGACGTGCTGAAACTCGTGTGCCAGCGCGGCAATGAAGTGCGGGGCCGGCAGGCTGCGCCGGACCGCGATCTTCACGTAGCGGAGGTCGCCGCCCTTGCCAAGCAGCTTCATGTGCCCGGTCAGCCGGCCAGGCAGGCCGCGCTCTGAGCTCGCATACACCATGACTTTGCCGGCCTCGATCTCGGCCACCAGTTCCCGCAGGGTCGCCGACTGCTGAAGCCCCAGGCGCAACAAGTCCGCGGTCCGGCTGTCGGTGACCCTCAGCCGCGTCCACTCGGCCGGGGCCGGCGGCGGCGCCTGGACGGCGTGAAACAAGGCGAAGACGGCAATACCAAGCGCATTCATGGTCCTCCAGGCCGCGTCCGCCAATCGAACGCTCCTGCCTGAAGAAGCGCAGCCCGGACCGAAAAGCCGTCATGTCGCTTTTCGCCGGCCGTTTCCGATATCTCAATCAGGGGACTGCGTAACCGTCATGACCACACTTTCAGCACCACCGGCGCCCGCCGACGCGTTGTTCACGGAGCTCTACGACAAGCTGCACGGGCTGGCGAAGCGCGAGCTGCGGCGCAACGGCGGCGTCACGCTCAGCGCCACCACGCTGCTCCACGACGCCTACCTCGACATGTCGGGCCGCGACGGCACCGTGTTCCCCGACCTGAACCAGTTCATGGGCTACGCCGCGCGGGTCATGCGCGGCATCATCATCGACCACGTGCGCAGCCGGCAGGCGCAGAAGCGCGGCGGGCTGTTCGTGCTCACGTCGCTGCCCACCGAGATCGCCGGCCTGGCGCCTGATGCCCGCACACTCTCACGCGTGAGCGAGGCACTGGATGAACTGGCCACCACCGACCCCCGTCTCGCCCGCATCGTTGACCTGAAGTTCTTCTGCGGCTTCTCGTTCATCGAGATTGCCGCCATGTCGGGCCTGTCGGAGCGCACCGTCCAGCGCGACTGGGAGAAGGCACGCATCTACCTGCATCACGCGCTGCAGGCTTGATCCACGCGAGAGAGGACACCCGAGAGGATAAGTAGGCCACAGAGGACACAGAGGACACAGAGGACACAGAGTGACTATTCCAAACGTCGGTGCGCGGTAGCCACCGTGTGCCCGACGTTTAGGAGAGTTGACTCTGCGTCCTCTGTGTCCTCTGTGGCTTTCATTACTTGACATGTGACCAAATGGTCACATATTCTCTTCGTGGATGAACGACGACCTGGTGTTCAAGGCGCTGGCCGACACGACGCGGCGTGCCCTGCTCGACCTGCTGTTCAAACGCGATGGCCGCACGTTGACCGACCTGGAATCGGCCATCGACATGACGCGGTTCGGCGTGATGAAACACCTGAAGGTGCTCGAGAAGGCCGGCTTGATTGCGATCCGCTGGTCGGGCCGCGAGAAGCTGCACTTCCTGAACACGGTTCCCATCCGGTTGATCCACGACCGCTGGATCGACAAGTTCACCGAGCGCCAGGTGTCGGCGCTCGCCGACCTGAAGGCAGATTTGGAGGAGAAGGCATGTCGACCGACACGAAGACGAGCGTGACCACGCAGGTGTACGAGGTCTACATCAAGGCGTCAGCGCAAGCCGTATGGGATGCGATCACGACGCCGGAATGGACCGAGAAATACGGCTATCGCGGCAAGCTGGAGTACGACCTGCGACCCGGCGGCGCGTTCCGCGCGCACGCCGCGCCGGGCATGGAAGCCATGGGCATGCCGCCGATTGTCGTTGACGGCGAGGTGGTGGAAGCCCACCCGCCGAACAAGCTGGTGCAGACCTATCGCTTCCTGTTCAACGAGCACACCAAGGCCGAGGGGTTCACGCGCGTGACCTGGGAGATCGAAACCAACAGCGCGGGCTTCACGCGGCTGACGGTGACCCACGAACTCGAGGGCGCGCCGGGCATGGCCGCCATGGTGTCGAGCAAGTTCTCGGAGCAGGGTGCCGGTGGCTGGAGCTGGATTCTGAGCGACCTGAAGTCGTTGCTCGAGACCGGCAGCACGCTCACGTAGACGACATAGGCCACAGAGGACACAGAGTCAATATTTCCAAACGTCGGTGCGCGGTAGCCACCGTGTGCCCGAATTTCGGAAGAGTTGACTCTGCGTCCTCTGTGTCCTCTGTGGCCCCTACTTTTTCAGCAACTGCCTGACGGCATCGACCTCGGCTTCGTTGATGGTGTGGCCCATGCCGGGGTAGATCCGTTCGTCGACCGCGGCTCCCATCCTTCGAAACACGTCGGCCGACTCGCGCACCCGCTCGGCGGGAATATGCGGATCGATATCACTGCACCCCACGAACACCGGTGTGCCGTCGAACGATCCCTGGTAGTCGCGCGCTGTGCCCGGCGGGCCGATCACGCCGCCGCTGAAGCCGGCGACGGCCGCGTAGCGCCGGGCATGGCGCGCTGCGAACTCCAGGGTCAGACAGGCGCCCTGCGAGAAACCCATCAGCGCCACCCGCTCGGCCGGCACGCCGTGCTGCTCGAAGTGCCGCACCAGTCCGTCGATGACCAGCAGCGCGGAACTGAGCCACGGCTCGTTGCGCTCCATGTTGGTGAGGAACGAGTACGGATACCAGCTGCCGCCCGCGGCCTCCGGTGCGATGTACGCCACGTCGGGCAGCGCGAACTCGTGCGCCAGGCCAAGAATGTCGCTGGCCGACGCGCCGCGGCCGTGAATGAGAACGACGCCAAGCCGGGCGTCGGCCGGCGGCGGCCCGAAGGCCAGTGCCGGCTGGCCGGCGTGCGGATGCGTGCTCAATCGATGTCCTTCAGGTTGGCGGCAATCTGCGGCCGCTGCGGCTCGAGGAATGGCGGCAGCACCAGCGATTCGCCGAGAGTGGCCAGCTCCTCGTCCACGCCGAAGCCGGGCCCATCGCTGGCAATCTCGAACAGCACGCCATTCGGCTCGCGCGTGTACAAGCTGCGGAACCAGAACCGATCGACCTTGCCGCTGTTGGGCACGCCGAACTCGTTCAGGCGATCCGCCCACGCGTCGTAGTCGGCGTCGGGTGTGCGGAAGGCGACGTGATGGACGGCGCCGGCCCCTTGCCGCGCCTGCGGCAGGTTGGGCTGCAGCGCGACGTGCAGCTCGGCGTGGGCACCACCGTTGCCCATCTCGAACACGTGCACATGGGTATCGGACGTGCCGGAGTGCGGATACTCGCGCACCAGCCGCATGTTGAACACCTGCGTCAGCAGCGCCTCGGTCGGCTCCAACACCGGCACGCTCATCACGATTGGCCCGAGGCCGCGAATCTGCCGCTCGACCGGAACCGGGCTTTGTTCCCACGCCACCGGCGGATCGCCCTTGCCTCCGTCATCGATCAACGACAGCCGTTGCCCTTCGGGATCCTCGAAATCCATCGTCAACCGGCCGTCGCGCTCGACGATGTCGTCGTATCGTACGCCGAGTTCGGCGAGACGGCCGGCCCACCACTCCAGCGTGTCGCGTCCCGTCACCCGCAGTGACGTTCGCGTAATGCTGCGATTGCCGCGGCGCTCCTTCGGCGCGGGCCAGTCGAAGAACGTCAGGTCGGTCCCGGGACTGCCGACCGCATCGGCATAGAACAGGTGATACGAGCTGACGTCATCCTGGTTCACCGATCGCTTCACCAGCCGCATGCCCAGCGTCTGGGTATAGAAGCGCCGGTTGTCGCGAATGGCGGCCGAGATGGCGGTCAGGTGATGAATGCCGGTCAGGTTCATGGGATGGGTAGGCTCCGCACCCTCCATCATTACCCGAATGCGGTCAGCGCTGCCGCGGGCGTCCGGGGATGGGGATGGGGCCGGCCTTCTTCACCTGCGACCAGATGCGCCGGCCGACGCGGTCGGCCTCGGCAATGATCGCCGGCTCGTCCATGGTCAGCACCTTGCGATCGCGCATCACGAACTGGCCGTCGATCATCACCGACTCGATGTCGCCCGGCTGGCCGTTGTGGATCCACGCCGAGACAATGCGCCCGGCGGGTACCAGGTGGGCGCGCAGGGTATCGACCACCAGGATGTCGGCCTTCTTGCCGACCTCGAGCGAACCAACCGACCGCGGTTGATTGACGGCGCGCGCGCCGCCGAGCGTGGCGTCCTCGAGCATGTCTTCGGGCTGAGGCCTGACACCCGGGAACGGATCGTCGCGCTGGATGCGCTCGGTCAGCAGCGCAATTCGCATCACCTCAAACAGGTCGTTGGTGTTGTTGTCGGTGCCGTTGGCGATGGTGCAGCCGGCCGCCCGCAGCCGGTGGATCGGCGGAATGACGCCGCGATTGGCGGCCATGCCCGCCTGGTGCGAGATCACCGTGCCCGACTTCGCCAGCACCGCGATGTCGCCATCGTCCACGTAGCGGCAGTGGGCGGCAAACAGGCGCGGACCGAGAAAGCCGTGGCGGTCCAGGTACGCCGGCGGCCGCACGCCGTGGTGCTTCACCATGAAATCCACCTCGGCCACGCTCTGTGAAAGATGGATGGTGTAGCCCAGGTCGTGCTTCTCGGCAAACGCGCGCACGGCCTGCAGCAGTTCGGGCGACGAGGTCTCCGACAGCGCCGCCGCGGGAAACACGCTGACGCGCCCCTCGTGCTTGCCGTGCCACGCCGAGTGCAGATCGGCAATGCGCCGCAGCCCCTCGTCGCGCAGCTTCGCCGAAAACCGCGGCGTGACGCTCTTCGCGAAGCCCTCGGGCGACAACGGGCCGGGTACGTTCTCGCTGTCGCGCACCGCTTCGGCCAGCACCATCCGCAAGCCGGAGCCGGCCAATGCGGCGGCGTGCGGGCCGATGCCGCTCGACATCTCGACCAGCGTCGTGGTTCCCGTCCGGATTGCCTCGAGCGCGCCGATGCTGACCATCAGCGTGGCCTCGCCCGGCTGCAGCAGGCTGTTCGGCTGCACGGCCAGCTTCGCTGAATTGGGAAACCCGAAGTCTTCGTTGAAGCCGCGCGCCAGCGTCGCCGCTAGGTGGGCGTGACAGTTGATCAGGCCGGGGAACAGCGCCTTGCCGCGGCCGTTGTAGACATCGGCCCGCGGATACTGCTTCAGGACCTGTTCGGTCGGTCCGATCGCGGCAATGCGATCGCCCTCCACCGCCAACGCCACTTCGTCCTGGACGTTGTCGACCGTGACGACCGTGGTGTTGGCGAACACCACCGTACGGCTCGGTGCGGGTTGCGCTTGCGCGCCCGGCTGGTTCAACAGCAGGGCGGCCGCGCCGGCGCCGGCGCCGGCGAGCAATTCACGGCGCGTAAGGTCGGTCGATTGAGGCATGGCGCAAGCTATCGCCGCAATCGCAGCAAGTCAAGAAACGTGATTGCGCTTTCGATCGCAAGAAGCGGAGTGCAGCCGGGCGCGGCCGCGCCTTACTCTCGCCTTCGAACTTGTCCTTCCACCTCGAAACCGAAAGTGAGACTCCAATGACTCGTCGAACGTTCGCGCAAGACACGCTGATTGCCACCGCCGGCGCGCTGGTTGGCGGCGCCATCGCCGCTCCAGCCGCGGCACAGGCCGCCGGGCAGCCCGCCTCGGTCCCCGGCTCGAAAGAGGCCGCTAACAAGGCCATTGTCGGCCGGTGGTTTGCCGGCTTCTGGGGCAACCCCTGGAACCCCGCCATCATCGACGAACTGGCGGCGCCCGACATGCTGCTGCAGTACTCGCTGCACGCGCCGCGCCGCGGGCGCGAAGACGTCCGGGCGTTCATGCTCGGCTTCCGCGCCGCGTTCCCCGACTTGAGCTTCGGTGGCGCCGCCGACCTGATTGCCGAGGGCGACTACGTGGTCGGACGCTGGATTGGCGGCGGCACACACACCGGCCCCGCGTTCAGCGACTTCCTCGTGGGTGGGCTTCCGGCCGCGACGGGACGCAAGATGCATTTCACCGGCACCACCGTGCTGCGCGTCGAGAACGGGAAGATCGCCGAAGAAGTGGGCCTTGACGACGGCGTCACGGCCTTGATGCAACTGGGACTGATCCGCCGATCGTGATCGGCTAGCCGATGCCTGCCACGACCAGCGTCTGGTCGTCGTCTGGTTCGTGGCCATCGGCGAAGCGATCCAGTCCGGCGACCACCTCCCGGACGATGGCGGTCGGCTCCAGCGCGCCCATGGCGGTGAGTGCAGCGGCGAACTGGTCGGGATCGAACATCACGTCGTTGCGGCCCATGCGGTCGGTTATGCCGTCGGTGTAGAACACCACCCGGTCGCCCCGTTGCAGTTCGTGAACGGCGCAGGGGACATCCTGGAGCTCGTCCCACAGCAGGCATGCCGTGGTGTCGATCGCCAGTGCAGCGGCGGCCTGTCCGGGTCTCAGCAACAGTGGCGGCGGGTGCCCGGCCGACGACAGCAGCAGCGTGCCCGCCGCCGCGTCGAGCACGGCGTAGACGGCAGTGGCGTACATCGCCGTGTCCCACAGGAACCGGAAATGGCGGTTGAGGTAGTGCAGCACCGCCGGCGGGTCGTCTTGCGGCCCGGGATGGGTGTGCAGTACCGCGCGGATCATCGCCATCACGATCGCCGCCGGGGCGCCGTGGCCCGAGACGTCGGCGACCATGATGCCGAAGCGATCGGGTCCGAGCGGGATGATGTCGTAGTAATCGCCGCCGGCGTGACGGCTGGTCTCGTAATGGGCGGCGAAGCCGACTGCCGGGTGTGCCGGCATCTCTGGCGGCAACAGCAGGCGCTGCATGCGCGCGGCGCCGGCGAGCTCGCGGTCGAGCTTGTCGCGGCTGTCGCGCAGCGCGCGCTCGAGGTGCAGGCGTGACAGGTGGGTCGCCACCCGCGCCAGCATCTCTTCGCCCTGGATCGGCTTGGTGATGTAGTCCACCGCGGCCAGCACGAGTCCCGACACCTTGTCGGACACCTCGCCGCGCGCCGACAGGAAGATCACCGCGGCGCCCCTGGTGGACGAGTCGGACTTCAACTGGCGGCAGACCTCGAAGCCGTCGATGCCCGGCATCATCACGTCGAGCAGCACCAGGTCGGGCGTGCCGCGGCGGGCGATGTCGAGCGCGGTGTGGCCGTCCCTGGCCACCAGGATGCGATGCCCGGTGCCCTGCAGCGTGCGCACCATCACCTGCAGGTTGGTCGGGCTGTCGTCGACCACCAGGATGGTCGATGACGGTACCGGCGCGGCCGCCGTCATGCCGGCTCACCGTGCCGCTCGCGATCGGCGCCGAGCGCTCCGGCGAGGCGGCCAATGCCGTCGAAGTCGAAGCCGGCAATCAGCCGGACGAGCTGTTGTCCAATCGCCGCTTCCTGCGGCGGGCCGGCGATCAACTCGTCGGCAATCGCCTGCAGGTCGCTGACCGCACCAACAGCCGTGGCCTCGCGAAGGCGCGCCGCAATCGCCGCGGCGCGGGCCGCGTCGCCCAGGCCGGCGTGGCTGGCGGGCTGATCGTGGCCCCCGCTGACGAACACGACGCCGAGGTGCGTCTGCAGCGCCGCGAACACGGCTTCTGCCCGCACCGGCTTCGGCACGTAGGCGGCGCAGCCGGCGTCGGCCGCCAACTGGCGTGTGTCGCCGAGGGCGCTCGCCGTCACGGCAATGACCGGAATGCGCGCCGTGCCCGGATCGGCAGCCAGCCGCCGCGTCGCGGAGAAGCCGTCGAGGTCCGCCATCTTCACGTCCATGAAGATCACGTCGGGATGGTGCGTGGTGGCCAGCGAGATGGCCTCGATGCCGCCCGTGGCGGTGATGACTTTCAGCCCCGCGCTTTCAAGCAGGCTGGCGAGAATCCGCCGGCTGACCGTGCTGTCGTCGACGACCAGCGCCGTCACGTGCTGGCCGGGAGCGAGGCGCGCGTCGAGCGGCGGCTCGCCGACCGACTGGCCGTCGCTGACAGCTTCGTCCGGCGCCGGCACCAGCGGCAGCGAAAAGAAGAAGCGGCTGCCGCGGCCCGGCGTGCTTTCCACCTGCAGCTCGCCGCCCATGCGGCGCAGCAGATGCTGGCTGATGGTGAGGCCGAGCCCGGTGCCGCCAGCGGCGGCGCCGGCCTTGGTCTGCGTGAAGGCATCGAAGATCTCGGTGACCGCTTCGGGTTCGATGCCGACGCCGGTATCGCTGACCTCAAAGGCAAGTTGTCCGTCCTCGCCGCGTGCGATTCCCAGGCGCACCTCGCCCTCGGCCGTGAACTTGACGGCGTTGCCAAGCAGGTTGAGCAGCACCTGCCGGAGATGCCGGCCATCGAGCACCACCCGCCGCGGCACGTCGGCGGCGGCCAGCATACTGAGCACCACGCCCTTGCGGCGGGCCGAGTCGCCCACCATGTGCCGCAGGTCGGTGGTCAGCTGTCCCAGGTCGGTGACCGACGCCTCGATGTCGACGAACCCGGCCTCGATCTTCGACAGGTCGAGCACGTCGTTGATCAGGTCGAGCAGGTGCGCGCCGCACTGGGCAATCGCCTCCAGCGCCTCCTGCTGGCTGCCGCTCAGCGAGCGGTCGCGCTGCAGCAGTTGCGAATAGCCAATCACGCCGTTGAGCGGCGTTCGCAGCTCGTGGCTCATGTTGGCAAGGAATTCGCTCTTGGCGCGGGTCGCGGCTTCGGCCTTGTCGCGGGCCCGGCGCAGCTGGTCGTCGCGCTCCTGGCGATCCGAGATGTCGCGCAGGAAGGCGCCGAAGAAGAAGCCGTTCTCGCGTCGCATGGGCGACGTGATCGTGATCTCGATTGGGAAGTCGTGGCCGGCGCGGTGCAGGCCGCGCAGCTCGAGCCGCTTGTTGACCACCGGCGCCTCGCCGGTGGCCAGGAAGCGCTGCATGCCGTTGTTGTGCGCCTCCCGGTAGGCCATCGGAATGATCGTGTCGGCCAGGCTGCGGCCCATCACTTCGTCGCGCGACCACCCGAAGGTGCGTTCCGCCTGCGCGTTCCAGGTGACGATGCGGCCGGCGGTGTCCATGCCGACGAAGGCATCGTGCGCCGTGTCCAGGATCAGGCGGGCGCGCACCTCGCTTTCGGCGACGCGGGCGCGGGCCTCGCGGCGGTCCTGGTCGGCGACCGCGACGGCAATCAGGTTGGCGGTCGAGACCGCGAAGTTCTGCTCGTCGATGGTCCAGGCCCTGGCGCCGCCGACATGCTCGACGCAGAAGACGCCGCTGACCACGCCGCTCTGGCGGAGGGGGACGTCGAGCATGGCGCCGATTCGTTCGGGCTCGAGATACGAATCCACGAACTCAGCGGTCCGGGAATCGGTCGGCGCATCGTCGGCCGAGATCACCCGTTCGAGCTCGATGGCGGCGAAATAGGCCGGGTAGTCGCGGCGCAGCAACTCGGCGCCCGCTTCGTGGCGGCCGCTCGACTGGCGATACAGCCCGATGCAGTGAATGGCCTCGCGCCCGGCATCGAAACGCCACATGCTCACGCGCTCGACGTTCAGCGTGCTGGCGGCGACTTCCAGGATGCCGCGCAGGCGATTGGCGAACTCGTCTTCGCGATCGGCCTGGCGGGTGGTCAGCGTCATCAAGGCGTTGCTTTGGGCGGCGAGACGTTGCTCGCTCTCTCGCAACGCCCGCTCGGCGGCCAGCTCCTCGCTGATGTCGTCGAACACGGTCAACACGGCCGGCTCGCCTTCCCACTCGACCAGGCGCGCCGAGGCCCTTGCCCAGAAGGTGCCGCCGGCAGGGTGGCGCAGTTCCAGCAGCACGTTGTCGGCCCGGCCCTCGCGTTCGAGGGGCTCGGCGAGCAACTGCCGGTCGGCCGGGTTCACGTAGTAGTCGGTCGTCGACAGCCGCAACGCCTCGGCCTGCCCAATGCCAAACATCTCCGAGGTCCGCCGGTTGACGGCCAACACCGCCTTGTCGCGCATGCGGCTGACCACCGCGGGGAACGGACTGATGTCGAAGAGATGCTCGAAAAGAGGGGCAGCCATTGCTGGGTTTGACGTCTGGTGCGCCGCCGTCGTTCGGCCGACTCGAGTCGAATCGCAAACGTACCCGCCCACCCTGCGCCCGGTCAAGACCTCGGCCGTAGGCGGCGCTCTGATTGGATAGCGTACGCGACTGGTACTTTTGACACTGCAGCACAGCCGTTCACGACCGCCGCACTCGATGAGGTTACTCCGCCGCCTGAGCTTTTTTAGCGGGCCAGCTATGCAGTATGATGCGTCACTCTCTTGAAGCAATTGTTCTACTCGCTCGCGGCTGCGAGCGTGCTGTCGCTATCGGCGTGTACCGCCGCGCCGCTGCCCACGGCGCCTGACGCGATCAGCGCCACTCTGTGGTCCCTCGACGACCAGACGTTTTATCGCGCGTTCGCGCAGAATGCCTTCGAGTCGCCAGACCACCTCGAGCCCCTGCGCCGCCTGCCTGGGCCGCTGCGAATCTACCTGCGCACGATCGACTCGGCCGGGCGTGAGATCGATGCGCCGACGCTTGCCCTCACCGAACAGATACTGCTCGAAAGCACACCGGTCTGGTCGGGCGGGCAGTTCGGTGTCACGGAAGTGATCAGGGGAACGGGAACGCGGGAAAAGTCGCCGGGCTGGCTCACCGTCAAGTGGGCTACCGCGAATGGGCAGGATCACTGCGGCCGCTCGACCGTCGGCATCGACGGCGGCTTCATCGAGTTCAACGATCTGCCCTCGTGCACGTGCGGCACATTGCTGCGCGTGTATCCGCGCCTCGTGCGCCACGAGTTGGGTCACGCCATGGGCTACTACCACACGGACGGCGCCGGCGACGTGATGTACGGGCAGACCATTGCCCGTGAGGCCTGCGACCTGCAGCCGAGCGATCGCGAACGGCGTCACGCCCGCTTGCTTTACACAGACCCGCACTGAGTGGGACGCCCCTCCCAGGGGGCGCCCATCCAGTCGCGCTACCTAGCAGCTAGGGCGCGGGCGAAACGATCGTCACGCGTGTTGCGTCGAGGAACCCGTTGGTGCGGCGGCCCTCAACCGTCAGCGTCATGCCCGAGCGAATGTACGAGGTATCGCCGGTCGTTGAACCGGAGACGACTGGCGTACTGGCGCCGGCCCTGACAATGGTGAAGTCGTCGATGCGGAACTGCACGTCGAGGCCGTTGGGGCCGCTACGCGACAGGTTCGCAATGCCACCCGTGATCGTCACGATCGGCCGATCGTCGGTGGGCGGCGGTGTCGGCTCAGGCTCGGGATCCGGCGCCGGCGGTGGTGGTGCCGGCTCGGCAACCGGCGGGCCCGGCTGAGTCGGTGACGTTGGCGTGTCGTTGTCGTCGCTGCACGCCAAGACGGGCAGTGTCGATGCGATTACGAGCGATAGGAATACGGACTTCAATGATGAGACTTGCATGCAACTGACCTCCTCTGTGGCCGTTGGTTGCAAGGTGCTCGCCAGCGCCACGTGCCAGCCCGGGCGTACCAACACAGCTGTGCCATGATGGAAGGCCGCCATGAAGCCCTTCGCGAACCGCCGCCCGAGCAATGCCTGATCGGACGCTCATCGATCTGCTGGAACGGCGCTCGAAAGGAGTACGAGGCGGATACACCTTTCTGCCCGACGGCAAGTCTGACGGCCAGCGGCTGACCTACGCCGAACTGGCGCGCGACGCCCGGGACATTGCCGCGCGCCTGCGCCAACGCTGCGCGCCCGGCAGCCGCGCGCTGCTGCTGTACCCGCCTGGTCCGTCCTTCCTTCCCGCATTCTTCGGCTGCCTGTATGCCGGCGTGATTGCCGTGCCGGTGCCCCTGCCCGATGCCGCCCGCCTCAAGCGCACCCTGCCGCGGCTGCAGTCGGTGACCGACGATGCCGGGGCGGCGCTGGTGCTGACGACGGCGGCGACCGCGGATACGTTCGGCGGTGGGCGCGGTGATGTGTTGCCGCGGCTGCCGTGGCTGATCACGGATCGCCCTGGTGGCGCGGCGCCGCTGACCGCGCTCGACCCAATCCAGCCGTCGCAGGTTGCTTACCTGCAGTACACCTCCGGATCCACGTCAACGCCTCGCGGCGTCATGCTCACGCACGCCAACGTGCTGGCCAACCTCAGACGGCTGCGACGCGCGTTGGGCTACGACGCCAACAGCATTTGCGTGACGTGGATGCCGCACTTCCACGATTTCGGCCTGGTCGAAGGCCTGCTGTCGCCGCTCTTCAACGACGTGCCGTGCCACGTGCTGTCTCCGCTCGCCGTCCTCAAGCGCCCCCTGGCGTGGCTGCAGGCGATCGATCGCTACCGCGCTACGCACAGCCACGGCCCCAACTTCGCCTACGAGATGTGCCTCGATCGCATCAGCGCGGAGCAGCGCAGCACCCTCGACCTGAGTTCGTGGCGGGTGGCTGCCAACGGCGCCGAGCCGGTACGCTTCGATACGCTGGCGCGCTTTACCGAGGCCTTCGCCCCGCAGGGCTTCGATCCGGCAACGTTCAGTCCCGCTTACGGCCTGGCTGAATCCACGCTGCTCGTGACGATCGACTGCCGCCGCGTGCCGCCCGCGACGCTGACGCTGGATGCCGCGGCGCTCGACCATCACCGCCTCGAGATCGCCGGCGCCGATGCCGACACTGCGTCGACCCGGAGACTGGTGCACTGCGGTGAATTGCACGACGAGGTCCGGATTGAGATCGTTGACCCGGGGACCGGGCGCTTGTGTGCGGGCGACAGCATCGGCGAGATCTGGCTGGCCGGTCCCAGCATCGCCATCGGCTATTGGGACAAGCCCGATGACACGGCCCGGCTGCTTGGCGCGCGGCTCGACTCCGAGCCTGACGCCGGCCCGTTTCTGCGCACGGGCGATCTTGGCTTCGTCCACGACGGCGCGCTTTATGTCACCGGCCGGCTCAAGGAGCTGATCATCATCGCGGGTACGAACCACTACCCGCAGGACATCGAGTGGACGGTGCAGTCGCAATGCCCCGAGCTGCGCCGCGATCGCTGCGTGGCGTTTGGCATCGAGGGCCGCGACACCGAGCAACTGGTGATCGTCGCCGAGCCGGATCGTCCGCGCAAGGACTGGACGCCGCTGTTCGATCGGATGCGGGAAGCTGTCGCCGCGGTTCACGGCGTCGTCCCGGCCGTCATCGTGCTGGCGGCCCGCGGCGCCGTGCCGAAGACCTCGAGCGGAAAGCTGCAGCGGACGGCGTGCCGCAGATCGTTCCTCGATGGCCAGTTGCCCGCCCTGGCGACGCTCGACACGCGCCACCCGGCGGTGGCGGCCGCGGCGCCGGCCGGCCGGGCCGCCGGCGACATCGAACGGTGGCTGTGCGATCGACTGGCCGCGATGGCCCGGTTGCAACCAGCCGAGATCGACCTTCACACCCCGTTTGCGTCCTACGGCGTAGATTCGCGCCGCGCGCTCGCGCTGTTGGGTGAAATCGAAGAGCGCTGGCCCGGCGTCGACACCAGCCAGACGCTGCTGTGGCAGTACCCGACTATCGCCAGCCTCGGTAGATATCTGAGCGGCGACCCCGACGAGCCGGCTGTGACCCACCGGCGCGGGCGAGCCGCCGACGAAGCAATCGCGGTGACCGGTGTGGCCTGCCGGTTTCCCGGCGCCGGCGACCCGGACGCGTATTGGTCGCTTGTTTCCGAGGGCCGCTCTGCCATTGGGCCCGGCCGGTTGGGTGGCATCGACGCCGGTTACCTGCCGGACATCGATCGGTTCGACGCCGGTCTCTTCGGCGTATCGGCGAACGAAGCGCAGGGCATGGACCCGCAGCAGCGGCTGCTGCTCGAGGTTGCCTGGGAAGCGCTCGAGCGCGCAGGTGTTTCGCCATCAGCCCAGCAGGGGCGCGCCGGCGGCGTGTTCGTCGGCATCAGCGCGCCCGACTTTGCCGCCCAGCGATACGGCGCTGCCGCGGATGCCATCGACGCCCACACCGGCACCGGCGCTGCCTTCAGCATTGCCGCCAACCGCCTGTCGTATCAGCTCAACCTGTCGGGGCCGAGCATGGCCATCGACACCGCCTGTTCCTCGTCTCTCGTCGCCGTGCACCAGGCGTGCAAGAGCCTGCGCGACGGCGAGTGCACGTTTGCGCTGGCCGGCGGCATCAGCCTGATCCTCAGTCGCGCCATTCATCTCGCCCTGGAACGGGCGGGCATGTTGTCGCCGACCGGGCGGTGCCACACCTTTGATGCCGCGGCCGATGGCTACGCGCGCGGCGAAGGCTGCGGCATGGTGGTGCTCGAGCGGCTCGAGGATGCGCAGCGCAACGGCCGTCCCATTCTCGCGGTGATCCGCGGATCGGCGATCAACCAGGACGCGCGCAGCAACGGCCTGACCGCGCCGAACCCGGCCGCGCAGCAGGCGCTGATGATCGACGCGCTGGCCCGTGCCGGCGTGGTTCCAGGCAGCGTCGAGTACGTCGAGGCGCACGGCACCGGCACGCGGCTTGGCGACCCCATTGAAGTCGCGGCCTTGCAGGCGGTCTACGGCCGGGAACGGGATGCCGCCGACCGCTGCTGGTTTGGATCGGTCAAGTCGAACATCGGACACCTCGAGGCCGCGGCCGGCATTGCCGGCTTGATCAAGGTCATTCTCGCCATCAACCGGGGCGCCATTCCGCCGCACGCCAACCTCGAGACAATCAACCCGCTGATTCGGCTGGACGGCACGCCGTTCGGTATTCCCACGCAAGTGGAGAAGTGGCGAACCACGCCACGGCGCGCGGCCGTCAGCGCTTTCGGCTTCGGTGGATCGAACGCCCACGTGGTGGTCGAGGAAGCGCCGGTCGCGGACGGGGTTGGCGCGGACGATGTCGTCGAGCGGCCGGTGCACTGCCTGGCACTTTCAGCGCGTTCGCCCGGCGCGCTTGATGCGCTCGCCCTGAGTCTCGCGGCGTCGATTCGTCAGCGCCCGGCGGTGTCGCTGCCCGATCTCTGCTACACGCTGGGCAGCGGCCGCTCGCACCTGCCGGAACGCATGGCGATGCCGGTGTCGTCGCTCGACGGCCTGCCCGAGGAGCTGGAGCGCATCGCGCGCGGAGCGGCGCCTCGCGGCGGCGTGCGAGGGCGCGCTGCGGTGCGTCCTCCCGAGGTCGTGTTCCTCTTCACCGGCCAGGGCTCGCACTACCCAGGCATGGCAAAGCAGTTGTACGACACCTCGCCCATCGTCCGCGGGGTACTCGACCAGTGCGACGCGATTCTGCGCGCCCAACTGGACGAGCCGTTGCTCGAGGTGCTGTACGGATCGAAGCAGGCACTGCTCGAGCAGGCGTCGTATACGCAGCCGGCGCTGTTTGCCGTCGAGTACGCGCTGGCGCGGGCGTGGCAGAACTGGGGCGTGCAGCCGGCGGCGGTGATGGGTCACAGCCTCGGCGAGTTCGTGGCCGCGTGCGTGGCCGGGGTCATGGAGCTGCCCGATGCGTTGCGCCTGGTCGCCGCGCGCGGCCGCGCCATGCAGGCGCTGGCCCACGGCGGCGCCATGCTCGCGGTCAGCGCATTCGAGGCTGGCGTGCGCGATGCGGTCGCAAGTTGCGACGGCAGGGTGTCGGTGGGTGCGGTGAATGCGCCTGCTCGCGTGGTGCTGTCAGGAGTCCGCGCCGATCTCGAACGCCTGCACGGCGAGTTCACCTCGGCCGGCATCACCAGCGGCTTCCTCCAGGTATCGCACGCCTTCCACTCGCCGTTGATGGAACCGGCGCTCGACGCGTTCCGCGCGGTGGCAGCGGGCGTGCGCTATTCACCGCCGCGCATCCCGCTGGTCAGCAACCTTGACGGACAGGAGCGCGAAACCGCGCCCGACGCCGACTACTGGGTGCGGCACGCGCGGCAGGCCGTGCGATTCGCCGACGGCATCAAGACTCTCGCCGGGCGCTACAACGTCTTCCTCGAAATCGGCCCCGCACCGGTGCTCAGCGCGCTGGGTGCCGAATGCGCAGGCGGCCGGGACCACTACTGGTTGCCCAGCTTGCGGCCGCGGACGAGCGACTGGCATTCGGTGATCGGCGCCATGGCGGGTTTGTTCTCGCTTGGCGTGACGCCCGACTTCGGCGCGTTCGACCGCGGCCACCGGCGGTCGGTCGTTGGCGGGCTGCCCACTTATCCGTTCGAACGCCAGGTGTTCGCCTTGCCACAGGCGGAAGCGATTGCCGCCGGCGCCGCCGCCGATGTTCGCGGCTGGGGCGCCGCGGTGCGCTGGATTTCCCGGCCGGCGGCAGGTGTCGCCGTGCCGCCCACGCGTTGGCTGGTGCTCGGCGACGGCGGAGGTATTGGCGCCGCGCTTCGCACTGGGCTCGCTGGCGCGAATGCGAATGTGGTGTCCGGCTTTAGCCGGACCGTTGCCAGCGATGTAGTTGAGACCGACAAGGTTGACGAACTGCCAGCGGATCTGCCGGCGGGACGGCTTCGCGTCGTGTGCTTGTGGGGGCTCGACTGGCCAGACAGCTACTCGCTGGCGCAACTCGAAGCGACCTTGCAGCGAATGCTGGACCTGCTGAAGCGGCTCGCCGGTCACCGCGATGCCGGCGTCTGGCTGGTCACCCGACGTGCGGGCGTGGGTCCGACCGGCCACGACAATTCAGGCGGCCTGCTGCAGTCGATGTTGTGGGGCCTCGGCCGCTCGGTCGCGACCGAGTTTCCTGATTTCAGCGTCGGCCTGATCGACATCGACGGCGACGGCGAGCAGGGCGCGGAGCAACTACGCCGGGAGATGCGGGCCGGCGATCCCATTGGCGGTGTGTGCTGGCGCGGCGAGCAACGCTACGAATCGCGGCTCGAGCCGCTGGCGCTCGAGCGCAGCGAGGCGCCGTCGCTCGGCGGCACCTGGCTGATCACCGGCGGTCTCGGAGAGCTGGGTCTTGCCACCGCCGAGTGGCTGCTCGACCGCGGTGTCAGGCACCTGGTGCTCGTCAGCCGCCGCGACCCGTCGAGCGCAGCCGCACTGCTCGATCGCCTGCGCCGGACGGACACGTTGATTCGCCTGGAGCAGGCCGACATCTCGGATGAGGCATCGGCGACGCGCATCATTCACGCGCTGCCGCCTGACTGGCCTCCGCTCGAGGGCGTCGTCCACGCCGCGGGTGTCCTGGACGATGGGATTCTGCATCGGCAGACGGGCGCTCGCTTTGCCGCGGTGCTGGCGCCGAAGGTGCTGGGCGCCTGGAACTTGCACCACGCCACCCGCGGTCTGCCGCTGCGCCACTTCGTGCTGTACTCGTCGGCGGCCAGCCTGTTCGGCAGCGCGGGGCAGACGGCGTATGCGGCGGGCAACGCGTTTCTCGATGCGCTGGCGCACGTCCGCCACGCGCAGGGCTTGCCGGCGACCGCAATCAACTGGAGCGCGTGGAGCAGCCGCGCGGAAGATCCGGCCGTGGCGCGCCAGCTTGCCCGGGGCGGCCTGCAGCCCATTGCCGCCGCCGACGGCATGATCGCGCTGCAGCGCGCGCTGGCGCTCGGCGTGCCGCAAGTGGCCATCCTGCCGATGGCGGTGGCCGCCGCCGGTTCGACGGCCGCCGTGACCGTGGGCGAAGCGGCCCTGGCGCGACGTCTTGCTTCGCTGCCGCACGCCGAACGCGTACCGGCGCTAACGCAACACATCGTGGCATCGCTGGCCGCTCTTCTCGGCCGCGACGCCGCCGAACTCGACCCCGGCCGCGGCTTCTTCGATCAGGGCATCGACTCGCTGACGGTGGTGGAACTGCGCAACCGCTTGCAGCGGGACTTGCAGCGCGAAGTGCCGGTGACGATCGCCTTTGATTTTCCGACCGCCGCTGCGCTGGCCGCCAGGCTGCTCGGCGAGGACGGGCCGGCGTCACGTCCACCTGCCTCTCCCGTCGTCACTTCGGACCGCATCGCCGTGATCAGCATGGCGTGCCGCATGCCCGGGCACGCCGCGTCACCCGAGGCGTTGTGGCAGCTCCTGTACGACGGCCGCGACGCCATTGTCGAAGTGCCGGCAGACCGCTGGGACGCGGCGGCGCGCTATCACCCCGACCCCGATCACGCCGGCACCATCGTGACCCGCTACGGCGGCTTCGTGGACGACGTCTTCGAGTTCGACGCAGGGTTCTTTGGCATTTCGCCGACCGAAGCGCGGCACCTTGATCCGCAGCAGCGGCTGCTGCTCGAAGTGTGCTGGGAAGCGCTCGAGCGCGCCGGCATTGCGCCGGCCAGCCTCGCCGGCACGCAGACCGGTGTGTTCGTCGGCGTCTCGACCAACGATTACCTGCAGCGCCTCAACCGCCGCGCCGAGTCGGTGGATGCATACGTCGCATCGGGCAATGCGCTCAGCCTGGCCGCCAACCGTCTGTCGTACGTGTTCGGCTTCGAAGGACCAAGCATTGCCGTCGATACCGCCTGCTCATCGTCCTTGGTGGCGATTCACCAGGCGTGCCAGAGCCTGCGCGCGGGTGAGTCGGACGTGGCCATCGCCGGCGGCGTCAACCTGTTGCTGGATCCAACGGTCAGCATCAACCACTCGCGCGCCCGCCTGCTGTCGCCCGACGGCCGCTGCCGGGCGTTCTCGCGCGATGCCGCCGGCATGTCGCGATCTGAGGGCTGCGGCCTGGTGTTGCTCAAGCGGCTGGACGATGCGGTGCGGGATGGGGATCCGATCATTGCCGTGGTGCGTGGTTCGGCCGTCAACCAGGACGGCCGCACGTCGGGCCTGACCGTGCCCAACGGCCGCGCGCAGCAGCGCGTGATTCGCACCGCCTTGACCCGCGCCGGTGTCGAGCCCGACGCCGTTGACTATGTCGAGGCGCACGGCACGGGAACCCCGCTTGGCGATCCCATCGAAGCCGCGGCGCTGGCCGAAGTGTTCCAGCGTGGCGAGCGTTCGCTCACCATCGGGTCGATCAAGACCAACGTTGGCCACCTCGAGTCTGCGGCGGGTGTCGCCGGCTTGATGAAGGCCATCCTGGCCTTGCAGCACGAACAGATACCGCCGCACCTCCATGCCGCTGCGTTGAATCCGCAGATCGATTGGGCCGGCAACGGGCTGCGCCTCCCGGTCACTGCCGAGCCGTGGCCGCGGCGAGAGACGCCGCGCCTGGCCGGCGTCAGCTCGTTCGGCTTCGGCGGCACCAACGCGCACGTGATTGTCGAGGAGCCGCCACCCGCCGCGGAGCGGGCGATGCCCGCAGCTCGCGAATGGCTGCTGCCGCTGTCGGCGCGGACCCCGTCGGCGTTGCGCGAGCTGGTGGTCCGCTACGCCGAGTACCTCGGCGCGACCGGACACGCCGTCGCCGACGTTTGTTATACGGCTTCGATCGGACGCGATCACTTCGCTCATCGGATCGCGGTAGCCGGTGACAGCGTTGCGGCATTGCGTTCGGGGCTGCAGGCCTGGCTCGATGCCTCGACACCGCCGGTGACGGCAGCGGGCGTTGCCGGCGAGATCCAGCGCGAGTACCTGGATGGGCGCGCTCCCGATTGGGGCCGCATCTATGCGGGCCTCGACCTGCGTCGAGTCGTCGTTCCCGGCCACCCCTTCGAGCGACAGACTTTCGTCGTCGAGGCCACCGCCGAGACCGTGGCTGCGACATCGCATCAAGAGGGCCAGTACTGCGTGGAATGGGTCGCTCAGCAGTTGCCGCCGGCGACCATGCCGGCCGGCCGCTGGCTGGTCTACAGCGATGTGGGCGGCTGGGGCGAGATGGTCGGCCGCGAGATTCGGCGGCGCGGTGGCACGGTCGCCAGCGGCGACGATTTGAGCGGTGTTCGCGGCGTGCTGGATCTGCGTCACCTTGATGCGCCCGGCGCCGAAGCTCTCGAGCCGGCGGCGTTGCTCGAGGTGCAGCGCGGCGTGCTCGAACCGATCATGCAACTCGAGCGGCGGCTCCATGCTCTGCCGGCGGTGAAGCTCTGGATCGGCACGCAAGACGCGCAGGCGGCGCGCCCGGGAGACCGGCTGAGCGGCCTGGCCCAGGCCACCGTGTGGGGGATGGGAAGGACCATCGCGCTCGAGCGCTCCGGGTGGACCGGGCTGGTGGACCTGCCGGCGGGTGCGCCCAGCGTCGAGCGCGCCGAACAACTGTGCGATCTGATCCTGGCCGGCCCCGCCGAAACACAGTGGGCGATCCGCGATGGCCGGCACTTCGCGCCGCGTCTGGAAGCGGTGGCGTTGTCGCCATCGCCGGTTCGCGAGATCGATGGTGACGGCAGCTATCTCATCACCGGTGGTCTGGGCACGGTGGGCCGGGTGATGGCGCGCTGGCTGGCTGACCGCGGCGCCCGATCGTTGTGGCTGGTCGGCCGCCACGGCGATGCCGGCAGCGGCTCGCGCGACTTCGTCAACGAGTTGGCGGCGCGCGGCGTGCGCACGAAGGTGGCGGCACTCGATGCCGGCGATGAAGCGGCGCTGACCGCGTGCATCGCGGCGTGGCAGGGCGACGGCCCGCCGCTGCGCGGCGTGATTCATGCCGCCGGTACCAACGCCGAGTGCCCGCTCGACGAGATGGACTGGCCGAGCGTGGCCGCCGTGCTGGCCGGCAAGGCCGGCGGCGCCTGGGCGCTGCAGCGCGCGACCGCCGGCATGCCGCTGGAGTTCTTCATCGTCTGCTCGTCGATCGCCGGCACTTGGGGCGGCGTTCGGCAGGCGGCATACAGCGCGGCCAGCGCGTTTCTCGATGGTCTTGCCGCGCACCGCCGGGCGCTGGGGCAGCCCGCGCTCAGCGTGGCGTGGGGACCGTTGTCGGGCAGCGTCATGCTGCACCCGGGCGCGACGGCGGCGTTGCGCGAGGTGGGTATTCAGGCGGTGCCGGTCGATTCCTGCACTGCACAACTGGCGGCCCTGCTCGACGCCGGCCGCCCGCACGTGGTGAGCGCCGCCATCGATTGGCGGCGGTTCGTCCCGTTCTATACGAGCCGCAACACGACGAGTCTGTTCGACGATCTGCTCGAGCGCCGCCAGGGTACGGCCAGGGCCGGCGCGCCGGCGCCCGGCGACGCCAGGCTCGCGCTGATCGATGGACTGGCGCGCATCCTGGGACTGCCGGCCGATCGCATCGACCCCGACGTGCCGCTGCCGCGGCTGGGGCTTGATTCGCTGATGGCGGTAGCGCTGCGCGACCACGTGGCGCAGGCGTGCGGTGTCGATCTGGTGCCTGGCGATCTGCTCGGCGCCCTGACCTTGAATGAGATTGCCGCCAGGCTGACGGCCACGGCGCGGCGACCGGAGCCGTCGCCGGCGCACCAGGGCTGGGTGACCGGCGAGATATGACGCTCCGGGATTTCATGGCCGTCCTGGCCGAACGGCACGTCGAGTTATTCGTGGCCGACGGTCAGCTTCGTTTCCGCGCGCCTGATGGCGCGCTGACCGACGAACTGCGCGCGCAGATCCGCGAGCGTCGCGATGCGCTGGTCGAGTTGCTTGCACGCCCAGACGGTGATGGCCCCCACCCGCCCGACCAGGCCCACCAGCCGCTATCCGAGGGCCAGGCGGCGCTGTGGTTCCTGCACCAGCTCGATCCACGGAGCACCGCGTACAGCACGCTCTATGCGGGGCGTCTGGCGGCCGGCGTTGACGCAGCCGCCCTGCGCCGCGCCATCGACGAGGTCCATGCCCGTCATGAGCTGCTGCGCGGACGGTTTGGTGTCGCCGACGGAAAACCCTTTGTCACCATAGGTCCGCCGGCGCCGGCGCCGCTCGAAGTCGTTGATGCCGACGGCTGGCCGGACGCCGAGGTCAACCGCTTCATTGCCGATCGCGCCGATCAGCCGTTCGATCTCGAACGCGGGCCCGTGGCGCGCTGGCACCTGCTGACGGGCGCCCACCTGCAGGGGAAGCGCGGCGACATCCTCATGCTCGTCGCCCACCACATCGTGGTGGACTTCCGGTCGATCGAGGTGTTGCTGCGCGACGTCACTGAGCAGTACTTCAGGCAACCCTTAAGGGTTGCCTCCACCGACACAGCGGTTGCTTCCACCGACACGGGAGTTGCCCCCTCCGGCGCCGCACTGGCCTCAACCGGCGCGTCGCGGTATCGCGATCACGTCCGCCGGCAGCAGCAGTGGATTCGCTCTGAACGGGGACTCGAGGCGCAGGCGTGGTGGGCTTCGCAGTTGGCGAGCCCGCTGCCGGTGCTCGATCTGCCCACCGACTTTGCCCGTCCTTCGACGCAGGACTACTCCGGCGCCACGCACGTGCACCAACTGGACGCCGGCGTCACCACGCGCGTGAAGCAGTTTGCGAAGGACCACCTGGTCACGCCGAACAGCGTGCTGCTGGGCGCGTTCTCGCTCCTGCTGTCCAGGTACTCACGGCAGGACGAGCTGCTCATTGGCGTGCCCATGCTCGGGCGGCACGGCGCCGAGGAGCAGGACATCGTTGGCTACTTCGTCAATCCGGTGGTGCTGCGGCTGACCACCAATGCGGCGGCCGACGGCGTGTCGCACGTGCAGGGTGTCCACCGCGCCAATCTCGACGCCATGGCGCACCAGGATTACCCGTTCGCGCGGCTCGTTGACGACCTCAACCCGGTCCGCGACGCGAGCCGGTCGCCGCTGTTCCAGGCGGCGTTCGTGTTCGAGCGCGAGAGCGGCACGCCGGTCGAGGGCGGCGGGCTGTTCGTCGAAGTCGTGAGCGGCGGCCAGCGCGGCGCGGTCTTCGACCTGACGCTGACCGCGCTCGAGCGGAGCGGATCTTACCGGCTCACGTGGGAGTACGCGACGGCGCTGTTCCGGCAGTCGACCATCGAGCGGATGGCGGCCCGGTTCGCTCAACTGGTCGACGAACTCGTCTCCAGGCCGCAGGCCGCCGTGAGCCAACTGTCGATCCTCCGTGGCGAAGAGGCGGTGCTGGCCGGGTGGAATGGGGCAGGCCGGGAGCAGCCGGTTGAGTCGACGCTCGCCGAGCGTTTCGCCGCGCAGGTGGCAGCGACCCCCGGCGCGATTGCGATTGTGACGCCACTGGTCCAGTGGACTTACGCTGAGCTCGACGCGCGTGCCAACCGGCTGGCCGCTCACTTGCGGTCGCTCGGGGTCACGACCAACGAGCCCGTGGCATTGGCGATCGAGCGCGGTCCCGAAGCCATTGCCGCCGTCATCGGGGTGATGAAGGCCGGCGCCGCCAGCATGCCGGTTGACATGACCTATCCGCGCGAGCGGCAGCGCTTCGTGATGGATCAATCAAAGGCCCGCGTGCTGGTCGCCGACGCGGCCATGAATGCTCGCCTGCCGGAACACTCCGCGCTCGTGGTCCTGATCGAAGCTGTCGAAGCCACCCAGGACACGGTGCCAGAGCAGGTGTGTCCCGCCGGGCCCAACGACCTGCTGTACGTGCTCTACACGTCGGGGTCGACAGGGCAGCCCAAGGGCGTAGCCGTCCCTCACCGCACGCTCGTCAACCTGATGGACTGGCAGCGGCAGCAACCCGGACTCGAACACGCGGCCCGCACGCTGCAGTACGCGCCGTTGACGTTCGACGCCTCCTTCCACGAGATCGCGACGACGCTCTGCGTGGGCGGGGCGCTGGTGCTGATCGACGACGAGAGCCGCCGCGACAGCCGGTTGCTGGTCGAGTGGATCGCCCGGCACCAGGTCGAGCGCCTGTTCATGCCGTTCGTGGCGCTGCAGCACCTGGCCGAAGCGGCGCCGCTCGGGCTGCCCGCCTGCCTGAGAGACATCATCACCGCCGGCGAGCAACTGCGCATCACGCCGGCGATCACGGCGTGCTTCGAGCGCAGCCGCACGCGGCTGCACAACCACTACGGCCCCACCGAAGCACATGTCGTCACCGCCTTCACGCTGCCCGACCAGGTGGCGGAGTGGGAGGCCCTGCCGCCGATTGGATCGCCCATCGCGAACACCCAGATGCACGTGCTCGGCCCGCACGGCGAGCGGCAGCCGATTGGCGTGCCCGGCGAGTTGTGGATTGGCGGCCAGGCGCTGGCCATCGGCTACCTCAATCGCCCCGACCTGACGGCGGAGCGGTTTGTGGAGCACGAGCGCTTCGGCCGCATCTACAAGACCGGCGACGTCGGCCGCTGGCGCGAGGAGGGTGTGCTCGAGTATCTCGGCCGCACCGATCACCAGGTGAAGCTGCGCGGGTTCCGCGTCGAGCTCGAGGAGATCGAGGCCGTCCTGAGCGAGCACGCTTCCGTGCTCGAAGCGGCGGTGGCGCTGATCGGCACCGGCGAGTCGAAGCAGCTGGCGGCGTTTGTCGGCGTCGGTGAATGTTCGTCGCCGCGCGAGATGCGCGCGCGCATTATCCAGCACTTGCGCGCGCGGCTGCCCGACTACATGGTGCCGGCGCGGCTGACGATCCGCGAGAAGCTGCCGCAGACCTCGAGCGGCAAGATCGATCGCGGCGCCCTGGCGGCGCTGCCGCGTGACGTCGATGCCGATGAATCGGCGAGCTCGGCCGCGCGCTCCGAGACCGAGCGCACCTTGCAGGCCATCTGGGCGTCACTGCTCGGCGTGGAGCATCCCGGCATCCACGCGACGTTCTTCGAGCTTGGCGGTCACTCGCTGCTGGCGGCGCGCCTGGTCGCTCGCATTCGCAGCAGCTTCGCCGTCGATATTCCGCTGCGGGCGGTGTTCGACGAGCCGACCATCCACGCGCTGGCGGAGCGGATTGATGCCCAGCGTGGCGGCGAGGTGCTGCCGCCACTGACGCCGGCCGCGGCCGATGCGCCGTTGCGGTTGTCGTTTGGACAGCAGCGGCTGTGGCTGCTCGACCAGTTGGAAGGCCCGTCGGCCACCTACAGCATTCCCGCCGCCTTGCAGCTCGATGGTCCGCTGCGGGTTGACGCCCTGCGGCGCGCGTTCGCGGCGGTGGTGGCCCGCCATGCCGGGCTGCGCCTGGTATTTCCGGCGTTCGCCGGACAACCGCAGGTCCGCGTCCTCGATCCGTACGACCCGCTGGTGGTGTCGGACCTGGCGGCACTGGCGCCGGAGGCGCGGCAGCTCGAGGCCGAGCGGCTGCAGCGCCAGCACGCTTCGCAACCATTCGACCTGGCGCGGGGGCCGCTGCTGCGCGCGCACCTGCTGCGCCTGGCCGAAGACAGCCACGTCCTGCTGTTCAGCATGCACCACATCATCAGCGACGGGTGGTCGCTGGCGGTGCTGCTCGACGACCTGCGCGCCTTCTACGAGGCCGACCTGGCCGGCCGCGCTCCCGATGTGCGGCCGCTTGCGGTGCAGTACCCCGACTACGCCGCGTGGCAGCGGGACTGGCTGCGAGGCAACGTGCTGGAGCGTCAACTGGCGTACTGGACCGGGCAACTGGCGGGCGCGCCGCCGCTGCTCGACTTGCCGGCCGACCATCCGCGTCCCGCGCAGCAGCGGTACCGCGGCGGCGTGCACCGGCAGCCGGTGAGCCGCGCACTGGTCCAGCGGCTGCATCGCTTCAACGTGGCGCACGAGAGCACGCCGTTCATGACGCTGCTCTCGGTGTTCCATCTGCTGCTGTCGCAGCACAGCGGCCAGGACGAGGTGTGCGTCGGCACGCCGGTGGCCAACCGGCGCCACGATGCGGCCGACGAGCTGATCGGGTTCTTCGTCAACACGCTGGTGATGCGCGCGCGCGTCGATCCGGCGGCAAGCTTCGATGCGCTGCTGGCCGCGGTGCGGGCGACCACGCTCGACGCGTTCACGCACCAGGACCTGCCGTTCGAAGTGCTGGTCGATGCGCTGCAGCCGCAGCGCAGCCTGAGCCACAGCCCGCTGTTCCAGGCCATGTTCGTGATGGTCGATGGGCGCGGACAACGGCTGGGGCTGCCCGGCGTCACTGAGCAACTGCTGCCGCCGGCGTTGGCGGTGGCGAAGTTCGACCTCACGCTCTACGTTGAAGAGCACGACGACCACGCCGAGCTGGCGTGGGAGTACGACGCCGACCTCTTCGCGCCGGAACGCATCGCGCGAATGGCCGGGCACTTTGCCGAGTTGCTGGCCGCGGCGCTGGCACGACCCGAGGGGCCGCTGTCGGCGCTGCCCATGCTCACGCCGGCAGAAGCGGAACAGATCGCTGCGTGGGCCAGGGGCGAATCCCTCGAACCCGCGTGGCCCACGGTGGTGGCGGCGGTGGAGGCGCAGGTCCGCCGCGAACCAGACCGCATAGCGTTGAGCTGCGGCGACCAGCGCGTGACGTACCGCGAGCTGAACGCGCGCGCCAACCGGATTGCCCGCTATCTCGCGGCACAGGGCGTTGGCCGCGGCCAGGTGGTGGCTATCTGTCTGCCGCGTGGCCTCGAAATGGTGGCGAGCGTGCTCGGCACCCTGAAGTCCGGCGCCGCGTACCTGCCTCTCGATCCGGCGTATCCGCCGGCGCGCCTGCGCTTCATCCTCGACGATGCCGGGGCGGCGATGGTGATCAGCGATTCGTCGATCGCGTCGGTCGTTGATGCTCGGCCGGTGCGGGCCTGCTGGCTCGATCAAGAGGCCGCCCGCCTGGCGGAGTTCGGCGGCGACGACCTCCCCGAGGCGCTGGTCGCCGACGATTGGATCTACGTCATCTACACGTCGGGTTCGACCGGTCAGCCGAAAGGCGCCGCGGTTCGCCACGGGGCGTTCGCCAACCTGGTGGAGTGGTACGGACACACGCTCGGAATCGGCGACACCGACCGCGTGCTCTTGATCAGCGCGCTCGGCTTCGACCTGACCCAGAAGAACCTGTTCGCGCCGCTCGTGGCCGGCGGCACGCTGTGCATTCCCACGAGCGAGACTTACGATCCCTTGGCGCTGCGGGCGGAGATCGAGGCGCAGCAGATCACCTGGGTGAACTGCACGCCGAGCGCGTTCTACCCGCTGGTGGAGCGCAACGACGCCGCGACCTGGCGCCGCCTCGCCACGCTCCGCTGGGTCGTGCTGGGCGGCGAGCCCATCGACATGTCGCGGCTCAGGCCGTGGCTGAAATCCGGCGTCGGCCAGGCGCGGATCCTGAACAGCTACGGTCCGACCGAGTGCACCGACATCTGCCTGGCATGGGCGTTCGACGGCGGGTCGGTGGATGACGTGATTCCGCTGGGGCGGCCGATTCCCAACTCGCGGCTTGCAGTGCTTGATGCGGCAGGACGGCCGGTGCCCGTGGGGCTGGCGGGCGAGCTGTGGATTGGCGGCGCGGGCCTGGGCGCGGGCTACCTGCACCGGCCCGAGTTGAACGCGCAGGCGTTCCGCGATGTCACGGTGTTCGGCGAGACGCTGCGCATGTATCGCAGCGGCGACCGCGTCCGCTGGCGGCCCGACGGCGTGCTCGAGTACCTCGGGCGCGGCGACAACCAGGTCAAGCTGCGCGGCTTCCGCATCGAGCTTGGCGAGATCGAGAACGCCCTGCGGGCGGTGCCGGGCGTGTCCGAAGCCGTTGCGGTCGTGCACGAGCGCGATGGCCATTCGAGGCTCGTGGCCTACGTCGTTGCTGCCGAGGCGACGGCGACTGAAGCAATCCTGGCCCACGCGGCCGCGGCGTTGCCCGCCTACATGGTGCCGTCGGCCCTTGTCCGGCTGGCGAGCATGCCGCTGACACCGCACGGGAAGGTCGATCGGCTGGGGCTGCCCGAACCGGATGCGCTGCAGGCGCCGGTGGCGGCAGACCTGCCGGCGGGCCCGACCGAACTGCGGCTAGCGCCGACGTGGGGCGAGCTGTTGGGCGTGGCCCACGTCGGCCGCCATGCCGACTTCTTCGCCAGCGGCGGGCACTCGCTGCTGGCCACCCGGTTGGTGGCTCGCATCGCCGACGAGTTCGGTGTCGAGGTGCCGCTGCGCGCGCTGTTCGAGCAGCCGACGCTGGCCGGTGTCGCGTCGATCATCGACGCGCAAGCGCCGCGCGGTCCCGCGGCCATCGCGCCGCGGCCGCCGGACGAAGCACCGGTGCTGTCGTTTGCACAAGAGCGGCTGTGGTTCCTCGATCAGCTGGATCCCGGCAGCACCGCCTACAGCATTCCCGCCGCGCTGGACCTCACCGGCGCGCTAGATGTGCCGGCGCTGTCGCGCGCGCTCGGCGCGCTCGTGGCGCGCCATGAAGTGTTGCGGCTCACCATCGGGTCGCAGGGGGGCGCGCCGTCGCCGCGCCACCCGTCGGCCTACGACCCGCTGACGCACGAGGATGTGAGCGGCGCGGCCAACCCCTACGCGGAAGCCGATCGCATTGCGCTCGAGCATGCCGGCCGACCGTTCGATCTCGCCACCGGACCGCTGTTCCGGGCGCACCTGGTCACGCTTGCGCCCGAGCGTCACCGGCTGTTGTTCAACATGCACCACATCACCAGCGACGGCTGGTCGGTGGATCTGCTGATCCGCGACCTGGCCGAGCTGTATGCGGCGCATCGCCGCGGACGGGTGCCGGAGCTGGCTGCGCTTCCGCTGCAGTACACCGACTACGCCCGTTGGCAGCGGGCGCAGGTGAACGCGCGGGCCGCGGAGCAGCTGGCTTACTGGCGGGAGCAACTGCGCGACATCCCGGAGCGGCTGGAGCTGCCCACTGATTTCCCCCGCACGAGCAAGCTGCAGCACCGCGGTGGCGAGGCTCACGTATCGATCGACGCCGAGCTGGTGAGCCGGCTCGACGCGCTCGCGCGCGCGGAGGGCGGCACCCTGTTCATGGGCCTGCTGGCTGCCTTCTCGGTGTTGCTCTACCGCGCCAGCGCGCAAAAGGATATCTGCGTCGGCACACCGGTCGCCTACCGGCCGGCGCTCGAGCTCGAGAACGTCGCCGGCCTCTTCCTGAACACCCTGGTCGTTCGCACGCGAATAGCCGCCGGTGCGAGCTTCCGCGACGTGTTGGGCGTCGTGCGCCAGGGCGCACTGGGTGCCTACGCGAACCAGGATGTGCCGTTCGAGTACCTGGTCGAGCAACTGCAGCCGCACCGGACACTGAGCCACGCGCCGCTGTTCCAGGTGATGCTCAACCTGGTTAACACCAGGAGCGAACCAGTGCGGCTGGATGGTCTCGAGGTCGCCCAGGTCAGTGCGCCGCTTGGACTGTTGTCGAAGTACGACCTCAGTCTTTCGTTCGCGGTGCTCGAAGACGGCGGGCTCGACGGCCGGCTTGAGTACAACGCCGACCTGTTTGCCGGCGAGACCATCGAGTTCCTCGCCGAGTGTTTCATGGACCTGCTGCGGCAGGTGGTCGAGCGACCGGCGGCGCCACTTGCCGCTCTGTCATTGCCTGGTGTGGAAGCGCGGATTCGAGCCGGTGCGGCACGCATGCCGGCGCCGAATCGTCCGCGCGTGGACTTCGGCTCGATCGAGCAGTCGATCCCGGCGCGCTTCGCCGAACAGGTCCGTGCTCGTCCGGACGCCGTGGCCGTTCGCACTCATTCCGCGGCTCTCACGTACCGTGAGCTGGATCAACGGGCTCGACGGGTGGCGGCGGCCATCATGCAGCGGGGAGCGGCCGGCGTCGTGGCGCTCCTGCTTCCGCACGACGCCTCGATGGCGGTGGGCATTCTCGGCGCCCTGCAGGCGGGACGAATGTACGTTCCGCTCGACGCTTCACACCCGGTCGAGCGATTGATGCAGATTGCCGCGGATGCCGAGGTCTCGGCCCTGGTGTCGTGCGCCGCCCTGGATCCGCTGGCGCGACAGATCGCGGGCGCGTCATGCGCGTTGATCGACGCCGACAATCCCGGCGCGGACCCCGCCACGGACCTGCCGGCGGTATCGCCCGACAGCCTGGCCTACGTGCTCTACACGTCGGGCTCGACCGGGACGCCGAAAGGGGTAGTCCAGAACCATCGCAACGTTTTGCACTTCATCCGCGAGTACACCGAGCGCCTGCGCATCGACGCCGGCGACCGCCTGCTACAGGTCGCCTCGTATGCGTTCGACGCGGCGGTCATGGACCTGTTTGGCGCGTTGCTCAACGGCGCGACGCTCTTCCCGGTTGACCTGAAACGGCAGACCGCGCGCGAGGCGTGTGACTGGATCGCAGACGAAGCGATCACGATCTACCACTCCACGCCCACCGTGTTCCGGCTGCTGACCGAGGGCCTGCAGCGCGACCTGCCCTCGGTGGGCCTGGTCGTGCTGGGCGGCGAGGCGGTGGCCGGCGCCGATTTCGAGTCGTTCCGGAATCGATTCAGCGCCGAGTGCCTGTTCATCAACGGCCTGGGCCCAACCGAATCAACCGTCACGCTGCAGATGTTCCTCGACCGCAATGCCCGGCTGGCCGGCAACAGCGTGCCGGTCGGGTATCCCGTGGCCAATACCGGGATCCTGCTGGTCGATGCCGATTGCGAACCAACGGAACTGTGCGGCGAGATTGTCATTCGCAGCCCGCACGTCGCGCTTGGCTACTGGCGGCGCGAGTCGCCGGAGTTCAGCGACGATCCGCAGCACCCGGGGTATCGCCTCTATCGCACGGGCGACCTCGCCCGCCTGCTGCCCGACGGCAGCCTCGAAGCGCTCGGCCGGCGCGACGGGCAGGTCAAGCTGCGCGGCTTCCGCATCGAGCTTGGCGAGATCGAGAGCGCTCTTCGGCGTCACGCCTCCGTGCGCGAAGCCGCGGTCGTGTTGTGGGCGCCTGAAGGGGCGTGGGGCTCGGGGCTTGGGACTTCGAAAGAGGGAGAGCCAATCATCGCGGCCTACGTGGTCAGTGATGCTGCACCGGGCGAGCTCAAGGCATGGCTGCGCGAGACCCTGCCCGACTACATGGTGCCGGCCGCCATCGTCCCCTTGGCGCAGTTGCCGATCACGGCCAACGGCAAGCTCGATCGACGCAGCTTGCCGGCGCCGGTCGCTGATGTGATTCCCGGTGACGCCGCCGGCCTGGTCACCGACGCCGAGCAGGCGCTCGCCGAACTGTGGGCCGACGTGCTTGCCCGCCCGGTCACCGATCGCACAGCGAACTTCTTCGATCTTGGCGGCCATTCCCTGGTCGCCGCCCGCCTGGTCGCGCGCATCCGCGAACGGCTGGGCGTGGAAGCGCCGCTGCGGCTGGTGTTCGAGCAGCCGGTGCTGCACGAACAAGCAGCCGCCATCGAGCAGTATCGAACCGGCGCGGTCCGTCCCCCGATCGTGCACGTGCCGAACGCGCCGGTGACGCTCACCGCGGCACAGCAACGCCTGTGGTTCCTGGCGGAGCAGGAAGGCGCTGCGCTGGGAGCGACCTACACGATCAGCGCGGCGCTCAGCGTGACAGGCCGGCTCGACGAACCGGCGCTGCGGCGCGCGCTGGTGGCGCTGACCGCGCGGCACGACAGCCTCCGCGTCAACGTGCAGAATCTGGACGGCCAGCCGGCCGTGGCGCTGCGGGATCCATATGACCCGTTGCAAGTCGTCGTGCTGCGCGACGAGGCCACGGACGAAGGCGTGGCGGACCTGGCAAGGGCACACGCTGCTACGCCGTTCGATCTTGCCACCGACCCGTTGTTGCGGCTGACGTTGGTCCAGACTGCCAGCGGCGCACCGCGCGCGCTGTTCTTCAGCATTCATCACCTGATTGCCGACGGCTGGTCGCTGAGCGTGCTCGTGCAGGAACTGGCAGTCCTCTACGCCGGCGACACGCTGCCGCCGCTGCCAGTGACGATGGCGGACTACGCGGCGTGGGAGAGGCAGTGGCTGACCGGTTCGGAGCGGGCGCGGCAACTGGCGTACTGGCGGGAGCAACTCGCCGGCGCGCCGGCGCTGCTCGAGTTGCCCACCGACATGCCGCGGCCGGCGGTAAAGAGCTACCGGGGCGCGCAGGTCCCGGTGCAGCTTCCGCCCGAGCTGGTGACGAAGTTGCGCGCGGTGGGCCAGGCCGAAGGCGCGACGCTGGCGATGACCGTGCAGGCGGCGCTGGTCGCGCTGTTGCATCGATACAGCGGCGCGACCGACATCGTGGTTGGCAGCCCCGTAGCGCAGCGGCCGCAGCGCGCCACCGAGGGGCTGATCGGCCTGCTGGTGAATACCGTGGCCCTGCGAACGCCGGTCACCGCGGACGAGTCGTTTGCCGCGCTGCTGCGGCGAGTGCGCCAGGTGGCCCTCGACGCCTACGGCAACGCCGACGTGCCGTTCGATCAACTGGTTGACGAGCTGCAGCCGGCGCGCAGCCTGAGCTACAGCCCGGTCTACCAGGTGATGTGTGCGGTGCAGGCGACCCCCGTGACCGAGGTCCGGCTTGGCGACGCGCACGCCTCGCCGCTGGCGATCGATCGGGGAACGGCGAAGGTCGACCTGTTGCTCAGTGTCGGCGAAGACGCTGGCGCGCTGGCCGGAGTGTGGCAGTACCGCACCGACCTGTGGGCACCCGAGACAATCTCGCGCCTTGCCCGCCAGTTCGAGACTTTGCTGGCCGGCGCGGTGGCGGCACCGGCCACGCCGGTGGGCCAGTTACCGTTGCTCGCCGCCGATGACATTACCGCGTTGACCCGGTGGAGCACGCCGGTAGCTGACTATCCACGCGATGCTGCCATCCACACGCTGGTTGCCGCGGAGGCGAGCCGGCGGCCCGATGCGGTGGCACTGGTCGCGGGCGCCGAGACCGTCACCTACCGCGAACTCGTCGGCAGGGCGCGGCAACTGGCGGGGTGGCTGCAGGCTCACGGCATTGCCAGTGAAGCGCCGGTCGGCGTGTGCCTGGACCGGTCGATCGATCTGGTGGTGAGCATGCTGGCGGTCCTGGAGGCGGGCGGGGCATACGTGCCACTCGATCCGTCGTACCCGGTCGATCGGCTCGCGCACTTGATTGCCGACACCGGCATGTCGATCGTGCTCGCCACGACCGCGACGGCGAAAGCCCTGCCAGCCTTGACGCCTGCCGCCACCAGTGGAGGCAACCCTTCAGGGTTGCCCGTAGGCGTGACGCCCGCCACCCCAGGTGGAGGAAACCCTTCAGGGTTGCCTGTCGGCGTGACGTCCGACACCCCAGGTGGAGGCAACCCTTTAGGGTTGCCTGCGGGCGTGACCGTGCTTTGTCTTGATACCGCCGCCGACGAAATTGCCACCGCGCCGCCGCCGGTGCCCGCCGGGACGTGCGGCGAGTCGCTCGCATACGTGATGTACACCTCGGGCTCGACCGGCCAGCCCAAGGGCGTGGCCGTGCCGCATCGCGCCATTGCCCGCCTGGTGCTGGCGCAGAACTACGTGGCGCTGACGCCAGGCGACGTCGTGCTGCACCACTCGTCGATCGCCTTCGATGCGTCGACCTTCGAGGTGTGGGCGCCATTGCTCAACGGCGGCCGGCTGGTGTTATGTGAAGAGCGGCAGCCGTCGCTCGCCGACCTGCGCCGCCTGATCGAGGCTCACGGCGTCACCACCGTGTGGCTGACGAGCGGACTCTTCACGCTGGCCGTCGATCACGCGCTCGACGCGCTGCGCGGACTGCGCTACTTGCTGGCCGGCGGCGACGTGCTCTCCGTGCCCCATGTGCAGCGGGCCGTGGCCGCGCTGACCCGCGGCATCGTGGTCAACGGCTACGGTCCGACCGAGAACACGACCTTCAGTTGTTGCGCTCCCATCACCGGCGCCGCGCTGATCGGCGACACGGTGCCGATCGGCCGGCCGATCGCCAACACCAGCGCCCACGTGCTCGATCCGCAACAGCAGCCGTCGCCGATTGGCGTGCCGGGCGAACTGTTCGTCGGCGGTGATGGCCTTGCGCGCGGGTACTGGCGCGATGCCGCACTGACAGAGGCGCGATTCATCGAGCATCCAGAGTTCGGGCGCTTGTATCGCACCGGCGATCGCTGCCGGTGGCGGGCCGACGGGCAGCTCGAGTTCCTCGGCCGCATCGACACGCAGGTCAAGCTGCGCGGCTTCCGCATCGAGCCGGGCGAGATCGAAGCGGTGTTACGCCGCCAGCCCGGCGTTCGCGACGCCGTCGTCCTGGTCGCCGGCGATGCCGAGCATCGGCGGTTGGTCGCGTACGTCGCCGCCGCCGACTCGTCGGCCGGCGCCGCCACCCTGCGCGGCTGCCTGCAGCAACTGCTGCCGGCGTTCATGGTGCCCGCGCAGTTCGTGGTGCTCGACGAGCTGCCGCTCAACGCCAACGGCAAGGTCGATCGCGCCCGGCTGCCGGCGGCTCCCGCCCCTGCGGCATCCGCCACGAGCAGGCCGCTCACGCCAACCGAGGAAGTGCTGGCGGGGTTGTGGACCGAGGTGCTTCAGACCGAGGTCCGCGGTGCGGAAGCCGACTTCTTTGCGCTGGGCGGACACTCGCTGCTGGCCATGCAGGTCGTGGCGCGGATCCGGACGACGTTCGGCGTCGAGGTGCCGCTGGCGGCGATGTTTGCCGCGCCGACGCTGGCGGCGGTGGCCGACGCCGTCACCGGCGCGACGCAGTCGCGGCGCCTGCCACCGATCGCGCATCAGCCGCAGACGCCCCTGGCGTTGACGGCGGCGCAGCAGCGCCTGTGGTTCCTGGCCGAACGCGAAGGCGCCACGCTGGGTTCAACCTACACAATTCACGCCGCGCTCGGTGTCGAAGGTGTCATCGACGAAAGCGCGCTGCGCCGCGCGCTGGTCGCCCTGACCGAGCGCCACGACAGCCTGCGGGTCAACGTGCGCAACGTTGCCGGCGCGCCGGTAGTATCACTGCGCGGCCCGTACGACCCGTTGACGGTGACGACGCTGACGGTTGAGGAATCGCGCGACCTGGATGCGGCGCTCGAACGGCGAGCGCGTACCCACGGCGCGGCGCCGTTCGACTTGGCCGCCGAGCCCTTGCTGCGGCTGACGCTGGTGCGCGACGCCGACGGCGCTCCGCGGGCGTTGCTGTTCAGCATTCACCACCTGATTGCCGACGGCTGGTCGTTAAGCGTGCTGGTGCAGGAACTGGCCGCGCTCTACGCCGGCAAGCCGCTGCCGCCGCTGCCGGTGACGATGGCCGACTACGCCGCGTGGGAGCGGCAGTGGCTGGCGGGTCCTGAACGCGAGCGGCAATTGGCGTACTGGCGGACGCAACTCGCCGGCGCGCCGGCCCTGCTGGAGCTGCCGACGGATGTGCCGCGGCCGGCGGTCAAAGGCTACTCCGGTGCCCAGGTCCCGGTGAGCCTGTCGCCTGATCTTGTGGCTCGGCTGCGAGCGGTCGGGCAGGCCGAAGGCGCGACGCTGGCCATGACCGTGCTGGCGGCGTTGATGGCGCTGCTGCACCGCTACAGCGGCGCCAACGACATCGTCGTCGGCAGCCCGGTGGCGCAGCGTCCGCAGCGCGAGACCGAAGGCTTGATCGGACTGCTCGTGAATACGGTCGCCCTGCGCGCGCCAGTCACCGGGGCAGAGTCGTTTGCGACGTTGATCAGGACCGTTCGCGCGGCGGCACTGGATGCCTACGGTCACGCGGATGTGCCGTTCGATCAACTGGTCGAAGACCTGCAACCGGCGCGCGGGTTGAGCTATAGCCCGGTCTACCAGGTCATGTGCGCGGTCCAGACGGCGCCGGTGACCGCGGTGCAGTTGGGCTCGGCGCAGACGCGGCCGCTGGCGGTGGACCCGGGCACGGCCAAGGTCGATCTGCTGCTGAACGTGGGCGAGGACGCAGGCGGGTTGGCCGGCGTGTGGGAGTACCGCACCGACCTGTGGGGCCGCGAGAGCATCGCCCGGCTCGCGCAGCATTTCGAGACGCTGCTCGAGGACGCCGCCGCTGCGCCCGAGACACCTGTCGGCCGGCTTCCGCTGCTGCCCACGACCGAGGCGCAGACGCTGACGCAGTGGAGCACGACAACCACCGCGTATCCACGCGACGCAAGTGTGGCCGCGCTCGTAAGCGCGCAGGCCGAGCAGCGCCCGGATGCGATTGCCGCCACTGACAGCACCGGGTCCGTGACCTACCGCGCGCTCGTGACGCGCGCTCGCCGGCTCGCTGGGTGGCTGCAGGCGCACGGCGTACGGTCAGAAACACCGGTTGGTGTGTGCCTCGATCGATCGGTGGCGATGGTGACGGGTTTCCTGGGCGTCCTCGAGGCGGGCGGTGCTTACGTGCCGCTGGACCCCGCCTATCCGGCCGAGCGCCTTGCCCACCTGATTGGCGACACCGGTCTGTCGATCGTCCTGGCGACGACCACGACCGTGGCCGCGCTGCCGCCGGTGCCGGGGGTGCGGGTGCTTTGTCTCGATACGGCAGCCGACGAGATCGCCGCCGCTCCGCCGGCCATGCCGGCGCCGGTGACGGGCGAGTCGCTGGCCTACATCATGTACACCTCGGGCTCGACCGGGCAGCCCAAGGGCGTGGCGGTTCCGCATCGCGCCATTGCCCGGCTGGTGCTCGCGCAGAACTACGTGGCCATGACGCCAGACGATGTGGTGCTGCATCACTCGTCGATTGCGTTCGACGCTTCCACGTTCGAGGTGTGGGCGCCGCTCGTGACGGGCGGCCGGCTGGTGCTGTGCGACACGCGCCATCCGTCGTTGGCGGACCTGTCGGCGCTGATTACCTCGCATGGCGTCACCACGCTGTGGCTGACGAGCGGCCTGTTCACGCTGGCGGTCGATCATTCGCTCGAAACGTTGAGCGGGCTGCGCTACTTGCTGGCCGGCGGCGACGTGTTGTCGGTGGCGCATGTGCGGCGCGCGGCGGCGGCGCTGACGCGCGGCACGGTGATCAACGGCTACGGTCCCACCGAGAACACGACCTTCACCTGCTGCGCGCCGATAACCGACCTGGCCCGGCTGGGCGAGACGGCGTCGATTGGCCGGCCGATCGCCAACACCAGTGCGTTCGTGCTGGATGCGCGGCAGCAGCCGGTACCGATCGGCGTACCGGGCGAGTTGTGGGTCGGCGGTGACGGCCTTGCCCGCGGCTATTGGCACGACCCCGCGCTGACCAGTGAACGCTTCATCGAGGTCGCAGGGCTCGGGCGTTTGTATCGCACCGGTGATCGCTGCCGGTGGCGCGCCGACGGCCAGCTCGAGTTCCTCGGGCGGCTCGACGCCCAGGTCAAGCTGCGCGGGTTCCGCATCGAGCCCGGCGAGATCGAGGCCGTGCTCCGCCGCGAGCCGGATGTTCGTGATGCCGCGGTGGTGGTGGTCGGCGAGACGGCCTACCGCCGTGTGGTCGCCTACGTCGTCGGCGATCGCGCCACCCTTGCCGGCCCGGCGCTGCGGGAACGCCTGATGCGGCAGTTGCCGGCCTTCATGGTGCCGGCGCAGTTCGTTGTGCTCGACGAGTTGCCGCTCACGGCCAATGGCAAGATCGATCGGGCGCGGCTGCCCGAGCCGCCGGAGCCGGAAGCCGCCGCATCGGATCGCGAGTGGTCCGCGACCGAGTTGGCGCTGGCGTCGCTCTGGACCGACGTGTTGCGCAGCGAACCGGGGCATCCGCACGCCGATTTCTTCGCGTGCGGCGGCAACTCGCTGCTGGCCATGCAGCTGGTCGCACGCGTTCGCGCCGAATTCCAGGTCGACGTGCCGATCGCGCGCATTTTCGAGACCCCCGGCCTGAACGAGATTGCGGCCGCCATCGACGGCATTTCCGGACCGCGCGAAGCCGATGCGATTGCCCGGCTCGGCCCGGCCGACGATCGTCCGCTGTCGTTCGCGCAGGAGCGGTTGTGGTTCCTCGCCCAACTCGAGCCCGACAACCCGTTCTACAACAGCCCGCTGGCCATCCGCATTCGCGGGCCGCTCGACTGCCAGGCGCTGGGCGGCGCCCTGCAGGACATCGTCAATCGACACGACGTACTGCGCACGGCGTTTCTCGCCGAAGGTGGCCGTCCGCGCCAGGTGGTGCGCGACGTCGCGCCAATCGTCTTGTCGCAGGAGACGATCGACCAGGCGCTGGCCACCGACATCGAGAGCGTCATTCACGACCGCGCCCGCCGCGAGGCGGCCACACCTTTCGATCTCGCCCATCCGCCACTGATGCGGGCGGTCCTCCTCGCTCTCAAAGACGACGACCACGTGCTGCTGCTGACCATGCACCACATCGTCACCGACGGATGGTCGCTGGGCGTGATGACGCGCGAGCTGGCGCACTTCTATCGCACGCGCCTCGGCGAGCCGTCGTTCATTGTCCCGCTCGCGGTGCAGTACGCGGACTTCGCCGCCTGGCAGCGCCGGCGGCTGGCGGGCGAACGCTACCAGCAGCACCTCGAATACTGGCGCCGGCAGCTGGCCGGCGCGCCGCCCACGCTGTCGCTGCCGGCCGACCGCGTGCGGCCGGCGGTGCAGCAGTTCCGCGGCGGCAGCGTTCGCTTCACCATCGACGGCGCCACCTGCGACGGCTTGCACCGGGTCGCGCGCGAGCGCAATGCGACGCTGTTCATGACGCTGCTCAGCGCGTTTGCGACGCTGCTCTATCGTTACAGCGGCCAGCACGACATCGTCATCGGCTCACCGATTGCCAACCGCCAGCACCAGGACCTCGAGCAGCTCCTGGGGTTCTTCGTGAACACGCTGGCGTTACGTGTCGATCTGTCTGGCTCGCCGCGATTCATCGACCTGCTCGATCGCGTGCAGCGGCTCACGCTCGATGGCTACGCCCACCAGGACCTGCCGTTCGAGAAGCTGGTTGACGAGCTGCAGCCCGAGCGCGACCTCAGCCGCAGCCCGCTGTTCCAGGTGATGTTCGCGCTGCAGAACGCGCCCATGGACGCGGCCGATGTCAGCGGCCTGCAGTTCAGCTCGATCCACGTCGAGCGCCGCGCCGCCTTGTTCGATCTCGTGTTGGACATGTGGGAGACGCCCGCCGGCCTGACCGGCGTGCTCGAGTACAACCGCGACCTGTTCGACCACTCGACGGCCGAACGCATGACTCGGCATCTGCAAACCTTGGTCAAGGCGATCGTCGGCGACGCAGCGACCACGGTTGATGCCGCTGTCATCGTGGACGAGGCCGAGCAGCGGGAATTGGTCGCATTCAGCAACGGCCCGCGCCACGAGTATCCGGTCGAGCGCTCTTACGTCGCTGCGTTCGAGGAGCAGGTGGCCTTGACGCCCGATCGCGTAGCGGCGGTGGACGGCGGCGACACCGTGACCTACGCCGCGCTGAACGCGAGGGCCAACCGTATCGCCCACGCCCTGCGCGCTCGCGGGGTCGGGCCGGGTGTTCCTGCCGGTGTGTTCCTGCCGCGCGGCATCGACTACCTGGCGGGCATTCTCGGCGTGGCCAAGGCCGGCGGCGTGTTCGTGCCGATCGACGTCGCCTACCCCGCGGAGCGTGTGCGGCACATGCTCGAAGACAGCGGCTGCCCGGTGGTGCTCACCGACAGACCGCGGTCGGCGTTGCTCGAGCCCTTGCAGGCCACCGTGCCGGCAACGGCCGTGTTGCTGCCGATACCGGACGGCGACGACCACAATCCGCCGGTCGCCAACGGTCCGCGCGATGCGCTCTACATGATCTACACGTCGGGCTCCACGGGCCGTCCCAAGGGCGCGCTCGTCCGGCACGACGGCGCGCTCAATCACATCTACGCCGAGTTCCGCCTGCTCGACTTCACCGCACGGTCGGCCTTCCTGCAAAGCGCGCCGGCGTCATCCGACATCTCCGTCTGGCAATGCCTGGCTCCACTGCTGGCCGGCGGCCGCACCGTGTTCGCGGGCTTCGACGTGATGGTCAGCCCGCCGGCGCTGCTGGCGCTGATTCAGCGCGAACGTGTCACCTTGATCGAGCTGGTCCCCGCCGTGCTCGATGCGCTTGTCTCGCACGCCGCAAGCCTGCCTGAACCGGCGCGCGCCCTCCCTGACCTCCAGCACGTGATGGTTACTGGCGAGGCCGCGCCCGTGTCGCTGGTCAACCGCTGCCACGCCGTGTGGCCGCAAGTGCCGATCGTCAACGCTTACGGTCCGACCGAGGCGGCCGACGATGTGTGCCAGGGAGTGGTGGGGGCGCCGTTGGATGCGTCGTGCACGACGGTGCCGATTGGCATGCCGCTCGACAACATGAGCGTGATGGTGCTCGACGCCCATCGCCAGTTGGCGCCGATCGGCGTGCCCGGTGAAATCGCGGTCAGCGGCATCGGCGTCGGCGCGGGCTACTGGCGCCAGCCGGAGCGCACGGCCGCGGCGTTCGTTCCGAACCTGCACGCCGGCCGCACGTTCGGCGACACCATCTACCGCACCGGCGATCTCGGCCGCTGGCGCCACGACGGCTCGCTCGAGTTCATCGGCCGCTTCGATCAGCAGGTGAAAATCCGCGGCTTCCGGGTCGAGCTGGGCGAAGTCGAGGCGGTGATCGCGCGTCACCCGTCGGTGCATGCGGCCGTGGTGGTCGACGTCGAGCGCGAGCCGGGCGATCGCCAGATCGTGGCGTACGTCCAGCCCGAAGGCGATGCCGGGACGGCGGCGGGCCTGATGCAGGAGCAGGTGGCGGCGTGGAAAGACCTTCACGACGAAAGCTATGCCGACGACCGGGTGCTGGCCAGCAGGCCGACCTTCAACACCATTGGCTGGGACAGCACCTATACCGGCGAGCCGCTGACCGATCGCGAAATGCGCGAGTGCGTGGCCAACGCGGTGACCCGCATCCGGGAGCGGCGTCCGGCGCGGCTGCTCGAGATCGGTTGCGGCACCGGCTTGCTCCTGTATCGACTGGCGGGCCGGGGCGTTGACTACGTCGGCACCGACCTGTCGGAAACCGCCATTCGCCAGCTCGAGGATCGCCGGCAAGCGGGCCACGGCCTGGAGCGCGTGCGCCTGATGCGCCGCTCGGCCGACGACTTCAGCGGCTTCGCCGCCGGATCGTTCGACGCCGTGGTGCTGAACTCGGTGGTGCAGTACTTCCCGAGCGCCGGCTACCTGCACGACGTGCTGCGCGGCGCCGCTGGCGTATGCGGCGACAACGGCGCCATCTTCATCGGCGACGTGCGCAGCCTGCCGTTGTTGCGCAGTTATCACGCTTCGGTTCAGGTCGCGAAGGCCGCCGGGTCGGTGACCGCCAGCCGGCTGGCCGCCACCATCGACGAGCACATGGCTCGCGAGCAGGAGCTGCTGATTGCGCCCAGGTTCTTCGACGCGATTGGCCGCCAGCTGTCGGCCGCGCGGCCGCGGCTGCAGCCAAAGCGCGGACGCGTCCACAACGAGATGACGCGTTTTCGCTACGACGTGGTGCTTCCCGTCGGCGGCGAGGATCACGGTGACGCATGTCCGCCGGCGTGCTGGTCTGATTGGCGCGCCGAGCACTGGAGTCTTGCCGAGATTGGCCGGCACCTCGAAACGGCGCGGCCGCAGTATTGGGGCTTGCGTCATGTCGCGAACGCGCGGCTGCGCGACGAGCGCCGGATGCTGGAGTGGCTCGAGCAGGCGGCGCCCGCGGCCACGGTCAGCGAACTGCGGGACTGGCTGGCGGCCGATGGCTATCGGCGCGCCGACGTCGATCCGGAGTCGATCTGGCAGCTTGCGAAGCGGTCTGAGTACCGCGTGGAGGTGCTGGTCGAACCCGACGGCGAGGCCGGCGAGTTCGCCGTGCTGTTCTCGCACCGCGACGGCGCGCCGGTTCGCGCGCACCTCGAGTCGGCCGACCGGCCGGCCGCGGAGTGGCAGCCGCTGACCAGCAATCCGCTGCAGGAGAAGCTTGGCCGCCGCGTCATTCCGCAGTTGCGCGAGCACCTGAGGGAAACGCTGCCCGGCCACATGATCCCGCAGAGCATTGTCGTGCTCGATCGCTTCCCGCTGTTGCCAAACGGCAAGATCGATCGCGGCTCGCTGCCGGTGCCGGCCAGCGACGCCGATCGACGCACCGAGCACGTGGCGCCGCGCACGGCCACCGAAGCCGTGGTCCATGCGGTGTGGAGCGAGGTGCTTGGCGTGCCAGACCCGGGCGTGCACGACAACTTCTTCGCCCTCGGCGGACACAGCCTCAAGGCGTCGCAGGTGGTCAGCCGCCTGCAGCAGCGAGGCCGGCGCGCGGCCCTGCGCGACGTGTTCAATCACCCGACCCTGGCCGGGTTGGCGGCAGCCATCGACCAACAGCAGGGTATGGACCCGGCCCAGCGCATTCCGCGTACGCCCGAGGCGGCCGACTACCCGACGTCGGCGGCGCAGCGCCGGCTGTGGGTGCTGGCGCAGATTGGCGGCTCGGCCGCCTACAACATGGCCGACGCCGTCAGGCTGCGAGGCCCGCTCGACGTGACGGCCCTTGAGCGAGCGTTCGACGACCTGATTCGCCGGCACGAGTCGCTGCGCACCTCGTTCGTGGAACGCGAAGGCGAGCTTCGCCAGGTGGTCGCCGGCGAGGTCGGGGGCGCGCTCGCGATGGTCGATCTCGAGGCCGAGCCAGACCCCATGGCTACGGCGCGCCTGCGCGCCATGGCGCATGCAAGCGCGCTGCACGATCTGTCGGCGGCGCCGCTGATTCGCGCCGAACTGCTGCGCCTCGCGGCCACCGATCACGTGCTGCTCGTCAACATGCACCACATCGTCTCTGACGGCTGGAGCATGGACGTGCTGATCCGCGACGTCATGACGCTGTATGACGCCGCCTCGCGCGATCTCGCGGCGCCGCTGCTGCCGCTGCCGATTCAGCATCGCGACTACGTCGCCTGGCAGGAGGATCGCCTCCGCGAGCGGCGCGACACCGACCTGCGTTACTGGGTCGAGCGCCTGCGCGGCGCCGCGCCGCTGGACCTGCCGACCGACGCGCCGCGGCCGAGTGAGAAGACCTATACCGGAGCGCGGCGTCAGCGCCGCCTGCCGCGGCGCATGGCGGAGCAACTGGCGGCATTCGCGCAGGCCGAAGGCGTGACGTTGTCGATGCTGGTCACCGCCCTGGTCAAGGTGCTGCTGCACCGGCACAGCGGCCAGTCCGACATCTCGGTGGGCTGCCCGGTGGCCGGCCGGCCGCACCCCGATCTCGAGTCGCAGGTCGGGTTCTTCGTCAACACGCTGGTGCTGCGCGACCAGGTGGACGGCGCCGTGCCGTTCGTCGAGTTGCTGGCGCAGGTGCGCGAGACCGTCACCGGCGCCCTGGCGCACCAGGACGTGCCGTTCGACTGGGTGGTCAACGAACTGAAGCCGGCGCGCGACGCAAGCCGCAATCCGTTGTTCGACGTGATGGTCGCGGTGCAGAACACGGCGAACGAACGGCTGCGGCTGTCGCAGGTCGAGGTGTCGTCGCTGGGCCTCGACTACGGCGTCGCCCAGTTCGACCTGCTGTGGAGCTTCACCGACGGCGCCGACGGCCTCTACCTCGATCTGCGCTACAACGCGGATCTGTTCCGCGCCGACACCATCGACGCCATTGTCGATCAGTGGCAGACGCTGGCCAGCGGGGCCCTGGCGCGGCCATCGACGGCGGTTGGGCGGCTGCCGCTCATGGAGGCGGCCGATCGCGATCGGCTGACGAAGATTCCGGATGCGTTCCACGAGGCGGCCGTCTCTGGCAGCCTTGCCGGCGCGTTCGACGCCCAGGCGGCGCGAACGCCGGACGCCGTTGCCCTGCGCGACGGCGACCGCAACGTGACTTACGGCGACCTGCAGCAGTGGGTCGGCCACGCCGCGGACCACATTCGCCGCCGACTCGATGCCGCCGGACGAGGGCGGGGCTCGCTGGTTGGCGTCTGCGTGCACCGCTCGATGGAGCAGGTCGTCGCGATCCTCGCCACCCTGAAGGCGGGTGCAGCGTACGTGCCGCTCGATCCGGACGCCCCGGCGGCCCGGCTGTCGTTCATCCGCCAGGACGCCGGAGTGCCGTTCGTCGTGACCCATGGCGCAACGGCCGGCATCACCGGCAGCGATGAACTGGTTGTGCCGTTACCGCCCGCGGCCGGCTCCGAGTCATGGAACGGGCCCGCGATCTCGCCGGCCGATCCCGCTTACGTGATCTACACCTCGGGCAGCACCGGCGAGCCCAAGGGCGTGGTGGTCACACACGCCAACGTGCTCAGGCTGTTCGCCTCGACCCGGCCGTGGTTCGGCTTCGGTTCCAGCGACGTGTGGACGCTCTTCCACTCGTATGCCTTTGACTTCTCGGTGTGGGAGATCTGGGGCGCGCTGCTGCACGGCGGGCGGCTGGTGATTGTTCCCTATGCCGTCAGCCGCGATCCCGAAGAGTGCTATCGGCTGATCAGCCGCGAGAAGGTCACCGTCCTCAACCAGACGCCGTCGGCGTTCCGCCAGTTGCTGCACGCCGAGACCGCCCAGCGCAACGAGCTGCCACTGGCGCTGCGTTACGTGATCTTCGGCGGGGAAGCGCTGCACCCGTCGGAGCTGGCGCCGTGGTTCGCGCGGCACGGCGACCACTCGCCGCAGCTCGTCAACATGTACGGCATCACCGAAACCACCGTGCACGTGACCTATCGGCCGCTGCGCGCGTCGGATGCGCTGGCGGCGGCGAGCCCGATCGGCGAGCCGATTCCAGACCTCTACCTGCTGGTGCTGGATCCGAACCGCGAGCCGGTGCCGGTGGGCGTGCCCGGTGAGTTGTACGTCGGCGGAGCGGGGCTGGCCACCGGCTATTGGCAGCGTGAGTCCTTGACGATGGAACGGTTTGTGGCGGATCCGTTTCATGCGGGCCGCCGGATTTACCGCACCGGCGACCGCGTGCGGGCCAGGCGCACGGGCGAACTCGAGTATCTCGGCCGCGTCGACACGCAGGTCAAGATTCGCGGCCATCGCGTCGAGCTGGGCGAGATCGCGTCGGTAATCGCGCGGCATCCGGGTGTGCGCGAAGCGGTCGTGATTGTGCGGCAAGGACCGGGCGCGGCGTCGCTGGCGGCGTACTACGTGCCGGCGGCCGGGCCAATCGATGGGCGGGAGCTGCGCCGCCACGCGCAGCACGTGTTGCCCGAATACATGGTGCCCCATGCCTTCACCGCGCTTGACGCCATCCCGCTGACCGTCAACGGCAAGTTGGACGAGCGTGAGCTGCCCGAGGCGATGATCGCGCCGGCCGGCACCGAGCGGCGCTCGCCGCGGACGGATCTCGAACGGCGCATTCTCGAGGTGTGGCAGGAAGCGCTGGTCCAGGACAACCTGGGGCCGGACGACAACGTGTTCGATCGCGGCGCCCACTCCGTGCTCGCGGTGCAGGTGCGGCGCCGGCTCGAAGCCGCGCTCTCGCGCGATATTCCAGTGGTCGCGCTGTTCCAGTATCCAACGCCGGCGGCGCTGGCGCTCCATCTGGATCCCGGTTCGGGCGCGCCGGTTGACGACAGTGCGGCGATCGATCGTGCGGCGGCGCGCCGCCAGGCACGTCGTCCCCGCCAACGCCAGTAACCGGCGCAAGCTACAATTGCCGCTTCACTGTTCATGACCACCGTTGATCACCGGGAAGCCGTCGCCATTGTCGGCATGGCCGGACGTTTCTCCGGTGCCGCCAACGCGCGCGCCTTCTGGCAGCGGCTGTGCGCGGGCGACGAGTGCCTGACGCGTCTCGGGCTGGACGAGATGCGCCGCGCTGGCGTTCCCGACGCGTTGCTGGGCGACCCGCGGTACGTCCCCGTCAACGGCGTGCTTGCCGACGTCGACGCGTTCGACGCCGGCTTCTTCGGGATGTCGCCGCGAGAGGCGAGCATCACCGACCCGCAGCACCGGGTGTTCCTGGAGCTGGCCTGGCACGCGCTCGAGGATGCCGGGCACGATCCCGCGCGCTATGCCGGCGCCATTGGCGTCTATGCCGGCTGCGGGTTCAGCACCTACCTGTTGCACCACTTGTGGCCGAATCGCGCCGCGCTGGCCGACGTCGGCGAGTTGCGGCTGCGCATGGGCAACGGCCAGGACTACCTGGCCACGCGCACGTCGTACGCGCTCGACCTGCGAGGGCCCAGTCTCAACGTCAACACCGCCTGTTCTACCTCGCTGGTCGCCGTCCACCTTGCCTGCGAGGCGCTGCTAAACGTGCAGTGCGACATGGCGTTGGCCGGCGGCATCAGCATTCAACTGCCGCAAGACAAGGGCTACCTCTACGACGAGGGCGGCATCCTGTCGCCTGATGGGCACTGCCGCGCTTTCGACGCCGCCGCGCGAGGAACCGTCAGCGGCAACGGCGGAGCAGTCGTCGTCTTGAAGCGCCTGGCCGATGCCGTGGCCGATCGCAACACCATCTACGCGGTGGTGCGCGGCAGCGCCATCAACAACGACGGCGCCGCCAAGGCCGGCTATGCCGCTCCCAGCGTGGACGGGCAGGCGCGGGTGATTGCCGAAGCGCAGGCCATGAGCGGCGTCGCCATCGGCTCGATCGGCTACGTCGAGGCCCACGGCACCGGCACGCCGATTGGCGATCCCATCGAGTTCGCCGCCCTCACACGGGTGTTCCGCCGGGGCACGCCGCAACGGCAGTTCTGCGCCATCGGATCCGTGAAAACCAACGTCGGCCACCTCGACGAAGCCGCCGGCGTCACCGGTCTCATCAAGACGGCACTCAGTCTTCACCAGCGGCAGTTGCCGCCCAGCCTGCACTTCCGCCAGCCCAATGCGGAACTCGACTACGAGGCGAGCCCGTTCTTCGTGAATGCGGCGTTACGCGCCTGGCCGGCGCCAGGCGACGGCAGCCCGCGCGCGGCCGGTGTCAGCTCCTTCGGCATTGGCGGCACCAACGCGCACGTGGTGCTGGAGGAAGCCGAGCGTGTCGCGTCGCCGGCGCCGATGAGGCCCATGCAGTTGCTGCCGATCTCGGCGCGATCGCCAGAGTCGCTGGCTCGACACGCCGAAGCGATTGGTGGCGCGTTGGCAGAGCCCGGTGCCAACCTTGCCGACGTGGCCTGGACGCTGCAGTCAGGTCGCCGTCACTTCCCGTGGCGCCACTGCATCGTTGCCGCCAGCGAGCGCGAGGCGGCCGCCGCACGCGCGATTCGCCCGCGCCAGTCGCCGGCCGAGCCGCCGCCGGTGATCTTCATGTTCAGCGGGCAGGCGAGCCAGCACGCCGGCATGACCGAGGCCTTGTATCGCCACGAGCCGGTGTTTCGGCGCGCCCTGGACACCTGCGCCGATTTGCTCCAACCGCTGCTCGGCCGAGATCTGCGATCGCTGTTGTATCCGCAGAGCGCCGATGATCGCCGGCAGGCGGCGGACGATCTCACGCGGACCGAGCTGGCCCAGCCGGCAATCGTTTCCGTCGAGTACGCGCTGCTGCAACTGTGGCAGCACTGGGGCGTGCGCCCGGTGGCGTCGATTGGCCACAGCCTCGGCGAGTACCTGTCGGCTCATGTTGCCGGCGTGATGGACCTGCCGGCCCTGCTCTCGGTGGTCACCGCTCGCGCCAGGCTGATGCAGGCGGCGGCCCCGGGTGCCATGTTGACCGTGCCGGCAGCGCCCGAACGGGTTGCCGCGCTGGCCGCGGATGCTGGTGCCGAGTTGGCCGCGTTCAATGCCGCCGATCGTTGCGTGCTTGCCGGCAGTGAGAGTGCCGTCGCTGAGTGCGAGGACCGTCTTCGCGCGGCAGGCGTTGCCTCGATGCGGCTGCCGGTGTCTCACGGGTTCCACACAGCCGCCATGGAGCCGCTGCTCGACCGTCTTCGCGACGAGGTCGGCCGTCACAAGCTAAGCACGCCTCAGGGGCGATGGATCTCGAACGTCACTGGAACCTGGATCACACCCCAAGAGGCAGTTGATCCAGCGTATTACGCGGTCCACGCGCGCCGGCCGGTGCAGTTCGCCGACGGCCTCAAGCACGCAATCGACGAGTACCCGAACGCGATCTTCCTCGAAGTGGGTCCGGGCCAGTCGTTGACGCAACTCGCTCGCCGCTCGACCACGGTAAAGACCACGTGCCTGGCGTCGTGCGCCGCCGCCGATGCCGCGCCTGGCGATCACTACCGAACACTGCTGGCGGGTCTTGGCGAGCTGTGGGCTGGCGGCGTGGTGGTCGATTGGGACGCTTTCGCGGAACCTGATCGCCGGCGGGTGTCGGTGCCGGGGACGCCGTTCGACCGAACGCGGCACTGGATTGAACCAACGACGCGTACGGAAACCGGCGTGGCGGCGTCAGCGCCACAGCGTGCTGACATGTCGCGCTGGCTCTACGCACCGGCGTGGCAGCGCGCGTGGCCAGACGGGTCGGCGCATCGATCGCCCGCGGAGACTGGCGGGTGGCTTTGCTTCGTGGACGATGGCGGGCGCGGCAGTGAGTTGAGCGAGGAACTGCGCCGCCGCGGTCACCGCGTCGTGACCGTGCAGGCAGGCGAGATCTTCGCGCACCACGGCCCACAAGCGTTCACCGCCAGGCCGGGACATCAGGAGGACGTTGATGTCATCCTGCGCGAGCTGGCGCGGACGGACTCGGTGCCCCGATCGATCGCCCACTGCTGGTCGCTGGATGCCGGTGCCGGCTTCGCAGCCACGCTCGATCGCGGGTTCGAGGCCGTTGTCGGCGTCACCCGGGCTCTGGCCTCGCATCGCGCCGTGGCTGATGCCAACATCGCCGTGATCACGAAACAACTGCAGCTTGCGTCCGGCGGCGAGTCGCCCGATCCGTCGCAGGCAGCGGTGCTCGGTGCGGTCCGTGTCGTTCCGCAGGAGTTTCACGGCACCGCTTGCCGAAACATCGACATCGACGCGCACACGTCGGTGGCGGAGCTGGCCGACGAGCTGCTGTCGCTTGCCGCGACTTCTGTGGTCGCCCTGCGTGGACCGCAGCGCTGGGTGGAGGGCTACGCGCCGCTGCCGGTCACGGTCCCGGTGCAGCGCCTGCGCACCGAGGGCGTTTACCTGATCACCGGCGGCCTTGGTTTAATCGGCTCCTTGCTCGCCGAGCACCTGGCGCGCACGGTGAGGGCGCGGCTGGTCTTGATCGGGCGCCGCGCGGTTGCAGAGTGTGATCCGCAGATCCGGCGAATCGAGGCGGCCGGCGGCACGGTGCTGGCGCTTCAGGCCGACGTGACCGACGACGAGGTCATGGCCGCCGCGATTACCAAAGCGGAGCACAAGTGGGGCCGCATCGATGGCGTGTTTCACCTGGCGGGCGTTGCCGCGCGCGAAACCTTCGTGGCGATTGACGCGCTCGACCGCTCGCAGTGCGATAACCAGATGGCCGCCAAGGCCCGCGGCGCGCTGGTGCTCGAGCGCCTGTTCAGCTCCCGCCCGCCCGACTTCGTCTGCCTGTTCTCGTCGCTTGCGTCAGTGCTGGGCGGCCTGGGGTTTGCGGCCTACTCCGCGGCCAATCACGTTCTTGATGCGCTGGCGCGTTCGCATGCCGGCGATGCGCGGACCGAGTGGCTGACCATCAACTGGGATGGCTGGCAGCAGCCCGGCGCCGCAGAAGTGGCAACGTCAGAGATCGCGATCGCCGATGCCCGGGCGATGTTCGACCGCGTGCTGCAGGCGCCGCGCTGTCACCAGGTCATCGTGTCGATCACGGATCTCGAGGCGCGAAGGGCGCGGTGGGTGACGGCATCCGGTCACAAGGCTATTTCAAGCCCCAAGCCCCAGGTCCCAAGTCAATCTGGCGAGGGTTCCACGCCAGTCAGCCGCAACGAACTGGCGGAGCGGGTGGCCGCGGTGTGGCGGGAAACGCTTGGGCTCGATCGCATCGAGCAAGACGATGACTTCTTTCAGTTGCGCGGCGACTCCCTGGTCGCTACACAACTGGTGGCGCGCATCAACCGCCTGTTCCACGCCCAGGTGTCGCTACGGGAGTTCCTGGCCAAGCCGACACTCGGTGCCATGGTCGCGTCGCTATCAAGTGCGGCCGGCGACGCAGATGGCATCACGCCGGCGCCGCCTGCCGATGACTATCCGCTGACGCATGCGCAACGCCGCCTGTGGATCCTGGCCCAGACTCCGGAGGCGTCGGCAGCCTACAACATGAGCTACGCCTTGCGGGTGGCCGGAGCGCTCGACGTTGCTCACCTGCGACTGGCGCTGGCCGACTGCGTGACACGGCACGAGATTCTCCGCACCGCCTTCGTCACGGTGGCGGGCGAGCCCCGTCAGCGCGTGCAGGCCGCCGTCGATTGCGTGGTGCCGGTGCTGGATCTGCGCGCCGCCGCGGACCGCGCGGCCGCGGTGGAGGAAGAGCTGCGCGCCGAGAGCGCACGCCTGTTCGACCTGTCGGTGCCGCCGCTGGTGCGGGCGCGCGTGATTCGCCTGGCCGACGACGAACACCTCCTCCTGGTCACTCTGCACCACATCGTTGGCGATGGCCTCGGCCTCAGCGTGCTGATGCGCGATCTGCATGCGTATTACGCCGCGCGGTCAGAAGGACGGCTCGCCGACCTTGCCGCCCTGCCGATTCAGTTCAAGGACTTTGCGGTGTGGCAGGAACGCGCGTCGGCGGTCGAGTCGCTGCGGGCCAGTGGCGAATACTGGGCGGCCAGGCTGCAGGACGCGGCGGTGCTCAACCTGCCCATCGATCGGCCGTGGCCGGCGCGGCCGCGGTACGACGGCGATCAAGTGACCTTCCGCCTGGGCGCCGACGAGCGCCGCCGTCTCGATGGCGCATGCAGAGCGCACGGCGCCACGCTCTTCTCCCTTCTCCTCTCGGCCACCGCCATCGTCCTTCATCACTTCACCGGCCAGGACGACATCGTGGTTGGTACGCCTGTGTCCGGCCGTGTCCGGCCGGAGCTCGAGGATCAGATCGGGTATTACCTGAACAACGTCGTGCTGCGTGAAACCGTGCGCCGCCGCGAGTCGTTCCCGGTGCTGCTGGCGCGGGTGCAGCAGGCGGTGACCGAGGCCTTGTCGCACCAGGACTACCCGTTCGACCGCATTGTTGAAGACCTGGGCATCAAGGCCGACCCCGGCCGCGCGCCGCTGTTCGATGTGCAGGTCAACCTGATGCCGGCCGACACGCCGCCGCTGCGGCTCGGCCATCTCGACGTGACCGCCGTGCCTTCGCCCGGCCGTTCGACCATGTTTCCGATCAACGCGATGTTCAGCGACCTGGGCGACGGCCTCGCCGTGGAGATCGAGTACGCGACCGCCGTCTTCGACCGCGCCACCATGCAGGGGTTGGCGGATCGCTTGCAGCGCCTGCTCCGCGCGGTGGGCGAGCAGCCCGACACATCGGTGCGCGGCTTGTGCCGCCTGCTCGACGGCGGCCGGGACGAAGGCGCCCGAGCGGCGTTCTTGTCGGCTGCCTCCGGCGCGAAAGAGGAGGCGTAGCATGTGCGGCTTCGCCGGCATCTACACCAGGGACAATCCGTCGCCGGTTGACGGAGCCATCCTCGAGCGGATGACGGAGGCGCTGCGCCACCGCGGTCCGGATGAAGGCGGGGTTCACAACGAAGCGGGACTCGGGCTGGGCATCCGCCGGCTGTCGATCATCGACATCGCGCACGGCCAGCAGCCGATCTACAACGAAGAACGTTCGATCGTGGCGGTCTGCAACGGAGAGATCTACAACCACGTGGCCTTGCGGAGCCGGCTGTTGGAGCAGGGCCACCGCTTTCGCGCGCAGGTTGACATCGAAGTGCTGGTCCACCTGTACGAGGAGCATGGGCCCGCGTTCGTGGAGCAGCTCAACGGGCAGTTCGCGTTCGCGTTGTTCGATGCCCGCGCGCGTTTCCTGATGCTCGCGCGCGACCCGGCCGGCATTGCCCCGCTGTTCTATACCTGGCGCGACGGCACGCTGTTGTTTGGGTCAGAGATCAAAGCGCTGCTCGAGCATCCCGCGGTGAAACCGTCGGTTGACCTGACCGCGCTCGACCAGGTGCTGACGCTGCCCGGGCCGGTCAGTCCGCGCACGCTGTTTGCCGGCATCGAGAGCCTGCCGCCCGGGCAGTTCCTGGCGGTTACCCCTTCGGGCTGTGAGCGGCGAACCTACTGGGATCTCGATTACCCCCTGTGCGCGGATGCCGGGGAGGTGCCCGCGCCTGACTTCGACGACCTCGAGCAGCGGCTCTACCAGTCGGTAGCGCGGCGGCTGCAAGCCGACGTGCCGGTGGGCTTCTACCTGAGCGGCGGCCTCGACTCGTCGCTGATTGCGGCGCTGGTGCACCGCGTCGATGGCGACCGCGAACCAGGCGCGCCGCGGCAGGCGTTTTCAATTGCCTTCCCGGACCGAGCCATCGACGAGCGGCCGTTCCAGTCGTTGATGGCACAGCACACCGGCGCCACTCATCACACGGCATTGTTCGACACCTCCGAACTGGCGGCCCGGCTCGAGCAGATGGTGCGCCACGCCGAGGCGCCGCTGAAGGAGTCGTACAATAGCTGCTCGCTGCTGCTGTCGGAACGGGTCAACCGCGAGGGCATGAAAGTCGTGCTCACCGGCGAAGGGGCCGACGAGCTGTTCGGCGGATACGTCGGGTATCGGGTCGATCGCGCGGAAGGCGATCACACCGATCTCGATGACTGGCTCGAGCGCGACCTCCGCGCCAGGGTGTGGGGCGACGAGTCGTTCTTCTACGAGAAGCACTACACGCAGTTTCGCGAGGTGAAGTCGGCGATCTATTCACCCGCGCTCGCGGATGGACTCGCGAGCTTCGATTGCACTGGCCAACCGCTGGTCGATGCGGCGAAGATCCGGGGCCGGCACCCGATCCACCAGCGCTCGTACATCGACTTCAAGGTGCGGCTGGCGGATCACTTGCTGGCCGACCACGGCGATCGCGTCGCCTACGCCAACTCCGTAGAGGCGAGGTATCCGTTCCTCGACCCGAACGTCGTCGCCTGGGTCCAGGCGGCGCCGCCGGAATGGCTGGTGCGTGACGGGGTGGAGAAGTTCCCGCTGCGGGTAATTGGCAAGCGGCTGCTGCCCGAGGCGATTGCCGCGCGCGAGAAGTTTGGCTTCGTCGCGCCGTCCAGCGCGCTGCTGCTGCAAAGCCGCGTCGAGTGGGTCGAGGATCTGTTGAGCCACGCCCGGATCAAGCGGGCTGGCTATTTCAATGCCGACACCGTCGAGCGACTGAAGGCCCAGTACCGCGCGCCAGGCTTCGCGGTGAACACCACGTTCGATCTCGACGTGCTGATGTTCGTGCTGACGTTCGAGATTTTTCGCGAGTGTTTTTCGGTGCCCGAGGCGTAACGAGTCGAATGAACAAAGGCGTTCTTCACACGGTGTTCGAGCAGTTAGCGGCAGAGAGACCGGACCAGCCGGCGGTGCGGACGGCCGCGGGCGAGGTGTCGTATCGCGAGCTGAACGAGACCGCGAATCGGGCGGCGGGCGCCTTGCGGCGGGCGGGCCTGCAGCCGGGAGGTGTAGTCGCGCTGTTCCTCGCCCCTGGCGCGGGTTACGTGGCGGCCATGCTGGCGGTGATGAAGGCCGGCGGCGTGTTCGTGGCGCTCGATCCGGCGGCGCCGGTGCTGCGCCAACGGAAGCTCCTGGCGACGGTGGCGCCGTCGCTGGTGGTGATCGATCGCGAACGCGTGGCGGCATGGGACGCGGTCGGGTCCGATCTGCCGCGGCTGGACATCGATGATCCCGGCCCGGCGCCGGCGGTGGATTCAGCCGTGACCATTTCTCCCGACGATCCCTGCTACATCGTCTTTACCTCCGGATCGACGGGCGAGCCGAAAGCGATTCTCGGCACGCACAAGGGGCTCAGCCACTTCATCCATTGGGAACTGGAGGAGTTCGCCCTGGAGAGTGACGTGCGCGTGAGCCAGCTGGCGCCGCCGACCTTCGACGTCAGCCTGCGCGACCTGTTCGTGCCGCTGACTGCCGGCGGCACCGTCTGCATTCCCTCGGGCGACACGCGCGGGGGCATCGATCGCCTGCTCGATTGGCTGGATGCGGAAGCCATCTCGCTGGTGCACTGCGTGCCCACGCTGTTTCGTGCGTTGCTGCAGGAGCTGGCACGCCGCCCCGAGCCAAGCGCGTTGTTGACCCGGCTCCGCTACGTGCTGCTGGCCGGCGAGCCGTTATACGGCACCGACGTTCAGCGCTGGCGGAGCCTGATGGGCACGGGGACCGAACTGGTGAACGTTTACGGGCCATCCGAGACGACGCTGGCCAAGGCGTTTTACCGGATCCCTGAGGGCGACCTCGATGCCGCACGCATGGTGCCGGTAGGCAAGCCGCTGCCGAACACGGCGCTGCTGATCGTCAAGGACGGCGAGCTGTGCGATCCCGGCGAGATTGGCGAGGTCTACATCAGCACGCCGTTCATGAGCCGCGGCTACGTCGGTGATCCGGCAATGACGGCGGAGCGGTTTGTCGCCAACCCAATCGCATCTGCCGGAGGCGAGCGTGCCTATCGCACCGGCGACTTCGGCCGCTATCGCCCTGACTACACCGTTGAACTGCTGGGCCGTCAGGACACGCAGGTCAAGGTGCGCGGCGTGCGCATCGAGCTGTCGGAGGTAGAGAACGTGCTGCTGCAGCACCCCGGCATCGAGCAGGCGGTGGTCGTGGCCCATCCGGCGAATGGCCACGAGGTGGTGCTGTGCGGCTATTACACCGGCGCCGCTGCGATCGCGGATGACCGCCTGCGCGACCACCTGGGCCAATGGCTGCCGGCGTCGATGCACCCGGCTCATCTCGTGCACATGGCGTCGCTGCCGCTGAACCTTCACGGCAAGGTGATGCGCCGCGCGCTGCCGCGCCCGGCCGACCTCCTTTACGAGCAGCGCCCTTACGAGGCCGCCGCCAACGAGGTGGAGCGCGACGTCGCCCGCCTGTTCGACGAGATCCTGCAGATTGGCAAGGTCAGTGCCGGTCACTCGTTCGTCGAGATGGGCGGCGACTCGCTTGGCGCCATCCGTCTGCTGCCGCGCCTCAACGAGCACTTTGGCGTTGAGGTCTCTTTTCCCGAGTTGTTCCCCCGCGGCACGGTGCGGCAGCTCGCCGCCGCGATCGCCGCGCGCAGGACGGAGGCGCCGCGTTGGCAGCGCGAGTGACGCCCGGGCTGGACATCACCGCCCCAGCGTCGCCGGCGCAAGAAGCGGTCTGGTTTGCGACCCAGGCGCGCAGCGGCCACGATCCCAACGTCATCGTGCGCGCGCTGCGGCTGCGCGGGCCGCTGCGGGTGGCGGTGTTTGCGCGGGCGGTCGAGACGATCTACGCGCGGCACGAAACGCTCCGCACGTCGCTGGCCGAGCGTGACGGCACGCTGCAGCAGTTCGTGCACCAGCCCGGCGGGGTGCCGCTGGTCGTCTGCCAGTCGGCGAGCGAGGCCGAGTGCCGCGAGTTCCTGCAGCGCGAGGCCGCCCGGTCGTTCGACCTTGACGCCGCGCCGCTGTGGCGCATGTACCTGTGCTCGCTCGGCCCAGACGAGCACGTCTGGGCCATGCTGGTGCACCACGTCATTGCCGACGCCTGGTCGCTGGAGATTCTCCAAACCGAACTGGCCATCCTGTACACGGCCTATGGTGTCGGGGCGGCCGACCCGCTGCCGCCGCTGCCGGCACAGTACCGCGACTTTGCGATTGCGCAGCGGGCGCGCGAGGCAGCCGGCGCCCGGCTCGCGGCCCGCGAGCACTGGGCCGCGGAACTGCGCCTGCCGCTTGCGCCGACCAGCCTGCCCGTGGACTATTCGCGAACCGGCCAAGGCTCGCCGGCGGCAAGCGTCCAAAGACGGCTCGATGTGGACGCGATCGATCGACTGAAGCGGCTCGCCGCCTCGCGCCACGCCACGCTGTTCACGGCACTCGAGGCGCTGGTCAAGGTGCTGCTGTATCGCTACACGGGAGAGACCGACATCACGGTGGCCACGCCTGTGAGCGGCCGCGACCGCCGTGCAGACGAGCCGCTGATCGGCCTGTTCATCAACCTGCTGCCGCTGCGCGATCGGCTCGATCCCGCCGCCAGCTTCACCACGCTGATCGAGCAAGTGGGCGAGACCGCGGCCCGCGCGTTCGCGCATCGGCAGGTGCCCATCGCGTCGCTGCTGGCCGAACTGAAGGCCGACGGCCACGAGGCGCCCGTGCTGTTCAACGTGTTCGTCGCGCTGCAGAACGTTGCCCCGTCCACGGTCTCGACCGGCGGCCTCGAGATCAGCCCGTTCCCGGCTGCCGATGCCTTTGCCAAGGCGGACCTTTCGTTCGAGTTCGTCCCCGACGGCGAGACCGTCGCGCTGCATCTGACCTACGACGCCGGCGCGTGGGCGCCTGCAACCATGGCCCGTCTCGCGCGCCACTTCGAGACGCTGCTCGGCGAAGCCGTGGCCGCGCCCGAGACTGCCGTCGGCCGGTTGGCCCTGCTTGCGCCAGACGAAGCGAAGACGTTGGCGGCGTGGAGCTCGAACGCCACTCCGTACCCGCGCGACGCCAGCGTGGCCGCCCTGGTCGCCGAGCAGGCGCGCCTGCGCCCCGATGCCGTTGCGGTCGTGGATGGAACCGACGCGATTAGCTATCGCGAGCTCGTCGAACGCGCGCGCCAGCTTGCCGGTTGGCTGCAGGCGCACGGCGTTTCGCCCGAGACGCCGGTCGGAGTGTGCCTGGATCGGTCGGCCTCGTTGGTGGTCAGCCTGCTGGGGATCCTCGAAGCAGGCGGGGCCTACGTCCCACTTGATCCCGCGTATCCGGCCGAACGTCTTGCGCAACTAATCGACGGCACCCGTCTCCCGATAGTGATTGCAACCTCGGCGACGGCAGGCTCACTGCCTGCCGTCACGGGCGTCACGGTTCTCTGCATCGACACCTCGGCCGGCGAGATCGCGGCCGCACCGGCGTTGACGCCGCCGGCGACGACCGGCTCGTCACTGGCTTACGTGATGTACACGTCGGGCTCGACCGGCCAGCCCAAGGGCGTGGCCGTTCCGCATCGCGCGATCGTGCGGCTGGTGCGCAACACCGACTACGTCCAGATCGGCCCTGGCGACGTGGTTGCGCATGCTTCCACGCCGGCGTTCGATGCAGCGACGTTCGAGATCTGGGCGCCGCTGGTCAACGGCGGCACCGTGCACGTGGTGGCACGCGAAGATCTACTGGACGCGGCGCGGCTGGCAGCGGCGATCCGCGCCGGACGCATCGGGACGCTGTTCGTCACGACCGCGTTGCTCAATCGCCTGGCGCAGTTGGAGCCGGCGGTGTTCGCCGGGCTCGACCACTTGTTGTTCGGCGGTGAAGCGGTCGACCCGCAGTGGGTGCGCGCCGTGCTGGCAGCCGGCCCGCCGCGACGATTGCTCCACGTTTACGGGCCGACGGAATGCACCACCTTTGCCACGTGGTCGGAGGTAACCACCGTCGCCCCGGACGCGGTCACGGTGCCGATTGGGCGGCCGATCGCGAATACCGACGCGTACGTGCTCGACGGCCAGCACCAGCAAGTGCCGATCGGCGTCATCGGCGAACTCTATCTCGGCGGCGACGGCCTGGCGCACGGCTACTGGCAGGATCCCGCGCTGACGCGGGATCGCTTCGTCGGCCATTCCGAACTCGGTCGGCTCTATCGCACGGGCGATCGTGTGCGCTGGCGCGACGATGGGCAGATTGAGTTCGTCGGCCGTCACGATCACCAGATCAAACTGCGTGGCTTCCGCATCGAGCTGGGTGAAATTGAAACGGCGCTGCGGCGCCTGCCCGACGTGCGCGACGTCCACGTTGCCGTGCTTGGCGCCGGCGATACGCGGCGGATCGTCGCGTATCTCGTTGGCACGGCCTCGATCGCGACGGCGCAGTCACAACTGGCGCGCCTGCTCCCCGCCTTCATGCTGCCCCACGACTGGGTCGCGCTCGAAGCGTTGCCGCTGACCATGACCGGCAAGGTCGATCGCGCGCGGCTGCCGGTTCCGGCGGCTTCGGCCGCCACGGCCGTGCGACCGTTGACGCCGGTGGAAGAGATGCTGGCCGGTCTGTGGAGCGAGGTGCTGCAGGTCGCGGTGCGCGATCCCGACGCGGACTTCTTCGCGCTTGGCGGGCATTCCCTGCTGGCCATGCAGGTGGTGTCGCGGATTCGCACGACCTTCGGCGTCGAGGTGCCGCTGGCGACCGTCTTCAGCGTGCCGACCCTTGCCGCCCTCGCGGAGTCGATTGGCGCCGCGTCGCAGCCCAGGCGCCTGCCTCTAATCACGCATGACCCGGCGACGCCGATCGCGCTGACCGCCGCACAGCAGCGCCTGTGGTTCCTGGCAGAACAGGACTCAGCGGCGTTGGGCGCGACCTACACCATCAGCGCGGCGCTTGCCGTGGAAGGCCGTCTCGACGAGACGAAGCTGCGACGCGCGCTGGTGGCGTTGACGGCGCGCCACGACAGCTTGAGGGTGAACGTTCGCAACGCTGCGGGCATTCCTGAAGTCAGCCTGCGGGACTCGTATGACCCGCTGACGATCGTGACACTTGGTGAGGCAGCTACGGAAGAGTCGCTATCCCGCCTGGCGCAGTTGCACGCTGCGGTCCCGTTTGACCTGGCGGCCGATCCGCTGCTGCGGCTCACCCTCGTGCGCGATCCAGCCGGCGCGCCGCGCGCGCTCTTGTTCAGCATCCACCACCTGATCGCCGACGGTTGGTCGCTGAGCGTGTTGGTTCGCGACCTCGCTGCTCTGTATGCCGGTGACTCGCCGGCGCCGCTGCCGGTGACCATGGCGGATTACGCGGCATGGGAGCGGAGCTGGCTGGCCGGTCCCGAGCGGGAACGGCAAGTCGCGTACTGGCGAGCGCAGTTGGCCGATGTGCCAGCCCTGCTCGAGTTGCCGACCGACTTCCCGCGGCCGGCGGTGAAGGGATACGCCGGCGCGCAGGTGCCCGTGAACCTGTCGCCGGCACTGGTGACAAAGCTGCGCGCGGTGGCGCAGGCGGAAGGCGCGACGCTGGCCATGACCGTGCTGGCCGGGCTGGTGGCCCTGCTGCATCGTTACAGCGCTTCGGCCGACGTGGTGGTGGGCAGCCCGGTGGCGCAACGGCCGCAGCGCGAGACCGAGGGACTGATCGGCCTGCTCGTGAACACCGTGGCGCTACGCACGCCGGTGACGGGCGCCGAATCGTTTGCGGCACTGGTCCGGACCGTTCGCCAGGTGGCGCTCGAGGCCTACGGTCACTCTGACCTGCCGTTCGATGAACTGATCGAAGAGCTGCAGCCGGCGCGGAGCCTGAGTTACAGCCCGGTTTACCAGGTGATGTGCGCGGTGCAAACGGCGCCGGTGGCGGCGGTGGAGTTGGGCACGGCGACAACGCGCTCGCTGGCGACCGATCCGGGCACCGCGAAGGTCGATCTGCTGCTCAACGTCGGCGAAGAGGGCGGCGGCCTGGCCGGCGTGTGGGAGTACCGCACCGATCTCTGGACGGCAGAGAGCATCGCGCGCCTCGCCGGGCATTTCGAAACCCTCCTTGAGGGCGCCGTTGCCGCGCCCGGCACGCCGGTGGGACAACTGCCGTTGCTTCCGGCCGACGAGTCCGCGGCGTTGAGGCAGTGGACGACATCAGCGTCCGCTTACCCTCGTGAAGTCAGCATTGCCGCGCTGGTGGCCGAGCAGGCGGGCCAGCATCCAGAGGCGGTGGCGATTGTCGCCGGCAACGAGGCGATCAGCTATCGCGAGCTCGTCTCGCGCGCGCGCCGCCTGGCGGGTTGGCTGCAGGCACACGGCGTCGGGCACGAGACGCCGGTTGGTGTCTGTCTCGATCGCTCGGTAGATCTGATCGTCAGCCTGCTTGGCATTCTGGAAGCCGGCGGCGCCTACGTTCCCCTCGACCCGGCCTTTCCGCAAGAGCGCCTTGCCCACCTGATTGGCGACACCGGGCTATCGGTCGTGCTGGCCACATCGGCCACCTCCTCATCGTTGCCATCGCAGCCGGGTGTGACGGTCTTGTGCCTCGACACGGCGGCCGGAGAGATTGCCGCCGCGCCACCGCCTGCGCCGGCGGCCACCACGGGCGAGTCGCTCGCTTACGTCATGTACACGTCGGGATCGACGGGCCAGCCGAAGGGCGTGGCTATTCCGCATCGCGCGATCGCACGCCTGGTATGCGACACCGACTACGTGCAGATCGGACCCGGCGACGTGGTCGCGCACGCCTCGACCCCGGCGTTCGATGCGGCGACCTTCGAGATCTGGGCGCCGCTGGTCAATGGCGGAACGGTGCACGTGGTGCCGCGCGAAGACCTGCTGGACGCTGCGCGGCTGGCAGCGGCGATCCGCGACGGGCACATCGGCACGCTGTTCGTCACGACGGCGCTGTTCAATCGGCTGGTGCAGTTGGAGCCAGCCGTGTTCGCCGGGCTCGACCACCTGCTGTTTGGCGGCGAAGCGGTGGACCCGCAATGGGTGCGCGCGGTGCTGAAGGCTGGACCGCCGCGGCGCCTGCTGCACGTGTATGGCCCGACCGAGTGCACGACCTTCGCCACCTGGTTCGAAGTGGCGGCGGTTGCCGCGGACGCGACGACGGTGGCGATTGGGCGACCGATTGCCAACACCGCCGCGTATGTGCTCGATGGCCGGCACCAGCAAGTGCCGATCGGCGTCGTGGGCGAGCTGTATCTCGGCGGTAACGGACTGGCACGCGGCTACTGGCGGGATCCCGGGCTGACGCAACAGAAGTTCGTGGACGTCGCGGGTCTCGGCCGGCTGTATCGGACCGGCGATCGTGTCCGGTGGCGGCCCGGCGGCCAGATTGAGTTCGTCGGCCGCGTTGACTCACAGGTCAAGCTGCGCGGCTTCCGCATTGAACCCGGCGAAGTCGAAGCCGCAATTCGCCGTCTGCCGGCGGTGCGGGACGTCGCGGTGGTGGTCGTCGGCGAAGGCGATCATCGCCGGATGGTGGCCTACCTGGCCGGCGAGCAACCGGCGCTCGACGTGCCGGCGCTCAAGGCGCGGCTGCAGCAGCAGCTTCCGCCGTTCATGGTGCCGGCGCAGTTCGTGGTGCTTGGGGAGCTGCCGCTGACGCGTAACGGCAAGGTCGATCGCGCGCGATTGCCGGAACCGCAGCCGTACGCATCTGGCGTGGCCGGTGAAGCGCCGGCGAACACGGCCGAAGCGCAGCTGGCGGCCATCTGGTCCGACGTGCTTCGCGTGCCGGCCGTGGGACGGCACGACAACTTCTTCGAGTTGGGCGGCGACTCGATCCTCAGCATCCAGATTGTCGCCCGCGCGCGCGCACAGGGTCTGCAGCTCGCGGTCGATGACGTCTTCAGGCACCAGACGGTGGCGGAGCTGGCGCCGCACCTGCGCCAGGCAGCGCCGGCCGCCGCGCATGCCGTGGTCGCGGGTGCGGCAATACCGCTCAGCCCCATTCAGCATTGGTTCCTCGAGCGCGGTCTCGAAGAACCCTGGCACTTCAACCAGTCGGTCTTGCTGACACCGCTCGAGCGACTGGATGCGGCGGGACTAACGCAGGCGCTGGCGGCGATCGTCGATCAACACGCCGTGCTGCGTTGCCGCTATCAGCAAACCGAGCAGGGTTGGACCCAGCGATACGGCGAGCCTGGAGATGCGGTGCCGGTCCACGTTGAGGATCTCAGCAACCTGCCGCCCGGCGCGCAAGCCGCCGAGCTTCAAGCGCGCGCCAACGCGTGGCAGCGCAGCCTCAACCTGGCCGAAGGCCCGCTGTCGCGCGTCGTCCTGTTCGAATTGAGCGACGGCCAGCGCCTGCTGTGGATCGTGCACCACCTGGCGGTTGACGGTGTGTCGTGGCGCGTCCTGCTGACGGATCTGCAGGAAGCATTGGTGGCCGTGCAGCGCAGCGAAGTGCCGCGCCTGCCGGCGGCCAGCGCGCCATTCGAGTCGTGGTCGCGGTTCCTCGTGCAGTACGGCGCGAGCGACGCCTGCGAGTCGCATCGTGCTTATTGGCGCGCGCTGCCGGCCGCGTCGCCCCTCCCCCTCGACCACCCAGGCGGTGAGCCGACCCAGCAGAGCACGGCACATGTATCACTGCAGCTGGACCAGGCGGAAACGCAGGCGTTGCTCGAGGAGGTCCACGCGGCCTACGCGCTGCAGATCAACGACGTGCTGCTCACCGCACTGGCGCGCGCGCTCAAGCAGTGGACCGGCGAAGCCGGTTGCGTGATTGACCTGGAAGGCCACGGACGGGTGGACGTGGCGGGGGCGCCGGATGTGTCGCGAACGGTCGGCTGGTTTACCACCATCTACCCGGTTCACCTGCGGCTTCCCGATACCGGCGATCCCGGGGCTTGCTTGAAGGCGATCAAGGAGACGCTGCGCGCAGTGCCCGCGAACGGCTTGTCCTACGGCGTGTTGCGCTACCTGGCCGCCGGCCGGCTGGCCGGTGTGCAGGCGCCCATTGCGTTCAACTACCTCGGGCAGTTCGACCAGGTGCTCGACGCCGGGAGCTTCGCGTTCGCGCGCGAAGGCGCGGGCGAGACGCATACCGCGCGTGGCACGCGGCCGCATCAGATCGACGTCGAGGCGATGGTCGTCGATCGCCGCCTCACCGTGAGCGTGAGCTACAGCCGCAACCAGTTTGCGGTCGCGACGATCGATGCGCTGGCGCAGTCGTTCGCAACGCAGTTGCGGCTGCTGATCGCGCACTGCCGGGAGCCCCTGGCAGCGGGCTACACACCGAGCGACTTTCCGCTGGCGCGGCTGTCGCAGTCGAGTCTCGACGGCCTGGCGGCGCGGCACGGCCGGAACATCGCGGCGGTTTACCCGCTCAGCCCGCTGCAGCAGGGGCTGGTGCTGCACACCCTGCACGAGGATCCGCGCGAGGCGGCGTACCTGGAGCAACTGACTTGCCGCGTCGATGGCGATCTCGAGCCCGAGCGGTGGCGTGCCGCCTGGCAGCGCCTGGTCGATCGGCATCCGATCCTGCGCACCGCCGTTGACGCCGCCACCATGCCGCCGCTGCAAGTGGTGCACCGCGCGGTGTCGATCGACTTCGAGACCGCCGAATGGCCCGAGGTGGACTCGGACGAAAGCGCACTGGCGCTGCGCCTGGCGACCCTCCGTCGCGGCTTCTCGATCGGGTCGGCGCCGCTGATGCGATGGCACCTGGCGCGGATCACCGCAAGCCGCTGGCAGTTCACCGTCAGCTTCCATCACGTGCTGCTCGACGGCTGGAGCCTGTCGATGCTGTTCGACGAGTTCCTGGCCCTGCTGGCGGATCCCCAGGCGAACCTGCCGGCGCGGCCGGCGTACGAGAGCTACATCGGATGGCTCCAGCGGCAGGACGCTGGCGCGGCCGGCGCGCACTGGCGGGAACACCTGGCCGGCATCGACTCGCCGACGCCGCTTCCGCTCGAGGGCCGCGCGGCCGGGCCGGCGGCCGCCGGCTACGCCGAGGCGTTGTTCTCGCTCGATGCCGAGGCCAGCGAGCGCATTCAGCGGAGTGCCGCGAGCCAGCGCGTCACCGTGAACACCCTGCTGCAGGCGGCCTGGGCATTGCTGCTGCACCGTTACTCCGGCGAGAGTGATGTCGTGTTCGGCGTCACGGTGTCGGGGCGAGACATCGATTTGCCAGGCGCCGATCAGATCATCGGCCTCTGCATCAACACTGTTCCGCTGCGGCTGCATGTGGACGAGGCGACGGTTGAGCAGTGGGTGCCGCGGGTGCAGTTGCGCCACCAGGCCAACACGAAGCACGCCTCGGCAGCGCTGGCCGACATTCAGCAGTGGTCGGATGTGCCGACCGGCGTGCCGCTGTTCCGCTCGCTGCTCGTGTTCGAGAACTACCCGATCGAGCAGAGTCTCGGGGGCGATCGAGACCGCTTGCGATTCTCCGACCTGCGCGCGCTCGATCGCACCAGCTATCCGCTGGCGGTCATTGCCTCGATGGCCGACCGGCTGCACTTCCGGATCGGTTACGACGCCACGTTGTTTACGGAAGAGCGCATTGCGCAGGTGATGCGCCACCTGGGCAACCTGCTCGCCTCGCTGTCGCGATCGGAAGGCTCAACGACCCTGGATGCGCTCGAGATGCTTGACGCATCCGACCTGCAGTGCCTGGAGGCGTGGGGCCGCGAACGGCAACACTCGGCTCCGTCCGGCACGCTGCTCTCGCGCTTCGACGCCATCCTGGCTCGTCATGCCGACCGCGTTGCCATCGTCTGCGGCGATCGCCGCCTGACCTATGGTGAGCTCGACGCGTCGGCCGAGCGAATCGCCGGACGGCTCCGCGCAATCGGCGCTGGTCCCGACCGCATTGTCCTGCTGATCGCGGATCGTTCGGAACAAATGCTTGTCGGCCTGCTCGGCATTCTCAAGTCCGGAGCGGCGTACCTGTACTGCGAACCCGGCACGCCGCGTGCCCGCGTCGACTTCATGGCGGCCGATGCCAATGCGGTAGCCGTTGTCGCTGACCGCGCGGGACTGCTCCTCGGCCCGGCCGGCTTGCCATGCGTCCGGCTGGACGAAGACGTCGCGGCAGACACGGCAGCGGCGCCGAATGAGACGCCAGGTCAAGATCATCTGGCGTACGTCATCTACACATCGGGGTCTACCGGCCAGCCTAAAGGCGTCATGGTCACCCACGCGAACGTCGGCCGGCTGTTCACCAGCACCGAGTCGACGTTTACGCCCACCGAGCACGATGTGTGGACGCTGTTCCACTCGTGCGCATTCGACTTCTCGGTGTGGGAGATTTGGGGCGCTTGGCTGTACGGCGGCGCGGTCGTGGTCGTGCCGCACGAGGTCAGCCGCGATCCGGTCCGGTTTACCGACTTGCTCGAGCGTGAGCGCGTCACCATGCTCAGCCAGACGCCGTCGGCTTTCTATCAGCTGATTCCGGTCGCGCAGCGCCGCCGGCCGCCGCTGTCGCTCCGCTTCGTCGTGTTTGGCGGCGAGGCGCTGGATCTTCCGGCGCTGGAGCCGTGGTTCGAGGTCTACGGTGATCGGACGCCGATGCTCGTGAACATGTACGGCATCACCGAAACGACTGTGCACGTCACGTGGTATCCGCTGCGGCGGGCCGACACCGCCACCACGGCGAGCGTGATCGGCCGCCCGCTTGCCGACCTGTCGCTGCACCTGCTGGACGAACACCATCGCCTGGCGCCTCCAGGCGCGGCCGGCGAGATCCATGTCGGCGGGGCCGGCCTGGCGCGCGGCTACTTGAACCGGCCCGAGTTGACCGCCGAACGTTTCGTCACCGTGACGGTTCATGGCCAGCGCCAGCGCCTGTATCGCAGCGGCGACCTGGCGCGGTGGCGCGGTGACGGCGCGCTGGAGTACCTGGGCCGCGGCGACCACCAGGTGAAGATTCGCGGCTACCGCATTGAGCTTGGCGAGATTGAATCCGCGCTCGTGCTGCATCCAGGCGTCCGCGAAGCCACGGTGACGGTCCATGGCGCGGGGCCGCAAGCGTCGCTTGTCGCCTGCGTCGTTGGTGAGGGCGTGGATGCCGCGGCGTTGCAAGAGTGGCTGGCTCTCCGCATGCCGGCCTACATGGTGCCGTCACGCGTGGTGATGCTGGAGAAGATGCCGCTCACGGTGAACGGCAAGGTCGATCGCCGTGCGCTGGCCGCGCTGTCGCCGGATGGCCCGGGAGGCGAGGAGCCGGCTGTATCGCCGCGCAACGACCTGGAGCAGCAAGTCGCCGCGATCTGGCAACAGGCGCTCGGCCTGTCGAGCGTGGACGTCGAGAGTCCCTTGTTCGCTCTCGGCGGTCACAGCCTGACCGCCATGCAGATTCTGGCCCGCGTGCACGACGACCTTGGCGCCGACGTCTCGCTTCGCCGCTTCCTCGAGGCGCCGACCGTGGCCGGGTTGGCGAAGGCGATTGCCGGTGCCTCGCGAGCGGACCAGGCGCCGATTTCGCCCGCCCCGAAGCGGCCGCATTACCCGCTGTCGTACGAGCAGCAGCAGGTGTGGCTCGATCAGTTGCTGGCGCCGGCCGCCGCTTATAACGTGTTCGACCTGGTTCCGATCGGCGAGGTGGATGAGGCGGCGCTGCAGCGGTCGCTCGAGCAGTTGGTCGAGCGACACGAGATTCTTCGGACCACCTTCGCCGAGGTTGATGGCGAGCCGCGGCAGCAGGTGCATGTGCCAGGCAACCCTAAAGGGTTGCCTCCACCGACCCTGCCGAAGGCAACCATCGAGGCGGAGATCGCCCGTCCGTTCGCGCTTGACCGCCTGCCGCTGTTCAGAGTGACGATGATCGATCGTCCTGGGGAGCGGCCGATGCTGCTCTGGGTAGCGCACCATCTGATCTGTGATGCATGGTCGCTTGACCTGCTTCACCGCGACTGGCACGCGCTGTATGCGGCCGCCGCTGCCGGCGTCGAGGCGCCGCTGCCGGCCATGCCGGTGCAGTACAAGGACTACGCCGACTGGCAGACCGGCCAGGACTTCACACGCGAGCGGCGATTCTGGCGCCAGGCGCTGGCCGGCGCCCCGCGCCACCTCGAGCTGCCGCGCGACCGGCGTCCCAGCGGGCAGCGCCAGTTCATGGGCGCCCGGCGGACGGCCACGCTGGCGCCGACGGCGACGCGAGGCTTGCGCGAGCTGGCGCGGGCTCACGACACCACCGTCGCGAACGTGCTGCTGGCCGCCTTCAACCTGCTGGTGTTCCAGGTCACCGGCCAGCCGGACGTGTGCGTGGTGACCGCGGTGGCCAACCGTTCGCGTCCGGAGCTTGCCCGGGTCGCCGGATTGTTCGTCAACCTCGTTCCCGTGCGCACGCAGCTCAGCGACGATATGGACGTCGATCGGCTCATCGCCGACGTGACCCGGAACATGCAGTTGGCGCAGGAGCACGGCGGTTACCCCTTCAGCCTGCTGGTCCGCGAGATCGGACGCGAGGCCAACGACGACCTGCGGCCGTTCATGGACGCGGCCTTTGTCTATCAGCGCACCGGCGAGGCAACTGCGCCGGCCGCGACCGATGCCAGCCCCGACATCTCGTCGTCTTTTGGCTTCGCGAAGTTCGATCTCGGCTTGTTTGCCGGAGATGACGGCGCCGATTGCCTGACCTTCACTTTGGAGTACGACAGCGAACTGTTCTTCGAGAGTACGGTCGTGGAATACCTGGATCGTTTCATCGGTCTCGCCACTGCCCTGGCCGAGGCCGCAGTGGCCGCGCCCGAGTCCGCAGGTGGGGAGCCGGCATGAAGATCTCGGAGCTGGCGCGCCGGGCCACCGGCGCCGATCGGCAGTCACGCGTCGACGCCTTTGTCGAGCGCGTCAACCAGACGCGGCGGGATTATCCACGCGACAGCACCGTGTCGCGCGAGTTCTCGGCCCAGGCCGGCCGGTCGCCAGACGCGGTCGCGGTGATCTTCCGCGGGCAGCCGACGACCTACCGCGCGCTTGAAGCAGCGGCGGGCTACGTCGCCGCAGCGCTGCAGCGCCGGTCGCTGGCGCGCGAGGGCCTGGTCGGCGTCATGCTTGACGCCTCGACGGCTGCCATCGCCACCATGCTCGGCACGCTCAAGGCCGGTGGCGCCTACCTGCCGCTTGGCAGCGAATGGCCTGTCGAGCGTGTGGTCCGGATGGTCGGCGCGAGCCGCGCCGAGTTCCTGATCGCCGAGCGCCGCCACGAGGGCGTGTGCCGGGAACTGCTCGCCCGCTGTCCAAGCCTCCGCCACGTGCTGCTGGTCGATACCGGCACGCAGCTTCTCGAGTTGCGCGAACTCGATGCTCCGGCTGTCGAGCCCGCCGGCGTTGCCGGCGACGTCAGCCGGGCCGATGGCCTGGCCTATGTGATGTACACGTCAGGCACGACCGGCGTCCCCAAGGGCGTGATGATCGAGCACCGCGCGATCCTGCGGCTGGTCATCAACACGAACTGGGTCCACCTCGGCCCCGCCGATCGGATCCTGCAGACCGGCCCGCTCACGTTCGATGCGTCCACCTTCGAGGTCTGGGGCGCGCTCCTGAACGGCGGCGGGTTGTGCATCGCCCAGCCGGCGGAGCTGCTCGATCCGGCGTCGCTGACCCGGCTGATCCGCGAGCACGCGGTGACCACGATCTGGCTGACCACCGGGCTGTTCAACGCGCTGGCCGCCGATCACCTCGAGGTCTTTGCTACCCTGCGCACCGTGGTCTGCGGCGGAGAGCGGTTGTCGCCGCGCCACGTACGAGCGGTGCGAGAAGCGCACCCACAGCTCACCGTGATCAACGGCTACGGTCCGACCGAGAACACCACGTTCACCACCTGCTACGACACCGCCGGCGAGTGGCAAGACGATGTGCCGATCGGCGCGCCGATCGGCAACAGCACGGCGTACGTTCTGGATGCGTCGCTCGCGCCGGTGGATGCCGGCGAGCGGGGCGAGCTTTACGCCGGCGGCGACGGACTCGCGCGAGGTTATCTCGACGATGATGCGTTGACCGCGGCGCGCTTTATCGAGCATCCGCGTTTTGGCCGGCTGTATCGCACCGGCGACCTGGCGCGCTGGCGGCCAGACGGCAACCTGGAGTTCCTGGGCCGCGCGGACGGCCAGGTCAAGGTCCGCGGACACCGAATTGAAATCGGCGAGATCGAGGCGCGCGTGGCCGAGCATCCCGGTGTCAAAGAGGCGGTCGTGACCGCTCACCGGGGCGCAGACGAGGGGACCTTCCTGGTGTGCCACTACAGCGCGAGAGCAGCGCTGGAGCCCGGCGAGCTGCGTGGCCATTTGCAGCGGCTGGTTCCTGCCTACATGGTGCCGGCGTTCTTCCAGCGCATCGAGCGCATGCCGCTCACCGACAACGGAAAAATCGATCGAGAGCGCCTGCCGGCGATCGAATCCGAAGCACGCAGCGTCACGGCGGTTGCTGCCGCCAACGAGACCGAAGCCGCGCTGGTCACGGCGTGGCAGGAAGTGCTCGGGCGCGCGCCAATTGGCGTGCAAGACGACTTCTTCGATCTCGGCGGGCACAGCCTGCACGCGGCGAAGCTGGCGTTCCTCGTGCACGAGCGGCTGGGCGTGGCGCTGCCGTTCACCGCGTTCTTCGAGACGCCGACCATTCGCGCGCTGGCAGCCACCATCATCGATGGCGCCCGCTTCAACATGGCGGCCGCCAACGACGTGGCTGTGTGCCTGAGCCCGGAGCGCACCGGCCGGCCCCTGTTTGCGTTTCCGCCTGGCACGGCAGACGCCCTGAGCTACACCCAGCTCGCCAGGCAGCTCGACGGATGGTGCGTCTACGGCTTCAACTTCAACGTCGCCGAGCATTGCCTCGAACGCTATGCCGATTGCATTGTTGACCTCGACCCCGAGGGGCCACACCTGCTGTTCGGCTACTCGGGCGGCGGCAACCTGGCGTTTCGGACCGCGAAAGTGCTGGAGCGGCGCGGCCGCCGCGTCGCCGGCGTCGTGATGCTCGACTCGTCACGGTTTCTCGAGCCCTGGCGCTTCCCCGACGGCGAGGCGCGCCGCCTGGCCGGCGAGTTCCTCGGCGCCACCGAGGTCCAACGGGTCGCGAGCACCGCGGCGCTGCGCGACAAGGTGATTCGAACCATCGAGCGCTACTACGACTTCCTCGCCGTCGAGGCAGACGACGGACGAATTGCCGCCGACATTCACCTGGTTGCCAGCGCGCCGTTCGTCGATGAGTATCGTGAGCCGGGCGGCAAGCTGATTGCCGGCAAGTCGGCGTGGGCCCGGGTCACGAGCGGCCGGCTGCACATGGTCCAGGGCGAAGCGGCGCACGGCGAGATGCTGCGCCAGCCTTGGCTGGATCGCAATGCCGCGCTGTTGCGGGCGGCGTTGCGTGATATCGAATCTACGAGGGAGACCCGTTCATGAGCGATCGTCTGCTGGCCCTGGCGTATGCCGCGGTCGAAGGCCGCGACTATCCGGCGGCCCGGCGCCACATCGAGGCGGCACTCGCCGCCGGCGACCGGCGCCCGCTCGAACTGCTGGCGGTAGTGCACTACCTGCAAAGTGACTTCGCCGGCGCGCTGGCCCGTTTCGAAGAAGCGCGGCGCGAGGGCGCCTCAACCGCCGACGGCCTGGGCCGCCTCATCCGCATCCACCTGCTGGCGGGCGATCCGCACGCCGGATGGCAGATGCTTCGCGACTGCTGCACGCACAACCTGTTCGGGCCGCCGTTGTATTCGGTGCCGCGCTGGGCTGGGGAGCCGCTGGCCGGGCGCCGGATTGCCGTGTGGGGCGCCGGCTACGGCGACGACATACTGGCGGCGCGTTTCGTGCCCCAACTCGCCGATGCCGGTGCCATCGTCTACGTCAACTGCCGGCCGGCATTGATTCCGCTGCTCAAGACACTCAGGGGCGTGCAAGACGTTCTGCCGCTCGATGTCGAGGCGCCTGGCGTGGAGTTGCACGCGAACTTCGCCGAGTTGGGCTACTACTTCGGCGCCGCCGACGGCCGCGTCTGGCCCCAGAACGGTCCGTATCTGCATGCCGATCCGATCACGCTGCCTGCCGGCGGCACGCGGGTCGGGCTGGTGTGGGCGGCCGACAGCCGTCACCTCGAGGCCGACGATCGCACGGCCGCGCTGGCCGACATGATGCCGCTGGCGCAGGTGCCGGGTGTTCAGCTGTTCAGCCTGCAGGTCGGGCGGTTTGCCGCGCAGATGTCGCCGGCGCCGGCCGGCATGACGATTCACGACCTCAGCCCAGGCTTCCCCGACTTCGCCGAACAGGCGTCGCAGATCCTGGGACTCGACCTCGTGATCACGGTGGACACGGCGGTGGCCAACCTGGCTGGCGCGCTGGGAGCGCGCGCATGGGTGGCGGTGCCGTTCATTCCCGACTGGCGCTGGGGCCTGACCGGCGATCGCACGCCGTGGTATCCGACAGCACGCGTCTATCGCCAGCCGTCGCGCGGCGATTGGCGCAGCGTGTTCCGGGCGATGGCGCGCGACCTCGCGACGCTCGCAGGTTAGGCAGCGCCGCCTGGGGCGGCCATTGCCGGTTCACCGGCGCTGACCGCCGGCGTCAGCGATAGTGCCGACGCGATCGCGGCCTCGAGGATATCCAGCCCGGCCATCAACACTTCGTGCGTGACGTTCAGCGGCGGCAGCAGCTTCAGCACACGGCGGCGGCCGCCGCAGGTTTCGACGATCAGGCCGCGCGCGAAGCACTCGCGCGCGATGTCCTGGTGCGCCTCGGGCCTCGACGTTTCCACGCCCCAGATCAAGCCGCGGCCGCGGAAGGTGAGGCCGGCCCCGGGCAGCCGTGCCTGCATCTGCGCCAGGCGATCGCGAAGCTGCTCGCTCGACCGCGCGATCTGCGCCGCGAACTCCGGTGTCTCCCAGAAGCGAAGCGCCTCGGCGGCGGTGACGAACGCCGCGTTGTTGCCGCGGAACGTGCCCGTGTGTTCGCCCGGCGACCACTGGTCGAGCGCCGGCTTGATTAGCAGCAGCGACATCGGCAGCCCGCTGCCGCTGATTGACTTCGACAGCACCACCAGGTCGGGTTCCAGGCCGGCCGTTTCGAAGCTGAAGAACGTGCCGGCACGGCCGCAGCCAATCTGGATGTCGTCGACGATCGACAGCGCACCGGTGTCACGGCAGATGGCCTGGATGCTGCGCAGCCACTCGCTGGAAGCGATGTTGATGCCGCCCTCCGCTTGTATCGTTTCCACGATGATGGCCGCCGGCCGGCCCACGCCGCTCGCCTCATCTTCCAGGACACGGCGTAAGTATGCCGCCGAGTCAACGCCGTCCCCCAGGTAGCCGTCGTACGGCATGAAGGCGACATCGCCTCGTTCCAGGAACCGCTCGTCACGGTACGCCGCGTTGGCGGTCACCGCCAGTGCTCCGGCCGACAACCCGTGATACGCGCGGGTAAACGCGATCACTTGGCGCCGCCCGGTCACCTTTCGCGCCAGCTTCAACGCCGCCTCGACGGCGTTGGCGCCCGTCGGTCCGGTGAACTGCACGCGGTAGTCCAGGCCGCGCGGGGTCAGGATGGCCCGCTCGAACCGCTCCAGAAACCGTCCCTTGGCGGCCGTGGCCATGTCGAGGGCGTGCAGCACACCGTCGCCGGCCAGGTACTCGATCAGGGCGCCCTTCAGCCCGGGCTCGTTGTGGCCGTAGTTCAGGGCGCCGGCGCCGCAGAAGAAGTCTATGTAACGACGTCCGTCAACCGCGAACAGGTACGGGCCCGACGCCCGGTCGAAGGTGGTGGGGAAGGCGCGCGAATACGATCGAACTTGTGACTCGCGCCGCTCGAAGATGTCCATCAGCCGTCGATTGTACCGCCTGGCGATGTCAGTGGCTTCGCCAGATCAGGCGGAACATCTTCAAGTTGATGGCGACGAACCGGATCATCTGCCAGGGAATGAACGTCCGCAGGAAGATGGTCCAGCGCGTCGGGATCGCGGCGCTCGATGAGGCGGCGACGCGTGGCGGCGGCGTGCGTTCGCGATCGGTGGTCATGGTCACTCCGGAATCAGGCTCCAGCCCGGCTTGAGTTGGGCCTTGTACAGGAACGCGTGGTGGAGCAGGATCTTGATCCAGTGGCCGGCCAGCCCAATCTCACCGGATGTCTGGTCGAGATCGCGGCCGTACGCCGGGTAACGTTCGAAGTCGGGCACGATCGGGTACACCGTCAGCGATGCGGCAGTGCCGGTGAACGGATTGGCGCCGGCCGACGCCACGCACGCCGCGCCCATGGTCGCCATGGACGAGGAATGGGTGGGTTCGGCAGACCCGCCGAGCATGTCGACCACGCTGCGCGCCACCGCCTTGCCGATCATCGCCGACGGCATGCCGGTGCGGGGCGGTGCCGGTGCGACCGGCGCGCCCGACGGCGTCTGGTAGGGCCGGGAAATGGCGTGCGGCGGTGCGAAGGCAATGCCGGCGGCAAACAGGTTGCGATAGGCGGGGGATTGATAGGTGCGCGGCCAGTCGTCGGCACGCCACTGTTCGAACGCGCGCGGCGAGTATTCAGCGTCGACCGTCATGAAGCCGTTCGGCCGGAAGACACGGGCGGTGATGTCTTCGCCTGTCCGGCCAACGGCCGTCAAGCCGACGCCGGCAAACGGCGGCAGCAGCATGGCAAAGTCGAAAGCGAGCTCCCGCTCGGGGCCCTCGATCGTCTCGTAGTGCGCGACACCCGGCGCAACCTGCCGTACATGTGCCCGTGTGATCCAATCGATGCCACGCTCCGCGAACAGCGATTCCACGAAGATCTTGCTCGGCGTCACGTAGCCGCCGCGCTTCAAGTGCATTCCGCCCATGCCGAAATCGCCAAGCTCGTACTCGTTCGAGATCCACTGGATGTCGGCGCGGTCGCGCACGCCGCGCGCCCGCAGCTCGAACTCCAGGTTGACGATGTACTCGAAGGCGGCGCCTTCGCAGGTGCACGCACCGTGTCCCGTGCCGACCAGGAACCGCTGCCGCTCCCCGCGGCGCATTCGCTCGACCGCCACGTCCAGCGCCTGGGCAGCTTCCGCGGCATGTGTTTCGGTGCACACCGACAGGCTGTGACCGCCGGGCCCCAGGCCGGGAGTGGCGCCGAAGTTCAGCTTGGGACCGGTGGCGTTGATCAGGAAGTCGTAGCGAATGTTCTCGCGCTCGCCCTCGTGGCCGGGCCGGGTCGACTCGGCGACGACAAACGGCGACGAGTCGTCGCCTTGGCCCTCCGGGTGCAGTTCGACCGCGCGCGCCTGCTTGAACTCGATGCCGTGGCGCTCGTAAACGGGAGCGAGCGGAAACACGACGTCGGCGGGCTTCATCAAGCCGACGCCGACCCAGATATTGGACGGAATCCAGTTGTAAGTCGGCTTCGGCGAGATGACCACGACCTCGTCACCCCGCCCAAGCCACTTGCGGAGGAACGCGGCGGCAGTATGTCCGGAAATTCCTGCTCCAAGCACTACGACCCGGCTCATATCCACACCTCGCTCTTTCGCGGTTGCCGCCTGCCGGTAGAGACAGCAAGTTCGTGGCCACACCGGTGCGCCCCGGAATTGGCGGGATTTCGTCGCAACGGGTGGGGGAAATGTGCCCAGCCGCAGAATATTCCGCAGGCGAGCGGGCGGGGAACGCCGATCAGGCCAGTGGTTCGCGCTCGTCCTGCCGGAGCCGGCCTTCGAGCCAGAACGTTCCGAAGGGCACGAACGAGAGCACGAACGCCTGGACGCCGCGGGTGGTGCCCAGCCGGCTCCAGGCGAGTCCTAACGTGGCGACGTAGGCGATGAACAGCACGCCGTGGGCCATGCCGACGACCCGGACCGCCGCGTCGATGCCGGCGCCGTACTTCAGCGGCATGGCCACGAACAGCAGGAGCAGGTACGAGATGCCCTCCCAGAAGGCGACGATGCGAAACCGGCCGGTGGGGGTGGCAGTGGAGACTGGGACGCCAAGACTCATTTTCGGATGCCGATGTAAGCCGCCAGGTGCTTGCCGGTCAGTGTGGAGCGGGCCGCGACCAGGTCGGCGGGCGTGCCCTCGAACACGATCTTTCCGCCGTCGTGGCCGGCGCCGGGACCGAGGTCGATGATCCAGTCGGCGTGCGCCATAACCGCCTGGTGATGCTCGATGACGATCACCGACTTGCCCGAATCGACGAGGCGATCGAGCAGCGCCAGCAGTTGCTCTACGTCGGCCAGGTGCAGGCCGGTGGTTGGCTCGTCGAGGATGTAGACGCCGCCCTTGTCGGACATGTGGGTGGCCAGCTTGAGACGCTGCCGCTCGCCGCCCGACAGCGTGGTCAACGGCTGGCCCAGGCTGATGTAGCCCAGCCCGACATCCTGCAGCCGCGCCAGGATGGCGTGGGCCGCCGGGGTCGCGGCCTTGCCGGACGCGAAGAACGCCGTGGCCTCGGTCACCGACATCGCCAGCACCTGGCTGATGTCGAGGCCGCCGCCTGCCCTGAGCGAAGTCGAAGGGAACTTGTACCTCAGCACGGACGAGTCGAACCGCTTGCCCTCGCAGTCTTCGCAGGTGGTGGCGACGCCGGCCATCATCGCCAGGTCAGTGAAGATGACGCCGGCGCCGTTGCACGTGGGGCAGGCGCCTTCGGAGTTGGCGCTGAACAACGCCGGCTTCACGCCGTTGGCTTTCGCGAAAGCGTTGCGGATGGGGTCGAGCAGTCCGGTGTAGGTTGCCGGGTTGCTGCGGCGCGAACCGCGGATGGCGCCCTGGTCGATGGCGATCACTTCCTCACTGGCGGGAATCGATCCGTGAATCAGCGAACTCTTGCCCGAACCGGCGACGCCGGTAATCACGCACAGCACCCCGAGCGGGATGTCGACGTTGACGTTCTTGAGGTTGTGCGCCTTGGCGCCGCGAATCTTCAGCTTGCCGTTGGCCGCGCGCACCGACGGCTTGAGCGAGGCGCGATCGTCGAGGTGGCGGCCGGTCAGCGTGCCGCTGGAGCGCAGGCCGTCGACGCTGCCCTCGTAGCAAACGGTGCCGCCGGCCGTGCCGGCGCCGGGACCGAGGTCGACAATGTGATCGGCGATCGCAATGGTCTCGGGTTTGTGCTCGACGACCAGCACCGTGTTGCCCTTGTCGCGCAACTGGATCAGCAGGTTGTTCATCCGCTCGATGTCGTGGGGATGCAGGCCGATGGTCGGCTCGTCGAAGACGTAGGTGACGTCGGTCAGCGACGAGCCGAGGTGGCGGATCATCTTGGTCCGCTGGGCCTCGCCGCCCGACAGTGTGCCCGACGGCCGATCGAGCGAGAGGTAGCCGAGCCCAATCTCCGCGAACGAGTCGATCAGGTGCCGCAGCCCGGCCAGCAGCGGCGCCACCGCCGGTTCGTCGAGGCCGCGCACCCACTCGCGCAGGTCGCTGATCTGCATGGCACAGACGTCGGCGATGTTCTTGCCCTTGATCTTCGACGACCGGGCTTCCTTGCTGAGCCGCGTGCCTTCGCAGTCGGGGCAGATCGTGAAGGTGATCGCCCGCTCGACGAAGGCGCGGATGTGCGGCTGCAGCGCGTCAACATCCTTCGACAGGTACGACTTCTGGATCGACGGAATCAGCCCGGCGTAGGTCAGGTTGATGCCGGCCACCTTGATTTTGGTCGGCTCCTTGTAGAGCAGGTCGTGCAGTTCCCGCTTGTTGTACTTGCGGATCGGCTTGTCGGGGTCGAAGAAGCCGCAGCCGCGGAAGATGCGGCCGTACCAGCCGTCCATGCTGTAGCCGGGCACCGTCAGCGCGCCCTCGTTGAGCGACTTGCTGTCGTCATAGAGGGCGGTCAGGTCGAAGTCGCTGACCGACCCCATGCCCTCACAGCGCGGGCACATGCCGCCCAGGCGGTTGAAGGTCACCTTCTCGGTCTTCGTCTTGCCGGCCCCGCGATCAACCGTGATCCCGCCGCTGGCCGACACCGACGGCACGTTGAAGGAATAGGCGTTGGGCGAGCCGATGTGCGGCTTGCCGAGACGGCTGAACAGGATGCGCAGCATGGCGTTGGCGTCGGTCGCCGTGCCGACGGTGGATCGCGCGTTGGCGCCCATCCGCTCCTGGTCCACGATAATCGCCGTCGTCAGGCCATCGAGCACGTCGACGTCGGGCCGCGCCAGCGTTGGCATGAAGCCCTGGACGAAGGCGCTGTAGGTCTCGTTGATCAGCCGTTGCGATTCCGCGGCGATGGTGCCGAACACCAGCGAGCTCTTGCCCGAGCCCGAGACGCCGGTGAACACGGTTAACCGGCGTTTCGGCAGCTCGACGCTGATGTCCTTGAGGTTGTTGACGCGCGCGCCCTGCACGCGAATCCGGTCGTGCCGGTCGGCCTTCGCCGCCGAGCCCCCGGGCTCGCGGCTGGTCTGCTTTGCCTTGCTCATCGGTCAGCGGCGCTCCTGGATGCGGATCAGGTTGCCGCCGGGATCGCGGACGGCGCAGTCGCGAACGCCGTACGGCTGGTCGGTCGGCTCCTCGACGATTTCGGCGTTGGTCGCCTGGATGCGTTCGAAGGTGGCGGCAAGGTCTTTGGTGGCGAACACGATCATGGCGTAGGTGCCCTTGGCCATCATCTCGGCGATGGTGCGTTTCTCGTCCTCGGTCACGCCGGGGCTGGCGGCCGGCGGGTAGAGGACGATCGACGTGCCGGGCTGGCCGGCCGGGCCGACCGTGATCCAGCGCATGCCCTGGTAGCCGACGTCGTTGCGGACCTCGAAGCCGAGGATGTCGCGGTAGAAGGCCAGCGAGGCCTCGGGGTCGTTGTGCGGAAGGAAGCTCGAGTGAATGGTGATGTCCATGGCGGTCAGTCTAGGCGGGGCCCGGCGGGCATTGCTTCTCGATTCCTGATTGGCCGGGTCACTTGTTTCGCCACGCACGACAGCATGCCCTTCGTGGCCTCTGCCGACTGCTGCCGGTAGACGCTGGGCGGCACCCCGACCAGTTCGGTGAAGCGGGTGCTGAACGTGCCGAGCGACGAGCACCCGACCGCGAAGCAGACCTCGGTCACGCTGAGGTCGCCACGCCGCAGCAGGGCCATGGCGCGCTCGATGCGCCGGGTCATCAGGTAGGAATACGGCGACTCGCCGTAGGCGCGGCGGAACTGGCGGCTGAGGTGTCCCGCCGACATGTTCACGCCCCGCGCCAGCGCCTCGACGTTCAGCGGCTGCTCGTACTCGCGGTCCATCCGGTCGCGCACGCGCCGGAGCTTCGCGAGTTCGCGCAGGTGCTGCGCGTCGCCGGCTGTAGTGGTCACCGGTGAGATCGTGCCATGCCGCAGCGGCGTTGTCTAATCATCGAGCCTGGCTGATCGGCCGTCCGGCGCCTTGGCCGGCTCGCGTCATCCAAAGCTGCGATCGTCGGCGGTCGGCCCGTAGACCGAGGGGATCTTCGCACCCAGCAGGCGCAAGTACACCGTCATCTGCCCGCGGTGGTGCGCCGAGTGCAGGAAGGTATCGCGGATGACGTGATGTCGCGGCTGCTCCATCGCCAGTTGACCAGCCGCGAGCAGACGCCAGGGCGTCTCGAGCTCCGCCAAGAACCTCTTCATGGGTCCCCTCTCCCGAGGCCGTCACACGGCCGAATAGCCAGCTTGCCGCAATGACACGTCGCCGGCAAGGTCGGCCATTGGCGAACGGCGCGCCGCCGGATTGCGAGAAGGTTGTCTGATTGAAACGAACGAGGAAGGGTCAGGAGACCGAAGGGTCAGGAGACCGTTGCCGGCTCCTCTCACTCTTAGAGTATAGCGCGCCGGGGGGCTTGCGGGAAGGCCCGGGTCGTGCCGCAGCATGGCGGGGTCGGTGGTGGAACCGGCGGAAATGGAGCG
>JBFWUK010000001.1:199637-282194 GCA_050247355.1 Vicinamibacterales bacterium | reverse complement strand
CCGACCCCCGCCGTGTGAAGGCGGTGCTCTACCGCTGAGCCAAGCGCGCGACCAGACCAAAGATCATAGCACAAGGCTGCGCCCGGTCAGACGGTGCCGAACAGCCGATCGCCGAAGTCGCCGAGGCCGGGAACGATGAACTTGTGGGCGTTCAGCTCGCGGTCCACCACCGGCGTGTAGATCGGCACCGCCGGGTAGGCCTTTTCAACCGCCGCCACGCCCTCGGGCGCGGCGACGATGCACACCAGCCGCAGCTGGCGCGCACCGGCCCGGGTCAGCACGTCAAGGGCGGCCACGGCGCTGCCGCCGGTGGCCAGCATGGGATCGATCAGCAACACGTAGCTGGCCTCGATGTTGGGCGGCAGCTTGGCGTAGTACTGGGAAGCGAGCGCCGTTCGTTCGTCGCGTTGCAGGCCGAGGTGTCCGACCCGCGCGTTCGGCACCAGTTCCAGCATGCCCGGGAGCATGCCCAGGCCCGCGCGCAGGACCGGGGCGATGACGACATCGGCCGCCAGCCGCCGGCAGGCCGACGGTCCCAGCGGCGTCTCGACGGTTCCTTCCACGGTGGGCACGTCGCGCAGCGCCTCGGCGCCCAGCAGCACGCTGACCCGATTGGCCAGCTCGCGGAAACGCTCGGGAGGCGTTCGCGAGTCGCGCAGTTCAGCCAGGCAATCGTGGACGAGCGGGTGAGTCACCAGGTGCAGCACGGTGAGAGAGCTTAGCAGGAGTCCAAGCGATCAGTAGCAACTTTGGTCGGGCGCCGGCCTGCTGATCTCCTGTTCAGTCTTGCGACCGGCTTCACGTACAATTCAGTCTGTCATGCGTTTCCGTATCCTGGCTGCCGGCCTGGCGTTGCTTCTCGCCGCGCCCCTGTTCCGCTCCGCGGTGTCCGCCCGCCAGGTCACCGACGTCTCGCTGGTCGTCGCCAACGGCATTGTGATAACGGTCGACGGAACGCGGCGCGTCCTCAATCCCGGGTCCGTCGCCATCGACGGCGCCCGGATTGTGGCGGTCGATACGCCGGCAGCCATTGCCGCGCGTTTCCGCGCCGCCGACACGATTAACGCGACGGGCCGCGTCGTGATGCCCGGCCTGATCAACACCCACACGCATGCCGCCATGGTCATGTATCGCGGGTTGGGTAACGACCTGGCGCTGATGGACTGGCTGCAGAAGTACATCTTCCCGGCCGAGGCGAAGACCGTCTCGCCCGAGTTCGTGCGGGTCGGCACCAGGCTCGCCCTGCTCGAGATGATCCAGTCGGGCACGACCACCTTCGCCGACATGTATTACTTCGAGGAAGAGGTGGCGCGGGTCACCAAGGCCGCCGGCATGCGCGGCGTGCTCGGCCAGACCATCATCGAATTTCCGGTGGCGGACGCCAAGACGCCGGCTGACGCGCTGGCCCGCACCGAGGCCTTCGCCAAGGAGTTCGATCACGACGAGTTGATCGCGCCGTCGATCGCGCCGCATTCGGTCTATACCCTCGACGCGAAGACCCTCACCGCGGTCAGCCAGATGGCCAGGCGCCTGATGATCCCGATTCAGATCCACCTCGCCGAGACCCAGGCCGAGATCGGCTTGTCTCAGGAGCGGCACCAGATGCGGCCGGTGGCGATTCTCGATCGCCTGAACTTCTGGGCGCCGACCACGCTGGCCGCGCACGGCGTGTGGATCAACGACGAGGAAATCGCGCTGCTCAAAGAGCGCGGGGTCGGCCTGGCCAATAACCCCGAGAGCAACATGAAGCTGTCGAGCGGCACCGCGCCGGTGCTGAAGTACCGCCAGGCCGGCGTCAACGTCGGCATTGGCACCGACGGCGCCGCCAGCAACAACGACCTCGACATGTTCGAAGCCATGCGGCAGGCCGCGTTCCAGCAGAAGCTGGTGACCATGGACCCCACCGCCATCAGCGCGGCGGAGGCGCTGGAAATGGGCACGCTTGGCGGGGCCCGCGCGCTCGGCCGCGGCCAGCACCTCGGCTCGCTCGAAGCCGGCAAACTCGCCGACCTGATCATCGTCGGCGTCTCGAAGGCGCGGCAGCAGCCGTTGTTCGACCCGGTCGCGCAGATCGTCTACGCCTCGCGCGGCGACGACGTCGAGACGACGATCGTGAATGGGAAGGTGCTGATGCGCGACCGGAAGGTGTTGACGCTCGACGAGGGCAGCGTGCTGCGCGACGCGCGCGCGGCCGCCGGCCTCGTGCGGAAGGCCGTGGCGCAGTAGGCTACTCGAGCACGCCGATATACGGCAGGTTGCGATACTGCTCGGCGTAGTCGAGGCCGTAGCCGACGACGAAACGGTCTTCGATGGTGAAGCCGATGTAGTCGACCTTGACGTCGATCTTGCGGCGCGAGGGCTTGCTGAGCAGGCAGGCGGTGCGCAACGACCGCGGCCCGCGCGCCTGGAGAATCTCCTGGAGGTAATGCAGGGTGAGCCCGGTGTCGACGATGTCCTCGACGATGATCACATCGCGGCCTTCGAGGCCGGAATCGAGGTCCTTCGACAGGCGCACTTCGCCGGTGGACGTGGTGCCGGCGCCGTAGCTGGAGCAGGCCATGAAGTCGATGGTGACCTGGCCGTCCATGACGCGAATCAGGTCACCCAGGAACAGGAAGGCGCCCTTGAGGACGCAGACGAAGTGCAGTTGGCCGGACGGCAGGTCCTGGCGAATTTCGCGGGCCAGGGCGGCAATGCGCGCCGACAGCTCTTCCTGGTCGATCAAGACGGTGGGTTTGGCGCTCGGCATGGCGGAAAAGACTAGCACGATACGGACGGGGTGGCACTTCTTGACGGGGCGGCACTGCTTGACGGGGCGGCACTTCTTGACGGGGCGGCACTGCTCGACGGGGCGGCACTGCTTGACGGGGCGGCACTGCTTGACGGGGTCACACTGCTTGACGGGGAGACATGATGTGACGGGGCTGCAGTGAAGACGTTCGACATCATCACGGAGACCGACGCGCGCGGGCTCGAGATTGGCTCCAGCGTGACGTTGAAGACCGGCGGGCACGTGACGCCGCTGGCCGCCGACACCTTGAAGTCGCGGCGCATCACCGTGCATCGCGGTGTCGCCGACGCGAGTCTCGACGGCCTGGCGCCGGTGGCACCGGTTCGCGCCTTGGCCATTGGCAGCGACCACTCCGGCGTCGCGCTCAAGGCGGCCCTGCGCGATTATCTTCGCCAGAAGGGGTTGAGCGTGCTTGACGTCGGCACCGACGGCCCTGACGCCGTGGACTATCCCGACATTGCCGCCCAAGCGGCGCGGCTGGTTGCCCGCAAGGAAGTGGACGCCGCCATCGTCATCGACGGCGCCGGCCTTGGCTCGGCGATTGCCGCCAACAAGATTCACGGCGCCCGCGCCGCCATGTGCAACGACAAGACGCTGGCGCGCTATGCCCGCGAGCACAACGGCGCCAACGTGCTGGCGCTGGGATCGACGCTGGTGTCGGTGGACGAGGCCAAGGCGATCGTGGATACGTGGCTGGCTACGCCGATGGGCGAGGCGCGCTACATTCGCCGCCTGGCGAAGATCCGGGCGTTGGAGAAGTCGCAGTGACCGACTATCGGCGTGTCATCGAACTCATCCTCGAGGAGCTGGCCCGCGCCGGTGCGGTCGCGCCGACGCGCTGCGCCTGCCACGGGTTCACGTTCGACTGCTGTCCCGACCGGGTCCGCCACGTGCTCGACGCCGGCGCCACGCGGCTGGGCCTGCATGCCGCCGACGGCGGCGCCCAGGGCCTGCCCGGACTGATCGACCATACCTTGCTCAAACCCGACGCCACCGCCACCGAGATCGTGCAACTGTGCAAGGAAGCCGCCGAATGGAAGTTCGCGACCGTCTGCGTCAACCCGACGTGGGTGGCGCTCGCCGCACAGCACCTGCGGGGGACCGGGGTGGCGGTGTGCTCGGTGGTTGGATTTCCTCTCGGCGCGACAACCCCCGACGTGAAGCAGTTCGAGGCCCGTCGCGCCATCTTCGACGGCGCCGCCGAGATCGACATGGTGATCAACGTCGGCGCGCTGAAGTCCGGCGACGTGCGCCTGGTGACCGACGACATTCGCGGCGTGGTCTCGGCGTGTCATGCGGCCGGGGCGGGCAGCAAGGTCATTATCGAAACGGCGCTGCTGACCGACGAGGAGAAGGTCACGGCCTGCACGCTGGCGAAGGCGGCCGGCGCCGACTTCGTGAAGACCTCGACCGGCTTTGGCCCCGGCGGCGCCACCGCGGCCGACGTCGCGCTGATGCGGCGCATTGTCGGCGACGAGATGGGCGTGAAGGCCTCTGGCGGCGTGCGTGACCTGGAGCAGATGAAGGCCATGGTGGCGGCCGGCGCCACCCGCATCGGCGCCAGCGCCGGTGTCCGCATCGTCAAGGAATCGCGCGGCGAGACGGCGGCGGGGAAGGCAAGCGGCTATTGATGCGGACACTGACGATGGTCCTGTTGGCGCTGCTGGCGGCGGCGCCGGTTTCGGCGCAGTCTTCGGAACGCTTGCCATGGTTTGCCGTGGACCTGCATGGCGCCTGGGTCGGCCTGCCGTCGGCCGAGGGCTGGGTGCCGGCGGTGCCGGCCTCCACGCCGCTGCCGGGCCGCGGCTGGGGCGTCGCCGGCGGCGCCACGGTGTATCCGCTGAAGATGGGCGTCATGACCCTGGGCGTTGGCGTGGCGATGCACACCGGCAAAGGCACGAGCGACGCCTTGACCTCGACCACCGGCTCCGGAGACAACGAAGTCACGACCGAGACCACGACCACGGTCACCACGCAGGTCACAAGCTTGCTGCCGCAGATCTCGTTGAACTTCGGCCACCGGCTTGGCTGGAGCTACCTGAGTGCCGGGTACGGCCGCTCGAAGGTCGCCAGCAGTTCTGAGCCCTTCGGCACCGCCCTGGGGCTGACCGTGCCCGAGGCGTGGAATCCGGCGATCAACTTCGGTGGGGGAGCCAAGTGGTTCATGAAGCCGCACCTGGGCTTCAGCTTCGACGTGCGTTTCACCAAGCTCGGCTCGCGCGCGCCGACCGACGCCCTGCCGTCGGCCAAGCGAACGCAGATGGTGACGCTGAGTGTGGGGATCTCGATTCAGTAGCCTCGACAGGGCTTGCCAGCCGTAGCGCGAACCGACCCGGGACAGCCCACCTTCGCTCGCCTGTTTGGAAAGAGCTTCGGTGGGCAACCCTCGCCTGAACCAGCGCGAAGGTTGGAGCGGGAGACGGGGATCGAACCCGCGACATCGAGCTTGGGAAGCTCGCGTTCTACCGCTGAACTACTCCCGCTCAGCGAAGCCATTCTAGCAGACCCTGACGCCCCACGAGCGCCGCGAGGCGCGAGCCCCACGCCGAGGGCACCGAGGCGCCCCACTCGCGCGGCGCAGCCGCGCTAGCCCCGAATAATCCCCAGGATCTCGTCGCGGCGCTTCTCCATGATCTCTGGCGTAAGACCCTCGAGATTCAGGCGGAGCAGGGGCTCGGTGTTCGACTGCCGCACGTTGAAGTGCCAGTCGTCGAACTCGGCCGAAATACCGTCGAGCATGTAGACGTTGCCCTTGGCGTAGATCTTCGCCAGTTCCTGGATCTTCTGGTCGGCAATCCCCATGTTGGCGACCTTGGTGTTGATCTCGCCCGAGATGAAGTACTTCTCGCGCAGCGGCTTCAGCAGGTCGCGCAGCGACATGCCCTTGCGCGACATCAGGTCGAGGATCATCAGGGCCGGGATGAAGCCGTTGTCGGCGTAGAAGTTGTCGCGGAAGTAGTAGTGGCCGGTGACCTCGCCGCCGAACACCGCGTCCTCTTCACGCATGCGCCGCTTGATGAAGGCATGGCCGACGCGGTTCATCAGTGCCTTGCCCTGGTAGCTGGCGACCACGTCCTTCACCGCGTAGCTGGCGCGCACGTCGTAGATCACGGTCTGGCCCGGCCGCTTGAGCAGGAAGGCCTCGGCCAGCAGCGCCGTAATGAAATCGCCGGCGATGAACTCGCCGCTGCCGTCGATGAAGAACACGCGGTCGGCGTCGCCGTCCCAGGCAATGCCGATGTCGGCCTTCTCGGCGATCACCCGCTCGGTGATGTCGCGGCGGTTCTCTTCGATCAGCGGGTTGGCCTCGTGGTTCGGGAACGTGCCGTCGACCTCGAAGCACAGCCGGGTGGTCTTGCACGGCAGGCGATCGAACAGCCGCGGCGCGACCAGTCCGGCGACGCCGCTGCCGGCGTCGAGCACCACGTTGAACGGCTTGATCGACGCCTCGTCCACGAACGACAGCACGTGCTCGACGTAGCGGTCCATGATCGGGCGCGGTTCGACGGAGCCGGGTGACGCCGGCGGCGCGGGCATGGCGCCGGCCAGGATCATCTCCTTCATCTCCTTGATGCCCGACTCGCCGCTCAGCGGAAAGGCCTCGGCGCGCACCATCTTGCAGCCGTTGTACTCGCCGGGGTTGTGCGAGGCGGTGACCTGGGCGCCGCCATCGAGCCCGTCGGCGGCGACGGCGTAGTACATCTGGTCGGTGCCCATCAGACCGTAGTCGTAAATCGTGCCGCCCTGCAGCACGGCGCCGTCGATGAAGGCCCTGGTCAGCGACGGCGACGACACGCGCATGTCGCGCGTGACCGCGTAGCGGCCGGGTCCCAGGTAGGCAATGAACGCCCGCCCCAGTTGATGGAACAGTTCTTCCGTGATTTCGGACGGGTAGAGTCCGCGGACGTCGTAGGCCTTGAAAACAGCGGGGTTGATCATAGCGTTGTGTAGTCGGTCAATTGGGTCTTGTCGCCAATCACCGACGCCGACTTCATCACGGCGTTGCGGCCGATGTGGCAGTTGCGGCCGATGATCGGGCCGTGGACCACGGCGCTGTGGCCAATGCGCGTGTTCGGCCAGACGATGGTGTTCTCGACGTCGGCTGATTCCTCGACCAGGACCGAACGGCCGAGGACGGAGTAGGGGCCAATGCGCGCGCCGCTCTTGACGTGGACGCCGGCGTCGATGAAACACGGGCCGACCAGCGTGACACCGTCTTCGATCCGGGCCTCGGGCGACACGATCGGCCTGGTGCGATCGGCGGTGGCGAAGACGCCGCCGGCGAACTTGCCGTCGAACATGTCGTGGTGCACCTGGATGTACTTCTCGGGCGTGCCGATGTCGATCCAGTAGCCGCGATCGACGTAAGCGACGAACATGTCCTGGCGTTCGATCAGCGACGGGAAGTAGGCGCGCTCGATCGAGTACGACACGTCCTTGGGAATGCGGTCGAAGGTGTCGGGTTCGAGCACATAGATGCCGGCGTTGATCGTGTTGCAGGTGATCTCGTCGGGACTCGGCTTTTCCAGGAAGCGCCGGACACGGCCGTCGCTTTCGGTCTCGACCAGCCCATACGCGGTCGGGTTGTCGACCGGCGTCAGCACGATCGTCGCCTTCGCCCGCCGCTCGCGATGCAGCTGGACCACGGCGTTGACGTCGACACTGGTCATGACGTCGCCGTTGAACACCACGATGGTGTCGGTGACGTTCTGCGCCGCGTAACGGATGGCGCCGCCGGTGCCGAGCGGAGCCGGCTCGACCACGTAGCGCAGCCGCACGCCGGTGCCCGTGCCGTCGCCGAACACCTCTTCAATACGCCGCGGCTGATAATTCAGGCTGAGAATGACCTCGTCAATCTCCGGGACCTGCTTGAGCTGGTCGATTTGATAGTGGAGAAAGGCTCGGTCGAAGATGGGAACGACGGGCTTGGGGGTGTGGAGGGTGAGGGGACGCAGCCGCGTGCCCTTGCCCCCGGCTAGGAGGATCGCCTTCATGACAAACTTCCATCTTACACGACCGAGGGGTAGAATGACCCCGTTAGCATGAACCTGCCTAACAGCCTGACCATCGCACGCATTTTCCTGGTGCCAGTCCTGGTGTCGGTACTGCTGACGAAATTCGAAGGCCGCCAGGTGATCGGCCTGCCGGTCGAGCTGGTGGCCGCCGGCATTTTCGGGCTGGCGTCCCTTACCGACTGGCTCGACGGTTACCTCGCGCGCCGCCGCAACCAGGTCACCGCCCTGGGCCAGGTGCTCGACCCGCTCGCCGACAAGCTCCTGATCTCCGCCACCCTGATTTCGCTGGTGCAGCTGGATCTGGCCTCGGCGTGGATGGTCGCGGTGATCATCGGCCGCGAGATTGCCGTCACCGGTCTGCGCAACCTCGCATACTCCCGCGGCCTCGCCATGCCGGCCTCCGGCATGGGCAAGTTCAAAATGGCGTCGCAGGTCATCGCCATCCTGCTGCTGATCCTGGGGTGGGAGCGCTATCCCGCGCTGCTGGTATTGGGGCAGGCGGCTCTATGGGTCGTGCTGCTGAGCGCGGTGGTGTCGGCGGTCGATTACTACCAGGGGTTCCAGCAGGCCATGCTGGCGCGCGCGGCGAAGGTGGCCGACTTCGAGACGGCGAAGTCGGCCCGGGCCAAGAAGGTCAGCTAGCTGCCGGACTGGCGGCGAGGCACCGCCACATCTCTCGAGACATCCACCGCGTCCGTGGTGGTCATCAGCATCACCTTGGCAGCGGTCGGCGACGGGTCCGTGACAATCGCTTCGCCGATGTGGACGAGCGGCTTGCCGTCCTTGCGGTCGCGATAGATGGCGTAGCGAGCGCCGACGGCAACGCCGTGCTCGGTGCCGCGCGCGATCGAAAACGTGTCGCCGTCGCCGAGCATCTGCCGGCCCTCCGCGCCGGGCAGCAGGGCCACGCGCTCGCTGAAGTCGGGCGCCGGGACGGCCGCATCGGCGGCAGGCAGGGTGACCTCGGCGTAGGGCTCGAGGAAATCGCCCGCCTCGATGGCGTCGCACGCGTGATCGACGCGCGCCATGGCGTTCAGGTCGTCGAGGGCGGTGATCGTGACCCAGCCGGGCGTGCGGATCGAGAGGTAGCCGCCCTCCCTGTGATCGCCGAGTTGGGCACTCACCGGCAGGCGCCGGATCAGGTAACGCTGGCCGATGGCCAGGCCGTCATCGGGTGTGCGGCCGATCACGGCGAGGTCACCCCGATTCACCACCAGGCGCTGTTGCGAATGGTGCGCGCCCTTGATCAGCAGCACCGGCGTGGGCAGTGCCGAGACGAGCATATCCACGCACATCACGTGCGCGGGCAGGGTGGTGCGACCGGCGAGGGTGGGAGTCGATTGCGCACAGACGGGGGCGGCCGCCATGACCGAGATGGCGGTAAAGACGACGCTGAGGCGCATTACAGGCCTACTTTCCGGCGGGTACCCCGCCCTTGAGCTCCGCGACGCGTTTCTGCGTCATCTCGAGGTACTCACTCGTCTCGAATTCCCGGAGCAAGCGTTCATAGTAGGGGAGCGCTTCTGCCTTGGTTTCCGGCTTATCGGTCCGATACAGCGATTCGGCCAGATGGTAATACACCGCGTCGCGGTTGGTGTAGGCGGGGTCGGTTTTCAGAATTTCACGGAATCGGTCGATCGCGCCGGGATAGTACTTGAGCCGGAAGTAGAAAAAGCCGACGCGGTAGCTGGCCTCGCTGAGGCGGTCCCGCGCGTCGCGTTCGAGCTTGCGAGCCTCGGGCAGCAGCGGGCTGTTGGGAAACCGCTGCAGGAAGATTTCAATCTCCTTGATCGCGTCCTTGGTGGCCGACTGGTCGCGCTCTGGCGCCAGCATCTGTTCCGTGAACGACCGGGCCAGCTGCAACTGGGCGTAGTCGGCCCGCTGGTGCGTGGGGTAGAACGTCAGGAACTCGCGGAACTCGTTGGCGCCGAGCAGCAGCGACTCGGTGGTCTTCTCGCCGATGTAGGTATCGCCGAGCGCCAGTTTCGCGTCGGGCCGATACGGGCTCTGCGGGTAGTTGTCGACGAGGTTGCGGAGGTACTCGCGGGCATTCAGCCAGTTGCGGTCCTTGGCCTCCTCGAGGCCGCGGTCGTAGAGGAACTTGTCCGCATCCGCCGTGCCCGGCGGTAACGTCGTTGCCCTGGCCGCACATCCACCCGCAAGCGCGGCCACCAGGGCCAGCGCCGTCACTACTCGAATGCCACTCATGCTCTCGTCGCTTCCATCCAGCGCCACATGGCCCGAAGACCTTCTTCGAGCGTTACCGACGGCGCAAACGCCAGGTCTTGCCTGGCCCGTGTCGTATCGGCGTAGGTGTCGCGCATATCGCCCTTTTGCGGGCCCTGTTGATCGATCGTGACCTTGCGGCCGGAAACGCGCGCCAGCAGGTCAAAGACCTCCCGCAAGGACACGCGCGAGCCGCCGCCAATATTGTAGACGCGCCCGGGCACCCCGCGGACTGCCGCCGCGGCGGTTGCCGTGACGGCATCGGCCACGAACGTAAAGTCGCGGGTCTGCAGGCCGTCGCCGAACTGGACCAGCGGCTGGCCGTCGAGAATGGCCGAAAAGAAGCGGTTGAACCCCATGTCGGGCCGCTGCCGTGGACCATAAACCGTGAAGTAGCGCAGCGACACCGTGGGGACGCCGAAATTCACGTGGTAGAGATGGCACAACTGCTCGGCCGCCAGCTTGGTGACCCCGTAGGGCGACACCGGCTGCGGCAAGGCCGTCTCAACCATCGGGATGGCCACCTCGTCGCCGTATACCGACGAACTCGAGGCGTAGACGAGGCGCTCGATCGGCTTGTTGACACAGGCTTCCAGCAGACGCTGGGTCGAGTCGACGTTGAGTCCGGTATAGACCTCGAACTCCTTGCCCCAACTGCGGCGGACGCCGGCCTGCGCCGCCAGGTGGAAGACGTGGGTCACACCGTCGAGCACGGCGCCGAGATCCACCGCGCGCAGGTCGCCCTCGACGAAGTCATACCCGGCGCGGCCGCGCAGGTTCTCGAGGTTCCGCTCCTTGAGCGGGCGCGGATAGAAGTCGGTGAAGGCGTCGATCGCGCGGACGGCGGCGCCCTGTTCCAGCAGCCGTTCGCTGAGGGTCGACCCGATGAATCCCGCTCCTCCGGTAACCAGTGCTTTCATGCGAAAAGATCCCTTATGCGAGCCGGCAGACGAGCCGGGCGGCCTCCTGGGCCGATGGTGGCGTGAACCGTCTGACCGAGAGCAAGCACTATGCCATCGGCAAGGCGTACCACTTCGTAATCAAATCGAATCCGCACCGGCGAGATTTGACTGGCCCGGGTGCGAATTGCCAGCTCATCGTCGTAGCGGGCGCCGTGCTTGTACTCACAGTGCGCGTCGATCACCGGCAACTGAAACCCATCGGCTTCCATCTGCCGGTAGGTCCAGCCGGTTTCGCGCAGCCAGTCGGTGCGCCCAATCTCGAACCACACCAGGTAGTTGGCGTAATACACCACGCCCATCTTGTCGGTCTCGGCGTAGCGCACCCGGACCGGCGACGAGCTGACGCAGGCCGGGGTGGTCACCGGCCGGCGCCGCGTGCGGCGCTAAGGGCCGCGTCCTTGAGGGCGCGGGCGGCGTGTTCGGCGTCACCGCCGCCGAACACGGCGTTGCCGGCCACCAGCCAGTCGGCTCCGGCTGCGACCACCGCCGCGACCGTGCTCATGTCGATGCCGCCGTCGACCTCGATTGGCGCCGCGGCGTTGCCGGCGCGATCGAGCAGCGCGCGCACCGCGCGAATCTTGTCCAGGCTGCGCGGAATGAAGACCTGGCCGCCGAACCCGGGGTTCACCGACATCACGAGCACGAAGTCGACGTCGCCCGCCATCTCCTCGATGCTCGACACCGGCGTCGATGGATTGAGGACAACACCCGCCTTGGCGCCGAGCTTCTTGATCTGGGTGATCGTGCGATGCAGGTGGGGCAGCACTTCGACGTGCACCGAAACCATGTCGGCGCCGGCGTCGATGAACGGCTCGATGTAGCGATCGGGATCGGTAATCATCAGGTGAACGTCGAGCGGCAGCGTCGTCGCCTTGCGCAACGACCTCACGACCGGAACGCCGATGGTGAGGTTGGGCACGAAATGGCCGTCCATGACGTCGACGTGCACCTGGTCGGCGCCGCCGCGCGTGGCGGCCTCGATGTCCCGGCCGAGGGCGGCGAAGTCGGCGGCCAGAATCGACGGCGCGAGACGAATGGCCTGTCCTGAGCGAGAGGTCATGCGAGCCTCGCGAGCGTGACGTCGAGTCGAAGGATCATCGGCTGATCTCGAGGGCGATGGGGTCGCCAGGGTGCACCTGGTAGCCGCCCGCCGGTGACTGCCGCACGACGACACCCGGCGGAATGGCCGATGCGGCTGACTGCGCCGTGATCGACACGCGGAAGCCGCGGAAGCGCATGACGTCGGCCGCGCGATCGCCGTTCAGGCCAATCAGGTCGGGCATCACGTAGGTGGCGCGATCTTCACCGCGATTGACGAGCAGGCGGATCTCGGCGGTTTGCGTCTTCGCCGGCGGATCTTGCGCGACCACGACGTCGGGCGGGTACAGCGCCGAACGGATCTCGGTGACCGCGCCAATCAACAAGCCATCCTGCGCCACGCGGATCTCCGCCGATCGCTGGGTCTCGCCAAGCAGGTTCGGGGCGAGCGCAATGCGGGCGCCGTCGCTCAGCACGATGCGGACGCTGCGCTGGCGCCGGGCCGCCGAGCCGGCGGTCGGCTCCTGCATCAGCACGTGCCCGGCCGGCACCTTGGCATCAGGCCGCTTCAGGGGGTCGACGCGCAACTGCAAGTCGAGAGTCGAGGCCAGGGCGGTGGCGTCGGGCAACGAGCGGCCGACGAGGTTGGGCACGGTGACCTGACGGGCGCGGACGGCGACCCGCATGGCGATGCCGGCAAAGACGAGAAACGTAACGGCGAGAGCCCCCGACAGCAGCAGGATCTTTCCGAAGCCCCAAACCCTGGTTCCCAGCGGCATTGACAACAGGCAATGGTACTACAGGGGGACGGGGTTGGGTGCTCAGGTGCTTCGGTGCCGAAGTGCTTCGGTGCTCCCGTGCTCGAGGTTCAGGCGTGGCGGGTGAGGACCGAGCCGTAGAAGGCTTCCAGGCCGTCGCGGAACGGCAGGGTCTGGTGCTGGCGGGTTTCCGTGAAGTCCGTGTGGGTGGCCAGAAACGCGGCGACCACTTCCTGGTTCTCTTCCGGTTCGCTCGAGCAGGTGCTGTACACGAGGGTGCCCCCGCGCCGGACCAGCGGCGCGGCTCGTCGGACGAGCGCCAGTTGCGCGGTGGCCAGGGCGGGCAGTTCGGCCTCGGTCATGCGCCAGCGAATGTCGGGATCGCGCCGAATGGTGCCCAGGCCCGAGCAGGGCGCGTCGATCAGCACGCGGTCGAAGGCGCCGTCGGCAAACGGCAGCGGCCCCGATGCCGGAACGTGGATGATGCGGGCGCGAGCGAGACGGCAGCGAACAAGGGTTTCAGCCAGCACGCGCAGCCGATGCCGGCGCACATCGGTGGCCACGATCAGCCCGGTGGATCCGAGGTCGGCCGCCATCGCCACCGTCTTGCCGCCGGGAGACGCGCACAGGTCCAGTACCCGATCGCCCCGCTGGGCGCCGGCCAACTCCCCAATCAGTTGCGACGCCTCGTCCTGCACCAGGCAGCGGCCTTCGCGAAAGGCACGGGTGGCCATGGCCGCGCCGCCGACAACGTGAAGGCCGTGCGCCGCCCGCACGGTGCGGCGGGTCTCGACGCCGTCCGCCTTCAGCTCTTCCTCGAGCGCCTCGCGCGAAGCCAGCGTGCGATTCGGTACCAGGCACAGCGCCGGCGCCTCGTTGTTGAAGGCCAGCCAGCGCTCCACATCACCGGTGGAGTAGCGCTTCAGCCATCGCTCGACCAGCCAGGCCGGGTGCGAGTGCATGACGGCGAGATAGCCGGCCAGCGCGGCGGCGTCCGGCGGCTCGGCCGGCCGCGGCGGCCAGGCCAGTTTCTGTCGGTCGCGGTTCAGCGATCGCAACACGGCGTTCACCAGGCCGGTGGCGCTGGTCTTGCCTCCGCGCCGGGTCAGGTCCACGGCGTCGTTGATGATCGCGGACGAGGGCGTGCGCGTGAGGTACATCAGTTGGAACGCGCTCAGACGCAGGATGTCGCGGACCAGGGCGTCGAGGCGGGCCAGCGGCCGGCTGAGGCGGAGGGCGAGCTGGTAATCGAGGGCCGCCCGCATGCGCAGGGTGCCCGAGACGATCTCCAGCAGCAGGGCCCGGTCCCGCTCGTCGGTCAGGGGCTTGCGCACACGCGCGACCGCCTCGCCCATGTCGAGACGTTCGCCGTCGATCAGCCGCAGCGCATCGAGTGCGGCACGACGCGCCGGGGCAATCATGGCGTGGAGAAGCGCCCGCCGGCCGTCAACAAGCGGCTGGCCATGGCATCACGCGCGCTCATCACGCGCTTGCCTTCGAGCTGCAGCTCGAGAATTTCGACGGCGCCGTCACCGCACGCCACGTGCAGCCCATCGGCGGCCGACGCCGCCAGGATGGTGCCCGCAGGGGCGCTGGCCGCATGGTCCGACCGCCGGGTGCGATGCAGGATGATGCGGGTGCCATCCACGAACGTGTAGGCGTGCGGCCAGGGCCACAGGCCGCGCACCAGGTTGTGCACCTGGCCGGCGGGCCGCTGCCAGTCGATCAGGCCCTCGGCCTTGGTCAGCTTCGGCGCGTAGGTCACCAGCGCCTCATCCTGTGGGGTCTCGGTTGCGCGGCCAGCGTCGATGTCGTCCAGGGTCTGGACCAGCAGTTCGGCGCCGCGCACCGCGAGCGCAGCCTCGAGCGCGGTCGTGGTGTCGTCCTGGTGGATGGGGATCCGGACATGCGCCAGCATGGGACCGGCGTCGAGCGCCTTGACCACCCGCATGATGGTCACGCCGGTTTCGGCGTCGCCGTTGATGACGGCACGATGCACCGGCGAGGCGCCGCGGTACTTCGGCAGCAACGAGGCGTGCACGTTGATCAAGCCCAGGCGCGGCGTGGCCAACAGCCAGTCGGGCAGGATCTTGCCGTAGGCCGCCACCACGCCGATGTCGGCGCGCAGTTGCGCGAACGGGTTTTCGAACACATCGCGCGCCAGCCGTTCGGGTTGCAGCACCGGCAGTCCCAGCGTAACGGCCAGCGCCTTGACCGGCGCATCGCTGACCTGCTGGCCGCGCCCGCGCGGGCGGTCGGGTTGGGTAATTACGCCAGCTACCGGATGGTGCGACCGCACCAGGTGTTCGAGCGTCGGCACGGCGAATGCCGGCGTACCGAAGAAGGCCACCCGCACCGCCATCAGCGGGTCACCATTTGCCGGCTTTCGCCAGCTTCTTGACCTTGCGCAGGATCAGATCGCGCGAAATGCCGCGCAGGCGATCGACGAACAGGCACGACTGCAGGTGGTCCATCTCGTGCTGCAGCGCGCGGGCCATCAGGCCGGTGCCTTCGAGGCGGTGTTCGTCGCCGTTGCGGTCGAGTCCCTTGACGACCACCCGCTTCGGCCGCGCGACGGTGGCGGTGAACCCGGGCACGCTGAGGCAGCCCTCCTCCTCGAGTTGCATGCCTTCGCGTTCGACGAACTCGGGATTGATCATCACCGACAGGCCCTTGGGATCGCGGCCGACCGACAAGTCGACCACGAAGATGCGCAACGACGCCCCGACCTGCGGGGCCGCCAGCCCAATTCCAGGCGCGGCGTACATCGTCTCGATCATGTCGTCGATCAACTGCTCGATTTCCGGCGTGATCGCTTCGACCGGCCGCGTGGGCTCGGTCAGGATCGAATCCCCGAGCCGAAGAATGGGGCGCAGCACCGATCAGGCCCGCGTGGGTGAGGGACGGCGCGACAGGCGGCCGCGAATTCTGGCGCCGGTGCCGTTCACCCGGCTGGCCAGGTCGGTCATCGAGTCGCCGCCAAAGCGGTCGAGCACGGCATCGGCGAGCACCAGCGCCACCATGGCTTCGGCGACGACGGCGGCGGCCGGCACCGCGCAGACGTCGCTGCGCTCGATGGCGGCCGGGGCGTCTTCGAGCGAGGTCAGGTCGACGGAGCGCAGGGGTTTCATCAGGGTCGAGATGGGCTTCATGAACGCGGTCACGCGCAGCTCTTCGCCGTTGGTGACGCCGCCCTCGAGGCCGCCCGCGTGGTTGGTCGGCCGCGCGATTACCGGTCCGCCGGCCGCGGCCGCCGCCTGGTCGACCACGATCTCGTCGTGGACCTGGGACCCGGGCCGGCGCGAACCCTCGACGCCGTCACCGACCGCCACCGCCTTGATGGCGGGAATCGACATCAAGGCCTGGGCCAGCCGGCCGTCGAGCTTGCGATCCCACTGAACATAACTGCCGAGGCCGACGGGAACGTTGCGGGCGATGACTTCGAACGATCCGCCCAGGGTGTCGCCGGCCGCTTTGGCGCTGTCGATGGCGGCCATCATCTGTTGCTCGATGGCGGGATCGGTGCAGCGCAGCGGCGCTTCCAGATCCATCGCCAGGCACGCCTCGAAGCTGACCGGCGCGCCGGCCGGACGCACCACCGGGCCAATGCCGGTGATGTGGCTGGTCAGGTCGCAGCCGATCGCGGCCAGCAACTGCCGGGCAATCGCGCCGGCGGCGACCCGAGCCGCCGTCTCGCGCGCGCTGGCGCGTTCGAGGACATCGCGAATGTCGTCGTGATCGTACTTGAGGGCGCCGGCCAAATCGGCGTGGCCGGGGCGGGGGCGAACCACGGCCGCCCGGTTGGCGCCGGTGGCCCCGGCCGGAGCCTGCGGCTCCACGTGCATGGTGTTCTGCCAGTTTTCCCAGTCCTTGTTGCGCACCAACAAGGCGACCGGCGCGCCCGTCGTGCGGCCGCGGCGCACGCCCGACAACACCTCCGCGCGATCCGACTCGATCGCCATGCGGCGGCCGCGTCCGTAGCCGCCCTGGCGGCGCCGCAGCTCGACGGTCATCGCATCGGTGTCGATCGTCAGACCGGCGGGCAGGCCTTCGAGAATCGTCACGAGACCTTGACCATGTGATTCGCCGGCAGTCAAAAAACGCAGCATCCGACCAGCATTCTATACGAAGAAACTGCGATCCCCTGGTGACCGCACACGCCGAACCACTCGCAAATGCGCTGATCGCGACCGGGCCTTTCGTTTGCACCGATGCCGTGCATGCTGATGCTCGATCGCTATCTGGTCTCTGGCGGCCGCGCGCTCGATCTGGCCACGGGCGCGGCCATTCGCTGGCACCTTCGTCCGACGGCACGGGCCCGGCCGCTGCCGCCGCTGTTCACGATCCGCGCGCACGGCTGGCTGATTGATTTCGATCTGCGGGGCCACTCGCGCGTGGAAGTGTGGGAGCGGCCGCTCGACGACAGTGCGGCGGGGCCGAATCAGGCGGCGACCCTCGACGCCTTCCGTGCCGCCCTCATCGACGCGCGCGACGGCCAGCCGCGGGCCATTGACCTGGTCGAGCCGACCATGGCCAACTGGTCGCGCACCCACCGGTTGCTCGCGCGCGAAGCCCGCCTGTCGGGGTTCGTCCCGCTGGCGGCCGATGCCCTCGGCGCCGTGCTCGCGCAGGCCCGGTGGCGCTGGCCGTCATGGTTGAAGGAGCGATCGATCGTTGTCTTTGCGACCGACGCCCGGCTGTCGCCCGATGCCGCGTTGGCGTTGTTCCGCCTCGCGACCAAGGATGCCCGTCCTCACCTGGTCGTGCGCACCGCGCTGGGCGATCGCGCCTGGCGGCCGCGGCTGGTGACCGCGCCGTGCCAGCTTCACGAAAGTGCCGTCGACGATTCGGTGAGCGGTCCTGCCGAACTGCTCGAGCGGGCGCGCCACCTGCACGCCGATGGCCGGCTCACCGAAGCCGAGGCGGCCGCGCGCTGGGGCGTCATGCTCACGGCGCCCGGTCCCGACCACGCGGCGGCCCGATGCGCGCTCGCGCGCTGCCTGATTACGCAGCGCCGGCTGCTCGAGGCGCGGGCGGCGCTGCTGCCGGTCGATGGCGGCGAAGCCGACGACCTGCGTGCGCAACTGCTCTCGGCTCCGCGCGAGCCGGGCACCGACACCGCCACGGTTGACACCTTCCTCGAGATCCTGCGCGTCTGCCAGGAGGTGGACGATGGGGCGGTGACGCTGGGACGAGCCTCGGGCCTGATCCGCGAGCGGCTGGCCGCCTCGACCGTGGCGTTCGTGACCCGCCACCGCGATCAACCGGTGGCCGTGGCGCATGCCGGTACCGCGGCGCCCCGAAGCGATCAACTCGGCGCGGCCTCTCGCGCGCTCGACACCGGGCTGGCCGTCGGCCCCGCTTCCGTGGGTCACACCGTCGAGGCCGCCTGGCCCGTGCGCTACGGCGCCACGGTCGTCGGCGCGGTGTGGTGCCATTGGGCGATTGGCGCCCCGGTGGTCGCCCACGACATCACGGGGATCTTGCGCCTCGCCGCGACCGCCTCGGCGCCGGCCGTTTACGAGCTGTCCGAGCGCTTGCGGGCACCGCAGGGAAGCGCAGGATCGATGCCGGAGTTGATTGGCGAGAGCCTGGCCATGCAGCAGGTGCGGCAGGCCGTCGTGCGGGCCGCGGCCTCGCCGTTCCCCGTTCTGATCGAGGGCGAGAGCGGGGCGGGAAAAGAGCTGGTCGCGCGGGCCGTGCATGCCGCCAGCGCGCGGCGCGGCCGCCGGTTCTGCGCCCTGAACTGCGCCGCCCTCACCGACGACCTGGTCGAGGCGGAACTGTTCGGCCACACCCGCGGCGCGTTTACCGGTGCGATCGCCGAGCGGTTGGGGCTGTTCGAAGACGCGCAAGGCGGCACGCTGTTCCTGGATGAGGTCGCGGAGTTGAGCGCGCGCGTCCAGGCCAAGCTGCTGCGGACGATTCAGGAAGGCGAGGTGCGGCGGCTGGGGGAGTCGCACATGCGCAAGGTGGACGCGCGGATCGTCGCCGCAACCAACCGCCCGCTTGCCGCCGAGGTGTCGGCCGAGCGGTTCCGCGCCGACCTGCGCTACCGGCTCGACGTGCTTCGCATCACCATTCCGCCGCTGCGACAGCGGCTCGAGGACATCCCGCCTCTCGTGCGTCACCTCTGGTCGGTGCTGGCGGCGCGCACCGGCAGCCGGGCAATGCTTTCGCCATCGGCCATGGCCGCGCTGGGCGCATATGACTGGCCGGGCAACGTGCGCGAACTGCAGAACGTGCTGGCGTCGGTGATGGTGGCCGGGCCGGCCCGCGGCGTGATCGGCCCGGGCGGCCTGCCCGGCCACATCACGCGCACGACGGCGATCGCCGGCCGCACCACGTTGGCAGAAGCCCGCCGCGCCTTCGAAGCGCACTTCGTCCGCGCGGCGCTGGCGCGCGCCGGAGGCCGTTCGATGGTGGCCGCGCGCGAGTTGGGCGTGTCGCGGCAGGGCCTCACCAAGCTGATGGCCCGGCTCGACCTGCCGGCTGTCGATCGGCCGGCCGGCGCGGCCGCATTAGAATGAGCGGCGTGGCCGCCTTCCTGATTCGTCGCGTGTTGCTGACGATCCCCGTCCTGCTCGGGGTGGCCACGCTGGTGTTTTCGCTGATTCACCTCGTGCCCGGTGATCCGGCGCAGGCGATGTTGGGCGATGGCGCCTCGCCCCAGGACATTGCCGAGTTGCGGGCCAACCTGGGACTCGATCGCCCGTTGCCGGCGCAGTACGTGTCGTTCCTGCGCGGCGCGCTGAGCGGCGATCTCGGCACCTCATTTCGCACCGGTCAGCCGGTCACGCAGATGATTGCCGAGCGCGTGCCGGCGACGGCCGAACTGGCGCTGGCCGCCATGACCGTGGCCGTCCTGCTCGCGATTCCCCTCGGCATCGTGGCCGCGGTGTGGAAGAACACCGCGGCCGATCACGCGGCCATGACGTTCTCGCTCGCCGGCATCTCGATCCCCAACTTCTGGCTCGGTCCGCTGCTGGCCATTGTGTTTGCCGTGGAGCTGGGGTGGCTGCCGGTGTCCGGACGTGGCACGCTGGCGCACCTGGTGCTGCCCGCCGTGTCGTTGGGCCTGGCCTTGTCGGCGATCCTGGCGCGGATGACCCGCGCCAGTCTGCTCGATGAGCTCGGCGAGCTGTATGTGCGCGCCGCCCGCGCCCGCGGCGTCTCGCCGGCAGCCGCCGTCCTGAACCACGCCATGCGCAACAGCCTGATCCCGCTGGTGACCATCGTGGCGTTGCAGTTTGGCGCCGTCCTCACCGGCGCGGTGATCACCGAAACCATCTTCGCATGGCCCGGCATTGGCCGGCTGTTGATCCAGTCGATCGGCTTTCGCGACTACCCGATGGTGCAGGGGTGCATCCTGCTGATCGCGGTGACCTATGTCACGGTGAACCTGATCACCGACGTCATGTACGGCGTGCTCGACCCGAGGATTCGCCTCGAATGATGCGCCTGGGCCTCGCCATCGTGTCGGTCGTCGTGGTGTCGGCGCTGCTGGCGCCGTGGCTGCTGCCCTGGGATCCGAGCGTCCAGGACCTGCCGAACCGACTGCAGGGGCCGACCTGGCAGCACTGGTTCGGGCTCGACGAACTGGGGCGCGACATTCTCGCCCGCGTCCTGCTCGGCGCCCGCGTCTCGTTGCTCGTCGGCGTCGTCGTGGTCGGCGTGTCGTCGGTGGCCGGCTTGATCATTGGCGCCGTGTCGGGCTACTACGGCGGCCGCGTCGATCAGGTGATCGGCCGGGTGATGGACGTGCTGATGGCCTTTCCGGGCATGCTGCTGGCCATTGCGCTGGTGGCAGTGCTGGGACCGAGCCTCACGAACGTCGTGCTGGCGCTCGCGATCATCGGGTGGGTGGGGTACGCGCGGTTGGTGCGCGGCCAGGTGTTGCGGGCCCGTGAGTTCGAATATGTGATGGCCGCGCGTGCGCTGGGCGCCGGCACCGTGCGGCTGCTGATCCGGCATGTCATCCCGACGGCGCTGCCACCGGTGCTGGTCCAGGCCACGCTGGGCATGGCCGGTGCCATGCTGGCCGAAGCCGCGTTGAGTTTCCTGGGACTCGGCGTGCAGCCGCCGACGCCAAGCTGGGGCACCATGATCAACGGCGGGCGCGTTCATCTCCTCGACGCGCCGCATTTGACCATCTTCCCAGGCCTGTTCCTGGCGGTGGTCGTGCTGGGCTTCAATTTCCTGGGCGACGGCCTGCGCGACGCCATCGACCCGAAAAAAGACGATTGACTCCTCCGCGCGCTCAGCGCGCCGGCGCCGGCAATGCCGCCAGCCTGCGCTTCATCTGCGCCAGCAGCCGGTTGCCCGGCTCCGCCGCCAGCCCGTCGTCAACGGCTTGATGCGCGCGCGCGATATCGCCGCTCTTCCACGCTGCGTCGGCCAGGCGCAACAGCAGGGCAGCGGTCGGCCCCGATTCGTCAATCGCTCGGCTGAACCATCGCACCGCGTGGCCCGGCTCGCCCAGGCGCAGCGACAGATCGGCAATCCGCATGCTGATGCCGGGCTGTTTCTCGTCGCCGACCAGCGTCGCGTACTTCAGCAGGGCATCCCGCGCGTCCTGGATTCGCCCGTCCCGCGCCGTTACCTCGGCCAGTTGCCGGTAGGCATTCGGGGGGACCGGCACGCGGGCCACCGCCTGGCGCAGGGCGCGTTCTGCCGCGCGCATGTCGCCGGCCAGCGACCACGCCCGGCCCAGTTCGGCGAACGCCTCACCGCTGGCGTCGGATCGGCTGGCGGCCTGTTGCAGGGCTTCCAGCGCCTTGTTCAACGCGACGCGGTCGCCGCGCCGCTCGGCGCTGGTCAGCCAGACGTGGCCCAGAGCTGCATAGCCCTGCGCCGCGTCGGGGAACCGGTCCACCGCGCGGCCCAGGGTCATCACCGCGGCATCGTCGCGACCGGCGCGGGCCTGTGCCAGGCCAACGGCCACCAGGCGATCGAGGCGCCCGGTCTCGAGCGCGGCCAGGGCCTCCAACTCGTTGATCGCCCTGGCATGATCGCCCTCGAGCGCATAGACCTCGGCCAGCGCCTCGCGTGGCGCGGTCTGGCTGGCGGGTGCCCGGCGCGCCGCCTCCTCGAGCGATCGCCGTGCGGCCGGCAGCCGGTTCTGATCGCGGCGTACCAACCCGAGCACGTAATAGGCATCGCCGAGGGAGGAATCGAGCTTGAGGGACTGCTCCAGGGCGGTGGCGGCGGCCTCGATCCGGCCGGCGCGATAGCGAGACAGTCCTAACTTGTAGTGAACCTGGGCATTTCGTTCATCGAGGGCAATGTAGGCCTCGTAGCGATCCGCGGCCCGCTCGGGCCGGTTGCGCGAGGCGTTGACGTCGCCCAGCAGTTCGATCGCGAGCAGGGCGCCGGGATCAAGCTCGACCGCGTCGCGCAGGTCGCGGAGTGCCGCGTCGAGTTCGCCCTGGTCCTGGTAGGCCGCGCCGCGCTTGAGGCGGGCGAGCATCGAGTCGGGCTTGCGGGCAATGGCGCCGGAAAAGGCCTCGATCGCTTCGAAATGCCGGTCGGCGGCGGCCGCCTGGTCGCCGTCGGCGATCAGGCGCTCGAACTCCCGCTCGTTGGCGAGCGCGGAATAGGCCAGCGCCCCGGCCACGCCTGCCACGGCCACGAACACGACCGCCACCAGGGTTCGGCGCACGACGACGATGGTAGCAAATGGCGGGAACTTTCGGGACCGGGCGGGTTCTAACCTTGATACACTGCCTATGGGCTATCGCATTGTCGCCGATTCCGTCATGAAAGACGCCGGAGCACTCGGTTGGGCTGACGTCGGCACCCGTGAAGCGGCACTCATCGAGCGCTGCGCCGCGGGCGAGCAGGCGGCCTGCGCAGAGCTGGTGTCGGGGCACGAGCGCATGGTCTATCAGCTTGCCCTGCATCTGCTGGGCGACCGCGACGAGGCCCTCGACCTGTCCCAGGAAGTCTTCTTGAGCGTCTTCCGCACGATCGGCCACTTCCGCGGCCAGTCGGCCCTCAAGACCTGGATCTACCGCATCGTCATCAACCAGGCCCGCAACCGCCAACGGTGGTGGCGGCGGCGCCACAAGTCTGATCAGGTCTCGCTGGATCAGCACATGGCCGCGCACGGCGACCTGCGCCAGCCGGGCGAGCACACCTCACCCGACCGTGCCTACGCGCGCAAGGAGCTGGCCGAGAAACTGTGGACGGCGCTCGACGAGCTGCCGTTCGACCAGCGCACCGTCATCGTGCTGCGCGAGATCGACGGGCTCAGCTACGACGACATCGCATTCTCGCTGGGGGTCGCGGTCGGCACGGTCAAGTCGCGGCTGACGCGGGCCCGCCAGACGTTGCGTCACCAGCTCCAGGGGGTGCGCGTATGATGCACGAACATTCGTGCCACGACGTGCGCGAACGCCTGGAGGCGTTTTACGACGGCGAAGTGCCGTTCCCCGAACGCCTCGCCATCCAGAACCATCTCACCGAATGCGTGGCGTGCAGCCTCGAGGCCAAGGAGATCATGGCCCTGGGCTCGACCCTGCGCGTGATGGCGGCGGAGGTGGGCGAGCACGCCGCCGTCGAACCGCTGCGGCTCACCGTCCAGGTGGTTGAACAGCTGCGCGTTGAACAACAGCTGTCGGTGCGGTCGCAAGTGGTGGCGCTGTTCCAGGACATGCACCTGGTGTGGGCCGGCATTGGCGCGACCGTGGCAACGCTGATCTGCGTGGTCGGCTCGGCCAGCGTGCTGCATGCCGCCAACCAGGAGCGTCCCGATTCGCTGGCCGGCGTCATCTCGCTGCTGGCGAACCCGGGATCGAATGCGAACCCGCTGCGCCTGAACTACGAGATGATGGCGCCGCGCGCGGTCACCGAGCCGGCCATCGAGATGACCGAAGAGGATGCCGAGTACGCGTTGTCGGCGGTGGTCTCGCGCGAGGGCCGCGTGCAGGGCATCGAGATGATCAATAACCTGCAGCCGATGGACAAGCGGGCCGTGGTCAACGCGATGTTGAACGAGGCGTATCGCGTGCAGTTTGCGCCGGCCCAGGCGCGCACCGGCGACGCGGTCGCGGTCAGCATGGTGTGGCTGGTTGCGAACACCACCGTGAAGGGCCGCCATGACGATGGCGCCGCACTGCTGCGGGAGACCCTGCGGCTGGGCCACGGCGCGCGCTCGATGGGGCCGGTCGAGTCGACCAGCCGGCCGAAGCCGCAGGCTGGTCCGGTGTCGAAGCAGGTCGTGCCGGAGGCGTCCGACGCCCAGACGCCGGGCGCACTGGCGGCCGCGGCCGCCGAATTCTAGGCCGCTTCGCCGGCGCCTATCTGATCTGGACCTGGCCGGTCCCGATATTCCCCAACGCATCGGTCGCGCGAATCACCAGTGTGCGACCCGCCGCATCGGCGTCGAGCCGGATCTCGAACAACTCACGGCGGGCGTCGAGGATGCCGTCTTGAGGAAACGCCGGCTGCCACCGCTGCGCGTCGACCGAGAATTCGACGCGCGTAATCACTGAATCGACGTCGCGGACCTCGGCAGGCACTACGAACCGGGTGCCATCGCGGCGAACGGCGCCGGGCTGGACGGTGGGGGCGACGTTGTCGATCTCGAAACTGCTGCTCTCGAGTTCGCCAATCAGGGCCGCATCGGGTGGATTGGCCCGCGTATCGGAGGCCGCGACCTTCAGCACATACGTGCCGTTCGGCACGGACGAGGTGTCCCAGACGAGCAGGGTGTCGCGCAGTTCGCTCTTCAGCAGCCGCCACCCGACTTCGCCTTCGCGGCGATAGAACACGTCGTAAACCAGGTCGTCGCCGTTGTCATCGTCGGCTTTCCAGACGAACGTCTGCAGGCCCTTCTGGTAGATGCGGCGGCCAAGCGCCGGTCCGCCGGCACCAGCCGGCGCGGCGGCGGCGGCGTTACGGCGCTCGGTGGCCTCGTCATCAAGCCCGGCAATCTCGGTTTCGCCGCTGGAGAACGGCTTCTGGAACACGACGCCTGGCGGATGGACGGTAATCGATGCGACCTGCGGCCGCACATTGCGCGGCAGATACGCCGAGGTCAGCGACGTGAGCACCGGGCTGGCGCCGCCGCCGGTGAGCACGGCCCGCCACTGCAGGTAGCGGGCCTTCGGGCTGGTGATCGGCGAACCTTCAGCGTTGGCATACGGGCCGGCCCAGTCGCTCCACGCCTCGTCCGGTGTACGGGTGTTGCCCGACCGCGTGAACACTTCGACCTTCGTGCCGGCCGGCGTTTCGGCCTTCCACGCCACCACACCCCACGTCGACACCAGGCGCGCGTCCTTCACGTCGGATTCGAACGTGCCGCGAACCGCGCGCGTGGGCGACAGCGCCACCAACCGGCCGGGGTTCGACGTCGACACCAGCGTGCGGTCGGCCGTCCGGATCAACCGCGTCGCCTGCTGCGCGGGCACGCGAGTCACGAGCGAGGCCTTGACGGGATCGCCGCTCAGCCGATACAGCTTGCCCTTGCCGCCGGTCGCCACCAGCAAGACGCCATCGGGCTCGACCACCATGTCGTACGGGGCGTCGTCGGCCGGCGACCAGATCTGATCCCAGAGACCGTCGGGTTGGATGCGGAAGATCGCGCCGGTCGAACTCGGCCGGTCAGATGACGCGCCGCCGGACCCGGACGGCGAGCCGGCGACGCCGACCACGGCGATCGACGTGATCTCGGTTGAGACGTTCGGAATCGAGGGCGTCACCGGCGGCGGCGCCGCGGCCGGCTCCGGCAGGTTGTCGCCGCCGCCCTGGCCGCGGCTGCTTTGGCCGGCGGCGTAGATCACGCCCTTGGCGTCGGTGCGCAGCGCGTGAATCTCCTGGTAGGTAGTGTCGAGCAGCAGGAACCCGCGGCCAGTGGCGTCGACGCGGAACACCCGTCCCGGCGCGCCGGTACCGACCAGCAGCTGGTTTGCGGCATCAAACGCCAGCGACATGGCATGCGTGGCCTTCGTGGCAAAGAACTTCTGGCCCTTGCCGTCGGCGGTGATGCGATAGACGGTGCCCGTGTCGCCGGTGCCAGCGAACACCGTGCCCTGGCGATCGACGGCCAGCGACCAGATGTACTTCTCGTCGGGATCGAAGAACGTCGTGGCCTGGCCCGCCGCGTCGACCTTGTAGATGCGGCCGTCGGGCGACGTCGCCACGTAGAGGCCGCCCGCCGGCGCCGGCGCCAGGGCGTGCACTTCCATCTCGGCACTGTCGTAGAACACCGTGCCCTGGCCATTGCGATCGACGCGGATGACCTTGCCATCGTTGCCCGTGCCCAGGAACAACGCGCCGTCGGCGCCGCCCACCATGGTCCACACAAACGGCACGCCGGCGTCGTAAACCGGCGTCAGCGCCGGGCCGAGGGTGAGCCGCCCGTGCTCATCGATCGAGAGCTGGTCGACCTCGCCGCGCAGGAAATCCGCCTGGGTGGCCGCCTGCCAGAAGCCGGGCGCGGCCGAGAGGGTGGACACCGCGAGCAGCCCAGCGGCCAGGCTCGCGCCAAACAGTGATCGAAGACTCATTTAGGGTTGATCGAGGTTGAGGGTCAACTGGCGCGATCCGGTCACCACGAAGTCGAGGGGCAGTTCCCACTCGCCGCGGATCGTGGTTCGCAGGACGCCCACCGTGCCGCTGTTGCGGTCGGCTTCGAGCACCGACAGCACCGACGGCGGCAGGGCCGCCATGGGCTCGCCGTTGACGACGGCGCCCGAGTCGGGAGCGGTGAGCCGCACATAGAGGCGATTGTTCTTGCGGGCGCGGTTGAACGTGCGAATCATCTGCGACACCAGTTGCATGTCGGCGCCGCGGGTGTCGCGGCGGTCGTCAGCGGTGGTGCGGGCCGCGTCGGCCACGACCAGCTGCAGCGAGCCGGTGGCATTGGCCGGCAGCGCGATTGGCACCTGCTTGACGACTTCTTCGCCGCGGCTGTTGCGCATGGCGACAAACACCACCGCGTCACGACCGGCACGGGGGCGCGTGGTGTCGAGCCACACGCGCTCGATGCGGGCGCTGCGCTGCTGTTCGCTGGCGTCAATGACCAGGTCGATCCGGTCCACGGCGACCGCCTCGGCCGAGTTCTTGAGCAGCGCCGTCAGCGGACCGGCGACGTACGCGGCAGCGCCGCCGGCCGGCTGGTCGCCCGAGAAGATGTCTTCGAACGCGATCTCGCCCTGGGATCGGATCGACGCGGTGCCGCGAATGGCGAACGACGCCGGACCGGCGCCGCGCTCGTACGACGTCAGCACGTTGGCCACCGACAGGTAGGTCAGGAGCGGCGTGAAGGTGAAGTCGCGGACGACGCCGAAGTTGAACGAGCGTGACGGTCCGCGGTCGGAATTGAGCGTGATGCTGACCGGAATCAGCGACGGCCCGGGACCCAGCCGCCCGGCAATCGCGGTGGCGCGGTCCTGCTGAACGGTGCCGACCACTTCGCCGAAGCTGGCCAGCTTGCTCGATGCCATCAGGCTGGGCAGCACGACCTGCACCTCGGCCTTGGTCATCGGGAATTCCGTCGGCCCGAGGTTGTAGAGCGGGTGGCCAAATGCGTACACCCGATCGCCGTCGACATGGGTCACGGTGCCGGTGGCGCCCAGTTCGAAGTCGCCGGTCAGCAGCGCCACGCCAACGGCGTCGCCGGGCGCCAGCTTGCGGTCATTGCCGCCGGTGCTCGCGCCGCCGGGTGACTGCGCCGCGCTCGACATCGGCACGAACCCGGCCGCCGCGAACGCGGGGGAGATGGGATCGAGGACCGCGCTGTCGAAGCCGGCGGCCACCATGGGCACGGCAATCGGCCGCAGCAGCGACCCCAGGCGGCCGAGGTCGGCGGACACGCCGGACAGCACCAGGGACTGGGAGGCATCGTCGACAAAGGCGCGTGAGCGGCCAAGGTCAGTGGCCCAGATCTGCATCAACTGTTGCGGCGTCGCCGGCCAGGCAATCGAGACGGGCCGCGAACCGCGCGACGCTGCCGGCATCATGGTGGCGTCGACCATTTCGGCAATGGGCGTGATGCCGGCGATCGGTTCGGTTGAGAACTGGCCGAGCGAATAGGAGACGGCGCCGATGAGGCGGCCATCGACGTAGACCGGGCTGCCGCTCATGCCGGCGATCACGCCGGTCTTGGCCAGCGGTCCGCCTTCCAGCCGGGCGAGGATCAGGCTTCGCTTCGGGGCGATGACATTCCGGAGCACCCCCAGCACGTGGACCTTGAAGTCTTCCAGTGTGGTGCCGGAGAAGACCGTGCGGCCGGTGCCGACCATTCCCGGCCGAATCTCTTCGAGCGGCATGGTGGCGAGTTGCGCTCGGGGCGAGACCGCGAGCGCACCCAGGAGCAGGGCGGTGAGGGCGACAATTCGTAAATGCATGCAAGTGCCGGAAACAGCCTGACTTACACTGGTTATACGGTGTTCGCCGGGGCGAAGCAAGCTCCGAACCGGGCGCCCCGGGCCATCGTCCAGCCCGGGTGTTTGACGCCAGTGCAGTGGGTCTGTTAGCCTTTCGACGTTCACATGCGTCCGCGAGCCTTGTTCACCGTGCCTCAGCACCGGTCTTTTGGCCAGATGGGGGGCGGTGTGCGCGCGTGGTGGTATTGGTGCCCAGCAGGAGAGGCTAACCGGTCCGTATAATCACGACGCGTAGATACGACGCTCGACCGAAGCGCCTCTTAACCCGAACGGGAAGAGGCGCTTTTTGTTTTTGGTGGCTGAAATTCAGGGGATGTGGGAACTGGGGATGAAGACCGCGAAGCTCTGCGCAACTGTCACGGCCGGCACGATGGCCGAGTTGCGTACGCGGCGCGACCAGGTGGCAGATGCCGACATGGTGGAGCTGCGGCTTGATTCCGTGAGCGACCCCAGCGCCGCGGCCGCATTGGCGGGGCGCAAGAAACCGGTGATTGTCACATGCCGCCCGCAATCAGGGGGCGGCCTCTTCAAGGGCAGCGAGGAGGAGCGCCGTCGTATTCTCGCCGAGGCGCTGACGCTCGGCGCCGAGTATGTGGACCTGGAGTGGCAGGGCTCCTGTGCCGATCTGATCGCCCAGACCGGCGGCCGGCGCGTCGTGCTTTCCCATCACGACTTCCAGGGTTCGCCGCGGGATTTGGCGGCCATGGCCCACGCCATGCTCGCGACCGGCGCCGAAGTCATCAAGCTGGCCATTACCGCGCATCGGCTGGGCGACTGCCTGGCGCTGCGCGCCGTCGGCCAGGGCACCCGCGTGCCGATGGTGCTGATTGCCATGGGCGACGCGGGAGTTGCCACGCGCGTGCTCGCCGGCTGGTTCGGGTCGTGCTGGACCTACGCCGGCGACCACATCGCGCCCGGCCAGATCGATCTGCAGCGCATGCAGGACGAGTTCCGCTTCCGGCGGATCGGCGCCCGGACCGCCGTTTACGGCGTCGTCGGCCGGCCTGTCGGCCATTCGGTCTCGCCCTCGATGCACAATGCCGCGTTTCGCGCCGCCCATCTCGACGCGGTGTACATACCGCTGGCGGCGGCCGACTTTACGGACTTCACGACATTTGCCGACGCGCTGAGCATCGCGGGCGTGTCGGTAACCGCGCCGTTCAAGGTCGATGCGTTCGAGCGCGCCGACGAATGCGACCCGGTGAGCCGGCGCATCCAGTCGGTCAACACCCTGCGCCGCGTCGGCGCCAAGTGGCTTGGCTGCAATACGGACGTCAGCGGCTTCCTCGCCCCGCTCGAGTCGGCCATGAAACTGAACGGCCAGCGCGCCACCGTGCTGGGCGCGGGTGGGGCGGCCCGGTCGGTGGCGGTGGCGCTGGCATCGGCCGGCGTACAGGTGACCCTGTCGGCCCGCCGCGCTGAACAGGCGCACTCGATTGCGGCCCTGACCGGGGCCGCGATTGGCAGCTGGCCGCCGGCACCGGCCAGCTGGGATCTGCTGGTCAACGCCACGCCGGTGGGGACCACACCCGACGTCGAGTTGTCGCCCTTGCCGGAGGGGTTTCCGCTCGACGGCAGCCTGGTCTACGACCTGATTTACAACCCGGCGCAAACGCGCCTGTTGCGCGATGCCGCGCAGGCGGGCTGCCGCACCATCGGCGGACTCGACATGCTGGTGGCGCAGGCGCAGGCGCAATTCGAATGGTGGACCGGGCAGCGCCCCGGCGATCGCGTGATGCGCGACGCCGCGGTCGCGCGCCTCGGCGTAATGGAGCAACGATGAAGCAGACGACGTTCGATGAGTTCGTGGACCTGGCCAAGCGGGCCACGTTCGTGCCGGTGTGCAAGGAAGTGGTCGCCGACCTGCTGACGCCGGTGTCGGCCTTTCTGAAGATCGCGGAGCACTCCGATTACGCCTTCCTGCTGGAAAGCGTGGAGGGCGGCGAACATGTCGGCCGCTATTCCTTCCTGGGCAAGGACCCGTTCCTGATTCTGCGCGGCCGCAACGGCGACACCGTGATCGAGCGGGCCGGCGTCACCAGCACGGCCGAGAAGCCGTTCGTCGAGACTCTGCGCGAGCTGATGAACGGGTTTCAATCCCCGTTCGTGCCCGGCCTGCCGCGCTTTACCGGCGGCGCCGTCGGCTACCTCGGTTACGACACCGCCGCGTGGTTCGAGCCGACCACCGCGCGCGATGCCGGCGACGCCGTCGCGCCGGCAGGTGACGACGCCGGCTTCATGCTGTTCGACACCGTGCTGGCATTCGACCACGTGCAGCACCGCATCCTGTTGATCGCCAACGCGCGCATTTCCGGCGACGAGGATCTGAAGTCGCTGTACCAGTTTGCGTGCGCCAAGATCGAGTTTCTCGAGGGCGAACTCGAACGGGCCCTGTCGCTGAAGCGGACGTCTGGCGGCGACGCGCTCAACCTGGTCTCGAACTTCTCCCAGGAGGCTTACGAGTCCATCGTGCGGAAGGCGAAGGAGTACATCGCCGCCGGCGACATCTACCAGGTCGTGCTGTCGCAGAGGTTCGAGGCCGAGGTCGGTGTCGACGCCTTCACCGTCTACCGCGCGCTGCGCCACGTCAACCCCTCGCCGTACATGTTCTTCATTCGCATGGGCGACCGCTCCATTGTCGGGTCGTCGCCGGAGATGCTGGTGCGCGTCGAAGGCCGACATGCCGTGACGCATCCCATCGCCGGCACGCGCCCGCGCGGCAAGACCGACGATGAGGATGTCCGCCTGGCGGAAGAGCTGAAGCGAAGCGAGAAGGAGAAGGCCGAGCACGTCATGCTCGTTGACCTGGGCCGCAACGACATTGGCCGCGTCTGCGACTACGGCACGGTGCGTGTGCCGACCTTCATGGCGCTCGAGCGCTATTCCCACGTCATGCACCTGGTCTCGGTGGTGGAAGGGCAGCTGGCCGAGGGCCGCGACCGCCTGGATGCGCTGGTCTCGTGCTTTCCGGCCGGCACCGTGTCGGGCGCGCCGAAGGTGCGGGCCATGCAGATCATCAACGAGCTCGAGCCGACGCGGCGCGGATTGTATGCCGGCGCGGTCGGCTACCTGGACTTCGCCGGCAACCTCGACTTCTGCATCGCCATCCGCTCGATCCTGATGGAAGGCGGGAAGGCCTACATTCAGGCCGGCGCCGGCATTGTCGCCGACTCGAACCCGACGGCCGAGTACGAAGAGACCAAGGACAAGGCGCGCGCGATGTTGCGGGCGCTGGAGCTGGCGCAGACAGGACTGTAGGCAGCCATGGTCCTGGTCATCGACAACTACGACTCGTTTACCTACAACCTGGTGCAGTACCTCGGCGAACTGGGCGCGCGCATCGCCGTGCGGCGCAACGACGAGGCGACGATCGCCGAGTTGCGCGCGCTTGGGCATTCCCGCGTGGTGATTTCACCCGGGCCGGGCCGGCCCGAGCAGGCGGGGGTATCGCTCGACGCGATCAAGGAGTTCGGCCCGCGCATGCCGCTGCTCGGCGTTTGCCTGGGACACCAGGCGATCGGCCTGGCGTTCGGCGGGGATGTCGTCCGCGCGCCGCTGCCGGTGCACGGCAAGACGTCCACGGTCGAGCACAACGGCCGCGGCGTGTTTGCCGGCATCTCCACGTCGTTCCAGGCCGGCCGCTATCACTCACTGGTCGTCGCCGAGCCCAGCATGCCCGCCGCTCTCGAGATCACGGCGCGCACGAAGGAAGACAACCTGGTCATGGGCATCCGGCATCGCACGCTGCCCATTCATGGGGTGCAGTTTCACCCCGAGTCGGTGCTGACCAACGAAGGCCGGCGGATTCTCCGCAACTTCCTCGAGATGTGACCATGTTCCCAGCCCTGATCGAGAAACTGCGCCGCCAGGAAGACCTGACGACCGCCGAAGCGGCGGCGGCGATGGCCGCAATCATGCGTGGCGAGGCCGCGCCGGCACAGATTGCCGGGCTGCTCGTCGGCCTGGCCATGAAGGGCGAGCGGCCCAGCGAACTGGTGGGCCTGGCGCAAACCATGCGCGCCAACGCCGTTGCGGTGCCGGCGCAACCCGGACCGGTGTTCGATACCTGCGGCACCGGCGGCGACAAGTCGGGCACCTTCAACATCTCCACCGTGTCCGCGATTGTTCTGGCCGCCTGCGGCACGCCGGTCGCCAAGCACGGTAACCGCTCGGTGTCGAGCCAGTGCGGCAGCGCCGACGTGCTCGAGGCGCTGGGGGTCAACATCCAGGCCACGCCCGAGGTCGCGGCCCAGTGCCTTGGCGAGGTGGGGGTGGCGTTCTTCTTCGCCCCGACCTTCCACCCGGCCATGAAGCACGCCGCGCAAGCGCGCAAGGATCTCGGCGTTCGCACCGCCTTCAACCTGCTGGGGCCGCTGACCAATCCGGCGCGCCCGACCCGGCAGATCGTCGGCGTGCCGCGGCCCGATCTCACCGAGTTGATCGCGCGGTCGCTGGCGCTGCTCGGCTCTGAACGCGCCTGGGTGGTGCACGGCGCCGATGGTCTCGACGAGCTGTCGACGACCGGCTACACCAAGGTCTCCGAGTGCCGCAACGACGCGGTGCAGACCTTCTACGTGCATCCCGCGGACTTCGGCCTGGCGAAGGCCACGCCGGAATCGCTCAAGGGCGGCGACGCCGCCACCAACGCCGCCATTATCCGTTCGGTGCTGCAAGGCGTCACCGGACCGGCGCGCGATGTCGTGCTGCTCAATACCGGCGCGGCGTTGTTCATTGCCGGCCGCGCCGGGACGGTCCGCGAAGGTGTCGCGCTGGCCGCCGCCGCCATCGACAGCGGGAAGGCCGCGGCAGTGCTGGAGCAATTGGTGCGTGTCTCACAGGGAGCGGCGGCATGATCGGCGCGCCGCCCGATCTGCTCGAGGCCATTGTTGCCGCTACCCGCACGCGCGTGGCCGCGGCGATCGCGCAGGAGCCCCGGGCGCGGCTCGAGCGGCGGGCGAAGGCGGCGGCGCCCAACGCCGCCGCCTTCGTGGCGCGGCTGGCCAGGCCTGGCGGCGTCAACATCATCGCCGAGTGCAAGCGGCGTTCTCCCTCCCGGGGCGTGTTGCGATCGGCGTACGACCCGGTGGTGATTGCCTCAGCGTACGAGCGGGCCGGCGCCGCGGCCATCTCGGTGTTGACCGAGCCAGGCTTCTTCGACGGATCGCTGGAGCACCTGATTGCGGTTCGCGCCGCAGTGACGACGCCGCTGTTGCGCAAGGACTTCATAGTCCACGAGTACCAGCTGCTCGAGGCGCGCGCCGCCGGCGCCGATGCGATCCTGCTGATTGTCGCGGCGCTGACCGACGCCGAGTTGCGCGGCTTGTCGGCCGCCGCGCGCAGCCTGGGCCTGGCCGCCCTTGTCGAGGTCCACAGCGTGGAGGAGTGCGATCGGGCTCTCGCCGCGGGCGCCGCGATCGTCGGTGTGAACAACCGCAATCTGCGGACGTTGCAGGTCGACCTGGATGCGTCGCGCACGATCGCCGCGCGCATTCCGCCAGGCGTCATCGGCATCAGCGAGAGCGGATTGAAGACCCGCGACGACCTGCGCGCCATGCGGACGCTCGGTTACCAGGCGTTCCTCATGGGTGAGCGGTTCATGGTCGACCCAGACCCGGGCGCCGCCCTGGCCGGACTCATCGCGTCACTCGGAGCAGCATGGTGACCGCCATCAAGATCTGCGGTATTACCCGTGACGCAGATGCCGGGTTGGCGGCGTCGCTCGGGGCCGACGCCCTGGGCTTCGTGCTGTGGCCGGGAAGCCCGCGCCACGTACCGCTGGCGCGCGTGCGAATGATCGTGGCCGGCCTGCCGCCGTTCGTCACCCCGGTGGGCGTGTTCGTCGACCCCACGGCTGGCGAACTCGAGGATGCCGCCGGCGCCGGGATTCGCCTCGCCCAGGTTCATGGCACGCGGCCGGCTTCGTCGCCGCTGCCGGTGTTACGCGCGGTGCACCTGGGCGGCAACGAAGACGGCCTCGACGTCGAGGTGGGGCCGATGGACGCGGTTGTACTCGACGCGTACGACCCGGTGAGGCACGGCGGCACCGGCCAGACCGTGGACTGGCTGCGGGCCCGGGCCATCGCCGCCCGCCGCCGGGTCGTGCTGGCCGGCGGCTTGACCCCAGTCAACGTCGGCGAAGCCATTCGAACGGTGCGCCCCTACGCCGTCGATGTCGCGTCGGGCGTCGAGAGCGAACCTGGCATCAAGGACCCCGCGAAGCTTCGCGCCTTCATCGACGCCGCAAGAGGCACAGGCATCTAACCTATGGCACCGCAACCCCAGGCACCCCAGGCACATATGGCACCTTATTCTTGGTTTGGCCGGCGCGACCCCGATGCGCGCGGCTACTACGGCGCGTTTGGCGGTCGCTTCGTTCCCGAAACGCTGGTGGCGCCGATCGAGGCGCTCGAGACCGCGTACCTCGAAGCGCGGCGCGACCCGGCGTTCGCGCAGGAGTTGGCGCGCTTGCTCGAGCACTATGTGGGCCGGGCGACGCCGTTATGGGACGCCAGGCGGCTCAGCCAGGCCTGTGGCGGGGCGCGGATACTGCTGAAGCGCGAGGACCTTACCCACACCGGCGCGCACAAGATCAACAACGCCCTCGGTCAGGCCCTGCTGGCAAAGCGCATGGGCAAGACGCGAATCGTCGCCGAGACCGGCGCCGGGCAGCACGGCGTGGCCAGCGCCACGGCGTGCGCCCTGCTGGGTCTCGAGTGCGTGGTCTACATGGGCACCGAAGACATGCGGCGCCAGGCGCTCAACGTCTTCCGCATGCGCCTGCTCGGCGCCACGGTGTGCGGCGTCGACTCCGGCAGCTGCACGCTGAAGGACGCAATCAATGAAGCCATGCGCGACTGGGTGGCGCGGCCCGATGACACGCACTACCTGCTCGGCTCGGCGCTCGGCCCGCACCCGTACCCGCTGATGGTGCGCGAGTTCCAATCGGTGATCGGCAGGGAGGCCAGGGAGCAGTGCCTGGCGCAGGTCGGCCGCCTGCCAGACGCGGTCATCGCCTGTGTCGGCGGCGGCAGCAACGCCATCGGCATCTTCGACGCCTTCATCGACGATGCCGGGGTGAGGTTGATTGGCGTCGAGGCAGGCGGGGAGGCCATTCGGTCGGGACGGCACGCCGCCCGCTTTGCCGGCGGCGCCCCCGGTGTGCTGCAGGGCACGCGCACCTTCGTGCTGCAAGACGAGCACGGCAACATCGAGGCGACGCACTCGGTGTCGGCCGGTCTGGACTACGCGGCGATCGGTCCGGAACACGCCTTCCTGCAAGAGACCGGTCGCGCCGAGTATGTTTACGCCTCCGACGCAGAAGCGCTGGCGGCGTTCCAGGACCTGGCGCGGCTCGAGGGCATCATTCCAGCGCTGGAGTCGGCGCACGCCATTGCCTATGTGCAGAAGGCCGCCCGCGCCTTCGGACCCGATGCCGTGCTGGTGGTCAACCTGTCGGGGCGCGGCGACAAGGATGTGCAGTCGGTGGAGCAGATTCTGAAGGAGGCGGGCCGTGTCGCGAATTAGCGAGCGCTTCGCGGCGCTGCGCGCGAAGCAGCAGACCGGCCTGGTGACCTATGTGACGGCGGGCGATCCCGACCTCGAACGCTCGGCCGGCATCATCCAGCGCCTCGACGCGGCCGGGGCCGACGTCATCGAAGTCGGCGTGCCGTTCTCGGATCCGCTGGCCGACGGCCCCGTGATTCAGCGGGCGACCGAGCGGGCCCTGGCGGCCGGCACGACGCTGCCCAAGGTGCTGGCCATGCTGGCGCAGATCCGGCCGGCGATTTCAGCTCCCATCGTCATCTTTAGCTACGCCAATCCGATACTCCGGATGGGCCTGGAGAATTTCGTGCAAGAAGCCAGGAATGCCGGCGTGGACGGGGTCCTGACCCTGGACATGCCGCCCGAGGAAGGCGAGGGGTTCAGGACCGCCTTTGCCGGGGCCGGGATTGATACTATTTTTCTGCTGAGTCCGACGACCACCGTGGCCAGGATTCGGAAGGCGTCGGAATTGGGCAGCGGGTTTCTGTACGGCATTTCCCGGCTCGGCGTGACCGGCGTCCGCGATACCGTGGACGAGTCGGCGCGCGAGCTCGCCGAGCGGGTGAAGGCGGAAACCGCCATGCCCCTGGCGCTGGGGTTCGGGCTCTCCCGTCCCGAGCACGTACGGGCGGTCGGCCAGTGGGCCGATGCGGCGGTGGTGGGCAGCGCGCTGGTCACGGTGATTGCCGAGCACGGCCAGACCCCCGGGCTGCTGGACGAGGTGGAGCGGTACGTGCGATGGCTGCGGAACTGAACCTCGAATCGCTCCGCGACGAGATCGACAAGATCGACGAGGTGATCGTCCGCCTCCTCGATAGCCGCGCGCGGTGCGCGTACACGGTGGGCCGGCTGAAACATGCGCTCGGCCGGCCGATCTACGAGCCGGCGCGCGAAGCCGCCGTGATTGCCCACGTGCGGCAGGTGAACCAGGCGCTCGGCGGACCGTTGGATGGCGACGCCATCGCGCGGCTGTACGAACGCATCATGGACGAGGCCCGTCGCATTCAGCGCCTCGAGGCGGAACGGGAAGCGCGCGAGAAGCAGGAAAAGGAATAGTCATGGTTGTCGTAATGAAAGAGCGGGCGAGTGACACGGAAGTCGAGGCGGTGATTGCCAGCCTCGTCGAGATGGGCATGGACGTGCATCGCTCGACCGGCGCCTCGCGCATCGTGCTCGGCGTCGTCGGCGGCGGCAAGGTCGACCCGCGGTTGATCGAGCTGATGGCCGGCGTGCATGAAGTGCTGCGCATCACCCAGCCCTACAAGCTGGCCAGCCGCACCTTCAAGCCCGACGACACCATCATCACGATCGGCGACCTGCGCATCGGCGGCGACGAGGTCATCGTGATCGCCGGGCCGTGCTCCGCGGAAAGCGAAGAGCAGGTCCACGCCACGGCGGCGGCGGTCAAGCGGGCCGGCGCCAAGGTGCTGCGCGGCGGCGCCTTCAAGCCGCGATCGTCTCCCTACAGCTTCCAGGGCATGGGCGAAGCCGGGTTGCAACTGCTGCGGTCCGGCGCCAACGCCCACGACCTGAAGCTCGTGACCGAAGTGATGGACGCCAGCCAGATCGAGGTGATTGGCAAGTACGCCGACATCTACCAGGTCGGCGCGCGCAACATGCAGAACTTCACGCTGCTGCGCGAGCTGGGCCGGACGCGGAAGCCGATCCTGCTGAAGCGCGGCATCGCCGCGACGATGGAGGAGTGGCTGCTGTCGGCGGAGTACATCCTGGCCGGCGGCAACACCGACGTGATCCTGTGCGAGCGCGGCATTCGCACCTTCGAGACCTTCACCCGCAACACGCTCGACCTGTCGGCCATCCCGATCATCAAGGAGCTGTCGCACCTGCCGATTTTCGTGGATCCCAGCCACGGCATGGGCCGCCGCGACAAGGTGGCGCCGATGGCGCGCGCGGCGGTGGCCGCCGGCGCCGACGGTCTGATCATCGAGGTGCACAACGATCCCGACCACGCCATGAGCGACGGCGCGCAGTCGATGTTCCCGTCGCAGTTCGACCGGCTGATGGCGGAACTGCGCATCATCGCGCCGGCGATTGGCCGCAGCATCTGCCTGGAGCCGGTGGCCCGCCGCGGGTGGGCGCGCTGACCCATGGCTGACGCCCAGCCCCGGCTTGCCGTCGTCGGACCGGGGCTGATTGGCACCTCGGTGGCGCTGGCCGCCGCCCGCCGCTGGCCCGGCCTCGACGTGCGGCTGGTCGACCAGGGCGATCCGCTCGCGTCGATCGGCGACTCCCTGGTTGTCGTGCTGGCCATGCCGGTCGATGCGATCATCCAGACACTGCCGCGCCTTGGCGCGATCATGCACCCGCAGGCGCTGGTGCTCGACACCGGCAGCACCAAGCGGGCGGTGATGGCGGCCGCTGCCGCCGCGCAGCTGTCGCAGTTCGTGGGCGGGCACCCGATGGCCGGCGGCACGACCACCGGGCCGGGCGATGCCCGGGCCGACCTGTTCGACGGGCGGGCCTGGTTCCTGGCCAACCCCGCGGCGCCGGATGCCGTGCGCCGGGCGGTGAAGTTCGTCGAAGCGCTGGGGGCGCGTCCGGTGGTCCTGTCCGATCGCGGCGAGGAACACGATCGGCTGATGGCGGCGATCAGCCACCTCCCGCAAGTGACCGCCAGCGCGCTGATGGTCACCGTGGCGCGGGCGGTCGGCGCCGACAACCTGGCGTGGGCGGGGCAGGGCCTGCGCGACACGACCCGGCTGGCCGGCAGCCAGGCCGCGGTCTGGGAAAGCGTGCTCGCGACCAACAGTCAGGAGCTGAAGCCCCTGTTGCGCATGCTGGCCGCGGAGCTGGTCACGCTGTCGGATCAACTCGACGACCGCGAGGTCGTCCGCCAGTTCTTCGACGAGGCCTCGCGCGCGAAGTCTTCCTGCCTATAATCGATCGCATGAACAAGGTACTGGCTACCGCCGACGAAGCGGTCGCCGCGATTCCCGATGGCGCCAGCATCATGATGGGCGGCTTCGGGCTGTGCGGCATTCCCGAACACCTGATCGCCGCCCTGCGCCGGCGCGGCACCAAGAACCTCACCATCATCAGCAACAACGCCGGCGTTGACGATTACGGCGTCGGGCCGCTGCTCAAGTCGCGGCAGGTGCGCAAGATGATTTCGACCTACGTCGGCGAGAACAAGGAGTTCGAGCGGCAGTTCCTCGAGAAGGAGATCGAGGTGGAGCTGGTGCCGCAGGGCACGTTCTCGGAGCGCATGCGGGCGGCCGGCGCCGGCATTGGCGGCTTCTTCACGCCGACCGGCGCGGGCACCCTGATCGCGGAGGGCAAGGAGAGCCGCGTGATCGACGGCCGCACCTACATCCTCGAGGCGCCGCTGGCCGCCGACTTCGCGTTCGTCAAGGCGTGGAAGGGCGATCGAGCCGGCAACCTTGTGTATCGCAAGACCGCCCGCAACTTCAACCCGGTAATGGCCACCGCCGCCCGCCACACCATCGCCGAAGTGGAGCAGCTGGTCGAGACCGGCGCGCTCGATCCCGACGGCATTCACACGCCGGGGATCTTCGTGAAGCGGCTGCTGCAGGGGCCGGCCTACGAGAAGCGGATCGAGAAACGGACCATCAGCCATGGATAAGCGCGACCGTATCGTCCAACGCATTGCCCGCGACCTGAAAGACGGCGACTACGTGAACCTGGGAATCGGCATGCCGACGCTGGTGGCCAACTGCGTGCCGGCGGGCGTCGAAATCACCCTTCATTCCGAGAACGGCATGCTGGGCGTCGGGCCCTACCCCCGCGAGGCGGACGTCGACCCCGACTTGATCAACGCCGGCAAGGAAACGGTCACCGAGCTGCCGGGAACGTCGTACTTCAGCAGCGCCGACTCGTTTGCCATGGTGCGTGGCGGCCACATCGATCTCACCGTGCTCGGCGCGCTCGAGGTCGACGAGGCCGGGAACCTCGCCAACTGGATGATTCCCGGCAAGATGGTCAAGGGCATGGGCGGCGCCATGGACCTGGTGGCCGGCGCCAAGCGCGTGGTCATTGCCATGGAGCACACGACCAGGGACGGCGGCCACAAGATCCTGCCGAAGTGCACGCTGCCGCTGACCGGCGTGAAAGTGGTCAACCAGATCGTGACGGAGCTGGCCGTGATCGACGTGACGCCCGATGGCCTGCTGCTGAAGGAGATCGCGAGCGACACGACCCTGGAGGCCGTGCGGGCGGCGACCGGGGCCACCCTTCGCGTGGCCGAACCGCTCGGGCGATTCTAGGGCGGGGCGGAACTTACCACGCCTTAACCTCGTCGGTACGAGAGGGTGAGGTGGTGATGCGCAAAGCGCTGCTGACGATCGTCCTGGCCGGATTTGCCGCTCAAGTAACAGCCGCCGCGCAGGGCGGGGATACCTCGACCTATCGCCTGACCGGCACCCGCGTGGCCATTGGCCAGGATGTTCACGTCGAGCGCGATGAAGAAGTGACCGACGCCGCCGTGGTCATTGGCGGCTCGCTGGTGGTCGACGGACGCGTGCGCGACGGCATCGTGGTCGTCGGCGGCGACCTGCGGCTCACCCGGACGGCCGACGTGCGCGGCGATATCGTGCTGGTCGGCGGACAGCTGCTCCGCGAGGAGGGCGCGCGCCACCTCGGCAGCGTCAACTACATCTCGTTCGGCGAGTGGTCCCGGCGCACCTTCGGCTGGCTGCCGACGTTCCAATTCGGCGACTTCGGCCGCTGGCTGAGCCTGGCCGGCACCTTCGCGCGAGTGTCGCTGCTGGCGGTGTTGATGGCGACGGTGCTGATCGTCGCCCGCCCGGCGGTCGCGCGCAGCGGCCGCGCGGCCGTGGCCGAACCGGCGCGAGCCGGCCTGGTCGGGCTGGCCGCCGAGATCTTCTTCGTCCCCTTTCTGATCGCGGCCTCCATCGGCCTGGCCATCACCATTGTCGGCCTGCCGTTCGTGGCGCTGCTGGTGCCGATTGCGATCGTGGTCGCGATCTTCGCGCTGGTGCTCGGGTTCACCGCGTTGGCGTGCCGGCTGGGCGAGTGGATCGAGGATCGTCTGGGCTGGCAGCCGGGAAACGCCTTCCTGGCGACGGCGATCGGCTTCGTCCTGATCATGGCGCCGACGCTGGCGGCGCGGCTGATTGGCGTCGGCCCCGAGTTCCTGCAGCCCTTCGCGTTCGGCTTGTTGGTGTTCGGCCTGGCGGTTGAGTTCCTGGCGTGGACGGTGGGCCTGGGCGCGGCGATCCTGACCGGCCTGGGGCGATGGCACACCGTGCCGCCGCCGATCACGACGGCACCGCAGGCGCCCGGCGCCGCTTACTGACCGCCGGGTGTGCCGAGGCCCGGCCGGACCTGCACCAGCGAATTGGCCGAGGCGATAACCCGCGAGCCCTTCTTCAACGACAGGCGAATGCGAAAGCTGCCGGGGTCCTTGAAGCGGTGTTCAACCGTGTAGCGGCGCTTGATTTCGCTCGTGCCCGCGGCATACGGTTCGCAGTCCGCTTCGGCCGTCGAGGTCGTCAGGTCGCCCCATTCCCATTCGAGGGTGGGGCAGTAGAACTCCTCGTTGTCGTCAGCCCCGCCCTTCAATTCCGCCACCACCACGATTCGCGCCGGCGCGAACGACACGGCGGGTGTCGCCTTGAGTGATAAGCTAGGCTTCTTATTGCTGCCCTGCGCGCGGGCCTGCAGGGCCGTCGGGATGACCAGTAGAGCGCTGACCGCCAGGATGACGACCTGAGCGACGCCTGTTTGTAGTTGCATGGCAAGGTCCCCCGGCAGGCGGGGCGCAAAGGAATTCTAACCCAACATGCCCGTCCCCTACGAAGTGCCTCGCGTGTCCGTGAGCGACGCCGCCTTGGGCGCCGCCGACGTCGACCTCATCATTATCCCGGTCGCCGACGACCACACCGCCTCGGCGATTGGCGCTTACGACGCCGTATTTGGCGGCGATCTGGGGTCGGCCCTGGAGCGCGGCGAGTTTCGCGCCAAGGCGTGCGAAATCTTCGTGCCGCGCCAGCCGGGCCGCGACTGGCGCGCCTCGCGCGTGGTTTTCGTGGGCGGCGGGCCGCGCGCCGGCATCGACGCCGAGCGCATGCGGCGCATGGCCATTACCGCGGCACAGGCCGCGCGTCAGCAGCGGCACGGCCGCATTGCCTGGGCCGATGTCGAACCGGGCACGCTGTCGACCGCCGCGCGCGTCGAGTTGATTGCCGAGGGTGTCACGTTTGCCAACTTCGACAACGGCGTCCACAAGAGTAAGGACGACCGCCAGTTCTTCATCAAGGACGCGGTCATCCTGGCCGGCCCCGACGCGGTCGACGCGGCGGCCACCGGCCGCGCCACCGGCGAATCGATCAATGCGGCCCGCGTCCTGATCAACGAGCCCGGCAACTTCCTGACTCCGCGGATCCTGGCCGAGAGGGCGCAGCAGCTGGCATCGGTGCCCGGCATCACCAGCGAGCTTCTCGACGAGCGGGCCATCGCGGCGCTGGGCATGGGCATGCTGCTTGGCGTGGCGCGCGGCAGCGCCGAACCGCCGCGCTTGCTGGTGCTGCGCTACGAGCCTGCGGGCGCACCGGCCGGCCAGACCCTGGGCCTGGTCGGCAAGGGCGTGACGTTCGACACCGGTGGCATCTCGTTGAAGCCCGCCGACGGCATGGAACGCATGAAGGACGACATGGCGGGCGGGGCGACGGTGGTCGGCGCCATCCGGTCGATTGCGCTGCAGAAGCTGCCAATCCGCGTCATGGCGGTGGTGCCGATGACCGAGAACATGCCGGGCGGCAAGGCGACCAAGCCGGGCGATATCCTGCGCGGCGCCTCCGGGCTGACGGTGGAGGTCAACAACACCGACGCGGAAGGACGGCTCATTCTCGGCGATGCGCTGTGGTACGCGCGCCAGTTGGGCGCGACCCACCTGATCGACGTGGCCACGCTCACGGGCGCAATTGTCGTGGCCCTCGGCAAGACGACGACCGGGTTGTTCGGTACGCCCGAACCCTGGGTCGAACACATCCGCCGCGCCGCGGCGACGGCGGGCGAGAAGGTGTGGCCGCTGCCGTTATTCGACGACTATCGCGAGCCGTTGAAGAGCGAGATCGCCGACATGGTGAACAGCCCCGGCCGGCCGGCCGGGTCGATCACGGCGGCCATGTTCCTGAAGGAATTCGCGGGTGAAGGGCCCTGGGCGCACCTCGACATTGCCGGGACCGCCTTTGCCGAGGACAGCAAGCCCTGGCAGCCGAAGGGAGCCACCGGCGCCATGGTGCGCACGCTGGTGGATGTGGCCCGCGGCGGCTTCCCCGGTGTCAAATCCTTGTAGCACCCGCCGTTAGGCAGATAATTGACCGAGATGCAGGATCCTCAACCCACGCCCACGCCGACGGTCACCATCGTCCAGATCGTCCAGGAGGACCCGGCCAAGGAGCTGAGCATGATCGATGTCTCGGTGGCGGCGTTCGGGCTCACCGGGGCGATCATGGCGGCGGCGCTGGTGGCGGGACTCCTCGCGGGCGGACTCTACATCTGGTACCGCTCGCGGCGTCCGGTTTCAATCATCGAAGCGCGCGGGCACCAGCACAACCTGTTCCGCGTCTAGGCTGCCGGCCCAGCCCTAGCGGTCCTGCGACGCCAGGGTCGTCACGCCCTTCAGCGACTTTCGATACCGCATCACCGCGTTGTAAAGCGACTCGGCGATGCGCTGCTTGTAGGCGGCGGTCTTCAGCAGCGACAGTTCCTGCCGGTTGCTCACGAACGAAATCTCCGCCAGCACGCTTGGCATGGCCGCGCCGATCAGCACCACGAACGGCGCCTTCTTCACGCCGCGGCTCCGCACTTCCTTGTTGGTCCGGCGCAGCGACGTGACCAGCGACTGCTGCACCATGTTGGCCAGGTCGCGCGACTCGTCCAGCTTGTTGTTGAGGGCAATCGCCTTGATGATGTCGGGGAGCTGGTGCATTTCGCGCGCCGACGCCGAGTTCTCGCGCGCCGCCACGGCCTCGGCTTCCGGCGACGACGCAAAGCTCAGATAGTACGTCTCGATCCCCTTGGCCGCGGTGTTACGGCTGGCATTGGCGTGAATCGACAGGAACATGTCGGCGTTCTCGCGGTTCGCCAGTTCCGTCCGCTCCTCGAGGGGAATGTAGACGTTGCTGCGCCGGGTCAGCACCACCTCCAGCCCCGGTTCTTTCTGCAACAGCTTCTCGAGCCGCAGCGCGACGTCGAGCACCAGCGCCGCTTCGGTCAGGCCCTTGCCGAGCACGCCCGGGTCGTGGCCGCCGTGACCGGGGTCGATGACGATGCGCGAGACGCCAAGACCGAGCTGGCGGGCAATGGAGAACCCGCCGGCGCCATTCGCGGTAGCGGCGGTCGGTGACGGCGGCGGCGCCGAGGGCGGAGTCGTTGGCGTCGATGGCAGCGGCGCAGGCCGCGCGCTGGCGGCTGGCGATGGTGCGGGTGCCGGCGGCACCTCCGGCGCGATCGACGCCGGCGCCACGGTGCTCGGGTTGGCGACCGTCCGCGGGACCGACCGTTCCGCGTCGATCACCAGCCGGAACGGGCTGTAGAGCGTGAACACGCTGTAGCGCGACACCTCTTCGAGATCGAGCACCACCCGCACCGTGGAATCGGGGTGCCGGCCGACCCGGATCTTGCTCACGATGTCGCCGGGGTAGCTGAGCACCTTGTCCATCAGCGCCGGTGTGAGCTGCACGCCCTTCAGGTCGAAGAACAACCGGGCCGGGCCGCCAATCTTTTCTTCGTGGTAGGTCACTTCACGATCGAGTTCGAGCGTGACGCGAACCGTGTCGGGCAGCACGGCGCGCTGGATGTCGAGCAGGGTCGCCGGTGCCGCGGCCGCGGCTTCCGCCGGCGCGGCGATGGCCGTGGCTGGCTCCGGCAGTGGCGCCGGCACCGGGGCCGGCGGAGGAGCCGGCATGGCCGCCGGCGCCGGCTTCGCCAGCGCGATCATCTGCTGGTTGGCGCGCTTCACCAGCGAGCTGTGCGGATACTCCTGCACCAGCCAGCGATAGTACTTGGCCGCCCGCTCGCGGTCTTCGGAGCGGCTGAACTTCTGGTACGCGGCGTCGGCCAGCGTTGCCGCCTGCCATAGCGCGTTGTCGGAATAACCACTGGTAGGGAAGCGGCGGACCAGTGCCTCGAACGCCGCAATTACCTTCGCGGCCTGCGAAAGCACCTCCGGCGCCGCGCCGCCGTCCTTCAACAGCACCCGTACCTGTTCGTCACGTTTGCTGGCGGAGTCGTAGCGCTGCCGCGCCGTCTGCGCCACCGCCGGCACCGACACCACGAGCGCAATGGCGCAAGCCAGCACAGCTCTTGATATCTGCGTCATCTGTGTCATCTGCGGCCCTGGTATATCGGCGTCATCTGCGTCATCTGCGGCCCTGGTAATTCCGCGTCATCTGAGTTGGGCGTCCACTTCCTCGAAGTACTCCCGGCCCACCAGCACTTCGCGCGGCTTGCCGCCGGTGGCCGGCGACACCAGGCCTTCGGCTTCCATCATGTCCACCAGGCGGGCGGCGCGGCTGAAGCCGATCCGCATCTTGCGCTGCAGGTAGGAGATCGACACCTGTCCGGCCTGGACCACGATGCGGGCGGCCTCGTCGTAGAGGTCGTCCTTCTCGTAGAGCAGTTCCTGGTTGTTGGTCTTCTCTTCCTCGGTGATGCTTTCGTCGTAGACCGGCTTGCCCTGCTTGCGCAGGAAGCTGGCGACGCGGGCCGATTCCTGTTCGGAGATGTACGGCCCGTGCAGGCGGACGTGCCGCGACGAGGCGGGCGGCAGGAACAGCATGTCGCCCTTGCCGAGCAGTTGCTCGGCGCCGTTGCTGTCGAGAATGGTGCGCGAGTCAATCTTCGACGATACCCGGAACGAGATGCGGGCCGGCAGGTTGGCCTTGATCAGGCCGGTGATGACGTCGACCGACGGCCGCTGGGTAGCGAGGATCAGGTGAATGCCGACCGCGCGTGCCATCTGCGCCAAGCGGCAAATCGACTCTTCCACTTCGTTGCCGGCCACCATCATCAGGTCGGCCAGTTCGTCGACCACGACCATGATGAAGGGCAGCGGCCGGGTCGGCTTGCCCTCTTCGGGGGTCTCGCCCGACTCGATCACCGCCCGCACGTTGCGGTTGAACTGCTCGATGTTGCGGACGCCGTAGGCCGCCAGCGTCTTGTACCGCTCCTCCATCTCGCGCACGGCCCAGCGCAGCGCATTGGCCGCCTTCTTCGGTTCGACCACGACCGGCGTCATCAGGTGGGGGATGTCCTCGTACATGCCCAGCTCGAGGCGCTTGGGATCGACCATGATCATCCGCACATCGTCGGGCGTGGCCCGGTAGAGGATGCTGGTGAGAATGGCATTGAGCCCGACCGACTTGCCCGAACCGGTCGAGCCGGCAATCAGAAGGTGCGGCATGGTGGCCAAATCGGCCATGAACGGTTCGCCGTGGATGGTCTTGCCGAGCGCAAAGGTGAGCTTCGAGGTCGATCGGGTATAGGTGTCGGACTCGAGGAGCTCGCGCAGCGAGATCGCTTCGCGGTTCGGATTCGGGATCTGGATGCCGACGGTGGCCTTGCCCGGAATGCGATCGATCAGCACCGACTCGGCCTGCATGGCCAGGCACAGGTCGTCGGACAAGCCGGTCACCTTCGAGTACTTCACGCCGGCGTCCGGCTTGAACTCGAACGTGGTGACCACCGGGCCGGGATGGATCTGCACCACCGACCCCTCGACGTTGAACTCGCGGCACTTCTCCTCGAGCAGGCGGGCCGACTCCATCAACTCGCGCTCGTCGATCTTGCGTTCGGCCTTCGGGGCGTCGAGCAGCGAAACCGGCGGCAGCGAGTACGAGCCGAGGCGGCGCTCGACGTTGCGTTCGGGTTCGGGCAGCGGCAGCGTCGGCGTTGACGGCGTGCGGGGAGGCGCCTTCTTCACCACCGGTGGCGTGCGCGCCGCGGCAACCGGTGCTTCATCCTCGTCGTCGAGATCGCGGAGCGGCGGCCGGGCGGGCGCGGCCGGTTCGGCGCGCTCGACCTTCATTGGTTTCTTGTCGGTCTTGTCGGCCCGGGCCGCCACCGCGGCGTCCTTCTTGCCGTACTTCACCAGCACTTCGCGGCGCTGGCGGGCCTTGCGCCGTTCCTCGCGCCACAGCCGGAACGACTCCACCCCTTGCCGACCCAGCCCCTGGATGGCGGCGAACAGCGCGCTGAACAGGCGGCCGAACGACAGTTGCGTGGAGATGATCACCGCCGCGACGATCAGCGCCAGGATCACGATGACCGAGCCGGTGCGGCTCAGGTAATCGGACATGAACCCGCCCAGCCATTCACCCAGGTAGCCGCCGGCGCGGAACGGGCGGGGCCCGAAATCAACCCGGCCCAGCGTGAGGTGCAGGAAGGCGCTGCCGCACGTCAGCAGCATCCCGGCGCCGATCATCTTCGTGTAGGCCGCGTCGATCTTGCTGCACCAGAAGTAATGCCAGCCGGCCACCGCCACCACGGCCGGCAGCAGGTACGAGGCATAGCCCAGCAACTGGAATGACAACTCGCCGAGGAAGGCGCCAACCCGGCCGGCGAAGTTGGCCGGCACGTCGTGCGTCCCGGTGCTGAAGAACCACACCGGGTCGTTCGGGTCATAGGTCGCCAGCGCAATCAGCCAGATCAGCGTCGCGGCGAACAGCGCCACGCCGACCACCTCGCTGACACGGCGCGATAGGGCAGAACCGGATGCAGCCACTCAGTCTCTCCTCGAGATCGCAGTCTCTAAATCTCAATCACGACGGGCAGCACCATCGGCCGCCGCCCCGTTCGTTTCTTCAGGAACCGCCGCACTTCGGTGCGGATCCGCTCCTTCATCAGCCCCGGATCCGTGCGTTCCTCGACGCTGCACTCGGCGATGGCGCCGGCGACCACCCGCGCCCCCTCGGCCAGCATGTCGGCGGTGCCCTCGTCGCTCACGAATCCGCGCGCCACCAGTTCCGGCACGCCTTCGACGATGCCGGTGCGCGCGTTGATGGCAACGACCGGCATGATGATGCCGTCGATCGAGATATGGCGGCGGTCGCGCAACACCTCGTCGTCCACTTCGCCGACGCGGGTGCCGTCGATCAAGACCCGGCCCGAGGCCGCCTTGTCGGCAATGCGTCCGCCCTCGGCGTCGAACCGCAGCACGTCGCCGTTCTCGGCGGTCAACACCTCGACCGTCGACGGCAGCCCGCGGGTGACGAACCTGGCGACCTTGGCGTGCCGGGCCAACTGGCGGAACTCGCCGTGGATCGGCACGAAGTACTTCGGCCGCACCAGCGACAGCACCAGCTTGAGCTCCTCTTCGGAACCATGGCCCGAGACGTGGATGTGCTTGCTCGATTCCGTCACGACATCGACACCGCGGCGGGCAAGGTGGTTCATGACGCGGCCGATCGCCTTCTCGTTGCCGGGAATGGCGCGCGCCGACAGGACGACGCGGTCGCCCTCGGCCAGCTTGACGTGGCGGTGATCGTTGATGGCGATGCGCGACAGCGCGGCGTTGGCCTCGCCCTGCGACCCGGTGACCAGGCACACCACATCCTGGGCGGGGAAGATCGACACGTCGCTGTCCTTGATGGCGACGCCCGATTGCAGGTGCAGGTGGCCCAGCCGTTGCGCAATCACCGAGTTCTCGTTCATGCCGCGGCCGATGAACGCCACCTTGCGGTCGAACTGGGCCGCCAGGTCGGCGACGATCTGCAGCCGGTACAGGCTCGACGAGAAGGTGGCAACCACGATCTTGCCTTCGGTGCTGGTGAAGATCTCCTCGAAGCCGTCTTCGACGTCTTTCTCGGAACCGGTATACCCGCGCCGATCGATGTTGGTGCTGTCGCAGAACATGGCCAGCACGCCTTCGGAGCCGAGCTGCGCGAACCGGTGCAGGTCGAATGCCGCGCCGTCCATCGGTGTCTGGTCCACCTTGAAATCACCGGTGTGCAGCAACACTCCCTGCGGGGTGCGGATCACCACCGCGACGCAATCCGGCATGCTGTGGGTGACGCGAATGAACTCCAGCGTGAAGGGGCCGATCGGGATGACATCGCCCGGCTTGACCGCCACGGTCTTCGGGTCGAGGTCGTGCTCCTCGAGTTTCTTGCCGGCGAAGGCCAGCGCCAGCGGCGTGCCGTAGATCGGTCCGTCGAGGTGCGGCAGCAGGTACGGGACGCCGCCGATGTGATCCTCGTGGCCGTGGGTCAGCACCAGCGCCTTGACCTGGCCCTTGCGGTTCTCCAGGTAGGCGAGGTCGGGAACAATCAGGTCGACGCCCGGCTGATCGCTCTCCGGAAACATCGCACCGGCGTCGACGACGATAGTCGTATCCCCACACGAGATGGCCATCATGTTGAGGCCGAACTCGCCGAGGCCGCCAAGCGGCACCACGTCGACAGCAAGCGCCGCGGCCGGAGCCACGGGCACGGACACACTCATGCGATATCCCAGCCGGGCGTGACTTCACGCCCAGGGAAAAACTAGCAAGGCAACCGAGGACTCTGGCGAGCCGGCAAGGTCACCTGTTCAGGCCGCTGGGAGCGCCTGTAAAACGAGGCGGGTTTCGGCGGAAACTATAGCACAGATTCAACTTCCGGCTGCGCGGAAGGCCCTGGACAGGGCCGCCATCTCGGCCATGTCCAGGGTCTCGGGCCGCCGGCGGCTATCGATGCCGGCCCGGGTCAGCGCCTCGCCGGCGGCGACTGCCCGTTCGGCGGCGAACGGCTTCAGCGCATTCGACAGGGTCTTTCGGCGCTGCGTGAACATGGTGCGGACCATGCGGGTGAACCCCGGCAGGTCGGGAATGTCCACGGTCGGCGGCCGGAATGCCAGCCGGACCACTGCCGACTGCACCTGCGGCGCCGGCCGGAACGCCCCCGGCGGCAGCGACAGCAGACGGGTCACGTCGGCATGTACCCCGGTCAGGACCGTCAGCACGCCGTAGTCGCCGGTGCCGACCCTCGCCACCAATCGATCGGCCACCTCTTTCTGCAGCATCAGGATGGCGTCGCGCAGCCCCCCTGACGCGGCCGACAGCTCGAGCAGCGAAAACAGGATTGGCGATGAGATGTTGTAGGGGAGGTTGCCGACCACGCGCACGGGATGGGCCTGGCCCAGCGGAGCACCCAGCCAGTCAGACAGGGCGGTGGACAGGTCGAGCGCCAGCACGTCGCCGACCACGACCGTGACGTTGGCAGGCTTGCTGGCCTCCAGGTCCGCGGCCAGGTCGCGGTCCACTTCCACGGCCAACAGGCGCCGGCAGCGCTCGGCAAGCGGGCGCGTGATTGCCGCCCGGCCCGGACCAATCTCGAGGATGTCGTCGTCCGGCCGCGCCGCTACGGCCGTGATGACCTTGGCCACCCAGGCCGGCTCGAGGAAGTGCTGGGCGAAACGTTTTCGCGCCCTCACGGCCGCGGCTCGCCGGGATTCTCGTCGTCGTCGTTCACGTCCGATTCGGCCGTGGCATCGTCGGGGTCGTCCTCGCCGAGCAGCCAGCGTTCTTCGTGGGGGGCGATGTCCTCTTCAGACATCCCGAAGTAATGCCCGAGTTCGTGGATCAGCGTTTCGCCGATCGCCACGTAGATCTCGTCCTCGTCGTCTTCGCACTCGTCTTCGATTGGCCCCTGGAACAAGGTGATGCGATCGGGCAGCGTGTTGCCGTACCCGGACCGTTCGGTGAGCGGCGTGCCCTGGTACAGGCCGAGGATGGTGTCGTCCTCGTCGATCTCCATCTCGTCGAGCAGATCGTCCGACGGCTCGTCTTCGATCACGATCGCAACGTTGTGAATGGCACGCGCAAAGCGGCGGGGAATGCGATCGATCGCCTCCTGCACCAGCGCGCTGAACGCCTCTCGCGTCATCGGGCCGCCTTCTTCTTCCGGTGCGATGTCGTGTCCGCCTTCAGGCCGACCTTGGGCGTCCGCCCATGGGATGTGGTGTCCGCCTTCAGGCGGAGCTTTGGCGTCCGCCCATGCAATGTGGCGTCCGCCTTCAGGCGGACCTTTGGCTTCGTGACCACTCCCGTGCGATAGAAGTCGCAGTCATTGCGCACGTTGCACAGCTGGCACAGCGGCTTCGGCTTGCAGATGCGGCGGCCGTGCAGGATCAGGTCGTCCGAAGCCCGGGTCCAGCGCCGGGGCGGCAGGCTCTCGCACAGCTGCGCTTCGACCTTGACCGGATCGTCGCCGTGGGCCAACCCAATGCGGTTCGCCACCCGCAGCACATGGCGATCGACGGGCAAGCCGGGCACACCGAGCGCGTGTCCCAGCACCACGTTGGCGGTCTTGCGCCCGACACCAGGGAGTGCCGTCAGGGCGTCCATGTTCGCGGGCACCTTGCCCTGGTGCTCGGCCACCAGAATCGACGCCATGCCGATCACCGCTTTCGCCTTCTGCCGGAAGAACCCGGTGGCGTGAATCAGCTGCTCGAGTTCGGCGGTGCCGGCGCCGGCCATGGCCCTGGCGTCGGGAAACCGCTTGAACAACGCCGGCGTGACCAGGTTGACGCGGGCGTCCGTCGACTGCGCCGACAACATGGTGGCCACCAGCAGCTCGAACGCGTTGCGGTGCGCGAGCTCGGTGTCGGCGTCGGGGTAGTGCCGGTCGAGACCGTCGAAAATGCGCGTGACTGCGGCGGGAGGTTTCACGCTAGTGGATCGGTCCCTTGCCCGGCGGCACCGGCTGGGGCTGTTGCCCCGAGTGCGATTCCGAGTAGACGCGCAGGTTCTCTTGCAGCGCCGCGATCAGCGTCGGGATGAACTGCACCGGCAACACGACCTTGGCGCGCACCGGCGCGCGGACCACGTGCTCCGCCTCGGCCTCGCGAATCTCTTTCTCCGAGAGCGGCTGCACCTCGCAGAAGGTGAGCGTGAAGTCGAACGGCGTGTGGTTGACCGCGCAAAAATTGGCGTAGGTGCGCGGTTCGGGTCCACCGTCTTCAGGGACGATGGTGAAGTTGATCTGTTTGCGGTCGTTCATGATTTTGGGGCCTGTGGGCTCTAGGCTATCACTCGCTCCCGGCAACGCGTGCACCCCGTCCCGACGTGCCACCCCGTCAGGCACTGCTGCCCCCAGCCCGCGTCTAGTATTTCCGCATCACCCCAACGACGACGCCCTGGATCTGCACGCCGTCGGGATCGACGTAGATGGGCTGCATCGACGGGTTGGCCGGCTGCAGGCGAATGCGGTTGTTTTCCTTGTAGAACTTCTTGAGCGTGACGTCCTGGCCGTCGACCAGGGCAATGACCATGTCGCCGTTGTCGGCGGTCTTGCGGTCTTCGACGACCACCCAGTCGCCATCGCGGATCTGCTCGTCGATCATCGACTCGCCGCGCACGCGCAGCACGTAAGTGTCGCGCTTGCCGGCGATCAGCGAGTCGGGCACGCTGATGGTTTCCGTGCCGGCCACGGCCTCGATGGGCATGCCGGCGGCGACGTAACCCAGCATCGGCAGTTCCATGGCGCGCCCGCCGGTGCGGCTGGGCAGCAGTTCCACCGACCGGCTGCGGTTCCAGGCCCGGCGAATGAAGCCCTTCTCCTGCAGGTTGGTGAGGTGCTTGTGCACCGTCGCCAGCGACGACAGGCTGAACCGCTCGCCGATTTCCTCGAGGCTCGGGGCATAGCCGTGCTGCTGGATGAACTCGTTGAGGTAGTCGAGAATTTCGCGCTGGCGCTTGGTCAGTGGTTGCATAGATGGCACTCCGGAGTGAGGGGTTGCTCCGTTTCTTCGCCCTGAACAGGAAGCGTAAGCAAACAGGAGGCGAAAGTCAACCGGGTGCCGGCAGAGCACGGCCGACTTGCCGCATACTCGTTCAACCTTCCGCGCCGCTGCCGGTCTAATTCCTACAGCAGGGGACGCGGTCATGACACATGGATCGGCAGTTCGTAACGCGTGGGCACCAGGCGCAAGCGGGTGGACGGTGACCGTGGTCAAGCCGTCGGCCGTAGACGGCGCGACGGCGATCGACTTTTCGGGACTGGATGATGCCGCGCTGGTGACCGCCGCGGTCGGCGGCCAGCGCGAGGCGTTTGACGTGATCGTCGAGCGCCACCGCCGAACCGTTTACCAGGTCTGCTATCGCTTCGTCAGCAACCACGAAGACGCCAGCGACCTGTCGCAGGAGGCGTTCGTGCGCGCCTGGCGCGGCCTGAAGAACTTCAAGGGCCAGGCGGCGCTGTCGACCTGGTTGTATCGCATTGCGGTGAACGTGTGCCTGAACCGCGTCAGCGTGAAGACGCCGCCGACCGAGACGATTGACCAGACCGGCCACTTCGAGGACACGCGCATCGAGGGCGCTCAATCGGCGTTGCTGCGCGAGGAGCGCGCCGCCACCGTGCGCAAGGCAATCGCGGCCCTGCCGAAGAAGCAGCGGGCCACCTTGATTCTGCGCACGTATCACGACCTGTCGCACCAGCAGATCGCCGACATCCTGGGCAGCTCGGTTGGCGCGACCAAGGCGAATTTCTTTCACGCGCTGGCAAACCTGAAGAAGATCCTGGGTAACGAACCATGACGCACCTCACCACCGACGAACTGGTCGACGCCGTCGAAGGGACGCTCGAACCGTCCCGGCAGACGCATCTCGACGCGTGCCCGCCGTGCCGCCAACAAGTGACGGCATTGGGCAGGGTGCTCGCCGAGACGCGCGCGGTCGATATGCCGGAGCCGTCGCCGCTCTACTGGCAGCACTTGTCGGACCGCGTGCGTACGGCGATCGACGCCGAGCCGGCCGCGGCCGCCGGGTGGGGCGGCTGGCTGCGGTGGCCGGTGCTCGCGCCGTTCGCCGCGCTGGTCCTGGTGGTGATGGCGCTGGCGGTGTCGCTGCCGCGCGAGCCGCGGGACGTGCCCGCGCGGGCCGCCGCCGACGCCGTCGGGGTGGACGAGGCACCGCCCGACGAACGGTTCGCCATCGTGGCCGACATGGTGGGCGACATGGATTGGGACACCGCGATGTCGGCGGGCTTCGCGGTGAAGCCCGGCGCGGCGGACCTCGCCGTGCTCGAGCTGACCGCGGCGGAGCAGCAGGAACTGACACGTCTGCTCAAGGAATTGACCAGCTCGAAGTCATGACGCAACGTCCACGCCCCAGGCCCCAGGTCTTATGATGATGATGATCATGCGAATGCTCGTTGCCGCTTCCGTGCTGCTGGCCGCCTTCAATGGTACGGCGGCCGCGCAGGACTTCCAGGGACAACCGCAGGGCGGGGGACGCCAGCCGCTGGCCGGCATTGACAACAGCGACATGACGCCGGCCGAGATCCAGAAGCTGTTCGACGCCTACCTGGTCATGGAGGCGCAGCAGGCGCTGACGCTCAGCGACGAGCAGTATCCGCAGTTCCTGACCCGCCTGCGCGCGTTGCAGGAGACGCGCCGGCGCAACCAGCAGGAGCGCTTCCGCCTGATGGGCGAGCTGCAGCGCATGACCGCGCCGCGGGTGAAGGACGTGGACGAGGCCATGCTCAAGGAGCGCCTCGCGACGCTGCAGGAACTCGAGTCGCGGACGGCGGCGGAACTGCGCAAGGCCTATACCGCCGTGGATGAGGTGCTCGACCTGCGCCAGCAGGCGCGCTTCCGCATCTTCGAGGAGCAGATCGAGCGCCGCAAGATCGAGCTGCTGATGCGCGCCCGCCAGCAGAACCGTCCCAACCAACCGCCGGTCCGGCGTCCGCCTCCGCTCGACTGATGGCGACGAGCTTCGGCGAGACTTCGCCGCCGGGGTGACGCCCGGGTAGAATAGGGGACATGCGCGCGCGATCGTTGCTCGTCGGGTGTCTGGTCGCGGGAGCCTCGCTGGCGGCCGCGCCGCCGCTGACGCCCGCGCTCGCCGATTCGTTCGAATCGAAGATCGTCGCGGTGCAGGCCAATGCCGGCAGCGACGCCGGTAAGCCGCGCCCGACTTCGTTCACCGAGGACGAAACCAACTCGTACCTGAAGTTCAAGTCGGGGCCCCTGCTGCCCACCGGCCTGACCGAGCCGGTTCTCACCATGCACGGGGCGGGACGCGTGACCGGCCGCGCGGTCGTCGACCTCGACATCGTGCGGCAGAAGCAGAGCAGCGGCGGCTGGTTCGATCCCACCAGTTACCTGACCGGCAAGCTGCCGGTCAGCGCCGTCGGCAAGGTGGTGACGGCGGATGGCAAAGGCCGATTCGAGCTGGAGACCGCCGACATCAACGGCATTCCGGTGCCGAAGTCGCTGTTGGCCCAGATGGTCAACTACTTCACCCGCACCGCCGACAATCCCAGGGGATCATCGATCGACGACACCTTCGAGCTGCCGGCCGAGATCCGGCGCATCGACGTCGCGACCGGCCGCTTCACCGTTGTCCAATAGCGGCCGTGGCTGAGGACGTCCTCCAGCTGCCCCTGCAGTTCCTCAAGGGGGTGGGCCCGCGCAAGGCCGCCGATCTGAAGAAGGCCGGACTCCACACGGTCGAGGACCTGCTCTTCCGCTTTCCGCGGCGCTACGAGGATCGCAGCCGGCTGCAGCCGATCATCTCGCTGCGGGCCGGCATGACCGCGGCCATCAGCGGCGAGGTGCTGAACGCCGGCCTCGCGCACACCCGCCGTCCGGGATTCCGTCTGTTCCAGGCGCTGGTCCAGGATTCGAGCGGGCAGATCCAGGTGGTGTGGCCCAACCAGGCGTTCCTCAAGGACGTGATCCGCGCCCACCAGCGCATGGTCCTGTTCGGCAAGGTCGAGTTCTGGGGATCGCGCGGCCTGCAGATCACCGATCCCGAGTTCGAGATCATCAAGGACGGCGCCGAACTCGACGGCAGCCGCGAGGCCGGCCGCGAACCGGACATGCTCCACACCGGCCGCATCGTGCCGGTCTACGAGCGCACCGGGAGCGTCACGCCAAACATGCAGCGGCGGTTCGTCTGGCAGGCGCTGGAGCAGCTGCCGGCCGGCGGATTTGATCCGGTGCCGGCCGACATCCTTCAACAGCAGCAGTGGCCGAACCGCCGCGATGCGCTCTGGCAGGCTCACTTTCCCGAGGCCGGCACATCGATCGACTCGCTGAATGCCTTCCGGACGCCGGCCCAGCGGCGGTTGATCTTCGAAGACTTCTTCGTATTCCAGACCGGGCTCGCCCTGCGGCGGCACGAGAACGCCCAGGTCCGCAAGGGCCTGGTCTGCACCGTCGACGACCGCATCCGCGAGTGCGCGCGCGCGGTGCTGCCGTTCAAGCTGACGCCGGGACAGCGTGACGCGCTGCTGGAGATCGTCACCGACCTGCAGCGTCCGTGGCCGATGCAGCGCCTGCTCCAGGGCGACGTCGGCGCCGGCAAGACCATCGTCGCGCTGCTCGCGGCCATCGTGGCCATGGAGAACCGCTTCCAGGTTGCGGTGATGGCGCCCACCGAGATCCTGGCCGAACAGCATTACCGCACCATCGTGAAGGTGCTCGATGGCCGGCCCTATCGCACGGCGCTCCTGACCGGGCGCGTCACCGCCGCGACGCGGCGCGACCTCCTGCCGGCGATCGAGCGCGGCGAGATCAACCTGGTGGTGGGGACGCAGGCGCTGGTCCAGGAGCACGTCCGGTTCAGGGCGCTGGCGCTGGCGGTGATCGACGAGCAGCATCGTTTCGGCGTGGTGCAGCGCGGCACGCTGGCCGCCAAGGGCCTGAGCCCGGACGTGCTGGTCATGACGGCGACGCCGATTCCGCGGACCCTGGCCCTCACCGAATGCGGTGACATGGAGGTGTCGGTCATCCGCGGCCTGCCCCCGGGCCGGAAGCCCGTGCGCACGCTGGTCAAGGCCGACTCTCGCCGCGACGAGGTGTACCAGATGATTCGCGACGAGATCACGCGCGGCCGCCAGGTCTACGTGATCTACCCGCTGGTCGAGGAGTCGGAGAAGATCGACCTCAAGGCGGCGACCGCCATGGCCGCCGACCTGACCCGCGTGTTCCCCGAGTTCACGGTGGCGTTGCTGCACGGGCGCATGAAGGGCGACGAGAAGGAAAGCGTCATGCGCGCCTTCGTCAGCGGCGCCGTCAACCTGCTGGTGTCGACCACCGTGGTCGAGGTCGGCGTCGACGTCGCCAACGCGACGCTGATGGTGGTCGAGCACGCCGAGCGCTTCGGCCTGTCGCAGCTCCACCAGTTGCGCGGCCGCATCGGCCGCGGCGAGCATGCTTCGACCTGCGTGCTGCTGTACCAGGCGCCGTGGAGCGACGAGGCGCGGGCGCGGCTGAAGGCGATGGCCGACACGTCGGACGGCTTCGTGATTGCCGAGCGCGACCTGCAGTTGCGCGGCCCGGGCGACTTCTTCGGCACGCGGCAGTCGGGCCTGCCGACGCTGCGCGCCGGCGACCTGGCTCGCGACGTCGACCTGCTGGAGCGGGCCTACGAAGAAGCCCGCGCGCGCGTGGATGCCGGCACCCTGACGGCCGAGCAGCAGGCCTACGTGCGCAGCGTGTGGCAGCGCCAGTTCGGCCTGATTACGGTCGGATAACGAACGATGAGAATCATCGCCGGCGTGAACAAGGGCAGGGGCTTGAAGGCGCCAAAGTGGGGCGGTCTCCGTCCGACTTCGGATAAGCTGCGAGAGACCTTGTTCAACATCATTGCTCCCGACGTCGTCGACGCGCGCGTGCTCGATGTGTTTGCCGGCACCGGCGCGGTGGCCCTCGAGGCGTTGAGCCGCGGCGCGGAGGCGGCCACCTGTATCGAGCAGGATCGGCGGGCGGTGCAGTTGATCGAGACGAATCGCGCGCTGTGCGGCGAGGAAAACCGCTGTGCTATCATCCGCGACGCTGCGGAACGCGCGCTGGCGCGCCCCATTCCCGGCGGCCCGTTCGACATCATCGTTCTCGATCCGCCGTACGACTACGCGGCACTCGCCGCCGTGGTCGGCGCCGCCGCCGGCCAGCGGCGGCCGGGCGCCGTGCTGGTGCTCGAACATGCGTCGCGGGTGCCGCCGCCGATCGCGGATGGCCTGATCGTGACGCGCACCGTCAAATCGGGCGACAGCGCCCTGAGCTTCTACGCATGACCATCCCGCACACCGCCCGCATCGCCATCTACCCCGGGTCGTTCGATCCGCTGACCAACGGGCACGTCGACATCATCGAGCGCGGCGCCAAGATCTTCGATCGCATCATCGTCGCGATCCTGTCGAACGTGGAGAAGACCCCGCTGTTTTCGGAATCGGAGCGGGTGGCGCTGATCCAGGACGTGTTCAAGGACCGGTCCAACGTGCAGGTCGAGACTTTCGACGGCCTGTTGGTCGACTACGCCCACCGCAAGAACGCCTCGGTCCTGGTCCGCGGCCTGCGCGCGGTTTCGGATTTCGAGTACGAGTTCCAGATGGCGCTGATGAACCGACACCTGGCGCCCGAGATCGAGACGGTGTTCATGATGCCGGCCGAGCAGTACACTTACATCAGCTCGCGGCTGATCAAGGAAGTGTTCATGCTCAACGGCGAGATTGACGGCCTGGTCCCGCCGATCGTCGAAGAGCGCCTGCGGGCCAAGCGGGCGGGCCGGCCCAAGCCGCAGGACTGAGAGAACAGGATTCAGCGTTCGAGACCGATTCGACGACCCAACGAACATTGCACACAAGGACAAGATCGATGACTTTCGCCCGTCGCATGAGCCGCGTGACCGTGTCACCCACCCTCAAAGTGTCCGCCGAAGCCGACCGCCTGCGCCGCCAGGGCGTCGACGTGGTCGATCTTGGCGCCGGCGAGCCCGACTTCGGCACGCCGGAGCATGTCAAGGACGCGGCCCACGCCGCGCTCGATACCAACTTCACCAAGTACACCCCCTCGGCGGGCGTGCTCGAGTTCCGGGATGCCGTCGCTCACGACTACAGTTCACGCTACGGCGTCACGATCAAACCGGACGAGGTGATTATCTCCGCCGGCGCCAAGCAGGCGCTGTACAACGCCGCCATGGTCCTGTTCGACCAGGGGGATGAGGTGATCTCGCACAGCCCGTTCTGGCCGACCATTGGCGACCAGATCAAGCTGGCCGACGCGACGCCGGTAATGGTGCAGACGCACCGCGAAGACGGCTTCGCTATCAAGGCCGGGCCGATCATCGAGGCGATCACGTCTAAGACCAAAGCCATCATCATCAACTCGCCCTGCAATCCAACCGGCGCCCTGATCTCGGAAGCCGACATGGCCGCCATTGCCGACGCGGCGGCCGCCCGCGGCATCTGGATTGTCGCCGACATCACCTACGAGCACCTGATCTACGATCCGGTGCCGCACAACCTGGTCAAGATCCTGCTCGATCGCATGGCCGACCGCACCATCCTGTGTAGTTCCGCGTCGAAGAGCTACGCCATGACCGGGTGGCGGTGCGGCTGGGCCATTGGACCGAAGGCGGTGATCGCACAGTGCAACGTCATTCAGGGCCACGCCACCTCGAACATCAACTCGATCACCCAGAAGGCCGGCATTGCCGCCCTGACCGGGCCGCAGGACGGCGTGGCGATGATGCTCGGCGAGTACCGCAAGCGCCGTGATGCGGTTCACGGCTGGCTGACCGCGGATCCGCGGTTCGTCTGCGTCAAGCCGTCGGGCGCGTTCTACCTGTTTCCCTACGTCGCCGACCTGCTGTCGCCCACGGGCATCCAGACCACGGGCGAGCTCGCCGAGGCAATGCTGAAGGAAGTGGCGGTGGCGGTGACGCCGGGCGAGGGCTTCGACGCCCCCGGCTTTTTCCGCCTGTCGTACGCGACGTCAATCGAGCGGCTGCGCGAAGGCGTCGACCGCATGTTCGCGTTCGTCGCGGCGCTCGAGAAGAATGGCAAGATCCCCGCGGCCGCCAGCCGCTAGGTGGTCGACGATTCCCTTCGCCACCAGCCGATCGGTGGCAACAAACCGCTGGGTTTGTCGAGCATGAAACCAACCACGATCCGCATGGCGCCGCGGGTGATCGGCGCCATCTGCCTGGCGGCGCTCGCGTTCCTCGCCATGTCGTCGTACTTCTACTTCTCCGGCGACTCGTACCTGTTGCGTTACCTCGGCGTGGCAGCCGCCGCGTTTGCCATGGCGGCTGCGGCCGACGCCATCGCCTCGCGCATCAAGCTCGACGGCGACACCATGCACGTCAACAGCCTGATGCGGCGGCGGGCGTTTCCACGCTCGGACTTCGTCTCGGCCCACGTGAACAGCGGCGCCGTGGTGCTGAAGCGCAAGGAGGGCGGTTGGCTGATCCTGCCCGGCACGGGCCACAACCCCGTCACTGTGTGCGACACCATCGATGCGTGGATCAAGCGGTCCGGCTAAAGCCGGACACTACATTGGGGCCGATCACGGTCCGGCTGAAGCCGGACACTACATTGGGGCCGATCACGGTCCGGCTGAAGCCGGACACTACATTGGGGCCGATCACGGTCCGGCTAAAGCCGGACACTACATAGGAGCCGATCGCGGTCCGGCTAAAGCCGGACACTACATAGGAGCCGATCGCGGTCCGGCTAAAGCCGGACACTACATCGGCACCGTTCTCATGTGGCGTCCGCCTTTAGGCGGACCTATCGGTTCGCGACCAGGACGACGCGGGTGAGATCCCGTGACGGGTCGGGCCAGAGCAGCGTGCGCACCCGCACGCCCGCCTCGTTGAAGTAGGGGAGCTCGGCAATCCGCACCAGCGCCATGCCGCGTTCGCGTTCGAGCCGATCGACCACATCCGCCGGGGCGACCATCAAGGTCCGCGCCGGCTGCGACAGGAAGTCGAACGCCTGGTCGTCGGTGATGATGTCGGTGGTCTGCGTGTGCGCGTAGAACACCAGGTTGCGGACGAACACCCGGTAGGTGCCGACCGCCTCCTGATTGGTCCGCTGTTCCTGGACCAGCCGGGCCATCTGCCGGACCGTGTCTTCGCGGCCGCTCGACAGGCCGCCGAACTGCAGCGCCGGCAGCGTGACGGCGGCGGCCAGGGCAATCACGACCGGCGCCGTGCGCCACTGGCTCGACAGCGCCACCAGCACAATCACCACGCCCGCGCTGGCGATCAGGCCCGCTGCCACCTGCGTGAAGATCGGCGCCACGTTGATCAGCAGCGGCTGCACGCGGTACAGCAGTCCGCCAAGCACCAGGAAGAACGCACCGCTCAAGAGCGACCCGACCAGGACGCCGGTGGCGCGGCGGGGCCGCGAGCGCGCGCCGTCGAGCCCGCGCCACTCCTGCGTCCGTTCGACGATGGACGAGGCCAGCAGCAGGGCCAGCGGCGGCAGCACCGGCAGGATGTAGCGGGGCTGCTTGCCGACCGACAGCGAATAGAAGGCCAGGGGCAGGGCGGCCCACAACGTCAGCCGCAAGTCGATGGTGCCGATGTCGCGGCGGCGTCGCAGGAACTGGGTCAACGGCCCGAACCAGACCAGGGCCAGCGGCGTCCACGGCAGCAGACCGCCGGCCAGGACCGGCAGGTAGAACCACCACGGCCGCGGGTCGTTGAAGCGATCGGTGGCAAAGCGCTCGAAGTTGTCGCCGATGAAGAACCCTTGCAGGTACTCGGTGCCGTGGCGCATCCACATCACCAGATACCACGGCACGGCGACCGCGAGCGTGACAATCAGCCCGAGCAGGATGTCGCTTGGCGCCAGCGCGATCGAGCGCCGCTCGATCATCAGCACGGGAACGATGACTATGGCCGGCAGGATCAGGCCCACCGGCCCCTTGGTGAGAAAGCCCAGGCCGAGCGCGAGCGACGCCAGCAGCACGAACTTGCGCGGCGACCGCTCGTGTTCGAGCGTCGCCACCAGCGCCGCCCAGATCGCCAGCGTGATGCAGAACGCCAGCGGCAGGTCGGGCAGCGCCATGCGGCCAATCGAGAAGTAGCCGAAGTTGGTGGCGACGATGGCACCGGCCAGCAAGCCTGTCGTTTCGTCGTACCACCGCCGGCCGGCCGCCGCCGTCACCAGCACCAGGCCCAGCCCGGCCAGAGCCGCCCAGAACCGGGCCGCCATCTCGCTGGCGCCCAGCACGAGCGACGCTGCCGCGGTCAGCCAGTAGTACAGCACCGGCTTCTGGAAGCGAGGCTCGTAGTTGTAATAGGGAGTGATCCAATCGCCCGAGGCCACCATTTCACGCGCCGACTCGGCGTAGAACGCTTCATCCGAGTCGGTGATGGCGCCCCGCCCGAGGCCGGCAAAGAAGGTGACGGCCGCCAGCAGCAGCAGGGGAAGCGTGATGCGATGCACTTCTGGTATACTAACGGCAGTTTCTCTCGGTTTTGCCTCCGTTTCGGTCCCTCCACCCTGACAACCCGAGCCAGACCTTCCTTGGAATAACCCGCATGCCCAGTCACAAGCGTCACGGTCCGCACCGCGGTGGCGGTCACCAGCCTCCGCCCCAGCCCGATGTGGCCGCCGAATCGGCCGAACATGCCCTGAACGAGAGCAAGAAGCCGGGGCTCAACATCAACCAGCTGAAGGAGATGAGCATCCAGCACCTGACCCAGGTCGCCAAGGACCTGGATGTCGCCGGCGCGACCGGCATGCGCAAGCAGGAACTCATCTTCCAGATCCTGAAGGCCCAGACCGAGCAGAGCGGCTTCATCTTCTCCGAGGGCGTCCTCGAGGTGCTGCCCGACGGCTTTGGCTTCCTTCGCGCCCCCGACTACAACTACCTGCCCGGCCCCGACGACATCTACGTCTCTCCCTCCCAGATTCGCAAGTTCGACCTGCAGACCGGCGACACCGTGTCGGGACAGATCCGGCCGCCGAAGGAAGGGGAGCGCTACTTCGCCCTGATCAAGGTCGAAGCGGTGAACTTCGAGGCGCCCGACCAGGCGCGCGAGAAGCTGTTCTTCGAGAACCTGACGCCGCTCTATCCACTCGAGCGCATCAAGCTCGAGACCGAGGCCGAGAACCTGTCGGCGCGGGTGATGGACCTGATGACGCCGCTCGGCAAGGGCCAGCGCGGCCTGATCGTCGCGCCGCCGCGCACCGGCAAGACCATGCTGCTGCAGAGCATCGCCCAGTCGGTGGCGAAGAACCATCCCGAGGTCTACCTGATCGTGCTGCTGATTGACGAGCGGCCCGAGGAGGTCACCGACATGCAGCGGTCGGTCGACGGCGAGGTGATCTCGTCGACCTTCGACGAACCGGCCCAGCGCCACGTGCAGGTGGCCGAGATGGTGATTGAAAAGGCCAAGCGGCTGGTCGAGCACAAGAAGGACGTGCTGATCCTGCTCGACTCGATTACCCGCCTCGCGCGCGCCTACAACACCGTCATTCCCGCGTCGGGCAAGGTGCTGTCGGGCGGTCTCGACAGCAACGCCTTGCAGAAGCCCAAGCGTTTCTTCGGCGCCGCCCGCAACGTCGAAGAAGGCGGCTCTCTCACCATCGTCGCCACCGCGCTCGTCGACACCGGCTCGCGCATGGACGATGTGATCTTCGAGGAGTTCAAGGGCACCGGCAACTCGGAGATCCACCTGGATCGCAAGCTGTCGGACAAGCGCACGTTCCCGGCCATCGACATCCTCAAGAGCGGCACCCGCAAGGAAGAGTTGCTGCTGCCCAAGGAGGATCTCAGCCGCATCTACGTGCTCAGGCGGGTGCTGAACCCGCTGTCGCCGGTCGAAGCCATGGAACTGCTGCTCGACAAGATGGCGAAGACGAAGAACAACGCCGAGTTCCTCTCGGCAATGCAGCGTGGATAACCCGCGAAGAACGTAGCGTCCGGCTGTTGCCGGACGAATGTGGTGTCCGCCTTTGGCTGGACGAGTGTAGCGTCCGGCTCTGGCCGGACGAATGTAGCGTCCGGCTTTAGCCGGACCATTGGAGACAGATGATCACTATCAAGGTTCGAGAAAATGGTTCGCTGCTGATCGAGGGCGAGGATGTGAAGCTGGTCGACTGGACCGGCGCCGAGTATGTGGTGCCGAAGAAGCCGTTCGCGCTGTGCCGCTGCGGCCAGTCGAAGCAGAAGCCGTTCTGCGACGGCACCCACAAGACGTGCGGGTTCATCGGCAACGAAGGCGCCCCCGGCCCAAAGGCACACCCTCCAGCCGCCCCCGTCGCGTAGCACCGCCCCGTCCTGGAGCGGCACCCCGTCGGCGGGTAACCCCCCGGCGGGTTTACAGCTTGGGAATCATCCAGGGCACGACGTACTGCTGAAGCATCGCGAGCAGGCCCATCAGCCCGGTGAGGACCAGGCTGTGGAAGATGACCTTCGAGAAGATCTCGCCCTCGCGGCCCACCGCTCCCACGCCCGCAGCACCGACCGACAGGTTCTGCGGGCTAATCATCTTGCCCATAACGCCCGCCGAGCTGTTGGTGGCGCCCATCAGGATGGGGTCCAGCCCCGACACCCTTGCCGTTGTCGCCTGCAACGGGCCAAACAGCGTGTTGGACGAGGTGTCGCTGCCGGTCAGGAACACGCCCAGCATGCCCAACCAGGCCGAGAAGAACGGGAACAGCCACCCGGTCTGGGCCAGCGCCAGCGCCATCGAAGACGTCATGCCCGAGTAGTTCATCACCGTGGCAATCGACAGGATGAACGCGATGGTGATGATCGGCAGTCGCAGCTGCGCCGCCGTCTTCCGGAACGCGACCCCGAGAATGCCCGGCCGCGCGCCGGCGGCCACCATGGGAATGAGCGCGATGAAGGTGGCAAACAGCACCAGCGTGCCGGCGGTTGCCAGCAGGTCGAGCCGGTAGGTCAGCGCGTACGGTGACGCCGCCTCCACGACCGGCGGCTGGCGCTGCACGATCGGCTGCGGCCGGCCGTCCACCATGTTGTAGGCGCCCGGCCAGCTGAATTCCCAGACCGGGAAGCGGAAGCCCTGTGGATTCACCGCCGCTGGTTCGCCGATCCACGGCTCCGGGCACAGCCGATTGCCAATCTGGCCGCAGCGGAGCAAGGCCGTCACGTTGGCCGGCGGCTGCAGTTGCGACATGCCCGCGAAGTTGCCGACCTGGCCGATCAGCACCGTCACGATCAGGATTCCGTAGGTGGCATAGGCGCGCCAGACGCGGCTGGGCGCGTCGATCGTCGTCTCCACCGGCGCCGTCGTGCCGTCACTGAAGGTGTCGCGGGGCTGCCAGAACTTCAGCAGCAGGGCGACCGAAGCCAGCGAGAATAGCGCCGCCAGGGTGTCGGTGAGTTCGGGGCCGACGAAGTTCGATACCGCGAACTGGCCGATTGCAAACGACAGGCCGGTGACGAGGACGGCGGGGAACACCGCCATCATGCGGCCCCAGCCGGCGTACAGCACGATCAGGTACGCCGGGATCACCAACGAGAAGAACGGCAATTGGCGGCCGACCATGGCCGACAGCGCCCGCGTGGTCGTCTGCGTGTCGTGCCCGAGCATCGGCGCCAGCAGGCCGCCCAAGGTGGTGACCGGAATGCCCAGCGACCCGAAGGCGACCGGCGCGGTGTTGGCGATCAGCGCCAGCACCGCCGCCATGATCGGCTCGAAGCCCAGGCCCGCCAGCATGGCCGCGGTGATCGCGACCGGCGCGCCAAACCCGGCAATTCCCTCGATCAGCGCGCCGAAGCAGAAGGCCACCAGCAGGATCTGGATGCGCCGATCGGTCGTCAGCCTGGCCAGCGACCGGCGAATGACGTCGAAGTCGCCGCTCTCGACCGACAGGTTGTAGAACATCACCGAACTGAACACGATCCAGCAGATCGGCCACAGGCCGAACGCCATGCCGTGCGTGGCCGCGGCCACCGTCAGCCCGAGCGGCATGCCCCACACCAGCCATGCCAGCACGAAGGCGCTGGCGGCGCCGACAATGGCGGATTTCCACGGCGCGATACGGAGCACCGCGAGGCAGATGGCCAGCAGGATTGGCGGAATGGACGCGACCAGCGCCGACAGCAGCACGCTGCCGGCCACGGGGCTGTAGGTCTGTTGAAACAGCTCGGCCAAGTTGGGAACCTCGGCCAAAACTATACAGGTTCAGGGGTTCAGGAGTTCACAAAGTTCAGGGGTTCACGGAACCAGTGAACCCTTGAACCGGTGAACCGGTGAACCTGCTAGGTTTCCCGCAACGCGCTCATCGGATCGATGCGGGCCGCGCGCCGGGCAGGCAAGTAGCCGGCCAGCAGCGCTGCCGCGGCCAGCACGAGCATCAGTCCGGCGAGTTGCCACAGGTTGCTGGCGACCAGGCCGAACAGAATGGTCTGCATCATCTGGCCAATGCCAAACGAAAGCGCCGCGCCGATCAGCGAGCCGGCCACCGTGATCCGCAGCGCATGGGCCGTGGTCAGGCGAATGACCTGCCAGCGGCCGGCGCCGAGGGCCATGCGCACGCCGATTTCCTGCGTCCGCTGCGCCGTGACAAACGCCATCAGGCTGTAGATCCCCATCACCGACAGGGCCAGCGCAATCAGCGCGACCACGCCGAGAGCATTGGCGATGAAGGCCAGGCCGCCGGCCCGTTCGTCGACCAGCACCTCGAGCGGCGCCAGCGCGGCGATCGGCTGGTCCGGATCGGCGGCCGCCACGGCCTGTCGCAGGTCGCTCGCCAGCGCCGACGGCTCGCCCACGGTCTTCACGGCAAACGCCAGGTCGTACGACACCTCCTGCGTCACCGGCCGGTAGACGGTGTGATCGCGACGGTGCGTAAACCAGTTGTGCACGATGTTGCCGGCAACACCGATCACGGTGATCCACTCGCCGTCCGCGGCGACCTTGAAGCGACGGCCAACCGGGTCTTGTCCAGGCCAGTAGTCGTCGGCGAGGCGCCGGCTGACCACGGCCACGGCCGGCGTCTCGGGCTGGTCGCGGTCGTCGGGCCACCGCCCCTGCAGGAGCGGGATCTTCAAGGCCGTGAAGTATCCACTCGACGTTCGCCGGTAGTCGGCAAAGAGAGCTTCGCTCTCGCGCAGGTCCTGCCCCTCGGGCCAGAACTGCCGGCGGTGGTTCGAGAAGCCCGCGGGGATGTGGCTGGTCACGCCGGCCGACGTGACCGCCGGGATCTGCTGAACCCGGTCGAGCACCGTGGTGATGAACTGCCGCCGCTTCACCGGGTCGGAATAGGTGCGGGCCGGCAACACCAGCTGCGCCACGAGGACGTCGTGCTTGTCAAAGCCCATGGCGCCGTTGGTCGCGCGGTGGGCGGCGCTCAGCACCAGGCCCGAGCCGAACAGCAGCGCCAGCGCCAGCGCCACCTGCGCGGTCGCCAGCGCACTGCGCATCCAGCGGCGGCCCCGGCTCGACGTGACGCTGCGCGCGCCCTGGCGAAGGCTGTCGGCGACATGGGCATGAGTGGCCTGCAGCGCCGGAATCAGCGCAAAGACCATCGTCGCCGCCGCGGCCAGGGCCGCGGTCATGAGCAGCAGCCGCACGTCGACCGCCAGGAACTCCCAGCCGGGAATGAAGCGCAGCAAGGGGGCGGGAATTGCGGATCGCGACACCATGAGCCCGGCTGCCGTGAGCGGCACCGACAAGGCCGTGGCCAGCAGCGACAGCATCAGCCCTTCCAGCATGGTCTGACCGAACAGGCGGCGCCGGCTGGCGCCCAGGGCGAGGCGCACGGCGTATTCCTGGGCGCGCTCGGCCCCGCGGGCCAGCAGCAGGTTGGCGATGTTTGCGCAGGCGATCAGCAGCAGCAAGCCGGCGGCCGCCTGCCAGACGGTCATGAAGCCGGCTGCGCCGGGGTCGGCCATCCCCTTGGTGAAGGTCAGGACGTCGGCCATCCGGTTGACGTTGGTCTCGGGGTGATCCCGGCGCTGGCGCTCAATGATGGTCTCCAGTTCCGACTTTGCCTGTGCGAAGGTCGCGCCTTCCGCCAGCCGGCCGATCACCGTCAGGTTGTTCGTGCGCCGGTTGGCCCAACCGCTCGCGTCGAGGGCGAGCGGCGACCAGACCTGGGCGCCCAGCGGTGTCTTGAAGCCTGCGGGGGCAATGCCGACCACTTCGTACGGCTCGCCATCGAGCCGCACGGTGGCGCCGACAATGTCGGGGCGGGAGCCAAACCGCCGGACCCACAGGTCGTGACCGAGCACCGCCCGACGATGACGTCCAGGTTCGCCTTCATCGGCGTGAAAGTCTCGGCCCAGCGGCAGAGCCACTCCCATGGTGGTGAAGAACCCGGGCGAGACCCGGAAGCCCGGCACCTGCTCCGGAATATCCACGCCCGACAGGTTGGCGCTCCACCATTCGTACGCCGCCCACCGCTCGATCGTCGCTGACTGATCGTGCCAGTCACGAAAGTCGGCGGGTGACACCGATTGCGGATCGAGTAGCGACTGCGTCGGAGCGCGGGTGGCCGCAATCACCAGGCGATCGACGCCCTCGAAGCGGTAGGGCCGCAGTACCAGCGCATCCATCAGGCTGAAGATGGTGCTGTTTGCCGACAGGGCCAGCGCCAGCGTGATGACGATGACGCCTGAGATGGCGGGCCGGTGGGTGACGCCCCGCCAAGCGTAGAGCACGTCTCGCGTCAGTCCGGTGGCCCAGGCGCCGTTGGGTTCCTGCGCGGCGACCGCCAGCCAGCGCGGTGGAGGAGTGCGCCGGCGCAGCAGGCGGTGCGTGCCGTAGCGAACGGCCACGCCGAGCGCCTGGCGCATGTGCCAGCGTCGGGCCCGGCCCGGACCGACCCGTGTCACCAGGCGGGCGTGCTCTTCGCGCAGGTCGCCGAGCACCCCATCCCGCCATTCGGGATCGCGCACGACGAGGGCCACGACGCGTTCCGCAAACCGGGACGGGGAAGTCATGATTGCTCCAGAATGGTTTCAAGGCCCCTGGTCATGTTGGCCAGGGCGCCGTGGGTGGCCTTGAGGGCCTTCAGGCCGGCGGCGGAGACGGTGAAGTAGCGGCGGGCCTTGCCGCCGCGCTCGTCGGAGGGGTCGCCCATGCGCGACCGCAGGCAGCCCTTGCCCTCGAGCCGGTCGAGAGCCGTATAGAGGGCGCCGCGCGCCACCGGCCGTCCGGTCCGCGCCTCGATTAGCTCGCGAATGGGGACGGCATAGGCCTCCTGATCCAGGTGGAGGGCGGCCAGCAGGACGGCGTACTCGAATTCTCCGAGGTAAATGGGTGCCATGACTGCATTGCAGGCTAAATCAATGCCTGCAATGTAGTCAATAGACGGGGATTCGAGGTCAGGAGTTCCAACAACAGGAGGTCAGAAGATCAGGAGCATTTCTAAGAAATGGTTGCTCCTGAACTCCTGATCTCCTGTTCGTCGGTCTTGGCGGCCATGATCTCGCGCAGTTCGTCGCCCTCCATGACCTCTTTCTCGAGCAGGCGGCGGGTGACGCGCTCCAGCACCTCGCGGTGCTCACGCAGGATACGGCGGGCCTCGTTGTGCGCGCCGGAGATGATCTGCTTCACCTCGTCGTCGATCATCCGGGCGGTATCGTCGCTGTACAAGCCGCGCTCCATCGGCATGCCCAGGTCGAGGAAGCGGCCGCGGCGCGGCGGGTCGAAGTTGATGGTTCCCAGCCGTTCGCTCATGCCCCACTCGGTGACCATCGAGCGGGCCAGGTCCGACACGCGCTGCAGGTCGTTCTGCGCGCCGGTCGAGATCTCGCCGATGGCAATCTCCTCGGCGGCGCGACCGCCGAGCAGGATGGCCATCTGGTTCAACAGGTCGCCCTTCTGCATCAGGTAGCGCTCCTCGAGCGGCAGTTGCATGGTGTAGCCGAGCGCGCCGAAGCCGCGCGCCACGATCGAGATCTTGTGGACGGGGTCCATGTTGGGCAGCACGCTGGCGACAATGGCGTGGCCCGACTCGTGGTAGGCCACGATCTCGCGTTCCTTGGTGTTCATTACCCGCTTCTTCTCGAGGCCGGCGACCAGCCGGTCGATGGCCTCGTCGAAGTCGTGCATCTCCACCGTCTCGGCGTCGCGGCGGGCGGCGAGCAGGGCGGCTTCGTTCACCAGGTTGGCGAGGTCGGCGCCGGCAAAGCCGGCCGTACGCGCCGCGACCTTGCGCAGGTCGACCGCGGCATTCAGCTTCACGTTGCGCACGTGGATCTTCAGCACTTCTTCGCGGCCCTTGACGTCGGGCTTGTCGACCAGCACCTGGCGATCGAAGCGGCCGGGCCGCAGCAGGGCCGGGTCCAGCACCTCGGGACGGTTGGTGGCGGCCATGATGATGATGGCCTTGCGCGCGTCGAAGCCGTCCATTTCCGACAGCAACTGGTTCAGCGTCTGCTCGCGTTCCTCGTGCCCGCCAAACGCGCTTTGCTGGCGCGCCTTGCCGAGGGCGTCGAGCTCGTCGATGAAGACAATGCACGGCGCCTTGGCTTCGGCCTGGGCGAACATGTCGCGGACGCGCGCGGCGCCGACGCCGACGAACATCTCGACGAACTCGGAGCCGCTCATGCTGAAGAACGGCACCTTCGCCTCACCGGCCACGGCGCGCGCCAGCAGGGTCTTGCCGGTGCCCGGCGGGCCGACCAGCAGCACGCCCTTGGGGATCTTGCCGCCGAGGTTGGTGTACTTCTTCGGCGTCTTCAGGAACTCGACGATCTCGCGCAGTTCCTGCGCCGCTTCGTCGACGCCGGCGACGTCGGCAAACGTCGTCTTGACGTCGTCTTCGGCCATCAGCTTCGCCTTGCTGCGCGAGAACGACATGATGCCGCCTTCGGCGCCGCCCATCCGCTTGAAGAAGAACGTCCACAGCCCGAACAGCAGCAACAGCGGCAGCACCCAGCCGAGCACCTCGGGCAGCCAGCGGCTGACCAGTTCGCCCGAGTACTTGACGGCGGCGGCATCCAGTTCCTCGACCAGCTTGGGATCGGTGACGCGGGTGGTCGAGAACGTCGCCACGCCATCGTCGCCGGCCTTCTTGAGCGTGCCGCGGATAATCGAATCACCGACCGAGACTTCGGCGACGTTGCCGCCGCGCAGCTGGGCCTTGAAATCGCTGTATGAGATCTGCCGGCCCGCGGGGGCCAGGAAGAAGGCCTGGCCGATCGCGAGCAGGGTGAGGGCACCCAGCACCCACCACAGGGCGGTGGGTTTGGGGGCCGCCGGGCGGCCTTTCGGGCCGCCGGGCGGCGGAGCAGAACTAGACATTTACCGCGTCACCTTTCGCGAAGTTGAGCTGATCAGGACCCGGCTCGCCGGAGTCCTGGCGCTGGCGGCCGAGGTCCACCACGACCGTGTCGCCGTCGCGGAATTCGCCGTCGAGCACCCGGAGCGCCAGGGGATCGAGCAGTAGCCGCTGCAGCGCCCGTTTCAGCGGCCGGGCGCCATAGACCGGATCATACCCTTCGCGGACCAGGAAATCCTTCGCCGCGTCACTCAAGGTGATGTGGATCTTGCGGTCGGCCAGCCGCTTGAGCAGGCCGCGCAGCTGGATGTCGACGATCTGCTTGATGTGCTCCCGGTCGAGCGGGTGGAAGAACACCACGTCGTCGATGCGGTTGATGAACTCCGGCCGGAAATGCCCGCGCAGGGCCTCCAGGTCGCGCAGGTTCGAGGTCATGATCACCACCGTGTTGGTGAAGTCCACGACCCGGCCCTTGCCGTCGGTGAGCCGGCCGTCGTCCAGCAACTGCAGCAGCACGTTGAGGACCTCGGGATGGGCCTTTTCGACCTCGTCGAACAGCACTGCGGCATAGGGGCGCCGGCGCACGGCCTCGGTCAACTGGCCGGCCTCGTCGTAACCGATGTAGCCGGGAGGCGCGCCGATCATGCGCGACACCGTGTGCTTCTCCTGGTACTCCGACATGTCGATGCGGACCATGGCCTGCTCGTCGTCGAACAGGAACTCGGCGAGGGCGCGGGCGAGTTCGGTCTTGCCGACGCCGGTCGGGCCCAGGAAGATGAAGCTGCCGAGCGGACGATTGGGGTCCTGCAGGCCGGCGCGGGCGCGACGAATGGCGTTCGAGACGGCGACCACGGCCTCGTCCTGTCCGACGACGCGCTGGTGCAGGCGCTCTTCCATCTTGAGCAGCTTCTGCACTTCGCCTTCCATCAGCCGGCTGACCGGAATGCCGGTCCACTTGGCGACGACCTCGGCAATGTCCTCCTCGTCCACGTCCTCCTTGAGCATGCTCTTGACCTGCTGCAGCCCCTGGAGGCGCGACTCGCGCTCCTTGATCTTCGCCTCGAGTTCGGGCACGCGGCCGTACTGCAGCTCCGACGCCTTGGCGTAGTCGCCCGCTCGCTGCGCCTGTTCGACTTCGAGGCGAACCTTCTCGAGCTGTTCCTTCAGCTCGCGGCCGGCCTGGATCGCTTCCTTCTCCTGGTCCCAGTGCGAGCGGAGCTGGGTGTCCTGCTCCTTGAGGTCGGCGAGGTCCTTTTCGAGCTTGGCCAGCCGTTCCTGCGACGCCTTGTCCTTTTCCTTGCGCAGCGCCTCGCGTTCGATCTCGAGCTGCATGATGCGGCGGCGCACCTCGTCGAGCTCGACCGGCATCGAGTCGATCTCCATGCGCAGCTTCGACGCCGCTTCGTCCATCAGGTCGATGGCCTTGTCGGGCAGGAAGCGGTCGGCGATGTAGCGGTTCGACAGCACCGCCGCCGCGACCAGCGCCGCGTCCTTGAACTTCACGCCGTGGTGAATCTCGTAGCGCTCGCGCAGCCCGCGCAGAATGCTGATGGTGTCTTCGACCGTCGGCTCGCCGACCTGCACCGGCTGGAAGCGCCGTTCCAGCGCGGCATCCTTCTCGATGTACTTGCGGTACTCGTCGAGCGTGGTGGCGCCGATGGTGTGCAGTTCGCCGCGCGCCAGCATGGGCTTCAGCATGTTCGAGGCGTCCATCGAGCCTTCGGAGGCGCCGGCGCCGACCACCGTGTGCAGTTCGTCGATGAACAGCACGATCTGGCCTTCGGCTTCCGACACTTCCTTGAGCACCGCCTTGAGGCGGTCTTCGAACTCGCCGCGATACTTCGCGCCGGCAATCAGCGCGCCCATGTCGAGCGTGACAATGCGCTTGTCTTTCAGGCCTTCGGGCACGTCGCCGCGGATGATGCGCTGGGCCAGGCCCTCGACGATGGCGGTCTTGCCGACGCCGGGTTCGCCGATCAGCACCGGGTTGTTCTTGGTGCGGCGCGACAGCACCTGGATCACCCGGCGCACCTCGTCGTCGCGGCCGATCACCGGGTCGAGCTTGCCCTTGCGGGCCAGGGCGGTCAGGTCGCGGCCGTACTTCTCGAGGGCCTCGTACTTGCCCTCGGGGTTCTGGTCGGTCACGCGCTGGTTGCCGCGGACCGCGGTCAGCGCCTCGAGCACCTGTTCACGCGTCACGCCGTTGGCCTTCAACTGGTCGACGGTCGCCGCCTTGCCGGGCTCGTTCAGCACGCCCAGCAGCAGGTGCTCGGTGCTGACGTACTCGTCCTGCATCGACTTGGCTTCGGCCTGCGCGGCGTCGAACACGACGCGCAGGCGAGGGGAGAGGTGAGGCTCGGAGCCGCCATGGGCCTTCGGCTGCCGGCCGAGGTGGGCGCGCAGGGCGCCGGCCACCACGCCGGGATCGACCGACAGCTTGCGCAGCACGCTCGGCACGACACCGTTCTGTTGCTCGACGAGCGTGACCAGCAGGTGCTCCGGTTCGACCTGCGCGTGGTTCAGCTCCGACGCCAGCTGCGGCGCTGCCAGCACGGCCTCTTGCGCCTTCTCGGTGAACTTGTTGAGATTCATGATCGGTTTCTCACTTCCTGCGCCTATTTCTCACTTCTCACTTCGCGAAGCGCCCGCAGCTGCTCGTACAACGCGCGCTCGTCGGCGCTGAGCGTCTTGGGAATCTCCACTTCGACGTTGGCGTAAAGATCCCCTCGTTCGTCGGCCTTGCCGACCGACGGCAGGCCGTGACCGCGCAGGCGGAAGCGCTGGCCGGTCTGGGTGCCGGCCGGCACCCTGAGCCGCAGCGTCTTGGCCTCGGGCGTCACCACGTCGACCTCGCCGCCCAGCACGGCGGTGGTCACCGGCACGCGTGTCCTGGTGTAGACGTCGCGTCCTTTGACCTCGAAGACCGGGTGCGGCTTCAACTGGATCCGCAGATAGAGGTCGCCGCTCGGACCGCTGCCGGTGCCACGGCCGCCTTCACCGCTGACGCGCACCCGCGACCCGTCGGTCACGCCGGGCGGGATCCGCACTTCCACCGTGCGGGCGTGGCCGTCATGCCGGAGCTGCAGGCGTTGCACGCTGCCGCGCAGCGCCTGCTCGAGGTCCAGCTCGAACGGATGCTCGACGTCCTGGCCCTTGCGATTGCGCGGCCGGCCGCGGCTGCCGCCGCGCGCGCCGGCCGACGGCTCGGGGCCGCCCATGCCGCCGAAGAACGTCGTGAAGAAGTCCGAGAACGGGCTGTCGCCGCCGAACATGTCGGCCATCTCTTCCTGCGACATGCTGTGGAAGCCGCCCGTGCCGCCGCCCGCGCCAAACGGGCTGCCGGCGCCCGGGGGCGGGGCATTCTCGTAGGCGCGCCAGTTGGCGCCGAGCTCGTCGTACTTCTTCCGTTTCGCCGGATCGCTCAGCACCTCGTTGGCCTCGTTCACTTCCTTGAACTTGGCCTCGGCGCCCTTGTCGCCCGGGTTGACGTCGGGGTGATACTTGCGCGCCAGCTTGCGGAACGCCTGCTTGATGTCCTTCTCGGAGGCGGTCTTGGCGATGCCGAGCGTGGTGTAGTAGTCCTTGAAATCCACGCTACGCCTCGTCGTCCAGGCCCAGCAGGGCCGCCAGTTGATCCACTTCGCGCACCAGCCGCCGGCGGGTAGAGTCGCGCTGCAACGCCGACGGCTGCATCAGCGGACGAATGCGCTGCATGGCCTCGGCCACCGACAACAACTGCTGCACCCCGGCCAGGTTGACGCCCGCGTCCTCGACCAGCCGCTTGATGAACCGCAGCCGCTCGATCTCGTCGTGCGAATACAACCGCATGCTGCCGACGGTGCGCGCCGGGCGCACCAGGCCGAGCCGCTCGTACTTCCGCAGGGTCTGCGGGTGCATGTTCAGCATGCGGGCGGCGACCGAGATGAAAATCAGGTCTGAAGTTGACACGCATCAAGTGTAGCACTTGATACGGATCGTATCAACTCGCGCAGGTGCTTAAGGTGCCTAGAGTGCCTGAGGTGCCTCGAGTGCTTAAGGTGCGGTGTTAGGTGGCGGGGTCGAGCTTGCGGGCGGCCAGGACGGCCTTGACCAGGTCTTCCGGCACGTCGGCCGGCAGTTCGTCGCTCATGTCGCCGCAGGCAATGCGGCCGGCCTTGACGCAGCCCTCGTACTGCACCAGGTACTCGCGGCAGTTACGACAACGGGTGAGGTGGAACTCAAAGTGAGCGCGGTTCTCCTCGGGGAGCTCGCCGCTCACATAGTCCAGCAGGAACTCCGCCAGCTCACGGCACTTCATGACGCAGCCTTCCCCGGGGCCGCCGGGTTGCCCAGGTGCGGCGCCAGTATCGTGCGCAGGGCCTGCCGGGCCCGGTGCAGCCGAATCTTCGTGGCGTTGACGGACAACCCAAGCATCTTGGCGGTTTCCTCGGTATCTAAACCTTCGATGTCGCGCAGCACGAGAACGGTACGGTAGCCGTCGGGAAGCTCGTCGATCTTCGACCGCACCAGTTGCCGGGTCTCGGCCCGCTCCATGGCGATATCGACCGGTTCATCCCAGCTCTTGAATCGCTCCTCGTGGTGGCCGTCTTCGAGGAAGGCGGGCAGCAGGCTCTCGATCGACTGCTCGGGCTTGCGCTTGCGGGTCCGCAGCTTCATCAACGCGGCATTGACGGCAATGCGATGCAGCCAGGTCGACAGCTTGGAGTTGCCTTCGAACCGGTCCAGGCTCTTGAAGGCGTTGAGGAAGGCGTCTTGCACGATGTCGCGGGCATCTTCGTCCGAGCCGACGATGCGGCGGGTGACGGCGAGGAGGCGGCCGCCATAGGTGCGCACCACCTGCTCGTAGGCCGACTCGTCGCCGGCGCGCAGCTGAGCGACGAGGCTGGCCTCATCATCGACAGGGGTCGCGCTGCCCATCCAACGGAGCGTATCATACGCCTCGCATGCCGAAGGTCGAGACCTCCACGCCGCCGGGCACGCCGCCGCCGATTGGTCCCTACAGCCACATCAGCAAGGTCGGCACGTCGATTACCATCGGCGGCACCGCCGGTTTCGACCCCGCCACCGGGTCGCTGGCCGGCCCCGACGTCGCCTCGCAGACGCGTCAGATCCTCGACTCGTTCAGGGTCATGCTCGAATCGGTCGGGTCGGACCTGGCGCACGTGGTGCACGTCAACGTGTTCCTGCGCGACATGGCCGACTTCGACGCGATGAACGCGGCCTACGCGGAGCGGATGGGGCAGCACCGTCCGGCCCGGACTGCCATCGCGGTCAGTGACCTGCCGAAGCCCGGCCTTCGGGTGACGATGAACCTGACGGCGGTGACGCGCGACTAACGGGTTTGGCATCAGCATTGCTATGGAAAGGCTCGATGTTCGCGGAGCCCCCCATGCCCCCCAAATCCCCCCTACGAATTCTCGTGGTCGACGACAATCCCGATTCAGCGCTCAGCATGGCCATGATGCTGTCGATGATGGGGCACGACACACGAACCGCGCACGACGGTGAAGAGGCCCTCACCACGGCGGAGGCGTTCCGACCGCGCGTGGTCCTGCTCGACATTGGCCTGCCGAAACTCAACGGTTACGAGGTGGCCCAACGCATCCGCGAGCAGGACTGGGGCACGTCGATGTTCCTGGTCGCCATCACCGGGTGGGGACAGGACGAGGACCGCCGCCGCTCGGAAGACGTCGGCATGAACCTCCACATGGTCAAACCCGTGGAGCCCGGGGCGCTCGATCGCGTGCTTGCCGACCTGTAATCCACGCTTGCCGTTCAGATAGGTTCGGGTCAAAGTACGTAGAATGCTGCGTACATTGATCCCCTGCGGTCTCGCTCTCTCGGCCGTCCTGGTGTCGGCCGCGCCGCCTCAGCCCGCTGCCGGCCCGGGCACGCATCGATCCAGCCCTCGCGCCACCCCGGATTCGGTGGGCCTCTCGGCTGAACGCCTGCAGCACGCCACGGCGGTGCTGCGCCAGGCGGTCGCCGACCGCAAGATCGCCGGCGCGGTGGCGCTGGTCGCGCGCCACGGCAAGATTGCGTACCTGGAACCCGTGGGGCTTCAGGACGTGGCCGGACGGATCCCGATGGCGGAGCGATCGCTGTTCCGCATCTACTCGCAGACGAAGGCCGTGACCGCCGTGGCGGTGATGATGCTCGTGGAAGCAGGCAAGCTGCGGCTGACCGACGCCGTCGCGATGCACTTGCCCGAGTTCAGGAACGTGATGGTGCAGTCGGCCGCCGGCACGCGGAAACCGGCGCGCGACATCACGATCGAGGATCTGCTGTTGCACACGTCGGGCTTGAGCCACCGATCGTCGGAACTCTACCGCGGCCGGCAGGTCCGGGTGCGAACGCAGGGACTGGCGCAGTTCGTGACCAACATCACGAGCGCGCCGCTGATGGAGGACCCGGGGACGCGCTTCCGCTACAGCGAGGGCACCACGGCGCTGGGCCGGCTGGTCGAGGTCGTGTCGGGCGAGCCCTTCGATGCCTTCGTCACCTCCCGCATCCTCGAGCCGCTCGGCATGAACGACACGTCGTTCTGGGTGGAAGGGGAGGCGCAGTCGCGCCTGGCCACGGTGTACCAGGTTGCGGCGGCCGGCGGGCTGACGCCTTTCGAGATCGAGGAAGAAGTGCCGTTCACGCGCCGCCCGGCATTGATCGAGGGCGCCGTCGGCCTGGTGTCCACCGCGCCCGATTTCCTGCGCCTCAGCCAGATGCTGCTCAACAAGGGCGAACTGGACGGCGTGCGCCTGCTGAGCGCAAAGGCGGTGGCGCAGATGACGACGAACGGTCTGCCGCCCGCCGTGCTGCAACTGCGTGGCGGGACCATGGGCTGGGGCCTCGGCAACGTGGACGTGGTGGTCACCCCTAATTCGCGCGGCTACTTGACGACGGCCGGCGAGTTCGGATGGGATGGCTCGGCCGGCACCTTCTTCTCAATCGATCCGGCGCGGCAGCTGATCGTCATGCTGTTTTCGCAGAACGTGCCGGCCAGCCCCGACGGTTTGCGCCAGCGCTTCAAGGCGGCAGTCGATCAGGCGGTGATCAACTAATGGGTCGAAAAGCAAAGTCGAAGAAGACAGCCATCGCGGTCGCGCCGGGAACCTTCCGGCAAGGGCCGAACTGGCCGTTGCTGGCGCTCAGCCTGCTCGGCATCGTCCTGGCCGGCTACCTGTCGTGGACGGCGGTGACGAGCGCGGCGGTGCAGGGCTGCGCGCAGGGCGGCGGTTGCGATGCGGTCCTGTCGAGCCGATGGGCCACGCTGCTGGGCGTGCCGACGGCGGTGTGGGGACTGCTGACGTACCTGGCGCTGGCCGGCGCCGCCTTCATCAGGCGAGCCGATACGCAGTGGCGGATGGCCTGGACCGTGGCGCTCTTCGGCGCGCTCTACAGCGTCTACCTGACCACCATCTCCCTGACCATGCTCGGCGCGACGTGCCCGTATTGCCTGACCAGCCTGGCGCTGATGACCGCAATCCTGGTGGTGGTCACGGTTCAACGACCGTTCACGATCAACGGGTTCTCGTGGCCACGGTGGCTGCGGTGGCGGCTCGGCCTCTCGGCGGCCCTGATCGTGTTCCTGCACCTGAACTACACCGGTGTCGTCGGCCGCACGCCCGGAGTCGAGGACCCGATGTCGCGCGCCCTCGCCATTCACCTGGCGGAGAGCGGCGCGATCATGTACGGCGCGCACTGGTGCGAGCACTGCCAGCAACAGAAAGACCTGTTCGGTGAAGCCGCGCGGCGCCTGCCGTACATCGAGTGCAGCACCGGCGGACAGGGCACGCCGCAGACCGCGGAATGCCGCAACCGGCGGATCAACACCTATCCGACATGGTTTATCAACGGACAGCGTTACGAAGAGGTCCTGACGCAGACGCGCCTCGCGGCGCTGACCGGTTTCAAGCCGCCGGCGCCGGCGGCCGGCGGCGCCACACCATAGGGACACTCATGCCGTTCATCGCAACCGTGTCGTTGGTCGCGGCGCTGCTGGCACCGGTCACTGCCCGCCAGGGTGCACCCGGCTGTCCTCCCGCTGGCTGGACCGAAGCGCGCCTCGCAACGCTGAAGAGCAACCAGTTCGCGATTGCGGACGCCGCGGAACGGCACTCGCTCGCGCTGGCCATGACCGCCTGCCTTGCCGACCCGAATCCCGCCCTGCGCGACGGCATCGCGTTCGAGGCATTGACGACATGGCTGCGCGCCGCGGCGCTCGACGGCCCGACCGTGCGGGAGCTGCGCGATCGGCTGCTGCCGATGCTGGGCAGCCGCGACCCGCAGGGCTTTCGCGCGCCGTTTGCCGCCATCGTCATGTCCGAGGTCGCGCGCACCGATCGCATCAAGCCGTGGGTGTCGGCCGAGGAGCGCGAGGCGCTCGTGCAAGCCGCCGCCGCGTACCTGTCTGGAATCGAGGACTATCGCGCGTTCAGCGACACCGAAGGCTTCCGACACGGGGTCGCCCACGGCGCCGACTTCGCGTTGCAGCTGGCCTTGAATCCTGCAACCACCAGGCCCCAGCTCGATCGACTGATGTCGGCCATCGCGTCCCAGGTGGCGCCGCCGCGGGCCTCGTATCAGGCCGGTGAACCCGACCGGCTCGCGCGCCCGATCGTGTTCATCGCCCAGCGCGCCCTGCACACGGACGAGGAGTGGAGCGCGTGGTTCGCCCGAGTGCTGTCGCCCGCGCCGATGGCGGCGTGGGACCAGGCCTTCGCCTCGGAGGCCGGTCTGGCCAAGCGCCACAACACTCGTGCCTTCCTGCTCAGTGTCTACGCGACGGCCAGCAGCACCCAAGACGCCGGCGTTCGCCGGTTGCTGGCGCCGGTCAGGGAAGGTTTGAAACTGCTGCCGTAGCGGCACGCCGCTTGCTCTTGAAGCGGCATGCGCCCGGGACTCGTGACCATGGCCGTAAGCACGGCCGTTCTGCTCACCACCAATGGCATGTCGCTACCCATTGCCGCCCAGAAGGCGGCCGGGACCGGCGTGCTGGCCCTGCAGGTCATGCTCGACCGCGCGCGCTTCTCGCCCGGGGAGATCGACGGGAAGGGCGGCCCGAACACCGATCGCGCGGTCGAGGCGTTCGAGCGGGCGAAGGGCCGCAGCGCGGCGGAGGCCGTCGCGGCGATGGACGTCGAGCCGACCGTCGCCTACACCATCACTGCCGAAGACGTGTCCGGGCCGTTCGAGCCGATTCCTGAAGACATGATGGAGAAGGCGAGGTTGAAACGCCTGTCGTACACCTCGGTGGTCGAGGCGCTCGGCGAACGCTTTCATGCCGCGCCCAGCCTGCTGAAGCGCCTGAACCCCGACGCCCGGTTCGTCGCCGGCGACACGATCCAGGTGCCGAACGTGGTGCCCACGCCCGAACCGACATCCGGTGCCGGCGTGTCGATTGCCGTCTCGAAGCGCGCCTCGGCGCTGACCCTGACCGACGGCAGCGGCGCGGTGATTTATCACGCCCCCGTCACCACCGGCAGCCAGCATGACCCGCTGCCGATCGGCGAGTGGACCGTCACCGCCATCGCGCGCCACCCGACGTTCAACTACAATCCCGACCTGTTCTGGGACGCCGACCCGGCTCACGCCAAGGCCCGGCTGCCCGCCGGGCCGAACGGCCCGGTCGGCGTGGTCTGGATCGACATCAACAAGCCGCACTACGGCATTCACGGCACGCCCGAGCCTGGCGCCGTCGGTCACACCGCGTCTCATGGCTGTGTGCGGCTGACCAACTGGGATGCGCTGGCCGTGGCCGCCTTGATCGGCAAGGGCGCGAAGGTGTCGTTTACCGAATGAAGCCGACCTGCCGACCGGCGTACTCGTGGCTGGCTTCTGCCGGCGCTGCCGGCTTTGTTGCCGGCATGCTGGTGATGGCCGCGCTGTTTACGATTTTCCCCGCCGGCACGCGCGAGTTGACCGACCCGCTCACCGAGGCCGCCAGCGGGCCGCCGGCGTCGCCGGTCGCGAAGATTCGGCCGAGCGCGGTGGAGACGCCGCCGGCCGTCTCGCCGCCGGTGCTGACCGCGGCAGTCCCGGCCATCTCTGCCGATCCGTTCGCCGTGCTGCGCGACCGCCGGCTCGACCTGCCGGTGCAAGGGGCGAAGCGTGAGGACCTGCGCGAGTCGTTCGACGAGCAACGCGGGGCATCGCGGCGGCACGAGGCCATCGACATGCTGGCGCCGCGGCACACCCCGGTGGTCGCGGTCGAGGACGGCACCATCGCCCGCTTGTTCTTCAGCGAGGCGGGGGGCACCACGATCTACCAGTTCGACCCGACCTCGACTTACGTGTATTACTACGCGCACCTCGAACGCTATGCCGATGGCCTGCAGGAAGGCAGCCGCGTGAAGCGCGGCGACGTGCTCGGCTACGTCGGCACGTCGGGCAACGCGCCGAAGGACACGCCGCACCTGCACTTCGCGATCTTCCAGATGACCGGCAAGAAGCAGTGGTGGCAGGGAACCCCGATCGATCCCTACAAGGTCCTGAGGTAGGTCGCGCGCGTCTCCTCGATGCTTTCGAGGATCCGATCGGCGAACGCCTGCGGCGCGATCACGCGGGCCGCCGGACCGAACCCCATCACCCAGGCTTGAAGCTCCCAGTCGAGCACGACCTCCAGCGTCAGGCGAATGCGCCCGTCCGGCAGCTCGTCGATCTGCTGTGACGCGTGCCATTGCCGCTCGCGCACGTACGGCGCCTCCGCGGCCGTGAACTCGACGACCACCGTTTCCGGCGTGCCCGAGAAGGCGCCGAGTGAATGCGGAAACACGTCGGCAGGGGAGTCGGCGACCGGGTTGAAGCCCTCTTCGAGAGCGACGGCCTGCTCGATTCGCTGGACCGCGAACGTCCGCATCTCGGCGTAGTCGGGCACGAAGGCCTGCAAGTACAAGCCGCCCTGGGCATACGCCAGCCGGTACGGCTCGACCAGGTACTCCTTGAGCTTCTTGCTCGAGAACGAGTGGTAGCGCATGCGGACGCGGCGCCGGCCCAGGATGGCGGACATCAGCGCGTCAACCGACTTGGCCGAGGTTCCGGCCAGCGGCCGCGAGGCGTGCTCCTTGGCGCCCAGCGCGTCGGGCAGGCTCTCGATGAACTTCCACAACGACGGCGGCAGGGCTTCGTAGAGCTTATCGAAGGCCGAGGCCAGGCTGTCCTGGAACGGCCCGCCGGTCACGGCCGACAACACCGTGCGGCTCAGATAGAGCGCGCACAGTTCAGACAGCGAGAAGCCGGCCGCGGCTACGCCCTTGAAGACGTCGCGGTTCAGCGTGAACGCGGTCTTGCCGTCGCGCTTCAGCGTCTCGATGGGGAAGCCGGCCTGGGTCAAGGCGTCGAGGTCGCGGCGAATGGTCCGCTCCGACACGCCTTCGCCGGCCGCCGCCTGGGCCTCGGCCAGGGTCAGCCCGCGGGCCCGGCCTTCGAGCGCCAGCAGGATCCGCCACTGTCGGACTATTTCGGTATGGCGTTCCATGGGAGCGGGCGGTCAGTCGGGATCACGCCGGAAACTGAACTTTGCCGGGTGGCATGACGTATGCATTAGTAGGCACTAGTGCGCAACGGAATGCAACCAACGTCGCGGTAACCGGGTTGACCTGATCTGTCACGGGCGCCCCATAAGGTGTGGTTATGACAATTCGCATTCGTTTCCGCCGCCCCGCTCCCGCCGCCAAGAAGGTGTGCCAGCACTGCGAGAACCGCCGCAATCTGTTCCGCCAGGAAGGCATTGCCACGTGGGACCCGTACTACGCGCTGTGCTACAAGTGCTACCAGCGCTACGTCACCCGCGCGCAGACGGCACTGCCACAGCGGGATGCAGCGGCCATGGCCGCGCGTCGCCCTCGTAAAACACTCGTTCTAGAAACAGGCCTGATGCAGGCGCAGTAAGCTCCGCCGGCGTCGG
>JBFWUK010000001.1:25429-199537 GCA_050247355.1 Vicinamibacterales bacterium | reverse complement strand
TACGTCACCCGCGCGCAGACGGCACTGCCACAGCGGGATGCAGCGGCCATGGCCGCGCGTCGCCCTCGTAAAACACTCGTTCTAGAAACAGGCCTGATGCAGGCGCAGTAAGCTCCGCCGGCGTCGGGGCAGGTGGAGGCAACCCTTTAGGGTTGCCTGGACTCAGCAATTCGTCGACGTGCTCGGGCGGCATGGCGCCCTTGCCGATTTCGGCGAGCACGCCGACCATGCGCCGCACCATCTTCCAGATGAAGTGCGAGCCGGCCACGCGGATCAGGATGAGGTCGCCGGCCTCGAGCACGGTCACCTCGTCCACCAGCACCTCGGTGGACTTGTCCTCGGGATCGTCATCGCTGAAGGCCTGGTAGTCGTGCATGCCGGTGAGCCGGGCTGCCGCCGCCGTCATGCGCCCCACATCCAGCGGCTCGCGCACCCACCACACAAACGGCTTCGCAAACGCGCTTCGTCGTCTCGACACCTGGTAGATGTAGCTGCGCGCCACGGCGCTGTGGCGAGCATGGAAGCGATGCGGCACGCTGTCGACCGACAGGATGTGGATGTCGGCCGGCAGGCCATCGTTGATGCCGCGGCGAATGGTCTCGGCCGGCAGCGGCTTGCGCACATCCAGGTGCGCCACCTGTCGCAAGGCATGGACGCCGGCATCGGTGCGGCCCGAGCCGTAGAACTCAAAGGTCTTGTCGCGCGTCAGCTCCCCGATCGCCCGTTCGATCTCGCCCTGGATGGTGCGGGCGTTCTTCTGTTTCTGCCAGCCGCTGTAGCGGGTTCCGGCGTATTCGATCGTGAGCTTGAATCTCGGCACGAGCCTTCATGATAATGCCGCATGTCGATTCACAAGCCGGTTCACGCTGCCAATCTTCCGAAACCCGTCGGTCCCTACTCCCCGGGCATGAACTTCGAGCGCCTGATCTTCGTGTCGGGGCAGGGCGCCACCGACCCGGCGACCGGCGAGCTGGCGGGCGCCGACGTCGAAACCCAGACCGAACAGTGCCTGAAGAACCTGCAGGCCATTCTCAAGGCCGGGGGCTCGGACCTGCAGCACGTGCTGCGCTGCGGCGTGTTCCTGCTGGACATGAAGGAGTTCCAGCAGATGAATGGCGTTTACGCCCGGATGTTTGGCGAGCACCGGCCGGCCCGCACCACCATTCAGGCCGCCGGACTGCCCGGCGTGGGGTTGCGGGTTGAAATCGACTGCATCGCCTACGTGCCGTAACTCTCGAGGTCTTGCGGACTGGACCTCAGGACCTCCGGTCCAAGCCCTATAATCGACACATGACACAGGCGAACCGCCGGCTCGTCTCCTCGTTCGTGTGCCTGGCGCTGGTGCTGGCCATTCCGATGGCCGGCCACGCCAACGAGGGGTTCTGGCCGTTCAATCGCATTCCGCGCGCCGCCATCAAGCAGGCCCTGGGCGTGGACCTGTCGGACCAGTGGATCGAACGCGTCCAGCAGGCGTCGGTGCGGTTCCCGAGCGGCTCCGGGTCGTTTGTCTCGCGCGACGGCCTGGTGCTGACCAACCATCACGTCTCGCTCGACCTGCTGCACAAACTGAGCACGGCCGAACGCGACCTGGCCGGCCGGGGCTTCCTGGCCGCCACGCGCGCGCACGAGATCAAAGCGCCGGATCTGGAACTGCTGACGCTGCAGAAGATTGATGACGTCACGGGCAAGGTGAATGCCGCCGTCAAGCCGGGCATGTCGTCGGCCGACACCCTGGCGGCCCGGCGTTCGGCGATTGCCGCGATCGAGAAAGACGCACAGGCCGCCACCGGGCTCGAGGCTGAGGTCGTCACGCTGTATCAGGGCGGCCAGTACCACCTGTATCTCTACAGGAAGTTCACCGACGTGCGGCTGGTCTTCGCGCCGGAGTTCGAGGCGGCGTTCTACGGCGGCGATCCCGACAACTTCACGTTCCCACGCTACTGCCTGGACATGACCTTGTGGCGCGTCTACGAGGACGGCAAGCCCCTGGTGACGAAGCACTACCTGCCGTGGTCCACCGCCGGCGTGAAAGACGGCGAGGCGGTGTTCACGTCGGGACACCCCGGCACCACCCAGCGCCTGAACACCGCGGCCCATCTCGAGTTCCTGCGCGACTACGCGTTGCCGGTGTCGCTCGACGCGTTTTCGGACATTCGCAATGCCCTTGATGCCTACATGAACACCGGCGCGGAGCAGGCGCGGCAGGCCAAGGACGACTTTTTCGGCATCGAGAACTCGCTGAAGTCGTGGACCGGGCAGCTCGCGGGCTTGAAGGATCCGCAGCTGCTGAAGAAGAAGCGCGCCGACGAAGCTGCGCTGCGCGCGCGCGTGAACGCCAGCGCCGACCTAAAGGCGAAATATGGCGACGCCTGGGACAAGGTCGCGGCCGCGCGGCAGGCGCTGCCGCCGTACAACCTGGAGCGGGTGTTCTTCGAAAGCGGCCTGGGTCTCTACACCCAATACTTCACCGTTGCCCGCACGCTGGTGCGGTGGGCCGATGAGTCGGCCAAGCCGAACGGCCAGCGGCTGCCGGAGTTCACCGACGCGCGCAAGGCCTACATCGAACGGCAGATGGCATCGGCCGCCCCGATCTATCCCGGCGTCGAGCGAACAAAGCTCGCCGCCAGTCTCGCCGTCATGCAACAGCAACTCGGCGCCGGCCACGCCCTGGTCCGGCAGGTGATGGCGGGCAAGACGCCGGCGGCGCGCGCGGCGGAGCTGGTTGCCGCGACCAAGCTCGGCGATCCCGCCGCCCGCAAGGCGCTGTTGGCCGGCGGCAAGGCCGCCATCGCCGCATCGGTGGATCCATTCATTGCCCTGGCCCGGCTGCTCGATCCGCGGTCGCGCGAGCTGCGGACGAAGTACGACAACGAGGTGCTGGCCGTTGAGCGTGATGCCTACGCGCGCATTGCGCAGGCCGTGTTCGCCACGCAGGGCGACGCTGCCTATCCGGACGGCACGTTTACGCTGCGGCTGTCGTATGGCCAGGTGAAGGGCTACATGGACGGCGGCGAGATGATCGCGCCGTTCACCGAGATTCGCGGCCTGTATGTTCGCGGCGACGAGCACAAGCAGCAGCCGCCGTACAAGATTGCCGCCTCGTGGATGAAGGCCCGCGGCTCGGTCAACCCGACGACGCCGTTTGATTTCGTGAGCACCAACGACATCGTCGGCGGCAACAGCGGCTCGCCAGTGATTAACGCGCGCGGCGAGCTGGTCGGGCTGATCTTCGACGGCAACATCCAGTCGCTGCCGGGTTACTTCGTCTACGACGGAGCCGTGAATCGAGCGGTGTCGGTCGACGCACGCGGCATGCTCGAGGCGCTGAAGGTGGTCTACAAGGCCGACGCGGTCGTGAAGGAACTTGCCACGAGCTCCACTTCCGCGCCCCGTTAAGCTGCTGGGGTGGGTGAGCCTGCTCACCGACGCGGCGACCGAGGCGGTGTATCCGCTGCTGCCGGTCTTCATCACGCAGGTGCTCGGCGGTCCGCCGGTTGCCCTGGGCATTATCGAAGGCGCCGCCGACGCCACCAGCAGCGCGCTCAAGATCTTCGCGGGACGCTGGTCCGATCGCCTGGGTGCGCGCAAGCCCATGGTGGTGGCCGGCTACAGTCTGTCGTCGCTGATCCGGCCGTTCATTGGCCTGGCTACTTCTTGGGGCCACGTCTTCGCGATCCGCGTGATCGACCGCGTCGGCAAGGGCTTGCGCGGCGCGCCGCGCGACGCCATGCTGGCGGCGCTGGCGCCGCCCGGAGAGCGGGGCCGCGTCTTTGGTTACCACTGGGGCATGGACCACGCCGGCGCCGCCGTCGGGCCGCTGGCGGCCACGGCCTTTCTTTGGCTGTCTCCCGACAACTACCGGCTGCTGTTTGGCCTGACGATCATCCCCGGCGCGCTGGCGGTGATGACCCTGCTGCGCGTGCCTGAGACCGCAAACAATGACGGAACCCTTGCCCGCACCGGCGACGGCAGCCTTGCGGGAACCGGTGGAGGCAACCTTGCGAGCACCGGTGGAGGCAACCCTTTAGGGTTGCCTGTCGTGCAGGGAAGCAAGCTCCCGGCCCCGCTGAAGCGCTACCTGTGGATCCTGGCAGTCTTCACGCTCGGCAACTCGTCCGACGCGTTCCTGCTGCTGCAACTGTCGCAGGCCGGCGTGCCGCTGGTGGGGCTGACGGCGCTCTGGAGCGCGCAGCACGCGATTAAGGCGCTGCTGTCGATGCGCGGCGGCGCGCTCTCGGATCGGTTGGGGCGCCGCACGCTGATCGTGTCGGGGTGGCTCCTTTACGCCGTGGTCTATGCCGGCTTCGCGTCGAGTCAGTCGGTGGAGGCGCTGATTGGCTGGTTCCTGCTCTACAGCGTCTACGCGACTGCGGTGGAGGGAAGTGAAAAGGCGCTGATTGCCGACCTGTCACCCGGCGCCATGCGCGCCACCGCCTACGGCTGGCACGCCGCGATCCAGGGATTCGGCGCGCTCGCGGCCGGGCTGTTCTTCGGACTGCTGTGGCAGGCATTCGGCGCGCCGGTCGCGTTCATGACCGGCGCGGCCCTGGCATTACTCGCGGCGTTACTTCTTCTGTTGGTTCACGACGTTCATGGCCGTGGTGATCATTGACGCCACGTCACCGAGGTTTGACGGCAGGATGATGGTGTCGGCGTTGTTGATTACCTTGCCGAACTCGGCGATGTACTGTTCGGCGACCTTCAGCTGAATTGCCTCGGCGCCCCCCGGTGCGGTGGTCGCCTCTGCGACGCGCTTGATGCCTTCGGCCGTGGCGGTAGCGACGGCGAGAATGGCCGACGCCTGGCCTTCGGCTTCGTTGATTTGCTGCTGGCGGCGCGCTTCCGACGCCTTGATGACCTGTTGTTTCTCGCCCTCGGCCGAGTTGATGTTGGCGTCGCGTTGGCCCTCGGAGGTCAAGATCACGGCGCGCTTCTCGCGCTCGGCGCGCATCTGCTTTTCCATGGCCGCCAGGATGTCGGCCGGCGGCGTGATGCTCTTCACCTCGTAGCGCAGCACCTTGACGCCCCACGGCTCCGTGGCCTTGTCGAGTTCCGCCACCACCGAGATGTTGATGTTCGTGCGCTCCTCGAACGTCTTGTCCAGGTCGATCTTGCCAACCTCGCTGCGCAGCGTGGTCTGCGCCAGTTGGGAGATGGCGAAGATGTGGTCGGAGATGCCGTACGAGGTGCGCTCCGGGTTGAGCACCTTCAGGTAGAGCACGCCGTCGACCTGCACCTGCACGTTGTCACGCGTGATGCAAATCTGCGCCGGAATATCGAGCGCCATCTCCTTGAGCGAGTGCTTGTAGCGCACGACGTCGATGAACGGCACCAGGATGTGGAAGCCGGCATCGAGCACGCCCGAAAAGCGGCCCAGCCGCTCGACCACGAACGCGCTTTGTTGCGGAACGACGATCGCCGTCTTCGCCAGGATGACCAGCGTGATGACCGCGAGCAGGACGATGACGATCAGGCCGCCTTCCATTGCGCGTACTCCTTGTGGGTTTAGGGGCTTAGGGGATTAAGGGCCTAGGGGCTTAGGGGCTTAGGGGATTAAGGTCGCACGCTACTCGGGAACGACCGTGAGCAGCAGGCCGTCGATGCCAGCGACGCGGGCACGCTGGCCCGGTGTCAACGTGACGTCGCTGGTGTTGCGGGCGCTCCACGACGCGCCGCGCACTTCGACCCGGCCGACCAGCCCGGGCTGCAGGCTCTCTTGCACGACGGCGAGTACGCCGACGAACGAGTCGATCGACGGCGGCGGGGGCGGTTGAAAGGTGGTCTTGAGGCGTCCGCGGAAGACCAGCAGCGACGCCACCGACAGGATGGTGAAGAGCAGGCCCTGCATGGGCAGCGACGTCACCATGCCCAGGCGGGCCAGCACGCCGACCGCCAGCGCGCCAATGCCGAAGAAAATTATGAAGAAACCGCTCGGGGTGACCAGTTCAGCCACCACCAACGCGAGACCGCCGGCGAGCCAGAGCCACCATTCCATTCCCGGATTATACAGGCGCGGATGGGCTTGATCGGCTTCGGCTATGATCAATGGTTCTATGCCCCTGATTTTGGTCACAAATGACGATGGCGTGCAGTCGGAGGGGATTCATGTCCTCGCCGCGGCCATGAAACCGCTGGGCGATGTCGTGGTCGTCGGCCCCTTGCAGGAGTCCAGCGCGATTGGCCACGCCCTTACCTTGCGCCGGCCGTTGCGCATTGAAACCGTCGCCGAGGGGGTCTACGCCGTCGACGGGACGCCGACCGACTGCGTGAACCTGGGGTGCGAGATCATCTTGAAGCGGCTGCCCGACCTGGTGGTCTCGGGCATCAACAAAGGCTGGAACCTGGGCGACGACATCACCTATTCCGGCACGGTGTCGGGAGCCCTTGAAGGCGCGCTGCTCGGCGTGCCCGGCATTGCCGTCTCGTTGCGGCGATCGCGGACCTACGACTTCGCCCCGGCCGCCGCCGACGCCGCCACCGTGGCGGCGATGGTGTTGAAGCACGGCATCCCGGCACGGTCTTTCATCAACATCAACGTGCCGCCCGGCACTCCCAAGGGCCTGCGCGTCACGACGCAAGCCAAGCGGAACCACGTCACGCAGATCGACTCGCGCACCGATCCCCGCGGCAATGCCTATTACTGGATCGACGAGGCGCTCGACGAGTACCATCCTGACAGTGGCCGGTCCGACTACGAGGCGGTGATGGAAGGCTACACCTCGGTCACGCCGCTGCAGCCGGACATGACCGCGTACGACATGCTCGAAGCGATCACCAAGAACCTGAAGTAGCCGGGAGGGAACTTCTTGTCGGGAGGGCAACTCGTGTCGGGAAGGCACCTCGTGTCGGGAGGGCAACTCGTGTCGGGAGGGCAACTCGTGTCGGGAAGGCACCTCGTGTCGGGAGGGCAACTCGTGTCGGGAAGGCACATCTTGTCGGGATTGGCCGCCTGCCTCGCGGCGGCCATCTATGTGTCATTCGCACCCGGCGTGAGCGACCCGGGCGCCTGGTCGGCGCCCGCCAAGATCCTGAACGGCGGCCAGTGGTATCCGCAGGCGTGGTATCGCCGATGTGGCGTCCGCCTTTAGGCGGACCGTGCCATCGCTGCCTGTCCTCAGGGACGAACGCCCAACCAAACAGCCGCGGCCGGTGTCCAATCCCTCATGCTCGACACCCTCATTCGCGACGTTCGCCACGCCCTGCGCATGTTCGTGCAGAGCCCGGCCTTCGCCCTGGCCGCCGTGGCGGCGCTGACCCTCGGCATTGCCGTGAATACGGCCATCTTCTCGGTGGTCAACGCCGTGCTGTTGCGGCCGCTGCCATTTCCCGACGCCGAGCGCATGGTCTTCTTCATGACCGTGTCGCCCAACGGCTCGGGCGCCGCGGCGTCGCCGGCCAAGTTCCAGCACTTCCGCGAGCAGACCCAGGTGGTCGACCGGGTGTCGGCGTTCACGCAAGGCATCGTCAACTACACCGACGGCAGCCAGCCGGAGCAGTTTCGCTCGGGACGTGTCTCGGCCGAGTTCTTCAGCCTGTTTGGCGCGCAGACCATTCAGGGGCGAACCTTCACGCCTGAAGAGGATCGGCCCGGCGGCGATCGCGTGGTGGTGCTCAGCAAGGGTCTTTGGGAAACGCGGTTCGCGAGCGATCCCACCATCGTTGGCAAGGCGATCTCCCTTGCCGGCTTTCCGTACACCGTGGTCGGCGTACTGGGCGACTTCAACTTCCAGGACTTCGGCGCCCAGCCGCCGCAATTGTGGGTACCGTTTCAGTTCGATCCGAACACCGCCGACCAGGGGCACTACTTCCAGAGCGCCGGCCGCTTGAAGGACGGTGTGTCGCTCGAGCAGGCCCGCGCCCGGTTGAACGCGTCGGGCGCCGACTTCAAGGCCAAGTTCGCCAACGCCCTCGGGCCGAACCAGTCGTTCGGCGTCGAACCGGTCGGCGAGATCCTCGTGCGCAACGTGCGGCAGTCGCTGTTGGTGCTGGTCGGCGCGGTCGGCTTCGTGCTGCTGATCGCGTGCGCCAATGTCGCCAACCTGCTGCTGGTGCGGGCGACCGGCCGCAAGCGCGAGATCGCGATCCGGGCCGCTCTCGGTGGATCGCGCGGCCGCATCATCAGCCAGGTGATGACCGAAAGCGTGGTGCTGTCGGTGATCGGCGGCGCGCTGGGCCTGGCGTTCGGCACGCTGGCCATTCGCGCGCTGCTGTCGGTGAACACCGCGGGACTGCCGCGCATTGGCGTCGACGGCGCGCTGGTCGGCATCGACTGGCGCGTGGTGGCGTTCACGGCCGGTGTGTCGCTGGCCACGGGCATCCTGTTCGGGTTGATCCCGGCGCTGCAGAGTTCGAAGACCGATCTCACCTCAACCCTGAAGGAGTCTGGCGGCCGCTCGGGCACCGGGTTCCGGCAGAACAAGACCCGCTCGATCCTGGTTGTCGTCGAGGTGGCCCTCGCGCTGACGCTGCTGGTCGGCTCGGCGCTGCTGATCCGCTCGGCCATCGCGCTGTCGCAGGTGGATCCCGGGTTCGACGCCAACAACGTGCTGACCATGCGGATGTCGGTCACCGGGCCACAGTTCGCATCGGCGCAGGCGGTTGACCTGATGGTGCGCAATGGGACGGATCGGCTGCGCGCGTTGCCCGGTGTCGTCGCTGCCAGTTCGACGTGCTGCGTGCCGCTGCAGGGCGGCTACGGCTTGCCGTTCGTGATCGCGGGCCGCCCGCTGGCCGACGGACCGTTCCACGGCGGCGGCCAGTGGATCAACATCACGCCCGGCTATTTCGACGTCTTCAAGATCCCGGTGAAGCGCGGCCGCGAGTTCACCGACCGCGACGACAGCGTGGCGCCGCCGGTGGTGATCATCAACGAGGCCTTCGCGAACGAGTTCTTCAAGGACACCGACCCCCTGAACGAGCGGCTGGTCATCGGCCGCGGCGTGATGCGCGAGTTTGCCACCGAAGGCGAGCGGCAGATCATCGGCGTGGTCGGCGACACCCGCGACGGCGGCCTGCAGCAGCGCCCCGGGCCGGCCATGTACATCCCGCAGTCGCAGGTTCCAGACGCCGCCAGTGCCCTCAACCTTGGCCTGTCGCCGATGGGCTGGGTCGTGCGCACGGCGGGCGATCCCTACGCGATGAGCGCGGCCATCCAGGAGGAGCTGCGCCAGGCCACCGGCCTGCCGGTGTCGAACGTCCGCTCGATGGCCGACATCGTCGAGCGTTCGACGTCGCGTCAGCGGTTCAATATGTGGCTGATGACCATTTTCGGCGCGTCGGCGTTGCTGCTGGCGGCGATCGGCATTTACGGCCTGATGGCGTACACGGTGGAGCAGCGCACGCAGGAGATCGGCATCCGCCTGTCGCTGGGCGCCGACGGCTCCGCGGTGCGGCGCATGGTGGTGTTCCAGGGCATGCGGCTGGCCATTACCGGCGTGGTCATCGGCCTCGGCGCGTCGTGGGCGTTGGCCCGGTTGATGACGTCGTTCCTGTTCGACGTCGAGGCGCGCGATCCCCTGGTCTTCGTCGGCGTCCCGGTGCTGCTGACGATAGTCGCATTCCTTGCGGTGTGGCTCCCAGCGCTCCGGGCAGCCAGAGTAGACCCGATGGTGGCTCTCCGGTACGAATGACGCCGGGAGGGAACTTCGGGTCGGGAGGGCACCTCTTGCCTGCCCGCCGTAGCGCCCTGCGCGAAGGCGGGTCGGGAGGAAACCACTTGTCGGGAACAACGCGCGGATAGCCGTGGAGGCAACCCTTTAGGGTTGCCTGGCGCCACTCGACGCCAGCGCCAGCAACACCCCCGGCACGATGAAGATGAAGAAGAACGGATCGTAGTTGCTGTGGAGCAGGGCCCAGGCACCGAAGGCGATGTAGGCCACCGAGATCACGGCGGGCACGAACGTGGACGCCGGCTCGCCTCGATAGCGCTTCAGGAACGTGGTGATCACCGCAATGCCGAAGGCCAGCATGGCGGCGCCGCCCCATTTCCAGCCGATCTCGAGCCCGGTCACGAGCTCCGCCGGCGCGTTGGTCCTGGCCAGTTCCGCCCCCAGGGCCTGCCATCCCAGAAAGGTGTGGGCGCCACTACTGAGCACCAGAATGACGCCGGCGATCAGGCCGAGAACGCTGCGAAGCTTGGACATGGCGAGCCGAGAATACCGCAGCCTGTCCCCCGTAGCCTTGGCGAAGCGGGAAGTTTTGATGCTTTTCAGGCCCACATTGGGTTATGCTGTCTGGACGTCGGGGCGTGGCTCAGCCTGGTAGAGCGCTCGGTTCGGGACCGAGAGGTCGAAGGTTCGAATCCTTTCGCCCCGACCAACTTATCGCTGTAAAGGCCCGGGAAACCGGGCCTTTCGCACGTCGGGGCGCTGGGGTTCAAGACTCGCGTCGCTTGCGTCTGGTCGTGCCACGGCCTTCGAGGGTGCGAATGCGAGCGAGATCGAGCAAGACCGACTTGGTGATTCGTCTGTCCGCCTCGTGCTCTCGACGAATAGACCTCGTGGTCCGGCGCATCTCGGCCGCGAGCGCCGTGACGGCCTCCAAAACGCCCTTAATGTCGCCGCGGATGGATTCCACGACCACGTCGAACTTCGAGTCGAGCGCGGCCATCCGGTCTTCAAGCCGGCCGATACGTTGGCCCTGGTCCAAGAATCCCCTGGCCATCGTGCTCTCGAGTCTTGCGACACGCTCATCCACTGCCATGACGTCGTCGTTCGCCATCGTAGCATCGTCCTCCGACGCAGAATCCTGCGAACGAAGGGCCAACCAGAAATAGGCGGATTCCCCAAGGACCTTGCGGTGGCGGAGCCTTCAGGTCGCAGATACTGCGTACGGACCGGACCTGCGGCGCGGCAAGAACTGCCATTCCTCTGCGCGCGGCAGTCGCTGAGTCGAGAGACAAGTGGAGACCTGGTTGACCGGCGACCAGGCGTTCAAGGAAATGAAGCAGTACAAGTACGGCCCCGACTTCCTGCACCCAGAGTTCAAAAAGTTCGTGCGCGGCACCAGCCCGTAACGGCCATCGCCACCGCAGCGGCTACCAGCTCGCAGCAGCAGCAGCAGCAGCAGCAGCAGCAGTAGTATCTGTTCAGGGAGTCGGCATAGCCAGCAGGCGTTGGATGGTGGCGATTAACAGCGTCGGCTTGCAGGGCTTCTCGATCACGGCATCGCACCCGGCGGCCACGGCCGCGGCCCCCTGCGTCGCGGCCATTCCGCTGACGACGACGATCCGAACGCGATTCAGCGCCGGATCGCCGCGTAGCGTGCGGCACAACTCGATGCCATCGCCCCCTGGCATCTGAATGTCCGTAATCACGACGTCTGGCGTTGTGGCTTGCGCCAGCCTCAGCGCGGTGCTCCCACTGGCCGCCTCGAACACCAGGATGCCGGCCCGCCGCAGCGCCTCGCTATACACCGCCCGGACCATCGGCTCGTCATCGACGACAAGGCCTACGGGTGCCTTCATATGCGGCCACGGTAGCCGCGACGGTTGCGGCGCCGCTGTTCAATTCTGAACACCGCCGGGCGAAGTGCGCCCGCCCTCTAACGTTCGCCGATGGCGACCAGGTGTCCACGCGTGCGGAAGAGGAACGTGCCTTCCGAGATCGCCGGCGTCGCCATCGCGACTTCGCCCAGTGGGTTGGTCGCCAGCAACTCGTACGTCGTCCCCGCCTTGACGACGAAGACGTCGCCGTCTTCGCTGGTGAAGTAGAGGCGGCCGCCGGCCGCTACCGCGGATGCCGAGAACCCCGTGCGGCCGTCGCCCAGGCGCGCCTGGTAGTGCCGCACGCCGGTCTTCGCGTCAAACGCGCTCAGGACGCCGTTGTCACGGCACACGTACAAGATGTCGCCGACCACGATCGGCGTCTGCATGTAGCCGCCGTCGCGGAAATAGCTCCAGGCGATGTGCGCGTTCGAGGTTTCACCCTCCTTCAACGAGATGTCGCCGGCTGCGGTCGGCTTGATGGCGTAGATCGGCGCCATTCTCCCGTGCGCGTTGGTGATGAACACCAGGCCGTGCGCGACGATCGGTGTCGGCACCGGGATGTCGCCGCCGCCGGTCATGCGCCACACCTCCTTGCCGGTTTCAAGGTCGTAGCCGCCAATGTGCTTCCAGCCGTTCACGATCACCTGGTCGCGCCCGTTCATGTTGACCACGGCCGGCGTGCTCCACGTCGGCACATCGGCGCGCGGTGTCCGCCACAGTTCCTTGCCTGAGCGAACGTCGAACGCCGCCACGAACGACCCCTTCTGCACGTCGGCCTGCACGATGACGCGGCCGTTGTGGATGATGGGGGAGCTGGCAAAGCCCCACTGCGCCTCCGGCGCCATGAAGAAGCCGGAATCAAGCTCGCCGAAATCCTTCTTCCAGATCAGCCCGCCCTTCAGGTCGTAGGCGTGCAGGCCCTCGGAACCGAAAAACGCCACGATGTGGGTGCCGTCGGTGGCCAGCGTCGAACTGGCGTGCGTCGATTTCGGGTGGCGCTTGATGATGGGCACGCCGGTCTTGGCCGTCTGCTCCCACCGCAGCTTGCCTGTGTTCTTGTCGAAGCACATCACCAGGAACTTGTGCACGGTGGTGTCGAGCACCGAGCCGATGTCGCCGTAGAGGCCGACCTTCAGTTGCGGATCGGGTGTCCCGCTGACGGCGCTCGCCGTGCAGACCAGGTCGCCCCAAACCACGGGGCTCGAGTGGCCGAGGCCGGCCACCGGCACCTTCCACTTCACCAGCTTCGCGTCGGGCACGCTCCAGCTCACCGGCACCGCGCCTGCGTCGTGGACGCCGGAGGCGGCGATGCCGCGGAACCCCGGCCAGTCGACGCCCGCGCGTGGGCTGACTCGGGTCTGAGCCTGAAGGGAAGTGGCAGCTACGATGGCGAGAGCGCTGACTGTGAGTGCTTTCATTTCGGGTACCAATTCGCGAATCGAACGCTAATCCCCTTCGGCGCGAGCGCTGTCTTCAGTTCCTGCAGCCCGCGCGTCGTCGGCGTGGGACGGACACCGCCTGCCGGCACCGGCCGCACCCATTCCTGATCGTAGTGATACGGATAGACCACCTTCGGCGCAATCGCGGCAATGCACTCAATCGCCGCAGCTGGCTCCATGCGCGCCTGCGGCAGGTTCACGGGGAAGAACGCCACATCGACATTCTTCGCTGCCCTGACTTCAGGCACGCACTCGGTCACGCCCACGACATAGATGCGCTTGCCGCCAACGGTGATCACATAACCGTTGGCTTCACCCTTAGGGTGGTACGGATCGCCGGGCTTGATGTCGTAGGCGCCAATGGCCTCGACCCTGGTCGCGCCAAACTCCTTCACATCGCCATTGTTCATGACGATGCCGTCGGGCACCTGTTTCAGCCCGTTGGCGGCTATCACCACCGTTGCGCCTGGCTTGCGCAGGCGCGCGATAGCCCTCACATCCAGGTGATGCGCGACATCGTCAGTGATCAGAATCAGGTCGGCTGGCTTGGCTTTGGAGAGGTCGCTGACGCTCCACGGATCGATGTGAATGATCTTGCCGGCGTGTTCGATCTGGATGTGCGAGTGGGAGAAGGGCGTGATCTCCACGTCGCCGAACCTGTCAGCGGCGAAGACGGCCCCCGTGAGCAACAGTAGGCTGAGCAGTATGGTCCGGCTAAAGCCGGACGCTACATGACCGAACACTGCATGACCGGACGCTACATGACCGGACGCCACATGGCCGGACACTGCATGACCGGACACTACATGGGCACGCGTCATGGCAGCCGGTAAGCGATCAGCTCCCCGGGGCTGGTCGAGCTGCTGGAGGCAACGACGATGTACTGCCTGCCGTCGAGCATGTAAGTCATGGGGTTGCCGGTTTGCGCACCCGGCATCGGCACGGCGCCAACCTCCGCGCCCGTCTTCTTGTCGTAGGCTCGCAGCATGGCGCCTCGCCGGCCATCGGCCATCGCGACGGTGCCGCCCTCACCGGAGATCAGCAGCGTCCTGGTGACCAGCGTGCCAATGCCGCCGGAACTGCCGCCGGCGCCGCCGGGCCGTCCGGTGCGGGGGATGGTCAGACCTTTCAACGCCGGGTGGTTCTTGATCGCATCAGGTGTCTCGCCGTGGGCGATCTGCCAGGCAATCTCACCCTTGTTCATGTCGATGGCGGTAATGCGGCCCCATGGCGGCTTCACAATCGGGATGCCATCAACCGACAACCCGCCACCACCATCGTCCGATGCGCCGCCGGCGCTGATGTACGCCATGTCGGATCGCGCGGGATCGTTCACCATCGACAGCACCCGAACCATGGTGTGCGAATAGACGTAGAGCATGGCCGTCTCGGGATCGAATGAACCGCCCGGCCAATTCGCCCCGTTGGGTATGAACAGTAAACCCGCCTTGCCGTTCTCACCGCGCACAATCGGCGGCGTGAACAACGGGCCGATCTTGTACTTCGAGACCAGCGCCAGCGCCTCGGCCTTGATCTCGGGGGTGAAGTCGACGACGAAGTCTTCGAGGAAGCCCTGGCGTTCGAATGCCGGGGGCCGGGTGGGGAAGGGCTGCGTCGGCGAATACCACTCACGTGGCACCGTGCCCGCCTCCACCGGACGCTCCTCAATCGGCCACACCGGCTCGCCGGTCTTGCGATCGAACACGTAAACGAAGCCCTGCTTGGTTGGCTGCGCCACGGCGGCGATGTGGCGGCCTCCGACGGTGATGTTCACGAGGATCGGCGCGCACGGAATGTCGTAGTCCCAGATCGGATGGTGCACGAGCTGGTAATGCCAGGCGCGTTTGCCCGTCTGCAGGTCCACCGCGACCAGGCTCTCACCAAACAGGTTGTTGCCGGGCCGATGGCCGCCGTAGTAATCGCCGGTCGGACTTTCGACCGGCAGGTAGACCAACCCAAGCTGCTCGTCGACGGCAAACTGCGTCCACACGCCGGTATTGCCGGTGTACGCCGCGGACTTCTCGAGCCAGGTGTCGTGGCCGAACTCACCGGCGCCGGGAATCGTGTGGAAGGTCCACAGCCGCCGGCCGGTGCGCGCGTCGAAGCCGCGGACGTAGCCTTTCGCATTGGTACGGCTCTTCGGTATGGTGCCCGAGCGATGGGCGGCGCCGACGATGACGACGTTCTTAGCCACGACCGGCGCGCCGTTCCAGGCAATGTCGGCCTCGACGAGATCCAGCGACTGGTCGGCATCCCGCCTGAGATCGACGACGCCGTTGACGCCGAAGTCCTTGAGCGGATGTCCGGTCCGGGCATCGAGGCCGACCAGTTGATAGCCGATGGTGACGTAGAAGACGCGCTCGTCGCCTTTGCCGTCGGTCCAGTAGCCGACACCGCGTCCCGACAGCCGGCGCGACGACACCTGTGCGCGACGGCCCTCTTCGAGCCGATGCATCCACAGCATCTCGCCGGTCGCGGCATTGAGCGCGACGGCGTTGCGATGCTCACCGGCGGTGGCGTACAACACGCCGTTGATCATCAGCGGCGTGGTCTGCAGGTTGAAGTCGGGGCGCGAACCCAGGTTCTCGGTCCTGAATCGCCACGCGACCTCGAGGTCTTTGAAGTTGCCGGCGCGGATCTGGTCAAGCGGGGCATAGCGGGTGACACCAAGGTCGCCGCCCCACGTGCGCCATTCGCCACCGATCGTGCCGTGCTGCGCCCCGAGGGGGGCAGACAGCAACAGCAGAGCCAGGACGTATCGCACCAAAGCCCGTCTCTTCATTTGGCGAGAGGGTCTGGGCGCATCTGGAGCTTGTAGACCTTGCTGGTCGTGCCCTTGCCGCCTTCCAGGTGGAACGGCGTCCGTGTGCTGATCGTGGCCCACAGCCCGCGTCCCTTCCAGCCCGCGTTGGGGTCGTCGATGCGGCCGTCCATCCACTTGGTGTAGAAGCCCTGCGGATACGGCACGCGCAGCACCACCCACTTGCCGTCCTTCAAGGCGAGCAGCGCTTCCGAGGCGTTGCCGGTGTTGATCGGCACGTTGGCGCCCAGGCCGAGCGTATCGAACTGATCGACCCAGGTGTAGTAACTCGCCTCGACGCTGCCGCCGTCGCGCACGCCGCGGAACTGCGGCATGGGCTCGGTGTATAGGGTCCAGCCCTCGGGGCAGTGCTGCCCGGTGGCCTCCGGGCCATTCAGCGGCCCCTTGCACTTGCGGCGATCGAAGCTTGCCAGGTGGCCGCTGGCCAGCGCCGCCCAGAACACGCCGTTGCGATCGACGTCGCCGCCGCGCGGCGAGAAACCGGGCCGCTTCGGATCGGTGAAGGGCGGTTCGTAGACCTCGGCGAGCGCCGTCTCGGGCGGGTTCTTGCCGGGATCCAGCCGCACCACCGAACCCGGATAGCCGAGCACCGTGCCCCAGATCGATCCGTCCGGTGCCGGCGCCACCGAATAGAACGCGGCGCCGTAACGCTTGTCCTTCGTCGGATCCACTGGCTGGTCGGGTTCGACATAGGCGTCGCGGCGGCCGTTGCCGTTGGTATCCATGACCACCGCGGTCCAGCCCTGCGACTTCTGCTCGTCGCCGGTCTCGTCGTACATGTTCCGGTTCAACCAGCCCACCACCTGGCCGCCGCCGCTGGTCCACAACGTGTTGTTTGCATCCTCGGCGAACATCAGGTGGTGGGTGCCGAAGCAGGTATCGATGTGCTTGATCTGTTTGGTCTTCGGGTCGTACATCGCCAGTTGGCGCCCCGACCGCTGCAGCGGGAACAGCTTCGCCGATGGATGCGACGACCCCTCCTTGCACCACGCCGGGTTCTCGGGCGCGCGCACCGCCGAGGTCAGCCACAACCGGCCCTGCTCGTCGAGCATCGGGTTATGCACGTTGTTCTTGCTGGTCCAGATCACTTCCTCGCCCCAGTACGGCGACGACGCGGGAACCTTGGGGGAGGTGGCCGGCGTGTTGGCGTCGCGCACCGTCAGCGGCACCTGGCTGATGGTGTTGGTGACCGGATCGAGCACCGGCACGTAGTCGGCACTGAGCTCGAGCGCGCCGTACAACGGTCCGTTGGCGTTCACCGTGGGCCGGCGTCGGTCGGTCGAGACCACGTCGTGGAGATACGCCTTCGGATCGGCCCAATCCCACATGCTGATCACGACGTTGCGTTCGAGGCCTTGCGGGCGCGACGGCGCGGGCGGCACCTCGCCGCGGTTGATGCGATCGGTCCAGTCGGCAAACAGCAGCAGCGCGCGCTCCTTGCCAAGCTGATTGAGGCCACCAATCATGTTGCCACCGGCCTGTCCCGACGCCAGCCGCCGCTCCCACGCGTGAGCCAGTGAAGGAAAACTGCCGAGCTCCTTTGGAATCTCGCGCGTCGCCTTCGTGCCGATCTGGTGGCACGCCGTGCAGCCGCCAGACTTGATCAGCCGCAGCCACTCGGCCTGGCTCTTGATGTTGGGATTGATGCCGTTGCCTTGCGGACCGGTACCCGGAAACTCGCTGCCCTCGGGAATGCGCAACATCGACAGCCAGTTGCCGGCCGGGTAGTACTGCGCCGCCGCGTGCGCGCTGGGCGCAATCACCGCGGTCAGGTCCATGACCTTGCCGGGAATGGCCGGCACCTTCGCGGAATCGACGAGGCCATAGCCACGAACGAACACACGATAGCTGGCTATGGGCAGGTCGGGCAGGAGATACCGCCCGCGGTCGTCGGTGACGACGATCTTTGCGTAGGGAGTGGGGAGGTCGGTCGTCTCCGCAATCACCCAGACACCCGCCTCGGGTCCCTTTGCGCTGCGGACGATGCCGCCGAGGTCATCGGCGTCGACGGGGACCGCGGCCGGTTGCCGCTCCGCGATCGTCATCGAGGCCGCCAGGGTGACAAGACTCGCGGCCATCACGGCCGCCCGAAGCCGGCTCATCCTCATGGTTCGTTCTCCTGCGGCCTACTCTAGCACCGCGCAGGCCGCCCGCCCGACTGGCGCCGCCCATTCCATTACCGTGGTAATATGGCCCATGGCACTCGCGCAATCGAAACTGACGGCTCAAGGGCAGATCTCGGTGCCGGCCGAGGTGCGCAGGCGCCTCGGCGTGGGACCGGGTTCGGTCATCGAGTGGGATGCCGAAGGGGAGCAGATCGTGGTTCGGCGGAAGGGCCGATACTCGTCCCAGGATATTCACAAGGCGCTGTTTCCGGACGGTCCGCCGCAGCGCAAGTCGCTGGCCGAACTGAAAGAGGGCATCACCCGGCACATGCGGTCGCGCCATGCGCGCGGTTGATACCAACGTCCTGGTCCGGCTCCTTACCCGCGACGACCGCGCGCAAACCGACGCCGCCGACCGCTACGTTGCCGGTGGCGCGTGGGTGCCAACGCTGGCCGTGGCCGAGGCCGCCTGGGTGTTGACCAGTGTCTACGCGCGCAGTGCCAACGAACTGGCCGCCTCAATCCGCATGCTGCTGGACCACGAGGCCCTGACGTTGCAGGATCACGAGGCCATCGAGGCCGCGCTCGACCGGTTTGCCGCCCGGCCCAGCATCAGCTTCACCGACGCCCTGCTGCTCGAGATTGCCCGGCGGGCGGGGCACCTGCCCGTCGGCACCTTCGACCGTAACCTCGCCAAGCACGACGGCGCCCAGAAGCTGTAGTCTGCTGAGGCCCGCGATGCGCCCGAAGCTTTCCGTCCTCAACATCCTGATCGCCATCGTCGGCATTGGCCTGCTGGTCTTCACCATCCGCCAGGTCGGCTGGAGCGAGGTGGTCTCCGGGATCACCAGCGTCGGCTGGTGGTTTGTCGCGGTGGTCGTGCTCGGGGCAGTGCGGATGGCGTGCCGCGCCCGGGCGTGGATGGTCTGCTCCGGCGACGCGCAGTTGCGATTTCGCGACGCCTTCGGTGCCATGATCGCCGCCGACGCGCTTGGCAACCTGACCCCGCTCGGCCTGTTGGCGAGCGAGCCCACCAAGATCATCCTGACCCGCTCGCGGGTCTCGGCCGTCACCGGGGTGGCGTCGGTCACCATCGAGAACGCGTTCTACACGGCGTCGGTGTTGACCGTGCTGCTGGCCGGTACGTGGTTCTTCTTCCAGCGCGCAGCCGTGCCGCCGGCCCTCGAGCAGATCGCCGAGGGGTTGGTCGTGGCGATCACGGTCGCCGGCGCGGTGGCGCTGTGGCTGGCGCGCCGGCAGCCGGCGCTGTTGTCGCGGTTCGCGCCCCTCATCAGCCGGCTGGCTGGACGGAGCGCCGTGCCGGCCAACGCCATCCGCGAGGTCGAAGCCCGCATCTACGGCGTGCTTGGCTGGCCCCTCAGCCGGCTGGCGCATGTCGGCGGGTGGGAGGCGATCTTCCATATCGCCGCCGTCGCCGAGGTCTGGCTGGTGCTGCGGTTGTTGCCGGGCGGCGCCGGCGCGACACTGGTCGACGCGTTCTTGATGGAAAGCGCCGGCCGCTTCGTCACCATCGCGTTCAAGTTCATCCCATACCGACTAGGGATCGATGAAGCGGGCTCGGGGGCGGTGGCGCAGGCCATTGGCATTGGTCCCGCCGCCGGCGTCACGCTCGCGTTGATCCGGCGCCTGCGCATCATCACGCTGAACGCCCTCGGCCTGATCCGGCTGGCCCGCGCATAACCGGCATTCGTTTTCAGCATCTCCCATTCGCGCGACCGCAAGTAAACTACCGGTGGATAGTATTTCCCCTGGAGACACGTATGAAGCGGTTGAACATTCTCTTCGCGCTGACCCTGGCGGCCGGCACGGCCACCGTCGGCGCACTGTATTTCTCACCCGCGGCGTCCGCGCAGGCCAGCGCAACCGTTGACCCGTCGCTGTACAGCGGCATGCAGTGGCGCAGCATCGGCCCGGCCCGCGGCGGCCGCTCGATTGCCACGGCCGGCAGCGATTCGCGGCCCCTCGAGTACTGGTTCGGCGCCACCGGCGGCGGCGCGTGGAAGACCACCGACGGCGGCACCAACTGGGCGCCGATGACCGACGGCAAGATCACCAGCTCGTCGATTGGGTCGCTCGCGGTCTGTCAGTCGAACCCCGACGTGGTTTACATCGGCGGCGGCGAGACGCAGTTCCGCGGCAACATCATCCAGGGCGACGGCGTTTACAAGACCAGCGACGGCGGCGTGAAGTGGGACCACCTGACCGACCTGCGCGAGTCGCAGGCCATTGCCCGCCTGCGCATCCACCCCACCAACTGCGACATCATCTACGCCGCGGTCCTGGGCCAGGTCTACAACGAGCATCCGCAGCGCGGCATCTTCAAGTCCGCCGACGGCGGCAAGACCTGGCGGCGCACGCTGTTCCGCGACGAGAAGACCGGTGGCGTTGACCTGTCGATCGACCCGAAGAACCCGAACGTGATCTTCGCGGCGCTGTGGGAAGCGAACCGGACGCCCTGGAGCATGTCGAGCGGCGGCCCGGGCAGCGGCCTGTTCAAGTCCACCGACGCCGGCGACACGTGGACCGAGATCACCAAGAACCCGGGCCTGCCCACCGGCCTGTGGGGCAAGGTCGGCGTATCGGTGTCGGGCGCCGATGGCAACCGCGTCTACACCATCATCGAGAACGAGGCCGCCGGCGGCCTCTACGTGTCGGACGATGCCGGCGCGACGTGGAAGCTGATCAACGACAACCGCAACATCCGCCAGCGCGCGTTCTACTACACCCGCGTCAACGCCGATCCGGTCGACAAGGACACCGTCTACCTGTTGAACGTGCAGTTCTTCAAGTCGACCGATGGGGGTAAGACCACGACCAACATCCGCGTGCCCCACGGCGACAACCACGACCTGTGGATCTCGTCGACCGACAACAAGCGCATGGTCCAGTCCAACGACGGCTCGGCCAACGTCAGCTTCAACGGCGGCCAGACCTGGACCGGGCAGGACATTCCCACCGGCCAGTTCTACAACGTCTTCACCACCAAGCACGTGCCGTATCACGTGTGCGGCGCGCAGCAGGACAACAGCACCGCGTGCGTCGGCAGCCAGGCCGCGCCGGGAGCGGGCGAGGGCAGCCTGCCGCCGATTTTCTATGCTGTGGGCGGCGGGGAAAGCGGCTACATCGCGCCAGACCCGAACGACCTGTCGGTGTTCTACGCCGGCAGTTACGGCGGCTACCTGAGCCGGCTCGATCGCGAGTTGGGCCAGCAGCGGGCGATCCACATCTATCCTGACAACCCGATGGGCTGGTCGTCGATCGACATCAAGGAACGGTTCCAGTGGACGTTTCCGATCGTGTTCTCACCAGTCGACAACAAGACGCTGTACGCATCGTCGCAGCATCTGTATCGAACCGTGACCGGCGGTCAGAACTGGGAGAAGATCAGCCCCAACCTGACACGGTCGGATCCCAAGACCATGCAGGCGTCGGGCGGCCCGATTACCAAGGACCAGACCGGCGTCGAAACCTACGCGGTGATCTTTACGGTCGCGCCGTCGCGGCAGGACGCCAACACCATCTGGACCGGGTCGGATGACGGCTGGGTGCACGTGACGCAGGATGGCGGCAAGAACTGGAATCGCATTACGCCGCCGGACCTGCCCGATTTCACGCGCATCAGCCTGATCGAAGCGTCGCCGCACCAGAACGGCGTCGCCTACCTGGCCGGCAATCGCTATCAGATGGGTGACCGCAAGCCGTACGTCTACAAGACGGCGGACTTCGGTAAGAGCTGGCAGAAGATCACGACCGGCGTGCCCGACACCGACTTCGCGCGCGTCATCCGCGAGGATCCCAAGCGCAAGGGCCTGCTGTACCTGGGCACCGAGCACGGCATCTACGTCTCGTTCAACGACGGCGCCAGCTGGCAGTCGCTGCGGCTGAACCTGCCGACCACGCCGGTCCACGGCATCATCGTCGAAGAGCGCGACCTGGTGATCGGCACTCACGGCCGCGGCTTCTACATCCTCGACAACATCGGGGTGCTGCGCCAGGCGACACCTGAGCTGACCACCGACGCCCTGCATCTCTTCGAGCCGATCGACCCGATGCGCGGCCGCGACCGCAACGTCTCGTTCGACTACTTCCTCAACCAGGAGGCGGCCGAGGTGAAGATCGAGTTCCTCGACGCGCAGGGCACGGTGTTGCGCAGCTTCACGGGCACGCCGAAGCCGGCCGCTGAGCCGGCCAACGACAACCCGTTTGGCGGCGGTTCGCCGCGCGTCGCCACCGCCAAGGGCATCAACCGCTTCTCGTGGGACATGCGCTACGAGGGCTCGACCGTGTTCCCCGGCATGATCATGTGGGCGGCGCAGCCGCAGCGCGGCCCGGCGGCGCCGACCGGGCGCTACACCGTGCGCGTGACGGCCAACGGCCAGACCGAAACCCGTGACTTCAACATCACGCTGGACCCGCGGCTGGTGGCCGCCGGCATCACCGAGGCCGACCTGGCCGAGCAGTTCAACCTGTCGCGCCGCGTGCGCGACAAGGTGAGCGAGGCCAACCAGGCGGTAATCGACATCCGCAACATCCGCGACCAGGTCAACCAGCGCCTGCAGAAGGTCACCGGCCGCCGCAAGGTCGAAATCCAGAAGCTGGCCGACAGCTTGCTGCAGCCACTGGCCCAGGTCGAGGAAGAGGCCTACCAGGTCCGCAACCGCAGCGGCCAGGACCCGCTGAACTACCCGATCAAGTTGAACAACAAGATCGCCGCCCTGGCCGGGGTCATCGAAAGCGCCGACAACAAGCCGACCGACCAGAGCGTGGAAGTGTTCAACGAGCTGTCGGCGCAGCTCGACGCGCAACTGAAGAAGATGCAGCAGACGCTGACCACCGAGCTGCCGCGGCTGAACGCGGCGCTCAGGCGCGAGAAGGTCGAAGTGGTCGATCCCAAGGCGAAGCCGGCACCGCCGGCGAAGCCACAGAAGTAACGGCTTGGGGCTCGAGAACAAGTCTCGAGCCCCTGCCCCGGCACTATTTCAGGCGATCGAGCTGGCTCAAACGCTCGTTACTCCCGAGCAGGGCCAGCACGTCGCCTGGCTGGATCACTTCATCGGCGCCGGGCGCAATGTTCGTGGTCACGGCGCCTGCCGGCCCGCCAGGACGCTTGATCGCAATCAGCGTGATGCCATAGCGCGGCCGCAGCTCCAATTGCTTCAGGGTCCGCCCGATGAACGCCTCCGAGGCGGGTAGCTCGATGATGCTGTAGTCGCGAGACAGCTCGATGTAGTCCAGCACGTTGGGCATGGCCAGCGAGTGGGCAATGCGGACGGCCATTTCGCGTTCGGGGAAGATCACCCGCGTCACCCCCAGCTTCTCCAGGATGCGCCCGTGCAGCGGCGTCACCGCCTTGGCGACGATGTTCTGGATGCCCAGCTCGCGCAACTGCATCACCACCAGCAGGCTCGATTCGATGTTCTCGCCGATCGAAACCACCGCGACATCGACGTCCTGGATGCCGGCGGCGCGCAGCGCTTTGGCGTCTGTGGCGTCGAGTTGAATCGCCTGCATGATGACGTCGGCCGACTGCTGGACGCGCTCCTGGTCGCCGTCCACGCCGATGACGTCGTGCCCCAGTTCCGCCAGGGTCGCCGCCATGGCGGAACCGAAACGCCCCAGGCCGATCACGCCAAATTGCTTCCGCTTCACGTCCATCCTCCGATCATCCGACGAGAACCTTGCCTTCTGGATACCGCATGCGCACCTTCGCGCCACCGCGCGCGATTGCCACCGCCAGGGTCAGCGGCCCGACGCGGCCCATGAACATCATGGCGGCCACCAGCAACTTGCCGGTAGCGGAGAAGTGGCCTGACAGGCTGATCGGCGCGCCGTTCTCTCCAGTCGACAAGCCGACCGTGCCGAACGCACTGGTGGTCTCGAACAGTGTCGGCAGCAGCCCGCGGCCTTCAGACGCCAGCAGCAGGCCGGTCACGACATTCAGGGCCAGAAACCCGATCAGGCAGATGGAGAAGGCGCGGGCGATGAGATCGGGAGCCAGCCGCCGGCGGAGCAGCGTGGGCTCGGCGGTTCCCCGAACCATCGACCAGATGACCGCCACCGTGATGCTCACGGTCGTGATCTTGACGCCGCCGGCGGTGCCACCCGGGGCGGCACCGACGAACATCAGCAACAGCATCAGGAACAGGCTGGCCGGCATCATGGCGCCGATGTCGAGCGTGTTGAACCCGGCGGTGCGGGTGGTGACCGACTGGAAGAACGAGGCCAGCAGCGCCTCGCCAAACGGTAACGGCCCGAGGGTGGCAGGGTTGCCGCGTTCGAGCAGCAGGAAGCAGGCCGTGCCGATGGCAATCAGGGCTGTGGTCAGCATCAGCGTCAACCGGGTATGCAGGGTCAACCGCCGCCAGCTGGCGGCCCGGCGCAGCTCGGTCAGCACCACGAACCCGAGACCGCCGCTGATCACCAGGCCGGAGATCACCAGGTTCACCACCCAGTCACCGCGGTAGCGCATGAGGCTGTCGGAAAACAACGCGAAGCCGGCGTTGTTGAACGCCGACACGGCGTGGAACAGTCCGTAGTAACCCGCGCGCAGCAGGCCGTGCTCACCGGCCCACCAGGCGGTCAGGATCGCGGCGCCGGCCAGTTCGAATGCCAGGATCAGCTTGAGGACGGAAAAAACGAAACGCGCCAGGCCGTCCATGGTCTGGACGTTGAGGGCCTCCTGCAGGGTCAGGCGTTCCGCCATGGTCAGCGTCCGGCCCAGCGCCACGCCCACCACCGTCGTAATGGCCATGTAGCCGAGCCCGCCAAGCTGGATCAGCAGCAACACCACGAGTTGGCCAAACAGCGACAAATCCCGCGGCGTGTCGACCGCGACCAAACCGGTCACACAGACCGCCGAGGTCGCGGTGAAGAGCGCGTCCAGAATCGACAGGGAATCGCGGGTCGCGGAAAAGGGCAGCGCCAGCAGGGCGGTGCCGGCGGCGATCAGCGAGACGAAGCTCCCCACCAGCACCTGCGCCGGCGAGAAGGACTTACGGGCACGTCCCAACAAGGATTCTCCACTCCGCCTGCGAGGTTAGCTGCCGGGCTCAAGGGTGGTGATCCTTGTCGCGCGTCACTGGCGCGATTCGCCCCGATTCCTGGGTCCCCCGCTCCGGCGCCGTGGGCGCCGGATTCGGCAAGTCCCGATCATGCGCCTCGGCCGCAGCGGCGTCAAGCGCGCCGACGCGCGGCTGGGCTAGAATGGTCGGATGCGCGTCGCCCGGCGGTTCCTGGTGAGTGGACACGTGCAGGGCGTCGGGTTCCGGTTCTTTGCCCAGGACGCAGCGCGCCGCGAAGGACTGGCGGGGCATGTCGCCAACAACCCTGACGGCACGGTGGAAGCCGTGGCGGAAGGCGAGGCCGAGGCCGTGGAGCGGTTCGAGCGGGCACTGCGCCGCGGCCCGTCACGATCGCGGGTCGAGCGGGTGATGGTGGACGAGGTCGAGCCGACGGGGCTCCACGCGGGATTTGATATTCGGTAGGCGATAGGGACTCATGGACCATCTGAAGGCGAAAATCCGGCACGTGCCCGACTTTCCCAAGCCGGGCATCCTGTTCTACGACATCACCACCCTGCTGTGCGATGCGCAGGGGTTTCGCGATACGGTTGACGCGCTGGCGGCCCCGTACATGGGCGAAGACATCGACCAGGTGATTGGCATCGAGAGCCGCGGCTTCATTCTCGGCGCGGCGGTCGCCAACGCCCTGGGCTGCGGCTTCGTGCCCATTCGCAAGCCGGGCAAGCTGCCGGCGGCGACGCACAAGGAGAGCTACAACCTCGAGTACGGCACCGACGCCCTGGAGATTCACCAGGACGCCTGTGCCCGGGACCAGCGCATCCTGATCGTCGACGACGTGCTGGCGACCGGCGGCACGGCGCGGGCGGCCATCGACCTGGCACGCCGGGCCGGCGGCAAGGTGGTCGGCGCCGCGTTCCTGATTGAGCTGGACTTCCTGAAGGGCCGCGACAAACTGGCGGGCGAGCCGGTTTATTCTCTATTGCAGTACTAGTCCGGCCGCGGCCGGGTTCTCGAGGCGCCTGTAGCTCAGTTGGATAGAGCACTGGTTTCCTAAACCGGGGGTCACAGGTTCAATTCCTGTCAGGCGCACCAACCTCCGCTCCGGTTCAGGCGGAGGTTGTCCACCATAGCTGGCGAGCCCTTCCGAGCCAGCGACGGTGGACCCGCAGGTTCGAACCCGAGCTACGGCTGGCAGGCCATCTCTCGCTGGTAGGCCACGCGAAGATAGACGGATAATTGGAACGAGCATGAAAACTACCGAACGGCATCACCTCAAAGACAACGAACTGGCCATTGCCGTGGGCTCCGCCCAGCACTGGCTGGAAAAGAACCAATCCACGCTGCTGGCGATCGTGGCCGCCATCGTCGTGATTGGCGGCGGCATCTTCGCCTACTCCGCGTGGACGCGCAGCACCGATACCAAGGCGCGGGCCCTGCTGGCCGAAGCCATGGTGATCGAAGAGTCGCGCGTCATGCCGCCCGGACCGCCGGCCGGCACCAGCACCGATCCCACGTTGTTGCCGGGACAGGCGCCGGGCACCTATCCGACCGAGCGGGCCAAGCTCGAAGCGGCGCTGCCGAAATTCCTGGCCGCGGCGGATGCCTATCCCTCCACCGACTCGGGCATCACCGCGCGGTATCACGCGGCGACCAACCTGGTGGCCCTCGGCCGTTTCGACGAGGCGGTGGCGCAGTACGACCAGGTGATCGCCAACGGCTCGGGCATCATCCAGCGCATGTCGCGGCTGGGCAAGGCCGAAGCCCAACTCCGGGCCGGCCAGTTCGATCCGGCCATCGCCACGTTGAAGGAAACCTCGGAGCAGGCCAACACCAACCTGCCGGTGGACGCCGTGCTGATGGAGCTGGCTCGCGCCTACCAGTTGGCGGGCAAGACCGACGAAGCGCGCAAGACGCTGACCGAGGTGGTCGAGAAGCACGCCGAATCGCCGCTCGCCGCCGACGCCAAGACCGAGCTCGAAAAGCTGAAGGGCTGAGCTTTCGGTGGAGGCAACCCTTCAGGGTTGCCTGTGCCTCAACGCTTCGTCACCTCACGCAGGAACGTGAACTCCGCCGAGGGCGTCAACGTGACGCCCTCGATGCCTGTACGGGCGACGGCCACGTTCGTCTTGTTCCACAGGCTGATGTACGGCGCGTCTTCGGCCACCAGGCGCTGCGCCGCGCCAAACAGGCGCCGGCGATCCGCCTCGGTGGCCGCGGCCGAGGCCTCGTCGATCAGCCGGTCGACCTCCGGATTCTCGTAATACCCGCGATTGAATCCCGACGGCGGCATCTGCTGCGAATGGAACACACGGCGCAGCATGTCCGGGTCGGAGACGCCGACCCATTGCAACGTGAACAACTGGAAGTTGCCCTTGAGCACGTCGGCGTAGAGGGTGGCGAACTCGTACGAGCGAACGTCGAGGTCAATACCGGCTTGCCGGAGATCCTGCTGGATGACCGCCGCTTGCAGCCGGATGAACTCGTTGGTCGAGACCTTGAGCGTCAACCGCAGCCGCGGCGCGGGGCCGTCGCCGTCCGGGTCGGGATAGCCGGCGGCGTCGAGCAGGGCCTTCGCCTTCGCCACATCGTGATTGAACTGGAACACGTCGGGCTCGAACGCCCACGACACCGGCGGCAGGATGCCGACGGCGGGCGTGGCCAGGCCGCGCCGCAGGTGATCGACGATCGCCTGGCGGTCGATGGCGTAGCCGATGGCATGACGCACCCGGCGATCCTGCAGCACCGGATCGCGCATGTTGAAGCCGACGTAGGCGTAGTCGGTGCCGGGCGACTCGGTGACCGACATCCCCTTGTCCGTGGCCAGCTGGTGCACGACATCCGGCGACAGGTCGTTGACCACCAGGTCGATGGTGCCTTTGCGCAACTCGAGCGCCCGCATGATCTCGTCGGGCACCACCTTCAACACCACACCGCTGTTGGCCGGAGCGCCGCGGAAGTACTGCGGGAAGGCCGCCAGTTCGAGCTTGTCGTCAACCGCGAAGCTCACGAACTTGTACGGGCCGGTCCCCACCGGGTGATCACGCAGGCCGGGGCCGGCGTCTTTCGGCACCACCGGCATCACCAGCTGAATCGGGAACGACCCGAACGGCTCCTTCAGCGAGAACCTGGCCGTGTAGCGGTCGCGCGCCGTGACCTTGTCGAGCAGCCGATAGGCCCCCTTGCGCGCCGAAATGAACGAGGGATCGATAAACGAACTGAAGGTATAGACGACGTCATCCGAAGTCAGCTCGTGGCCGTCGTGGAACAGCACCCCCTGGCGCAACACCACGTCGTAGGTCAGCGGGTCAACCTGCTGCCAGCTCGAGGCCAGGCCGCCGGTGACGCGCAGTTGCTCATCGAGCGCGAGCAGGTTGTCGTAGAGCAGTTGATGCGCGCGCTGCGACGTCTCGTCCGAGCCAACCCGCGGATCGAGGCTGTTGGGAGAACTGAGGACGGCCAGGGTGACGATATCGTTCCGCGGCGGCACGTCGCGGCAAGCGCCAGCGCCAAGTGCCAGGACGATCGCGGCGAGGATCCTAATCGTCAAGAGACTTCTTCAACTCCTGGAGGATCTGCAGCGCGTCGATGGGCGTCGTCCGGTTGATGTCAACTTCGCGGATCCGCTCGCGCAGCTTTTCGTCGGCAGGGGAGGCGGTCTGGAACAACCCGAGTTGCTGCTGCGGCACCACCGGCGCGCCGCTCAGCGACGGCTTGCCGCCGCGCGCCAGCTCGTCGTGTTCGAGCGAGGCCAGGATGTCGCGGGCGCGGGCAATCACCGACGCCGGCAGGCCGGCCAGGCGGGCAACCTGGATGCCGTAGCTGCGATCGGATCGTCCCGGCAGGATCTTGTGGAGGAAGATGATGTCGTCTTTCCACTCGCGCGCGGTCACGTGCGCGTTGACGACGCCGGGGATGGCGTCGGCCAGGTCGGTCAGCTCGTGGTAGTGAGTGGCGAACAGCGTCTTGGGCCGCGCCCGTTCGTTGGTGGCCATGAACTCGGCCACCGCCCAGGCAATGCTCAAGCCGTCGAAGGTCGCCGTGCCGCGGCCGATTTCGTCGAGCACGACCAGGCTGCGCGAGGTGGCGCCGCTCAGGATGTGCGAGGTCTCCTGCATTTCCACCATGAAGGTCGACTGCCCGCGGGCGATGTTGTCGGAGGCGCCGACCCGGGCATACAACCGATCGATCAGCGCCAGCTTGGCTTCGCGCGCCGGCACGAACGATCCGGTCTGCGCCATCAGGCAGAGCAGGGCGACCTGGCGCAGGTAAGTGGACTTGCCGCCCATGTTCGGGCCGGTCAGGATCACCAGCTGGTGGGTGGTCCCGTTGAGCGTGATGTCGTTGGGCACGAATGCGCCTGCGGCCAGCCGCTCGACCACCGGGTGGCGCACGTCGAGCGCGATCATCTCGTCGCCGTCATGGACGTGCGGCTTGGTGTAGTTGCAGACGGTGGCGGTTTCGGCCAGGCCGGCCAGCACGTCGAGGCCGGCGACGGCACGGGCGGTGTCGAGCACGCGGGGCGATTCCGCCGCGACCCGCTGGCGCAACGCCTCGAAGATCTCGAGCTCGCGCGTCACGATGCGCTCGTCGGCGCCGAGCACCTTCTCCTCGTATTCCTTCAGCGCGGGCGTGATGTAGCGCTCGCCGCCGGCGATGGTCTGCTTGCGGATGTAGTCGTCCGGCACCGCGTGCAGGTTCGATTTGGAAATCTCGATGTAGTACCCGAAGACGCGGTTGAAGCGGACCTTCAGCGACGAGATGCCGGTGCGGGTGCGTTCGCCCTCTTCCATTTCGGCGATCACCTGCTTGCCGGACCGGCTGATGGTGCGCAGTTCATCGACGCCGGGGTCGAATCCGTCGCGCACGAAGCCGCCCTCGCGGGCCAGGGCCGGCGGCTCGTCCATGATCGCCGCCTCGACCCATTGCCGGACGTCGCTCAGGTCGTCGAGCTCGCCAACCAGGCTGCGCACGAGCGGGGCCTGGCAGTCGGTCAGCATCAGCGCCAGGCGGGGTACGGCGGCCAGCGACCGGCCCAGGGCGACCAGGTCGCGCGGGCTCGCGGTTGACAGGGCAATGCGCGAAATCAGCCGCTCCATGTCGAGGATCGACTTGAGGGTCTCGCGCAGCTTGCCGCGCTCGGTCGTCTTGACCGCCAGTTCCTCGACCGCATCGAGCCGATCGCGAATGGGCTCGAGCGCGGTCAGCGGCCGCAGTAACCACGCCCGGAGCAGCCTGCCGCCCATGGGCGTCACCGTGCGGTCGATCTCGTCAAGCAAGGTGCCGGCGCGGCCGCCTTCCATCGACTGGACGATCTCCAGGTGCTTCAGCGTGGTGGGGTCGATCAGCAGGCCGTCGGCCGACTGGCGCAGCCGCACCGATCGCACGTGGGCCAGGTCGGCTTTCTGGGTGTCGCGCAGGTAGCGGACCAGCGCACCGGCCGCGCACACCGCCGTCTGCCGGCGCTCGAGGCCGAAGCCTTCGAGGCCGCTGACGCGCAGTTGCTCGATCAGGGTCTGCCGGGCCGACTCCAGCTCGAAGTGCCAGCCATCCACCTCGGTGACCGGCACGCCTTGCTGCTCGATCTCGGGCAGCAGCGCGCGGGCATCGGTCGCCGATGCAACGACGATCTCGCGCGGACGCAGCACGGCGATCTCGGCCCGCAGCGCGGTCAGGCCTTCCACGCCGCTGTATTCGGCGACGTCGAACTCGCCGGTCGACAAGTCAACCAGCGCGACCCCGTACTCGGCCGTACCCGCGCCAGGCGCCTTGGTGGAGGTGGCGGTCGCGACAATCGACATCAGGAACGCCGGCTCGCGCGCGTCCAGGTAGGCCGAGTCGGTGAGCGTGCCCGGCGACACCACGCGCACCACGTCGCGTTTGACGACGCCCTTCGCCTTCTTGGGGTCTTCAATCTGCTCGCAGATCGCGACGCTGTAGCCCTTCTTGACCAGCCGGGCGATGTAGCCGTCGGCGGCGTGAAAGGGCAGCCCGCACATCGGCACCGGCGTGCCGGCCGAGTCTTTCGAGCGCGAGGTCAGCGTCAGGTCGAGCGCCCGCGACGCCACCAGCGCGTCTTCGTAGAACATCTCGTAGAAGTCGCCCATGCGGAAGAAGACGAGGGCCTGCCGGTACTGGCGCTTGGCCTCGAAATACTGCCGCATCGCCGGCGTCAGCTGCGCGCCGGTTGGCGGCACTGCAGAGGCAAAAGATGGTGGTTGGGACACGGTCGCGGTTCGGAAAGGCGTGTGGTCGAGTATACGATGGCCGGAGCCACACACCGTGTTCATTCTCTCCCTCGACACCACCACGCGCGGCGGCAGCGTCGCGGTCATCCGCCAACGCCAAGGCGGCGACGCGACCGACGCGCGCGACCAGGACCTGCTGGCGTTGGTTCCAGGCGACCCTTCCCGGTCGCACAGCGAGCGCTTGCCGGCCGAACTGGCCGAGGCCCTGGCCCTGGCCGGGCTGCAGCGCAGCGCCATTGACCTGCTGGCTGTCGCCACGGGTCCGGGCGCCTTTACCGGCCTGCGGATCGGCCTGGCGGCCATGCAGGGCCTGGCCATGACCCTGGGACGGCCGGTGCTGGGGATCTCGGCCCTTGACGCCTTGGCAGAGGAGGCGCGGGGCGCCGGTGTCTCGCTCGTCGCGCCGTGGATGGACGCGCAGCGGGGCGAGGTCTTCGCCAGCCTGCTGGACCTGGCCGCCGGCCAGACCCTCCAGTCGCCCCTGGCGGCGCAGCCGGCCGCCGTGCTCGCCGCCTGGCGGCCGCACCTCGAAGGCCGCCCGGCTGTCTTCATCGGCGACGCCGCCGAGCGCGATGCGGCTCTGATAGCCACGGCCGGAGCGGGGAAGTGGACCGCCCGCACGCCGCCACCGCTGGCTCCCGCATTGGCCTGGTTGGCGGGACGGCGGGCGGCCCTCGGCGAAACCGGGCTGCCGCATCAACTGACACCCATCTACGTCCGCCGTCCCGACGTGGAGATCGAACGCGAGCGGCGCGACCGGCCATGATCGTTGAGCGATTGACCACCGCCGAGGACCTGGACGGCGTCCTGGCGATCGAGGAGGCCTCCTTCAACAATCCGACGACGCGGGAATGGTATGAGGCGGAGCTCCAGAGGCCCGAGGTGTGCCACATTTACGTGCTGCGAACGCCGGACTGGCCGGTCGCGGCGTTTTGCGCGTTCTGGCGGGTCGAGAACCAGATTCACATCAACAACCTCGCCGTTCGGCCAGAGCTGCGGGGGCAGGGGCTGGCCAGCCGCCTGCTTTCGGTCGTGCTGGCCGAGCTGGCCCAGGCAGGCGCTGAGCGCGCTACCCTCGAGGTGCGCCGCTCGAACCTGCCCGCCTTGCGGCTGTACGCCAAGGCCGGGTTTGTCGAGGCGGGCGTGCGCCGTAATTACTACACCCAGCCTGTGGAGGACGCGCTGGTCCTGGTGCGTGGCGGGCCACCCTGAACCTTGTCGCTTCCATTCACAAATCCATGGTGGTAGAGTCCGGCTTATAGGGGCGGCAAGCGTTCCTGCACCGACCCCGGAAGGGAGGCGGAGAGATGGCTGAGGACTTGAAACATCGGCTCCTCGAGACCAACGAGGAATTCCGCGAGTTAGCCTTCACGCACCACTCACTGGACGATCGCCTGCACGAGCTCGAGGCCAAGCACTACCTGTCGGACGACGAGCAAATCGAAGAAGTCAGTCTCAAGAAACGCAAACTCCACATCAAAGACCGCATGGAGTCGATCCTGCGGCATCACAGCACCGCCACGGCGTCGCAGCCGCTGTCGGCCTAGGCGCAGTCGCCGGCGCCGGGCGTCATTTCCCGAGGGCACCGCGAGACGGTGCCCCGATATTTTCCGGGAAATCATGCCCGGCGTCTTATTATCAAGAGGATGCTTATCGATCGGGCCGGCCTGCCCTTCATTGGCGCGGCCTTGGTGCTGGCGCTGGCCGCCGGGTTCTGGTTCGGGCGCGGCTGGTCCATTCCGCTCCTGGTGCTCGCGGCCTTCTTCGCCTTCTTCTTTCGCGACCCCAGTCGCACCATTCCAACGGCGGCCAACCTGGTGGTTTCGCCGGCCGATGCCCGGATCATGGCCGCCGGCGAACGCCAGTGGCCTGGCGCGCCGCCGGGCGAGTGGCAGGTGGTCAGCATGTTCCTGTCGCCCATGGACGTCCACGTCAACCGGACCCCGGTTGACGGCACGGTGACGCGGGTGGAGTATCATCCCGGCCAGTTCCTGCCCGCCTATCGGAAAGAGGCGGGACAGCTAAACGAATGGACCGAGGTCTGGTTCGACCGCCCGGGCGGCCCCATCGTGGCGCGCCAGATCGTCGGCGTGCTGGCGCGGCGCATCGTGTGCCGGCTGCAGGTCGGCGACCAGGTGGCGCGCGGACAGCGCTACGGCGTCATGAAGTTCGGTTCACGCATGGATCTGTTTCTGCCGCTGTCTGCGACCATTCGCGTGGCAGTTGGCGACAAGGTCGTCGCCGGTGAGACAACGATCGCAACGCTGGAGTCGTAAGGTGGAAGCGCGGCACGGTTCGCCCATTCGCTTGCATGCGTTCACGCGCAGCACCGACCGGCGCGGCATTCGCCGCGGCGTCTCGCTGCTGCCCAGCCTGTTCACCCTCGCCAACCTGTTCTGCGGCTGGGCCTGCGTCGTGCACGCCATGCGGGGGGATTTCGCGACCGCGGCCCCGTTCATTGGCGTGGCCGTCGTGCTCGACATGCTCGACGGCCGCATTGCCCGCATGACCGGCACGACCAGCGATTTCGGCGTGCAGCTGGATTCGCTGGCCGACCTGATCTCGTTCGGCATGGCGCCCGCCGTGCTGGCGTTCCAGTGGGGATTGAATCCGCTCGGCCGCCTGGGGTGGGCAGTCGGCTTCGTCTACCTGACCGCGGCGGCGCTGCGGCTGGCCCGCTTCAACATCCAGACCAACACCGACAAGCGCTACTTCATCGGCTTACCCAGCCCGGCGGCGGCCGGCCTGGTGGCGGCGACCATCTTCTATTTCCCCGGCGGCCTGGCCGCGAAACCGGAAGCGTGGCTCGGGCTCGTCATGCTGACGGTGCCGGCCCTGCTGATGGTCAGCACCATCCGGTTCCAGAGCTTCAAGACCTTCGACCTGGGCATGCGCCGCGGCTACCGCGGCCTGCTGCTCGTGGCGGTGTTCATCGGCCTGCTGGTCACGTATCCCCACGAAGTGCTGATTGTGATCGCCTACTCGTACTTCGCATCGGGGTTCATCGGGACACTGATGACGAAACTCAGAGGCCGGCCGGCAGAGCCGGCAGCGGCCGAGGCTCCGGCGGCAAAGCAAGACCGCGAAGTGAGCTGACGCAGATGCTGTGCCTCAACGGGGGATGACACAGAAGTCCGGGGCCGTAGATGACGCAGATGACGCAGAACCTGCCTCTTCCTCTGCCCAAGACTCACTGCTCCAAGACAATCAGGCGGACTTGCTCTGCTTCGAGTCCCGCGGCCTCGCCAACGACGCAGCTGTTGTTGCCCCTTTCCTTCATAGTTCTCGTCGCCATGTTGAGCCCGGCGGCCGGGGCGAACCAGAATGGTCGGCCAGAAGAAGATCGAGCAGCGCTCACACAAATCCAACAGGATCTTGCTAAAGCCTGGGTAGCCGGCGACCGGGCAGCAATCGAGCGGATCATTGCTCCCGAATGGCGAAGCACGGGGCCGGACGGCCGCTCGACTGACCGGGCCAGCGTCTTCGGCGACGTGTTCGCGAAGCGCGTGCACAGAATCCGCAGCCTTGAGATCGACGATGTGAGGGTTCAGCTTTTTGGCGACACCGCGGTCGTGACCGGGCGCACACACGGGACGGGGGATTTCGCAGGCGTGTCCTACGACGTGGTCATCCGGTTCACCGACACGTTCGTTCGGCGAGAGAACCGATGGCAGGCCGTCGCCTCTCATTCGAGCCTCGAGGCACCACGATAGGCACTGACGCGCCGTCAAGGAAGATGAGCTAGTTCGCATCGGGAACGCGCCTTGGCTTGGGGGAGCGTCCCCATGACCTGATCTGCGTTATCTGCGTCATCTGCGGCCCTGGAGTAAAGCCTGCGTCATCTGCGGCCCTGGATCAAAGCCTGCGTCATCTGTGTCATCTGCGGCCCTGGAGTAGTTCCCCGTAATCTGTGTTCAGGCCAAGGGCAGCATCAGCGTCACGCTGGTTCCGCGTCCGCGTTCTGACGCAACCTCGATCGTTCCACCGTTTGCCTCGGTGTTGCGCTTGGCGATGGTCAGGCCCAGTCCGGTGCCGATGGCCTTCGTCGAAAAGTACGGTTCGAAGATCTTCGCCAACGCGTCGGCGTCCATGCCCATGCCGGTGTCGGTGATGCGCAGTTGCGCTATGTGACCGGGTGCCAGGGCGGCGTCGATGGTCAGGGTGCCGCCGCCGGGCATGGCATGCAGCGCGTTCTCAATCACGTTGGTTAACGCGCGTCCCACGAGCATCCGGTCCACGCGCACCGGCGGCAGGCCGCCGGGCACGTGCGTGTCGATGGCCACCCGGCCGGCGAGCCCCGAACGGTAGGGATCGATGATCTCGGCGACCAGTTCGAACAGGCTGGTATCCACCGGCTTCGGTTCCGGTGACGATGCGAAGCTGGAGAACTCCGACGAGATCTGCCGCAGCAGCCGGACCTGGCCGAGGATGTTGGTGACGCACTCGTCGATCACGCCGCCCAGCGGCCGGCCCCGGTCGACGTGCACGCGCCGCAAGTGTTCCGCGTTCAACTGGATTGGCGTCAGCGGGTTCTTGATGTCGTGGGCCACCTGCCGCGCCATGTCGGCCCACGCGGCCAGGCGGTTGGTCCGCTCGAGTTCGCCGCGCTGCCGCTGCAGGTCGGCCGCCATCTGGTTGAACGCTTCCACCAGCCGCCGCAACTCGTCGGACGAGGTCGCCAGCACGCGCGCGTCGAGGTCGCCGCGGGCAATGCGGCGGGTGGCGCGCATCAGGCGGTTCACCGGGTCGGCGATGCGCTCGGCCATGTAGTAGCCGATGCCGGCGCCGAGCATGATAAACAGCAGCGCGGCCAGCAACACGCGTCGATCCAGCTCCTCGATCTGCGCCTGCGTCTCCTGCTGCCGCGAGGTCAGCGGCACGGTCAGCACCGCCTGGCGGCCGCCCTGGATGCGGACCGGCGTCGCCGCGGTCAAATACTCCAGGCCGCCCGCCACTTCGCGGCCGACGTGCGAGGGCTGGCCGTCGAGCAGAATCGCGCGGAACACCTCGCCCGGCGTGCGTGTCGGCAGCAGGCCCGACGCGAACAGGTCGCGTTCGCTCGACGCCAGCAGTTCCGCGCCCTCGAAGATGTTGACGTCCTCGGCGATGACGCGGCTGAGCCAGACGATGATGTTGTCGTCGACGGCCGCCTGCCCGATCTGGATGCCGACGTCTTCCACCACGCGGCTCGCCACGTTGGCCAGCCGGGTCGCCTCGCGCTCGATGTCGTCGATCATCAGCGACGCCATGTAGGCGCGCGACACCAGCGCCAGCGCCAGCACCGGGATGACCGCCGAGAGCACGAACGCCAGGAACAGCTTCTGGTAGAAGCTGGCGCGCACTTCCGCCAGCAGAGCCCGGCCGGTGGCCGGCGATCTCGACAGGATGATGTTGGCGGCCACCGTGCCGAGCATCATCACCACAAACGCCGCAAAGGCGAGCGTGACCAGTTCGGCAATCGTCACCAGGTGGCCGAAGGCCGTGGTCTCGGTCGTGCCGAGCACGTAGATCGCGGCGCGATCGCTCATGACGTAGACGTCGAGCGAGGTCGAGCCGCTCGCAATCGTGGCCCAGAATGGCTCGCGCGATTCGTAGGCCCGACGAAACACCGCCTCGCTGAGCGGCGGGGCCGTGTCGGCGGAGCTGTAGAGCACGCGCCGGCTCCAGCCGTAGACATACAGGCTGGCGTCGGCCCGCGGCCGCGCCTCGGACCGCGGCTGGGCCGAGCGCATCAGCGCCGTATAGGGATTCTGCGCCGAGATGAACGACAGGTTCGCGTAGTCGAGCATCGAGTGCACGACGACCGAACCCGCTACCACGCGGCGGCCGTCAGGGCCGGTGGTGCAGATGGCGCGCCCGGCGTGCAGCAGGCGGCGTTCTTCGGAGAAGAACGGCGATACTTCCTCGACCATCTCCCATTCGCACGACGGCTCCTGCCACATTTGCCCCTGGGCGTTGTCGGGCAGGTTCAGGGCAAACCGGCTGACCATGGCGCCGGCGGCGTTATGCAGTTCGATGCTCGACGTCAGCCGCTGGGTGGCCAGGCTGGTGCGCTGCCAGACCACGAACGCCACGTCGGTTGGCGTCGGTCCCGCCAGCGGGGCGTCGCTCGCCAGCACCAGCGCGTCGAGTCCTTCGATGCGATCGATCTCGGTCAAGGCTTGCGACAGCTTGAGCTGCACGTCGGGGCGCTGGTTGAGCACTTCGGGGGCGTAGCGTTCGGCCACCACCTGGCGGCGCGCGCGCGTGGCCGCATCGACCAGCGTCGGGTAGAGCACGACCGATGGCAGCACCAGCGAGAGCAGGGCCACCAACAGCCGCAACGCCTGCGACACGCGCGGCAGTGACGGACCGTAGCGGTGCAGTGCCCACGCAGCGGCGGCGATGAAGGCCACGGTCAGCAGGGCCGGCACGAGCGGGGCAGACGCCGCGGCCCGGCCGGGCAGCGCCAGCGTCGCCGCCGGCACGAGCCAGGCCGCCACTCCGCGGTGTCGCCATCGTTGCGCGGACGCCGGAAACACCCACGGCGATACCGCCAGGCGCAGGATCAGGATGGCCGTGCCGATGACCGCCGCATTGAGCGCGAGCAGCCCGACCACCACCAGCAGGCGCTGCCAGTCGCTCGGCTCCACCGCGAAGCGCAGGATGTCGACGGCGGCCTGCGACACGTGCGAACGGAGGAACGCCGAGTAGCCGATCACGAGCGCCACCACCGCGGTGCCGGCCAGCAGCTGCACCGCGATGAAGGCGGTTGCCAGGGGCGGGCGATCGACCACGATTAGACCCAGCCCTGGCCGATGTGCCAAACGCCACTCCGTGAACGTGACGGTCGCCAGCGCGGCCAGGCCAAGCGCGGTGAGGCCGGTAAGCAGGAAATCCATGGGCGAGGCCATGAGCAGCGCCGCGGCGGCCGACCACGGCGCGGCCGGCACCAGGACCGGCTCGGCCAGGCCGACGCGCCGGGTCGCGATCCAGAGCAGCGCACGTGCCGCCACCATCAGCAGCGCAACCGCGACCGTCAGCGTGGTGGCAAGCGGCAGCGATCCCGCCACCCTCCGCCAGTCAAGGAGCGACCCGCAAAACAGCAGCAGCAACGCAGCAGCGAGCGTGATCGACGCCGCCAGCCGGCGGTCGCGAATGCGGGTGCGGGAGGCTTCCAGGTCGGCGTCCGACAGTTGCACGGTTGCCAGCGGCTCGCCGGTGGGGGTCCGGATGATGAAGGCGTCCGGACCGGGCTCAGCCGCGCCTTCGAATGGCAACCGCAGCGAGACGGGGACAATGCTGGTCTCGAGCGCGAAGTCGGCGCCCGCCATGGGCGGCGTGGCGTCGCGCGAAAGCGGCGCCTCGGCCACGACGGCGCCGATGTGCCGCGCCGGGTCGGCGGCGTCGACGACCGGCTGGACCCGCACCATCTGCAGGCCTTGCGTACTCTGCGCCAGGAAGAGGGAGGCCGGGCCGGTCAGCCGCGCATCCGCGACCTCCTGCGAGCGCCCGACCCAGGCGACGGGTTGGTCGCGAGCGCCGTAGATGGTGATGGCAACCGGCTCGGGTGAAGTGTTCACGCCACCGGCCGCCAGGTCGAATAACTGTCGCGTGGCCGGCGCGTCGCCTTGTTCAGCCAGCCGGACCGTCTCGGCATCAAGGCTGACGGCCCGCACCGCCTCGTTCAGCCGATTGCTGAGCGCCACGAACTGCCCCGAAACCTCGGCCTGCAGCAGGGTTCGCGAGGCGGCCAGGTCGGGCCCGAGCTGCGTTCGCTCCACCACGACCGCGGCGATCCAGATGGCCAGCGCGGCCACGGCTCCGCCCAGGACGAGCTTCTGGGCGCTCCGGGCGACGAAGGGTGGAAAGGCCATCCGCATCGCCATTGTAGAATGTGGATCTGTCCAGCACAGCCGGTTCGTTGAAGTTCTCGCTCAAGCGCGGTGCGCTCGTCACCGCCGCCAACTGGCAGGTCGTCCTCGTCCAGTTCGTGGCCGACACCCTGTTCAAGACCCTGTTGGCCGTGCCCATCGTCGGCGGCCTCGTGCTGGTGGCGTTGGTCGTGGGTGGTGATCCGCTCGAGATGCTGCGGCTCGAGCCGAGCCAGATCCTGTCGACGATGATCGGCGTGCTGCTGGCGCAGCCCATCGCGCTGGCCGCGTTCCTGATGGCGCTGGGACTGGTGCTGTGCGGCGGCTCGGTGCTGATGTTCGCGGTCAAGGCCGGTAGCGTCACGGTGCTGCTGGCCGGCGACCGCGCGGCCGGCCCGATTGAGCAGCCGCCACTGCGCATGTCGTCGCTGGCCCGGGCCAATCAGGCGTCGGTCGAGCGGTTCACGGCCGGTGTCCGCTCGTTGTTCTCACGCTACTTGCGACTCGGCATCGGGCTGAGCGTCGTCTACGCCGTACTGACCGGAAGCTACATGGCGCTGGTCTTCGGCCCGCCGGCGACAGCCGCGCTCGATGGCCCGCTGGCGGTCACCCTCGCTTCGCTCGCGCTGATCCTGGCCGTCACCCTGGTCAATTTCGTCTACCTGCTGCTGCAGATCGTCGTGGCGTCCGAGGATTGCGGTGTCTTGGAAGCCGTGCCACACGTGGCCCGCCTGCTGCGCCGCCGGACCAAGGCCATGGCGCAGGTGCTGGCCTCGATCCTCGCGCTGATGCTGATGGCGACCGGCGTCTCGGTGCTCGCCACCGCCGCACTGGGCTTGATTGCTTTCGTGCCGTTCGTCGGCCTGGCGGCGTTGCCGTTGCAGGTGTTCGCGTGGCTGGTGCGCGGCGTGGTATTTCAGTTTGTCGGCCTGACCGGCGTGGCCACTTACATGCGGTTGCATTGTGCACTGCAGGCATCCGGCGTTCCCGTACGGCCATCCGACGGCCTGCAACAGGTGACTCGCGCATGACGCCACTCTCGCACGCCGCCCAACACTTCCAGGAATCGGCGATTCGCCGCACCGGCATTCTGGGTGCGGCGGTGCCGGGCTTGATTTCGCTCGCCGCGGGCTATCCGTCGCCCGACGTGTTTCCCTGGGACGACCTCCAGTCGATCACCGCGGAGCTGCTGGCCCGGCGCGACGGCAACACCCTGCAGTACGGCGCGACGCGCGGCTACCGCCCCCTGATCGAACAATTGCTGGCCAAGACGTTGAGGGACCGCGGCATTACCGGGACGTTCGAAGACGTCGTCATCACCACGGGTTCGCAACAAGGACTGGACCTCGCCGGCCGCGTGCTGATCGATCCCGGTGATGTGGTCCTGGTGGAGTTGCCCACTTACAGCGGCGCGATTGCCGCGTTCCACAACTTGCAGGGCCAGTTCGCTGGTGTGCCTCAGGATGCGGAGGGCATGGACCTGGTGGCGCTCGAGTCCGCGATCGCAGCGGTCAAGGCCAAGGGACAGCGCGCGAAGTTCATCTACGTGACGCCGAACTTCCAGAACCCGGCCGGACTGCTGATGAGCCGCGCGCGACGGCTGGCGCTGCTCGAGCTGGCGCGGCGTCACGATCTCGTGATCCTCGAAGACGATCCGTACGGCTCGATCTTCTTCGAAGACACCACCACCGCCGCCGATACGCGCCCCATCAAGGCCGACGACACCGACGGCCGTGTCGTGTACCTGGGCAGCTTCTCGAAGGTGCTGGTGCCGGGGCTTCGCGTCGCCTGGATGGTGGCGCCTCGCGCGATTGCCGAGAAGGTGGAACTGGCCAAGCAGGCTGCTGACATCTGCAGCAGCGTCTTCGACCAGCGCATCGTTCACGCCGCCATGGACCGCGGCGTGGTCGACCGCATTGCCCCCGGCTTGCGCGCGCACTACCAGGCCAAACGCACGGTGATGGAGCAGGCCCTGCAGGCCACGCTCGCCGGCCGTGTCAGGTGGACCTCTCCGCGCGGCGGCTTCTTCCTGTGGGTAGAGTTGCCGGCCGGCGTCGACGACCGGGAGTTGTTCGAGCGGGCCTTGAAACACAAGGTGAGCTTCGTCCTCGGCAGCGCGTTCTTCGTCGACGGCCAGGGCCACCAATTCGCGCGGCTGGCATTCTCGGGCATCAGCCATGGGGAGATTACCGAGGGCATTGGGCGGCTCGCGCGGGCTATCTCATAAGCCACAGAGCACACAGAGGACACAGAGGAATTCTTCTAATTCAGGCACACGGTAGCTCTCGCGCACTTGAATTGTGAAAGAGTTTCTCTGTGTTCTCTGTGTCCTCGGTGGCCGATTTGTCAGGGCACGGCGGGCAGGCCCGGCAATACGTCGAGCGGCACCGGTGGCAACTCGAACCGCTGCGCGAAGCCCTGCAACTGGCCCTCGCGGCTGACGGTGACCAGCCTGACGGCGGTCGCCCGCGCGCCGGGCCGGAAGAACGGCCGGACTCCGAGCTCGCCGCCCGCCTTCGCGGTCGTGGCCGGCTTACCGGCTTCCAGTTCGAAGCCGGCAATCTCTGACGACACCAGCGGCATCAGCACCATGTTCGGCAAGGGCAGCGGGCCGCCGACCGGCCGCGACGACAGCGAGGCCTTCCATTGCAGGTTGCCGTTGTTGCGATCGACGGCGCGCAGCACGTTGTCGCGGGCGGCGAAATAGATGTGATCCTCGTCGGCTGACGGCGTGCCCGAGATGTCGCCGCCGATGCGCCACGTCCAGCGCTCGCGGCCATCCGAAACGCGCAGGCTGATCACCTGGTTGGCGGTGGTGCCAAACACCAGCTGCTCGTCGAGCGCCAGCAGGCCGGAGATGCGGCCGGTGAGGGTCTTGGTCCAGACCGTTTCCCCGGTCGCCAGCAGGACGGCGACGAGGCGGTTGTCGGCGAGCGGCAGGAACAACCGGTCGAGCGCGGGAGCCGGGGCCGCGGCGAGCGGCGCGCCGAGGGGTTGGCGCCAGACGAGCGTTCCGTCGGATGCCCGAAAGGCGGCGAGATCGCCGTTTGTCGTCGAGGCCAGCAGCCACCCGGTGTCCCAATACAGCGGCACGGCGGCGCCGCCGGGAAGGGCCGTCCGCCAACGCGTGGCGCCGGTGGCCGCGTCGCGCGCCTCGATCGAGGCTTCGGCCGTGGTGAAGACCAGGCCGTCGCCAGTGGCCGGGGTGAAAGCAGTGGCCACATCCAGGCGCCAGCGCACGGTGCCGCGCTCGATGTCGACGGCGACCAACTGGCCGCCCTTGAGCGGCACGTAGGCGGTCGTGGCGTCGAAACCGGCCGCCGCGGCCGGCGGCGTGTCGAAGGGAAGCGACCAGCGCGGGTCGAGCGGCGCGACGGTGGCGTCAACGGCCTGAAGAATCGCCATCGCGACCGCGAACCAAAGTGCCATCAGCCCTTATAATAGCGGCTTACCTCCCATTCGAGATTTCGTGGCCCATCAAACCATCATCGTCCTGGATTTCGGCTCGCAGTTCACCCAGCTGATCGCTCGGCGCTTGCGCGAGCTTTCGGTGTATTGCGAAATACTTCCATTCAGCACCTCGCTCGACGCCATCAAGGCCAAGGCCCCGGTTGGCGTCATCCTGTCTGGCGGCCCCAGCAGCGTCGACGAAGAGGGAGCGCCGCATTGCGATCGCGCGGTGCTCGACCTGGGCGTCCCGACGCTGGGCATCTGTTACGGCATGCAGTTGATGACCGAGATGCTGGGCGGCACACTGGGACGCTCCGCGCATCGCGAGTTCGGGTACGCCCTGGTTCGCCGCCAGCCGGCCGCGGCGTCGCGCCTGCTCCAGGGCATTCCGGATGAGCTGAAGGTGTGGGCCAGTCACGGCGACTTCGTCGCCGCCGCGCCGCCGGGCTTCACCGTCGCCGCCACCAGCAACAACGCGCCGGTGGCGGTCATGGAGGCGGCGGACCGCGGGTACTACGCCATGTTGTTCCACCCGGAGGTGGCGCACACCGACCGCGGCACCGACCTGCTGCGCAACTTCGCGTTCGGCGTGTGCGGCTGCACCGGCGACTGGACCATTGCCTCGTTCATCGACGAAGCCACGGCGCGCATCAAGGCCCAGGTCGGGAACGGCCGCGTCGTGTGCGGCCTGTCGGGCGGGGTCGATTCGACGGTGGCCGCCTCGATCATCCATCACGCGATCGGCGACCACCTGCAGTGCATCTTCGTCGACAACGGGCTGTTGCGGCTGAACGAAGCGCAGCAGGTGGTGGAGCGCTACAAGAAGCTGGCGCTGCCGGTGCATCATGTCGACGCCACCGACATCTTCCTGACGCGGCTGGCCGGCGTGACCGATCCCGAGAAGAAGCGCAAGATCATCGGCGCCACCTTCATCGACGTCTTCAACGAGAAGGCCCAGGCCCTGGGCGAATTCGACTTCCTGGCGCAGGGCACGCTCTATCCCGACGTCATCGAATCGGTCTCGGTGCGCGGGCCGTCGGCGACCATCAAGAGCCATCACAACGTCGGCGGATTGCCGGAGGGCATGAAGTTCAAGCTGGTCGAGCCGCTGCGCGAGCTGTTCAAGGACGAAGTGCGGCGGGTCGGCCGCGACCTGGGCATCGACAAGGAGTTCCTGGTCCGGCAGCCGTTCCCGGGGCCCGGCCTGGCGGTGCGCATCCTCGGCGACATTACCCGCGACAAGATCACGCTGCTGCAGAAGGCCGACGCGATTGTCGCCGACGAGGTGCGCAAGGCCGGCTGGTACGAGCGCATCTGGCAGAGCTTTGCCGTGCTGCTGCCGGTGCAGAGCGTCGGCGTGATGGGCGACGCCCGCACCTACGAGTTCACGGTGGCCGTCCGCGCCGTCGAGAGCCTCGACGGCATGACCGCCGACTGGGCGCGGCTGCCGCACGAGCTGCTGGCCGCGATCTCGTCGCGCATCGTCAACGAGGTCCGCGGCATCAACCGCGTCGTCTACGACATCAGTTCGAAGCCCCCTTCGACCATCGAATGGGAGTGAACCGGCGGTGAAAGACTTCGTTCACCTGCACCTGCACACCGAGTTCTCGCTGCTCGACGGCGCCTGCCGCATCGACGAGCTGCTGGACGAGGCCGAGCGGCTGAAGATGCCGGCGCTGGCGGTGACCGAGCACGGCAACATGTTCTCGTCGGTGGTGTTTCACGACGCCGCCCGCAAGCGCGGCATCAACCCGATCCTGGGCTGCGAGGTCTACGTCGCGCCGGGCGATCGCCGCGACAAGAGCGGCACGCCGGGCGAGACCGCCAACCACCTGGTGCTGCTGGCCGAGAACGAAGTCGGGTTCAAGAACCTGATCAAGCTGGTGTCGTCGGGCTACACCGAGGGGTTCTATTACAAGCCGCGCATCGACAAGGAGATCCTGGCGCAGCACGCCGAGGGCCTGATTGGCCTGAGCAGTTGCCTGAAAGGGGAAGTCGCCACCGGCATTCGTACCGAGCAGATGCCGCGGGCGCTGGCTGCCGCGGCGCAGTATCGCGACATCCTGGGCAAGGGCAACTTCTTCCTCGAGATGCAGTTCCAGGGCATCGAAGAGCAGCGCATCGTCAACAACGGCCTGCTGCCGATTGCCCGCGATCTCGAGATGCCGCTGGTCGTGACCAACGACGTGCACTACCTGCGGCACGGCGACCACAAGCCGCACGACATCCTGCTGTGCATCGGCACCGGCAAGTCGGTCAACGACGAGAACCGGCTGAAGTACCACGGCGACCAGTTCTTCCTGAAGACGGCGGCCCAGATGGCCGAGGTGTTCGGCGATTACCCCGACGCCATGAAGAACACGTTGCTGATCGCCGAGCGCTGCAACGTCACCATTCCGTCTGGGCAGAACCACCTGCCGAAGTTCGCCGTGCCCGAGGGCTTCACGCTCGACCAGTATTTCGAGCACGTGACCCGGGAAGGCTACAAGCAGCGGCTCGAGCGCCTGCGCCAGCTCGACGAGAAGGGCGAGCTCCGCCACACGCTGGCCGAGTACGACGAGCGCCTCGCCTACGAGATCGCCATGATCAAGAAGATGGAGTACCCGGGGTACTTCATGATCGTGTGGGATTTCATCCGCTACGCGCGCGACCACGGCATCCCGGTCGGCCCCGGCCGCGGCTCGGCGGCCGGCAGCCTGGTGGCCTGGGCGCTGCGCATCACCGACGTCGACCCGCTGCACTACGACCTGATTTTCGAGCGCTTCCTCAATCCCGAACGCGTCTCGCTGCCCGATATCGACGTCGACTTCTGCGAGCGCCGGCGCGGGGAAGTGATTGCCTACGTCACCGAGAAGTACGGCCGCGAGAACGTTTCGCAGATCATCACCTTCGGCACCATGAAGGCCAAGGCCGTGATCCGCGACGTTGGCCGCGTGATGGACATGCCGTACGCCGACGTCGACCGCATCGCCAAGCAGATTCCGCCGGCGCTCGACATGACGCTCGAGAAGGCGCTGGCCGAGAACCCGGTGCTGCGCGACATGGCCCGGGCCGACGGCCGGGTCAACGACGTGCTCGAGATGGGCAAGCGCCTCGAGGGCGTGTCGCGCAATGCCGGCGTCCACGCCGCCGGCGTGGTGATTGCCCCCGGCCCGATCACCGACTACGCGCCGCTCTACAAGAGCAACCGCGACGAAATCACGACCCAGTGGGCCATGAAGGAGGTCGAGCGCGTCGGCCTGCTGAAGATGGACTTCCTGGGTCTCAGCACGCTGACCCTGATCAACGACGCCCTGTCCGAAATCAAGCGCACCGAGAACCTCGTCCTCGACATCGACAACGTGCCGCTGGACGATGCCAAGACCTACCAGTTGTTCGTGGACGGCCAGACCTACGGCATCTTCCAGTTCGAAAGCTCGGGCATGCGCGAGATTCTGCGCCGCGCCAAGCCGCAGCGGCTCGAAGACCTGATCGCCATGAACGCGCTCTACCGGCCCGGCCCGCTCAAGGGCGGCATGGTTGACGACTACATCAACCGCAAGGCCGGCCGCAGCGTCGTCAAGTACGACCTGCCGGTCCTGGAGCCGGTGCTCGCCGACACCTACGGCGTCATCGCTTACCAGGAACAGGTCATGCGCATGGCCTCGGTCGTCGCCGGCTTCACCATGGGCCAGTCCGACGTGCTGCGCAAGGCCATGGGCAAGAAGGACCCCAAGGTCATGGCCAAGCAGCGCGAGGCCTTCATGAAGGGCGCGCTGGAGAAGAACGTCAACGAGAAGAAGGCCAGCAAGATCTTCGAGCTGATGGAGTTCTTCGCGGGCTACGGCTTCAACAAGTCGCACTCCACCGCCTATGCCTTCCTCGCCTACCAGACGGCCTACCTCAAGGCGAATTTCCCGCGCCACTTCGCCGCCGCGCTGCTGACCATTGAGGCCGCCAACACCGAGAAGCTGGCCGTCTACATCAGCGAGTCGCGCGAGCGCGGCATTAAGGTGCTGCCGCCCGACATCAACGAAAGCCAGCTGCACTTCACCGTGGTGCCCGAAGGCGTGCGGTTCGGCCTGACCGCGATCAAGGGCCTCGGCGAAGGCGCCATCCGCAGCCTGATCGAGGTTCGCGAGCGGACCGGCCGCATCACCTCGATCCACCAGTTGTGCGAAGAGCTCGACCTGCGCCTGGTCAACAAGAAGGTGCTCGAGGCGCTGGTGCGCTCGGGCGCCTGCGACAGCCTGATTCCCGAAGGCGTGTCGCTGATTGCCGGCCGCGCCAAGCTGTTCGGCGCCGTCGACAGCGCCATCGAGCACGGCAATCGCACGCAGCGCGACCGCGAACAGGGCCAGGCCGACTTGTTCGGCGGCGGCGACGAGGGCGGGCTGTCGATCATCCGGCTGCCGGACGCCTCGCCGTGGACCGAAATGGAACTGCTGTCGCACGAGAAAGAGGCGCTCGGCCTCTACCTGAGCGGCCACCCGATCGATCGGCACGCCGAGAACCTCCGCGCCTTCGGCGCCAGGACGGTGGGCGACCTGACCCTCAGCGACATCCCCGAGGGCGTTGACGGCGCGCCCGGCCGGCTGGTCCTCGACGATGTCTACGTCGGCGGCATCGTCGGCGGCTTCCGCGGCCTGAAGACCAAGAAGGGCGATCCGATGTGCGTGTTCACGCTCGAGGATCACCAGGGCGCGGTCGAGGTCGTGGTGTTCCCGGAGATGTACGGCAAGCACCGCATGCTGATTGAGAACGGCGCGCTGCTGCTGGTCCGCGGCAAGTTCGAGCGCGACGACGAGAATTCCCGGTTCCAGTGCACCGACATGATGCCCCTGGCCCTGCTCAAGGAGCGGCTGTCGCGCGGCGTCAGGATCCGGTTGAAGGCCACCTGCCCCCGTGAGACGATTGAGGCGCTATGGGAGCTGCTGCCCAAGCACCGCGGCGACCGGCCGGTGGCGGTGGAAGTGGAGATGAACGGCGGCTCGCGCCACATCGTGGTCCGCGCCGAGGTCACGGCATCGATCCGCGTGCGCACCTCGGAACAGTTCGTCGCCGACGTCGAACGCATTTGTGGACCGGGCTCAGTGACCGTGCACTCCTGACCCTGGTCCCCGATCCCTGAATATGCCTGACCTACTCGAGTTCGAAGAACCGATCGCCGTCCTGCTGAAGGAGATCGAGGCGCTGTCGACGCTGGCGCCGACCAGCGACCGCGATCGCGAGATTGAGCGGCTTGAAAAGCGCGTCGACGCCATTCGCGGCGAGCTCTACAAGAACCTCACCCCCTGGCAGCGCGTCCAGGTGGCCCGCCATCCGGGCCGCCCGACGACCCTCGACTACGTCGAGCGGCTGTTCACCGACTTCGTCGAACTGCATGGCGACCGCCGCTTCGCCGACGACCACGCCATTGTCACCGGCACCGCCTTCTACAAGGACGCGCCGGTGCTGGTGGTCGGCCACCAGAAGGGCAGCGACACCAAGCAGAAGATCTACCGCAACTTTGGCTACGCGCGTCCCGACGGCTACCGCAAGGCGCTGCGGACCATGGAGATGGCGCAGAAGTTCTCGCGGCCGATCATCTGCTTCGTCGACACGCCGGCCGCGTATCCCGGCATCGAGTCGGAAGAGCGCGGCGTGGCCGAGGCCATTGCCCTCAACCTGCGCGAGATGGCCATGCTGGAAGTGCCGGTGATCGTCATCGTGCACGGTGAGGGCGGCAGCGGCGGCGCCCTGGGCATTGCCGTCGGCGACCGCATCCTGATGCACGAGTTCGCGATCTACAGCGTGATCCCGCCCGAAGGCTGCGCCGCCATCCTGTGGCGCGACTCGGCCAAGAAGGTTGAAGCCGCCGAAGCGCTGAAGATCACCGCGCCCGATCTGTTGAAGCTGGAGATCATCGACGAGATCGTGCTCGAGCCGGTCGGCGGCGCCCATACCAATCCCAGCCAGGCCGCCGCGCTCCTCGATGTGGCGCTGCAGCGCAGCCTGGCCGAAGTGTCGGCCCTCGGCGTGCAGGAACGTCTCGACCAGCGCTACGCCAAGTTCCGGAAGATGGGTTCGGTCGGGATCATCGAAGCCTGACGTGGCGGTTCCTCCAATCTGGAATACGCGCCCCCATGACGAGGCGCAAGCCAATGAACTGGCGCGGCTGCTCGGCCTGTCACCGGTCACCGCCCGGCTGCTGGCCATTCGCGGCCTCACCGACCCGGACGAGGCGTCGCGTTTCCTGAAGCCGTCGCTCGACCAGTTGCTGGACCCGTTCCGCCTGACCGACGTGGGCAAGGCAGCCGATCGGCTGCTGGCCGCCATCGCCGCGAAGGAGCGCATTGCGGTCCACGGCGACTACGACGTCGATGGCATCACCTCCACCGTCATCCTGCGGCGGGCGCTCGAGTTGCTGGGCGCCGACGTCGGCCACTTCATCCCCGAGAGGCTGACCGACGGCTATGGCCTGCAGCCGAACACCATCGATCGCCTGCACGCCGGAGGGGTGAAGCTGATCGTCTCTGTCGACTGCGGCATCCGCGGCGCCGAGGCGGCGCGCCGGGCCCGCGACCTGGGCGTCGACCTGATCATTACCGACCACCACGAGCCGGATACCGATCTGCCCGACTGCCTTGCCGTGGTCAACCCGAAGCGCCACGACTGCAGCTATCCCGACAAGAACCTGGCCGGCGTAGGCGTCGCGCTCAAGCTGGTGCAGGCGCTTTGCCACCGCACCGGCAAGTCGTCGTGGCTCCCGGCCTTCGTCAAGATCGCCGCCATCGGCACGCTGGCCGACGTGGTCCCCCTGGTCGGCGAGAATCGCGTGATTGCCAAGCTCGGCCTGCAAATGCTGACCAAGGGCCCGCACAAGGTCGGCCTGCGCGCGCTGCTCGAGGCCGCCGGCCTGACCGGCAAGACCATCGACGCGTACCACATCGGGTTCATGGTGGCGCCGCGCATCAACGCCGCCGGCCGCATGAGCACGCCCGACATCGCCACCCGGCTGCTGCTGGCCTCAGACGATGCGATGGGGGAGGAGGCGAAGGCACTCGCCGGACAGCTAGAAGCCGAGAACACACGCCGCCGCACCGAGGACCAGGACATCCTGGCCAAGGCGAAGAAGCTCGTCGAGTCGGATCCCGACATCGGCGCACGCAGCGTGCTGGTGGTGGCCGGCGAGGGCTGGCACCGCGGAGTGATCGGCATTGTCGCCTCGAAACTGGTCGATGCGTTCTACCGGCCGGCCATCGTCTTGTCGATTGAAGACGGCGTGGCACACGGGTCGTGCCGGAGCATCCCCGGCTTCGACATGCTCGGCGCGCTCGAGTCGTGCGCCGGGTTGCTGAGCCGCTTCGGCGGACACAAGCAGGCGGCGGGCCTGCAGTTCGAAGCGTCGCGCATCAAGGAGTTCCGGCAGGCCGTGAACGCGTTCGCCGACAACTGCCTCGGCCCCGACGATCTGCGCCCACGGCTGTGGCTCGACGGCCCCTTGAAGCTGAATGAACTGAGTGACCGGGTGATGTCCGAGTTCGCCGCCCTGGCGCCGTTCGGGCCCAGCAATCCCAAGCCTCGCTTCCACACCGGTCCCGTGGCTGTTGTCGACGGCCCGCGCATTCTCAAGGAACGTCACCTCAAGATGAGCCTGAAGCAGGACGGCCGTGTGTTGCGCGCCATCCAGTGGAACGCCGCCGAGCGCGAACCCAGATTGACCGAGCAGAAGGCCGGCGTCGAGATCGCATACACGGTTGAGGAGAACGAGTTCCGCGGCGAGAAATACGTAGAACTCAGATTGGAAGACTTCAGATAGCCAATCGGCGTCATCTGCGTCATCTGCGGCCCCGTCCTTGTTGGTACAATCTGAGTTGTGAGTGCCTGGCAGAAACGCGCCCAGTTCGCGCTGGCGGTGGTCGTCATCGGCGTCATCGGCGTCGTCGGTTACACCCTGCGCCCGCGTGAAGCGGCCGTGGCGCCGGCGCCGATCGAGCGGCTCGACCCCAAGGCGATGGTCGAGACGCGCGGCGGCGACGTCATCCAGCTGAAAGGCTCGCGCCAGAACGCCCGGATCGAGTTCGAGCGCCAGGTTACCTATGACACCGGTGAAACCCGGCTGATGGACGTGAAGGTGACGGTCGACAACCGTGAAGGCCGCAGCTACACCATCACCGGCAAGGAGGCACGGGTCGGCAAGGACCAGGCGAGCTACGACCTGGCCGGCGACGTCAAGCTCGAGACCAGCGACGGCCTGACGGCGTTTGCCAATTCCGCGACGTATGACGACGCGGAGAAGATCGTCAAGGCACCGGGGCCGGTGCGTTTCTCGCGCGGCCGCACGTCGGGCAGCGGCGTCGGCTTCACCTTCGACGAGCAGCGCGACACGCTGTGGCTGCTGGACCAGGCCGTGGTGACCGTGGCGCCCGAGGGCGCGAGCGGCCGCATGGCCTTCACCGCCGGCGCGTTCGGCTTTGCCCGCCGCGATCGCTACATGCGCTTCGAGCGCACCATGCACATGGATCGCGACGGCCAGTTGATCGACGCCAATGAAGGGGTGGTGACGCTGTTTGCCGATCGCGACGAGCCGGACCTGATCGAGCTGCGCGGCGACTCGCGCGTCAGCGGCACCGGCATGGGGGCGCTGCAGGCGATGGCCGCCCGCGACATGAACCTCGATTACGGCGACGATGGCCGCACGCTGCAGCAGGCGACGCTGGCGGGGCAGAGCTCGATTCAGCTCGCCGCCCGCGGTGGCGGTGCCGGCCAGCGGCTGAGCGGCGAGTTCATCGACGTGTCGCTGGCGCCCGACGGCAGCGTCAACAGCCTGTCGTCGCGGCAGAACGTGACCGTCACCCTGCCGGCGACGCGCGACACGGCGGCGCGGACCATTCGCTCGAACGTGTTGACGGCGTCCGGCGGGGCGCAGGGCCTGACGGCGATGACGTTCCAGGAGGGCGTGAACTACTCGGAGGCCGCCACGCGTACGCAGGGAGCGCGCACCGCTCGCGCCCAGAAGCTCGACGCGGCCCTCGACCCGGCGTCCGGCGCGCTGCAGGAGGCGACCTTCAGCGGCAGCTTCCAGTTCACCGACGGCCCGCTGACGGCGACCAGTAACCTGGCCCGTTATCGGATCGTCGCCGGCACGCTCGCGCTTAGCGGCAAGCAAGGCGACGCCGACCCGCAGATCAGAGACGAAGCGCTGACCATCAACGCCACGGCCATCGACGTTACGCTCAACCCCCGCAAGATGGTGGCCACCGGCAAGGTGAGAAGCGCGCTGCTGTCGCCGGGCAAGGGAACGGCCGCCGCCCCGGCGGCCAGGCGACCCGGGCTGCTGGGTGAGAAGGAGCCGGTCAACATCATCGCCAACGCGCTCACCTACGACGAGACCTCCCGCCGCGGCGAGTACAAGGGGCAGGCGGTGCTGCTGCAAGGCCAGACACAGATCAACGCCGACACCCTGATCATCGACGAGAGCAAGGGCGATCTGACGGCGGTGGGAAAGGTCGTTACGTCACTGGCCATTCTTCCCAAGGACGCGAAGGACGGCGCGCCGCTGTCGCCGACCATCGGACGGGGCGGCTCGTTCACCTACACCGACCAGGCCCGGCGCGCCCTCTACGAGACCGCGGCCACGCTGGACGGCGAATCCGGAAACCTGCGCGCCGAGCGCATCGAGATCGTGCTGGCCCCGGACGACAACCGGCTGGCCCGGCTCGAAGCCACCGAGAAGGTCACCGCGATCGTCGACAAGCGCACCGTCACCGGCACGCGGCTGTCGTACGACCCGGCCGACGACAAGTACGTCGTCACTGGGGCGCCGGTGACCATGGTCGACGCCGACTGCCAGGAGTTGAGCGGCCGGACGTTGACGTTCTTCAAGGCGTCCGATAGAGTCCAGGTCGACAGTAACAACGAAGTCCGCACGCAAACCAAGGGCGGCGGCAAGTGCGTTCCCGTGCCGCCGAAGGCTGTGCCCCCCAAGTGATGGCGTCGACTCTCAGCACTCAGCAACTGACCAAGACCTACGGCGGCCGCACGGTGGTGCGCGGCGTGAGCCTCGAGGTCAATTCAGGCGAAGTTGTCGGTCTGCTCGGTCCGAACGGCGCCGGCAAGACCACCACGTTCTACATGACGGTCGGCCTGACCGCGCCCGACTCGGGGCGGGTCACGCTCGACGGCACCGACGTTACCGACGATGCGATGTACGTGCGGGCGCGCAAGGGGATTGGCTACCTGCCCCAGGAACCGTCGATCTTCCGCGGTCTCACGGTCGAGCAGAACATCCTCGCCATCCTGGAAACGCTCGACCTCGATGCCGCGGAGCGGCGGTCGCGGCTGCGCGAACTGCTCGCGGAACTCGGGTTAACGCCGCTCGCCAACTCGCCGGCCTACACGCTGTCGGGCGGCGAACGCCGGCGCGCCGAGATCACCCGGGCGCTGGTGATGAACCCGCGGTTCATCCTGCTCGACGAACCCTTCGCCGGCATCGACCCAATCGCCGTCAGCGAGATCCAGAAGATCATCTTTCACTTGCGGGATCGCGGCATCGGCATCCTGATCACCGACCACAACGTGCTGCAGACCCTGAAGATCACCGACCGCGCCTACATCGTGACCGACGGGGCGATTTTCCGGAGTGGCACGCCGGCCGCGCTGGCGGCCGACGAGGAGGTCCGGCGGATTTACCTCGGGACCGATTTCCGGCTGGACTAAGATTGTAAGAGCCGGATATGGGCATTCAGCAGAAGTTACAAACCAAGCTCGCACAGAAGCTGATCCTTACGCCTTCTCTGCAGCAGGCGATCAAGCTCCTTCCAATGTCGACCTTGGAACTCGCCGACCTCCTGAACCAGGAGGTGGTCGAGAACCCGCTGCTCGAAGAGATTCCCACCGAGGACCTGCAGGCCGCCGACGCCACTCCGCCCGCCGAGAAGGAAGCCGAGGACAAGGCCAAGGCCGACAAGACCGACACGTGGGACGACGCCGACTACGAGTACTTCTTCGGCGACTACCTGGACGATGGCTACCGCCCGCGCGCGCCCCAGGAAGTCAAGGAACTGCCGCCGATCGAGAACACGCTCTCGACCAGCTCGTCGCTGACCGACCACCTGGAATGGCAGCTGTCACTGCAGACCGAGGCCGAGGCGATTCGCGAGATCGGCGAAGCGATCATCGGCAATCTCGACGACGACGGTTACCTGGTCGCTTCGGTCGACGAGATCGCGTCGATGGGGCCGTGGCCGGCCGACGATGTCGAGAGGGCCCTGCGGCTGATCCAGAGCTTCGACCCGATTGGCGTGGCCGCCCGCGACCTGCAGGAATGCCTGTCGCTGCAGATCAAGCACCTGCACCTCGAGGGCACGCCCACCGAGAAGATCGTCGACGAGCACCTCCGCCTGCTGCACAACCACCAGATGCCGGAGCTGGCCCGCAAGCTGGGTTTGACCATCGAGGAGCTGAAGGGCCACATCGAGATCATCCAGCACCTCGACCCCAAGCCGGGCAGCCGCTTCAACCCGCAGCCGTCGCAGTACGTCATCCCGGACGTTTACATCATCAAGGTCGAGGACCAGTACGTGGCGGTGCTGAACGAAGACGGCCTGCCGCAACTGCGGATCAGCCCGACCTATCGCCGGCTGCTCGACAAGGGCGCCGCGGAAAACAACGACGAGACCCGCGCCTACGTGAAGGACAAGTTCCGCTCGGCGCTGTGGCTGATCAAGTCGGTGGAGCAGCGGCAGAAGACCATTCACAAGGTGGCGACCAGCATCTGCACCTTCCAGCGCGACTTCCTTGACCACGGCATCGAGCACCTGCGCCCGCTCGTGCTGCGCGATGTCGCCAACGACATCGGCATGCACGAATCCACCGTCAGCCGCGTCGTCACGAACAAGTACATGCACACGCCGCAGGGCGTGTTCGAGATGAAGTACTTCTTCCACAGCGGCATCAGCAGTTCGTACGGCGATGCCGTGTCGTCGGTCACCATCAAGAACCGCATCAAGAAGATCATCGAGGGCGAGGACCCCAAGAAGCCGCTCAGCGACTCGAAGATCGTCAACATCCTGCAGCGGGAGGGCCTGATGCTCGCGCGTCGCACGATTGCCAAGTACCGGGAAGAGCTGAAGATTCCCACCTCTAACCAGCGGAAGGTCTTGTTCTAGCTGCGACGCGGCGGCCAGTTGCCCGCCGCGACTGGCGCGAGACGATGTCCATCACCCCGGCCATCACCGTACGCGGCCTGCTCGATGCACGCCCCGAATCGGTCGGCTTGTCGATTGACCTGCTGGCCGGCGCCAACGGCCTCGGGCGCCACATCACCAGCCCCTACATCCAGAAGACCGGCCTGGCCCTGGCCGGGTTTCACGAGTACCTGCAGGCCGGCCGCATCCTGTTGTTCGGCGACAGCGAAGTCCGCTTTCTCGAAAGCATGGAGCCCGGCGCCCGCCGCCTGGCGCTGGCCAAGTGCTTCAACGAGGCCCTGCCGTGCCTGCTCGTCACCGGCGGCGCCGACCTGCCGCCCGAGGTGGTGGAAGAGGGCGACCGCGCCGACGTGCCGGTGCTGCGCACGCCGGTGCCGACCGCGACCGCGATCGGCAAGCTGACCGCCATTCTCGAAGACCGGCTGGCGGCGCGCGAGATGATCCACGGCGTGCTGCTCGACATCCTCGGCCTGGGCGTGCTGATTGTCGGCGACAGCGGCATCGGCAAGAGCGAGTGCGCCCTCGACCTGGTGGTCCGCGGCCACCGCCTGGTCGCCGACGACACGGTGGAACTGCGCCGGCGAGCCGAGTCGATCGTGATCGGCGCCTGCCCCGAGCTGACCCGGCACCACATGGAGGTGCGCGGCCTTGGCCTGATCAACATCCGCGATCTGTTCGGCGTTGCCGCCACGCGCACCTCGAAGCGAGTCGAGCTGGTGGTGCAACTGGAGCGCTGGGACCCGGCGCGCGAGTACGACCGCCTCGGACTGGACGACGCCGCTTACGACCTGATCGGGTTGAAAGTGCCGCTGATTCGCATGCCGGTGGCGCCCGGCCGCAACCTGGCCATCCTGGTCGAGGTCGCCGCTCGCAACCAGCTGCTGCGCATGCGCGGCATCAACGCCGCCCGCGAACTGGTGAAACGGCTGGATGCCGAGCTATTGAGCGGGACCGCACCTCAGCACCTGAGCACTTCCGCACCCAAGCACCTAGAAGAAGACGAGGAACTGTGAGCAAGGTGCGCCTGCCCATGAACTGGGCCCGCTTCATCGTGCTGACCGGGCTGTCGGGCGCCGGGAAATCGCAGGCGATTCGCGCCCTCGAGGACCTCGGCTACTACTGCGTCGACAACCTGCCGGTGTCGCTGCTGCCGGTGATGGCCGAACTGAGCGAGCGCCAGACCGAGCACAACCGCGTCGCCGTGGTCATGGACGTACGCGAGTCGCGTTTTGTCAGCGACTTTCCGCGCGTCTATCGCAAGCTGAAGACCAACAAGCATCTGCGCACGAAGCTGATCTTCCTCGAGGCCGGCGACGCCGAACTGGTGCGGCGTTTCAGCGAGACCCGGCGGCCCCATCCGCTGGCGCCGGATCGGCCGATCACCGAAGGCCTGGCCGAGGAGCGCACCTCGCTGCGCACCATTCGATCGATGGCCGACAAGGTCGTCGACACCTCGAAGCTGAACGTTCACGAGCTGCGGCAGCAATTGCGCGAGCTGGTCTCGGGCCAGAAGCAGGCCTCCAAGCTCGTCCTGACGTTCCTCAGTTTCGGTTTCCAGAACGGTCCGCCGGCCGAAGCCGACCTGGTGTTCGACGTCCGGTTCCTGAAGAACCCGCACTGGGTGCCCGCGCTCAGGCCGCAGACCGGCCGCGACCCGGCGGTGGCGGCCTACATTCGCCGGCAGCCGATCGCCCGTGCCGCCATCAAGCGCTTCACCTCGCTGCTGCGCTGGATGGTGCCGCTCTACGTGCTGGAAGGGAAGTCGTACTTGACGATCGCCATTGGCTGCACCGGGGGGCGTCATCGCTCGGTCTACATCGCCGAAGCGCTGAAGCGTGAACTGTCGGATCTCAAGGGCGTGTCGGCGCGGGTAGCGCACCGCGACCTGGCGAAAGGGCCGCGATGATTGGTCTGGTCGTTGTCACGCACGGGCAGTTGGCCACCGAACTGGTCAACGCCGCGGAAACCATCGTCGGCGACCTGCCGCATTTCGCGGCGGTGTCGATCGGCTGGCACGAAGACGTCCAGGACGCGCGCGAGGCGATCGCCGCCGCCATCGAGCGCGTCAAGCAGCCGGGCGGCGTGTTGCTGGCCACCGACATGTTTGGCGGCACGCCGTCGAACCTCGGCATCACCTTCCTCAAGGAGGATGCGATCGAGGTCGTGACCGGCGTCAACCTGCCGATGCTGATCAAGGCCGCCAACCTGCCGGATGGAGAACGCCTGACCGACGTCGCGCGCATGCTGCGCGAACACGGGCGGAACGCGATCTGGGTGGCGTCGGACCTGCTGACCGGCGGCACGGCGGCGGCCGATCGTTCGAAGGATTCGCAAGGGTGACGACCCGCGAGTGCGTGATTCGCAATCGGCTCGGGCTGCATGCCCGGGCGGCGGCGAAGTTCGTGCACCTGGCGACCCGTTTCTCGTCGCAGATTCGCGTCGCCCGCGACGGCCGCACCATGGACGGCAAGAGCATCATGGGCATTCTTCTGCTGGCGGCGGGCGCCGGCGCCAGTATTGTCGTCACCGCCGACGGCGCCGATGAAACGGAAGCCGTCGACGCGCTGTGCCGCCTGATCGAAAGCGGCTTTGGAGAAGATTTGTGGAACGCCTGACCGGTATTGGCGTCTCGCCGGGGGTGGTCCTCGGCCGTGCAGTCGTGCTGACGCAGCGCACCGAGGTGATGCGCTTTCCGATTCCTCCCGAACGGGTGGAACAGGAAGTCGCGGCCTTGCTGCGCGCGCAAGCGGCCTCGAAGCAGCAGCTGCAGGACATCAAGGTGCGGGTCGAGCACGGCCCCGGCAGCGAACTGGCCGCGTTGTTCGACGCCCAGCTGCTGATGCTGGACGACCCCATGCTGGTCGGGCGCGCCGAAGCCATCATCCGGGCCGAGCGCGTCAACGCGGCCTGGGCGGTGCACCGCGCCTACGAAGAGCTCTATCACGTGTTCATGTCGATGGAGGATCCGTACCTCCGCGAGCGGGAAACCGACGTCGCGGATGTCGCCGGCCGCTTGCGGCTCAACCTGCGCCACGGCGCGAAGGGGCCGAAGGAGCTGCTGAGCCAGGTGGACGGGCCGTCTGTGCTGATCGCGGATGAGCTGACCGCCTCGCTGGCCGCACAGCTCGACTGGTCGCGGGTGCAGGCGTTCGCCACCGACGCCGGCAGCCGCACCTACCACACCGCGATCCTGGCGCGCTCGTTGAAGGTCCCGGCCATTGTCGGCCTGCACGACGCGTCGCTGCGGATTCCGGCCGGCACGCCGGTCGTGCTCGACGGCACCACCGGCGAGTTGATAGTCGCGCCGACCCCTGAGCAGATTGACGAGGCCCATCGCCGCGCCACTCGTCCGCGGCGCCGCGGCGCGCCGGCCGGCGAGGCCGGCCCCGTATCGACCACCGACGGCGTGCGCATTCGGCTCGAAGCCAACATCGAGCTGCTCGAAGACCTGCCGTTCCTGAACGAGCATGGCGCCGAGGGCGTCGGCCTGTACCGGTCCGAGTTCATGCTCTCTGGCCGGCCAATCGCCAGCGTCACCGAGGACGACCAGTACGCGCTGTATCGCAGCCTGATCGAACAGGTGGCGCCGCGGCCGGTCACGATTCGCACCTTCGACCTCGACGAACGGCAGTTCGCCGGTCCCGGGCGGGCGCCGGAACGGCGGCGGACACGGCCCGGCCTGCGCGGCCTGCGCCTGGGCCTGGCCAACCCGGAAGTGCTGCGCACGCAGTTGCGCGCGCTGGTGCGGGCTTCGGCCCACGGTCCGCTGCGCATCATGTTCCCGTTCGTCACCGCCGTCGAGGAAGTCCGCGACGCGCGCAAGATCCTGAACGAAGTCCTGTCCGGCTTCAGCCGGATCGATCCGGCCCAGATCAAGGTCGGCGCCATGATCGAGGTCCCGTCGGCGGCGCTCGCCGCCGACCTGCTGGCCCCGGAAGTGGACTTCTTCACGATCGGCACCAACGACCTGATCCAGTTCTGCCTGGCCGTCGACCGCACCGACGACCGCGTCTCGGACTTGTACGAGCCGCTGCACCCGGCCGTGTTGCGCCTGATCCGGATGGTCCGGCGGGCCGCGCGGCACCGCATTCCGGTGTCGCTGTGCGGCGAAATGGCCTCGGACCCGGCCCTGGTCGGGCTGCTGGTCGGCCTCGGACTCACCGAGTTCAGCATGACGCCCGGTGCCATCCCGATCGTTCGTCACGTGATCGAGGAGCTGAGCGCCGCCGAGGCGCGCCGGCTCGCCGGTCATGCCCTGCGGTTGGCGACCGCCGCCGAGATAGAGCACTACCTGTTCGACGCCCTGGCGGCGTCGGCCTTTCAAAGGAGTCCGTTGTCGTGAGCGAACCGTTGCACCGCGTGGAGAAGCCCTGGGGTTACGAGTTGTGGTGGGCGCGGACCGACCGTTACGTCGGCAAGCAGATCCACATCAACAAGGGGCATGCCCTCAGCCTGCAGTATCACAACAAGAAGGACGAGACGATCTTCGTGTGGTCGGGAAAGATCCTGTTCGAAAGGGAAGTCGACGGCAAGCTGGTCGCCACCGAGATGGGCCCGGGCCAGGCGGTGCACGTGACCCCGCCGACCGTGCATCGCATGACCGCGATCGAGGATTCGGATGTGCTGGAGGTTTCGACCCCCGAGACGGACGATGTGGTCAGGCTGGAAGATCGGTACGGGAGGAAAGGGACCTAGCTGAATCTGCGGGAGTCGGGAGTCGGGAGTCGTTCGAAGTTGTGAATCGATCGACTCCCGGTTCCCGACTCCCGACTAGAAGGGGATGTCGTCGTCGGTGACAGGGGCGGGATCGCGCATGGGATCCTGGTAGCCGCTGTCGCCGCCGCGCTCAACCTGGCGATCGCCGCCACGGTTGCCGCCGCCACCGCCGCCGAGCAGCACGATCTTGTCGGCCTTGACCTCGGTGGTGTAGTGCTTCTGGCCTTCCTTTTCCCACTGCCGCGTCTGCAGCCGGCCTTCCAGGTAAATCTGCTTGCCCTTGACCAGGTAGGGCTGCAGCGTTTCGGCGGTCTTGCCCCACAGCACGATCCGGTGCCACTCGGTCTGTTCCTTCTTCTCGCCTTCCTTCGACGTCCAGTTCTCGGTGGTGGCGATGCTGAAGCTCGCCACCGACTGTCCGCCCGGTGTCACGCGCACTTCGGCATCCTTGCCGAGGTTGCCCACCAGGATCACCTTGTTCACACTGCCCATGTCTGGTCGCCTTTCTACCGTGCTATCGCTCTTCGATCGCTGTCGCTGTGTTGAAGATCGCCGGCGTCAATCGCCGGCCGGCTTGGTGCGGGGCATGCCGTCGAGCCGCTGCTTGGCCAGCCTCGCCATGTCGCTGTCGGGATACTCCTTGATCAGCGCTTCCCACGCTTCGCGCGCGCGGTCGGCCTGCTTCATGTTGTTCAACGCCACCCCGAGCTTGTAGTAGGCATCCGGCACGCGGTCACCCTTGGGATAGCTGGTGATCGTGCGATTATACGCGTCCACCGCCTCGGCGAACTTGCCGTCCGAGAAGTAGCACTCGCCGATGTACCACTGCGCATCGTCGGCGGCGTCGGTGCGTGAATAGCTTTGCAGGTAGGTGGTGAACCCTTGAATGCACAGGGCCCACTGCCCGACGGTGAAGTCGGCGAGCGAGGTGTTGAACAACCGCTGCGGCGTCATCCCCGGCGCCATCGCCACGGGCGGCGCCACCTGCTCCGGCACGTCGCCCACCGGCGGGGCATTCGGGTCGCCCGGCACGGCAGGCGCCGCTGTCATCTCGGGAATGGCCAGGCGCAGGGCCTCGACCTCCTGCGACAGGCTGGTGATGCGCACGTTGCTCTCGTCGATGCGCTCGCGGACGATGCGCAGGTCGGTGCCGAACTGGTCGACGGCGAGCTTCTGGTCGGCGAACGACTTGCGGGTGGCCCCGGCCTGCTCGTCCACTCGAGCGGAAATGGCTTTCAGTTGCGCGCCGATGGCGTCGAGGGCCGCCTGCAGCTGCTGCTGCATCTGCTGGGTCTGCTCCTGCAGCATGCGGATGTCGGCCATCATCTGCATTTCGCGGCGCGACTGGGCGGCGGCCGGGGCGGCCGGCCACACCGTGGCGGTCAGGACCAGCAGCACAGCCACGCGCCGGGCGCACAGGCGTGATAACAGGCGTCGAGTCATACGACCCATATTACTTTGCCGTGATCACGAAATGGGCGCGGCGGTTCTTGGCCAGGGCCGCTGCGTCCTTGCCGGGGTCGAACGGGAACTCCTTGCCGTAGCTGACGGTCTTGATCTTGTCGGCGGGAACGCCCAGCGACACGAGATAGCTGCGAGCGGCCAGCGCGCGGCGTTCGCCGAGCGCCAGGTTGTATTCGGCCGTGCCGGTCTCGTCGCAGTGGCCCTCGATCGTGATCTGCCAGGTCGGGTACTTCTTCAGCACCGCGGCGTTGGCCTGCAGCACCTGCTGGCCGTCGGCGCTGACATCCGAACTGTCGACCTCGAAGAACAACGGGTTGAGCGGCGATTCACGGTTCAGGTCGTCCAGCGACTTCGAGCCAATGGTGTCTTCCACCGGCATGGGCGGCACCGGCACCGGCTCGGCCACCGGGCTGGGCGGCGGCGGGGGAGCCGGCGGCGGGGTGGTGTTGCCGGCAGCCGGCGGCGGCATGGGCCGCGCCACCGGCGGCGTCTTCTTGGAACACGCGCCGACCACGACCGTGACGAGCAGCGCCAGAACCATCAGAGCATTTGTTTTTCGTGTCATAGCTGACCTCTACTCAATCCACGTCGGCGCCAGACTGGCACCAACCATCGGGGCACCCGAAGCCCCCAAACACTTCAGCACCCAGGCACCTGAGCCCCTGGCTGCGTTCCTATTGCGACCAGTGCGGCGTCGTGTTGTTGCCGTCCCGGGTAATCTGCCGCAAGTTGCGGCCGTCGCGGTCGACCGTGAAAATCTGGCTGCGTCCCGCGCGCGTCGACATGAAGGCCAGGTGCCGGCCGTTCGGCGCCCAGGCCGGGCTTTCGTTGCTGCCCTCGCCGAACGTGATCTGCCGCGTCTCGCCGGTGCCAATGGCGAGAATCTTGATGTCGAAGCCGGGACCGGTGCGGGCGGAGTAGGCGATCTCGTTGTACGGCGGCGGCGACCAGGTCGGGCGATCGGCGTACGACTCGAACGAAATCTGGCGCAGGCCGGTGCCATCGACGTTGACCACGAAAACCTGCGGCTGGCCACGGCGTTCCGACGTGAAGGCAATCTGCGTCCCGGAGGGGGACCATGTCGGCGTGGAATCAATCGCCGGGCCATTGGTCAGGCGCGTCACGTTCGAGCCATCCCGATTCATCACATAGACTTCCGAGTTGCCGTCGCGGTTCGACGTAAACGCAATGCGCGACCCGTCCGGCGAGAACACCGGCAGCCAATTCTGGCCGGTCCCTTTGGTCGGCGATTCCATCGTGCCGGCGAAAATATTGGAAATCAAAATATCCATCACGCCGGTCCGGTACGAGGTGTAAGCGATGGAGCGGCCATCGGGCGACCAGCTCGGCGTCAGGTTCATCGTCCTGTTGATGGTAATGCGCCGCTGGTTGGCGCCGTCGTAGTCGGCAATGAACACTTCCTTGACGTCGCGCTTCTCGATGGTGGCCAGCACCTGCTCGCGGTTGCGGTCGGAAATGAACGTCAGCTTGGTGCGGGCGACGCCGCGCAGGCTGCGCTGCGAGTCGTGCAGCTCATCGGCCATGGTGTGGGCGTAGATCCGCGGGTTGGCGGCCGAACCGGTGTACTCGCGGCCGTACGCCGACTGGCGGGCCCGCACGTTGTAGAGCCGCATCTCGACGCGAATGCCGGTCGGCGTCTTCTGCACGGTGCCGATGACGACGCCGTCGGCGCCGAGTTCCCGCCAGCGGTCGAACGGCACCGCATCGATCGACCCGGCGACGGGAATGGACTTGTAGGTGTCGCGCGGAATCAACGAGAACTCGCGCTCGAAGTTGAGGTCGTCCCACAACACCTGGCTGATGGTCCGCGCCGCCTCCTGGGTTTCGCGATCGGGCGACAGCGCCAGCAGGTCCGGCACCGCCATGCGCGGCGGCGTTCCGGATTCGCCGGTCAGGCGCAGCTCGACGCTGGTCGGCTGCTGCGGCGGCGGTGGCGTCGCGGGTTGCTGTGCCGTCAGCAGCGCGGAGGCCAGCACCAGCACCGCACCCGAGAGCTTCAATGTTCGGTTCGTCATGTTTACGTTCTCTGGTTACCGCACGTACTCAAACCACAGGTAGACCGGCAGGACCTGGCCGTCGAACTCCGCCGGCAGCGGCGGCAGCTTGGCCAGTTGCAGGGCCCGCGAGGCCAGGTAATCGAGGTCGGCCCGGCCGCTCGATCGCTCGATCGAAACATCCACGATGCGCCCGTCACGCTGCACCACGAAGCGCATTTGCGTTTCGGCGACCGTGCCCTGCTTCGAGCTCCAGTTCAGCATGATCTGGTCCTTCATCGTGGCCAGGTAGCCGGGACAGCAGAAATTGACGACGTCAACATAGCCACCCTTGCCGCCGGCGCCGGACGACAGGCCAAAGCCCTGTCCCTTCGCACCGGTTTCGGCGATGGCCGTGCCTTTCTGGATCTCCGCGCCCTTGGTTGGAATGGTGCTGCGGGGGTCCTTGGCCGGCGTCTTGGTCGGCGTGGTCTTGCGCGGGGGCGCTTTGGTCGGCTCGATCATCGCCGGGGTCTGCGCGGCCGGCGGCCGCACCGGTTCCACGGTCTTCTTGGTTTCCACCACCTGCTGGATCGTCCGCCCGCCAAGCGTGGCGAGTCCGCCGGAGACCGGTCCCACCGGACCGCCCAGGCTGATCTGCATGATCACCTCCGGTTCCCGCTCGACCGCACCGAACCAGGCGCCCGGCACCAGGGCCACCGCGGCAATCATGACCAGGTGGACCATGGCCGACCAGCCGACCATCGACCCCAGGCCGTCGCGCCCGGCCGATCGTGCGACGAGGACCTCCGAAACCGCATCCATGGCTAGCGCGCGGCCCTCGGCATGGCGGTCACGCCGACGTTCTGCACGCCGCCGGCCTTGAGGTAGTCGATCACCTCGTAGAGCTCCTGCAGGGTGACGCCGGCATCGCCACGAAGGAAGACGTCCTTGTCGGTACGGGTTTCCATCAGCTGGCGCATCCGTTCAGACAGCACGTCGGCGGGGACCGGATCCTCGTCGATCCAGACCCGGCGATCGGTCCGATAGGAAATCGGGACGCTGATGTATGGACGCACCGAGGTCAGCTTGTCGGCACGGCGCGATACGGGCAGCTTCACCTCGATCCCCTTCTGCATCATCGGTGCCGCCACCATGAAGATGATCAGCAGCACCAGCATCACGTCGACCAGGGGAACGACGTTGATCTCCGAGAGCGACGAGGTGACTCGCCGGCCGCGGCGGCGGCCGGTGTTGGCGTCGGGCGGGGCCGAAATCTTCGGCACTAGGTGAAGTTCCTTTCCGAGATGTTCAGGAACTCCAGGGAGAAGTCGTCCATTTCCGAGGCGTAGGTCTTCACCTTGGAGGTGAAGTGGTTATAGAAATAGACGGCGGGAATGGCGGCAAACAAGCCGAGCGCCGTCGCAATCAGGGCCTCGGCAATCGGCTGGCTGACCACGGCCAGGTCGGTCGAGCCCTGCGCGCCGATGTTCATGAAAGCCGTCATGATCCCCCACACGGTGCCGAACAACCCGATGAACGGCGTAATGCTGGCCGTCGTGGCCAGGAACGTCAGGTGCTTCTCGAGCTTGCCGACTTCTATCGACGAGGCGCGCAGCAGGGCGCGGTCGACCCCGGTGATGCTCTTCAAGGTAGGACGTGGCGCGGCCGCTCCGGGACTGGCCGCCCCCTGGGAGAGGCGTAACTGGGCGGTCAGTTCGGCATAGCCGGCCTGGAACATCCCGACCAGCGGGCTCAACGCCAGCGACGGACAGACGGCCTGGACTTCAGAGAACTTGGCGCTCTTGCGGAAGACCTCCAGGAATGTAGCCGATTGTTTTTCGATCCCTCTAAATGCCCAGAACTTATAGAGGACGATGCCCATCGAGATGACCGAGAAAATGAGCAGGGTAGCCATCACCATCATCACGATGGGGCTGGCGGCGAAGATCAGGTCCGCGAAATCCCCGGCAGCCGCTCGAGTGGGCGGAAGACCGCCCTCGAGTTGCAATGCCAGGACAATCGATCCAGGCGTCGGCAACAAAGCCTCCGAATCCGTTCCATGGGGAAAATGCGCGCTGGGAAGCGCCGTTCTGTGCAACCGTAGCACGCCCCGTGAAATTCTGTCAAACCCATGATACGATGGCAGTTCCGCTCGCCAAAGGGATTCCCGCAACACGAGGCGCCACCCGCATGATCCGCTACCTCGCCATCCGCAACCTCGCGGTCATCGAGTCTGTCGCGGTTGATTTTGAACAGTCGTTCAACATCCTGACCGGCGAAACGGGAGCCGGCAAGTCCATCCTCGTCGAAGCCGTCGGCCTGTTGCTCGGCGGCCGCGCCACGCAAGACCTCATCCGCACCGGAGAGGACGTCGCCAGTGTCGAGGCGCTGTTCGAAACCGCAGACGGCGACGAGCTGATCGTCCGCCGAGAGATCACGTCGCAGGGTCGCAGCCGCGCTTTCATCAACGGCGCGCTCGCCACGGCCGCGGCGTTGAAGGACCTGGCGAACCGCCTTGTCGAACTGCATGGCCAGCACGAGCATCAGCAGTTGCTCGACCCGTCGCAGCACCTGGCGCTGCTCGATACCTGGGCCGGGCTCGACGAGCCGCGCGCGCGGGTCGCCGCCGCCTTCAGCCAGGTGCGTGGTTACCGCGAACAGTTGGACCGGCTGCGCATGGACGATCGGGAACGGGCGGCCCGGCTCGACCTGGTCGAGTTCCAGTTGGGCGAGCTGCAGAAAGCCAACCTGCAACCGGGCGAGGACGAGACGCTTGCCGCCGACCGCCAACTGCTGCGCAGCGCCGACACCATTCACCGGTTGTGCAACGAGGGCTACGCCGAACTCTACGACACGGAATCGGCGGCGCTCGGCATCCTGGGAAGGGTCTGGAAGCGGGTGGGGGAGTTGGCAGCCATCGACCCCAGGTTTGCTCCGCACCTCGATGCCCGCGACGGCATCAAGGCCCAGCTCGAGGATCTGGCGTTCACGCTGCGCGACTTTGCCGACGGCATCGACGCCTCGCCCGCGCGGCTGCAGCAGGTCGAGGATCGACTGGCGCTAATCGAGCGGCTCAAGCGCAAGCACGGCGGCAGTCTCGAAGAGGCAATCGCCAGGCGCGACCGCCTGGCCGCCGAACACGCGGCGCTGACCGGCGGGCAGTCAACCCTGGCCGACATCGAGCAGCACCTCGCCGAGGCCGGCCGCAAGTTCCTGGACGAGGCCCGCGCCCTGTCGACGGCCCGCCGGAGCGCCGCCGCCAGGTTCGCGAAGAGCATCGAGGTCGAGCTGGCTGATCTGGCCATGGCCAAGACCCGGTTCGAGGTTCGGCTGTCGAGCCGCGAGTCGGAAGACCAGTGGACCGATGCGGGAATCGACGACGGTGAGTTCTTTCTGTCGCCCAATGTCGGGGAAGAGTTGAGGCCGCTGGCCCGCATTGTCTCGGGCGGTGAGTTGTCCCGGGTGATGCTGGCGCTCAAGACCCTGGGCGCCAAGGACGGCATGCAAGGCAAGACCCTGATCTTCGACGAGGTCGACGCCGGCATCGGCGGGCGAGTGGCCAGCGTCGTCGGCGAGAAGCTGTCGGCCCTCGGGCAACGATTCCAAGTGTTGTGCATCACGCACCTGCCGCAGATTGCGGCCTGTGGCGGGACCCACTTCCTGATCGAGAAACGGGTGCAGGGGAGCCGGACGGTGACCAGCGTCACGCGGCTCGGCGACGAAGAGCGGGTCGCCGAAGTGGCCCGCATGATGGGCGGCTCGGCGGCCGGCATCAAGGCGCTTGAGAGCGCGCGCGAGCTGCTCGGCACGCTGCAGGCGAAAGGAGAAGCCGGGGCGAAAGCGAAAGGCGAAAGTCCGCGGCGGGCGAAAGCGAAGCTGAAATGAAGTACTTCATCGAGACCTACGGCTGCCAGATGAACGTGCACGACTCGGAGCGGATGGCCGGGCTGCTCGAGCAGGCGGGGTACGATCCGGCCGCCACCGACCTGGACGCCGACCTCGTGCTGATTAACACCTGCAGCGTGCGTGAGCGGGCGGAAGAAAAGCTCTACACGCGACTGGGTGAGATCAAGGAGATGGGACGCGAGCACGGCCGCGATCCCCTGGTGGTGGTCGCCGGCTGTGTCGCCCAGCAGGAAGGCGACAAGCTGATCAAGCGCTCAAAGGGCGTCGTCGATCTGGTGGTCGGGACGCAGCAGGTGAAGATGCTGCCGATGCTGGCGCAGCAGGCCCTGGACGCCCGCCCCTCGGTTTTCTATGGCCGCTCGCGCAACGACGCCCTGGTCGCAATCGGCAACCCGTACGAGGAGCCTTCGTTCCCGCTGGGCATCGTTCGGCGCGGCGACCCGGTTCGCGCCTACGTCACCATCATCGAGGGCTGTAACGATTTTTGCGCTTTCTGTGTCGTGCCGTATACCCGCGGGCACGAGCGAATGCGGTCCAAAGCCGAGATACTGGCTGACGTGCGCGAAGCGGCCGGCAGCGGCCGCCGCGAGGTTCAACTACTTGGCCAGATCGTGAACCATTACCAGGCACCAGACGAGCCGTCGTGCGACTTCCCGGCCCTGCTCGAAGCCGTACACGAGATTCCCGGCATCGAGCGGATCCGCTTCGCGAGCCCTCATCCGCGGCACACCAGCGATCGCGTGATCGCGGCCGTCCGCGACCTGCCAAAGGTCTGCAAGCACCTGCACCTGCCGGTGCAGTCGGGCTCATCACGGGTGCTGGCGATGATGCGCCGGCGTCATACCCGCGAGCAGTACCTGGACCTGGTTGCACGCATTCGCGCGGCTATCCCGAACGTGCAGCTATCGACCGATATGATTGTTGGCTTCCCCGGCGAGACGGCAGCCGACTTCGACGAGACGCTGAGCCTGACCGAGGCGGTCGGCTATCACAGCATCTACTCGTTCAAGTATTCGGAGCGTCCGAACACGCTCGCGTCGAAGCGGATGCCGGACGATGTGACAGACGAGGAGAAGAAGCGCCGGATCGTGGCGCTGCAGTCGCTCCAGCGGTCGATCCAGTCGAACCTCTTCCAGCGGTCGATTGGCACGACTCACCGGGTGCTGGTGGACGCGACGAGCCGGCGCCACGAGTGGGAACTGACCGGCAGGACGACCGGCAACACGGTGGTCAACTTCCCGGGACCGCCGGAGTGGCTGGGGCGATTCGTGGACGTGAAGATCGAACGCACCGGACCGAATTCGGTCTGGGGGCAGGCAGTAGGGGACCCGCACTGATTTTCTTGGGGGGGGCTCGCCGCAACTCGCCGGGTGACCGGCGCGCGCAGGCGGAGGCGAACGTAATGATCGAAATGAATATCAAGGGGCTGATGGTCGATCCCATCACCAACATGCCCATCATCATCCTGCGCGACTCGGACGGGCAGAAGGTGCTGCCAATCTGGGTGGGGGTGTTCGAAGCCAACGCCATCGCGTTGCAGATCGAAAACATCCAGACGCCGCGGCCGATGACCCATGACCTGCTGCGCAACATCATCCAGGACCTGCAGGCCACCGTCGACAAGATCGTGGTGTGCGACCTGAAGGAGAACACCTTCTACGCCATGATCCATCTCAAGACCCCGCTCGGTCCCGTCGCCATCGACGCGCGGCCCAGCGACGCGATCGCCCTGGCGCTGCGCACGCGGGCGCCGATCCTGGTCGACGAGAAGGTCATCGACCACGCCAAGACGGTCGACCTCTCGAACGAGAAGCAGGATAGCGACCGGCTGCAGCAGTGGCTCGAACAGCTCGACCCCGACGACATGGGCAAGTACAAGATGTAGCCAGGATGGCAGCGATCGAGGGCCAGACGGTCAGGCAATCGCCGGCTGGCCCGACTCGGAAATGTCGGCGAGCCGACAATTCCCCTAACCATCCCATTTCCAACACCTTAAGCGCTTGAATATCCTGGGCGCCGAACCCTCCGACTACCCGACAATCGACGAAATTTGCGTTTCTCGCCGCCGGCCCCTAGAATGCGAGGGAACCCGCACAGTCCCTGCTCGATGATTCTCAGTATCGCCAATCAGAAAGGCGGCGTGGGCAAGACCACCACCGCCATCAACCTCGCGGCTGCCCTTGCCATGCGCGGCAAGCCGACGCTGCTCATCGACCTCGATCCGCAGGGCAACAGCAGCATGTCGTTCATCGACATCCGCACCGCCACGCGGAGCATGTACGACGTCTTCGTCGACAGCACAGTGCACCTCGCCGACGTGATCGTGCCGGCGACGTTGCCCAACCTGTCGATTGCGCCGGCGCGCATCGCGCTGGCCAAGCTCGAATCGCGGCTGGTCGGCGAGCTCGATGCGCCGTTCCGACTGAAGGACGAACTGGCGGCGCTGCAAGGGCAGTTCGCCAACGTCGTCATCGATTGCCCGCCGGCCCTGGGCCTGCTGACCATCAACGCGCTGGTCGCATCCACGCACCTGTTGATCCCGATCCAGTCGTCGTACTTCGCCCTCGAAGGCACGGACGACCTGCTCGAGACCATCGAGAAGGTCCGCCAGCGGCCGAACCCCGAACTGCAGATACTGGGCGTCGTGATCACCATGCACGACAAGCGCACGGCGCTGGCCCGCGACATCCAGGAACAGATTCGGAAAGTGTTCGGCGACAAGGTGTTCCGCACGGTCATCAGCAAGAGCGTGCGGCTCGAAGAGAGCCCGGCCTACCGGGAATCGATTTTCACGTTCGCGCCGGAATCATCCGGCGCCACCGAGTATTACAGCCTGTGTGAGGAGGTTATCGACCGTGCCTAAGCCTCGCGGATTGCCCGACAACCTGCGGATGCGCCACGACGCGCACTACGTCGAAACCCTTGCGGCCTCGGCGGGCGCCCCGGTCGGCCGCATGGTGCCCATCGACCAGATTGACCCCAACCCCGACCAGCCGCGGCAGGCTATGGGCGACCTGGCCGAGCTGATTTCATCGGTCACCGAGAAGGGGATTATCGAGCCCCTGGTGGTCCGCCAGCGCGGCCCGCGCTACCAGATCATCGCCGGTGAACGGCGTTACCACGCCTCGGTCCAGGCCGGCCTGACCGAGCTGCCGGTCGTCATCCGCGACGTCGACGACCGCGAGATGCTGGAGTTGGCGCTGGTCGAGAACATCCAGCGGAAGGACCTGACGCCGTTCGAAGAATCGGAGGCCATGCAGGCCCTGGCGCAGCGCTGCGGCTACACGCACGAGGACCTGGCCAAGCGCCTGGGCAAGTCACGCACCTCGATAACGGAAGGCCTGTCGCTGAACGGGATTCCACCCGAGGTCCGCAAGGTGTGCCGGCTGGCCGGCATCACGAGCCGGTCGTTGCTCCTGCAGGTGGTCCGCCAGGGCGATCCGCAGAAGATGCTGGCCCTGGTCGAGAAGATTGCCACGCAGGGTGCCACCCGCGACCAGCTCCGCAAGGACACCCAGAAGGTCAAACCGGGACGGCCGAAGTCGTTCGTATTTGCGTTTCGGCCGCCTAGCAAGGCGTTCAACATGCGCCTGAGCTTCAACAAGAAGAACGCGAGCAGGGACGAAGTGATTGCCGCGCTCGAGAACATTCTGCAGGAACTCAAGCACGCTAAGTGAGCGCCGGAATCCTTGAATCTGGCGCTCCCACCATCCAGGCTCGCTGCTTTAGTTAACATAACATGTATTATCAGACTTAATTGAATTGGCTCGAAAACACTGCCTGTGGATGGTTTGTGGCCCATCCGCAGGCCTTCTCTGGGCAACTGCCCTAGAGATGCCAGTCCGCGGCGTTGGAATCGGCACCCGGGACCATGACGGTCCAGGACCCGGCGTAAGGCAAGGATTCGAGAACGGCCCCCGAAGCCCCGCGGACCTGGATCCAGAACTGGAAAGTCTGGCCGGGGACCACGCCGAGTCGATCGACCGGGACCACGATTTCAACCAGCTCGTCGATGGCAAGTTCAGGGTGCGAGACGGCCAGGCTGCGCACGTCGGGGGTTCCGGCGAACAAGACCAGGCTGGCCGCACGTGATGTGAGGAGCGAGACGAGTTCCGCCCCTGACAGCCGAAGGCACAAGGAGCCGTCGGCCGCAAAGCCCACCAGGACTTCGGACACCCGTGACGCCGGGGCCACCTCGTGCATGGCACCGGCCGGACGAACGAGCGCCGGCCGCGCCGCTCCAACCCATTCCAGGAAGCTGCTGATACGGCCATCGAGCCGGATCGAGACGCGGCCCGAAGGCTCGAGCTTGACCGGTCCCGGACCGGTCGAGATGTTCGACGCATGCAGCTCATCGGGCGCCGCCACGCCAAGTGACTCATATGCATTGCGCAGGTGCGTCCGGAACAGCTCATCGAAATCCCGGTCGTGGTCCGAGGAGTGGTCATCGCCGTACCACCAGAACCAGTCGCTGCCTTCGGCAATCAACAGTTCCTCGAAGGCGCGTTCCCGGTCCGCCGGCTCGACCGAGTTGCCAAGTCGATCGAACGCCTCGCGGGCTTCGGCCAGTTGCGACCAGGCGCGGTGGTCATCCCGATGGCCAATCCAGATATAGAAGTCGGCGTTGATCCACGACCCGGGATGCACCGTTTCCAGAACCGGCGCCGGCGCCGCGGCGGCCTCGGCCATGGTCACGGTCCGGATGTCGGCGGCATCCTGGAGGGCGCCGTACAACGCCCGGAGGAATGGCCGTCCGCCGCCCGGGTAGTGCTCCCAGGCATTTTCGCCATCGAGGATGACGCTGACGGTTGCCACTTCCCCGCCGGTCTCGCCGCTGAAACGCCGGCCGGCCTCCCTGACCCGCTCCACGAAGTCGGCGGCCGCCGCCGCCGCGTCCCACGACTGGTAGTGAAATCCAATCCGATCCGACAGCGAATGGTCGCGGAACAGCGCGGCCGGGCCGCCGGCTCCCAGTCGGTACGGCCGGTACAGCAGGTCGGCCTGCACCGCGTGGCCGAACTCGTCGCGCGACAGGATGACGCCAAGCGATCGCGCCAGGATGTCTTCGTCGGTCGCCAGCCACGTCACGCCGGCCGCCGCCATCACCGCCACCGCATCATCCGAGACCGAGCCCTCCGACGGCCACATGCCTGCGGGCCGCCGGCCGAAGGTCTGCTCGTGAAACGCCAGGGCGCGCTCGACCTGCGTCCGCGCATCGTCGGGCCGCGCGAACCGGGTCGCCGGCCGGGCGGCGTGCGGGTGTGTCCGCAGCGCGGTGTCGGTGTCGTAAAGCAGCGGCAGGATCGGGTGGTAGAACGGCGAGCACGACAACTCGACCTGGCCGCGTTCGGCGGCCGCGCGATAGGCCGGCACCACCAGGCGCAGCAGCTCGAGTTCGATGGCGCGAAGCACGTGCTTGTCGGCCTCGGTGAAGCCACGGTCCCTGGCGATCAACGCCTGCAGTCGTGGGTCCCGGGCCAGCCAGTCGGGGTCGATCCATACGAGCTTCTGCCACACCTGCAGATCGCGCAGGTCATCCGGCAGGAACCGCTGGCCGGCGGCGCGGGCGGCGTGCAGTTCCGCGTAGCGCGGGTAAGGCCCGATCATCCGTCCGTACGGGGCATGAAAGCCGTTGGCCACCAGCCACCGCGATTCGTCCTCGGTCAGGTCGAGGGCGGGTTTGAGGCCAAGCGCCAGGTGCCGGTCGCGGGCGCGGTCGTCCGCAAACGCCTGCACCTGCACGATCAGCGACGGCACCAGGTTGAATGTCGCCCGGACGCCGGGAAACTCCTCGAGCAGGGCGACCATGCCCCAGTAGTCCTTGATGGCGTGCAGCCGCACCCACGGCAGGATGTGCTCGCCGGTCGCGAGATCCTCGTAGTAGGGCTGGTGCATGTGCCACAGCAGCGCCAGGTTCACCATGGGCGATAATGGGGGCAGCCCAGCCTCATGCGAATGCGCATCATCGACCGGTACGTAATTCGGGAAATTGTCCCGCCGTTCCTGATTGCCCTGCTGGTCTTCACCTTCATCCTGATTATCCCCTTCATCATCGAGCTGGCCGAGCAGATGATTGCGAAGGGGGTGCCGTGGGCCACGCTGCTGCAGTTGATGGCCACGCTGGTTCCAGGGGTCGCCGCCCTGACCATCCCCATGGCCCTGCTGATCGGCATCCTGGTCGCCCTGGGCCGGCTGTCGTCGGACCGCGAGGTGGTGGTCCTGATGGCGTGCGGGGTCAGCCCGTTCCGCCTGCTGCAGCCCATCCTGTTCCTCGGCGTGATCTGCTGGGGCGTCTCGTCGTGGGTGCTGCTCAAGGCCATGCCCGACGCCAACCAGACCTTTCGCGAGCTCTCCACCAAGATCGTGATGGACCGCGCCGAAGGCGAGGTGCGGCCGCGCGTCTTCTTCGAAGACTTTCCCGGCATCGTGCTCTACGTCAACGAAGTGCCGATGGGCGGCACCGGCTGGACCGACGTGCTCGCCGCCGACTCGCGCAACCCGGCGCAGCCCGTCATCTTCCTCGCCAAACGTGGCCGCATGGTGATTGACCGCGAGGCCCGCACCATCCAGATGGTGCTCGAGCAGGGCACGCGCCACAGCACGCAGCAGGCGGACCCCAGCGCCTACGAAGTCTTGCGCTTCGACCAGACCATCGTCTCGCTCGATCCCGAGAGCGTGTTTCCGCGCGAGGGCCCGGCCCGCGGCGATCGCGAGCTGACCATCGAAGAGTTGACCGCCAAGGGCGAGGAGATGCGGGCGCAAGGCATCTCGCCCCACAACCAGGTGATGGAGATCCACAAGAAGTTCTCCATTCCGGTGGCGTGTTTCGTGTTCGGGGTGCTCGGCCTGGCGCTCGGCGCCAGCAGCCGCAAGGACGGCAAGCTGGCCGCCTTCGTCCTCGGCATCGGCGTGATCTTCGCGTACTACATCGTGATGTACGGCGGCGAGGCATTGGCGAAGGGCTTCTGGCTGCCGGCCTGGCTGGCGATGTGGCTGCCCAACTTCGTACTCGGCGCCATCGGCATCATCATGCTGGCCTCGCGATCACGGTCCGCCGGCTCGCCCATCCGCATCTCGCTGCCGGCGTGGCTGACGCGGCGGCCGGCAACGGCGGCCAGCGACGCGGCGGCCGGCCCCGTTGCCACCGCGCCGCCGCGTCCCGGCCGCGTCGTAATCGTGCTGAAGGTGCCGCAGTTTTCGCTGCCGGGGCCGCGGCTGCTCGACGTCTACCTCGCGAAGCAGTACCTGCACATCCTGGGCATGACCACGATCGGAATTCTGGGGCTGTTCTACATCTCCACCTTCATCGATCTGTCGGACAAGTGGTTCAAGGGCCAGACCTCGTTCGGCATGCTGGCGCAGTTCCTGTTCTGGTCGACGCCCGAGTGGCTGACCTACGTGCTGGCGCTCGCCGTCCTGTTGTCGGCGCTCGTCACCATTGGCCTGCTGACCAAGAACAGCGAGCTGATCGTGATGCGCGCCTGCGGCATCAGCCTGTATCGCACCGCGCTGCCGCTGGTCTTCTTCGCGCTCGCGGCAAGCGCGGTGCTGGTCGCGATCCAGGAACAGGTGCTCGCCACCGCCAACCGCAACGCTGACCGGCTGAAGCACATCATCCGCACCGGCTCGCCGCAGACGTTCGGCGTGCTCAACCGCAAGTGGATCGTCGGCCGCAACGGCGAGGTCTATCACTACCAGTTCTACGATCCGACGCGGCGGGAATTGAACAGCCTGTCGGTCTTTGATTTCGACGAGGCCGGCCACACCATTCGCTCGCGCATGTTCGCGGCCAAGGCCACGTACGCGCCGACGGCCGGTCCCACCGGGGCGGTTCCTGCCTGGCACCTCGAACAAGGATGGTCGCGGGAGTTTGGGCCCCGGACCCAGGTCAAGGCCTTCGCGCGCTTCAGCGATCGCACCGTGCCGCTGGAGCCGGCGGATTACTTCGTCACCGAAACGCGCACCCCCGACCTGATGAACTACGCCGACCTGCGCGCCTACGTCGCCGAGTTGCGGGCCAGCGGCTACAACGTGCTCGAGCACGAGGTCGGGCTGTATCGCAAGGTGGCCTTCCCGTTCGTGACCCTGGTCATGACGCTAATCGCCGTGCCGTTCGCGGTCTCCACCGGCAAGCGCGGCGCGATGTACGGCATCGGCATCGGCATTGTCCTCGCCCTGGTGTATTGGGTCATGATCAGCGTGTTTGCGGCATTCGGCGCCGGCGGCCTGCTCGATCCGATGCTGGCGGCATGGGCGCCGAACCTGATCTTCGGCGCCGCCGCCGCCTTCCTGTTGTTGACCGTCCGAACATGACCAAGCCAGCCGCGCAGAAACCGTCGCCCGCCCGTTACGTCACCGCCGGGGTGTGCCTGATTGGCGCAATGGTGTGCCTGCCGGCCGGCTTCATCCAGATGATCCTGGCGCTGCAACGCGGCGGGTACGGCACGGCCAGCATGACCTATCCCATCGCGTGGCTGGCCCTGGGGGGCGGGCTGCTCGGCCTGGGGATTGCGCTGATGATCTGGGAGCTGAGCGTGCGTCACGGCGTGCGGCACTAATCCGGCTGAAGCCGGATACTACATCCCAACTCCGAAATCCGGCTAAAGCCGGATGCTACATCCGGAATCCGAAATCCGGCTAAAGCCGGATGCTACATCCCCACTCCGAAATCCGGCTGAAGCCGGATGCTACATCCCCACTCCGAAATCCGGCTGAAGCCGGATGCTACATCCGGAATCTCCCATGTGGCGTCCGCCTTTAGGCGGACCGTGCAATTACCACGTGGTGTCGGCTTCAGGCGGGCCTATCGCACGAGTGCGACGTCGGCAATTGTCATCGCACCCGACGCCCCGGGCCGGCTGTTCAGGGTGTCGACCACGAACAGAATCGAGTCCACCTTTTCGAGCGGCGGCGCCGCGCTCGACGTGGCGCCGATGGCCGCGAAGCTTCGCAGGGGCAGCTCGATGGTCCGCGTCGAACCGTCGGCGTAGAACGTCCGGCCCCACCGCTCGGTCGCCTGCCCGGCGCGCAGTTGCACCCAGGCTCGCATGGGCGCGCCGGACGTGACCGCAAACCGCAGGCGGTCGAAGGCCGCCAGGCCCCCGATGACTGGCAATCTCAACGCCGCAAACTGGCCCGATGCCGGCCCCGGCGACAACGCAAACTGAAAGGCCATTGGCGGCTCGCCGGCAAAGCGACGAGCGCGCCCGCCTTCAACCTGCGCCTCGGACACCTGGCCCACGTCGCCGTTGCCGGTTTCGACGGCCACCTCCTCGGTGCGAACGGGAATGCGGGACAGCGGCGCCGCGATGGAGTCGCCGATGGCAGCGTCGGCGTGAGGCAACCCCACTCGAATCGGGTTCGAGAATATCCACGGGACCGGGGGCGTCCCTGGCGCGCCGGCCACGTGCGCCTCAACCCGATAGACGCCAGCGTCGCCGGCCGGCCACGTCAGGCCGGCGCCCTCGATTTCCCGAACCACGACGCCATCGCGCAACAACCGCAGAACGGTGCCGGGCGGGGCGCTGATTCGCGCACGCAGGGTGACGTCTCCCTCAAGGGGAATCGTGTCGCCGATCCCGCCCAGGGTACGGACCGCGTTCGCCGCCGTGAACTCCAGACCGCCTGGCGTCGCCAATGCGTCGACCACGGTGAATGTGGCCCCACGCCGGATGGCCCCCAGCACCGCCGCCGCATCGGCCGATCCGTCGCCGGACAACGGAGCGTCGAGGATCACATGGTTGGAAAACGCGCGAAACACCACTTCGTATCCGGGCACCGGCAGCTGCAGCGGCGACGTGTCATCGTCGGCGCCCGGATCACGCAAGCTGATTCGCGCGTGGGCGTCGGCGGCGGCCAGCGCCGGCAGTGGACGCGCCGCGGTCATCTGGTCCCAGCGGGCGATCAGCGTCTCGGGCCGGTCCAGCAGTGTCGCCACGGCTTCGGCCGGCCGGAACCAATAGCCCATCATCGCCCGTCCCAGCGCCCCACCCGGGTCGTCGCGCCAACTGCTGTCGGCGTTGATCCACTCGAGGCCGTCGATCGGTGCATCCCACGCCTGCCACTGCAACGACGGACGGGCCGAATCTGGATGCGCGGCCATGCCGAAACCGCCGAGACGATGGACGTCCTCGAGGACATCGACCGGGGTACCGGCGAGGGGATACGGCGCGGCCGGCAATCCCAGCGCCACCAGGTGGCCGCCACTCGTGTTCAGTTCGACGGCGTCGATCACCAGGACGCCGTGGCGGTACTGCGGGGCATCCGGCGGCCGCACGCCGTCGCCGTGATCGGTCAGGATGATGAACTGCAAGCCGGCGCGCCGGGCGGCCTCGGCAATCTCGTCGACCGTGCCGCTGCCGTCAGAGCGATTCGAATGAATGTGATACGCCCCACGCACGGTCGGCGCACCGCCGGTGAGCGGCGGCGCCTCGTCACCCGCCGGCGGCAGCACCAGCATCAACGCAGTGGCGATTGCCGCCACGACCAGAATCGTGACGAGCACACCGCGACGGCGAAGCAGCTGGGTAATCGGCGTCATCTGAGTCTACGAACGCGGATGGAACTTGTCGTACACCGCGCGAAGGCGCGCTTCAAGGATATGCGTATAGATCTGCGTCGTCGACAGATCACTGTGACCCAGCATCATCTGGATGGCTCGCAGGTCGGCGCCGCGGTCGAGCAGGTGCGTCGCGAACGAATGGCGCAACACGTGCGGACTGAGCGACGCGTTCAGCCCGGCCTGCCGGCCGTAGCCCTTCAGGATCTTCCAGAAGCCGACCCGCGTGAGGCCAGACCCGCCGCGCGCGTTCACGAACAGCCGCGGCGACGTCCGCTTCTTGAGCAGCGCCGGCCGCGACTCCTCCAGGTAGCGGGTCACCCACGACGCGGCTTCGTCGCCGAGCGGCACCAGCCGCTGCTTGCGCCCCTTCCCCGTCGTCGTCAGGTAGCCGCTCTCGAGGTTCACGTCCTGCGGTTTGAGCGAGATCAACTCGGTGACACGCAAGCCGGTGGCATACAGCACCTCGATCAAGGCTCGATCGCGCAGCCCGCGCGGCGTGGCCGGGTCGGGCGCCGCCAGCAGGGCGTCGACGTCGGCGACCGAAAGGAACTTGGGCAGCGTCTTCCAGGCCTTTGGCGCGCGCAGGTCGTCGGCGGGATTGACGGTGCGGTGCCCGGCGACGACCAGAAACTTGTAGAAGCCGCGAACACAGGCGACGGCGCGAGCCACCGACGCCGGCGACCGCCCCTCACCCATCAGCTGCCGGACCAGCGCCTCGAGCCGGCGGCGGTCGAGGTCTTCGACCGCCTGCGCCTCGCCGGCGGCGAACTCGAGCAACTGTGACAGGTCGCGGCCGTAGCTCTCGACCGTGTTCGGCGCCAGCCGCCGCTCCACGGCGAGGTGCGACAAGTAGGCATCGACCAGCGCGCTCACCGGACAAGGATAGTCCGGCTGGCGCCCGCCACCACATCCGCTGGGCGCGAACCGTCATTGACAGCGGCGACAGCGGGGACTAGCATCTGCTTTTCCCTTGGTCGAAACAGAGACACGCTAGTGGCCGCAACACGTTCGCGATGGCAGTCCCTCCCCACTGAAGCCATCAACCCCTCGTCGCTCAACATCGACAAGCTCGATGCCGGTGGCATTGTCGACCTGATGCTGGCCGAGGACCGGCGGATGCTGACCGCGGTCCTGAAAGAGCGCGACCGCATCGCCCTCGGCGCCGACATCTGTGCCAAGGCCCTGCGCAAGGGCGGCCGCCTGGTCTTCGTCGGGGCCGGCACCAGCGGCCGGCTGGGCGTGGTCGAGTCGGCGGAGATGCCGCCAACCTTCGGCACCAACCCGCTGCTGGTGCAGGGAATCATGGCCGGCGGCAAGAACGCGATCATCCGCGCCAAGGAAGGCGCCGAAGACAACTACGAGGAAGGCGCCCGCGCCATCGCCCGCCTCGACCCGACCAAGAAGGATGTCGTGATCGGCGTCTCGGCAAGCGGCATGACCCCCTTCGTGCGCGGCGCGCTGACCAGCGCCCGCAAGGCGGGTTCGCGCGTCGTCTTCGTGACCTGCGATCCCCGCAACGAACTGCAGGCGTTCGTCGACCTCACCATCGCGCCGGCGGTGGGGCCCGAGATTATCGCCGGCTCGACCCGCCTCAAGGCCGGCACCGCCACCAAGATCGTGCTCAACATGCTGACGACGTCGGCGATGATCCTGATTGGCAAGACCTACGGCAACCTGATGGTTGACGTGAACGCCCTCGGCTCGGAGAAGCTGCGCGACCGCGCCCGCCGGATTGTCCACATCGTCACCGACCTCGAGTACGACGAAGCCGAGAAGCTGCTGAAGAAGGCGCACTGGAACGTCAAGATCGCCATCGTGATGCAGAAGACCGGGCTGACCTACGCCAAGGCAATCGCGCGGCTGCGCAAGTCGGACGATTTGATCCGCGAGGCGATCGGCGAAGACATCGAGCCCCGCCTCAGGACCTTGCTCGCGGGCCTGCCCTGACCCTTCGACAAGCTCTGGGTCATCCCGAGCGAAGTCGAGATGAGCGGGCTTGCCCTGAGCGAGCATGAGCCGCATTAGCGGGCCATGCGAGTCGAAGGGTCATGCGAGTCGAAGGGCGGCAGCGCGGTCGAGCATGACCGTCACCCGCGAATGCACCTGCAGCAGCGACGCCGGCAGCCGCGTCGTGATCGGCCCGTCGATCATCGCCGCCACCGCGTCGGCCTTCTCCGCGCCGGTCGCCATCAGCACAATCTCGCGAGCATGGAGGATGGTGGCCATTCCCATCGACAGTGCATGCGTGGGCACGCGGCCGGCGTCGCCCCCGAACAGGCCGGCGTTGGCGGCCCGGGTTTCGGCAGCCAACGCGGCCACGTGGGTCTCGGCCGTCAGCGACTCCGCCGGCTCGTTGAAGCCGATGTGACCGTTGGCGCCGATACCGAGGATCTGGATGTCGATGCCGCCGGCCTCGTCGATCGCCATTTCGTAACGCGCGCATTCCGCTGCCAGGTTGGCGGCGCGGCCATCCAGCAGGCCGATGTTGAGCGGCTCGATCCGCACGTGATCGAACAACTCCGCCTGCATGTAGCTGCGATAGCTGCCGGCGTCGCCGGCGCCCAGCCCGACGAACTCGTCGAGGTTGAAGGTCCGTACCTGCGACCAGTCGACATGCCCACGCTGGCTGCGCGAGCGTACCTCGCGATACAGCGCGACCGGGGTGCGGCCGGTCGGCAGCCCCAGGACGATTCGCGGCGTGAGTGAGATGGCTTCAATCAGGCGGGTGGCCAGCGCCGCCGCCAGGGCATGTTCGTTGTCGAATCGTTCAATGTTCACTGCGGTGCCGCTCGAAAAGCATCAAGGTATGGGGGCACGCGGAACCCGTGGCGCGCCTCGGCGAGCGCCAGGCGCACGGCGCCGATTGCCGGTTCGCCGTCCAGCGTGGACACGGTGCCGCGCGGTGCCACTTCGGCCAGCCGCGCCGTGACTTCGGCCGCCAGCCAGCGGGTCTTGCGAATCAGGCCGCCGGACAGCAGGATGGGAAACTGGTCGCCGCGCATGTCGAGCCGGGCGATCACCGACGCCGCCGCGAGGGTCAGTTCGTCAACCGCCTTCCGCATGATCTCGGTGGCGACGATGTCGCCCTCGGCGCGAGCCAGTTCGACCGTCTCGCCCAGCGAGGCGATGGCGCGCTTGCCCTGCGCGTGATCGTAAATTTCCGACACCAGTTGTTCCGGACGCGACAGCGAGAAATGCGCCAGCACCAGCGGTGTCAGCCGGGTGTGCGGTCCGCGGCCGTCGGCATCGCGCGCCACGGCCTCCAGGGCGCGGCGGCCGATCCAGTAGCCCGAGCCCTCGTCGCCGAGCGAGGTGCCCCACCCGCCGGCGCGCGCGGCGTGGCCCTGGGGATTGACGCCATAGGCAATGGAGCCGGTGCCGCAAATCAAGACCACCCCCGGGGCGGCGGTCGACACGCCGGGGCGCAGCGGCACCCCGGCGACCAGCGCAATCAGGGCGTCGTTCACGATCAGCGTGTGCGTGCGAAACCCCAGGCGTCGCATGATGCCGCGGACGATCTCGCCATCGCCTTCGCGGTCGACCCCGGCCAACCCCAGGCACACGGCGGCCGGCGCGCCGCCGTACCCGCGCATGGCCAGGTCGATCACGTGGTGCAGGACTTTCTCGACCTCGAGTTCGCCGTGCGCCTGGAGATTGGCGCCGCCCGAGCGGCCCTCCCCGACGATCCGGCCATCGCCATCCGCCAGCAGCGCCACGGTCTTGCTGCCGCCGGCATCGACGCCCAACACATGCATTGGTCTAGCTTACAACCGGGCGGGTTCGCGGGGTGGGAGGCGTGCTAGATTGATGTGTTCTCCATGTCTCATTCCACTCCCCCCGTAGGGGCCCTCGCTGCCGACGCCGCGGCGCGCCAGTTTCGGCCCTCAGCTCTTGGCCTGGCGATCGCGGCGCTGGTTGCCCTGTCGGTGTTGACCATCGGCGCCGCCGCGCCCGCGCGGCCAACGGCGGAACGCGCGACGACGGGCGACCTGTCCGCCGTAGCCCAGCAGGCGGAGATGGACCTGTCCGCCGTAGCCCAGCGGGCGAAGGCGGAGACCCGCGCCTTGTGGGTGACCCGCTCGACGCTGACCTCTCCCGAATCCATTCACCAGATGGTGCGTGCCGCCGACGCCGGCGGCTTCAACACCCTGGTGGTCCAGGTGCGAGGCAGGGGCGACTCCTACTATTCCGGCACGATCGAGCCCCGCGCGTCGGAACTTGCGGCCAAGCCGGCCTTCGATCCGCTGGCGACGGTATTGGCGGACGCGCACGAGCTGGGACTGAAGGTCCACGCGTGGGTGGCCGTGAACCTGGTCTCGAGTTCGGTGACCCTGCCGGCCGCCCGCGAGCACGTCATCTACCGGTCGCCGGAGTGGCTGATGGTGCCGCAAGAGCTGGCGGCGGAAATGCGCAAGGTCGACGTGCGCAGCCCGGCCTATATTGGCCGCCTCGCCCGCTGGACACGCGCTAACTCAGCGACGGTCGAAGGACTCTTCACCTCGCCGGTGCACCCGGGGGCGCAAGCGCACGTCGCCGCCGTGCTCGGCGAGCTGGTTCAGAAGTACCCCGTTGACGGCGTCCACCTCGACTACGTCCGGTTTCCCAACGAGCGCTTTGACTACAGCCCGTCCACGCTGGACCTCTTCAAGACGACGATTCTTCCCGGGCTGACCGACAAGGAACGCCGGGCGGCCGCCGCCCGCGAAGTCCTGGATCCCGCGGCGTATCCCAACCTGTTTCCCGATCGCTGGGATGAATTTCGGCGGAACGGATTGACGGAGCTGGTAGTGAAAGCCCGCACGGCGGTGAAGGCCGCCCGGCCGGGCACCATCCTGAGTGCCGCGGTGGTGCCAGACGCCGGCCAGGCGGCGACCTCGCGCCAGCAGGACTGGCGGGGCTGGCTCGACCAATCGCTGCTCGACGTGCTGGTGCCCATGGCTTACACCACCGACCTGCGCTTGTTCCAGGAGCAGGTGACGGCGGCCCGCAACTATGCCGGCGAGGTGCCGGTGTGGGCCGGCATCGGCGCCTATCACCTGGCCGAGGCCCAGACGCTGCAGCACATCAGCGCGGCCCGCCGGCTGGGTGCCGGCGGCATCATCCTGTTTTCGTATGATGCGCTGACGGCGCCACCGAACAGCGCCGGCAGCCTGAGCGAACTCGGCCGTGCCGCATTTGGAGCCGGATCGCACTAAACTTCGCTGATTCCATGTCGCTGTCCGCGGTCGACTACGCCGTCATCGGCGTCTACCTCCTCGCCATCACCGCGTTCGGATCCTGGTTTGCGCGTTACCAGAAGACGACGCGCGACTACTTCCTCACCGATCGCAGCGTGCCGTGGTGGGCCATCTGCTTCACGATTGTCGCCACTGAAACCAGCACCCTGACCTTCATCGGCATTCCGGCGCAGGCCTACGGCGGGAACATGACGTTCCTGCAGCTGGCCATCGGCTACATCATCGGCCGCGTGCTCGTCAGCCTGCTGTTCATTCCGGCCTACTTCCGCGGCGAGCTGTTCACGTCGTACGAACTGCTGCAGCGGCGATTCGGCACGCGCGTCAAGACGCTGGCGGCGGTGATCTTCCTGATCACGCGCTCGCTCGCCGACGGCATTCGCCTGTTCACCACCGCGCTGGTGATTGCGGTCGTCACCCAGCTGCCGGTGACCGCGGTCGTGATCGTGCTCGGCGCGGCCATGATCATCTACACCATGCGCGGCGGCGTCTCGGCGGTGATCTGGACCGACGTCGTGCAGATGTTCGTCTACATCGCCGGCGCCGCGGCCGTGGCCCTGGCGCTGCTCGACCGGATCCCCGGCGGCTGGCCGGAGGTGGTGCGCGTGGGCCAGGAGACCGGTCGGTTCGTGTTCTTCGATCCGTCGCTCGACCTGAGCCGGGCGTATACCATCTGGGCCGGCCTGCTGGGCGGCGTGGCGTTGACGCTGTCGACCCACGGCACCGACCAGTTCCTGGTGCAGCGGCTGCTGTCGGCGCGCAGTGCGCGCGAGGCGTCGCGCGGCCTGGTGCTGAGCGGCTTCATCGTGTTTGCGCAGTTCGTCCTGTTCCTGCTGATCGGCGTGATGCTGTTCGCGTACTACCAGCACGTGCCGGTGCCGCAGGCGCTGACGCGCGCGGATCAGATTCTGCCGGTGTTCGTCGTCAGCGAACTGTCGAACGGGCTGGCCGGCTTCATTGTCGCCGCCATCGTCGCCGCCGCGCTGTCGCCGTCGCTCAACGCCATGGCCGCGACGACCGTGAGCGACTTCTACCTGCCGTACATCAACCCGTCGGCCGACCAGGCGACACAGATGCGGGTGTCGAAGCTGGCGACGGTGGCGTGGGGCGTCGTGCAGCTGGCGGTGGCGATTGGCGCGCAGTGGATGGAACGATCGGTCCTCGATGCCGGCCTGGCGGTGCTGTCGTTTGCCTCAGGCGCGGTGCTCGGCGCGTTCCTGCTCGGCACGCTGGCGCCGAGGGTCAGCGAACGTGACACCTTTCTCGGCATGATCAGCGGCCTGGCCGTCATGACCGCCGTGTGGTGGGCCACGGCCATCGCGTTCACCTGGTATGTGTTGATCGGAGCGGTGACCACCTGCGCGGTGGCACTGGCCCTGTCGTCGCTAATGCCGCAGCCGGCGGCGAGTCGTTCCCCGTCGTGACTCCCCTGCCCGCGGTCACCGCGGTCCTGGATGACGCCATCGCGCGGCGGATCTTCCCCGGCGCCGTGATCGAAGTCGGCCGCGCCGCCGGGCCAATCGCGAGCCTGGCCCGCGGCCGCCTCACCTACGCCGCCGGCGCCCCGGCGGCCGGTGCCCACACCGTCTATGACCTGGCCTCCCTGACCAAGGTGCTGGCCACCACGGCGCTCATGGTCAGCGAGGTCGATAGTGGCCGCATGCGCCTCAACGATCGCGTGCGGCACTGGATTGCTGCGTGGACCGGCGACGACCGCCAGGCCGTGACGCTGCGCGATCTGCTCGAGCACTGCTCCGGTCTTCCCGCGCACCGACCGTACTGGCAACGGAGCCGCGGACGGGCCGCGTTCGAGTTGGCGATTTGCGGCGAGCCGCTGGACTACCTGCCGCGCAGCCGATCGATCTACAGCGATCCCGGCTTCATGCTGCTCGGGTTCGCGATCGAGCAAGCCGCGGGCCTTCCCCTCGATCGCCTGTTCGCCGGCTGGTGCGCCCGCGAGTTGGACGCCGGCGTCGAGCTGGCCTTTCGGGCGGCACCGGAATGGCGGGAGCGCACAGCGCCGACCGAAGATACGGCGGATGGTGACGAACGGCGCGGAGAAGTGCACGACGAGAACTGCGCCGCGCTTGACGGCGTGGCCGGCCACGCCGGTCTGTTTGGCACGGCCGCCGCGGTCGGGGCGTGCGCCCGGTGGTGGCTCGCGTCGCCGGCCCTCCCGGTGTTCGCGCAAAAGAGCGCGACGCCGGGCAGTTCGCGCGCGCTCGGGTGGGACACCATGCTCCCCACGTCGTCGTGCGGCACCCGCCTGTCGCCTGGCGCCATCGGCCACACGGGATTCACCGGAACGTCGCTATGGATTGATCCGCAGCGGGACTTGTATGTGGCGTTCCTGTCGAATCGCGTGCACCCGAGCCGGGCCGGCGAGGGAATTCAGGAGGCGCGCAGAGCGTTGCACGATGCCGTGATCAACGACCTGAGCACCGCCCCTGGTCACCCCTAGGCACCTCAGGCACCATAGGCACCCTAGTTCCCCGGCGGCCGCTGGCCCGGCTGCACCGGCGTGAAGGTCGTGCCACCGCTGTTGAATCCGCCTGGCGGCGGCACCGGCGGACGATTCGGCTGGGAATTGAACGGCGAGAAAGGCGAGGCCGGATTGTTCGGCTGGTTCCCACCCGGCCGCTGGCCCTGCCCGGGGATTGATCCCGGCTGCATGCCGAACGGGCCCGGGCGCTGATTGCCCGGCTGCTGCCCCTGGCCTCCCGGACGGCCCTGCTGCTGCCCCTGGCCACCCGGCCCTTGCAGCCTCTGCGCCGTCTGAACGTAGACGAACGCCCACTCGTTGTACTTGCTGCGGCCGTTGTACAACCGGAGGGACGTCTCGGTGCTCTTCGAGGTGACGCCGATAATGCCGCCGGCGCTGGTGGCGCCGGTGCTGTTGAAGCCCATTTGCAGGCCGGGCCGCGCAGGAGTGCCCGGATTGACACCCGCCTGCTGCCCCGGCTGGTTGCCAACCGCGCCGCCGGCGCCCGGCGGGGGCTGGTTGGCATAAATAGGTTGGAAGTCGTCGTTGGTGATCGGGTCCTTGTATTTCTTACGGAGAAAACGTTGCTCAACCAGGACGTCAATGGTCGGCGGCGCGGTATTGGCGAATTTGCGCTGGAACAGCCCGATGGCGCGCGCATACTGCTGGCCCCGGAACACCAGTTCCTGCTCTTTTTCCCTGGTGGCCAGGGTGGTCCACTGCGGGAGGAGCGCGCCCATCAGCACGGCCATCACGCTCATGGCGACGAGCAGGGCCGCCATCGCATATCCCCGCGATCCCCCCTGCTGCCCAACGCCCGCGGCGGCGGGCAATCCTTGACCCGCTAACTGCATGAGTCTATTATCCTTAACAGGCCTTCCAGTGTCACGTTTCCAAGCGCTTCGCCTTTGGGTCGCACGGTCGGTGCGTACTGTCAGACTTAATGACGCGGCGCGCTCGTTCCTGGTCGCCTTTGCCGTGGTCGGCGCCGTCGTCGCGGCGTCGTGTGACAAGGTGCCGCTGACGTCGCCGACGGGATCGACAATCTCGATCGCCGTCGACAAGAACATCGTTCCTGTCGGCGGCCAAGCCACGGTGACGGCTACCGTCATCGAGTCAGCCGGCACAGCTGTGAACAACGGCACGGTCGTCAGCTTCACCACCACCGCCGGCAGCTTCAATCCGCCCGAAGCGACCACCGTCAACGGCCGCGCAACCAGTACCTTCCAGGCGCCGAACGTGTCGGTCACCGCAGTGTTGAACGCATTCTCCGGCGCGGCGAGCACGTCGTCGGGCAACAGCAGTTCCGGTGGCGTCCAGGTCATGGTTGGCAGCGCGGCGGTCGGCACCGGCGGCGTCTCGATCAACGTGGCCCCCGCGTCTGTTCCAGACAGCGGCGGCACCGTAACCGTGTCGGCGCGGGTGGTCGATACCGCGAACAACCCCCTCGCCGGCGTGGCCGTGCTCTTTGCGACTGACCAGGGCACCCTCGAAAGCACATCCGTCCTGACCGACGCCGGCGGCAGCGCCTCGACGCGACTCACCACCAGCCGCGTCACGAAAGTGACCGCGACGGTCGGCGCTCAGAGCAAGGAGTTCACGGTCAACATTGTCACCTCACCGGTCGCGACCATCACGACCTCGGGGACGGCCACCGCCGGATTACCCGTCTCATTCACGGTAACGCCAACGACGGCCGCCACAGCCAACCCGATCGCGTCCATCGTGGTCGACTTCGGCGATGGCCAGTCACAGACGCTGGGCGCGATTACTGGAGCTGTTGGGCTGACCCATATCTATCAGCGCGCCGGCGGCTACACGGCCACAGCGACGACCACCGACATCAATGGCGCTCGAGGCGTCTCGTCGACAGCCGTCGTGGTCGGCTTCCCCACCCTCCCGACGGCGACCATCACAGTGAGTACAAACCCGGTGCCCCCGGCATCGCAAGGGCTCGCCACCTTCACGGTGACGGCCTCGGCCGCGGCGGGCTCCCCTCCGATCAGCAACATCCGAGTGACCCTGGCGGATGGCACCGTCATCTACAACGCCAGCGCCGCGGGCTCGTTCCAGTATCGGTTCGGTGGTGGCGGGACCTATGCCGTGAACGTCCAGGCGACAGATGCCAATGGCAACGTCGGCACCGGATCGACCGTCGTCGTTGTTCAGCCTTGGTAATTCGCGACCTCAGGAGGCAGGACTAGACGCTCGACCTCATGGTTAGTAGCCAGAGGTTCGGCGCAGAACACAAAGGGCCAGAGTGCAAGTCGCACCCTGGCCCTTTTCACTTTCACTGGCAGGTCAGGCTAAAGCCGGACACCACATCCCGAGAGCATGGTCCGGCTAAAGCCGGACACTACATTGACGGGAACCGGCTAATGCCGGACGCACAATTCGCCACTCTACCAGTCGGCGTAGCGCGTGCCGTCGAGCGCAATTCGGTCCGAGCCGCTCTTCACCGCGTAGATCCCGGCCTGCGCCGCCGGATTGTTCGGGTCGGGTTCAGCCTGCGTCGTCGTCCACGTGTCTTTCGACTTGGTCATCGGGTCGACCGGAATCTCCCGGATGTAACCTTCCGCCGCCAGGTCGGCAAGGTCGGCCGGCCACTTGTTCTTGTCGGCGTAGTACTGGTCGATGGCGTCGTTCATGCGGAACAGGTTCTCTTTGAGCACGGCCTCTTCGGCCCTGGTGATGCTGTTCCGATACTGCGTCATGCCCATGCTGGCCAGCACGACGATCAGCGTCATGACGACCAGCACTTCGATCATCGTGAACCCGCGCGACCCGGCCCACCGTGGCTTCTTCATTGCACTACCAACCTTAACTTTCAACTTCCCAATTTCAACTGCCTGCTAGTCCCAGTCGCGGTACTTCGTGCCGTCGAGCGCTGTGCCCTGGTTCTTGGAATAGACGTCGTACACGTTTTGTCCGCTCCAACTGGTCGAGTCCGGCTTGTCCTGGTACGCCCGCAGCCCCCAGTCGTCGTTCCCCATCGTCGGATCCACGGGAATGCGGCGAAGGAACTTCAGCTTGCGGCCAGTCGCGTCGTTGGCCACCGAGACGCCGTCGACCAGCGCCTGCAGGTCGGGCGGGTAGCCTTCGCTGTTGGCCTTGAGCTCGGTGGTCGGAATCTGTCCCGAGTCGGCCGCGTCCTTGAATTTGTCGATCGCCGTTCGCATTTCGCGCAGCACGCGGCGCAGTTCCGCTTCGCGTGTCCGCTGAATCGTCACCTTCGCCAGCGGCTGGACGGCCGAGGCCAGGATCAGCACGATGGTCGTGACGACCAGCAGTTCGACGAAGGAAAATCCGCGCGACATCATTACCGCACCGTCACGCCTGCCGGCAGGTACTGCAGGGGCGCGCTCGCGCCGCCGGGCACACTGGCCGAACCGCTGATGGAAAGGGACCCGGTGCCCGCCGCCACCGGCTCAATCAACAGGGCGGCGAGCAGCCCCGCCGTGGAGGCGCCGGTCTGATCTCCGGGCCTGGTGATCACGATGTCGACGCGCCCGCTCTTCTCGTCCACCTGGCTGCTGAACGCCGGGGCGGCGCCGCCCTGGCGCATGAACGTGCCTTCCTGCACGCTGCGCACGCGAATCAGCGCCGGGTTGTAGGTAATCGAAATCGTCAGCGTTGACAGCCGCGAGGCGCCGGCAATGGAGATCGGCACCGTGTACGGTCCGCTGCCCATCCGCATCTCGGTCGGCGGACTCAGCGTGATGCGGGCCGGCGCCTGCACCGAACCTGCGGCGGCCGTTGGCGGTGCCGCCGCGACTGCTGCGGGGGCGTCGGGGACCGGCGACGGCGCAACCGCCGGCGGTTCAGGCTCTGGCTGCGGCGAGACAACGCTGGGCGGGGCAGCGGCCGGCGAGGGCGCGGTCGCCGGCATGGTCATGCCGGGAATGGGCGAACTGCCGGGCGGCACGATCGGCCGCTGGCTCCCCGGTGGCAGAACAGGCGCGGCCGCCGGCTGCGTTCCGGCGGGCGGCGCCATCACCGGCGACGGCGTCACTCCGGGTGTGACGGGCGCGGCCGGCGGCACGGCGGCGGGCGGCGGCGGGTCGCCGCCAATTACCGCGGGCGGCCCGCCCAGGCTCAAGTTGCTCTGCGTCCCAATGTAGATCGGGCTGAGGTCCGACGCGCGCAGTTCGTGTGTCCGCACAATCCGCGGGGTCAGCAGCATCACAATGTCGGTCTGGCGGACGTTCTTCTCGTTGTTCGAGAACAACTGCTTGATGATCGGCAGGCGCAGCAAGCCAGGGAAACCAGTGAGCGACATCCGCTCGTCTTCGCGCAGCAGGCCGGCAAGCAGGTTCGATTCGCCGTCGCGCAAGCGCAGCTTCGTCTGCACCTTGCGCGAGAAGAACGACGGCAGGTTCTGGCCGGCGATGTTGGTGTCCTGGCCCCGCGCGCTGTTCTCGACCGAGATCTCCAGGATGATATCGCCGTCGTAGGTCACCCGCGGCGTCATGTCGACGATGATGCCGATGGTGCGGTAGCCGTACGACGTCAGCGGATTGACGCTCGAGCCGCCGCTGGCAATCGGCGTGAACGTGGTGCTCGGCACCGGCACGTCCTCGCCGAGGTTAAGCGACAGCTTCTGCCCCTCCGTGCCGCGCAGGTTCGGCTTCGCGAGCACCTTGGTTTGGGCATCGCTCTCGAGGAACCGAATCACCGCCGACGGAACCGAGAGATAAAAGTCGGCGGTACTCACGCCCTGCGAGATGGTGTTGAGGTTGAACGGCTTGGCCGTCTCTCCGGGCGCCGCCTCTGGAGAGAAATTAAGGGCCGCCGAATAGCTCCCCAGGTCGAGGCCGTAGCTCTTCGCCCGCTCGCGGCTCACTTCGAGGATCTGGACATCGACCGAGACCTCGGCACGCGGCTTGTCGTTGGCCTCGATCACCTTCTCGGCAATCTGCACCACCGCCGCCGTGCCGCGGATGGTGATGGTATTGGCCGTCTTGTTGGGCACGATCTGCGGCTGGATCGCCATGCCGGCCACCCGCAGGAGCGTATTGAGCAGCGCCTGCATCTCGGTCGCGTCGGCGTGCGAGATGAAGAACGTGCGAATCACCTGCTCTTCGTACTGCGCGCGCTTCTGGGTGCTGTCGGCGGCGACGATGATGGTGCGCTCGTTGACTACCTTGTAGAAGAGCTGGTTGGCGATCATGATCTGCTGCAGCGCCTGCTCGAGCGACACGCCTTCCAGCTTGAGCGTGATCGAGCGGTCCTGGAAATCGCGATCGAAGGTGACGTTGATGCCGCTGTAGTTGCCGATGAAGGTGAGGATCTCGCGCAGGCTGGTGTTGATCAGGTTGACGATCAACGGCTCGGGATTGGTCGGGCTGAGCACCGGCTCGATGCTGCGCCGCGCCTCCTGGCGCATCTTCTCGATCTCGGGTCGCGGCGTGGCCGCCTCGATGCGGTCGCGCAGCATGCGTTCGAGTTCCGCCGCCTTGGCGCCGAGCGTGCGATTCGAGGGTTCGAACTCCTGCGCCTTGCGATAGGCGCGCAGGGCCTCGTCCGGTTGACCGGCGGCTTCCAGCTGCCGCCCCCGCTCGGTGTACATCGACGAGGCCGCGAGCATGGCGCGCTCGAGCGCAATCTTGTAGTCGGGCCGGTCGGGGTCGTCCTGCAGGGCCTGGCGATAGAACCCGACCGCCGACTCCCAGTCACCGGCCTGCCCCGCCGACTCGCCGCGCGCGAACGCCCGGCCGGTGGCGCAGCCCGCTGCGACGACGGCCGCCAGGGCCACCAACACGACACCGCTTGCCAAACGCCTGATCATCATTCGCTTTACTGCCCCGTCAGCCGAATCACCTGGCGCCCGCGTCCATCGAGGTAAGTCAGTTCGATCGATTCGGCGCCGATCTTCACGATGCGATAGCGGCCGTCAATGTTATCGCCGTCCTTGCCGTACATCGTGACCTTCCCGTCGCTGAGCACCGCCCACTTCACCCCGTTGGCCCGCTCGACCAGCGCGATGAACTTCAACGGAATCGGCGGCGGCGGGGGCGGCCCGGCCGGCACCGGTGGTGTGGCCGGCCGCGTCACGGCCGCCGGCGGCGCCACCGTCCGTGGTGGCGGCGCCACCACCTTCGGCTGAAAGCGGAACGGGTTGCGATTCGTCCCGCTCGGTTCGGTGCGGCCGGCCGCCAACGCCTCGAGCTTCAAGGCCGGTACCGGACCGGCCGGCGCCGCCTCGCCGCGCGGCGTGCGCGCGCGGACCGGCGTGGCCGTACCGGCGGCCGGCGCCGGCCGGGTTTGCACCCAGGCTGCGGCCGCGACCACCAGGGCCAGGACGATCGCCCCTGCGGCTAGCAGCCGGCGGCGGTCAGCGAACATCGCGCCTCGCGCGGTAGTACGTCGACACCACGAGGTTGAGCGACAGCGGCGCGTTGCTCTCGCCGCTCTCGCTCAGCGACAAGTCGTCGATCACCACGAACTCCGGCAGCGTCTCCACGGTGTGGATGAACCGCTGCACATCTTCCCAGTCGCCCGACAGGCTGTAGTTGACGACCAGTCGTTCGAGCGACGAATCGCGCAAGGTTTCAGGCGTCGTCGAACTCTGCAGGAACACCACGTCGTGCTCCCGCGCCAGCAGGCTCAGCTTCGAGCGCGTCAGCCGCTGCGCGGCGCTGACGTCAGCCGGCAGCACCTCGCGATAGAACCGGTCGAGGTCGCGGGTCGCCTGGGCCTGGCCGTCGCGCGTCGCCTCGGCGGCCGCCAGTTCGGCGCGTGCCTCGGCCATGGCCCGGCCCGACTCCTGGGCCCGGGCGCCACCGCTCTGCACCGCCACCCGCAGCGGCAGTACCAGCAACACCAGCACCGCAATGTTGACCGCCAGCAGCGCTCCCAGCGGGACCAGCACGCGACGGTGCTCGGCCACGACGCGCGCCAGCGGCACGTCGCCACCCAGGGCAAACAACGCCCTCATGGCCGCCCTCCGGCCGTCAGGTTGGCGGCCGAGCGGTTGCCCGGCGCATCCTTTCCAGGTTCAGACGCCGCTGGCGGCGTACTGGCCGCCACCGGCGGGTTGTAGTACGCCTGCAGCACCGAGGCGAGGTTGCCGTCCTCGACGCTGGTGTCGGACCGCGACAGGACCTCGCGGAACACTCCCGACTTCTCCAGGGCGTCGATGAAGGCGTCGAGGTCCTCCTGCTGGCGCGACAACACCCGGATCGCCACCAGCAGGCGCCCACCGTTGTCGACCTGCGGCTGGACCGACAGCACGCGCACCGCCGCCGGCAGCGTCGCCTGGAACTGGTTGAGCAGTTCGGTCCACGAGAACGCGCGCCGATCGATCAACGCGTTGGCCTCGCGGGCGGCCGCGTCGACCTGCGCCAGTTGCGACCGATCGAGTGACTGCTGCACGACGCGCGCCTTCTCCCGCAAGTCGGCGGCCTGGCTCTCGTTGTCCGCCACCGTGCGGCTCAGCCCGGCATTCGCGCGCTGCAACCGCCACAGCTCGACGGTGTTGAACACGGTCAATCCGGCGACGATCACGGCGACGGCGATCAGCACCACGCGCACGATGCGGGTGTTGTAGAACGGCCGCGTCGAGAGGTTCGAGTGCAGCACGCTAGGCCACCCGTCCTTCGCGCAGCAGCATGCCGGCCAGCGGCGCCAGCATGTCGAGCAGTTCCGGCGCGGCGCCGATCCGGTCGACGAGGGCGGCGGCCTGCCGCGGATCCACTGATTCGACACCGATCCGAAGCCGTTCTTCGAGCCCGCGCCGCACGCTCTCGGCGCCGCCGGGCAGGCGCGCGCAGCCGGCAATCAGCACGCGGGCGAAGCCGCCGCCGTGGAGCCGATCCTCGTAGTACATCGCGGTCTGGTGGATCAGGTCGGCGAGCGTGCCTTCCGCCTCTTCGCCGCGATGGCGGAAGAACAACAGCGACTGGTCGCGCATCACCGCCAGCGTCAGGTAGGTGTCGGTGACGTGCACCAGCAGCCAGTCGCCGCGTGCCGCGGCCACGGGAGCCGACAGGATGGCGTTGATGACGCTGAACGTGGCGATATCAACGAGTCCGGCCTCGGCGCCGGCCATCAGGCACGCTTGTTCGTACTGCTGGATGACGTCGGCGCGCGCCAGCGACACCACCATCTCGCTGCCGCCGTCGGCGGCCACGGCGCCCGGCGACACGCTCAGCACCGCCTGCTCGATTGGGAACGGCGCGGTCTTCCGCACCTGCCAGCGAATGATCTCCTGCAGGTCGGCGGCCTTGGCCGGCACCTTCTCCAGCTTCAGCAGTGACACCTTCGCCACCGTGTCGGGGACCACCAGCGCGACCCGCGACGGCAGGCGGCCCAGTTCCGCGAGCACGCGGCCGATCGCCTTGGCCACCAGCGGCACGTCGGTCATGTTGAGCGACGCCAGCGCCGGCGTCACCGCGCCCGCGGGCAGGGCCTCGTGGGCGTGCGCGGCAATCACCGCCTGGTTGCCGCGCCACTCCAGGCGCGCCGCGCCCACGTGCGCGTGATCGATCTCGAGGGCGACGTCGGGAGGCGCGGTCTGGAAGAAGGCACGGAGGCTCATTCGACGAAGGTCACCTTGTTGATCTCGCGCAGCGTCGTCTCGCCGTTGAGCACGCGTTCGACCGCCGACTCGCGCAGCAGGCGCATGCCCTGCTCCTTGGCGGCGCGCTTGACCTCGGAGATCGGCCGCTTATCGAGAATGATCTCGCGGATGTGATCGGTGAGATCGAGCAGCTCGCAAATCGCCATGCGGCCCTTGAAGCCGGTGCCGCCGCACTCGATGCAGCCGGCGCCCTCGTAAAACGTGTGCTTGGCCGCCACCGCCGCGTCGATGGCCGACTCCGCGAGCAACACCGGATCGACCGTCACCGGATGCTTGCACGCCTGGCAGATCTTGCGCACCAGCCGCTGCGCCATCACGCAGTTGAGCGCCGAGATGAACTGGTACGGTTCGACGCCCATGTTGAGGAAGCGGCCCAGCACGTCGAACACGTTGTTGGCGTGGACGGTGGTGAACACCAGGTGGCCGGTCAGCGCCGACTGGATGGCGATCTGCGCCGTCTCCGGATCGCGGATTTCACCGACCATCACCTTGTCCGGGTCGTGGCGCAGGATCGAGCGCAGGCCGCGCGCGAAGGTCAGACCCTTCTTCTCGTTGATCGGGATCTGCGTGATGCCCTTCAACTGGTACTCGACCGGATCCTCGATGGTGATGATCTTGTCCTCGATCGTGCGGATCTCGGCCAGCGCCGCGTACAGCGTGGTCGTCTTGCCGCTGCCGGTCGGACCGGTGACCAGCACCATGCCGTACGGCTCGCGGATGTACTTGCGGAAGCGGCGCAGCTCCTCTTCCGGGAAGCCGAGGATGTCGAGCCGCAGTTCGGTGAACTGCTCGCTCATCGACTGCTTGTCGAGAATGCGGATCACCGCGTCTTCGCCGTGCACGCTCGGCATCACCGACACGCGGAAGTCGATGGTCTTGCCGGGCACGCGCAGCCGGAAGCGCCCGTCCTGCGGCACCCGCTTCTCGGCGATGTCGAGTTCGGCCATCACCTTGATGCGCGACAGGATCGAGCTGTGGAAGCGCTTGGCGATCGGCCGCATGGCCGACTGCAGCACGCCGTCGATGCGGTACTTCACATACACCGCATCATCCTGGGTCTCGATGTGGATGTCGCTGGCGCGCCGCTGGATGGCGGTGTAGATGGTCGAATCGACCAGGCGGATGATCGGGCTGCTGTCGCTGGTCAGCCGCTCGACGGTGAGGTTCTCGTCGCCGAGGTCGTCATCTTTCAGGACCTGGATCTGGAACTCTTCGGTCGCCTCGTCCAGTACACGCTGCGAGCTTTCGCTCTTCTTCAGCATGCCATCGATCGCCGAGCGGGCGCCGACCATGACCCGCACCGGCGTGCCGAGAATCACGCCCAGCTCGTCGATCATCGGCAGGTCGGTGGGGTCCGAGACCACAATCACCAGCGAGCGGCCGTCGCGCCGGTACGGCACGAAGCCGTACCGCAGCATCAGGTCGGCCGGAATCGACCGGAACAGCTCCTGGTCGATCCGGAACTCCTGCATGTTCAGGAAGTCGAGGCGGTAGCGCTCGGCCAGCCGGCGGGCCGCCGCCTCTTCGGCGCTGCGCTCTGCCGCCGACACCTCGGGCGCGGCCGGCTCCTCGATCAGGGCGGCCGGGTCGAGGGTCTCGTCCGGGGTCACATCCACCTGGCGCCTCCCTTCATCATGAGCCGCCGATCACCGAGGTCAACTGGAACAGCGGCATGTAGAGGGCCAGCACGATGCCGGCAATCACCACGCCCATGAACACCAGCATGGCGGGTTCGATCACCGTCACGAACCGCGAGACATCGGTCTCGATCTCCTCGTCGTAGAAATCAGCCAGGCTGTTCAGCATCTCGGTCAGCGCGCCGGTCGACTCGCCCACTTCGATCATCTTGATCGCCACGTCGGGCACGGTCTTGCGCTCGAAGACGGTTGCGGAGAAGCTCTGGCCCTCGCGAACCTTGGTCGCGACAATCGCCAGTTCCTCGCCCATGTGGCGGTTGCCGGTGGACCGCGACGCGATCTCCAGGGCATTGACCAGTGGAATGCCGCCGCCGAGCAGGGTGGCCAGCGTTCGCGCCAACTGCGTGGTGGCAAACTTGTGAAAGCTCGGGCCAATGAGCGGCAGCTTCAGCAGCAGGGCGTCGAACTTCGAGCCGTGCCCCGGCCGTTTGACCCAGCTCCAACCGCCGACGACGGCGGCGCCCAGCGCGATGACGATCAACCAGAACTGCGCGCGCACCACGTCGGAGATGGCGACGATCACCTGCGTCGACAGCGGCAATTCAGCGCCGAAGCTCAGGTAGAACTCCGAAAAGGTCGGCACCACCTTCAGCACGATCACCGACACCAGCACCACGGCCAGGCCAATCAGGATCGCCGGGTAGATCATGGCGGAAATGGTCTTCGAGCGCACCGTGTCGACGGTCTTGGCGTAGGCCACGTAGCGCCGCAGCACGGCGTCAAGATTGCCGGCGCGCTCGCCGGCCATCAGCGACGCGGTGTAAACGCTGGGAAACAGCTCGCCGTGGGCCGCAAACGCATCCGACAGCGCCGTGCCGCTACGCACCTTCTCGTGGACATCGTCCAGCACCGATTTGAACAGAGGGTTGGTCAGCCGGGTGCGCAGGATGTCGAGCGACTGCACGAGCGGCATGCCGGCTTTCAGCAAGGTGGCCAGTTCCTGGTTGAACACCAGGAACTCGTGCCGCGTAATCTTGCGGCCGGTCGAAAGGGAGAAATTGCCAAAGCCGAGCCGGGGCCGCAGTGCCAGAACGTGAAGGCCCTTGTCCTCGAGCTCGCGCCTGAGGGCAGCTTCGCTCTGGGCCACGTAAACGCCCTCGATGATCTCACCCGATGTAGTGCCGAGCCGGCAGCGGAATTCCATCCCTAAAAGATTGACCCACAGGGGATTATAAGGAAATGGGACCTGTATTCCCACCCATTTAGACGGCCAAACACGCGGAAAAGTCCGGCGCGTCTGGCCCGGACGTTCGGAGGCCGGGAGTTACCGGCCGACCCGCTGCAGGATGCGGCGGACGTAGTCCTGAGTCTCGGGAAACGGCGGCAGGCCACCGTAGCGGCGAATGGTGGCCTCGCCGGCGTTGTAGGCGGCAAGGGCCGTGGGGAGTTCCAGGCGGCTCAGCAGGTCCTTGAGGTGGCGGACGCCCGCTTCGATGTTCGACCGCGGATCGTAGGCGTTGCGCACCCCGTATTGGCGCGCCGTCGCCGGCATCAGCTGCATCAGCCCGCGGGCGCCCTTCTTCGACCGGGCGCGGGCCTGGTAGCTGGACTCCTGCTCGATCACGGCGTGAATCAGCCGCGCATCGACATCGTGACTGGCCGCGACGCTGGCAATGATGCCGGCGAACGGCCGCGCCGCCAGCACTTCGTCAGCGACGCCGGCCGGAGATGGCAACGGCACAGCCGCCGACGGGGTTTCGGCCGGCGCCTCCGCGGCCGGTGCCGGGTACGGCACCTCGTCCGGATCGACGCGGGTGATCATGACGGCCGGAAACGTCACTTCCCCACCGCCGCGCAAGGCGGCAATGCCCAGGTCACCGTCGATGCGGTACGACTGCACCGACATGGTGTGACCGCTCTTGAAGACAAGAATCTCCGCGCTCGCGCCATTGGCGAGCAGCAGCACCGACGCGGTCAGCGCGAAGATCCTCAACATGCCTATTGCACGAACGCGTGGAACACGCGAACGCCCAGCTCGCGCGGGTCGCCGCTCTTCATCGAGGCGTCCAGCGCCGGGACGAACGTCTTGTCGGCCGTGAACTTCATCTCGACCATCTCATCCTGGCCGAGTTGGGCGGCCGTGATTGGATACGTCCGGACAGGATTCTCGCTGGCGCTGAGAGGCACCGTCGCCAGCACCTGGTCGCCGACGGAGATGGTCAGCTGCTGCGCGGCGTTGGGCCCGGTGGCCGGATTGTCGGCCTGCAGGTACAGGACGACATCGCGCTTGGGATTGCGGAAGGACAGAGTCGCTTCCTTCTTGGTCCACTGCCACTCGGTGCGGCCGGCGCCATCCGAAACCACCTCGGCGGGGTGCCACCCGTCCTTGAAGATCACGAAGATGTTCTCGGTCTGCGGCAGCAGCTCGAAGTCCACCACCTTGTAAGACCGATCGCCGCGATCGGTGTTGGTGAGCTTGAGGCGCTCGTTGTTGCCCGGGGAGTACAGCCCGGCGACCACCTGGGCCGCGCCGACATACGGATAGCTGGGCACGAACATCAGTCGCGTGTATTCGACCGTCTGGCCCGGCTTCCACTCGGCGGTCGGCGTCGGCGGCTCGTGATCGTCGGTCCACATCAGTTCCTCGTCGGCGTCGAGGAAGTGGACGAACATGCGCCGCGTCCCCAGGTCGGGCGCGTCGGCGGCCGGCGTGAACTTATAGGTCACCTCGACCGGGCTGCCCAGCGCCACCTTCGGCCGCGACAGCGTTACCTCGAGGGTCCCGACCGGTGCCGTGGTGTCTTCGGCCTCGCCGCATCCGGCCAGCGTGATCGCCAGAATCGCCAGTACAGCCGCAATCCGCAGTCGTCCAACCATGTCTCTCCATTGCATAGGGCTGGAAACGAGAATATCATGCAGTCCATTCCGATGGACACTCCACGAGACGCTCTTGGCATGGTCGAAACAAAGGGCTTTATCGGCTCGGTGGAGGCCGCCGACGCCATGGTCAAGGCCGCCAATGTGGCCCTGATCGGCACGGAGTACATCGGCGCCGGCTACGTCACGGTGCTGATTCGCGGCGACGTCGGCGCGGTCAAGGCGTCGACCGATGCCGGCGCGGCCGCCGCCCGGCGGGTCGGTGAGCTGGTCTCGGTCCACGTGATTCCCCGGCCGCACGCCGAGGTCGAACGAATCCTGCCCAAGGCGTAAGGTCTTGAGGTCTTGAGGTCTTGAGGTCCTGAGGTCTTGAGGTCCTGAGGTCTTGGTTCGGTGATGATCCGATGGCTACGCTAGTTCCAGCGCCCCAAGCCGACAAGGACCTGGCGTCGATCGCTGAGGCGCGCGCGCTGGCCCGCCGCGCCAAACTGGCCCAGGCGACGCTGGCGGAATTCTCCCAGGAACAAATCGACCGCATTGTCGAGGCCATGGCTGCCGCCGTGACACCGCAGGCCGAGGCACTGGCCCGCCTGGCCGTCGATGAAACCGGATTTGGCGTCGTCAACGACAAGACCCAGAAGAACCTGTTCGCGTCGCAGCGCGTATTCGAGTTCATCAAGCCCATGAAGACGGTGGGCGTGATCAACCGTCTCGACGATCGGAAGATCATCGAGATCGCCGAGCCGTTCGGCGTGGTCGCGGCCATCATTCCTTCGACCAACCCCACCTCGACGGCAATCTACAAGATCCTGATCGCGATCAAGGCGCGCTGCGCGCTGGTGCTGACGCCACACCCGTCGGCGGCCCGCTGCATCACCCGCACCGCCGACATCATGAACGAAGCCGGCCGCCGCGCCGGGTTGCCCGACGGCGCCATTGGCTGGATGACTACCGTCACCCTCGAGGGCACGCAGGAGCTGATGAAAGCGCGCGAGGTCTCGGTGATTCTCGCCACCGGCGGCATGGGGCTGGTGCGCGCCGCCTACTCGGCCGGCAAGCCGGCATACGGCGTCGGCCCCGGCAATGCCCCCTGCTACATCGAATCGAGCGCCGACGTCCGCAAGGCAGCCAACGACATTCTCACCGGCAAGTCATTCGACAGCGGGGTGCTTTGTTCATCGCCCAACTCGGTCGTGGTGGATGAAGCCATTGCCGCCGAGGCCCGTCGTCAGTTCAAGGACCAGGGCGGGTACTTCCTGTCTCCAGCCGAGACAAGCCAGCTTGCAAAGCAGCTGATCACGCCGCAGCGGCTGCCGAACCCGGCGTTCGTCGGCAAGACCGCCGAGTTCATTGCCGGCAAGGTCGGGATTACCGTGCCGGCCGGAACCCGCGCGCTGATCGCCGAGCTCGCCGGCGTCGGCCGCGATTTTCCACTGTCGATTGAAAAGCTCTGCCCGGTGCTTTCGTATTACGTCGTCAAGGACTGGCGCGAGGGGTGCGAGCGCTGCAAGCAGATCCTGAAGTACGGCGGCATGGGCCACACCATGTCGATCCATTCCCAGAACGACGACGTGATCCTCGAGTTCGGCCTGCACAAGCCGGCCTACCGCATTTGCGTCAACACCCCGACGACGCACGGCTCCATCGGCCTGACGACCGGCCTCGACCCGGCTATGACGCTGGGCTGTGGCGGCTTCGGCGGCAACATCACGTCGGACAACATCTCGCCCAGGCACCTGCTCAACATCAAGCGGGTTGCCTACGAGCTACGCGCGGCGACCTCATCTCCATTGCCTAAGGGGCCTCAGGTACCTATCGGGCCGGTGACCGGTGCAACTGTGCCTGCCCTGCCACGGGCGCCCCAGAGACCCCAGCCGGACTCCATCTCGGCAGATGCCCTGACCAGCCGGATCGACAAATTCCTGGCGACCCGAGGCCTGGCGCCGGCGGCAGCCACCGCTCGCGTCGATGCAGGTGAACCTGGGCGGGGGGCCTCCGACCGCGAAGGAGGGAGCCCTGCGCCATCTCCCCAGCCGGAGAAATTCGTCTGTGAGGAGGATGTCCGATTGGCGATTCGCGAGGGCCGGAAGCTCCTGATCGGCGAACGAACCATCGTCACCCCGTCCGCTCGCGATGCCGGCGAGGCCGCCAGGGTTTTCGTACAGGCGGGTTGGCTTTCTGTAAACAGCTGAGCCATAACAGGTTGACCCCAAAGTTGGGTGCGTGTTACCCTGCCTCGGTCATATTTTTCTTACTGATGCCGAGCCCCCGCACCCTCCCCATCGCGCTCATCTGCTGCACATCGGTGTTTGCCGGCTGCATCACGGGCTCGGGCGCCAAGACAGCCAAGGTGGTGCCGCAAGCGCCTGCTGCCGTGGTTGCGCGGCCTGCTGCTCAGTCGCCGGCCACGGATCCCGTTGACGCCCTGATCGCTGAATCCGACCGCCATTTCGCCGCCGGCCAGAAGGAACTGTCGCTCGGGCACCTCGGCGGCGCCCGCATCGAATTCGATCGTTCGCTCGACGTGCTGCTGCAATCGGCCGACGGCGCGCGGGCCGACGCCCGCTTGCGCGAGCATTTCGATCGGCTGGTCGATCGCATCAGCGTGATGGAACAAGGGGCGCTGGCCAAGGGCGACGGTTTTACCGAGACCCGCACCGAGCCCGCCTCGATCGACGCCCTGTTTGCCATGGGGCCGGCGGAATCGCCCAAGCCGACGCTCGCCACGGCCGAGGCGGTCGAGGCCGACCTCTCTGCCACCACCCACGACATTCCGATCCCGACCAACGACCGCGTGCTGCGCTACGTGGAACTGTTCCAGGGCCGCCTGCGCGAGTTCCTCGCCGACGGCCTGGCCCGCGGCGCGCAGTACCTGCCGATGATCCAGGCCACGTTCCGCGCCGAGGGCCTGCCGCTCGACCTGGCCTATATCCCGCTGATTGAAAGTGCGTTCAAGCCTTCAGCGCTGTCGCGCGCCAAGGCGCGCGGGGTGTGGCAGTTCATGCGCGGCACCGCGCTCGAAAACGGGCTGAAGGCCGATTGGTATCTCGACGAGCGGGCCGACGCCGAGAAAGCCACCCTGGCCGCCGCCAAGTACCTCAAGACCCTGCACAAGACGTTCGAGGACTGGCACCTCGCCATGGCGTCGTACAACGGCGGGCCCGGGCGCGTGAAGCGGGCGCTGACCCGCAGCCGCAAGAACGACTTCTGGCAGCTGAGCGCCACCAGCCGCTACCTGCCGCGCGAGACGCGCGAGTACGTGCCGATGATTCTGGCCGCCGTGATCATCGCGAAGAACCCCGCGCAGTACGGGTTCGACGTGGTGCCGATGGTGCCGACGGCCACCGAGACCGTGATTGCGCCGCCGGCCCTCGACCTGCGCCGCGTCGCCGAGTGGGCGGCCGTGCCGATCGACGACATCCAGAAGCTGAACCCCGAGTACCGCCGGTGGACCACCCCGGTCAAGGCCGGCGAGTACACGATTCGGGTCCCGGAAGGCACCGCCGAGCGGGTGCGCGAAGGCCTGGCCGCTTCCTCGCCCAACCAGTTGAACGCCCTGCAGTGGCACACCGTCAAGCGAGGCGAGACCCTGGCCACCATCGCCCGGAAGCTGCGCGTCAACCGCACCGACCTGGCCGAGGCCAATTACCTGAAGGTGAATTCGCGGGTGAAGACCGGCGCCAAGTTGCTGATTCCGCGCATGCCGTCATCGGCCCTGCTCGCCCGCGCCTCGTCTGCCGAACTCGCCGATGCGGCGGCAGCTACTGTGGCTGACGTGCTGGCCGAGACCGTGGCCGTCGCCGATCCAGCGGAGCGAATCTACCGCGTGCGCAAGGGCGACACCCTGTCGGCCATCGCCCGCCGGACGGGCGCGACGGTCGCGCAGCTCAAGAGCTGGAACAAGATGCGCGGCACCCGCCTGAACATCGGCGACCGCCTGATCGTGCAGCCGCCCACCGCCAAGAACGCAAACCAGTAAGTAGTGCCAGAAGGGCGGTACTTTAGTGCCGCCGGGTAGCGCCAGAAGGGCGGCACTTCAGTGCCGCCCTTCCCACCTACGCCAGCTTCGATTCGCCCGACCGGGCGCGCAGCGACTTGATGCCCTGCTCGATGCGTTCGGCCACTTCGCGCTCGCGCTGCAGCGCGCGCAGCGTGTTCTGCGCCTCCTGCACCATGAAGTCGAGCCGTGCCAGCTTCTCGCCGACGTGGTCGATCACGGCGCGTTGCTCGCCCAGCATCTCGAGGTTGACGTTGATGTCGTCGAGCAGGTTGGTGATGGCGTTGGCGCGGGTCTGCACCTCCTCCACCATCTTGCGGCGCGATTCGATGTCGGCAATCTTGCTGTCGGTATCGCTGACCCGGCCGAGCAGGTCTTCGACCTTGCCGCGCAGGTCGGTCACCTCGGCGCGGTGATCGGTCACGAACTGGAGGTCGGCCTTGCTGCGGCTGCTGATCTTGTGGACGCTTTCGACTTCCGCCTTGACCGCCTGGACCAGTGATTCCTTCTCGACGATCAGCTTGATCTTCTGCTCCACGCCTTCGGTGGCGCGCGTCAAGTCGGTCAGCCGCTGCTCGAAGGTGGTGATCTTCTTCTCCGAGAAGGCCAGCTGGGTGCGGCGCTGCTCGAGCTGCTTGACCATGGTTTCGGCGCGCTTCAGCTGATCCTCCACGGCCTCGGTCTGGGTCACGGCATCGCGCTGGCGCGCCTGCACCCGCGTCAGCTCGCTGATCAACTCTTCCTTGATGCCGGCGGCGCGGCCCAGTTCATCGGCCACCGACTGCACCTGCTTGAGCCGTTCGGTGGTCTCGGCCGCCAGCGACTTGCCCTGTTCGACCAGTTCCGTCAGGTGGGCCTTCTGGTCGTGGACGGCCGATTCATCCTGCTTCACCGACGCGACCAGTTGCTGCGAGCGCTCGATTGACTGTCCGAGCGTGGCCACCTGCGCCGTCAGCGGCATCAGCCGCGCCTGCAACGCGGCCACGCCATCGAGCTTCTGCTGCGCGTCGCCGACCTGCGTGCCCAGCGTGTCGCACAGGCTCTTCAGGCTTTCGACCTCGTTGCGGCGGGCCAGTTGCTCGGCCAGCTTGCGATCGACATCCGACGTGACGACGTGGAGGTTGTTGATGCGGCCTTCGAGCTTCTCGATGAACTGCAGCCGCGCGCCGACCCGCGTCAGCTGCGCGTCGAGCTCCGCCGCCAGCTCTCCCAGGCGGGTGGCCGACTTGGTGCCTTCGTCGACGGTCGCCATCTTGCTGAGCACGGCGTCCATCTTCGACTCGAGCTCGGGGGTGCGGCTGAGCAGCGTGGTCGCGCGTTCGCCGAAGGCCTCGAGCGAGGCGCGATCGCCCGACAGCTTGTCGCGCAGCGCCGCCGCCTCGGCATATGACTTGTGGAACTCGGCAATCTCGGCCCGCACCACGTCGAGGTCCTGCCGCGATTGCTTGAGGCTTTCGTGCTGCGCCATGGTGCGGCGGCCCAGCTCGTCGACCTGCGCCAGCCGTTCGCCCAGCGCCTCGAGCGCGCCCTGCTTGCGGGCCATCTCGTCGGCCTGCGCCATCAGGGTCTGGAAGTCCTTGCTCAGCTCGTCAGCCCGCTGGTTCATGGCCGACAGCGCCTTGTCCTTCGCCAGCACGCCGTCCATGCGCGTCTCGGCTTCGCCGACCGCGCTCGACAGGCCGCGCAGGCGGTGATCGAACGCGTCGAACTCCTTCTTGTCGACCGACAGCCGTTCGATGGTGGTCTTCAGGTACTCCGACAGGCCGCGGCTCTCTTTGTCGAGGCGGACGAACTCGCGCGAGAACTCCTCGCGCGCGGTGGTCGCCGCCGACAACTGCGCGGTCGTCTCCTGCGCCAGCTTCTCCATGCGCTCGACGGTTTCCTCGGCGCGCGCCACCTGCTTGCTGCCTTCGTTGAGCTTGGCGATCTGCACGTCCATCGCCCACACCATCTCGTTCAGGCGGTTGGCCTCGACGACGGCGCGTTCGACGGCGTGCTTCTGGGCTTCGAGCGCCTTGGCCTTCTGCGAGACGTGTTCGGCCAGGGCGTTGAGCGAGGTGAGACGCTCTTCGGTGTTCTTGCTGAGCTCCTGGAGCTGGACGAGCGGCCCCAGCTTCTTCTCGATTTCCTTGACGGCTTCGCTGGCCGACGCCGAGTCTTCCTTCGCCTCGCGCGACGTCTCGCGAATGCGCTGGAATTCCTGGGTCAACTGCGCGCCGACCGAACGGACGGCGTCGAGTTCGCCCTTGAGGGTCGAGACGCCTTCGACCGACCGCGCCACTTCGGCGGTCGAGACCCGGAGTTGCCCGCGGAGATCCTCGAACGACGCGCGTTCCTTGCGCAGCGTCTCGATGGTGGCCTGGTTCTCGAGCGCCTGCGATGCCAACTGGTTCACGGCCAGGCGGTGCTTCTGCAACTCGCCGTCGGGGGCGGTGATCTTCTCGGCGACGCGGTGCGCTTCGGCGACCTGCTCGAGCACCTCGCCAATTCGCTTCTCGATCTGCTCGAGTCCCCTGGCCCGCTCGTCATAGCCGGTGACTTTCTGGCTCAGCTCGTCGAGCCTCTTCAGCGCCAGGTCGGCCTTCTGGCCCACCTGGTCGAGCGCCTTGCTGGTCTGGGCCAGCTTCGAGGTGCCGCCGGCCATTTGCGTGAGCATGGCGCTCAGCGCGGCGCGTTCTTCGCGCGCCTGAAGGACCAGGGCCTGCAACTCGTCGTGCTGTTGCTTCTTGTTGCCGCTGTTGCCGCCAAATAGTGCGTCGAGCATGCCGGAGAGTATAGCGCCCGGCGCGTCCGTAGGAACAGCGGGCGCACGCAAAAACTGCCACCCGCAGAGGAGCTCGGCGTGGCGGTTTCTGCGGCATCCGGCCCCGGGTTTCGCAGACCCACCCGGAATCCCGCCCGAATCAGTCGATCGGCGGTGGGCCATCCAATTGCACTGGGATGCGCATGCTGGCAACTGTCGAAAGCGCCACCGTGATTGGCATCGAGGCCTGCCGGGTGCACGTCGAGATCGACGTGAGCTTTGGCCTTCCCCACTTTCAGCTGGTCGGCCTGCCCGATGCCAGCGTCCGCGAGAGCCGCGATCGGGTTCGCGCCGCCATTCGGAACTCGGGCTTCGAGTTCCCGGCACACCGCATCACCATCAACCTGGCGCCCGGCGACGTGCGCAAGGCCGGTCCCGCGTTCGACCTGCCCATTGCCCTGGGCCTGCTTGCCGCCACCGGGGCGGTCAACACCGCCGCCCTTGCCGGCCTGGTTCACGTCGGCGAACTGTCGCTGGACGGCTCCATTCAACCGGCCCGCGGCGCGCTGGCGATTGCCGCCGAGGCGCGGCGCCACGGCGCCCGCGGCCTGCTGCTGCCGCACGACAACCTGGCTGAAGCCGCCGTCGTCACCGGCCTCACGCTGCTCCCGGTGCGGACTCTCGCCGAGGCCGTGGCGCGCTTGAAACAATCTCCCGCCGACTGGCCGGTGCCAAGTCTTGCCACCGTAGGCACCCCAGGCACCTTAGGCACCCTCGGTACCCTAGCCGCCCCCGACCTGGCCGATCTGCACGGCCAAGCTTTCGCGCGGCGCGCGCTCGAGGTCGCTGCGGCGGGCGGCCACAACCTGCTGATGATCGGCCCGCCGGGCGCGGGCAAGACCATGCTCGCGCGGCGTCTGCCCGGCATCCTGCCGCCCCTGACGTTCGACGAAGCCATCGAGGCCACGACCATCCACTCCGTAGCGGGACAATTGCGCCCAGGTGTCGGGTTGCTGACCGACCGTCCGTTTCGCGCCCCGCATCACACCATCTCCGATGTCGCCTTGGTTGGCGGCGGTGCGACGCCGCGTCCGGGCGAGGTCAGCCTGGCCCATCACGGCGTGTTGTTCCTGGATGAGATGCCGGAGTTCGACCGCCGCGTGCTCGAGGCGCTGCGGCAGCCGATCGAAGAGGGGCGCATCAGCGTGTCGCGCGCGCTGCGAACGGTGGTGTTCCCGGCCCGCTTCGTGCTGGTCGCGGCGATGAACCCGTGCCCCTGTGGCTATCACGGCGATCCCAAGCGCGAGTGCCGGTGCACGCCCCAGCAGACGGCGCGGTACCGCGGCCGGCTGTCGGGACCGCTGCGCGATCGGCTGGACCTGATCGTCGAAGTCGAGGCCGTGCCGATCACGGCGCTGACGGAGGGGCCGGCCGGCGAATCGTCGGCCGCGGTGCGCGCCCGCGTGCTCGCGGCGCGCGACCGCCAGCTCGCGCGCGGTGCTCGTGCCCGGGTCAACGCGCAACTGACCGGCGCGGAGTTGAAGAAGCACGCGCCGCTCAACACCGCCGGGCGGCGGCTGCTCGAGCGCTCCGCCGAGCGCTTGCACCTCTCGGCGCGCGGCTTCCACCGCATCATCCGCGTCGCGCGCACCGTGGCCGACCTCGCCGGCGCCGAGGCCGTCACCACCGACCACCTCGGCGAGGCCTTGCAGTACCGATTCGTGGAGACCCCATCATGATCGAGCCGCCCCAGAAGCAGTTGGCCCTAGCCAAATTGACATGGCCATATGGCCATGGCTATATATGGCGGATGCGAACCATTGCCGCCGGCAAGTTCAAGGACGTGTGCCTGCAAACGCTCGACGAGGTCGCCGCCAGCCGCCGGCCGATCGTGATCACCAAGCGCGGGCGCCCGGTCGCCCGGCTGGTGCCGGTCACGACGACGACGCGCACACGCTCGCTGGCCGGCAGCATTGTCGCCGAGTCCGGCGAGCCGTTCGGGACGGGCGAGGTGTGGGATGCCGATCGTCCTTGATACCCACGCCTGGATTTGGTGGGTCACCGGCGACCGTCGCCTGTCGCGCCGTGCCCGGGCGGCCATCCAGAAGCCCCTCTCCCGCGGCGAAGTGTGGCTGTCGATGATCTCGATCTGGGAAATGGCAAAGAAGGTCGAGAAAGGCCAGCTGGCCCTCGACCGGCCGCTCGACGACTGGTTCGGGGCTGCTTTGTCGGCCGAGGGGCTGCACGTGGCGGAGATGACCCGATCGATCCTGGTGGACAGTTGCCGGCTGCCGCAGCCGTTTCACGGCGACCCGGCCGACCAGGTCATCGCGGCCACCGCCCGGTCGCTGTCGGCCGCCGTCGTGACCAAGGATGCCCGCTTGCGCGACTACCCACACCTGCGAACGATTTGGTGAGATTAAAGGGAGCCGGCAGCGAACAATAGGCGAAAATCTGCACAGTCCTACAATTTCCGGTTCCGGATCCCGGGAGGGTCGTGCTAGCCTTACGGATTCGCGCCGAATGGCGGGAACCCCAACATTCAATAGGACTTGATGCTCTCGAAGCGCTACACCATCGTTCTCGCTGACCGCACCACGGGCGTGGTGCGCCGCTTCACCATCAGCGTCAAGTCGGCGATGGTCGTGGTGTCGATCGCGACGGGCCTGCCGATGCTGGTCGGCGTGGGCGCCGCCTTCAAGGCGAAGTACGACGTCGCCCAGCTCTATACCTCGCACGCCACGCTCGAACTGGAGAACGCCAACTACCGCGCCGCCACGGAAACGCTGGCCGGGCAAATCGTCGCGCTGCAGACGACCATGTCCGACCTGGGCGCCAAGGCCGCGCTCGAACCGGCGCTGCAGAACTCCATGGACAAGCTGCCCGCCGTGGTGAAGAACCGCGCCATGGGCGGACCGGGTGCCGGCGCCGCGTTGACCAGCGTGACGCCCGGATTGTCGTCTCCCGAAAGTACGTTCAGCGTCTTGAAGGACCTGCTCCAGGGCCTCGAGAGCCGCTTGCAGACCGTGCGATCAGACGTCGACAAGCGCAATGCGCTGGCGGCCGCGACCCCGTCGATCTGGCCCACCCACGGCTGGCTGTCGTCGAGCATGGGCAATCGCGCCGACCCGCTGACCGGCGAAAAGGACTTCCATCCCGGTCTCGACATTTCCGCCGACAAGGGCGACCCGGTTTATGCCACCGCCGACGGCAAGGTGTCGAACGCGGCCGCGGCCGGCAACTACGGCAATCTGGTCGTCATCGATCACGGCTACGGCATCGAGACGCGTTACGGTCACCTGTCGGCGTTCAAGGTGCGCGGCGGCCAGCTCGTGAAACGCGGTGACCTGCTCGGCCTGGTCGGCTCGACGGGCCGCACGACCGGCGCCCACCTGCATTACGAAGTGCGCGCCAACGGCCGCATCCTCAACCCGCTCCAGCTCTTGCTCAACCCCCGCCGCAACGGCAACTAGACTCGCGAGGGCGAAAGGCCCTAGCCCCGCGAGCGGCCTGTCCGCCGTAGCCTCCGCGCGAAGGTGGGAGCCAGCCCCAGCAGGCGCGGAGGCGCCGACCCGCAACGAGCGGCGGCACGCCGCGAGTCCCAAGGTATAATCGGGAGATAGGCATCCCGCCTTTTTCCCAACATGTTTGGCCAGCTCCTTACCAAAGTCCTCGGCAGTCAAAACGATCGTGACCTGAAGAAGCTGCGCCCGCGCGTGGCCGAGGTCAACGAGTTCGAAGCCCGCATCAAGGCCCTGAGCGACGAGCAGCTCAAGGGCAAGACCGCGGAATTCAAGGCGCGCATCGCCAACGGCGAGACGGTCGACGACCTGCTGCCGGAAGCCTTTGCCGTCGTGCGCGAGGGCGGCCGCCGCATTCTCAGCATGCGGCACTACGACGTGCAGCTGATCGGCGGCATCGTGCTGCACCAGGGCACCATCGCCGAGATGAAGACCGGCGAGGGCAAGACGCTGGTGGCGACCCTGCCCGCCTACCTCAACGCCCTCGAGGGCAAGGGCGTCCACGTCGTCACCGTGAACGACTACCTCGCCCGCCGCGACTCGGAGTGGATGGGACGGCTGTACCGCTTCCTGGGCATGACCGTCGGCGTGATCCAGCACGACCTGAACGACCAGCAGCGCCAGGTCGCCTACGGCTGCGACATCACCTACGGCACCAACAACGAGTTCGGCTTCGACTACCTGCGCGACAACATGAAGTTCGACCTCGGGGCGATGGTCCAGCGCGGCCATCACTTCGCGATCGTCGACGAAGTCGACAGCATCCTGATCGACGAGGCGCGCACGCCGCTGATCATCTCGGGCCCGGCCGAGGAATCGACCGACCTGTATTACGAAGTCGACCGCATCATTCCCAAGCTGACGCGCGGCGAAGTGCACCAGGGCCAGACCAAGGGCGAAGACCGCGAGCGTCTCGAGGCCTCGGGCGACTACATCGTCGATGAAAAGAACAAGACCGCGACCCTGACCGAAAGCGGCATGGCCAAGGCCGAGCAGCTGCTGTCGCACCGCATGCAGCCCGGCGGCCTGTATGACCCGGCGAACATGCCGCTGCTCCACCACGTGCAGCAGGCCTTGCGCGCGCACGTCCACTACAAGCTCGACGTGCAGTACATGATCAAGGACGGCGGCGTCGTCATCGTCGACGAGTTCACCGGCCGGTTGATGCCGGGCCGGCGCTGGAGCGACGGCCTGCACCAGGCGGTGGAAGCCAAGGAAGGCGTCAAGATCGAGCGCGAGAACCAGACCCTCGCGACCATCACCTTCCAGAACTACTTCCGCAAGTACAAGAAGCTGTCGGGCATGACCGGCACCGCGGAGACCGAGGCGCCGGAGTTCGCCAAGATCTACAAGCTCGACGTGATGGTGATTCCCACCAATCGCGCCATGTCGCGCATTGAAGAACCCGACCTGGTGTATCGCACCGAAGGCGAGAAGTGGAACGCCATTGTCGACGACATCATCAAGCGCCAGGAAGAAGGCCGCCCGGCGCTGGTCGGCACCGTCTCGATTGAAAAATCGGAGCGGCTGTCGAGCATGCTCAAGAAACGCGGCACCAAGCACATCGTGCTGAACGCGAAGTACCACGCGCAGGAAGCCGAGATCGTGGCGCAGGCCGGGCGCAAGGATGCCGTGACCATCGCCACCAACATGGCCGGCCGCGGCACCGACATCCTGCTCGGCGGCAACCCCGAGTACATGGCGCGCCAGCAGAGCCTCAACGAAGGGGTCGCCGAGAAAGTGGTCAAGGGCGAAGAGAAGTACGTGGACGACGACGAGTTCGTCAATTTCTTCCACGTCGACAGCTTCTACCGCGTCAAGCGCGCCGACTGGGACCGCATCTTCCAGCACTTCAAGGTGCAGTGCGAAGAGGAACACAAGCAGGTCGTCAACCTCGGCGGCCTGCACATCATCGGCACCGAGCGGCACGAAGCCCGGCGCATCGACAACCAGTTGCGCGGCCGCGCCGGCCGCCAGGGCGACCCCGGCTCGTCGCGCTTCTACCTGTCGCTCGAAGACGACCTGATGCGCATTTTCGGTTCCGACCGAATCTCCGGCCTGATGCAGCGGCTCGGCATGGAAGAAGGCGTGCCGATCGAGCACGGCATGGTCAGCCGCGCCATCGAGCGCGCGCAGAAGCAGGTCGAGGCGCAGAACTTCTCGGTCCGCAAGCACCTGCTCGAGTACGACGACGTGATGAACAAGCAGCGCGAGAGCGTCTACACGCTGCGCCGCGAGATTCTCGAGGGCAAGATTCACCTCGCCGAGGAAGAGATCAGCGACATCCGCGGCTACGTCATGGCCACCGCCGAGGACCTGTTCGACGAGAAGATCGACGAGTTCCTCGGAGAGGACGTCGATCCCGAAGACTGGGACATCCCCGCCCTGCAGCGCGAACTGGGCCAGTTATTCGCGCTCGGCGACGACGACTTCGCGTCGTTCAAGTACAACGACCTGAGCGCCGACGAACTGCGCGATGCGCTGTGGGCCAAAGTCGTCGCCCGCTACGTCGACAAGGAGAACATCGTCCCGCGCGACATCCTGACGCGGGTCGAGCGCGACCTGATGCTGCAGATCGTCGATCAGCAGTGGAAGGATCACCTCTACTCGCTCGATCACCTCAAGGAAGGCATTGGCCTGCGCGGCTACGGCCAGCGCGATCCGCTGGTCGAGTACAAGAAAGAAAGCTTCGCCCTCTTCCAGGACATGCGGCACCGCATCGAGGAAGAGATCGTCCGTTACCTGTGGTGGCTCAAGCCGGTGGTCGAGCGCGAGGGCGGCGAGCCGACGCTGGCCGCGCCGGTCCGGCCGGCGGCCAAGAAGCCGGCCGCGCTCAACTACAACAACCCGGCGCAGGAACGGCCCTCGGTCTTCACCCAGCCGGCCGCGGCGCCCGCCGGCGCACCCGACGACCTGACGCAAGACCGGGCCCCCGCTCGCGTCGGCGGCGACGATGCGCCGATCAAGACCGTGAAGCGCGACGAGCCCAAGGTGGGCCGCAACGACCCGTGCTGGTGCGGCAGCGGCAAGAAGTTCAAGAAGTGTCACGGAGCCTGACACAGATGACGCAGACAATCACCCAGGGCCGCAGATTACACAGATGACTCAGATTAAAGAACGTATTGCCTCATCTCTGGACGCCGGACTCCGCACCGCCCTCACCTTCGACGACATCCTGCTGGTTCCCAGGCACTCCACCGTACTGCCGGCGCAGGTCGACGTCAGTACGCGTCTCACGAAGAACATCAGGCTGAACGTGCCGCTGCTGAGCGCGGCGATGGACACCGTCACCGAGTCGGAGATGGCCATCGCCATGGCGCAGCAGGGCGGCATGGGCATCATCCACAAGAACCTGTCGATTGAAGAGCAGGCGCTCGAAGTCGATCGCGTAAAGCGGTCCGAGAGCGGGATGATCGTCAACCCGATCACGGTGGCGCCCGACGCGCTGATTCGCGAGGCGCAGGAGCTGATGCAGAAGTACCGCATCTCCGGCGTGCCGATTACCGAGGGCGGCAGCAAGGAAGGCCGCCTGGTCGGCATCCTCACCAACCGCGACCTGCGCTTCGAGACCAACACGGCGCGGCCGGTGTCGGAGGTGATGACCAAGGACAAGCTGATCACCGTGCCGGTCGGCACCACGCTCGACCAGGCGCGCGAGATCCTGCACAAGGCCAAGGTCGAAAAGCTCCTGGTCGTCGACCAGGACTTCCGGCTGAAGGGCCTGATCACGGTCAAGGACATCCAGAAGGCCATCAAGTATCCGAACGCCTGCAAGGATTCGCTCGGCCGCCTGCGCACGGGCGCCGCGGTCGGCATTGCCCGCGACACCATGGAGCGCGCCGCCGCCCTGGTCAAGGCGCACGTGGACGTGCTGATTGTTGACACCGCCCATGGCCACTCGCAAGGCGTGATGGACATCGTCAAGGCCATCCGCAAGGCATTCCCAGAGCTCGACTTGATTGCCGGCAATGTGGCGACCGCCGCGGCGGCGGAGGCCCTGATCAAGATCGGCGTTGACGCCGTGAAGGTCGGGATTGGCGCCGGTTCGATCTGCACCACGCGCATCGTCGCCGGCATCGGCATGCCGATGATCTCGTCGATCGCCGAATGCGCGGCGGCGGCGGCGAAGCACGACATCCCGGTGATTGCCGATGGCGGCATCCGCACCTCGGGCGACGTGGTGAAGGCGCTGGCGGTCGGCGCGAGCTGCGTGATGGCCGGCAACCTGTTTGCGGGCACCGACGAAAGCCCGGGCGAGCTGATCCTCTATCAAGGCCGCACCTTCAAGGAGTACCGCGGCATGGGATCGATCGGCGCCATGCGCAAGGGCAGCCGCGATCGCTACTTCCAGGACGACTTCGAGCTGGAGAGCGGCACCAGCCCCGCCGGCAAGCCGAGCATGGAGAAGCTGGTACCCGAAGGCATCGAGGGCCGCGTGCAGCACAAGGGCAGCATGTCGATGGTGGTGCACCAGTTGATGGGCGGGCTGCGGGCCGGCATGGGTTACTGCGGCGCCGCGACTATTCCCGACCTGCAGCGCGACGCGGAGATCATCCGCATCACCAACGCCGGGTTCCGCGAGAGCCACGTGCACGACGTGACGATCACCAAGGAAGCGCCGAACTACAGGGTCGAGTAGGGTTCCACCTGCGGGGGTCTGCGCACTGTGCTACGATCCCCAAGCTCACCCAACTGAAAGCTCTGCAGTATGCAAGACCTCCGGAGAGTTGTACTTCTCTGCCTGCTCCTGGCCGGCACCGCTGCGTGCGACCGCGCCACCAAGCACTTCGCCATGACGACGCTGGCCGGCGCCCCCGACCAGTTGTATCTCGCCGGCACCTTCCGCCTGACCTATCACGAGAACCCTGGCGCCATGCTCGGACTGGGAGCCGCGTGGCGCCCAGAGGTCCGGACGGCCATCTTTCAGATCGGTAACGGACTGTTCCTGCTGGCGACGGCGGTCCTGACCATCCGCGGCGGCTTCACCCGTCTCGGCCAGGTCGGCCTGCTGCTGCTGCTGGCCGGCGGCGCCTCGAACCTGGTTGACCGCGTGGCCATGGGCCGGGTGATCGACTTCCTCAATGTGGGCATCGGCCCGCTCAGGACGGGCATTTTCAACGTCGCCGACATGGCCATCCTGGCGGGCGTCGGCATCCTGATCGCCGAGGGCTTCCCAATACTTACACGGCGGCCGTGTCGAATCCGGCCGAGCGGTAGGTCCACCGCCCACTATTCCTCGACACGACGCTGCCGATAAGCGGCATGCGATATGCAAAATGACCGGGGCATGACGTTCGCCCGCCGCCTGGCCGCCGCTGCCGGCATCTCCCTGGTGCTGACGGTTCTGCTGATGCTGCTCTTCAACGCCGACGCGCCGCAGGCGCCGTTGGAGGCGCTTGAAGCCTCGAGTGGCGAAGTGCCGACGGCGTCTGAACCTGCGATCCGGCCAATCAGCCTGCGCTCGACCCCTCCCAACTAGCGGCCAACGCCGTCACGACTCCCCTCACCTCTCAGCCGCACCGGGTTTCCGAACGCGACACCATGACCTTCGGCGCCGCTGCCGGCTTTTTCCTGCTGCTGGGCACGCTGGCCGGCATCATGCCGGCGAGACGCGCAGCGCGCGTGGACCCGGTGACCGCGCTACGAGCCGACTGAGTAGAGCGCCACGCCGCACTTCTTGGCGGCCTTCCGTAACGACTCGTCTTTGCAGGCCAGCGCCAGGCTGCGACGCTGCGCCAGTTCCAGGTAAGCGGCGTCGTAAACCGAGAGCTGGTAGGTACTGGCGAGCTCCGACAGACGCGAGAACGCCTGCCCTGCCATCTCATGATCGATACGGAATCGCAGCCCGCGAAGCCAGCCCAGGGCAATCCGTCGTTCAGCGGTCGTGAGCTTGCCGCGCCGCTCCAGGACGGTCAGCGCGTTGGCCACCTCGAGTGGCCACAGCGCGGGCACCTCGAGGGTCGCTCCCTCGGCAATCGCCACCAGCGTCGCTGCGGTGTCATCGGTCGACTGCGCGGGATGGACCCAGCCGACCGCAACCGACGCGTCCGCCACGAACGAATTGGTCACAGCCGGCCTTCCTCAATCGCCGAACGCACGTCTCGGTCCGAGAGCTTGGCCCGCGACCGCTTGCGAATCTCTTTCTGCAGTTCGTGCAAGCCGGCCACGGCACGGCGAACGTCGTCCCCGCGTTGGGCGCCCTCGGGCACCAGCCGGGCAACGGGCTTGTCGTGCCGGGTAATGACGACCTCCTCGCCTTGAGCAACGCGCTCCAGCAATTCGCCGAATCGAGTCTTGGCTTCAAACGCGGTCACCTTGGTCATGGCGGCTCCAGTATTAACCAGTCGTTAACCAGTTTAACATGGTCAAACCACCGAGATGGCAATCGCCCGGGTATCGTCGCCGGTCGCGGAAATCGTCACCATCATGCTGCCCGGCAGCGCCCGTGAGAGCCGCTCGGCCCACTCGATCGCCAGCACTCCCCGCTCGGCCAGGTCGCTGTCCATGCCCAGCTCGTCGAGATCAGCCTTGTCCAAGCGATAGAGATCGACGTGCACCAGTGGCAGGCGGCCCTGGCGGTACTCGTGGACCAGCGTGAACGTCGGGCTGGTCACATCACCCGGATCGATGCCCAGGCCTTCGGCCAGGCCACGGACAAACGCCGTCTTCCCCGCCCCAAGGTCACCCGAAAGCAGCAGCACGGCTCCGGGTTGCAGTTGCGTGGCAAGACGCGCCGCGACGGCGCGGGTGTCGGCCTCGGACTGCGATTGGTAGGTCGCCGTGGTCACTCGGCCTTTGTCGCGACCCGGCGCCGCGCCGTCAACTCGAGCACGGCGTCGCCGATGTGATCGACCAGGTCGCCGGCGGTCATCGACACCTCGCCGTTGTCGGCGTCGGCCAGCTCACCCGCCGACCCGTGCAGGTAGACGGCGAGACGGCAGGCGGCCTCGGCGTCCAGCAGTTGTGCCAGCCACGCCGCCAGCATGCCCGCGAGCACATCCCCGGTGCCGCCGGTAGCCATGCCGGCGCAGCCGGTCGGGTTCACGAACACCTTCTCGTCTGGCGTGACGACCAGCGTCCGGTAGCCCTTGAGGACGACGTAGAGCTTGTGGCGCCTGGCGAAATCGGTGGCAATGCCAATGCGATCGGCCTGGAGGTCCTCGACGCTGCAGCCGACCAGCCGCGCCATCTCGCCGGGATGCGGGGTGATGATCAGGTCACGGCCCTCGCGGCCGACCAGCAGCGACGGCTCGTCGGCGAAGGCGTTGAGCGCGTCGGCATCGAGCACCAGCGGGCCGTCGTACTTGTCGAGCAGCTCGCGCACGAACGTCGTGACGCCCTCGCCACGGCCAAGTCCGGGACCGGCGACGATCACGTCGGCCTCGACGCCGAGCACGGCATCGGCAGCCGCGAAGTGCACGGTGCCGTCCGGCGTCTCATCCAGGCCCTGGGTCATGTACTCGACGCCGTGGGCGGCAATGGTGGGCTGGCACGATCGCGGCGAGGCCACGGTGACGAGGCCGGCCCCCGATCGCAGGGCCCCGTGCGCGCACAGCACCGCGGCACCCGCCTTCCCCACCGATCCAGCCACGACCAGGACCCGGCCAAAGTCGCCCTTGTGGGCGTCCACCGCCCGCGCCGGCACCAGGGGCCGCATCTGATCGCGCGTCAGCAACTCGATGTGCGGGCCGTCCAGCTGGTCGAAGACCTCGGCCGGGATGCCGATGTCGGCAATCACCACCTCGCCGGACTGGGACTCGGCCGGCGGCAGCACCAGCGGCAGCTTGGGCGCCCCCAGCGTCACGGTGACCGTGGCGTCAATCGCGTCGCCAATCAGGTCGCAGGTATCGGCCGACATCCCCGACGGCATGTCGATCGAGACGATCGGCACGCCGCCTTCATTGATGTCGGCGACCACCGTTTCGTAGAACCCGGTCAGCGGCGCCGACAAGCCGGTGCCGAACATGGCGTCGATGATCAGGTCGTGGCTGGTGATCTCGGTGCCGTGCAGTTCCCACGCCGTCTCGTCCGCAACTTCCACCACCGTCAGGCCAATGCGGCCGAGGATCTCCAGGTTGATCCGCGCGTCGCCCTTGATCTCGCCGACCTTGCCGATCACGAACACCGACACGTCCACGCCTCGCTGCTGCAGGGTGCGCGCGACGACGAAGCCGTCGCCGCCGTTGTTGCCCTTGCCGCAGACAATGGCGACCTGGCGGTCGGCGAGGTCCGGATAGAGGGACTCGATCGCGGCCACCACCTGGCGGCCGGCGTTCTCCATCAGGACCAGCGACGCGAGGCCAATGTCCTGGATGGTGCGCCGGTCGGCCTCTCGCATTTGATCGGCGTTCAGTATTCTCATGCGTATGCAGCGTCCGCCTTCAGGGCGGACCATTCCGTTGACGGCACACTATCCGGCTGAAGCCGGATACTACATCGACTCTAGCATCATCGAGAGTGGCTGAGGTACGCTGCCGTGCGATGAGTGCATACGTCAACGTCAACGGCGTGATTACCGACGCCGCCCACGCCGTCATTCCAGTTTACGACCATGGCTTCCTGTACGGCGAAGGGGTCTACGAGGTATTCCGCACCTACCACGGCGTGCCGTTCCTGTTCGACCGCCACCAGGCGCGGTTGCGGGCGTCGGCGGCGCGCATCGGCCTCGATGTGCCGTTTTCGGACGAGGACGTGCTGCGCCGGTCGCTCGAGACTATGGCGGCGGCTGGACTCGGCGTGGACCCCCACAAGGGTGGGGCCCACGAAGACTCACGCGGCGAGGCCTACGTCCGCATCCTGCTGACGCGCGGGGTCGGCGAGATTACCTACGACCCGGCCGCCTGTCCCACGCCGTCGCTCGTCATCATCGCGAAGCCGGTGCCGCCAACGCCCGCCGCGCACTACGAGTCCGGCATCAAGGTGGTGATCGTCGAAGACATCATCCGCAACCACCCCGACTCGGTGTCGCCGCTGATCAAGAGCAACAACCTGATCAACAACGCCCTCGGCATGCAGCAGGCCATCCGTGCCGGTGCCGCCGAGGCCATCTTCCGCAACTACCGCGGCGAGCTGGCCGAATGCGCGCAGTCGAACCTGTTCATCGTCTCGCAGGGGGTGGTGAAGACGCCGCCGCTCGACGCCGGCCTGCTGGCCGGCATCACCCGCGCCTTTACCATCGAGGTGGGCACCGGCATCGGCATTCGCTGCGAGGAAACGCCGCTGCGCGACCAGGACCTGTTCGCCGCGGACGAGGCGTTCTACACCAGCACCACGAAGGAGATCGTGCCAATCGTGCAGGTGGACGAGCGGAAGATTGGTGACGGGCGGGTTGGGCCCATCACCAGGAAGCTGCTGGAAGAGTACCGGCGCGTGGCAGACGCGATGTCGAGCGGCCGCCCCTAAAGGGCGGCCGTAAGTGTTACTGGTAGGACTCTATCGGCGGGCAGATGCAGATCAGGTTCCGGTCGCCGTAGGGGTTATCGATGCGGCCAACGCTCGGCCAGAACTTGCCCGCCCTGACCCACGGCAGCGGATAGGCCGCCTTCTCGCGTGAGTAAGCGTGCGGCCAGGCATCTGCCGACACGGCGGCGGCGGTGTGCGGCGCGTGCTTCAGCACGTTGTCCTTGGCGTCTACCTGGCCGGTGACGACTTCCTCGATCTCCTGGCGGATCGCGATCAACGCGTCACAGAAGCGATCGAGCTCGGCCTTCGGCTCGCTTTCCGTCGGTTCGATCATCAGCGTGCCCGGAACCGGGAACGACACCGTCGGCGCATGGAAGCCGTAGTCCATCAGGCGCTTGGCGACGTCGCCTTCCTCCACGCCCTTCGCCTTGAACGCGCGCAGATCGAAAATCATCTCGTGCGCGACGCGGCCGTTCTCGCGCGTGTACAGCACGTCGTAGTGCTTCTCGAGCCTCGACTTGATGTAGTTGGCGTTGAGAATCGCGAAGCGCGTGGCATCGGTGACACCGGCCGCGCCCAGCATGCGGATGTAGGCGTACGAGATCAGCAGGATGCTGGCGCTGCCCCACGGAGCGGCAGAGACGGGTGGAATGGCTTGGGTCCGGCTAAGGCCGGACGCCACAGTTCGTGAGCCGGACGCCACATCAACCAATGGATGGCCGGGGAGGAACGGCGCCAGGTGCTCGGCGACGCCGATGGGGCCCATGCCCGGACCACCACCGCCGTGCGGAATGGCGAACGTCTTGTGCAGGTTCAGGTGGCAGACGTCCGCGCCGATCGTGGCGGGACTGGTAAGACCGACCTGCGCGTTCATGTTCGCGCCGTCCATGTACACCTGGCCGCCGTACTGGTGAATGGTGGCGCAGATGTCGCGAATCGAGTCCTCGAACACGCCGTGCGTCGAGGGATAGGTGATCATCAGGCCGGCCAGGTCCTTGGCGTGCGCCTCGGCCTTGGCCTTGAGGTCGGCGACATCGACGTTGCCGTTCGCATCGGTGGCGGTCACGACCACCTTGAAGCCGGCCATCACCGCGCTGGCGGGATTGGTGCCGTGGGCCGACGACGGGATCAGGATCACGTCGCGCGCGCCGTCGCCGCGCGACTGGTGGTAGGCGCGCATCACCGCCAGGCCGGCAAACTCGCCCTGGGCGCCCGAGTTGGGCTGCAGCGAGACGGCCGCAAAGCCGGTGATGGTGCACAACGCCGCTTCCAGCTCCTCGCAGATCTGCCGGTAGCCGGCGGTCTGATCGGCCGGCGCGAACGGATGCAGCCGCGAGAACTCTTCCCACGACACCGGATACATCTCGGTCGCCGCGTTGAGCTTCATCGTGCACGAACCGAGCGGGATCATCGACGTGTCGAGGCCAACGTCCTTCCGCTCGAGGCTGCGGATGTAGCGCATCATCTCGGTTTCCGAGCGATGCGTGTTGAACACCGGATGCGTCAGGAACGCACTGGTGCGCAGCAACGCGGCCGGCCACGACGGCTTCTGCGACGGCTTCACATCCAGCGCCGCAGCCGCGCTGGGCTTGCCTGCTGCCGCCGCGAACACGTCGAGAATCGCGGCCAGGTCGCCGGCCGTCACGGTCTCGTCGAGCGCGATCCCGATCTCGCCGTCGCCCACGTACCGGAAGTTCAACTGCCGCTGCTCGGCGCCGGTCCGGATCGACTTCGCCCGGGCCGCATCGGTCTTGATGCGCAGGGTGTCGAAGTAATGCAGGTTGGACTGCTGGTAGCCAAGCGACGCCAGCGCGCCCTCGAGCGACCGCGCGAAGGTGTGGACGCGAGAGGCAATGGCCTTGATGCCTTCGGGGCCGTGATAGACCGCGTACATCGCCGCCATGTTGGCAAGCAGCGCCTGCGCGGTGCAGATGTTCGAGGTCGCCTTCTCGCGCCGGATGTGCTGCTCGCGGGTCTGCAGCGCCATGCGATAGGCGCGATGACCGTGGACATCGACCGAGACGCCGATGACGCGGCCCGGCATATGGCGGACGTACTCCTGGCTGGTGGCGAAGAACGCCGCGTGCGGGCCGCCGAAGCCCATCGGCACGCCGAAGCGCTGCGAGTTGCCGAACACGACGTCGGCGCCCATTTCGCCTGGAGGCGTCGCCAGCGCCAGCGCCAGCAGGTCGGTCGCCACCGCGACGCGGACACCAGCCGCGTGAGCCTTGTCGATGAACGGCTTGAGGTCCTCGAGCCGCCCCGCCTCGTCCGGATACTGGAGCAGCGCGCCAAACACCGAGGGCTCATCGAGCTCCATCTGGTCGGCCGGCCCGATCTTGAGGGCAATGCCCAGGGGTTCCGCCCGGCTGCGCAGCACGGCAATGGTCTGCGGGAAACAACGGTCCGACACCAGGAACGTGCCGTTGGCGTCGCCGAGCTTCTTGCCCTGCACGCGGTGCAGCAGCGTCATGGCCTCCCCGGCCGCGGTGCCTTCGTCCAGCAACGAGGCGTTCGCCACCGCCATGCCCGTCAGGTCGGTGACCATCGTCTGGAAGTTGAGCAGCGACTCGAGACGGCCCTGGGCGATCTCCGCCTGATACGGCGTGTACGGCGTGTACCAACCCGTGTTCTCGAACACGTTGCGGCGAATCACGCTGGGAACCAGGGTGTCGTAGTAGCCGAGGCCGATGAAGCTGCGGAACACCTCGTTCTTCGCGGCAATCCCCTTCAGCCGCGCCAGGTAGGTGGATTCGCTCTCCGCGGCCGGCAGGTCGAGCGGCGCCTTGAGCCGGATGCTGGCGGGAATGGCCTCGTCGATGAGCTGATCGAGCGACGCCGCGCCCACGGCTTCGAGCATCGCGGCAATCTCGTCGCCGCGGGGACCGATGTGACGATGGGCGAACGTGTCGAGAGGGTCGAGAAACGGCGCCGCCTTCATTTCGCGATCAGCGCTTCATAGGCCGCCGAGTCCATCAGCGACGCGGCCTCGCCGGCGTTGGCCAGCTTCACCTTCACCATCCAGGTCTCGTGCGGCTTGCTGTTGACCTGGTCGGGGCGGTCCTTGAGGTCGCCGTTGGTGGCCACCACCTCGCCGGTCACCGGCGCGAACAGCTCCGACACGGCCTTCACCGATTCGATGGTGCCGAACACCTGGCCGGCGGTGATGGTGGCGCCGACATCGGGCAGCTCCACGTAAACCACGTCGCCGAGCTGCTGCTGGGCGAAGTCGGTGATGCCGATGGTGCCGGCATCGCCTTCCACGCGGATCCACTCGTGCTCTTTCGTGTACTTGAGGTCGGTCGGATAGGCCATGGGTCAGCTCTTCTTGGGACGTTTGTAAAAGGGCATGGGAACAACCACCGCCTTGGCGCGGCGGCCGCGGATGTCGATCTCGATCTCGGTGCCGGGCGCCTTGAGGGCGGGCGGCACGTAGGCCATGCCGATGGCCTTCTTCAGGAACGGCGTCTGGGTGCCGCTGGTGACGACGCCCACCGGCTGACCGTTGTGGAACACGGGATGGCCGTGCCGTCCAATGGCGCGCTCGGTCATCTCGAAGCCGACCAGGATCCTCGCCGTCCCATTCGCCTTCTGCGCGTGCAGCACGTCGCGGCCCAGGAACTCGGGCTTGTTCCAGCCGACAATCCAGTTCAGGTCGGCCTCCACCACCGTGGTGGTGTCGTCGATGTCGTTGCCGTGCAGGCGCATGGCGGCTTCCAGGCGCAGCGTGTCGCGCGCGCCCAGGCCGGCGGGAATCAGGCCGTGCGGCTTGCCGGCCTGCATCAGCGCATCCCACACCGCCGGCGCCATCGCCGGCGGAATCATGATCTCGAAGCCGTCCTCGCCGGTGTAGCCCGTGCGCGAGACGGTGCCGCGGACCGCGGCAATCTCGCCGTGCGCAAACCAGTAGTACTTGATCGCCGCCAGGTCGATGGCGGTCTGCTCCTGCAGAATCTCTTGCGCCCGCGGTCCCTGGATGGCAATCAGCGCATAGCGGTTGCTCGAATTGACGATGGCGACCTCGGGCGACGCTTCCCTGGCCCGCGCCGAGATCCACTCCCAGTCCTTGTCGATATTGCCGGCGTTGATCACCAGCAGGTAGTGGGACGGCCCAAACCGGTAGACCAGCAGGTCGTCGACGAACGTGCCTTCGGGCGTGGTCAGGCCGGAATACTGGATTTGGCCAATCTGCAGCTTCGAGGCGTCGTTAGTCGTGATGTGCTGGACGGCCTCGAGGGCGCCCTTGCCGGCGATTTCGACCTCGCCCATGTGCGAGACGTCGAACAGGCCGGCCGCGGTGCGCACGGCCATGTGTTCGGCGGTAATGCCCGAGTACTCCACCGGCATGTCCCACCCACCAAAGGGGACCATGCGGGCGCCAAGCCCGACGTGTGTACCGTGCAGCGGGGTTCGTTTGAGAGTTGCGGCGGAATCAGTCATTTAATGAGGGGGCTCACCTGATGAGGTGAACCCCCGAAAGGTACTATGCCGCTCAGCCACGGTCAAGGCGACTCGCGGGCTTTCTTGCGCCGGTTCATGCGCTCGCCGGCGGCAATACTGACCGCAATAGACATGGCAATGGCCACCCATGCCAGCCAGGGTCCGGGCTCGTAGCCAAACTGCATGGCGGCGGGAACCGCAATCGAAACCACGATACCCGCGGCCAGGAACCCGACCAGCACCTCACCGAGAATCCGAAGCAGCATCAGAGCCTCCTTCAGTGAACGACGAGAGACTAGACCGGCATGCCGCCGGAGCAGCTGATCAGCCAGAACCAGGCCAATTCACTCTGCAACGCGTACTGGAAGCCGCAGCCCGCCGTCCAGCCGGGAATCCACCAGTAGCTTTCGATGCAGGAATTCAGCACCACGTTGTACTCGTACATCGTCGATGAGTACTCCGCCCAGCAGGCGTACGGCCCCTCCCCGGTCGCGGTCGCGCCCATCGTCCGAGCCACCTTGCCTGCCGGCGCCGGCCACGGCGGGGTCACGGTCCGGGCCGGAGCGGCGTTGCCGCGCACTGCATGCAGCAGCGCAAACGACGAGCGGACCGAGGCCGCTTCCGGTCGCTGGTCCCGCTCGAGCGACGCCACCAGGCCTTCGAGGGCATCCAGCGCGCGCGAACCGGCCGTGGCCTTTTGGGCCTTGGCGACGTTGGTTTCGAACGGATCCTTCATCTGCAGGTTCAGGACCCGACCATTGCGGCCCAACCGGACGACCCCGCTCAGGCTGGCGTCGAGCTGCACGACGTCGCCGGGGACTTCGACGCGAATGGAGACCTGGTCGCGGCCGACCCGTTTGAAGAACTTGACGCCCCGGCCGGTCACCTGCAGCGTGGGCTCGGTTCCGACCCAGCCCAGCTTGAACACTGTCTCCGGCCGCGCCGGCGCCGGCGAGGCCTCCGGCCACGCGGTTGGCATGGCCACTCCGATCAACACGGTGACTCCCAACAACATTGTTCGACCCATGACTTCCCTCCGACCCGGGTGCGCCGCTGGCGCACCCATCTCGAAGCGCGGCGCATGACCGCACGGCACCCCCGCCCTGCCTCGCCGGCTTCAGTGTGCCGGAGGCCTCCGGCGAACCAGTGGACCGGCCGGTTCTGCCCGGCCGCTAGCGATGCGAAACCAACTCGCCAACCCGAACCGGTGGCGATGCCGCTGGCCTCGGGTGATACCTGAGGTACGCGTTGAGCGTGTGGTAACTGATGTCGAGCAATCGGCACGCCTGGCGCTTGTTGCCGGCGCTGCGCTCGAGCACGAGCCTGGCATAACGGCTGCCCCACGCCCGCATGGTGTCGCCCAGCCGCACCGACGGCAGCAGCACGTCGCCGTAAGGACCGCGCAGGCTGACCGGCAGGTCATCGACCGTGATCTGGTTCGACTCGGCGGTGGCAACAGCACCTTCGAGCATGCGTTCCAGTTCGCGCACGTTGCCTGGCCAGTCGTAGGTGACCAGCGCATCGACGGCGGCTGGCGTCATGCCCAGGCGGCCGCGGCTGGCGTGCCGGGCAAGAAAATACAGGGCCAGCTCCAGGATGTCGCCCTTTCGCCTGCGGAGCGGAGGCACGGCAATCTCCACGCCGCTCAGGCGATAGAACAGGTCGGTGCGAAACAAGCCCTGCTCCACCAGGCCGGCCAGCGGACGGTTGGTCGCCGCCACAATCCGGGTATTGATGCGTCGCGCGCCGTTGCCCCCGACGCGCTCGACCGTGAAGTCCTGGATGGCGCGCAGCAGCTTGGCTTGCGCGGCCATCGACAGGTCCGACACCTCGTCCAGGAACAGCGTGCCGCCGTCGGCATGCTCGAACTTGCCGCGCCGGCCACGCACACCGGTCGCCGTTCGCTCTTCGATGCCAAACAACTCGGCCTCGATCAGCGTTTCCACCAGCGCCGCGCAGTTGATGGCCACGAACGGACCCCGCCGCCGGTAGCCGAGTTCGTGAATCTGGCGGGCGACCAGCTCCTTGCCGACACCGCTTTCGCCTTCGATCAGCACGGTGAAGTCGGTGCTGGCCACGCGCTCCACCCGGTCGCGCAGCGCGCGCATGATCTCGCTCGAACCAATCAACGGCGCGGCGCCGTCGCGGCCCGGCGACGTGAGTGGCGACGGCGTATTGGCCAGCCGTTCGGCCTCAATCAGGAGGGACGCCAGGTGCGCCGCCGCCTCCAGGAGCTGGCAGGTCCAGTCGTCCGGCCCCCGTCGCGAGTCGAATGCCGCCTCGAGCATGACCTGGCGGCCTTCGTCTTTCACCGGCACGACGTAGGCAACGTAGTCGCGCGCCCGAATCGGCTGCAGCGATCGCGTCGGCATGGAGGCCGAGAGCTCCTTGATTCGAATACTGCGGGCACCAGCTATCTGGCCAAGCCGCTCGGTCAGGATCCCTGCGAGGTTGCGGCGCTCCCTGGCGCCGATCAAGTCGGCCGCCACCTGGCGGACGAGCAGGAAGATACCGGTGCGACGATCGGCACATCGCGCCTGCAAGCCACCACCGCCCGTCGCTGTCCTGACCTTGACGCCGGCCCTCATAGCCACCCCTTTCGTGATGAGCGATGGGATGACTACCAAAGGTGATGCCAAGTCGGCCCGGCGAAAGTCATCGGAAAAACCTGGTGGCCTGCTCTGCACGATCACTCCTTCCAGCCCCTTGGGGTAGTAAATGCCCGGACCACTGCGCGGACGGCGCGGTGCGGCCGGGGCACCCGCTACTCGCTACCCTCGGACCCGCCCCCGACCCGCAGGTACTCGTCGAACACGACGACGCCGTGGTACCGCACCGGATCGAGGCCGACGATCTGGCATCGCTCGATGCAACCGGTCACGCTGGCCCGCGTGCCGCCGCCGCACAGGTGCAACTCGGTGCGGGCGCCCGGCCGCAGGCGCGCCGCCGACTCCACCAGCGCGCCGTGGCCACTGATGTTCACCACCACCACGGCCTGGCCCGGACGCAGAACGGCACCGGCGCCAAACCGCGGCCCACCCCCGGGCAGCCGGCGATCGCGACGCCGGTCGGCGACGCCAACCGCTAGGGCCGCCATTGCCGCGCCTGCGCATCGAACGTCAGTACGCGCACGCGGCCGGTTGCACCGTAGATTCGAATCGCCATCTGCGGTCCGCGGCCCGCTGCCACGTAAACCGTGCCGCTGGTCGAGCTGCCCAGTGGGCTGAACGACACGAGCGCCGTGTTGCCAATCCGCAACGGGTCGTCGCCGGGCTCGAGCGCCGCACCGCCGGCCACATCCTGAACGGACTGGTTGATGCGGGCCGACACGCCGCGGGCATGCGCGTCCAGCCACTCGGCGTCAGTCAAAGCGACATCGATGCGGCGATCGATGTCACGCTGCAGAACGCCATTGCCATTGCCGTCGGCAAACAGTTGGACCGCCGTGCGACCGCCCAGTACTTCGAGGCGAACGGCCACCGCGGTCGCCCGCTTCAAAGACTCCAGCCGCGCGCGCTGCACCGACGCGGCCAGATACTGTGTTCCGACGATGACGTGCTCGCGGTCGAGGGTGCCGGCGACGACTGGCACCGCCGTGGCCGCCATCACCAGGCTGAGTCCCGCAGCCGCGAGCACATCAATCAGCGCGGCACCTCGGTCAGTCGTGGCCACCGCTGGCCTTGTCGGGCTTGACGCTGACAAGCGGCTTGATCTTCAGGAAGCTCTTCTCGCCGATGCCCTTCACGTTCATCAGCTCCTCGATCTTCTTGAAGCCGCCACTCTTGGTGCGGTACTCGACAATGCGCTCGGCCACCTTGCGGCCGATGCCGGGCAGGGTCTCGAGCTGTTCGAGGGTGGCGGCGTTCAGGTTCAACGCGGCCTTCTCGGCGGCCGGCGCCGGGGCCTGGGCTGGTGCGGCGGCGGCAGGCCAGCCGGCGATCAACAACGTGCACAGGGCGACTGCGGTCAAGAACGTGTTTCGCATAGTTCCTCCATTGATTGGGCGAGTCGACGATTCGGTAGTCGGATGCAAATGACTGCGAGCGAAGTCGGTAACAACCTGCGGTCAGGCAGCCGCCAGCGAAAACGCGCGCAGTCGGCCGGCCAGTGAGCAAGCGTCGCTCCGCTGCGGCGCACTCGCCCCAACCTGTTCAAGGCAGCGAACTTGGAAGCTCCCGGTGGAACGGGGAACCGCCAGGCCATCCTGGCGATGGGTAACCGAGGTTGCGCAGCTTCCACCGGAGGACGCGATTTGGCCCGAACAGCCGTCTCTGCCGCGCAACCTCCGTTGCCGAACGAGCAACCGGGGTTGCAACCGGGTGGCCCAAGAGGCAACCGGGTTGCCCAAGAGGCAACCGGCTCCCGCTCTACTGCTACAATTCCTGCCCATGCGCATGCCCCTGTTGCTCCCAGGCGCCCTGATCGCCCTGCTCGCCACGGCGCCCCACTCGCCGGTCGCGGCGTCGGGGCAGGCCGCGGCCGGCGCGCCGACCACGGTGGCGTGCTCGCTGGTGTGGCGCGGCCAGGAAGAGACCATCGAGAAATTCCTGGCCCAGGGCAAGGTGCTCAAGTTGGAACCGGTGCCGATTGGCAAGACCAAGCCGCAGCGCGCCACGCTGGAGCCCGGCGGTCCGGCGGCGCGGTTTGCTTGGAAGGCGCTCACGCCTGGCTACAGCAACGGCTACATGGAGAGCTACAAGGCCGAGATCGCGGCCTACAAGTTCGATCGCATGCTCGACCTCCACATGGTCCCGCCCATCGTCGAACGCAACTTGAACGGCAAGAACGGCGCGGCGGTGCTGTGGATCGAGAACACCAAGGGGTGGAGCGTCGCGCACCCGCCGCAAGGCCCTGAGCCGAAGTGGAGCATCCAGCTGACGCGCATGAAGATGTTCGACCAGTTGATCGCGAACATCGACCGCAACCGGGGCAACTTGATCTACGACGACGACTGGCACCTGTTCCTGATCGATCACTCGCGCGCCTTCACCGATCGCAAGGATCTCAGGGGCACCGCGGTGCTGGGCCGCGTCGACCGCCAGTTGTGGAAACGGATGTCGGCGCTGACCCTGGACGACCTCGATCGCGGGCTCGGCGACTGGGTGGGCAGCAAAGAGAAGCAGGCCCTGCTGCGGCGGCGCGACAAGATGGCCGAGCAGATCAAGCAGATGGTCGCCAAGCGCGGCGACTCCGTGTTCTACAACTAGCCTCCGCCGCCGGTCCCCCGGTTCGCCACTCCCCTTGCAACCTTAGGGGAGCCGTGCTAGTGTCCCCCTAGAAACCATAGGGGGACGATCCTGGCCGCCAAACTCGACATGCTCCGTGGCACGCTCGACGTGCTGATCCTCAAGGCCCTGTCGTGGGGTCCGCAGCATGGCTACGCCATCACCCGCTGGATCCGCGAGCGGACCGACGCCGAAATGCTGATCGAAGAGGGTGCCCTGTACCCGGCGCTCTATCGTCTCGAAGCACAAGAGCTGGTCGAAAGCTCGTGGGGCACCTCCGAGAACAACCGCCGCGCGAAGTTCTACAAGCTCACGGTGCTCGGCCGCCGGCGCCTGCGCGCCGGTAGCGATGTCTGGAACCGCTATGCCACCGCCGTGGCTCGCATCCTCGACGCGCAGTCCGGGCCGGAACCGGAGAAGCCATGAAGCCAGACGACATTGACGATGAGCTGCGCTTTCACGTCGACTCGCGGGTCAGTGAGCTGATGGCGGAGGGTTGGTCGAGGGCCAACGCGGTCAGCCGGGCGGAGGCCGAACTGGGCGATCGCGCCGCGGTGCAGGCGTCCTGCCAGCAGATCGCGCGCGCCGCCGGGCAGGCTCACAGCCGGCGGCGCTACTGGATCGGCGTGGTCCAGGACCTCCGTTACGCGTCGCGTTCGCTCCAGCGCAGTGCCAGCTTCTCTGTCGCCACCATCGCCGTCCTCGCCTTGGGAATTGGCCTGACGACCGCGGTCGTCGCCGCGCTCTACGGCATCATCTACAGTCCGCTGCCCTACCCGGACAGCGAGAATTTGCACCAGGTGTACGCGGTCAACACCGCCAAAGACCTGCACGAGTCGCCCATGTCGGCGGCAGATTTCTACGCGCTACGCGATCGGTTGCCGGGAGAGGTCCGGCGCATCCGCACCTCGGCCGACACCGGGTGGCGGACCGTGGTGGGCGTCGTACGCGATGTTCATCACGGCGGACTCAACACGGCGGAAGGGCCGGCGATCTACATTCCCCACGCACAGAAGGCCGAGGCCTGGATGACGTGGATGTCGATGGCGGTGCATTCACCGATGACGAAGGCCGCGGCCGTTCGTGCCGCCATTGCCAGCGGCGATCGCAACCAGCCTGTCTCTGATGTGATGACGCTGTCACAGCTCGTCAGCGACGCCCTGGCGCTGCCGCGCCTGGCAGCCGCGGTCGCCGCCGCCGTCTCGTTGATCGCCCTGCTGCTGGCCGCCTTCGGAACCGGCGCCGTCCTCTCCCGGTTGATCGCGGCCCGCATCCCGGAGTTCGGGTTGCGCCTGGCCCTGGGCGCGAACCCGGCGCGCCTGGCCTGGACCCCGGTGTGGGAGGTGGTTCGCCTGGTTGGCGCCGGCAGCCTCGCCGGACTGCTGGTCGCCGCCGGAAGCAGCCGCCTGCTCGCGGGCCTGCTCCACGACGTTTCACCCTTCGATGGTCCGACCTATGCGGTTGCCCTGGCGGTCATCGTGATGACGGGGGTGGCGGCAGCCATTGGGCCCGCCATGCGCGTCGCGCGCATCGCGCCGGTGATTGCCCTTCGGGAGTGAACCCGGCGCGGCACGCCGGCCGTAGTGTTCTACGATTAGGAATGCGGTTCCTCGCCGCCCTCGTGGCCGGCGCGCTCCTGTTCCTCCCCTCCTCGCCGCTCGGCGCGCAGGCCCGGCCACGCGTCATCGCCATTGGCGACGTTCACGGCGCGATTGACGAGTTCAAGCGCATCCTGGTCACGGCCGGCCTCGCCGACGCCGCCGGCCGCTGGACCGGGGGCACCGCTCACTTCATCCAGACCGGCGACTTCACCGACCGCGGCGCGGGCACGCGGGCCGTGCTCGACTTGATGATGGCCCTCGAACCGCAGGCCAGGGCCGCCGGCGGCCGCGTCGTCACGCTGCTGGGCAACCACGAGGCGATGAACCTGATCGGCGACACGCGCGATGTCACGCCGGCGATTCTCGCCACCTTCGCCGATGCCGTCTCCGAGGCCCGCCGCCAGCAGGCGTGGCAGCAGTACGAGGCGCTGGCCAGGACGCGTTCGGTGAGCGGCCAGCCGTTGCCGCCGGTCTATGCGCAAACGCGCCAGGTCTGGCTCAGCACCCATCCCCCAGGCTACGTCGAGTACCGAGAAGCGATGGGCCCGCGCGGGCGCTACGGTGAATGGCTGCGCGACAAGCCGGTCATCCTGCAACATCAAGGCTCGATCTTCATGCACGCGGGGCTGGCGCCCGATACCGCGCCGGCCGCCCTCGAGGCCGTCAACACGCGGGTGCGCGACGAGGTGCGCCGGCTCGACCGCTTCATGGCACGCCTGGTGGACGAAAAGCGGGCGTTGCCGTTCTTCACGCTGCAAGAGATGCTGCAGGTTGCGGCCCACGAGATCACCGCCGCCAATGCGCTGATGGCCGCCGCCAAGGCAGCCGGCACCGAACCCGACCGGTCACAACTGAATGTGTCGCTGCTGCTCGAAGCGCAGGAGATCCTCAAGATCGGCCGCTGGACGGTCGCGGACGGCGAGGGTGCGCTCTGGTACCGTGGGCTCGCCACGCTGCCGGACGATCCCACCGGCGGGCCATTTGCCGCGCTCCTGGCACGCTACGGCGCCCGGCGGTTCGTGACGGCGCACACGCCGCTGCCCGACCGCCGGATCACGGCCCGCTTCGGCGGACGCGTCATCCTGATTGATACCGGAATGCTTGCGGACTACCGGGGCCGCCCGGCCGCCCTGCAGATCGACGGCGAGTCGATGACCGCGATTTACGAGGATCAGCGCGTGCCGTTGGCGGTCTTGAACCAGGCCACGGTTTCGCGCAGCCCGTCTTCGAGCGTCGCGGCCGGCCGGTAACCCAGCAGCCGCCCGGCCTTTTCGATATCGGCCTGGGAATCGCGCACGTCGCCCTGGCGCGCGTCCTGGTAGATCGGCTGCACGTCTGAGCCTATGATCTTCTTCAGCACCTCGAGCAGTTGGTTGAGCGACACGCGTCCGCCGGTGGCAATGTTGAAGACTTCGCCGCCAACACCCGGCGTTTCGGCGGCGCGCAACACGCCGTCGACGACGTTGGTCACGTAGGTGAAGTCGCGGGTCTGGCCGCCGTCGCCGTAAATCACCGGCCGCGTGCCCTCGATCAGCGCCTTGATGAACAGCGAGATCACGCCGGAGTACGGCGAGCCCGGGTCCTGGCGCGGTCCGAACACGTTGAAGTAGCGGGTAGTCACGACCTCGAGACCGTAGAGGCGCGTGAACATCTGGCCGTATTGCTCGCTGACCAGCTTCTGCAACGCGTACGGCGTCATCGGCTTGGTCGGCATGTCTTCGCGCTTGGGCAGGGTCGGCTGATCGCCGTAGACCGACGAGGAGCCGGCAAACACCACCCGCGAGACGCCGGCGTCGCGCGCGGCGATCAGGATGTTGAGCATGCCGTCGACGTTGGCGCGATGTGACTCGGCCGGGTTCTTGACCGAGCGCGGCACCGACGGAATGGCCGCCTGGTGCAGCACGATGTCGACGCCGGCGACCGCCGCCGCCGCCGCGGCCGGGTCAGCCATGTCGGCCACCGTGAACTCAACCCCGTCCTGCAGGTTGTGCCGGTAACCGGTGACCAGGTTGTCGGCCACCCGTACCCGGTGTCCGCGCTTGACCAACTCTGCCGAGAGATGCGACCCGATGAAGCCCGCGCCACCGGTAACGAGATATGTAGCCATGCTCCGATTCGTTCTTCCCAATAAGTGCCGCAGTGAGCCTGTAAGCCGAATTCTGTCCCGCGGCGCCCTTGCGGACACCACGAGGGTAATCATTCCTCTAGCCCCGTCATTGCTGACGGGATCGAGCAACCTACCCGGAAGCTTTAGGCGGGCCGCCATCTAGCGCTTCCCTATTTGGTCTTGCTCCGTGCGGGGTTTGGCCTGCCACGCCTGTTACCAGGCGCGCGGTGGGCTCTTACCCCACCATTTCACCCTTACTCGCCATGGGCCGGGTGATTGGGGCGGTCGTTGACGACCGCTTGGCGGCCCATGACGACCGCGCTGCGCGCGGCCCTCGCTGGGAATTTCCCGCCGACTTATGGGGAGTGGCGGGGCCCCTGCCCCGCCACTCCTCCCCAATCACCCGACCCACGGCTAGCGGTATATTTTCTGTGCCACTGTCCGTCGGGTCGCCCCGCCCGGGAATTACCCGGCGCACTGCCCTGTGGAGTTCGGACTTTCCTCTCCCGCCGGCACTTCCCGCCTTCGCTCTCGACCTTTCGATCGCGAGCTACGGCGGGGTTACCGGCGGCAGCGATTACCCGGCTCACTGCGGCGAGTTCCAGGAGCGCTGAGCGCTCCCCTACATTCCGTCCTTCTCCTGCGAAATCTGGTACTGCTCGAGCTTCTTATAGAGATTGCTGCGCGGCGTGTCGATCAGCTCGGCGGTCTTCGAGATGTTCCATCCATTCTCTCTCAGCTTGGCCACCAAGTACGCACGTTCCGATGCCGACTTGAATTCCTGCAGTGTCGCCGCCGCCATCCACGACGGCGGCTCTGGCGGCAACCCCGCGCCCTCGGCGCCGGCCAGCATCGGAGCGTCGCCGCGCACGGCGCCGCCCTCGGGAATGTCGCGCGCGTCAATGGCGTCGCCGCCGGTCATGATCATCAGGCGCTCGACGAAGTTGCGCAGCTCGCGGATGTTGCCGCGCCAGTGCTGCTGGCGCAGCCGTTCCATGGCCGCGGCCGTGAAGGTCTTGCGGCGGAAGTTGTTGTCCCTGGCGAAGAGGTCGGCGAAATGCCGCACCAGCGCCGGAATGTCGTCGCGGCGGTCGCGCAGCGCCGGCACGTGGATCGGCACCACGTTCAGGCGATAGAACAGGTCCTCGCGGAAGGTGTGACGGTCGATCTCCTCCTCGAGGTTCTTGTTGGTGGCGGCAATTACGCGCACGTCGACCTTGATGACGCGGTTGCTGCCCAGCCGCTCGAGCTCCTGCTCCTGCAGCACCCGCAGGACCTTCGCCTGCGTCTTCAGGCTCATGTCGCCGACTTCATCGAGGAAAATGGTGCCCTTGTCGGCCTGCTCGAACTTGCCAATCTGGCGATCGGTGGCGCCGGTGAACGACCCCTTCTCGTGCCCGAACAACTCCGACTCGATCAGCTCGTCGGGAATGGCGGCGCAGTTGACCTGCACGAAGGCGCCGTCGCGGCGCAGGCTGTCGCGATGAATGGCGCGCGCCACCAGTTCCTTGCCGACGCCGCTCTCGCCCCAGATCAACACCGTGGCGTTGGTCGGCGCCGCCTTCTGGATGGCCCCCCGCACCGTCGCCAGCACCGGCGAGTCGCCGACAATCTGGTAGCGCCTCTCGGCGTCGCGGCGGTAGCTCTTGTTCTCGGTCTTGATGCGGCGGGTGTCGACGGCGTTGCGCACGGTGACCAGCACGCGGTCCTGCGTCAGCGGCTTCTCGATGAAGTCGAAGGCGCCGAGCTTGGTCGCCCGGACGGCGGTCGCCGTATCGGCGTGGCCGGAAATCACGACGAACGGCGTCGTCTCGACCATGTGCGCCAGCTTCTGCAGCACCTCGAGGCCGTCCATGCCCGGCATCTTGATGTCGAGGAACACCAGGTCGGGCGATTCGCGCTCGACCAGCTTGACGCCCTCCTCGCCGGTGGCCGCCTGCATGACTTCGTAGCCTTCGTACTCGAGAATCATCTTCAACGAGTCGCGAATGGCCGGCTCGTCATCGATCACGAGGATGCGTGGCTTCACCGCAGCTCCGTGCGGACGGCGCGGATGGCGCGGGTGTCGGCGTCGGGATCGTAGAGGAACACGGCCAGGACGTCGCCGGCCTGGGCGGCGCCGACAATGCGGCGGAACCCGGCAATCGAGTTGACCGGCTGGCGATTCACCTCCAGGATGATCGCGCCGCGCTCGATGCCGGCATCGTAAGCCAGCGACAGCGGCTCGACCCGCTGCACGAGCAGGCCGGTCATGCCCGACGGGATGTCGAAGCGGTGCGCGTTGCTGTCGTCGATCTCGATCAGGCTCAAGCCGAGCTCGCCGGGACCGGTGCGCTGGGTCGAGCGCATCGCCGGCGATGCCGCGGTGTCGGGCGTGCGCTGCGGACGTTCGGCCAGCTTGACCGACACGGCGCGCGACCGGCCGTCGCGCAGGTACTCGAGCCGCGCACTGGTGCCCGGCTGGCGCGCCGCGATCTCGCGAATCAGTTGATCGTGGGTCCGCACCGCCCGGCCGTCGAGCGCGACGATCACGTCGTAGGGCCGCAGCCCGCTGCGCGCGGCCGGCGACCCGGCCGTCACGTCCTGCACCAGCGCGCCGTCGCCGCGCGGCAGCTTGAGCGACGCCTGCAGGTCCGGATCGACGTCGCGGCCGGTCACGCCGATGAACCCCCGCTCGACCCGGCCCATGGCCTTCAGCTGCGGGATGACCTCGCGGGCCTGGTTGATGGGGATGGCGAAACCAATGTTGTTGGCTTGGCGGCTAATCGCCGAGTTGATGCCAATGACCTGGCCGCGGCCGTTGATCAGGGGGCCGCCGCTGTTGCCGAAGCTGATCGCGGCGTCGGTCTGGATGTAGTCGTCGAGGCTGGCGTCGAACAACTTGCGGCCCATGAAGCTCACGACCCCGACTGTGACGGTGTGCTCGTAGGCCAGCGGGTTGCCGATGGCGCACACCCATTCGCCGACGCGCAGCCGGCTCGAGTCGCCCAGCGCGGCATGCGGAAACGGCGCCGGCCCTTCGACCTTGAGCAAGGCGATATCGGTGTCGGGGTCGGCCCCGACCACGGTGGCCCGCAGGCTGCGGCCATCGGCCAGCTTCACGGTCAGCCGTTCCGCGCCTTCGATCACGTGGTGATTGGTCAGGATGTGCCCGGCCGCGTCGATCAGGAAGCCGGTCCCCGTCCCGCGCCGCGGCACGTCGCTGCCGCGGCGGCCAAGGTCGAAGGGATCGCCGTCGCGCTGCGCTCCGTCGCTCATCAGCCGGCGGGCGCGCCGGCTGCGCGCCGTGGCGTCGATATTCACCACCGCGGGGTTCAACTTCGCGGCGATGTCGGCGAAGTTGACCGAGCCGGCCGGCGCCGATACCGGCGCCGCGCGCTCACCATCCGGCGCCGGTCGCGCCTCGCTGACGGACATGGCCGCCGTCTGCGCCACCTCGACCGGCGGTCGCGGCGACGACAGGATGATGCCGACCAGCACACCGATGATGCCGGTAAGCGTCGCGGTAATCCACGCAAACTGCCGCGTCATGATGCGTCCATTATAGAGGAGGAGGTCAGGAGGTTTAAGAGGTCAGGAGGAGATCAGGAGGAGGCCAGGAGGGCGAGCAAGCCCGGCTCATCCAGCGTGGCCGTACCGAGGCTGGCGGCCTTCTCAACCTTGCTCGTCCCAGGCTCGGCACCAACGATCAGGGCGGTCGTCTTCTTGCTGACCGACCCGGTTACCTTCGCGCCGAGCGCCTCGAGCCTCGCCTGTGCCTCCTCGCGCGGCATCGACGCCAGCGTGCCGGTGATGACGTAGCTCTTGCCGGCCAGCGGCTGTGGACCCGCCGGCGGCACCTTTCGTTCGCCCACCATCTTGAGCCCGGCCGCCTCGAGCCGGCCGATCAGCTCCGCGTTGCGCGGTTCGTCGAACCACGCGCGGACGGCGGCCGCCAGCACCGGGCCAATCTCTCGCACCTGTTGCAGCTCATCGAGCGATGCCGCCTGGATGTTCGCGACCGAGCCGAAGTGATCCGCCAGCACCTGCGCGCCGCGCTCGCCGACGTGGCGGATGCCCAGGCCGTAGAGCAGCCGCCACACGTCGTTGGCTTTCGACTTCTCGATCTCGGCCATCACCTTGGCGGCCGACTTCTTGCCCATTCGCTCGAGCCCCTCGAGCGCTTCGGCGGTCAGGTGATACACGTCGGCCAGGTTCGTGACCAGTCCCGACTCGGTGAGTTGCGCCACCAACGACTCGCCCAGGCCTTCAATGTTCATCGCCCCGCGCGAGGCGAAATGCTCGAGGCCGCGGCGCAGCTTCGACGGGCACGAACTGTTCTCGCAGCGCCACACCGCCTCGTCTTCGGGCTTGCGCAGGGGGCTGTTGCAAACCGGGCAGGTGGCCGGCATCACCCACGGCGCCGGCCGATCGGCCGCCTCGGGATGGGCGGGACCGACGACGCGCGGAATCACGTCGCCCGCCTTCTCGATGATCACCAGTTCGCCGGGCCGAATGTCCTTGCGGATGATGTCGTCGGGGTTGTGCAACGTCGCCATGGCAATGGTCGATCCCGCGACAACGGTCGGCTCGAGCATGGCGAAGGGCGTGGCCGCGCCGGTGCGGCCAATGTTCACCTCGATGCGGTGCAGCATGGCGACCTTTCGCTCGGCCGGGAACTTGAACGCGGTCGCCCAACGCGGGAACTTCGAGGTAAAGCCCAGGCGCTCGCGCTGGGCGATGTCGTTCAACTTGATGACGACGCCGTCGGTCTCGAACGCCAGGCTGCCGCGCCGGTCGCGCCATTCGTCGCAGAACGCGATCACGGCGTCGATGCCCTCGCACTCCCGCCAATGCGGCTCCACCGCCAGGCCCCAGGTCTTCAGCGAGGTGAGCATCTCCGCGTGCCGCGTCAGCGACAAAGCTCCCCCCTCCGGCACCACCACTTGGTACATCCATGCCGACAAGCCGCGCCGGGCAACCAGCGACGGGTCGAGGTTGCGCATGGCGCCGGCGGCGGTGTTCCGCGGGTTGGCGAACAGCGGCTCGCCGGCGGCCTCCTGCTCACGATTCATCCGCTCGAAAGCCTTGCGGGGCAGGTAGACCTCGCCGCGAATCTCGATGCGGCCGGGCGGCCCGTGCTTCAGCGACAGCGGCACCGCCCGCACGGTCCGCACGTTGGCCGTCACGTCCTCGCCGCGCGTGCCGTCGCCGCGGGTGGCGCCGCGCACGAGGCGCCCATCGACGTAGGTCAGCGCAATGCTGAGGCCGTCAATCTTCAACTCGGCGACGTACGACGGAACACTTTGCAGCCCAGGCTCGTTCAGGCCTAGGCCCTTTCGCACCCGCTCGTCGAACGCGCGCAGGTCCTCTTCGTTGTAGGCGTTGTCGAGACTCAGCATCGGCTGGAGGTGCTCGACGGTGGCAAAGCCTTCGGCGGGGCGGCCGCCCACCCGTTGGGTCGGCGAATCGTCGGTCAGCAGATCGGGGTGCTCGGCTTCGAGCGCCTTGAGCTCGTTCATCAAGGCGTCGAACTGGGCGTCGGAGATTTCCGGCGCCGCGTGCATGTAATAAAGCTCTTCGTGCCGCTGGATCTCGCGGCGCAAATGATCGATGCGTTGAGCGGCGGTCACGATAAGGCCACAGGGGTGGCGCCGGCGCTAGCGGTCGCGCAGCAGCACGTAGTCGGCCAGGCCCATCAGCGCTTCACGCTCGGGGCTGGGCGAGAACTGCCGCAACTGCCGCTTGGCGGTTTCGCCAAATTCGACGGCGCGGGCGTAGGCGTAATCCAACGAGCGGTGCTCGGCGAGCAGCGCCTTGATGCGCGCCCAGTTCTCGGCGCTGACGTCGCGATCGCGAACGGCGTTGCGCACCAGGTCGCTGGCCTCGGCCCCGCCGTGTTCGAGCAGGTGGATGATGGGCAGTGTGATCTTGCCTTCGCGCAGGTCGCCGCCGACGGGCTTGCCAATCACCTCGGCCGCGCCGGTGAAGTCGAGCAGGTCGTCCACGAGCTGGAACATGGTGCCCAGGCCGAAGCCGTACTCGCGCAGCGCCTGCTCCTTCTCGGCGCCGACCTCGCCGAGAATGCCGCCAATCTGGGCGCAGCCGCCAAACAGGTAGGCGGTCTTGCGGTGAATGATGTCGAAGTGCTCGTTCTCGGTCAGGTCGACCACCCCGTTCTTGGTCAACTGGTAGAGCTCGCCCTCGATCATCCGCAGCGTGACGTCGCACAGCAGGCGGACGACATCCAGCGTGTCCTGGGTCAGCGCCATCGCCATCGACTTGATGTAGAGGAAGTCGCCGGCCAGCACCGTGACGTCGTTGCCCCACTGCGAGTGCACGGCCTTCCGCCCGCGGCGGACATCGGCATCGTCGATGATGTCGTCGTGCACCAGGGTCGCGGTGTGGATGAACTCGACCACGGCGGCGTTGGTGATGGCGCGCGGGCCTGAGTAGCCGCACAAGCGGGCGGCCATCAACAGCACGGCCGGACGGACACGCTTGCCGCCGCTCTTCTGGAGGTAGTTGCCAATCTCGGGAATGACGTGGATCTGCGATTGCACCTGCAGCGCGAACTCGCGTTCGACGGCGATCAGGTCGTCGCGTACAGGTTCGAACAGCTGGATCAGATCCGCTTGGGTCCGGGGTGCGGCGTTGGACACGTGACGTCAATCTCACCATAGGCGGACGACGGTGTCAACGAGAGCGGATGGCCGTTAATGCTTGCAGCGGAGGACTTTGCAGGCTCGGTTGCGCCGGCGGCGCGGCTACGGCCTGAACAGGGCGTCGAAGTTGCGATCGGTTTCCTGCGCAACCACCTCCGGCGCCACGCCGCGAGCTGACGCCACCCGCGCCACGACCGTAGCCACATGCGCGGGCTCGTTCCGCTTGCCCCGGAACGGCACGGGTGCCAGGTAAGGACTGTCGGTTTCCACCAACAGCCGCCCCGCCGGCACCTGCGCCAGCGCCGCCCGGAGCGACTCGGCCTTGGGAAAGCTGACTACCCCGGGGATCGAAAGATAGAAACCGGTCGCCAGCGCGCGTCCGGCAGCGGCCGCGTCGCCGGTGAAGCAGTGGAAGACGCCGCGCAAGGCCGTTCCGCCTTCTTCCTCGAGAATGCGCAGCGTATCGTCTTCGGCCTCGCGCGTGTGAATCACGATCGGCAGGTCGCGGCTGCGGGCCAGCCGCAGTTGGTCCCGGAACACAGCCTGCTGCACGTCGCGCGGCGAGAAATCGTAGTGATAATCGAGGCCGATCTCCCCCACCGCCCGGGCCAGGGGCAGCGCGTCGAGACGCGCCGCCACTACGGCCGCCGCGTCCTGCGGGTTCTGCGAGTACAGGTGGGCATGGTGCGGATGAACCCCCACCGCGAACCGGCACTCCGGCCAGGCGGCGGCCACGGCCGGCACGCGAGCGATCTCCGCGGCGTCCTCGGCGGCCAGGATCACCAGCGCGCGGTCAACACCGGCCGCGCGCGCCCGCTCGACGACGGCGGCCAGGTCGCCGGCAAATTCCTCGCCCGCGATGTGGCAGTGTGAGTCAGTCATGAGAATTACAGAAGATCAGAAGATCAGGAGGAAAGAATTTCTCTTCCGTCTCCTGACCTCCTGTTTTCTTTATCGCACGCGGGTTCCCGGCGTGGCAGGCTCGACGTTCAGGACGATCGCGGCGCCACCGTCGGGGCTGGCGGCCAGCACCATGCCGTTGGACTCGAGCCCCATCATCTTGCGCGGGGCCAGGTTGGCGACGATCACGATGGTCTTGCCGACCATGGCCTCGGGTTCGTACGACTCGGCGATGCCGGCGAGAATGGTTCGCGGCTCCGCTTCGCCGGCATCGACTTTGAGCTTCAGCAGCTTCTGCGACTTCGGCATGCGCTCCGCCTCCAGCACCTTGGCCACCTTCAGGTGAATCTTCATGAAGTCGTCGATGGTGATCAAGCTAGGTGCCTGGGGTGCCTCAGGTGCCTGGGGTGCCGGGGGGGGTGCCGGGGCCAGCGGTGCCACAGGTGCTGCTGCTTCAGGTGCTTTCGGCGTCTCATCGGTCACGGTCACAACTCCCTTATCTGCTTCAATGCGGGGCCACAACGCGCCCGCGTTCAGTACCTGCTTCTCGCCCGACGAGCGCCAGGCGGTGTCCTGGTCGAGCCGGCGTGCGGCCGCCGGCGTCGAATCACCCAGCCGCCGCAAGATCTCGGTGGCCGACGAGGGCATCACCGGCGACAGCAGCACGGCGGCAATGCGAACCGCTTCCGCGGTATCCGCCAGCACGCCGTTGAGGCGGTCGGCATTCGCCGGGTCCTTAGCCAGCGCCCACGGCTGAGTCTCGGCGATGTAGTTGTTGGCGGCGCTCACCAGGCGGAACGCCGCCGCCGCGCCCTCGTGCAGGGCGTGCACGTCCATCGACGCCCTGTAGGCCGTCACCGTGTCGGCGGTAATCGCGGCCAGCGGCCCGCCGCCGGCCGGACGGATGACACCCTTCTGGTAGCGTTCGGTCATCGACGCCACGCGATTGACCAGGTTGCCCAGGTTGTTGGCCAGGTCGGCGTTGTACTTCTCCTCGAAGCGCTCCCACGTGAAGTCGCCATCGCCGCCGTACGGGATCTCCTTGGCCAGGTACAGCCGCAGCGGGTCGGGGCCGAATCGCGATGCCGCATCCAGCGGATCGACGATGTTCCCCATCGTCTTGCTCATGCGCTCGCCCTTGAAATAGACCCAGCCGTGGCCGAAGACCTGCTTCGGCAGCGCGACGCCGGCGCTCATCAACATCGCCGGCCAGATGACGCAGTGGAAGCGCGTGATGTCCTTGCCGACGACGTGCAAGCTGGCGGGCCACCATTCCTGGAAGCGCTCGTCATCCCATCCGTAGCCGACGGCCGCGGCGTAGTTGATCAACGCATCGAACCAGACGTAGACGACGCTGGTGGGATCGAACGGCACCGGGATGCCCCACGACTGGCCGGCCCGGCTCATCGAGATGTCCTCCAGGCCGCCTTCAACCAGCCGGAGAATTTCATTGCGGCGGACTTCGGGTTCGATGAACGACGGATTGTCCTGGTAGTGCTTCAGGAGCGGCTGCTGATACTTCGAGAGTCGGAAGAACCAGTTCTTCTCCTTGATCCACTGCGGCCTGGTCTTGTGGATTGGACACAGCCCTTCGACCAGGTCCTTCTCCGGCTTGAACGACTCGCAGCCTTCGCAGTACCAGCCTTCGTATGCGCCCTCGTAGATATCGCCGTTGTCCAGGCAGGCCTGGGCCATCTTCTGGACCGCGGGAAAGTGGCGCGACCTGTCGCTGGTGCGAATGAAGTCGTCGAACGAGACGTCGAGCCGCTTCCACACCTCGCGGAAGACGCCCTCCATCTCGTCGCAATACGCGAGCGGGTCCTTGCCCTGCTCCACCGCCTTGCGGTACACGTTCTGCGAGTGCTCATCGTTGCCCATCAGGAAATGGGTTTCGAAACCGGCCAGGCGGCGATAACGGGCGATGATGTCGGCCGTGATCTTCTCGTAGGCCGTGCCCAGGTGGGGCCGGCTGTTCACGAAGTCAATAGCGGTCGTCAGGAAGTATTTCATCGCTCGAGCCATGCCTTTTGCGCCAACGCCTGTATCTCCTTGATTGGGATGCCCCGCTCGGCCGCCAGTTTCGCCAGGTCATCGAATTCGGGTTGCGCATTCACCACCAGGCCGCTGCGCCGCGCCACCTTGAAGCGCACGGGGCCGGCCGCGGTGGCCACGGTCACCATCTCGCGGTCGAGGCAGTCCCGCAACATTTCCTGGTAGCGCACGCCAATGGTGGTCGACTCCCGGAACACGATGTCGGTCAGCCGTTCGCGGTGTTCGGGCCGGGCGACCAGCGTCATCAGCGTGCCCGGACGGTTCTTCTTCATCTGCACCGAGGAATAAAATACTTCCAGCGCCCCGGCGGCGTAGAGCGCGTCCATGAGCGGCCCGAAGAGTTGCGGATTCATGTCGTCGATCTCGCACTCGAGGACCACCACCGAGTGGGCCATCGGATCTGAACCGTGCTTGCCCGCCGGAGCCTCGGCGAAGGCGGGGGGCTTCGGGGCCTCTCCCTCCCCCACCAGCACTCGCACCACGTTCGGCGTCTCGGTGAACTCGCGGTCGCCGGCGCCGTAACCGGCCCGGTGCACGCGCATGGCCGGCACCGGGCCGAAGGCCGAGGCGTACTCCGTCAGGATCAGCGCGCCGGTCGGTGTCAGCAACTCTACCTGAAGGCCCGACGAGTAGACCGGCGCATCCTTCAGCAAGGCCACTGTCGCCGGCGCGGGCACCGGAAACACGCCGTGCGCGGATCGAACCATGCCGCCGCCGACATTCAGCGGCGACACGACAATGCGGTCGGGCTTGAACCACTCGATCGCGAACACCGCGCCGACAATGTCGATGATCGAGTCCAGGGCGCCGACCTCGTGCAGGTGAACCTGGTCGATCGGCAGGCCGTGGATGGCGGCTTCCGCTTCGGCGAGACGCCGGAACATGGCCAGGGCCCGTCCCTTGCCGGCGTCCGACAGCGCCGAGCGCAGAATGGCCGTCTCGATCGCCGCGAGCGTGTGATGACCGTGCGCCAGAGCCTCGCTGTGGGTGTGGCTCGCCGAGCCGGCCCCGGCATGAACATGGGCATGAGTCTCCGTCCGGGTGACACCGGACGCTCCCACCGAGTGGACCCGGAACTTCGTCGCGGCCACGCCGGTCTTGATCACGCGATCGGTCGAGACGTCCCAGCCGTCCACCGCCAGGCTGCCCAGGGCCCGCTTCAACTCGTCGAACGGCAGGCCGGCGTCGAGCAGGGCCCCCACGATCATGTCGCCCGCCGCGCCGGCGAAGCAGTCGAAGTAGAGAATCTTCACCGTTTGGACTCTTCCTTGAAGCTGAAATACGACCCGTTGCCCAGGATGATGTGATCGGCCAGTTCGATCCCCATCACCTCGCCGGCCAGGTCCAGCCGCCGCGTCAGCAGGCGATCCAGCGTGCTGGGCGTCGGGTCGCCGGACGGGTGGTTGTGAAACACCACGACGCTCGCCGCCGATCCCGCCACCGCCACCCGGAACACGTCGCGCGGGTGCGCCACGGTCGCGTCGAGTGTGCCGGTGGAAATCACGGTGATTCGGACCAGGCGATGTTTCTGGTCAAGCAACATCACGCCGCACCGCTCAACCTCGAACCCGCCGTAGCGCGGCATCAGGTAGTTCGCCGCGTCCTCGGGGGTCATGAACCGCGGCCGCTCCGGCGAGTCCCGCGTCAGCGTGCGCCGCCCCAACTCCACCGCGGCCAGCACCCGGGCCGCCCGCGCCTCGCCAATGCCCGGCACCCGCTCCAACTCGCCCATCGCCAGCCGGGCCAGCCCCGGCAAGCCGTCGGCGGCGGCAATCACGTCCTGGGCGACGGCCAGCGCGCCACGCGCCCGGGTCCCAACGCCAATCACGAGCGCCAGCAATTCGTTGTCGCCGAGGGCCTCGGCGCCTGACCGCGCCAGCTTCTCGCGCGGGCGGTCGGCCACCGGCACGCAGGTCATCGACCCCGGCCCTTCATGGTAGCTGATTGACGCCGGTTCTGCCGCCACGGCACGGCGGCGCCGCCTCGACGGTGTCGTATACTCGTCAGACATGGTTCGTGTCGCTCGCCGCCTGGCGCTGGTCATTGCCGTCTTCTCCGTCTCGTGCTCCGAACCACCCAACAAGGAAATGAACCTGGCGCAGGGCGCCATCGAGGCGGCCCGCGCCGCCGGCGCCGAACGATTCGCCGCCGCGGAGTTAACCGCCGCCGTCGACGCGCTGAAGCGATCGAACGAAGCAGCCGCCGGCGACGACTATCGACAGGCGCTCAGCCACGCCCTCGACAGCTTCGAACGCGCGCAGAACGCCGCGAAGCTGGCGGTCGAGGGCCGGGCCAACGCCCGCGGCGAAGCCGAACGCACCGTCGCCCAGGTCGCGACGCTGCTCGCCACCGCCGAAACCCGGCTGCAAACATCGCCGCTGCCGGCTCGTAACCTGAAACCGCTGCAAGAAGCCGTCGCGACCGCGGGAATGGCCCTGCAAAAAGCGCGCGCGGCGCTGGCGACCGAGGACTACCTGGCCGTTGGGCCGGCGCTCGAAGGGGTGGCGGCCAACGTACAGGCCGCTTTGACGCAGATCGACGCGGGTCCGCCCGCGGCGCCGGCACGGCGCAAACGCTAGGGCGTCTCCCCTGGCATCGCGGTTTCCGCGATCATCGGCCGCCCCGGCCGCTGCGATTTCTGCCAGCTCAGAACAGCACGGGCCCGAGCGTCATCACGGTCACGATGATGACCACGAACGCGATGATGTCGAGCATGACCCCGTGCCGCATCATCTGGCCAATCGGCACGAACCCGGAGCTGTAGACAATGGCGTTGGGCGCCGTTGAAACCGGCATCATGAAGCCCATGCTCGCGCCCAGGGTGGCGCCGAGCACTGGTTCGATGGGGCGGACGCCGGCCGCCTCGGACACCGCGATCGCGATCGGAATGATCATGTTGGCCGACGCGGTATTCGAGGCCGCCTCCGAGACGACGATCGCGGCGCCGGTGAACAGGACGGTCAGCGCCAGCGACGACTGCGACGGCAGCCAGCTGGTGACGCCCTCGCCCACCGCCTGCGCCAGGCCGGTCGTGAAGGTCAGCTCGCCCAGCGCCAGCCCGCCGCCGTACAGCAGCGCGATGCCCCAGTCGATCTTGACCGCCTCGTCCCAGGTCAGCGTGAATCGCCGCTCGCGCCAATCGACCGGCAGCACGAACAGCAGGAACGCCCCCATCAGCGCGGCGACGCCTTCGGGCATGGCCGAGGCGTAGCCGCGCGCAAAGGCCGTGTCGTCCAGGCCGGCAATCGCCAGCACTCCTGGCGTGACCCACAGGGCCACGGTGACGCCGAAGGCAATCAGCACGTTGCGCTGGGCCGCCGACAGACGGCCCAGCCGCGCCAGTTCCTCGTGGACCATCGCCGTGCTGTCGCCGGTCACGCGCAGGCCACGCGACGAGGTCCAATAGAACTGCAGCACGAGGTAGCCAAACAGCACGATCACGATCGGGACGCCGATGGCCATCCACGCGAAGAACGAGATCTTCGTGCCGACGATCTTCTCGAGCATGCCGATGCCGATCAGGTTCGGCGGCGTGCCGACCGGCGTGCCCATGCCGCCGATCGACGGCGCGAACGAGGTCATCAGCATCATCGCCAGCGCGAAGCGGCGCACGGCCGCCGCCTGGTTCGTCGCGGTGCGGTGCAGGTAGGCGATGATCGATAACCCGATCGGAAACATCATCGCCGTCGTCGCCGTGTTGCTGATCCACATCGACATCGCCGCGCACACGGCGCCGTAGACCAGGAGGATGCGGAACGCGCTGGCGCCGACGCCCTTCAGCGCCAACGCGCTATAGGCGATGCGGCGGTCGAGACCATGCACGAACATGGCCTGGGCCAGCATGAAGCCGCCGATGAACAGGAAGATGATCGGATCGGCAAACGGCGCCAGCGCCTCGCGGCCGGTGGTGACGCCGAGCATCACCGCCACGCAGGGGCCGAGCATGGCCGTGATCGCAAGCGGCAGCGCCTCGGTCAGCCACAGCGTGATGACCAGGCCCATGACGGCCGCCATGCGGTGCGCGGCGACCGGGATGTCGCCAAGCGGCGCAAACAGCAGGATCAGGAAAACGGCCGGCGCCAGGAACAGTCCCGCGGTGCGGCGGCGGCGATTGAACTGTTCTTCAGCCGGAGAAAACGTCTCTACCGCGCCGACCGCTTCATGAAAGGTCTGCATGCGAGGGCACCCAGCGGCCGTCGACGACCACTTCGGCCCAGCCGGTCAGGAAGATGCCGTCGGCCGTCCACTCGACGCGCTGCGTCCCGCCGGGCGCAATCACCTGGATGTCACGGGCGGCGCCGCCGTGGGCAATGGCGGCGATGGCCGAGGCACACGCGCCGGTGCCTGAGGCATGGGTGGGCCCCACTCCCCGCTCCCAGATCAGGATGCGAACGCGGTCGGGGGCTTCGATCACGGCAAACTCGACGTTGCTGCCCTCCGCAAACCGCGGATGGGTGGCCAGCGCCGGCCCCAGGCGATGAAACCGCGCCTGATCAGGCAACTGGCTCACCAACGCGACACATTGCGGATTGCCGATGGCCAGGGTCGAGACCTTCAAGGTTTCACCGGCGGCCTCGAGGATCTCCTCGGCTACGCGTTCAGGCTGGCCGAGCGCGGCGCGAAACGTGTAGCGACCGCCCATCCGGCTGACCAGCGCCAGGGTCTTCCAGCCGGCATCGGTATCAACGCGCACTTCGGTGAGCGGCGGCTGCCCGGCGTCCTCGCGCTGGTGCATGACCAGCGCGGCCAGGCAGCGCAAGCCGTTCCCCGACAGCTCCGAGGGGCTGCCATCGGTGTTGATCAGCTTCATCTGTGCCGACCCGTCGGGCGCGATCGTGTAATAGATGACGCCGTCGCCCCCCAGCCCGGTGTGGCGGTGGCACAAGCGGCGCGACAGCTCATCGAGCCGCAGCCCTTCGACCTGCTCCGCCGGCACGAACAGGAAATCGTTGCCGTAGGCGTGCGCTTTCGCAATCGACAACATCACGGCACGTGGAAGGCGTTGAAGACCCAGGTCAGGCCGCCGGTGAGCCCAAACCCAGGATCCCGCGAGGTCAGGCCCAGCAGGATACCGCCGTCGAGCCGCACGCCGCTGCGCGTGTAACGCGCGCCGAAACGCAGCAGGCCGCGATCTTCGGCGCCCGGAGTGACGATGTCGGCGAAGTTGGCCCGGCCGGCGAACTCGCCCACCAGTTCCGCATTCTGGCTGACCGCGCGCGCCACCGACAGGCTGTAAATCAACAAGTCATCCTGCGCCACCGCTTCGGTCGGGCGGCCGATCATCAACAAGCCGACATTGGTGACGACGCGCACGGACTGGATTGTCTTGCCGATGGTCAGCGCCGATGAAAAATCCTGCACGTCCTTGCCGAGGCCGGATTCGTTGCCGGCATTCGGCAACCGCGTGCGAAACCAACTGCCGATGGCGGGCCGGCGCGCGGTCTCGGACAACAGCCTCACCTTCGCACCGATGTGAATGTCGCCAAAGTCGTCGGTGCTGACACCATCGGTCTGCAGCAGGTGCGCGAGCGGCGCCCCCGCCACCTGTTCGGTAATGTTGAGCTTCTGATAGATCCCCCAGTCGAGCTGGATCTCGGCAATCGAGCTCACGCCAAGGCTGAGGCCGAACGCCGGCATCGTGATGTGGTTGCCGCGCAACCCCGAAACCGGAAGAAAGGTGTCGCGCTGGTAGTCAATGCCCGCTTCGATCAGCGCACGGCCGGAACCGATCGTCTCCGGGTCTTCGGTTTGCAGGGGGCGCTGCTGGGCCGCGGCCGGCGCAACCGCCGCCACCGCGACGATCGCGAGCGCCAGGAAAAGAGATGTGAATATTCGCGTCATGTGGCTAGAACGTCTTCCTGCTGTCGAGAAGAATAGTCACGGGACCGTCGTTGACCAGCGCCACCTGCATCATGGCCTGGAATTCACCGGTTTCGACGCGCAGCCCGCTGGTTTTCAATTCTCGCACGACATCTTCGTAGAGCGCGCGGGCAATCTGCGGCGGCGCCGCCGAGGCGAACGATGGCCGGCGGCCGTTGCGGGCATCGCCCGACAGGGTGAACTGCGACACCACCAGCACGCCGCCCTGGATCTCGATCACTGACCGGTTCATCTTGCCCTCATCGTCCGCGAAGATCCGCAGGTCGCGAATCTTTGCGGTGATGTACTGCAAGTCGGCAGGCCCGTCGCCCTGGTCCACGCCGAGCAACACCAGCAGGCCGTGACCGATCTCACCGGTGATCCGGCCGGACACGGTGACCGTCGCCGACGTCACGCGCTGGACGACGGCCCTCACGGTTCGAGGCTTGGGGCCTGCTTGCCCACCGTAGCCTTGGCGAAGGTGGGGGGCTTGGGGCTTGGGGATGGCTTGCCCACCGTCGACTTGGCGAAGGCGGGGCGCGACAGCATCAGCGGAATCAGCGGCACATCCGCCGGAACATCGTCGAACTCCTCGAGCTGGCTGGCAAGGGCGTGGCGGGTATCCCCTACCGGGTTCAGACGCCGGTCCAGCAGCCATCGCGGCATGACGTTCGAAAGCGCCTTGATCATCGAGTTCTTCACCGCCGGGTGCTCGCGCTCCAGCTCGGCAATCAGCCGCTTGACGCGCTGGCGCTGCAAGCTGAGGTCGCCGCACGCCGGGCAACAGCAGCCGATGATCGGCAGGTCGCGTTCCTTGCAGTACGCGCGCGCCTCGGCTTCGGTGACATACACCAGGGGACGAATGACGACATGCGCGCCGTTGTCGGAGGTCAGCCGCGCCGGCATCGCCTTGAGGGCGCCGGCGAAGAACAGGTTGAGCAACGCCGTCTCGATGAAGTCGTCCAGGTGGTGGCCCAGCGCGATCCTGGTCGCGCCGGTCTCCTTGGCCATGCGGTACAACACGCCGCGACGAAGCCGCGCGCACAGGGAACATGGGGTGTCGTCGCTGTCGAGCTTGTCGTCGATGACGGCGCCAATGTTGGTGTGCTCGCTGTGGAACTCCCAGCCGCGCTCGCGGCAGGCCTCACCTACCTGTTTGTGCTGGTAGCCCTCGTAGCCCGAATCGACGTTGACGGCGACGATCGAGAACTTGATCGGCGCCCGCTTGCGCAACTCGTCGAGAATCTGGATCAGCGCCCAACTGTCCTTGCCGCCCGATAACCCAACCATGACGCGGTCGCCGTCTTCAATCAGGTTGAAGTCGGTGATCGCCTTGGTGGTCTTCTTGGCGAGACGCGTCTCGAGGGGCGAACGGTAGGACATGAACTAATGCATGGTAACAGACCGGGAGTCGGGAGTCGGGCTTGCCCCGCCGAAGCCTTGGCGGAGGCGGGAGTCGATCAGAGCAGCAGCTTCTGGATGGCGCCCGACCAGGTCATCTGCCTGGCCACGGCGGCGCCGGCCTCGCCCATGCGGGCCGCCAGGTTGCGGTCGTCCATCATCCGGCGCATCGCTGCCGCCAAAGCCTCGGCCGTTGGCGCCGTCACGTAGCCGGTTTCGCCATCACGCACGAGCTCGGCCGGACCGCCGCTGTCGGTGCACGTGATCACCGGCTTGCCGCACATGTACGCCTCGACGGTGACGAACCCGTAGTCTTCGTTGTACGGTGGAAAGATGACGCCGCGGCACCGGGCCAGGTGATGCAGCAAGCCGTCTTCATCCAGCCGGCCCACGAACTGGACCCGGTGCTCGAGTTCGAGGTGGCTGCGCAGCTTCATCAGCGCGTCGATTTCGGCGCCCTCGCCGGCAATGACGCACTTGATGCTCGCGGCCATCGGCTCGGCCAGCGCCCGCAACACCAGGTCGAACCGCTTCAGCGGCGACAGGCGCGACACGCCGAACAGGTAGTCGCCGTAGGTATCGTGGCGATAGTCTCGTTTCGGAGGCGGCGGGTAAAGCACTTCCGAGGAGATGCCTCCGAAGCGGCGCAGCCGCGCCTGCACGGTGCCGGAAATCACGAAGCGGCGCCGCATCTTGTTCAGCAGGTGGTTGTCGACCCGGTGGATGACGGCGCGGCGGGCGCGCTCCTTGATGCCGGCCTTCCACGACAGGCGCGCGCTGAACTGATCCCACAGATCGTAGTACTCGCGCATGCGGTGATTGAGCCACAGCACGTGGTTCGGGTGCTGTACGGCGTAGCCCGGAAACCGCAGGCTGATGACCTGGTCAACCTTCTGATCCTCGTGGGCCAGCTGAACATCGGTACACCAGGCCGCCAGGTAGGCGCTGCCCTGCTGACCGAAGCGGTTCTGCGGTGTCACGATCAGGCCGGCCTGGTGGCCTTCTTCCTTCAACGCCCGCACCAGTTCGCGTGCCATCACGAGATGGCCGCCCTCGGCGAACGGCGGGCTGGAAGTCACTACCGCAATCGTCGCCACTACGGTGCGCCTCCGTACGTCGGAATCAGCCTTACCATCACGCCGAGAAAGCGGCCGTCGGGAGCTCCCGATTCGAACATCGGCACAAAGCCGGTCGCCGACTCAATCGAGACGCTGTAGACGTAGTTGGTCGGGTATACCGGGTGGTACTTGTAGGGCACGCCGGGCGGCATCTCGACCTCGATAATCTGCTGTGAACTGGCGGCCAGTTCGACTACGCGCCGGCCGGTACCGGTGTCGATCGTCACGCGATTGGGCCGCGGCCCGCTCTCGAGGATGACCGTCAGCTTCTCGATGCGCAACGACAGCGCCTCCTGGACGCCGGCGGCCGTTGCCTCGGGCTCGATCGGTGCGCGCAACAGCAAGTCGGCGTGCGACTCGCCCTTGACCCAGAACGCATCGCCCTCGCGGTTGTAGATGTTGTCGTCGATGAAATACGCAAAGACCGGGGGCGTACCGCCCAGCGGCTGCCGGTGCCGATCGGGCTGCAGGTTCACCGGCAAATCGTTGACCATCGTCAACTCGATGGGTAGCCGGCGATAGAGTCCCGATTTGCTGTGTTCGGCGGGATGAGTCGAGGCATAGAACGGATTCGACACGATCCTCGCCACGAACAACCCGCTGATCGCCAGTGTCACCAGCCCGCCCACGGCGGTCTGCAGCGGCGGCACCAGGAACAGGAAGATGCCGTAGGTGCCCAGGAAGTAGCGGTTGCCAACCGGCCCGCCGCCGCCGGACCAGGTGAAAGGCATGTACAACAGCAACGCCACGGCCGTGCCCACGCCGGCTGCCAGCGTCAACCACTGCCACATCGCCCGGTCCCTGGTGGCCAGCAGGAACAGGAGAATCGCCATGGCCCCCGGGAAGAGGTAGATCGCAAACCCGGTGTGGCGCCCAATCACGAAGTAAGCGAGGTTGCGGCGGAACACCTCCAGCAAGGCGTCGCGCGTGAACAGCACCTCGAACGATCCGCCGCCGACACGTCCGAGGCCGACGGTATCGAAGGTCTTGGCCTCGTCCTGGTACGGGAAACCCCCGGCGAAGTCCACGCCGCCGCCCCGATAGAAGGTTTTGCGCTCGCCGCCCTGGTAATTCCACTCGCCGGTCACCGCGGTGTTGAAGGCGAACAGGGCCATGACGACGATGGCGAAGGTGGCGCCGATCTTGACGGCGCGGGACCACTGGCTGCGCAACACCGCCGATGCCAGGAGCGGGGCGATGAGCAGAATATTGGTCGGCTTGGCGAAGGTGCCGATGCCGAGCAGGACCGCGGCCGCGAGATCAGAGCGCGGCCCGAGCAGCCAGCGCGTCCGCCACGACCCGAGTTCGTCTTCGGCCACCGCGCCGGCCACTTCCTTGTAGCACCAGAAGTAGTAGCCCAGCAGGACGATGGCAAAGATGAAGAAGTCGGGCGCCAGCTGCACCATGTAGATCGGCACCAGCGAGATGAACAGGAACGCGCAGGCAAAGACCAGCGCGCCGACCGGATGGCTCCGCGCGCTCAGAAACGAGAACGCGCACAGGAAGCACAGCGTCATCAGGAGGGCGTGCAGCACCAGGAACCCGTTGGTGCCGAACAGCATGACGAACGGCGCCGCGACCAGCGGATAGATGTAGGCCTTGGCGTAGTAGAGACGCCCGTCGCGGCCGCGCTTGAGGAACAGGCCCTCTGGTCCCGATGGGTACTCCTTCCAGACCCGGGCGAGGTCGTCGCGTTTGAACTCGAAGTCGAAATCAGCCGCCAGGCTGTGGCCCAGGGTGTAGTAGGTCGCGGCGTCGCCAAAGAACGCGCTGTTCGACGTCTTGACGAAGTCGACCGACAACGCCCAGGTCAGCAACACGACGCCAATGGCGGCCGTCGTGCTGGCGCCCAGCCGCCAGGTGAGGCTGCGATCGCGCAAACGGGTTGCGACGCGGTGGTCGAGTGTCATCGCGCCTCGGTCCGGCTAACCACCTTCGCCAAGGCTACGGTGGTCAAGAAGCCGGACGCCACATCGGAGTTCCCGGTCCGGCTGAAGCCGGACACCACATTGAAGTTCCCGGGCCGGCTGAAGCCGGACACCACATTGAAGTCGGTCATCGTTCGGTGGTCAGGAAACTCAAGTCCGCTTGAAGGATACCCGCTCGGCCGGTGGCGCGCGAGGTTTCGTGAAGCATCACGTACAGCCGCTCCATCTTCCTGACGAAGGCGGCAATGTCGTAGCGGGCCCCGGTTCTGCGCGCCTCGGCACCCAGGCTGGCAGCAAGTTCAGGGTGCTCGAGCACCTCGCACATGGCGCCGGCCAGCGCGCTGGCATTGGCCTTGGGCACAATCAGCGCGTCGTGCCGGTCGGTCAGCACGTCGAGCAATCCGTCGGCATCGGTCGCGACAATCGGCTTGCCCATCGCCAGGGCCTCGAACACGGTCAGGGGCGTGCCTTCCCACAACGACGGAAACACCACCAGGTCCAGCGCCGACAAGGCGGCGCCGACATCGCGCGTAAACCCTGCGAACACCAACCGGTCGCCCAGCCCCAGCGCGCTCGCCTGCGCCTCGAGCTGCCCCTGCAATTCGCCCTCGCCGACGATGAAGAAACGCACGTTCGGGTGCTTCGCGAGCACCTCCGGCGCGGCCTCGATCAAATACTGATTTCCCTTCGACGGCATCAGTCGCGTGATCGTGCCAATGGCCGTGGTGCCCGGCGCAATGCCCAGCGCGTGCCTGGCAGCGGCCACCTCATCGGCGCTGCGCGGGCGCGCGAACTCATCAAGCGGCGCCCCCAGGTAGACCACCTTGGTGCGGTTGGCCGGCATCAGCCTGGCGCGAGTCGTGAACTCGCCGGTCGACTCCGATACCGCGATCGCCAGGTCCGTGTGGGGCGCGAGCACCTTGTCGGCGACCTTCTGAAACCACGGCGTGTCGCCGTGGTTGGCGTGCTCGTGCAGAATGGCCGGAATACCCAGCCGCCACGCGCACAGGCGGCCGAACGTCGTCGCGCCGTAACCGTGCAGGTGCACGAGGTCGGCTTGCTTTTCGCGCAAGACCTTCAACAGCGCCGTGAACGTGGCGGGATCGAACTTGTGGCGCGCCATGTAGGTGACGTCGATGCCGAACTCTTCGAGCGTGTCGGCCGAGAGGTCTTTCCGGCGCAGGCTGATCAGCGAGACGTTGAAGCGCGCGCGATCGAATCGCGGGATCATCCACGCAAACAGTCGCTTCACGCCGTGCATCCGCGAGCCCTCCCAGCCCAGGTGGTCGCAGATGTGGACCACATTGAGCCGCCGGGAACCGGGCCTGCCCACCGTAGCCTTGGCGAAGGCGGGAGTCGGGAGTCGGGAGTCGGTCATAGCAATCCCTCACTCCGATACCACGCGGCGGTCCGGTGAATGCCCTCTTCCAGATCCACTTTCGGCGCAAAGCCCAATTCGGTCTGCGCCCGCTTCGTGTCGAAGGCGCGGCTCTTGGTATAGAAGTCCACGCGGCGGCGGAAGAGCGGCGGCTCGATGCGCAACGGAACGCACACCAGTTCGCACATCAGGCCGGCGGTCCAGAACGGCCACACCGGCCAGTGCACCTTCGGCGGCGCCACGTTCAGTTCCTTGGCGACCAGCCCTACCAGCGCCTCGAGCGTCGTGTAGCGCGGCCCGGCCAGCAGATACGTCCGGCCGGCCGCGGCCGGCACGGTGCCGCACAAGCGAAACCCTTCGACCAGGTCCTCGACAAAAGTCAGGTGATAGAACACCTGGCCGTCGCCGATCATGGGGAACCGGCCACGCGCCAGTCCGCGGAACATCTTCAGGAATCGCAGGTCGCCCGGTCCGTAGATGCCGATCGGCCGCGCCACCACGACATCGAAACCGGTGCTGCGTCCGTACTCGCGCGCCAGGGTCTCGGCCTCGAGTTTGGTCTGCTGGTAAACGTCGCCGGGATTGAAGGGCGCGTCTTCGTTGGCGGGCGGGTTGGCGACGTGGCCGTGCACGCCGCCGGTGCTGCAGTGCACCACGCGGCGCGCCCCGGCGGCCCTGGCCGCCTCGAGCACGTTGCGCGTGCCATCGACGTTGATCGCTCGATACGCCGCGTCGGGCTGCCCGGCCTCTCGATAGGTGGCGGCAATGTGATACACGACCTCGACCCCGTCGGTCGCCCGCCGCACGGACGCGGCGTTGGTCAGGTCGCCCTCGGCCGCCTGCACGCCGGCCGCGGCCAGTGGCGAGCGGTCAAAGACCGCGCGGCTCTTCGGCCGGACCAGCGCGCGCACCTCGTCGCCGCGCGCCGCCAGCAACCTCGCCAGGTGGCCGCCGGTGAATCCCGTGGCCCCCGTCACCAGCACCCTCACCGGCGTGCCAGCTCCCCCGACGAAACATCCAGGCGCGGGTCACCGGCCAGGCGCTCGTACGCCTGCGCGGTGCGCCGCACGTACGACTCGCGGCTGTACTTCTCCTGCGCCACGATGCGCGCGGCCGCCGACAATCGCCGGCGCTGCTCCGGCTGCTCCACCAGCTCCAGCACCGCACCGGCAATGGCTTCGGCGTCGGGCGCCACCAGCATGGCGATCTCAGGGGTCAGCACCTGGGTATGCGTCAGCAGGTTGGTAGCGACGATCGGCTTGCCCGATCGCAGGTAGGAGTAAATCTTCAGCGGCGTGTTGGTGCCGCGAATGCGCGGTGACACCAGGAGATCAGCGGCCTGCACGAAGCCGGGAATCTCCCGCGCCGGCTGCTGGCCCGTGAACACCATCACCGCCGACGCGCCCTGCGCTTCGGCCCTGGCCTTCGCCGCCGCCACCTGCGCCGGCTCGCCGCCGACCACGAGCACGCGAATCTCCGGCCGCCGGCGGGCGAGGATTGCCGACGCCTCAATCAACACATCAACGCCCTGGTAGGCTTCGAACGTTCCGGTGTACAGCGCCAGAGGCGCCGAGCCCTCGATGCCCCACGCTTTTCGAATCTCGGCCGGCGTCCCGGTCGGCGGGTCGTCCACGTCACCGCCCATTACGTTCTCGATCAGCAGCGATCGCTCGCCGGCGCCCATTTCGGTCACCGTGTCCTGCAGCTCCTGGCAGATCGTGATCACGACCTGCGACTTGTGGACCATCTGGCCTTCCGCCCACGTAAACAGCGCGCGCAAGGCGCCCGACTTGCTGTACTTGAAGTTACTGAGCTGTTGCGGCAGGCTCGAATGCATGTCATAGAGGTGCGGCACGCCCAGCCACTTCGCCAGCCACACCCCGAGCAATCCCATTTCTTCGTGCGAGTGGATCGCGTCGTAGCGATCGGCAATCACGCGGCGCAGCACCGTGAACACCATCAGGCCGTCGAGCAACAGCTTGGTCGGCGACGGACCAATGCGCACCTTGTTAACGAACGGCGGCCGCAGCGAGCGAAAAATGCGCAAGTTCGGGAGCGCGACATCCCGGCCGATCGGATAGGTGACCAGATCGATCTGATGACCGAGTTCACCGAGCGTCTTGATGCGGTGGTATTCGCTGAACGGGGTGCCGCGCGGCTCGAAGAACGGCTCGGGCGCGAGCATCAGGATGCGCACGAGTCATTATATCTCGCTGAGCCTAATACAGTTAGGGTAGAATCGTGGCTTCCATTTTCCATTATCGATTCCTGTGTTGAAGGTACTTGTACGAATTGTCGTCAGCGTCGCGCTCCTGTACTTCGTGCTGCGCTCCATCGATCTGGCGGCACTCTGGCAGCGCGTCAGGGGCATGAATCCCGCGTGGATTGTGCTCGCGTTGATCTCGTACGTCTTCATTCAGGCCGTCACCGTGTGGCGGTGGCACCGCCTGCTGCGGGCGCAGCACGTTGACGTGCCCACCCGCACCCTCCGCGAGTCGGTCTGGGTCAGCCTGTTCTTCAACAACTTCCTGCCCAGCGGCATCGGCGGCGACGTCATGCGCATAGCCGACACGGCACCGGCGGCCGGCTCCAAGACGCTGGCGACCACGGTCGTTCTCGTCGATCGCGCGCTCGGGCTCGCCGCGATGATCCTGGTCGCGTCATTCGGCGCGTTCGCGGCCTCGCTCGTCGGCGTGCGCGTGCCGGGCGCCCGCTGGTTGTGGATGGTGGCTGGCGCCAGCGTGTTGATCGCCGTGCCGGTCATCGCCATCCCCAGCCTGACGGCCTACCTGTTGCGGCCCCTGCGACTGTTGAGGCGATCGTGGGTCGATGAACGGATTCAGCGCCTGGACGATGCCATTGGCCGCTTTCGCGAGGCGCCAATGGCGGTAGCCGGCGCCTTTGCCGGCGCCCTGGTCGTCCAGGTCACGGTGGTCGCCTTCTACCTGCTGACGGCGCAGGGCCTGGCCGTGCCGTTGCCGATTCTGCTGGGTGCGGTGCTGATTCCGGTAAGCCTGGCGGTGCAGATGGCGCCGCTGTCGATCAATGGCTTCGGCGTTCGCGAAGCGGTGTTTGCGTTCTTCTTTCGCCGCTTTGGCCTGCCCATCGACGCCGCCGTCGCGCTGTCGCTGGTATCGACCGGCCTGGTGATGGGGCTGTCGCTGGTCGGCGGCCTGATGTTCCTCCGCCGGCGCTCGTCGTAGCGGCCTACGACCGTCCGCCGGCGCGCGCGACCGCCGCGTAATCCTGGAACGTGAACAGCCGGCCGTTCAGCCGATCCATGTTGCGATTGAAGGCCGACACCAGTTCGGTCAGCGGATCGGCCGCGGCCTCCTGGAAGTGCTCGGGGCGCGGCGTCACCCGTTGCAGCCGGGCATCTTCGGCAATTGGCGCACGATAGACAATCTCGACCGGACTGAAGCCGCTCGCGTGCAGCATGTACTGCAACGTTTCGGGATGGATCGGCCGCACGTGCGTCAGGTCGCGGATGTAGCTTTCGAAGAAGGCCACCCAGCACGCCGGGTTGATGGTCTCGAGCACCATCCGTGAGCCGGGCCGCAGCTTGTAGTACGCCACCTGGAGGAACTCCGAGAGGTAGCCGGGATCCAGGTGTTCGATCACCTGCACCGCAATCAACCCGCCGAGCGACTCATCGGGCTGGCTGCGCAGCACGCTCAGCGCATCGCCGGTGGCGGCATCGAGTCCGCGGGCACGGCAGACTTCCACCATCTCCGGGTTCAGGTCGAGACCGCGCGCGGTAACGCCGGCCCCCTTCAGAAGGTCGAGGAACTCGCCGCGGCCGCAGCCGACATCGAGCACGTCGGCCGCGCCGGCGAAGTACGGCACGTAGTCGGACAGCCGCGCCCGAATCTCCTGCTCGGAACCGCGAAACCGGTCTTCGAACCCCAGGTACTTGAAGGCCTCGGTCTTCTGCGGGTCGATCGCGGCCCTGGCGGCCGGCACGGCGGCGGTCGCGGGCGGCGCGGCCACCGGCGCGGCCACCCGCTCGACTTCCCGCTTGGCCATCACCGCGGCACGCTGCGCCACGTCGGCGACATGGCGGAGTTCGTCGATCGCGTCCTGCATCTCCCGCCCACGCGCATCGGCCAGCGGCGTCAACTGCTGCAAGAACTGGATCAGTAACGATTCGAAGCGCACCAGGCCTTCGAACCCCTCGCGTAAGGCCGGCAGCGCGGCGGCGATGGCCTGGTTGGCCTCGCGATGCGGCACGGCATTGCGATTCAGGTGATCGACGATGGCGGCGTTGAACGCCATCTGGCGCTCGAACACCGGTGCCACCAGTTGCCAGGCGGCGTCGGCGATGCGGCCCCGCCACCCCGCGGGACGCGGCGGCCCGCCGGGCGGCATGATGGTCCACAATTCGTTGATCGCGGGCAGCTTCTGTTCGTCGTAAGGCGTGGGAGGGGACGGCCACGACGGCGAGGACTGAATGGCGCGGTCGAGTGCGGTCAGCGCCTCGTTGTACTTGCGATGGGCCTCGGCGCGCTCTGCAATCAGCCGGGTGACCAGCGGCTGATTCGGCTCGGTGACCATCTGTCGAACCGTAGTGTACGGTGGGAGGGCTGTCAAGGGCCGCAGATCACGTTTGACAGGGCCGCAGATGACGCAGATAACGCAGACGTGCCGCCGTTACGGCAACTCCATCCACACCGCCAACACCCGCACATCGTCGCTGGCCGGATCGATTGCCGATGGGCGAAAGCCGGGGCCCGATCGGATGGTCAGGGCCCACGCGCGGCTACCGTTGAGCGGCGGCAACTGCACGGTCTCCTGTTGGCCGGCGGCCAGTGACAGCCTGGTGAACCACTCACCCACCGACAACTCGACCGACGTCGCCACCGCGCCAGCGCGGACGACCAACGGCCGTCCCGACTCCTCAGCCGCGGCATCGGTGTCGATCACCACGGCCGCAGTACCGTCGGCACGGGTCCAGAAACCACCGGGCTCGAGGTACACGCGCTCGTCGAACGCGAACACACGCGCATGGCCATATCGCACCGCGCGGGTCGCGCGGCGCCCATCTTCGTTGACCGGGTCGGCCACGCGAATTGCTCGCAGGCGAAGACCGGCTGCAGCCGGATCGCTGCGACCGTCGCCGCGAATCGTTAGTGATGCCACGTCAACCGGCAGTCGAAGGGTGGCGGCCGCGGGCGCCGACCGCACGCCGTCGAGCGACCACCTTTCGACCGGCGGGTCGTTCCGGCCAAGCACCATGCTGCTCTCCCCTGGCGGTGCGACCCCTGACACCAGCAGTTCGTACTCACCTGCCGGCACTGCGGCAGCACGAAGCAAAGCCGGATCGGCAGGCCTTGGCGGCAGCCGGTCGGCAGTCGCGAAGGTGGCCTGCCGGAGGAACTCGTCGGCGGTGAGGTTCCTGAACGGGCGCAGGCGGACGAACGTTGCTTGCCAGTCGGAGCGAACCGCTTGCAACGCGGCGACCTGCGACCGGCTGGGTGTGACCACGCGGTCGCCATGACGCGCCCAGACCACCGTCGCACTGCCCATCAGCCACAGCGCCGCCGACCACGTCACCAGGCTCCACAAGCCGGCATTCGTCCTCCGCGCGGCCAGTGCCCGCACCGCCATCGTCACCGCAAGCCCGAAGATGAGCCATACGCCGGCGTCGCGCCACGCGCCGCCGATGCCGTCGCGATGAACGCTGGGAAAGGCAAGCGCAAGGTCGACTGATTGTGCCGCCCAGCCGAGCGCGAGATCGTATCCGCTCCGATCGCTATAGAGCAGGCGCCCGCCATCGACGAAAGCCCTTGGCCAAACGGCGGCGACACTGATCAACAGAAGGAGCAGCGTCAGCGTCCTCGCCGCTGCCGATTGACGGGGCCACCACGAGGCAATGGGCAAGGCCGCGAGTGGAGCCAGCGCCGCCAGGAACCGCGCCGGGGAGCTGATGCCGCCCCACCACATGGCGTAGCTGGCCGTCACCACGACGTATGGCACCACGATCAGGATCAATTCGCCCGCGAGCCGAGCGTGGGTTCGGGCCAGGATCAGCACGGCGGCCATGGCGCAGGCGTACACCGGCGCAGCTGGTAACAACCCGAACTGTTGATCGACCAACAGGCCGGTGAGGCCGCGGCCGATGTAGGCGAGCGCGGCGCCGGTTTCGGCACCGTACGGCGCAGCCGGATTCGGCGTGTTCCAGATCAGCCAGAAGTAGCCGAACCACCCCATGGCGGCCACGATCGGCGCGGCGAGCAGCGCCGCCAGGCAGGCTCGCCGATCCTCTCGAGCCACCAGGCGTGCCGCCAGGCAAAGGCCCAGCGCCGCGGCTATGAACGCAAAGCGAGTGTGAAGCCATGGCAGCGCAGCCAGCCCGGCGCCGACCACCCCGACCACTGGCAGCGATACCGGTCGCTTTACTTCCAGGCAGACCAGCAACCAGACGGCGGCGATCAAGGACAGGGCGGCCGGGCCGTCGGGGTAGATAGTGAACGCTTGAAACAGGAACGGCGATGACAGGAAAACGGCGGCCCATCCCACCCACGTGCCGGCCACGCTGGCCGAGAGCAGCCACGCGGCTTTCCACGTGAGCGCAGATGCAAGCGCAGCCATCAACATGATGGTCACGACCGCGCCCAAGTAGCCAGTCGCAGCAAACGCCGGCAGTATCAGCGCCGACACGCCGGGTGAGTGGATTGAATAGATCTGCGCGTCGGCGCCACGCCGCATGAAATCGGGCCGCAAGCGGCCTGGGAAATACGCCAGGTAGTCGCCGCGCGTATGGTTGTTCTCGATGCGCAGGTCGCCGTCGCGCAGCATGCTCTGGGTGATGACGAGGTAGTGCGGCTCGTCGCCGCCGGGAATCACTGGGCGCACCGAGCCGAACGCTGCGAGCGCGGCGACGGCGAGAATGGCGCCAGCCATCCAGGGCGCCCGCTGCGGATCGCCCGTGAGGGGCTGGAACCTTGACCACCAGCGCGGCCGAGGTCCGCCGGCGGCCAACCCAATTGCGACCATCGTCCAGACCAAGACCTCGAGCGGCCCCTGCCATACGAGAAACACGGCCGGCACCTGGCCAGGCAGGTAGGGCAACCACAGCAACAACGAGAGACTGAGGGGCCAGGCCCGCGTGGCCGACAGCCGGGTTGAGACCGCCAAAAGAGCTCCTGCGATCACCAGCCCTGCCAGCCACCACAGCGGCGGCAGTGCCGCAATCCGGCTCATGGTCGCGCCGCTGATCACCGCCACCGTCCCAAGGGAAACCCACACCGACGCGCTGGCTACCATCGCGATCGCCACCGCTGCCGCACTGGCACGGGATCGGGGATGCAAGTCTTGTGATCGCGATGTCATTTTTGCAGGTCACATTCTCGCGCATCTGGCACGAGGTCCCTCAAAGTCCCTCGAGAGGGTTGGCAGCGCTTTTGCTGTGAGCGGGGCAACCATTCAGTTTCTGCAAGAAGTCGTCCGGTTGAGGTGACCAGTGTGCCAAAAGAGGCACGGCTGAGCGGAAGTGTAATGGTGCGCGCGATCGACGCCGATAAGACGACGGCAAGGAACCAAAGATGAAATTCATGAAGGTCGGAAAGGCGGCCGGCACCCTCGCGGTGGTGCTGAGCCTGGTCGGATGCGAGGCCGCGAAGAGTGCCAATCCCACGGCACCGTCCATCGCCGGTCCGATTCCGGGCGTGTCGATTACCGCTCCCAAGCCGCTCGAGCCAGGCGCCGGAACCACGCTCACGTTCGACGCGGAACCGCCGACGCTGCTGATTGAAAACGCCGGTTCGAGCGGAGTCCGCGCATTGTGGCTCCAACTCGAGGTGGGCACCGATGCCGGGTTCCAGCAGGTGGTTCATTCCGCCGACCGGCTGACACCTGGCGACGGTGGCCGAACGGCGTATCGCCTGCCCGAGCCCCTGGGCGCCGGTTTCACCTACTACTGGCGCTCGCGCGCGCTCGATGGCGCCAACACCGGGCCCTACTCCGCCGTGTCGAGCTTCACCGTCGTGCCACCAGTGGTCCTCGAGCCGCCGGTCCCCACCGCCCCGAGCGGTGCGATATCGTCCAACCGGCCCGATTTCCGAGCGACCAATGGCGCCATCTCGGGGACGACCGACGTGGTTTACCGCTTTGAGATCTCCACCGCGGCCGACATGAGCAGCCTGACGGCGCTCCTCACCGCCACCCCGGGTAACGGCACCACGACCATGACGCTTGGCGAACTGCCTTACAACACCACTTTCTATTGGCGTGCATACGCTACTGACGGCACCAAGCAGTCCGGGTACTCGACCACGCTTTCGTTCCGGACACCGGCGGCGCCGGCCGCCCCGATTCCCGGGCCGTCGGGTCCGCCCACTTCCAGCGGCCCGGTCGGTGGCGCCCGCAGCATCTCGCCGTCGGAGGCCATGAGCATCATCAAGGGCGTGCACGACGCCGAAGGCTGGAACCTCGGCGCCAGTTCGTCGCGCGACCATCGCATTGCGTTCATCAAGCGCGCCGTGGCCGTGGTGCACTACGGCCATGGCCGGTTCAACCAGAAGGGACCCGACTCCAACTGGTGCATCAAGGATGCCGGCGGCGGCCGGCCGATTTCAGACGACGTGATCGTCCGGTGCGATTCGCGCGAGTCGTACGACCTGATCGTCGGCGCCGGCGGTAACGGCTACGCGTGGCATGTCGATCCAATCGGCGTGCTGCCGGGCAACCAGAACGTCTATCCGCCGCCGCGCTCGGCGCTGCCGTAAGCAACGCCGCCGGGTGATAAAGTTTCCCGGCGTGACCACCATCCATCGCGAGGCCGAACGGCGACCGTCGTTCGACCTCGCGATTTTCCTCATCATCCTGCTCGGCCTTGCCTTCCGCCTGTACCGCATCGACTTCCCCATGGTCGATGGCCACAGCTGGCGCCAGATCACCAACGCCGACATCGCCCGCCACTACACCGAAGGGTCGCTGAATCTTTTCGCGCCGCGCGTGTCGTGGGGCGGGCTGAACGGTGTCGTCGGCATGGAGTTCCCGTTGCTGCAGTACCTCACCGGCCTGCTGTGGCGAGTGACCGGCGAGCTGCATGCGGTCGCGCGGCTGGTCGCGGTGGCGTTCTCGGTGGCGGGCATTGCCGCCATCTACAGCCTGGGGACCCGGCTGTTCGGCCGTCCGGCCGGGCGGGCCGCCGCCTTCCTGCTGGCGGTTTCGCCCAGCGCGGTCTACTTCGGCCGGTCGTTCCTGTCGGACACGCCGATGATGACCCTGATGATCGTCGCGCTCGTGGCATGGGATCGCTATTTCGATCGTCCGTCGAACCGGCGAGCGATCGTTGCCGCCGCGCTCACCATGCTGTGCGCGCTGGTGAAACTGCCGGCCATCCTCGTCCTGGCGCCAATGGCGGGCCTGGCGTGGGCACGCGGCGGCTGGCCCGCGGTGTTCGACCGGCGCCTCGTTGCCGGCGTCGTGGCCAGCGTTGCCGTGGTGGCCGGCTGGTACTGGTATGCCGATCGGATCTACGTCGAGACCGGCCTGACCCAGGCCGTCTTCAGGCCGTCAGGCACGTATCCGCAGGACCAGGCTCCGGGCGTGGTCTACACCTCGATTTCGCACTTTGCCACCACCGACAGGCTGACCGACCTGTCGTTCTGGTGGGACATGGTGGCGCGTTTCTGGCGGATGCACCTGACACCTCTCGGCTTCCTCGCGGTCGCGCTGTCGCCGCTGGCGCTGTGGCGCCAGCGAGCGGGCGCCGTGGTGGGGCTATGGGTATTGGGCGGCCTGGCGCTGCTGATCGTGTCTGCCGAAGGGCAATGGCAGCACGAGTTTCACCAACTGCCGTTCCTGCCGCCCTTGATGCTCGCGTTTGGCGTCATCGCGGCGCCAGCGTTTGACGGCGCCCGGGTGGCACGTTTCCTCAAACCACCGCTGTCGTTTGGCCTGGCCGCCATGGCCCTCACCGCCATCGCCGTGGCGTCCTTCGTGGCCTCGCCGGTGCGGCACGATCTGTACCGCACCACGCCCGAGTACGCACCGGCAGCCTATTTCATCCACTTCGGCAACGTGATCCAGGCGGCGGTCCCGCCCGACGCGCTGGTGGTGACGGTCGACTACGAGCGCGGCGGCGCCAACTCGCCCATGCTGCTGTTCTTCTCCAGACGGCAGGGGTGGAGCTTCGACTTGTCGACCATTTCACCAGCGGTGATCGAGAACCTGCGGGCGCGCTATGGCGCCCAGTTCTTTGCGACAGCTATTGGGAAGGAAATCGGGCGGGAGCGGCAGGCGGTGCTCGACTACCTGGCGCAATTCGAAACGGTGCCAACGCCGCCGCAGGCCGACCAACTGTTGCTGGTCGACCTGCGACGGTTCAAGACACGATAAACGGCCGGGGGGGGGCGCTTCGTCAGAAGCGGATGCGCGCGCCGAAGCCGAACTGCAGGCCACCGATGGTGGTATCGAAATCGCTGACCAGCAGCCGCACGTCGGTCTTGGCCTCGGTATAGCGGAAGAAACCGCCGGCGCCAATTCGCATGCTGTCGTTCTGCCACAGCATGTAGGTCACGTCGGCGGCCACGTTGTAGCCAGTGGCGCTGCGCTTCTGGGTCACCACCGTCGGCGCCACTACCACCTCGGTGAAGTCGCCGCCGCGCTCGGCGATGGTCACGTCGCTGACCACATCCTGCTGCAGGCGGAAGAACGACGGCCCGGCCGAGACCAGCACGTCCAGCTTGGGCGTGATCGGCACAATCCAGCCGAAGCTCAGGTGCGTCGCGTTCTCACGACGATACATGCCCCCCGCGTCGGCCGAGAACGTGCGCGGGCGATTGAAGAAAATCGGATGCGGAACGTCGCCGGTGACCGCCGTGTCGGAGGTGTTGGTTTCCTGGTGGTAGGCAAGGCCCACCGTGAGGTTCTTGAACACCCGGAAGTCGACGCCGCCCCCAAAGAAGCTGCCGGACGTCCAGGTTGCGCTGGTGTTCGTGGTCGCCGTCTCGTCGTACAGCGTGTACTGCTTCGTGTCGTTCGAGTCGGTGGACCCCGATTCCACGCCGAACCCGATATTCAGGTACACCCGGTCGGCCGGCTCGCCTTGCGCCGCCGCCTCGCGTGTCCCGGCAACCAGAACACCCAACACCATCAGAACTGCGAGTTTTCGCATCGTATCCTTTGCTCCACATCTAGGGGGTCCTGGGGAGACCCGAACGCCCCATCCTAACATGGTGCAAGTCTGTAAACGGCACTTAAATCGCAGTAAACATGGATGTTCGGGCATTTGCGCTTCGTTTTCCAGGCATCCTTTGCTACAATCTGCGAGGTTTGCTCCACAAGGCACCGTCTCCCAGCGGCGATGCGCAAGGTGTCTTTGGGGAGCTCAGGGAGAACTGAACTTGATGAAGTACGTGTCCGTGTTCGCCGTGACGGCGATCGTCGCTCTGGGTGTGTCCTGCACGGGAACCCCCATGTCCCCTACCGCGCCATCGGCCGCCACTGGAGGCACAACGGCCGCCAACGAAGACGGTTCGACCTTGAAGGTCACGGCCCCCGGGCTGGTGTCGCCATTCGACAGCGAGCGGATTGAGGGCCGGCGCCCGACCCTGGTGTGGACCAACTCCAACGGCAAGCACACGCCGATTGGCTTCTTCTACGAGATTGAGATCGTCAATCAGAACGACGAGGTCGTGTACGCGGTCTCGGTCGGCGAAACCGCCAACAGCGGTTCGCACAACGCGGAGATTGACCTCAATTTCAACACCCTCTACTCCTGGCGCATCCGCGCCGGGCTGGAATCGCAGCGTGGCCCGTGGTCGGTATGGGGCAACTTCCTGACCGCCGTCGGCACGGTGGCACCAACGGTCGGCGGCACCAACGACGGCACGGTCGGCCCCGCCCGCTCGATGGGCTTCAACGAGGCCTACAGCATCATCAAGGGCATCCACGACGGCATGCGGCTCAACCTGGGTTCGCGCTCGTCCCGTGACTACCGCGTCGCCTTCATCTTCGGCGCCGTGGCGGCAATTCACTATGGCCATCCGCGGTGGAATCCCGCCGGTCCCGACAGCGACTGGTGCGTCAAGGATGCCGGCGCCGGCCGGCCGCCGTCAGACGATGTCGTGGTGAAGTGCAGCACGCGCGAAGCCTGGGACCTGATTATCAGCGCGGGCGGCGATGGCTACCATTGGCACCCGGACTTCCTCGGCCGGCTCCCCGGCTCACAGAACGTCTACGCCCCCGGCCGCGACAAGCTGGGCTTCCTGGCGCCGTAGCCGCCAGCCGTTGGCATTCGCTCGGGGGTGATCGCCACGCGGTCACCCCCGCTTCATGTACACTCTCACACCGGTGGCCGAACCCTCCACGTTCTACAAGTCCTTCTCCGAAAAGAAGCTGACGACCTATGGCAGCTCGCGGCGCGGGCGCATTGAACAACATCGCCTTGGCCTGCTGCACCGTTACGCCACCGCGCCCGGCGACATGGTCGAAGTCGGGCCCGGCCACGGCACTCTCGCCGAGCAGGCGGTCGAGGCCGGCTGGACCTACACCGCCATCGAGGCGAGCCCGATCCTGATCGACGTGTTACGCCAGAAAGGCCTGCGGGTCATCGAGTCGTGGGCCCCGCCCATACCCGTGCCTGATGCCAGCGTCGACGTCGTGTACGCCGACCAGGTGCTCGAGCACATGAGCGGCATCGACGCGGCCCGCGCGTTCACGGCCGAAGCCCTCCGGGCGTTGCGGCCCGGCGGCGTGTTGTTCGTCGTGGTGCCCGATTACCTGAAGGAACGCACGTTCTTCTGGGACGTGGACTACACCCACAATTTCGTGACCACCGAACGCCGCGTCAAGCAGTTGTTCAACGACGGCGGGTTCGAGATCCACCACGTCGAGCGCGGTATTGGCCGGGCCACCGGCGTCGCCCGCGACGCCCTCGCGGCCGGCGCCCTGCTGGTCAACCTCCCGGGCCTGGATGCGCTGTCGCGCTACACCGGCACGGTCGATCTGCTATTCAAGATTCGCAAGAACCTGTTCGAAACCCTCACGTTCGTCGCGCGAAAGCCGGGCGACCCGTCGCGGTGAACGGCGTCTCCGGCGTTCTCGCGCGCGCCACCCGGTCGTCGCTGGTGCGGCTGGCGATCACTGCCGCAATCCTCTTCTATCTCTCGACTCGCATCGACATGGCGGCTGCGGCGCGGGCCGTGGCCGATGTCAGCCGCCCGCATCTTGCCGTCGTGCTGATCATGGTCGGCGTGGATCGCGCGGTCATGATCCTGCGCTGGTGGCTGTTGCTGCGCGCGAGCGGCATTGTCATGGGTGTGGCCGACGCCGCGCGGCTGTTCCTCGTCAGCTCGTTTGTCGGCAGCTTCACGCCGGCCGGAATCGGCGGCGACGCCGCCCGGGCATATGGCCTGTCGCGGAGCGCCGCCACCGGCAGCGAGGCGCTGGCGTCGGTCGCGGTTGACCGGATGCTGGGCGTGCTGTCGCTCGTCGCCATGGGCATGGTCGGGCTGCTGGCGTGGACACCCGAGGCGCGCAGCGACTGGCGGCTGGCCGCCGCGCTGGCCGTGCTGGTGGGCGCCTCGGTGGCGCCGTTCTGGGCCAACCAGTGGATCCGGTGGATCGTGCCGTCTCACCGCCACGAACGCTCGGTTACCCGGCGGGTCTTGAAGCTGAGCGACGCGGTCGGCCGCTATCGCAACCGGCGAGGCGTGCTGGTGCATGTCATGGCCTGGTCACTGGTCGTCCAGGTGCTGCGCATCGTCCAGGCCTATGTCCTGGCGCTGGGCCTGGGCATGACGGTCCCATTCAGCTACTTCCTGCTGTTCATGCCGGCGGGGCTGCTCATGCTGCTGCTGCCGGTGTCGATCAGCGGATTCGGGGTGCCCCAGGCCGCCATTGTCTGGATGCTGCAGCCGGCGGGGGTGCCCGACAGCACCGCCCTGGCCCTGTCGACCCTGATTGTCCTGACGGGGCTGGCCGGGAACCTGCCCGGGTTACTGCTGTGGTTGAGGACCAGGAGGCCCGGGGGGACAAACCTTTAGGCGTGTCCAGTCGAAATCCTGTAGAATCTTGTACTTAGCATGGCTCAGGTTTACGCCGCCAAGTATCTCGCCAAAGCGGCGATGAGCGCCCCGCGCGATTTCATGCGCGCCGCAGTCGCCAACTTCACGCCGCTTCACCCCACGGTTTTCATCTTCCATTGCACCTTCGTGTGCGACGCCCGCTGCGAGATGTGCAGCAACTGGACGCGCGGCAACCGCAAGGAAGACATGACCCTCGAGCAGATCGAGCGGGCCTTCAGCTCGCCGTTCTGGAAGGACATCGAGAACGCCTCGCTGTCGGGCGGCGAGCCGACCACGCGCAACGACATGGTCGACATCTGCCGGGTGATGATCGACAAGTTCCCGAAACTGCGCAAGTTGACGCTCAACACCACCGGCATCACGCATCACCGCGCCATCCCGATGCTGACCAAGGTGGTGCAGATGTGCAACGAGCGCAACATCATCTTCTCGATGCGCGTCTCGATCGACGGCGTCAACGAGATGCACGGCTCGGTGCGCAACGTGCGCAACGCCTTCGAGAAGGCCGGCAAGACCATTGCCGCGATGCAGGAGCTGCAGAAGACCTACAAGTTCAACTTCGGGATCTCGTCGACCATCTTCTCGAAGAACCTCGAAGACGCCGACAACATCCTGGCCTGGGCGAAGAAGGAAAAGCTCGACATCGTCTTCAACATGGTGCGCTTCACCGACGCCATGCTCGGCAACAGCGAGCTCGAATCGGGCATGAAGCCGATGGGCGCCGACGAGCAGACCATGCGCAAGTTCTTCCTCGACCGGGTGCGCCAGGACCCGCTGCTCGACGGCCAGAACTACATCTACATGCACTACGCGGACATGATTGCCAACGGCTATCACCGCACCGCGCCCTGCCCGTTCATGACCCAGGGCATCATGTTGAACCCGAACGGCGACCTGTTCTTCTGCGAGAACAGCGACGTGATCGGCAACGTGACGCAGGAGGATCCGGAGGCGATCTACTTCCGGGAGACGTCGCAGGCCCACCGCCGCGAGATTCGCGATCACAAGTGCCCGACCTGCCTCAGCCCGTGCCAGATGAACGTCGCCGCCATCAAGCAGGTGGTGCCGTACGCCCGCTTCCTGGTCCGCGCGTCGATGGAAAAGCGCCGCGCCGGTTCGCGGCCGCCGATCGCCCCGCCGCCGGCTCCGGCGCCGCCGCTCCAGGCCCCACCTCAACCGTAACGGTTATCCGCCGCCCGTCTGGCCTGCTCTGTATGATGGGGGCATGACGGCTGCACGCGCTCGGCGTCTGGTGCTGCTGGTGCTGCTGGCCGTGTCGGCCATACCGCGGGCGCATTCCCAGACCGCCACCCCGTCAGTCCACGTCATTGCCATCGAGGGCATGATCGATCTCGGCCTCGCGCCGTTCCTGGCCCGGACCCTCCGCGAGGCGCAAGAAGCCGGCGCCGCTGCCGTCGTGCTCGATATCAATACCTTCGGCGGCCGGGTTGATGCGGCGGTTGCCATGCGCGATACCCTGCTCAATTCGCCGGTGCGCACGATCGCCTTCGTCAACCAGCGCGCCATCTCTGCCGGAGCGCTGATCGCCATGGCGTGCCACACGCTGGTCATGGCGAACGGCGGCACCATCGGCGCCGCGGCGCCCGTCGTCGGCGGGGCCGGCGCGCCGGAGCCGGCGGACGAGAAATCCGTCTCCTACGTGCGGAAGGAGTTTCGCGCCACTGCCGACGCGCGGGGCCGGCCGCCAGAAATTGCCGAGGCCATGGTCGACGCCGACGTCGAGATCAGCGGCGTGATCGCCGCCGGCAAGCTGCTCACGCTGACGACCACCGAAGCCATGGCGCTCAAGGTGGCAGACCACACCGCGAGCGACCTGGCGGGCGCACTCGCCGTGGCCGGCTTGCCCGGGGCGGAAGTTCGCTACGCGCACCAGACGTGGGCCGAGTCGCTGGTGCGGTTTCTCACCAACCCAGTGGTGGCTTCCCTGCTGATGACGCTCGGCATGCTCGGGTTGTTCGTCGAACTGCGCACCCCTGGCTTCGCGGTGCCGGGAACAGTTGGCGTGTTGTCACTCGGCCTGTTCTTCTGGGGACATTGGATCGTCCAACTGGCCGGCTGGGAAGAGCTGCTCCTGGTCGCGGCGGGCGTGGTGCTGATCGCTCTGGAGATCTTCGTGCTGCCCGGCGTCACCGTGGCCGGCCTCGCCGGCATCCTGGCGTTGGGCGCGGGACTCGGCCTGGCGCTGGTTGGCGCCGGGGCCACGGTCTCGATCGCGATCACCGCGCTCGGGCGCGTGGCGCTGGCGTTCCTGGTGGCCATGGCCGGCGCCCTGCTCTTGTTGCGCCTGCTGCCCCGCCTGCCCTTTGGCCGCCGGTTGATCCTGGCGACCGGTCTCAGAACCGACCAGGGCTATGGGTCGGCGCCCGCCGCGGACTTGCAGTGGCTGGGGCGCCAGGGCGTGGCGCGGTCACCGCTAAGACCGGCGGGGATTGCCGACATCGACGGCACGCGTGTCGATGTGGTCTCGGACGGCGCCTTCATCGACGCCGGCACCGCCATCACCGTCACCCGGGTGGACGGCAACCGGATCGTCGTCCGGCGCTCGACACCCCCTTCAGGAGAGCAGACATGACCGAGATCGATCCCACGGCCCTTGGCGCGCTCGGGTTGCTCATCCCTGCCATCGGCCTGCTGCTCGTGGTGCTGTACATCGTCCCGCTGCCCTTGTGGATCGCGGCGTGGTCGTCGGGCGCGTACGTCGGCCTGATGACGCTGGTGGGCATGCGCCTGCGGCGCGTGCCGCCGGCGACGGTGGTCAACGCGCGCATCAGCGCCTCCAAGGCCGGCCTGCAGATCTCCATTGACGATCTCGAGGCCCACTATCTAGCCGGGGGCAACGTCGTGCGCGTGGTCAACGCGCTGATCTCCGCGGACAAGGCGAACATCGAAATGCCCTTCAAGCGCGCGGCCGCCATCGACCTGGCCGGCCGCGACGTGCTGGAGGCGGTGAAGATGTCGGTCATCCCCAAGGTGATCGAGACGGCGCGCATCGCCGCCGTTGCCAAGGACGGCATCCAATTGATTGCGGTGTCACGGGTCACGGTCCGCACCAACATCGATCGGCTGGTCGGCGGCGCCGGCGAAGAGACGATTATCGCGCGCGTCGGCGAAGGCATGGTCAGCACCATCGGCTCGGCGGCCACGCACAAGGACGTGCTCGAGAATCCCGATCACATCTCCAAGAACATCCTGTCGCGGGGCCTCGATGCCGGCACGGCGTACGAGATCCTGTCGATTGACATCGCCGATGTCGATGTCGGCGAGAACATCGGCGCCAAGCTGCAGATCGACCAGGCGAATGCGGACAAGCAGATCGCGCAGGCCAAGGCTGAAGAGCGGCGGGCCATGGCGGTGGCGCTCGAACAAGAGATGCGCGCCCGCGTCGTCGAAGCCGAGGCCGAGGTGCCGCGCGCCATGGCCGAGGCCTTCCGACAGGGCAACCTGGGGATCATGGACTACTACCGGATGAAGAACATCCAGGCCGACTCGTCCATGCGCGAGTCGATCGCCGAGGGCGGCGACGACGCGGCGCCGCCGAAGCGGTAGCCGAGACGGCCGCGGGGATCACCGATGGAATCGTTGCTGCTGTTGGCCCTGTTTCTCCTGTTGCCCCTCGTCGAGCAACTGGTGAAGTTCGTCCGCCGGCGCGCCGAGGCCGCGCCCGCCGCGTCCGGACCGCCCCCGGCGCCGGTGATGGCCGGTCCACCGCCGGTCGAGGAGACGGCTCGGCGCCCGCTCCGCGTGGGGCCGCGGCCCAGCGCGCCGCTGCCGACGTCACGACCGCTCGCGCCGCCGGCGGTGCCGCCGCCGGGAGCGCCGCGCCGAGGCGCCAAGCGATGGCTTCACAGCCGTACCGGCCTGCGCCGCGCGGTCGTGCTGATGACGATTCTCGGCCCCTGCCGGGCGCTCGAGCCCGACTCCTTCCAGCAAGGCTCGCGCTAGCCTTAGGCCGACTGTCGCGACGTGGCTGGCTTATCGGGCTGGGTCAGGTTGCGCGCGGTGTTGATCAAGCCCAGGTGCGAGAACGCCTGCGGGAAGTTCCCGAGCTGGCGGCGGGCCACGGGGTCGTACTCCTCGGCCAGCAGCCCCACGTCGTTGCGGATCGCCAGCACCCGCTCGAAAATATCGCGCGCCTCCGACTGCCGTCCCATCAGGGCATAGTTGTCGGCCAGCCAGAAGGTGCACAGCAAAAACGCGCCTTCACCGCGGGGCAAGCCATCGACACCTGATGCGGTGCGATAGCGATCGACGAAGCCGCCACGAACCAGGTCGCGCTCGATCGCCGCGACCGTGCCGGTAATGCGAGGGTCGGCGGCCGGCAGGAAGCCCACTTCGCACATCATCAGCAGCGACGCATCCACCTCGGTCGAGCCGTAGTGCTGGACAAAGGCCCCCCGCTCGCGATTGAACCCGCGCTCGCAGACTTCGCGATGAATCTGGTCGCGCAAACGCCGCCAGGCGTCCACGGGGCCGTCGACACCGAAGCGCTCCACGTCCTTGATGGCGCGATCGAAGGCGACCCAGGCCATCAGCTTCGAATGGGTGAAGTGCTGCTTCGCGCCACGGATCTCCCAGATGCCCTCGTCTGGCCGTTCCCACACCGACTCGAGGCGATCGAGCAACTCCCTCTCAATGCGCCAATCGCCCCACCCTTCGTCGAGGCCCGAGCGGCGCGCCAGGTACAGGCAGTCGAGCACCTCGCCAAACACGTCGAGTTGAAACTGGTGATGGGCGGCGTTGCCGATCCGCACCGGCGCGGAGTTCTCGTAGCCCGGCAGCCACTCCAGCTCGCGTTCGGGCAGGCGCCGCTCGCCCGACAGCCCGTACATGATGTGCAGTTCCTCGCCCCGACCGGCCACCGCGCGCAGCAGCCATTCGCGCCAGGCCTTGGCTTCGTCGTCATAACCGCTCTGCAGCAGCGCGGCCAGAGTGAACGTCGAGTCGCGGAGCCAGCAGTAGCGATAGTCCCAGTTGCGCTCGCCGCCGAGGTGCTCGGGCAGCGACGTCGTCGGCGCCGCAATAATGCCGCCAGTGGGTCCGTAGGTCAGCGCCTTCAGGGTGATCAGGGAGCGCAGCACGGCGTCGCGCCACTCGCCCTGGTAAGTGCAGCGCGCCGACCATTCGCGCCACCACTCGGTGGTGGACTCAATCGCGGCGACGGCATCGATTGGGGCCGGTGGCGGCTCGTGCGAGAGGTGCCAGCTCAGCACGAACGGCACCTCGTCGCCTTGTTCGACGACGAACTCGCCGGTCGTCGCCCACCCCTCGGCATGCAGCGCCACCGGGGTGCGGAGCGCGAGCGCATCAGGACCACCCACCGCCCTCAACATGCCATCGTCGCGCGTCACCCACGGCGTGATGCTCCCGTAGTCGAAGCGGATCACCAGATGGGTGCGCATGCGAACGGCCCCCCGCAGCCCCCGCACGACGCGAACCACGTCGGGCTGGGCGGTGCGGATGGGCATGCAGTCGATGACGGTCACCGCGCCGGTCTCGGTTTCGAACGTGGTCTCGAGCACCAGCGTGTCGCCGCGGTAGGCGCGCGTCACGCGCCCGGCCGGTCCGGCGGGCGCAATCTGCCAGCGGCCGTGCTCGGGGGTGCCGAGCAGCCCCGCAAAGCAAGCGCCAGAATCGAAGCGCGGGAAACACAACCAGTCGATCGAGCCGTCGCGGCCCACCAGGCCGGCGGTCTGGCAGTCACCAATCAGCGCGTAGTCCTCGATCTTCAGTGCCATGAGTCGAAACCATCGTGCCCCACACTGGGGCGCGGACCGCACGCGGCCCCTAGAACTGGAAATAGATGAAGGCGGTCGTCCCGGAATACAGGGTCACGATCCCATAAACCATCACGGCGGCGAGTACCGCGCGCGCCGGAGCCGACAGCGGCCTGACGATGGCGCGCTGCTCCGCCCACGCCCAGGCGTGGTGAACCACGATGGGCAGCAGGAACAGCGCCCCGACCCAACTCCACGTGTCCAGCAGGTGGAAGTCCATGACCGCGATGTTGGCAAGAAAGGCAGTGGCATTCTCGAACGACGAACTGCGGAAGAACACCCAGGCCGCCAGCACCACGGCTTGCGTCACGACGAACCACGCGACCCGCACGAGGGCGAAGCGCGCGGCGCCCCGGTCGTTCTGCAGTCCAAGGGCGCGCTCCACGGCCAGGGCGGCGCCGTGAATGGCGCCCCACATCACGTAAGTGTAAGCGGCGCCATGCCACAGCCCGCCCAGCACCATCACGACCAGCAGGTTTACGTAGGTTCGCACGCGGCCGCGGCGGTTGCCGCCCAGCGGCACGTAGAGATAGTCGCGCAGCCAACTCGACAGCGTGATGTGCCAGCGCTCCCAGAACTCCTTCAGCGAGCCGGCGATGTACGGCGCGTTGAAGTTGATCGGCAGGCGATACCCCAGCAGGTAGGCCAGTCCCCTGGCAATGCTCGAGTAGCCGGCAAAATCCGCAAAGATCTGTCCCGAGAACATCACCGCCAGCCAGGTGGCAAACGCCGCGGTCGCGCGCTCGCCGTAGGCCGCCTCCCAATGGGCGTCGACGTAAACGGCCAGGTTGTCGGCGCACACCATCTTCAGGAAGAAGCCGACGATCATCAGCCACACGCCCTCGTAGAACACCTTCAGGCGCAGGCGCCGCGGCCGCGACATCTGCGGCAGGAAGTCAACCGCCCGGACAATCGGGCCCGCTACCAGCTGCGGGAAGAAGATGATGTAGAGGAAGAAGGCCTTGAAGCTGCGCATCGGCGCCAGCAAGCCACGATAGACGTCGATGGTGTACGACATCGACTGGAAGGTGTAGAAGCTGATGCCCATCGGCAGGACGATCGAGACCTCGGCGATCGGAACCTCGATGCCGGCCACCCGCGCGGCCCGGGCCACGGCGTCGTTCAACAGGTTGGCGTACTTGAAGAACCCGAGCAGTCCCAGGTTGACGCCCAGCGAGACGCCCAGGATCCAACGCCGCTTGACGGCGGCCGCCATGGGCACGCGGCCCAGCGCCAGGGCGGCGAGGTAGTCCACCCCGGCGCTGGTTACCAGGATCACGATGTACGCCGGGATGTGCCAGGCGTAGAAGACCACGCTGGCCACGAGCAGCACCGCCACGTAGGCCGGCTCGACCTTTCGGCGCCCGATCGTCAGGCGGGCGACGAAGACGAACAGGAACAGGGCGACAAACGCCCACGAGACGAAACTCATCGCGGCACCGGCGCCAGGTGCGGCGCGAGATCCTCGACCAGCCGACGGCTCCAGGTCACCGCGCTCTCTTCGCTCAGGTGGCTGCCGTCGTGCGACGTCAGGCCGCCGACGCCGAGGGCCACCACCGGCACCCCCAGCATGGCGCCAATGGCCGCCGGGTTGCCTCCCGAGTCATCCGGCGTCGGCACGTAGGTCAACACCATCCGGCTGCCGCGCGCGTCGAGTTCCGCCTTGAAGGCGCGCGCGGCATCGCCAATGCGCGGCCCCACGGCCTCGACCTGGAAGTCAACGCTTGGCGCGGGCATCGCCGCCGCCGGCCACGGCGAGACGTCCCAGGCGCCGTCGCGGCGCGATCGGTAGGCAATGAATTCGTTGCCCGAGGGAAACCCCGGGCGCCCGTACAAGTCCAACCAGTTCGGAATGATGCGGTGCACGAAGCGGCGCGCGTCGTGCGACAGCTCGC
>JBFWUK010000001.1:15659-25329 GCA_050247355.1 Vicinamibacterales bacterium | reverse complement strand
GCGCCGTCGCGGCGCGATCGGTAGGCAATGAATTCGTTGCCCGAGGGAAACCCCGGGCGCCCGTACAAGTCCAACCAGTTCGGAATGATGCGGTGCACGAAGCGGCGCGCGTCGTGCGACAGCTCGCCCTCGAACTGCAGCTTGCGGGCGCCGAACCGGGTGTCGCGCCGCACTCGCTGGGCACCGGCGCTCAAGGGTCGCGCGAAGAAGCCGTCAACATTGACGACCACGACTCGCGGACGCAGGTCGTGCTTGCGAATCAGCTCGAGCGCCCAGGCGTCGCCGTCGCGGTAGCCGAACCCAAAAGCGTAGTACGTGATCCCATGGTCCGCGGCCCACGGCGACAGCACCTCGGGCCTCAGGGCGAACATCAGCCGCGAGTTCCCCACGAACAGGACCTCGGCAGACTTCAATCGCGCCATCGCCTCGGCATCGAGGGCGTGGTACAGCACGTGGTGATCGAGATGCCCGCCCCGATCGTGGGCGAGGTAGTAGGACGGGTCGTCCGGCCGTAGGGCCAGCGAGATGTTGCGCACCTGGCCGGCGAAGCCCGGCAGCGTGAGCCAGGCGCCATACGTCACGCCAACCAGCAGCAGGAAGGCGGCGGCGAAGACCCCCGCCGGCCGGCGCGACGTATCGCTCACTTCACTTCCAGTTCCGCCTGGATCGCCGCGAAGAAGGTCTCGGCGACCTTGCGATAGCCCTCGATGCTCAGGTGCCGGCCATCGGCGCTGTTGTAGCGATTGGCGTCGGGCGCCAGCGCCGCATAGACATCAACCAGCACCGCCACTTCACCACGAGCCGCATCGCGCAGCTTCTCGTTGAACCGGACGATGGTGGTGTTCGAGATGCCGCGATTGACGCCCACCGGCGGCGGCGACAACGTGGCCATGAAGACGCGGGCGCCGCGGAAACGGGCATCCTTGGCAATCGCCGTGATCGCCGCAATCGCCGGGTCGATGGCGTCGTCGCCGCCGGTCGACAGGTCGTTGTAGCCGTCCATGATCAGGACCACTTCGGGCCGGTTGCCGTTGATCACGCTCTGCGCCCGGCCGACGCCGTCCACGACCTTTTCGCCACCCTTGCCTTCGTTGCGAACGGTGATGGCCTGGGAGGTGTACCGCGCCGCGAGCAGACGCTGGAGCACCGCCGGATAGGCGTCGTTGGGCACGTCGGTGAGGATGTAGGGCGGCGGCGCGGCCGGATTGACCGTGGCGACGACGCCGACGGTGATGCTGTCGCCAAAGGCGAGGAACCGGGTCTTCGAGAGCACCGGCACGCGCGAGATGGTCACGGGAAACGCGCATGACCCCGAGCGGTTGAGCGCGTCGGTCGCCGTGCAGCGCACCTCGGTCGAGCCGAGACCGAACGTGCCGCCCGACGGCGGATCGCAGGCCACCGTCACCGGCGCCTGGCCGCCCTCAGCGGCGGGGGTCTCGTAGGTGACGGTCATGCCGCTGCCGAGCGTTGACTGCGTGATTGGCGACGGGCACGCGACCGTCGGCGGGTCGGGGACCACGACGACAGGAGGCGGCGGCTCGTCGGGAGGGGTGGGCGTGGTCGGGCCGCTCTTGCAGCCCGCCAGCACCGCCAGCACCAGGAATACGCCCGCGATACGCACAACCATTATTTTCGACAGAAAGCCATCAGATGCCAACCGAGCGGGCGCACCCAGGCCCGCGGCAGCACGTTAAAGGTCCCGACGAAGAAGGTGTTGAACGCCAGGCCCTTCCAGCCGCCGTGCAGGCGCGACTTGACCGGGAAACGCTCCGGGACGATCCGGACCTCGGCAAACGGCGCCAGCAACGCCTTGAACTCGCCAATCGAGTACTTCACCAGCACCGGCGCGTCCTCGTGCTCCAGCGGCACCTTCATGACCTTCGACAGGGCGTTAAGCCATGAGACCCGGTTGTAGACCATGAAAATGCCGGTGCCGCCGGGCTTCAGCACCCGGTGGCACTCGCGAATCAACTGGCCGGCGTTGGCCGTGTATTGCACCACCCCGTGACCATAAACCACGTCGAAGGATGCGTCCGGGTACGGCAGGGCTTCGCCATTGGCCACCCGCAGCTCTTCGGCGTCGAGACCGTGCAGCTCGAAATTCTTCTGTGCAAGGTCGATCGCCGTCTGCGCCAGGTCGACGCCGGTAACGCGGGCGCCGCCCGCCGCAAATCGCGACAGATCGGTGCCGATGCCGCAGCCCACTTCGAGGAGCCGTTGGCCCCGGTAGCCTGAGAAGTTGACCAACTGGGGCAGGTAGCGCAGCTTGTCGTAGCGGTAGTCTTCGAGGTCGTCGAAGAACCCCCGCGTGCCCACCGGTTCCCGGGTCATCTCCAGGTCGTGGATGCGGTGGTTCCAGTAGCGCTGAATCTCAGTGATCACGACCCTCTATCGTACAATGACCGGCGAATGACGCGCGACCTCCGCCGCCTGGCGGATACGAAATTTGACCTGATCGTGGTGGGCGGCGGCTTTTACGGCGTCACCGTGGCGTGGGACGCCGCCCAGCGGGGCCTGGCGGTCGCCATCATCGACAAGGACGATTTCGGCGCCGCCACCTCGTTCAACAACCTGAAAACACTCCACGGCGGCCTGCGGTCGCTGCAGTCGCTCAACTTCCGGCAGATGCGGCTGTTCATCCGCGAGCGGCGCGCCCTGGCGCGCATCCTGCCGCACCTGGTGCGGCCCCTGCCCTTTGTCGTGGCGACGACCCGCAACCCCAAGCGCTCGGCCCTGGCCATGCGGGTGGCCTTTGCCATCAACGACGCCGTCGCCCGCGACCGCAACGAGGGGCTGGCCGACCCGGGCTCGCACCTGCCGGCCGGCCAGATCATCTCCAGAGACGAGGCGCTGCGGCTCAATCCGATCGTCGCGCCCGAGGGCGTCACCGGCGGCGCGGTCTGGTACGACTACCAGATGCTCAGCACCGACCGGGTGACGCTGTCGTTCCTGCTGTCGGCCGTCGACGCCGGCGCCACCGCCGCCAACTACGTCAAGGCCAACCGCTTCATCCGCGAAGGCGACCGCGTGGTCGGGGTGCTGGCCGAAGACGGGTTGACCGGCAGTACTTTCGAACTGCGCGGCGCCGTCGTCGTCAACTGCGCCGGGCCGTGGGCGGCATCGATGCTGACCGACCTGCCGCCGGCGGCCCAGGGAGCGCCGCCGCCCCGGCTGTCGCGGGCCATGAACGTGATTACCCGAAAGGTGGTCAACTCGCACGCCTGCGGCGGCGTGGTCGGCGGGCGTTACCTGTTCATGGTGCCGTGGCGCGACGTGTCCATGCTCGGCACCAGCCACGACGCCTACGACGGCTCCCCCGACCAGTTGAAGGTCTCGCGGTGGGACCTGGAGGCCTTCCTGAAGGACGCCCGCGAGGCGTTCCCCCATGCCGGCTTGACCACCTCGGATGTGCGGCTGATCCACCGTGGGCTGCTGCCCATGGTCTCGGGCGACGGCCACAAGGTGCGCCTGCTCAAGGAGAGCCTGGTGGTCGACCATGGCCGCCATGGCCTGCCCGGGCTGGTCTCGGTGTTTGGCGTCCGCTACACCACCGCGCGCCACACCGCCGAACAGGCAGTCGACGCCGTGTTCCGCTCGATGGGCCATCCCACGCCGCCGCCCTGCCGAACCGCCGAAACGCCGCTGCTCGGCGGCAGCATGAACCACGTCGACAACTTCCTGAAGGCGGTGCTCCTGCGCGACGTGGACGGCATCAGCACCGCCACCCTGCGCCGGATCGCGACCACCTATGGCACCGGCTACGACCGGGTGCTGCAGATGGCGCGCGACGTGCCGGCGCTGGCGCGGCCCCTGGGCCGCTCGTGCGACGTGCTGGGGGCGGAAATCCTCTATGCGGCGCGCCGGGAGATGGCGCTCAAGCTGGGCGACGCGGTGATTCGCCGCACCGAGGCCGGCGCCGCCGGCCACCCGGGCACCGACGCCCTCGAACGGGCGGGGGCCATCATGGCCCGCGCGCACGGATGGGACGAGTGGCGCCTACGAAACGAGGTTGCCGAAGTGGAAGCGTTCTACCGCCTGCCGAGGGACTGAAACAGCCTCCCGGAGCGCCCCCGGGAGCCCTCCAGAGGGGAATCCATGGCTCCCGCCCCGTTTTCCAGAGGGAGCGCACACACTTTCCATAGGGAAAAAGTGCGAATTATAGTAACCTCCCCTCTGCAAACGCTGTCGTTGAGCGGTTGCCTAACTAGGAGAACAGATGGCCAAGACTGCGAAGAAGAAAGCCGCGAAGAAGCCGGCGCGTAAGGCGAACGCCGCGTTCATGAAGCCCGTGACGCCCAGCGCTGCGCTGGCGGAAGTCGTCGGCGCCAAGCCGATGCCGCGAACCGAGGTCACCAAGAAGCTCTGGGCCTACATCAAGAAGAACGGCCTGCAGGACGCGAAGAACAAGCGCATGATCAAGGCGGATGCCGCACTGAAGCCGGTCTTCGGTGGCAAGGCCACGGTCAACATGTTCGAGATGACCAAGCTGGTCAGCAAGCACCTGAAGTAGTCATAGCTTCTGAAGATCACGGGCGCACGGGTAAACCGTGCGCCTTTTCTTTTGTACGAGGACTTCGAGGAATGGGCCACAGAGGACACAGAGGACACAGAGTTAAATCCTTGAAATGCCGGACAGGCATTTAGAAAAGAATTTCTCTGTGTCCTCTGTGTCCTCTGTGGCTAACTCAGATGTGCGGTAGCCCACCGTTCGAACACCATCAACGGGAACAACGTGTGGGCGTGGTTCTCGCGGCCGGCGGTGTGCGCGTCCATGAGCGCGGTCACTTCCGCGGAGTCGAAGAGGCCGCGACGCTGCACGCGCGCCGGCGATAGCAAGTCGCGCATCAACGGCTGCAGTTCGTCGCGCAGCCAATTCTTCATCGGAATGCTGAAGCCTTCCTTCCGGCGCGACAGGATGCGATCGGGCAGGATCCCGCGCATGGCCTGCTTCAGGATCCACTTGCGCTCGCCGCTGCGGATCTTCAAGTGCCCCGGCATCGAAAACGCCAGCTCCATCAAGTCGCCGTCGAGAAACGGCGCGCGTGTCTCGAGCGAGGTGGCCATGCTCATGCGATCGACCTTCACCAGGATGTCGTCGGCCAGGTACAGGCTCAGGTCGGCATACAGCTGGCGATTAAGCTCATCGTCCTGGGCAAAGCGGCCGAGGGCCTCGCGAACCGGCGCGTAGACGTCGCTGCCCGCCAGCGCATCGCGCAGGCCCCCGCGGTACAGCCGCGCCTTGTCGCGCGCGTTCAGGTAGACCATCCAGCGATAGTGCCCAAGGTCGGCCGGCGCGGTGGTGGCACCGGCGCTGAAGCGCTTGACCTTGTTGACCAGCCCTTTCTTCTTGCCGGTCGGCGGTAGCGCCGAGGCCACGCCGGCCAGCGCCGGCATCAGGGCGTCGCCCATCCAACCCAGGCGGGCCGAAAGGGCCTGCGCCTCGTAAGCGTCGTAGCCGCCGAACAGCTCGTCGCCGCCGTCGCCCGACAACACCACTTTGACGTGCTCGCGCGCCAGCTCCGACACGCTGAAGGTCGGGAACATCGACACGTCGGCGAACGGCTCGTCCAGGTGGACGACCAGCCGCTCGAACAGGTCGCCAAGATCGGGCGACACGCTGCGCTCGCGGTGATTGGTCTTGAACAGCGCCGCCACCTCGCGCGCGTACGGCAGCTCATTGTAGGTGCCGTCGCTGAAACCGATACTGAAGCTGTTTACCGGCTGCGACGTCGCCTCGCTCATGAAGGCGACCAGCGAGCTGGAATCGATGCCACCCGACAGAAACGCGCCCAGCGGCACGTCGGCCATCAGCTGGCTGACCACGGCCTTGCGCAGTGCCGCGCGCAGGGCCTCGGCCGCCTCGCGATCGTCCCATGCGCGCACCGGCACTGTCGCCGCATCCCAGTAGCGGTGCACCGTGACCTCACCGGCCCGGTACTTCAGGAAGTGAGCCGGCGGCACCTTGTGGATGCCTTTGATCATGGTGCGCGGCGCCAGCACGTACTCGTAGGTCAGAAACTGATCCAGCGCAATCGGGTCAAGCTCTCGGGTCACCTCCGGCCGCACCAGCAAGGCCTTGACCTCCGACGCCAGCAGCAGGCCCTTAGGGGTCAGCGTCCAGTAGAGCGGCTTCTCGCCGGCGCGGTCGCGGGCCGCGATCAAGGTCTGCGAGCGGCCGTCCCAGATGGCCAGGGCGAACATGCCACGCAGCCGCGACAGGAAACCCTCGCCCCACTGCTCGTAGGCGTGAACCAGCACCTCGATGTCGGAGTGACGCGATCGGAACGTGTGCCCGTGCCCCTCGAGTTCGTCGCGCAGCGCCTGGAAGTTGTAGATCTCGCCGTTGGCGACGATCTTGATGTCGCCGGTCTCGTTGAGAATCGGTTGCTGGCCCGAGGTCAGATCGACGATGGCCAGGCGCCGCATGGCCAGGCCGACGCCGGGAATGGTGATGCTGCCCTCTTCATCCGGCCCGCGGTGATGGAGCATCCGCACCATCTGCTGCAGCTCAGCGTCGCCGACGGGCCTGCTCAGATCGCGATCAACGATGCCAACGATGCCGCACATGGCAATCAGGCTTGCTTGTCCGCCGTAGCTTCAGCGGAGGCGGAGGGCTTGAGGCTTGGGGCTTGGGTTGAGGCTTGGGACTCACGTCGATCCCGGACCACTTTCGCGGGAATGCCGGTCGCGATCGCGAACTCTGGAATCGCGCCGACCACCACCGCGCCGGCGCCGATGATGGCATCGCGGCCAATCGTCGAGCCGTCGGTGACCACCACGTGCGTGCCCAGCCACACGTTGTCGTCCACCTCGATGCCGCGGGCGGTGCGCCCTTGCTGCAGCACCGGAATATCGACACGGTCGTAGAGATGATCGCCGCCCACCAGATAGGTGTAGGCGGCCACCAGGGTGTCCTTGCCCAGGCGCACTCGCGACGCCGAGAAGATCTCGCAGTTGAAACCGACATTGGCGCGGTCGTCGATGACGATGTCGCCGTTCTTGCAGCTGAGAATGGTGTTGCGGCCGACGAACACGCCGTTGCCGATCTGGATGCCCTGGTTGTCGGTGCCCTTGGCGTCGAGGCAACACAGGTCATCGATCACGACGTTGTCGCCGATCCGGATCTTGTGAGGGTGGCGCAGCGTGACGTTGGCGCCGAACACCACGTTCCTGCCGACCGCCCCGAGCACCGTCGGGTAGAGCTTCTTGCGCAGCAGCAAGCCGATGGCGCCGGGCACCCAGCTCGCCAGCACCATGGCCAGCTCGTACTTGATCAACGCCCAGGCGCCGGGCCGTCCGACGAACAACTCGCGGTACTTGTCGGCGTTGGTCCGCTTCTCGTTGAACAGCTCCTGCTGGATCACGGTGATCCGCGGGTCGTTCTCACGCGGCGGGCGGCTCGCCATCAGCGGGCAACCGCGACCAGGTCGGGCGATTCGCGCACCTCGCGAATCACGTAAGTGGCCTTGTCCTGCGACTCGTAGTAGGTGCGCACCATGACTTCGGCGAGCAGGCCGAACGTCACCAGCTGCACGCCGATGAAGATCAGCATGACGCCGAGCAGCAGCAACGGGCGATCGGCAATCCCCTGGTGCAGGAACAAGCGGACGTAGGCCAGCCAGCCGGTGATCAGGGTGCCCAGGCCGCCGGCGATCATGCCGATCAGGCCGAAGATCTGCAGCGGACGAGTCGAGTAATTGAGCAGGAACTTGACGGTGGCCAGGTCGAGCACCACGCGGATGGTGCGCGACAGGCCGTACTTGGTGACCCCGGCGCGGCGGGCGCGGTGGTTCACTTCCATCTCGGCGATCTTCACGCCGATCTGGCTGGCGATGGCCGGCAGGAAGCGGTGCATCTCGCCGTACAGCCGCAGCGGCTTGATCACCTCCGAGCGGAACACCTTCAGCGAGCAGCCGTAGTCGTGCAGCGGCACGCCGGTGGCCCACGAGATCAGCTTGTTGGCGATCATCGACGGCACGCGCCGGGTGATGAAGGTGTCCTTGCGGTCCTTGCGCCAGCCGCACACGATGTCGTGCCCCCGGTCGATCAGGTCGACCATGGCGGGGATGTCGCGCGGATCGTTCTGCAGGTCGCCGTCGGAGGTGACCACCAGGCGGCCGCGGGCGTGGGCAATGCCGGCGGCGAAGGCGGCGGTCTGGCCGAAGTTGCGGCGGAAGCGGATCACCCGCAGGTGGGGATCGCGCGCCTGCAGCGCGGCCAACTGCTCGAACGAGTCATCCGTGCTGCCATCGTCCACGATCAGCAGTTCGTAGGCGCGGCCGTACTGCCCCAGCGTCTGCGTCAGCTCCTCATAGAGGGGCTTGATGTTGGGCGACTCGTTGTGGACGGGAATGACGATCGAGAGCTCAGGAATCATTGAGCGGAACAAGGCATTATATAGCGAGACCGTGCCCACTTTCGATCCCCTCTCCCGCGCGCTGGGCGCCGTGGCCGCCCTGCTGGGAACGGGCGCGGCGGCCTGGTACTGGGCCGCAGGCCTCAGCTTGAGCCACTACGACGCCAAGGCCCATCTGGTGGTCGCCCGGCGCATTCTCGACAGCCTGACCCCCAGCTGGGAACAGATTGGCGCAGTCTGGCTCCCCCTGCCGCACGTGCTGAACGCGCTGCCGGTCCAGATCGACTGGATGTACCAGACCGGCACCTCGGCTATTGCGATGTCGATCGTTTCGTTTGCCGTGACCGTCGCCTGCCTGGCCGCCCTGGTCATGCGGGTGACGGGCTCGCCGTGGGGAGCCGCCCTGGCCGCCGCCTTGTTCGCGGCCAATCCAAACGTGCTCTACCTGCAGAGCACGCCGATGACCGAGCCGCTGCTGTTCGCGCTCTCCAGCCTCGTGGTGCTGCACCTGGCCGAGTGGGCACTGTCGAGTGCCGTGCCGGTGCCGCGGGCCGCGGGCTGGACCATCGTCGCCGCCTGCCTCACCCGATACGAGGCCTGGCCCATTGTCGGCACCGCCATGGCGCTGGCCGCGTGGGTCAAGTGGCGTCGCGGTACGCCGCTGCCGCGGGTCGCGGCGAGCACGGCGCGCCTGGCCCTTTATCCCGCGGGCGCCGTGCTGTTCTTCATGGGCATGAGCTTCGCCAGCATCGGCGAGTGGTTCGTCACCGGCGGGTTCTACGTGCCGGACCCGAAGCTGCAGGGCCAGCCCCTGGTGGTCGCCGAGGCCATTCTCGAAGGGATGACCGATCTCGGCGGCGCACGCCTCGTCATGGCGGCGCAAGCGTCGGTGCTGATCCTGATTCTCGGCGCCGCATGGCGTCGCTCTGCCAGTGGATTGGTGCTGCCGATCGCGCTGCTGGCCTCGGTGGCGCTCCCCTTCTATGCGTTCGTGTCGGGGCACCCATTCCGCATCCGCTACGAAGTGCCGCTCATCCTCGGCGCCGCGGCGTGCATAGGCGCCACCGTCGGCCTGGCCCGGCGCGCCGCCGCCCCGATCGCGATAATTCTGTTCACCGCGATCGTGTGGCAGGCCCGGCCGCTTGATCCCATGGCGCCGATGGTGACCGAAGCGCAACTCGATCGCCCGAATGGCATTGGCCGGCAGGCCGTGACCGCATGCCTGAGCCGGTCGTATGACGGCACCACCATCATGGCCAGCATGGGCGCCCTCGCCCACTACATGCAGGAACTGTCGCTGGCCGGCTTTCACCT
>JBFWUK010000001.1:3617-15559 GCA_050247355.1 Vicinamibacterales bacterium | reverse complement strand
ACATTGACCATGTCCGGCTAAAGCCGGACGCCACATTGACCATGTCCGGCTGAAGCCGGACGCCACATCCACCAGGTCCGGCTAAAGACCGGACGCCACATCGACCAGCTCCGGCTAAAGCCCGCACGCGACATCGAGGTCAACGCCCGCACCATGTAGCGTCCGGCTTTAGCCGGACCTCAGGATCTCCAAACACTCGGCGTGAATGAGGCCGTTGGTGGCAAGAATGTCGCTCCGTTCCGGCTGCCACGGCCCGCCGTCCATGCCGGTCACCCGGCCGCCGGCTTCCCGCAGAATGAGGGCGGCCGCGGCGGTGTCCCACGGCTTCAAGCTCGCTTCCCAGAACCCGTCCATCCGGCCGGCCGCGACCCAGCACATGTCGATGGCCGCCGACCCGAGCCGCCTGACCGCGCGGGCCCGGCGCAACACCTGGCCGAAGACCCGAAGGAACTCGTCGGCATGCTGTTGGACGTGATACGGGAAGCCCGTTACGAGCATCGAGTCGAGCACGGTCGCGTTGGTTGACACCTGCAGGCGCCGCCCGTTCAACCGCGCGCCCTCACCCGCTTCCGCGGTGAACAACTCCCGGCGGTTCGGATCGTAGATCGCGCCGACCACGGCCCGGCCGTCGACCTCGAGCGCCAGCGACGCACAGAAAATCGGGACACCGTGGGCGAAGTTCGTGGTGCCGTCGAGAGGATCGAACACCCAGCGATGCCGCGCGCCGGTCGGCACCGTCGTGAACTCTTCGGCCAGCACATCGTGATCGGGAAACCGCTCGGCGACCAGAGCGCGGAACATGCGCTCCACTTCGACGTCGACCTCGGTGACCAGGTCGATCGCACCCTTCTTGTCGACACGAATGCCGGTGCCGAACTTGGCCATCTGCAGTTCGCCGGCGCGCACCACGACTTCCACGGCCGTGGCCAAGAACGCAGGATTGAGCGGCAATGAACTTGGGTCCGTAACTTGGGGGAATCGGCGGCTCAGCCGGCCTTGGGGATCTTCTTGACCATCCGAATCTCCATGCCGCCCGGCACTTTCTTCAGCACCGTTTCGTCCATGAAATTCCGGATCAGGAAGATCCCGCGGCCGCTCGACTTGAGGATGTTCTCGGGCGCCAGCGGGTCCGCCACTTCTTCGGGCACGAAGCCCTCGCCCTGGTCTTCGATGCGAATGACCAGTTCGTCGGCGTTGAATGGCGGCACCGGGCTGAACTCAACCAGCACCCGCTTGCGGCTGTCGTTCTTGTTGCCATGCTTGATCGCGTTGACCACCGATTCGCGCACGGCGACGCTGACCCAGTGGAGCTGGTCTTCGTCGAGGCCCGCCATCTTGCCAATGTGATCGCTCACGACCTGCACGAAGTCGAGCATATCGAACGCGCTGTTGAACTCGAGACGGACCGTGTGCGGCGGAATCATTTAGAGGGGAGGCTCCACAGGTCAGAAGCCAGGAGAAAATAAATCACTCCTGATCTCTTCGTCTCCTGTTCGGGGGGCGCTTGCCGCTTCATTCGCAGCCTCTAAGTACCATAGCGCTTCAAAGCCGGTCAAGTTGCTATAGTTGAACATGATGCGAGTGGCCGACCGAATTGCCGTGTCCCCCGCGCGCGCCGTTACCGGCGCGCTGCGAGTGCCGGGAGACAAATCCATCTCGCACCGTTACGCATTGCTTGCGGCCATCGCCGATGGCCCGTCCACGATTTCAAACTATGCGCCCGGCGCCGATTGCGCATCGACGCTCGCCTGCCTCGCGTCCCTGGGAGCTATCGTCTCACGAACACCCGCCCCGGACGACGGGGATCCGCCGATCGTCACCGTCCAGGGCCGCGGCCCGCGCGGGCTGGTGGCCACGGCCGGACCGCTCGATTGCGGCAATTCCGGCAGCACCATGCGGATGCTGGCCGGCATCGTCGCCGGACACCCCTTCACCTCGACCCTGATCGGCGACGCGTCGTTGTCGCGCCGGCCGATGCGGCGCATCATCGGCCCCCTTACCCAGATGGGCGCCGTCGTAACGGCCGGGACCGGTGACCGGCCGCCGGTGGTGATTCATGGCACCAGCCTGAGCGGCATCCGGTTCACGCCCGACACCCCCAGCGCCCAGGTCAAGTCCGCGGTGCTGCTGGCCGGCCTGCTGGCCGCCGGCGACACCACGGTGACTGAACCGGCATCTACCCGGGATCATACGGAGCGCGCGCTGGCCGCGTTCGGCGCGGCGGTGCAGGTCGAAGGCCGTTCGATCTCGCTGCGCGGCGGGCAGCGGCTAACGGGTCTTTCCCTCCGCGTGCCGGGCGATCTGTCGTCGGCAGCGTTTTGGGCGGTCGCGGCGGCCGCCATGCCGGGCGCGGACGTGACCATCCATGGCGTCGGCTTGAACCCGAGCCGCGCCGGCCTGCTCGCGGTCCTGCGCCGCTACGGCGCCCAGGTCGACGTCACGGTCGAGGACGAGTGGAACGGCGAGCCCGTGGGCCGGCTGCGCGTCCGTCACGGGACCATGGGCGACCTGGTGATCACGCCCGACGAAGTGCCCGAGGTGATCGACGAACTGCCGGTGCTGGCGACCCTGGGCACCTTCGGCGGCAGCGTCACGGTCTCTGGCGCGGGCGAGCTGCGGGTCAAAGAGAGTGACCGGATTGCCGAATTGGTGGCGGGCCTGCGCGCCATGGGCGCCGATGCCGAGGAGCGGCCCGACGGCTTCCAGGTGCGTGCCGGCGCCCGGCTGACCGGTGGAACCGTGCACGCCAATCACGATCATCGCCTCGCCATGGCCTTTGCCATCGCCGCCCTCGGCGCCACCGGCCCGACCCTGATCGAGGGCGCCGATGCCGTGGCGGTCTCGTATCCAGCCTTCTTCGAGGACCTCGAAAGGCTGGCGCGTGAAGGCTGACAAGGTCTACCTGGTCGGCTTCATGGGCGCCGGCAAGACCACGGCGGCCCACGCCCTGGGCAAGCGGCTCGACTGGCGGGTGGAAGACATCGACGCCCGGATCGAGCGCGAGGAGCACCGGGACATCCCCACGATCTTCAGGCAGGACGGCGAACCGTACTTCCGCACCAGGGAGCGGCAGGTCCTGATTAGCCTGCTGCCCGAACGCGGTGTGGTCGTTGGCTCGGGCGGCGGCACCTTCGCGGAACCCGCCAATCGCGAGCTGATGCTCAAGGACGGCGCGGTGGTCTGGCTCGATGCCCCGTTTGCGACCATCCTCTCCCGCATTCCGCTCGACGGCCGGCGCCCGCTCGCCGCCGATCGCCTGGAGATGGAACGGCTCTATAATCAGCGCCTTGCGGCTTATCGCCAGGCGCACTTCCGGGTGGACGCAGGACGAGGCTCGGTCGAGGAGCTCGTCGATCACATCGTGGATTGGCTAAATACCTAATGCGCTACCTGGTCATCAGCGACATTCACGCGAATCTCGAGGCCTACGAGGCCGTCATGGCGGCCGCCGGCCCACTGGGTTACGAGAAGGTGCTGGTGCTCGGCGATCTCGTCGGCTACGGCGCCGACCCGAACGCGGTGTGCGACCGGGTGCGGGCCCTGGCGCCGCAGGCGTTGATCCGCGGCAACCACGACAAGGTGGGCTCGGGGGTCGAGAGCCCCGAGGGCTTCAACGCCGTGGCCCGCAGCGCCATTCGCTGGACCTACGACGCCCTGACGCCCGGTAACCGCGAGTGGCTCGCGGCCCTGCCGGCCGGGCCGATGATCGTCGACGACTTCATCGAGATTTGCCACGGCACGCCGTTCGACGAAGACGCCTACGTCTTCGACGACCTGGATGCGCTGCGCGCCATGCACGCGGCGCGCCGGCCGCTGTGCCTGTTCGGCCACACCCACGTGCAGGTCGGCCACTACCTCTCGCGCGATCAGTTCGGCTTGTCGACCGGCGACGACACGCGGCCGCTCACGATCACCCTGGACGAAGCGAACCGCTACCTGATCAACCCCGGCTCCGTCGGCCAGCCCCGCGACGGCGATCCGCGCGCCGGCTTCGCCATGGCCGACACTGCCGCTCGTACCGTGACTATTTATCGTGTCGAGTATCCGGTGCAGAAAGCGCAGTCGCGCATTCTGGAGGAAGGCCTGCCCGACGTGCTGGCGCAACGCCTGGCGCTGGGACGTTAACCCTTCTTCTTCGCGCGCTCTTCCCGCTTCCGCATCTCCGACGCCAGCGCGTCCTGCGCGGCGCGCGAGCCGAGAATCCACCCAATCACGACGCCGACAACCAGCACGCCAGGGATGAAGATGAAGTGCGACGCGCTGGGGATGCCGATTTCCATCTACTTCCCCCGTGATTCCAGGTCGGCGAGCTCCGCCTCGACCTTTTGCAGGCGGCTCGCGAGCGACCACACGTAGCCGAGCAGCGCCACCCACACGAAACCGTATGCCGCCGCCACCATGGTGAAGGCCGGGATCTGCTCACCCTGCGGGATGTCATCGACCGGCACGAACTCGCTCTGCGGCGGCGGTTGCAAGGCCGTCGCCGCCACGGGAGCCGCCAGCAGCGCCGCCAGGATCAGGAACGTTCGACAGAATCGCATTAGGCTTCGTCCTCTGCAAGGTAAAGGGCTTCAATGCGCGCCCGCTGGTGCTCGAGCCGCGCCCGCAGGTTCAACAGCGCAACAAACAGCATGGTGAACGCCGCGAAGCAGAACCACAGGGGGATGCCCATGTCGGTGGGCAGCGTCGGCACCACCGACGTCTGCGGGTGGAGCGTGCGCCAGACATTCACCGAGACATAAATGAAGGGCACGTTGGCCATGCCGAACAGGGCCATGCCGGCTCCGAGCTTGTCGGAACCGGGACCGCCGTACCGGCGCAGCAGCAGGTAGGCGCTGAAGATCATCCACAGCAGCAGGCTGGAGGTGAGGCGCGGGTCCCAGACCCACCACACGCCCCACGCCTTGCGCGCCCACAACGGGCCGGTCACCAGCGTCAGGCTGCCGAACACCAGGCCCAGTTCGGCCGCGGCAATCGCCCAGCCATCGGCGCGGGGCTTCTTGCCGAACAGGAACACGGCGCTCGCGACGCCGCAAATCAACGCCGCGACCAGGAACAGGATCGCCGCCGGAAAGTGAAAGTAAAACACCTTCTGGACCAGCCCCATCGTCGATTCGTACGGGGCGCCGTTGATGATCCAGGGCGCCACGGCGAGCATCACGCCAGACAGGCCGATGAACAGCGGGGTCAATTTCGTCATGGGAAGATGCCTGAAATTCTACTCCGTCATGACCGGTTCGAACGTCCAGAGCGCCAGGGTGATGAAAATGGCGTCCCAGAAGATCAACAGGCCGATCCAGAACTGGGCCATCGCCAGGTCGGGCGCGGCCTGGAACAACGCCGCCGTCCCCCGCACCCCGGCAATCATTACGGGAATCGTGATCGGGTACAGCAGCACCGGCAGCAACGTGTCGCGGCTGCGGACCCGCACCAGCATGGCGGCAAACAGCGTCCCCACCGCGGCGAACCCTACCGTCCCCAGCACCAGCAGCAGGGCCAGGCGGCCGGGAAACGCCAGAATCGGCGCGTTGAACAGCAGGCCCACCAGCGGCACCAGCACAATCTCGACCAATCCCAGCAGGACGAGCAGCCCGAGCAACTTCCCGGTGTAGATCGCGGGCCGGTCGGCCGGCGCCAGCAGCAGCGCCCGCAGCGTGTCGTTGTAGCGCTCCCGCTCGAAGGTCCGGCCCATCGCGAGGGTGCCGGAGAACGACACCGCCACCCACAGGATGCCGGCGGCCACATCGTCCGGAGCCCGGCCTTCGCGGACGATGGCAAAGGAAAACACCAGCACCACCGACACGGCGAAGAACAGCGTGGTCAGCAGCACTTCCTTGCTGCGGACTTCGACCGTCAGGTCCTTGCGCATCACGGTCCAGGCGACACGAAAGAAACTGGCAATCATTGAATGGCCAGGCGATAACGTTCGCTGAGACCGCGGCTGTCGGAATCGGTACCGACGATGCGGCCGTTCTTGAGGTAGATGGCCCGGCTCAGCAAGCCGTCGGCCACCTCGAGATCGTGGGTGGCGATGATCAGGATGCCCCCCGACTGCTGGCGTTCGCGCAGCCGCGCCACCAGGGCCGCGGTCGAGTTCTGATCCAGGCCCGTAAACGGCTCGTCCAGCAACACCAGCCGCGGCTCGTGCAACAACGCGCGCTCGAGCGCCACCCGCTGGCGCATGCCGCGGGAAAACCCCGACACCAGGTCGTCGCCCCGATCGGCCAGCCCGGCGCGCGCGAGGCTGGCCTGGACCGTCGCCTCGACGTCGCGCAAGCCGTAGAGGCGCGCGAAGAACACGAGATTCTCGCGTGCCGTGAGTTCAGGGTAGAGGAACAGGTCGTGTCCCAGCATGCCAATCCGGCCGCGCACGTCGGCTCCCCCCTGCTCCGCGGTGCGGTCGCCGTAGTTCACGCGTCCGCGTGACGGGGCGATGAGGGTGGCAAGGATGTTGAGCAGGGTTGACTTGCCGGCGCCATTCGGCCCGAGCAGACCGATGATGTCGCCCGACTGGCAGGTGAAGCTCACCTGCGCCAGCGCCTTGCGCCGGCCGTAGTAACGCGCCAGGTCAACGACCGTCAGCGTGTCAAATTCGCTGGGCATGAGGGCCGAAGTCGAGCGCCGCCATCACCTTTTCGAGGTCGGCGGTCAGCCGCTGCAGGCGCGCCTCTTCCGCCGCTGAGAGCGATTTCTGGCGTTTCTTGCGCTCCAACGACACGACTTCAGCCAGCAGCTTCTCGCGCCGCGTCTCGAGCTTGGCGTCTTCCGAGGCCCGCGCCGCCGCCGGCGACATCGCCATCCACAGACCAACGCCAAACACGAGCGCGGCCGCGGCTAGCGCAACGTTCCGGGGCCACAGGCTGTGTGCCGGCATGCCCGACAGGTTCACCACCAGCGTATCGCCGGCGTTGAGGCGGCCGCCGTTGCCCATGATGAACACCTGGCCCTCCGAGTTCACCTCGCGGGTATCGGTCAGCTGGGGCGACGACATCTGCATGGCGCCGACCTTCTCGGCGGCGACGAACAACTGGCCCAGGGCGACCGGCCACTTCTGCTCGATGACGGTGGCGGCACCCGCCTGCGGCAACGAGAAGCCAACCTGCGCCAGCGTCTTGCCGGGGGCAAACGGCCCGGTGATGGTCAGCAGGTCGCCGCGCACCAGTGCCGAAGGCGACGAGCCCTGCATCATCGACGCGCCCGACGCGCCTGTCGGCAGTTCCATCTGGATCGGGCCGCCGATGTCGATCGGCGTGCGAGCGTTGTTGATCACCTCGAGCAGGTAGAACACCGTCAGGGTGTCGTCCTGGAACTCGAAGATGATGCGCGATTCGGGACCGAACTCCACGACGCCGGGGCGCGCCGGTTCCTTGGCCGCCGCGGCGGCCGCCGCCTTCTCGGCTTCCGCGACTTTCTGGATGCCCGAGATCAACGCCACGCGAATGCCGCCCTTGGCAGGGACCGGGAACTCCTGCGACGTGAGCACTTCCCCGTCGACCGTCGTTGTTGCCTGGACGCTGGCCCCGGCCGGCAGCCCGGTGAACTGCGCGCGGCCCTGCGCATCGGTGGTGCCGGTGCGCGATTCAGTGCCGACGCGGAGCGTCACCACCTGGCCTTCGATGTTGTTGCCCATGCGTTCGCGAAGCACGCGCACGGTGACGCTGGCGTCGGGCACGTCGCCGGCCGGCAACGGCAGCCCCGCCATGGCGCCGGCGTCGGGCGTGGCCGTTTGCGCGAACGCCGACGTCGCCACCACTAACACCAACAGGAGTGCCGGCACTAGAGTGCCGGCCTTCTTGCACGCTTGGCCGCCGCAGCCTTGGCGAAGGCGGGTCATAGTTTTGCTCCGCAGGACTTGCAGAACCTGGCGTCGCGGTCGTTCGCCGTCCCGCACTGAGTGCAGAACGGGGCGTCCGCAGCCGGCGGAGCGTCGGGGACCGCGGCTGCAGCGCCGAGCCGGCGGGCCACTTCTTCGGCAATCTGGTCACGGTAACCGCCGCCGGCATCGAGCTGCTGCATCAAGCCCAGCGCGCGCTGACGCAGGCGGCCGGCCATTTCGTCGAAATCGGCCTGCGACATCTTGCGCATGGCGAAGTCGAACTCCAGTTCCTTGATCGAGCGCAGGACCAGCGCCTTCTCGCGCTCGAGCGCAACCCGGGTGCGGCCGCCAATCATGATCGGCGTGTCGGCTTCGGGCGACACCAGCGGCGAGAGCACGCGATAGGCGCCGAGCCCAACGAAGCTCACCGACACCACGGTCAGGCTGAGAATGATGATGTTGGCCGGCGACTGCCCGGTGGCGACAATCACCGTGGCCGTGGCCGCGAGCATGCCGCCCAGCAGGAAGAACTGCCACGGCTGCAGAAACGGTTCCTCAACCGGTGGGGGCAACCCTTCAGGGTTGCCCTGCGCAAGTGGTTTCGCCATCAATCGAGATCGCGCAATTCGTCGTTGAGGCGCGACGCCATCTCGGGATCCTCGACGCCCGCGGGCATACCGGCAATCGACGCCTGCCGCGACGACCATCGCATGGCCAGGTAGGCCGCGGTCAGGAAACCGCCCAGGCCGACGACCACGGGCATGGCCCAGACCACGCGGCCGGAGCCGCTATTGGGGGGCTCGCTCAGAATCTGGTTGCCGCCAAAGGTGTCGACGTAGAACTTCAGGATCTCGCCCTCGCTCTTGCCTTCCTTGAGCATCACGTCGATCTTCGACCGCTCGATGGCACAGTGCCCGCACGAGCACTGACCGACCGGCAGCTTCGAGCAGCCGCCGCACCAGCAGGCCAGCTTGTGCGCCACTTCGCGCGCCTCGGGTGAGGTAATGGTCTCGAGACGAGGGTCCTGCCCGGTTTCGACGTGCTGCGCGAACGCCCGGCTGGTTGGCAGCAGCAGGGTCAGCAGCAACACGGTCGCGGTCACTGCGCCAGAAGGCACACTCGCCACCGCGAAGCCCAGCGACGCTTCCGGCAGCAAGGCGATGCCCGTGCCGATGGCGAGAATGCCGAACCCGAACCACACCCAGTTCACGAGCGGGTTGATGTGCACTTCTACGCTCGCCGTCTGTTCCTCGATCTCGAAGGCCGGCATCACGACGTAGAGGTCCTCGGCAAACATCCGGCGGATGGCCACCTCGGTGGTCGGCTCCTCTTCGTGCTTGCGGAAGTACCACTTCGCCGGCTTCATCTGTTCGAGCACGGTGCCGTTCTTGTCCTTCACCGTGATGTGGCCGGTCACCATCTGCTTCTGGCCATCGTCGGTCACGCGAATGGCGTCGAGATGCAGGGTGTAGTCGCCCACCGTCGCCTCTTCGCCCGGCTTGAGCAGCAGCTGCTGGTCGCGGCTGAAGCCCTCACCGGCGAAGCCCAGGAAGATCAGGACAATGCCGACGTGGACGATGTAGCCGCCGTAGCGGCGCTTGTTGCGCGACACCAGGCCGATCATCGCGGTCAGCAGGTCCGTGCCGGTCATGCCGCGGCGCACGTTCGAGCCCCGCACGAACTCCTGGATCAGCGTGGCCATGACGTAGGCGCTCAGCGCGAAGCACAGACCGGAGCCCCACACACGCACGCCCATGGCCACCACGATGCCGCCGACCACCAGGCCGCTCAGCACCGGCCACATGAACTGATCCTTCAGGTTCATGATGGTCGACTTGCGCCAGGCCAGCAGCGGCCCGGTCCCGGTCAGCACCAGCAGGATGAGGCCGATGGGCACCATCCAGCGGTTGAAGAACGGCGGGCCGACCGTCAGCCGCTCGCCGTTGATGGCTTCGGTGATGGTCGGGAACAAGGTGGCAAACAGCACGAACATCGCCGAAAACAGCAGCACCCAGTTGTTGGCCAGGAACGCCGCTTCCTTCGACATCCACGAGTCGAGCTCGTGGCGCGCCTTCAGCAGCGGCAGCCGGTAGATGACCCAGCCGAAGCTGAAGACGAGCGTGAAGATCATGAAGGCGGCGAAGTAGCGCGCCAGTTCCGGATCCTCGCCGAACGCGTGGATCGACTGCACCACCCCCGACCGCGTCAGGAAGGTGCCGACAATGGTTAGCAGGAACGTGATGATGACCAGCGAGACGTTCCAGACCCGTAGCATGCCGCGCCGCTCCTGGACCATCACCGAGTGCAGGAACGCGGTGGCGGTGAACCACGGCAGCATGCCGGCGTTCTCGACCGGGTCCCAGCCCCAGTAGCCGCCCCAGCCGAGTTCTTCGTAGGCCCAGATCATGCCGAGGACGAGTCCCAGCGACAGGAAGAACCACGAGAACATGGTCCAGCGGCGCACGGCGCGCAGCCACGAATCGTCCAGGTGGCCGGTGATCAGCGCGGCCATGCCGAACGCGAACGGAATGGTCAGCCCGACGAACCCGAGGTACATGGTCGGCGGATGGATGGCCATGTAGAAGTTCTGCAGCAGCGGGTTCAAGCCGCGGCCGTCGACCGGCGCCTCGGTAAGGTAGGTCGCGAACGGGTTGTTGTGGATGATCATCAGGAAGAGGAAGAACATCTCCACTGCCGCGATCACGGCCACCACGTAGGGGATCAGCTCGCGGTGGCGATCGCGATTGACCTTCACCGCCACCGAGCCGAACAACGACAGCAGGAACACCCAGAACATGACCGAGCCGTCGAGGCCACCCCAGTACGAGGTGATCTTGTAGAAGATCGGCTGCACGCTGTCGGAGTAGCGCTGGACGTAGCGAATGGAATAGTCGCCGGCGACGAAGGCGTAGATGATGACGCCCGACGCCACCGTCATGAGGGCCGCGACGGTATAGAAGGCGCCGACGCCGCTCTCGATCAGGCGGTTGTTCCGCCGGCGGGCGCCCGCGACCGAGGCCGCCACCGCGTAAGCGGCAGCCACGAACGCGATTAGAAGCAGGAGAGCGCCGAGTGAGGCCATGGCGGCCCCCTCAGTACTGACCCGAGGGCCCGGTGGCGCCTCCAGGCTTGGCTTCGTACTTCGACGGGCACTTCGCCATCACGCCGTTTGGGTGCACCTTGAAGCCATCGGCCGACAGAATGCCCTTCAGCACGACTTCCGAGTCGCTCTTGAAGGTATCGGGCACGACGCCGGTGTAGCTGGCGTTGACGATGTGGCCATTGCTCTGCACCTGGAAGATGTAGTCCAGGCTGTTGGGCCGCTTCTTGATCGAGTCGGGCACGACGAATCCGTGCATCTGCAGCTTCTTGCCGTACCACGGCTCGGGCTGCGTCATCACTTCATCGACATGCTTGTAGTACTCGGTGCCCTCGGCCATCGTCGTGTACAGAAGACCGCCGAAGGTCAGGGCGAGAACTAAGCTCGTGAGACCGATCTTGACCGCTTTGTACTTCATAGTTAAAGACTTAGCCGGAGTGGCTTCTCCAGCTTCAGGATACTACTGACCAACGCCACGGGCAACCCCACAACGTTGCTGTAGGAGCCCTCGATCCGGGGGATAAACCGGGATGCGAGTCCCTGAATGGCATAGGCGCCGGCCCGATCGACCGGTTCGCCGCTGGCGACATACCAGGAGATGTCTTCGTCTGTCATCGGACTGAACCACACGCGGGTGCGCTCGACCGCCGATTGGACGGCCGCGGCATTGACGAGGGCCACGCCGGTGAACACCTCGTGAACTCGGCCGCGCAGCCGCTGCAGCATCTCGGTGGCCTCCCGGTCGTCGACCGGCTTGCCCAGGATCAAGCCGTCGATGGTGACGGTGGTGTCGGCGGCGAGGACATCGGCGTCCGGGCGCAGTCCGAGCACGGCCCGCGCCTTCTCCACCGCCAGCCGCTCGACATACGCCTCCGGGGTCTCGCCCTCGCGCGGCGTCTCGTCGATGTCGGCCGCCAGCACCTCGAACGGAATGCCGGCGGCCGCGAGCAGTTCTGCGCGCCGCGGCGAGCGGCTCGCGAGCACGATGGTCCGGCTAAAGCCGGACGCCACATCTGGATTGGGTTC
>JBFWUK010000001.1:0-3517 GCA_050247355.1 Vicinamibacterales bacterium | reverse complement strand
TTCAGCGGCCATGCGAGCCAGTCCGGCTGAGGCCGGACGCTACATAGGCGTGATGATTAGCAGCAGCCATGCAATGTGGTGTCCGGCTTTAGCCGGACCTACTTGTCTGGAAGGTTCTCGTACCACTTGAGATTGGCCGTCGCCGTGCCGATGCACGCCAGGTCAATGCGCTTGTCGCCGTTCAGGTGCGCGAACACGCAACCGGCGGCGGCCATGGTCTTCTGCCCTTCCAGGACGAACTTCGTCCACCGGTTTCGGGAGCCGAGTCGATAAATGTTCACGCCGCCGCCACCGCCACGATACCCCGCGACCACCTCATCCACGCCGTCGCCATCCAGGTCGCCCGACTGCAGCGTGTGGCCATCGTTGAGCGTATCGTCGATCACGGTTCGCCGCCCCCACTTGACGCCCGAGCCGCGATAGATCACCACCTTGTTGCCGTGCCACGGTTCAATCGCCGCCAGTTGCCGTCCGCCCTTGGTCCGCAAGACCGCGACATCACTCGACCCGTTCTTCGGCCACGGCTCGGGATTGCCCGCGGTGAGCCGGGTGCGCTGCCACTGGCCGTTCACGTAGCGGTGCAGGTGAATACCCATGAAGCTGGCACTGAGCAAGGCTTCGCGGCCCTTGCCGTCCCAATCGACCACCTGCAGGCCATGCAGCACGCCCTCGTCCAGGTCGGTCACCGTCTCGCGCTTCAGATCGGGCAGGCGGTAGGCATAGATGCCGACCTTGTCCCTGTAGTCGGGCGGCACCCCCTGGACGCCGCCGAGCGGCCCGTTGACGATCACCTTGCGGCCAGAGCCTTCGGCATCGACCCATCGCACGCGGTGCACCGACGGCATGCGGTCGAACTCCCGGGCGGTCCACGGCGCGTTGACGTCGGCGCCCTTGGTCAGCAGCGTCATGACGCCATTGCCCTTGGCGGGCGTGGTGCTGAAGCCGCTCTGCAGCACGATCTCGGGGTAGCCGTCGCCATCGGTGTCAAACGCGTCGGCGTTGATCATGCCCGGGAACCCGGAGGCCATCACGTGCGGGGTCCACGTGGGATTCTCGTACCAGGTCAAGTCAACCTTGGCGCCGGTAGCCACCGCCAGCAGATCGACGCGGCCGTCGTTGTTCATGTCGGCCGCCGTCACGTGATAACCGCCGCGCAGCCCGGTCGCAATCTCGTGCGGTACCAGGTTCCAACCGGGCGCCTGGCTGTGCAGTTGAACGAGTCCGAGTGACGCCACCACTACCGCTCCGACCAGTCTGGCCATCGTGTTGCGCATAGAGTCAGTCTCCCCGGGGCAGATGATATTCTTGAGCGGCGTGATTCAGGCGAACAAAGTGATGCCCGCCGTCGTGGCCGAGATCGTCCGCAAGGGGCCGATGTGCGACGAGAAGGTGACGCTCGCCTGGCGCCTCGCCGTGGGACCGCAGATTGCCAAGGTCACGACCGTCCGCCTGGTCCCCGACGGCACCCTGCACGTCAAGGCCCAGTCACAGGCCTGGATTGACGCCGTGCGCAAGTCCACCTCGCTCATCCACATCCGCATGGGCGATCTGCTCGGCGACAACCTGGTGAAACGCCTCGAATTCCGCTAGCCACGGTGCCCACGCACCCCAGGCACCCCAGGCACCCTAGGCACCTTTGGCACCTTAGGCAACTTGATAAGATGGTCCCATCATGCGAAGCGCTTTTATCGTCAGTGCAGCACGTATTCCTACCGGCAAGTTCCTCGGCACGCTGAAAGACTTCTCCGCCCCTGAACTTGGCGCCATGGCCATTCGCGAGGCCGTCACACGTGCGGGGCTCGATCCCGCCATCGTCGACGAGTGCATCATGGGCAACGTCGTGTCGGGCGGCGTCGGCCAGGCGCCGGCGCGGCAGGCCGCGCTCAAGGGCGGGCTGGGCGATCACGTCGCCGCCCTCACCATCAACAAGGTTTGTGGCTCGGGCCTCAAGGCCGTGATGCTGGCGCAGCAAGGCATCATGACCGGCGACATCGACATCGCCGTCGCCGGCGGCATGGAGTCGATGAGCAACTGCCCCTACATCATCCCCAAGGTGCGCGAGGGGCTGCGCATGGGTCATGGCCAGGTCGTCGACCTGATGATTCACGACGGGCTGTGGTGCCCGTTCGAGAACTGGCACATGGGCAACGCCGGGGAAACCGTCGCCGACCTCTACAAGGTCACGCGCGACCAACAGGACGAATACTCGGCCAACAGCCACAAGAAGGCGGCGGCGGCGCAGGCGGCCGGCAAGTTCGCGGCGGAAATCCTGACCGTGTCGATTCCGCAGAAGAAGGGCGACCCCCTCAGCTTCGCGGCCGACGAATCGGTGCGCGCCGATACCACCGCGGATGTTCTGCGCAAGCTGAAGCCGGCGTTCAAGAAGGACGGCTCGGTCACGGCCGGCAACGCCCCGCCGGTCAACGACGGCGCCGCGGCGCTCGTGGTCATGGCCGACGACAGGATGAAGGCGCTCAACGCCGCGCCGCTCGCCCGCATTGTCGCCCAGGCGACCAGCGGCCTGGCGCCGAAGATGCTGCTGATGACGCCCGTCGAGGCAACCCGCAAGGTGCTGAAGAAGGCCGGCTGGTCGATCAACGACGTTGACCTGATGGAGCTGAACGAGGCCTTCGCGGTGCAGGCCGTGGCGGTGATGCAGGAACTCGGCATCGATCCGGCGAAGGTCAACGTCAACGGCGGTGCCGTCGCCCTGGGTCACCCGATTGGCGCATCGGGCGCGCGCATCCTGACGACGCTGATCTATGCGCTGAAGGATCGCGGGCTGAAGCGTGGCGTCGCTACGTTGTGCCTGGGGGGCGGGAACGGCGTCGCCCTCGCCATCGAAGTGCAGTAAGCAGGAGCAACGGTGGGCCGAGGATCAGGATTTCCCTGGTCACGGCCCACGCGTTGTGCGTCACGAAGTTCGGCAGCCAGTAGCGCCGCGAAATCGCCTCGAAAACGAACGCGTCGGCAAAGTAGAAGGTCGAAGTCAGCGGCCACAGCGCCATCACCCCCAAGGGCGGCGTATCGTCTGATCCCAGCCAGTCAAACAAGATGTGTGTGAACCAGGCCAGGGTCACGGCGAGCGCCAGTCGCGGGTTCTTGCCGCGGTTGTAAGCCAACACCGCCAGCCCGGCGAGGACGGCCGCCCCAAGGCTGTGGGTCTCTCGGTTATGCCCGCCCCACGCAAAATCGATGTCTGGCAGGAGGGCCGCGATTACCAGGAGCGTCAATGCATTTCGCCCAGGTCCCAAGGCCTGCCACGCCGAAGCGCCAGGGCGCAAAGGCGGGCCCCAGGCCCCAAGCCCTTTCGGAGCCATCACGAGGCTCACGATGGCTCCTCCCAATGCATGTCCGACGGGGCTGGGCATCGGCTCACCGTACGAGGTTTCTGCCACGCCGGTCAAACCCGGAGGTCGCAATACCTGCGATCCGGCCCAAAAACAGGCGAAAGTGGTCACTTCCCCTAAAGTGTTGAAAATGAACCTGAAGCAGCGAGTCGATGCACGGATTTACG